>CAWINE010000013.1:0-179384 GCA_963837315.1 uncultured Chloroflexia bacterium
GGCAGAACGCAGGAGGGCCGGGTCGCCTGCATGGCGGAGCGTGAATGCAAGCGTTTTGTCTTGCCTGTTGTATTCGGCTCGGGATACGCCGATTGGGGCAGGGGAGGACACATCGGCAAGGTATGGCTCTGCGAGGGTAGAGCGATCCGGGGGAGGCGGTGAAGAGGGAGCCAAAGGTCGCGCCGCCAGGCTCAATAGCGGAAGCCAGCGCATAGAGAGCGGTAGCATGAAGGGTTCTGGGGGCCTCTTTGTAATAGTAGCGGTCCCCTTGCCAGCTCGCGCCGAAAGCATTGGTAGCGTAAGCGGAGAGCGCATCGGCCAGCTCCACATCGCCGATGCCACGGGCCAGGATGAGGCCGAAGCCCGTATTGATGGGACATCGCTTATCTCCGTTCGCTCGCTCATGCCGGACGAGCCGACATATGCCCCATCGGAGCCTGCCCTGACAATGCCACGCTTCTTGAACCTGCTGTAGAGCTTGCGGACAAGCGGGCGGTCGAAGGGTAGCATGAAAGCGAGGCCCAGGCATCGGTGAAATTGAAGGCGACCGGAGTTGCCATCTTGAAATCTCTCATGTAGGCGGTGCCAAAGACGCCGCGTAACGCGGGCCTTTCGAGCACGAGCTTGTCGCGCACGGTCTGGAGCCAGCGGGCGTTATCGCGGCGTAGTGGTGCCGTGCAGAGCGTCGTGCAAGGTAGTTGGAGGCGAGTGCATGGTTGTTGCAGGGCACATAGGCCATCCCTTGCTCGCAGCAGACGCCGCCGAAGTTGCTTTCGCGCTGCTGGCGGTGGATACGCTCGGCCACCTGGCTGTGGGTGTAGGTATAGGATACGCCGCTCTCGGGATCATGCAGGGTGAACGGGCCGTCGTAGCGATCGTCGCCCGAGAGCTTTTCGTAGAGGCCGAGCATAGTGCTGAGATGCCCGGAATATTGGAGGTTGTCTGCGCGACGGGGTCGGAGGGTGGGCCGAGCGGGAGCGCGCTGGTGAGGGCTGGGCAGGACAGCGATGTGGCCTGAGCTTGCGATACCGCCGTTGCCGTCTGCGGTGCGGATCGGGCTGTGGGGCAGGCGCCGCCAGTAGCCCCACGTTTCTACTCGCAGCATTTTCTCGATCGCGGCACGCATCGCTTCCAGGTAGGGCGCACGATATGCGGGCGTTCTTTGCGCAAGGGCTGCGAGTGCGTAGGTTGAAAAGGCAAGCTGGTAGCGTAAAGCGAAGTTCATCGAGGGACTTTGCGGCTGGTAGAAGCCGTCCCACGAGTTGCCGGGCTGCGTCAGGACGTTTCGAAGATAATTCAGATAGCCGAGACTTTCGAGGCGAAAGCACCTCGCGATTGTGCAGTTTCAGAGAGCATACTATTTTCCCGCCCTTTGCTGATCAATGGCTCGCAGCGATATCATAACAGAGAAACAGAACCCTCACCCCGTTGCAGACCTGACCCTCATATTATCCGTCAACTGGCGGGCGTGAGTATGATAGGGACGGTGCGCTGCTCTATAGGCAGCTGAGCCTGAGCCTAGAAGGTGCAACGGAGCGCGGTCTATTTCGGAGCGCCCGGGAGATCGAGTTGAAGTTACCGAGACAGCTCGCATACGGCCAATAGCCGGCAGAGCAACCCGAAGTGGTGAGCGACGCGCCATCGGCGGGCGTGAAGATGCTGGCGGGAGCAGCTTTGCTGGTGCTGTTTGTCAGCATCGATCGCTTCAGCATAACGGCCAGCGGGCTCGATCTGCGGCTTGAATTTATAGCCGGCGGGCTGCTGGCGCTCTGGTTCTTCGTGCGGAGCAGGGGAGAGGTCTTGCAGAGGCTCGGCGTGATCGAGTATCCGCTGGCCGGGTGGCCGTTAACAATTTGCGTCGCTGGCCTTTTCGCCTTCGCCCCCGGATAGCCTGAAGAACGCGGTTATTATCGCGGGCGTGCTAACGATCTATGTAGTAGGGCTGATGGTATTCACTTCCACGCAGGCCATCACATGGGCCGCCGTGGCATGGGTAGCGATAGGGGCGGTGGTGGCGGTGATGGGGCTGGTAAGTGCCTTCCTTTATACATTATTCGGGTGGACGGGCGGCGTCAACCTGGAGCGCGCTTACACAACGGTATTTTCCTGCTTACACCAAGGGTGCAGAGCACAGTATGGGAGCCGAATATCTTCGGCAGCTATGCGTGACGGTGGCCATCCTGGCGCTGGCGCTTGAGCCTGTCGCCCGAGTTCAGCACGCCGCGAAAACAGTGGTGGCTTCGCCTCGCTGCAGGCTGCGCTTTCTGCGGGGTGATGTTGAGCATGACGCGCACAGTCTGGTTCGTGGGGCCGCTGCTGCTGGTGGTACTCATATTGCTCAGCCTGCGGCTCAAGCTGGCAACTATCAGGCAGGTCTTGCGTGGAATGCTGCTGCCTGCGGGTGTGGGAATTGTGATCGGATTGTAGTGGGCAACTTCCTCATCCCAAGCCTCAGGTGGCAGCGAAGCAACCCATGGGACCTCACTTACTCGCAAGTTGAGCAAGCTGTACCTTATCTGATCAAGGGCGTTACACCGCCGCCGGATGTGGCCGACCCATCCGGAGTTGGAGCCTCTTCAGCAGTCACACAGACGATTCCCACGCCCGTCCCAACCACGATAGCAGGTGGAGCGGCCGGGCAGGGCCAGGGCACTGCCGGACCGGGCGCGAGCCAGGGCGGAGTGCCCAGGTCAGCAGCGGCTCAACACTCATTGACAAGCTAAACCAGCTATTCTCGCCGGAGAACTCGACCTCGGTGCAGAACAGGCTGAACATCTTCAGCAACACAGTCGAGGGTTGGCTCAGGCAGCCGGTACTGGGCTGGGGCACAGGCTCGTACCCGCTCCTCTACCCGCCCAACTACATAGAGGCCTACTGGATTGCCAACATCGAGCTGCATATCCTTTTCGACACAGGCATCGTGGGGCTGGTGCTGTTCGCTATCCCTGTAGTGGTGGCTGCGCGGCGAGGAGTGCGTGCACTGCGCAGATCCAAGGCGGAATGGAGCACCGCGCACTTCATCGTGCTGGGCCTGCTGGTAGCCGGGGCGGGGCTGCTCTTTGCCTACCAGATAACCGACGCCACCTGGCTAGGTTTCACATGGGTCTTTTTCGCCCTGCTGGTAATGGCTACAAGCATTGTGACCCACACGAAGACACAGGGCGGAACGACCACTCATGCCGAAACTAATGCGCTTTAGCGATGGATGGATGGGGTCGCCGGGCATGAGGCTAGCGGCGGAAGCGCGTGAGAATGCCTGGTGAGGTAGGCCGCTTCGACCAGGCGCGTGCCAATCTCCGCAAGATTGCCTTCGAGTCGCTGTACGGTCCCTTCGCCTGGGCCTACGACTGGGTAAGCGCTCCTTCTTTTTGGGACAGTGGAGAAGATGGCAGCGCGCGGCCATACCGCACCTGCGGGGCGAGAGGGTGCTCGAAGTCGGGATGGGCACGGGGAACCTGCAAATCGACATGGCAAGAGCAGGGTTTCAACCGTGGGGGGTAGACCTATCGCCGCAAATGCTCCGGCAAGCAGCAAGGAAAGCGCGCAGGCTCGGCATGCCGCCCTTCAAGGCCTGCAGGGCAAGGGTTCAGGCGCTCCCATTTCCCGACGCCGGTTTCAATTTGGTGGTGAGCACCTTTCCAAGCGACTATATAACAGACCCGCAGACCCTGGCTGAGCTTGCGAGAGTGCTGCGTCCCGGGCGGGCGGCTGGTGGTAGTGCTGGGAGGCTGGCTGCACCCGAGGGGAGCCAGGGGTAGAGCTATGGAAGGCGTCGCCAGGGTGGTTTACGGCTATGGCAGAGTGCCCGAGAAAAACGAAGCGAGAGTGGAAACAATAGAGCAGCTTGTGCGCCGGGAGAGCGGTTGGTATCGCTGGATGGAGTCCTGAGAGGTGGTATGGAAGAAGCGGGATTTGGGGCTTCGGCCCACGTGGCTTCTAATGAGATAGGCGCTTGCCTTATTGTCACTGGCGGACAAGCTTGATTATACTTCCACCAGCAGGAGCAGGCCGGTCTGGGATGCGAATTCAGGCGTGTTGTAGCCGGGGTCGGTGAGGAGGTAGGTGCGCTCGCGGAACTCTATGCGGTCGCCTACACCCACTTGCACGCTGAGGCGGCTCTGCACAAGGTAGAGGCAGACATTGATAAGGACATGGTAGGCGGCGTCGGCCCGGGTCGGTTGGGTATAAAGATGGCAAGCTCAGGTAGACTGCATTGGTCCATGCCGTATGTGCGGAGCAGGAAGCCTTCGCGTCCGCCTTGCTCGTTGCTTGCACTGTAGGTAATCACGCCGGTCCAGAGGGATATGGGAGGTATCTCCGCCCTTTGCCCGGCTGCCCAATTGGGGCAGATGGATTTTTGCGAGCGCGGCAGGCAGGGCAAGAGCGGCGCGCTCGTTGATTATGCCAAGCCCGTCCTCACCCATGAGCACCCCTGCCACCTGGTACATGGCGGTGAGCTGGTCTATAGGGTCGCCGGCATCGCCCACATAGAGCACACGGATGGCAGCACCGTGAGCCAGCAACGCCTGGCGCTCATCATCGGGCATGGGCGACACACCTACCGTGGCGTCGAGCACCTCCTGGCGTACCTGGGCGTTGAGGGCAATCATCACGATCCTGTGCACGTCGAATTGGGCAAGGCCACCCACCACCGGCACACTGCCCGGGCCAATATTCGCCCATTCCACCATGCACGGGCCCACAAGCCCGTCCAAGGCCGCGCGGGTTTGCGCAGCATCAAGGGGAGGCAACGTCTTATATAGCACGGTGCAAGCCTGCCGGACGGGTATCTGTCCATCGCTGCCGGAGAATATGTCGCTCAAGCTGGGCCTTTCGGACGAAGTGGTCTGACCAAGTTGTCAGTTGCCAGTTGCCAGTTGTCAGTAGACGGACGACCGACGTTTCTTTTCACCGCCAAGACGCCAAGACGCCAAGAGCATTTTACGGTTTGAACCACGAAGGACAAAGATCGCAAGGGTTTTATGGCTTCGAATGAACACGAAGGTCACAAAGAGCACGAAGGTTTTTATTGTTTTGAATCACAGAGAGGCTCAGAAACACAGAGGATTATTATGGTCTTAAACAATAGACACCTTGGCGACCTTGGCGGATCTTGGCGTCTTGGCGGTTACGTCTCACGTTTTACGTTTTACGTTCCCCGCCCCTCACGCCTCCAGCCCTCTGGATAGGTAGTAGGTTACTACAAAAGTGCGATAGGCGGCAAGGATGTCATCGAAGCGCCACTCCAGGGTGCGACCATCCAGGCGCTTGGTGCCGGGGAGGAGGGCTGAGCCATCGGCGTAGAGGGTCTCTTTGAAGGTCAGGCGCATTGTGATGGGCGGGGCGAGCTTGAGGGGCGCGGGGCGTGACCTTGAATGGCGTCTCGCACAGCCTCCGCCGATTGGTCTCGGATGGCGTCGCGGGCTTCGGAAACGCTCATCAGGTGGCGGGCGGCCAGGCGAGTGATGCCCTCTTTGACGGCTACGCCGCGCAAGCTGGGCCTATTTGATCGCGCAGGCTTTCAACGGCGGCGGTGTCGCCCGTCACCAGACCGATAGGTACGCCAAAGTGCCCGGCCACTGCCGCGTTGATGGTGCCTTCGCTGCATATAAGGTCGTTCAGGCGCAGCTCGTAAGCGTGGTAAGTATGATTGAGCGTGCCCTCTGCGACGCCTACCGCTGCGTGGTAGCCGACGAAGAGAGCCACGCCGAAGCTTTCATCAAGGCTCTGTACCATGAAGCCGGGCTTGAAGCGGCCCGCGATCAGGTGCGCACGCGGGTGCAACTCGTCGGGGACGAGATTGCGCATACGATAGTGGCCGTCGTTCACCACCACTTCGGTGGCTCCCGCCGCCAGCGCACCCTCCACTGAAGCATTCACCTCGGCAGTGAGGAGGCGGCAAGCATGGCGATAGTCGGCGCTGGCGCTGTCGAATAGCTGGTCGCGGTCTACGACGCCGCATACGCCGTCGAGGTCGCAGGAGATGTAGACTTTCATGGGACTTAAGTGCCGTTGTCAGTTGTCGTTGTACTGCTGACAGTTTGCTCTTCTTGCTGATCCGGAGTGATGCTCGAAAGCAGCCTGCACGGACGGCTGAAGCAGGTAGGCAATGACCACAATAGGTATCACCACGTTCAGCACATCGCCAAAAGAGAACGGGTGAGTGAATGCAGTAACAAAGAATATGACGGCGGAAAACGCATAGAAAGCAATATCCATCAGGCGCGCCCAAGGAAATAGCTTCCAGAGGCCAAACCCTATAACGAGGGCAATATAGCGCGGGGAGCAGGTAAGCAGACGATCACGCGGTGGGCGATCCGGGCCGGTAGATTGGAAGATACCCACGATGAAAATTAGAAGCAGGAAAGCCGCCACAACAAGATTGAGCGTCATGAGGATGACGACGCCTGCGGGATGAGCCGAACGAAGGCGAAGCTGGTAGCGAGGGTACTGAAGGATCTATGGTCCACGTCGGCGGCTCGGGCAACTTCGGCGGATCAAGATAACTTCTACCATCGGAAGCACGTACGTTTGGCAACCTGGATCCCCTTAGACAGGCGCAAGTCAGTCCATTTTATCGACTCCTGAGCAGCCGACAACTACGATGGCGACGCCGAAGGAGCAGCCGCATCCGGAGCGTCGGGCATATCGCCGTTGTCACTATTATCTACGGGCGGTGGGGTAGTAAGTTCCAGTCCGTAGATTTCGTCAGCGAGGCCAAGGGAGATGCATTCCTGGGCAGAGAGGAAGCGGTCGCGGCCCGAATAGATATAGTTTTCCCACCAAGTAGCGTCGTGGGTGCCGCTGCGCTGGGCGAAGATCTCGCTGACAAGGCTCTTGTAGTGCTTGGCAAGGGTGGCATAATCGGTGAATATCTGCTGGTCGCTGCCCGAGAGGAACCACTGGGGCGAATGGAGCATAAGGGTCGAGAAGGTGCCGATCTGCCTCTTGTCGCCCGCCTGGAAGACGATTGCGCCCATCGAGTAGGCGTAGCCGGTGACGACCGTGTTGATAATGACTTTGTAGAGGCTGCGCATCCTGTAGATCATCTGCATCATGGCGAGGCCCGCGCCCACAGACCCGCCACCCGAATTGATATAAAGCGTGATCGGCTTGTCAGCGCGGTCGGTGCGCTCCACAGACATCGAAACGAGCGCCTGGCCCAGCCGCTCGGCTGCATCGTCGGTGATGTCGCCCAGGAAGTAGATACCATTGGCCTCAAGCTGGCGCTGGCGCTCAAGGTCATTTGGGCTAGTTTGTTGAGATCAATCAAAGCGGCTTTCTCCTGTTTGGGATAGCCGCATTATAGTCCCCGGCGCGGAACGGTGTCAAAGAGGACGAGCCGACGCACCGTAAGACGTAAAACGTTGCAGGGGTTTCACGGTTAACCACGAAGAACACAAGGAACCGAGGACGAGGGTGGCTATGGTAGAAACATAGAAGGTGAAACGTGTATAGCTAGACAAATTCTGCGCTTCCGTCGCCTGGCATGTGCATACCTTCACGCTTGACGGAATTTTATTCGTTTTCGATTGGGCTTCACATTATGGACATACTCTACTATGCCGGGCTTGCGGCGACCGGCTTTATCGCTGGACTGCTGGGAGCTCTGCTGGGCCTGGGAGGCGGGGTCTTTGTGGTGCCCGCGCTCGTGCTGGGTTTCAGGCTACCCGCACTCATGGCGGTGGGCACAAGCAACGTGGCCGTGATAGCCACCTCTATCACGGGCGCCTCCACATACGTGCGGACCGCCTCACCAATATCAGGCTGGCATTGATACTGCTTATTCCCACCACTATAGCCGCGCTTATAAGCTCTCTGATCGCATCGCTACTCCCGGGCAAGTTCTGAGCGGTCTGTTCGCGATCGTACTGCTCTATACCTCCTACACAATGTTCCGCAGCCGCAAGGCCCCGCCACCCAGGACCGAGGAAACAGATAAAGGCAACGATGCAGCGCACCGACACGCTGGGCCTGAAGGCAGCGCACTACGATCCGGCCAGCGGCACAGTCGAAAACTATACGCCGCGCAGGATAAGAGCGGGCATGGGCATCAGCGCGCTGGCGGGCGTGCGTGGCAGGGCTGCTGGGGGTGGGCGGAGGTATCGTGCAAATGCCCCTGATGAACTTGCTGATGGGCGTACCTCTGAAAGTGGCTACGGGCACAAGCAATTTCATGATCGGCGTTACGGCCACCAGCGCGGCGTTCGTCCGCTACGCCAACGGCGACATCGACCCGCTGATAGCAGTGCCTACCGCCCTCTTCGTCTTTTTAGGAGCCAGAGTAGGCTCATGGCTGGTTCCGCGCACGCCCAACGCCCTCTTGCGAAAGATCTTCGGCTGGGTAGCCCTGGTAATAGCGGCGCTAATGATATTACAGGCACTAGGGATCTACCAGCCGCCGAAAAGGTGAATAGGGCTAGGAGCTAGGGGCTAGTAGACCGACGTTTCTTTTCAACGCCAAGACGCCAAGGATTTACGGTTTGAACCACAAAGACACAAAGATCACAAAGGTTTTATGGATTTGAATCACGAAGATCACGAAGATCACGAAGATCACGAAGGTTATTATGGGTTTGGATCACAGAGGATTTCCATGGTTTTAAGCAATGATAATCTTGGCGTCTTGGCGGCTCCATCTCACGTCTCACCTACCACGACCGACGGTCTACTGACAACTGACAACTGACAACTGACAACTTGGTCACAAACTGACAACTGACAACTAACGCATGGACTTCTGGCTACAATTGATTGGGTTCGTCCTATTTGGGATGGCGGTGGGCACCTACGGCACGCTGATCGGGGCGGGCGGTGGGTTCATTATCGTGCCTGTGCTGCTGCTGGTGCTGGGGTGGCCGCACCAGCAGGCGGTAGCTACATCGCTGATGGTGGTGACGGCCAACGCGGCTAGCGGCTCTGTGTCTTACGCTCGGCAGAAGCGAATTGACTTTCGGACGGGCATCCGCTTCGCGGCGGCGACCCTACCGGGGGCCATTATAGGCTCTTACGTGGTCCAGCTTCTTACAGGGCAGATATTTAATGTCATATTCGGGACGCTGCTTGTGGCAATTTCGGTCTATCTCATAATAAGGCCGGAGAGGCCGAGCTCGGAGGGCGCAAAGCTGGAACGCCCGGCGGGCCTTGCCGGGTGGGGTTGGACGGTCCGGCACCTTATCGATTCTCGTGGCGAGGCGTACGATTACGGCTTTTCGCTGCCCTGGGGGATAATGCTTAGCTTCGTGGTGGGGTTCATGTCGAGCATACTCGGCATCGGCGGAGGCATCATCCACGTGCCTGCGCTGATTACGCTGTTCGATTTTCCGGCCCATATCGCCACCGCTACATCTCACTTCATCCTGGCGATCTCGGCGGCCACCGGCACCACCACGCAGCTTGTACTGGGCAATGTGCAGATCGTGCCTGGCCTGGAGATGGCGGCGGGCGCCCTTGTTGGCGCGCAAATCGGCGGGGCGATCTCGCACAGGGTCAAAGGACGCTGGATAGTGAGGGGGCTGGCGGCGGCGCTGACCCTGGTAGGTATCAGGCTGATAATCGGCTAGCGCGAGCGGAGGGAAGTTGGAAGAAGTAAGGGCGGTTCCGAGCAAGGACCGGCAGACCTATGACTGGGCTGCGCGAACGCTGAGGCTCGGCATGTACGCCAGCTTCGGCGCGATGGTGATCGGGCTGGTCTGGTGGCTGGTGGAGTCGGCCGGAGGCCCTGAGGCTTCGCAAAACAAGGTGATCCCGCTCGACAGGATTCTACCCGAGCTTTTCGCGCTCAACCCTCTGGCCCTGCTCAATTTAGGCGTAGTGCTGCTGCTCATCACACCGGGCGTCACGCTGCTTACGCAGATCGCGACTTTTGCGGCGGCGCGCAACTGGCGCTTCGCCGGCATTGCCACGGTGGTAGCGGTCATCCTCCTTTTGAGCCTGGCGATCTCGCTGAAGTGGATCGTGCTTTTCTAATAGCCTGTCATTTCGGAGAATATGCGAAGTAAAAAGACGTAAGAGGAGTTTTGGGCACCACAAACCACGGTGGGAGCAGGGTAGAGGCGCTTTGCAATGCGCCTCTACCCTGCTCCCAGGCACACGCAACCAACGCCTGCTCTTTTCGTTTGCCTTAATGCAAGGACAATGCGAGGAGGCATACGATGTTCAGGCTCAAGGCTAGACAGGTCGCGGCGATTGCTATGGCACTCGCCGTATTCGTATTCGGTGTAGTTATTTTGAACACTCCTATGGTCTTGAGGGCTCAGGTGCAAGGCGAGCAATCGACCTGGGTGCCTGTACCTGGAGTGGTGATGCCTTACGATAATATCAACGCCATCTTTATGACCGGCGTGAACAGCGCGTGGCTGGCCGGGGACCAGACCAGCACCGGGGTGATTTACTACATTGAGTGGCAGAGCGACCATTGGGCGCGCACCTATTCCAGCCCCGGCTTCAAATGCCCTCTCCGAGGTATCTCGGCAGTTTCTAACCAGAACGTGTGGGCAGTGGGCGATTGCGGCTTAATATTGCACGGCACTGCTTCCGGCTGGCAAGAGGTGTCCAACCCGCTGCCCAACACCAACCTGAACTTCAACCTGGACACGATTCAGATGCTCGGTGACGGGAGCGAAGGTTGGGCAGGCGGATATATTCTCGACTACCGGAACGAAAATACCGCAGGGCCACTTTTGCTCCATTACAAGAATAACCGGTGGAGTCAGGATACCTCTATTACCGGCCTGGGCCGCGTGACAAGTCTGCATTTTGCACAGGGTGGAGGCTGGGCAGCAGTTGGCCCGAATATCTGGCAGTACGAGGATGGGAAGTGGTACCAGGAAACCCTATCGAGTCCATGCCCATACGCCGGCTGCTTTGCGGATTTCAACAGCGTGCGCGCAATCAGCGGCCAGGAAGCATGGGCAGTGGGTGACTTCGCGTCAACGTGCGGCATTTGTGTCCCTCAGGCCTACGTCTTGCATAAGTATGGCGGAATCTGGCAGTCATGGCTCCCTAGCTCACCCAGTTCCTGGCTAAACCTTGACCCGCGCAATGCCTACTATCTAAACAGCGTCTATTTCACCGACTCGATATATGGATTGATGGTGGGCGGATATATACCGCACGATGCGAACCCTACCGACAGCCACCGTCCGCTGGTGCTCAGCGTCATAAACGGAGCAGTTGTGGACGAGAGGCCGCCTGACGTCGTGGGAGACCTCAACGCCGTGGCGGCATACGAGCCGGGACATGCGCTGGCTGTGGGCACAAACGGCCTTATCTTGAGCAACGGCTACGGGTTCGAGCACGCCCCGGGCCCCATACCGACCTATGTGCAACCCTTCTATACTCCGACGGCCACGCCCACACCCCTGCCCAGCACCCGCGTGGACGACCCGCATCACTCCGATATTACCTACTTCCCTCTGGTGGGCCACACCCTGTGGGGCGGCTTCCGCGACTATTGGAACGCCCATGGCGGGCTAGAGCAGTTCGGCTACCCCATAACCGAGCAGTTCCAGGAGGCGAGCCCCACCGACGGCAAGTCGTACACCGTACAATACTTCGAGAGAGCACGCTTTGAGTGGCACCCCGAGAACAAGTCGCCTTACGACGTGCTGCTCGGCCTGCTTGGGCGCACTATCACGCACGGCCGCGAGAACGAAGCACCTTTCCTCCCTGCGCAACCGCAAACGGGCGCAGGATTTTCTGTTCTTCCAGGCCAGCGGGCATAATATAGCACCGCAGTTTGCACAATACTGGCAGGAGCACGGTGGACTGCCTGTGTACGGCTACCCGATAAGCGAGGCATTTATGGAGACGAGCGAAGCGGACGGCAAGCCGCATCTTGTGCAATACTTCGAGCGCAACCGCCTGGAATACCACCCGGAGCTTCCTCAGGCATACAGTGTCAGCCTGGGGCTGCTGGGCACGGAAGTGCTCAGGGCCAGAGGATGGGTACAATGAGCGGCAAGCGATAGTAGCTGATATTCGAATTACATGTCTTCTATCGGACCCTGGGCGAGGGCCAATCTGTCACGCCGGACGCCCCGAAGCAGGGCGATGGCGATCACGACTAAGATCAGAAAGGTGAAGGCTCCCGAAAGTATAAACGGGATTGTCTCTCCGGTGACTGCACTATCGAATGGTTCCCCTACCGGATAGCCAGCGTCCGGACTGCCGGGTGGGTAGCTTACTGTGATCTGGGTGCCGGTTGGTACGGTCTGCATCCAACTCTGGTCGGGCACTTGCCATCTAGCGTTGTAGATCCTGCCATCTGCCGGATTCAGATAGGTGAACTTCAGGAGGTAGATAGTGTGAGCGGGTATTCGGGCGCTTCCTGGATCAATCTGGGAGTCATAGCCGGTGACACGCCCGCTAACGCGCACGCCATCTGACTGGGCATTAAGCCGCCCGGTCGCGTCCAAGGCCACCACCAACAGGACAATCAAGCTCAGGACCAACAAGCCTACAGCGACAGCAATCCGCGTGCTGGGCCGACGCAGACGAGACGTAGGGAGATCAGGTGCTGACGCTGAGTTTCTGCTCGCTTTTTTCATGGCGGCAAGTCATTTTGCTATGAGGCGCGACTAAAGGAACCTCGACATATTCCAATGAGGGTTTCTATTATATAGCACAAAAGGAGACCGAGCAGGCAGAATGACGCGGCATTTATTGCTCGAACCTCACATAGCTGTTATTAGCTGTCAGCGCCCGGGCTTGTAAATAGTGTCGAGCGTGGGTAGCAGGCTATCCCAGGCGTAGCGGGTGGTGACCAGTTCGCGGGCCGAGTCGCCGAGGCTGCGGCGCTGCTCGGGGTCGTCAAGCAGATGCAATACAGAGGCGGCGAACTCGGCTGCCGTGCGAGCCATGAGCATATCCACGCCGGGCCGCGCCTGGATGCCCTCAGCGCCCATAGGCGTCGATACGATGGCGCGGCCCATTGACATGGCCTGCAAGACCTTCAGCCGCACGCCACCGCCCATCCGGATCGGCACGACATATACCGACGCGCCCGCCACCCAGGGGCGCATATCATCTACCGGCCCCGTGACGGTGATGCCTGGGATGTCGGCCAGGGCCTGCACTTCAGGCACGGGGTTGCGGCCCACTATATAAAAGCGGGCGTCGGGGTGTTCATGCCGCACAAGGGGCCATACCTGGGAAGCGAACCATTTCACGGCGTCCACGTTGGGGCGGAAGTCCATCGTGCCGTCGAAGACAAGCGATTCTGCTATCATCATCGGCTCAGGCGTCACTTCATCCGACGACCAGTAATCAGGGTCAACACCGTTTGGCAGCAGAGTGATGCGGTCGCGCAGGCGCAAAGATAGACGGGCGAGCGCAGCCATGTCGGCGGGCGATACAGTGATGACGTGCCTGCTTATGCCGGCGATGCGGCTTTCGTAGCGGCGCAAGCGCCACCACTGGTTCAGCGAATAAATACCCCGCAGAAACCTGCGTGCATGCGGTATGTCTGTGGTGAAGGCGCGGCGCTGCAGAAGATATTCGGCGTTGTGCGCATCGTAGGTCATCCAGGCCAGCGGGTCGAGCTTGAGCGCCATCAAGCCGTAAGGCACCATCTCGATGCCTTCCACATGTATTGCATCGAAATATGAGTTACCGCACACCTCTTCGAGGCGGCGCTCCATCGCATCGGACTGCATGCGCCAGGCCATATCGGGCAAAACCGAGGTTGCAAACTGCAAAAGGCGGCGGGGCGTGCTTCGCCTGGGCATGGGCAGGGCTTCCGCGAGGTCGCAGATTTCGGTGAGGCTGGAGAGATCCATCGGGCCGTCGGGGCGGAAAGTGAGCAGTGTGACTTTGTGGCGCTTCGCCAGGTACTGAAGAATGTGCAGGTTACGAATAGACGCACCCTGGCGCGAGGGGTCGGGCCACTGGGGAGCCAGCACAAGTATCTTCATGGGCGGCAGCCTTTAGCTCCTCACGCCAGGCTTGCCGCCCTGAACGAACGATCTATCGGCTTCCTGTCCTATCTCTTCAAGCGTTTGCTCGGCCTCAAGCCCGGCCCGCCGCTCGACCGGACGTATCTCGGAGAACGAGAGGTTCTGCGTCCAGAAAGCAATCGCACCCACTATCAGCGTGACCACCAACTGCCCGACGTGGAAGATCAGCGCGAAGGCCACCGCAAGTTGTTTGTCCACATTGAAGACGGCCATAGCGGCGACACATAGCAGCTCGTAAGTGCCGACGTTGCCGGGGAGCGCAGGCACGAGCAAGCCGAGATTGACCAGCGCCGTCATGAACATTATGCCCGCCAGACCGGTCAACTGAACGGGAAAGGGCGATTGAAACGACATGAGCGCGGTGAGAAACATCAGGGCCACAACCACCCACACCAGCAGCGAAATAGAGGCTGCATAGATAAGTGGGCGAGGGTTCTTGAAGACATGCATTCCACTCGCAAACGTCTCGATGAGACGCACGATGAGCTTTTCCAATCGTCGGGGCAGCGGAAGCCGGTCGAATATTCGCTCCACCAGGCGGGCGAGGTGATCGCTGTACCTGTAAAAGAGCACAAGCCCACCGATAGCAATCACCAACCCGGCTCCCGCCGCCCAGGCAAGCTGGTCGGGCGCCACGCCGCCCGTGCCCGAGGCCTCGGAAGTCGCCGAGGGGAGGAGCACCAGGCTCAACAGAAGCATCAGCAGAAGTGCCACGCCATCGAACGCCTTCTCTATGACGATAGTGGCAAGCACAGTGGTCTTGCGAAGGCCGGTCTCGCGCCCCAGCAGATAGGCCCGCACCACGTCGCCCGCCCTGGCCGGGAAGAATGCGTTGAAGAAATAGCCTGTCAGCACCTTGGCGTAGAGAGGCAAGAGGCCGGGTTGCGGGTTGCGGATTGCGGATTGCGGATTGAGCTTTTCACTCTGGTCGTCCTTCGTCCCGTCGACGCCTGGTAGCTCAAGCGGGGCGAGCAGATGCTGCCAGCGCCAGGTCATGAGGAAATAGGCGACGAGCATAAGCAGCATCGCAACGAGGAACAAAGGAATATTGACCTGGCTGAGGTGCACCCACACTTTGCCCCAGTCTACTCCTCGTACCACGAAGTAGAGACAGACAACGCTGACCACTATGCCCAGGGCTATGCGGCGGATGTTCATGGGGGTAAACGTAGGCGAAGTTGTCAGTTGTCAGTTGTCAGTAGACCGGCTACCGGCAACTGACAACTGACAACTTCGTCTACGCATTAGTAGCGACCACGAACAACGGTTGGCCGTATTCGACCGGCTGGGCGTTCTGGACAAGTATACGGACGACACGGCCTCCTATCTCGGACTCGATCTGGTTCATCATTTTCATCGCCTCGATTATGCCAACTACTTGCCCCGGCTCGACTTCGTCGCCTTCAGCGATGTAAGGAGGCTCGCTGGGGTTAGGAGCGGAATAAAAGGTGCCGACCATATCCGCTACGATCAACTCCTCCCCCTCAGCCAGAATGACTTCTCCGCCGTGTGCCGGGGAGTGGCCGATCAGGTTTACCACGCTGGAGCTTTCAGGTATCGCCAGTGTGGGTGGCGGCGTGTAGACGGTGTTCTGGGGAACCTGAACGTGGACAGGGGCCGGGCCGCCACGCTTGATAATGATACGCACAGGCCCGCTCTCAATATGCACCTCATGTATGTCGGTGGACGAGATAAGCCGTACGAGCTCTTTCACCTCCTGGCTCAAAGCCGCCAGGGTCGGCAAACCTTCATATCCCGAATCGTCGGCGCCTTTATCCGGCAATCGTACCATCACAACCCCCAGGTCGATTGCGGAATTGCGGATTGCGGATTGCGGATTATGAAGTATAACGCAATCAGGCATCTGCATTCCGCATTCCGCATTCCACATCCGCAATCCGCAATTACGACACTCGCTCAAGGTATTTGCCGGTGCGGGTATCTACTTTGACACGGTCACCTTCGTTGACGAAGAGAGGGACGTTGACAGTGAGGCCGGTTTCGAGGGTGGCGGGCTTTGTCGCGCCGGTGGCGGTGTCACCGCGCACGCCGGGGTCGCTCGACGTGATGGTCAATACGACCGCGGCTGGCAGGTCGATGTCCACGAAATCGTCGCCATGCATCAGCACATCAACAGTATCGTTTTCCTTGATATAGTTGACGGCGTCGCCCAGCAAGCTGGCGTTGAGACTGCTCTGCTCGTACGATTCGGGGTCCATGAAGTTGTACTCGTCGCCATCGGCATACATGAATTGCAACTGGCGGCGATCAAGGCGCACGTCATCGAACTTGGCTCCCGCCTGGTAGCTCCGCTCAACGTTGGACCCCGTGCGCAGGTTCTTGAGCGTCAGCCGCACCTGCGCGCTGCCGCGTCCCTGCTTGTTGTGAGCCCAATCGGTCACTTTGTACAGCTCTCCGTCGAGCATAATGGTCAATCCCTTGCGAATCTCGCTTGTAGTTACGGTCATGATTCGTTTTCTCCTGAAAGAAAGTTGTCTGACCAAGTTGTCAGTGCGTTAGTCGTCAGTCGTCCGTTTATGCTGCATCGGTCAACTGACAACTGACAACTGGCCTCAATACTCCAAATGCTTGTCTGCTTGCGTCAGCACTTCCACGTCATTGTGCGCGGAAGAGGATGAGGTCTTCGATGCGGACGCCGCCCCAGCCCTCTATATAGATGCCGGGCTCGTTGCTGGTGATTTCGTTCTCCTGCAGGGTGTCCTCGGAAAGGGCGCTGAGGCTTGGGCCTTCGTGCACTTCGAGGCCGATGCCATGGCCCAGGCCATGGTTGAATTGGTCGCCGTAGCCCGCCGCGGCAATTACGTCTCGGGCGATCTGGTTGATCTCGACGCCGGTCATGCCCGGCCTTCGATTGGCGCGACACTTCGAGGTTTGCTTTCAGGACGATGTTATAAATCTCGCGGAACTTGTCGGTAGGCTCGCCCAGGATGATGGTGCGGGTCATATCGGAGTTGTAGCCGTCCAGGTGTGCACCCATGTCGATCACGATAGGCTCGCCTTCACTGGATGATGCGTTTGCCGGGCACCGCATGGGCCATCGCGCCATTCGGCCCGGACCCGATGATGCGCCGAACGCACGCTCGTCGGCCCCGAGCTCGCGCATGGTCTTTTCGATATCCCAGGCGACCTGAGTCTCGGTCATGCCAGGCTCAATTCGGCTGCTAACGATATTGAACGCCTGGTCGGAGATTTCGATAGCGCGGCGCATGATGCGTGACTCATCCTGGTCCTTGATGAGGCGCAGAGGCTCGACCATCTTCGCGATAGGAATCAGCTCGGTGTCGGGCAGCGACTTGTCGAGGGCGCGCCAGAGCATGTGGAGTAGATGGGCGGTCTCGAAGCCGAGGCGCTTGCATTTGCGAGCGCTGATTTGCTCGGCGAGGGCCGTGCTGAGCTTGCCCGTGCGGGCCACTACCTTGATGCCCAGCTCTGGATAAAGCTCACCCTCGCACTGGATGACATAGCGACCGTCGGTAACAAGGCAAAGGTCGTCAGGGCCGATGAGGAGGATGCCCGCCGTGTCGAGGGGAGGCTGGTCATGTCCGCCAAAGCCGATCAAATAGTTGCGATTGTATGGGTGGGACACCATCATGCTGTCCACACCCTTCTCGTGCATGGCGGCGCGCACCTGCTCGATGCGGCGTGCCAGGGTGTCCAGGCTATATAGTCTTTCGGGAGCGGGGTTTGTCACCTCCGCCGGGTTCGGTGCGAGTTGTACCATTGCGCTGTACTCCTATGTACAATACACCTTTGTACTGGCGTAATTCAGCCCAACCCAAGTGCATGGGCGTTCAAATAGAAATTATAACAGATAGCCCCAACATGACCAAACCTAGCAGCTCTGCAAGAGTTCAGATCTACGGTGGGTCTGCCCCTACGCCCGAAAATAGATCCGGTCGGAACGACGAAGCGCGCTGACCGGTCTGGCCAGCGCGCTTCGGAATATATTCTATTGTCTTTACTGGATCGTGAAGACGACCACGCCGTCCATGCTGCTGCGCAGACCGTGCGCCACCAGCGAGTAGGTGCCGCTGGGAAGCCCGGATGTATTCAACGTGTAGCTGAACGCGCCGTTACTGTCGGCACTTGTCATACCGTCCAGTGGAATCACGGCTCCAACCATGCGCGTATCCGTCTGGCCTAGAGTGTCGCTGGAGACGGTAATCCCGGCTGGGACGTTGATCCAGAGACTGACAGGCTCGTTAGGCTCGTAGGAAGTAGCGTTGATGGCTAGCATGGTGCCTGCCGTGATGGTCGTTCCCCCGGCAGGCGCGAGAGGTGCAGCCGGTCCGCCGGTGACGGCGAAGTCATACACATCCTCTTTCGCGGTGCTGAGGCCATGAGCCACCAGTGAATAGCTTCCGGCGGGTAGACCGCTTGTATTGAGAGTGTAGGTAAACGCGCCGTTAGCGTCGGCTCCTAAGATGTTGTCCAGCGGGATCACCGTCCCGACGACGTGACTATCGGTCTGCCCAAGTGAATAGCCTGGGATTGTGGTTCCGGCAGGAACATTAATCCAGAAGCTTACCTTCTCGTCAGCGCCGTAAGAGGCACCGGTTACAGTGATTGTAGAGCCCGAGACAACACTTGTGCTACTTCCGGACAGGCTTTGCACCGTATAGATATTACCGGTTACGGGTGAGCTTGCGATCAATGTCTGTGCAGATGCGCTTCCAACTCCTGCCAGGTTTGCGACCAGCGCCAGGGCGAGGCCTGTGCCTGCCACCCAGCGACTTGCTATTTTGCTAAACATTTGTTTGTCTCCTTAAGTCATTTATCGACTCTGTTCTTTTGACGCCGCTAGTCGTTCTTTATCCATTTGGGGCGTGCCCATGCTATATCTGATTTCCCTTATTTCCATGTCTGCGATGAGGGGCATAAGGTTATTTACTGGCGACGCCAGAATAACAAAAAGTATGTGAAGAACTTGCGATGATAGGATTAGAAACGGATTAGAACTGTAACAGGTGCAAAACCATGTTGACACCCGGAAGCCCAAAGCTTATAATATTAGGTAGCTGGAAGCATGGTGCGCCATGCGCGATCCGGCCCGGAACGACCTTTAAAGCCGGCCCAGAGAGGCCGATAAGGTTGGTGTAAAGCATAAGATAGACACAATGCCCTGCCAACCTTGCCCTGTGCAAGGTTTTTTTGTAGCCACCGGCTGAGTACAGAGTACCGTTGCCGGTGAAGCAGTAAGCAGGATGCAGTATGCTAAACACCGGCCAGGCCCGGAGGACAAAGTTGAATATCCCACCAACCCATTACACTCCACCCGCGACCCGGGCAGCGCTGCTCGAATTCATCGCGTTGGAGCGAAGGGGCCAACGTCGCGAAGGTGAAGGCCGCTCTGTTGCGCACCGCCCAGGATGCGCTCGACGCTGAAGGCTTCACGCAGGTAATGGCTCCCATCCTGACGGAGCTTTCCGGCGCGTGCGGCGAGCCGGGTACCCTTATCCCGGTCAGCGTGCGTGGACGCCAGGGCTATTTACGCCAGACTTCGCAGCTCCACCTCGAGCCGCTGATGCGCGAGCTTGGGCGAGTCTACTCGGTAGGAAGCTCGTTCAGGGCTGAGCGCAGGAGCAGCGACCGCCATCTCACCGAGTTCACACTGATAGAGGCCGAGGCTGCAGACTGGAGCCTCCCCGAGCTTATGTCGCTCATGGAGCAAATGACGGTCAAGATGCTCCACCACGCCGCCACCACCGCGCCCGTCCAGTTGCGCGCCCTGGGCGCCGACCCCAACGAGATGCTGGCGGTACAGGCCCCTTTCAAGCGGATGACGTATGACGAGGCTATCGTGGCCCTCCAACGAGCCGGACATTTCATCGAGTGGGGCGAAGACCTCTCCAACCGGCACGAGATTGCGCTGGCCGAGATGGCGGGCGGCCCGCTCTTCGTGACGCGCTACCCGGTCGAAACTCGCTTCTTCACTATGAAGGTGTGCCGACACGATCCGCGCGTGGTCGAGTGCTGCGACCTGATCCTGCCTGGCGTGGGCGAGGTGATGGGTGCATCCGAAACCGAGCCGGACGCCGCCCTGCTCGAAGCGCGCATGCACTCATCACGTAACATCCGCCAGATTGTTGACCTGGGCGGCGACGCGAGCGATTACGCCTGGTACGTCGAAATGCATCGCGCAAGCAGCACCCGCCAGGCAGGCTTCGGTCTTGGCTTCGAGCGCCTCGTGCGCTACGTGTGCAAGCTGGAGACCATACAGCAGACAGTCAGTTGAATGCGGAATGCGGAATGCGGAATAGTCTCCGAAATACCTTATAATGCAAAGAAATGAAAACATCGGTAAATCGAGCCTGACTTTGACAAAATCATTCCGCATTCCGCATTCCACATTCCGCATTCCTTTCTATGATCCCGCCCTCTCCTACCAGCAGAACTACGACCTGGGGCCGTTCGGGGCATTCGGAGGGGAGCCCTCGGCTGACGAGGTATCGGCACTCCAATTGCCGGAGAGCGAATGGGCCACAGTGGCGGGGCTTACGGTCAGGAGGCCGGTAGGTATTCCGTCGGGGCCGCTGCTCAACGCCAAATTCGTGACGGCGGCCTTCAGGTGGGGATTCGATCTTTGCCATTATAAGACTGTGCGCAGCCGCCAATGGCCCTCGCACCCTGCCCCCAACGTGCTTCGCGTCGATGCGACTGCGCCGATACCGCCTTCGCAGATTGGGCACGATACCCTCACCGCCCGGCCATTTCATGAAGGCGAGCCTGTCGACCTTGCGACCCTGAGCATCACCAATTCGTTCGGGATGCCCGCCCAGCCGCCTGACGTGTGGCAGAGCAGACATGGAGCAGGCTGCCGCGCCGCGCGGGAGGGGCAGGCCCTGATCGCCAGCGTGACCGGCACTGCCGACTCGAACAATGATCCGGCGGCATTTGTGGCCGATCACGCTCGTGCAGCCGCTATGTGCGCCGAGACGGGCGCGCACGCAATCGAAGTGAACCTGTCATGCCCCAACCTGGGCGGCCACGGCCTCGTATGCCAGGACCCCGAGGCATCGGCACGGATCTGCAGGGCGGCGAAAGAAGCCATAGGAAACCTCCCTCTATTTGCCAAGCTGGGCAGCTACACGCCGGACGAAGCGGGCGATGCGCTCCTCCTCAGCATCGTGAAAGCTACCGCGCCCTACATAGCCGGTTACGGCGCGGTAAACGCCGTGCCTGTGCCCATCGCGACCCAGGAAGGCGCGCAGGCGCTGCCGGGCGTCGGGAGGAACATGGCTGGCGTGTGCGGAACTGCATTGCGCGCCACCGGCCTCGATGTGGTGAGTCGCCTCGCCCGCCTTCGCGCCGCGCACGGCTACGACTATGCGATTATCGGCGTGGGCGGCATGATCACGCCTGCCGACTACTTCGCCTACCGCCGGGCTGGAGCAGACGCGGTGCAGGGCGCAACCGGGCCGATGTGGAACCACAGGCTGGCGGTAGAGATTGCACTGGCAGGAAGCTAGGCACTATTCCCATGACCCTCAAATCGCCCGAACTCGCCGAAGCAAGAGCCAGGCAGACGATACTGGCCGCCCAGGTATTTCTATCAAACGCGAGCGCCATCAGCGACCACTGCAACTGGGCGCAAGAAGATCAGGTAGTTATTGCCGTGGTAAAACGCGACCTCACCTTCGACGGGGCAATTATCGCGCCCTTGAGCCGGCTACGCGAAGAGGTAATGTCGCGCCTGAATAGCGGCTGGACGCTCGTGTTTTCTCCCGGCACAACGGAAAGGGATATTGTGGTGCGGTGCGATAAGATGGCACAACTGGCCCAGGCAAGGTTGGATGTGATAAGGCGATGGAGAGACAAACGATCTGACCAAAATAATGGATGATAAAGTTGTAGTACAACTTTATCATCCATTATTTTGGTCAGATTGAGGTAATTCAGAGTTTCACAAAGAAGGAGAAAAGCCTGATGCAGATAGATAGCGTCGAAGCGAGCACCGAAGCAACCCTCACCTGGGCCGAGCGCCTGCAGGAGGCCATCGTGAGCCAGCAGAGCATCCTCTGCGTGGGCCTCGACCCCATCTACGAGAAGATGCCCTCAGAGCGCAAGACGGGCGACGTGGCGGGCGATATATTCGAGTACAACAAAGGCATAATAGATGGTGCCGCGCCTTTCGCCGCTGCTTTCAAGCCGCAGTACAAGTGCTATTCCGCCGAAGGCGAAGCCGGCATCACGGCCCTGCGCCGCACCTGCGCTTATATCAAGGAAAACTACCCGCATATCCCGGTGATCCTGGACGCCAAGTACGCCGATATCGGGCATGTGCTTGAGCGCTGCGCGCACGAGGCGTTTGATATGCTGGGAGTCGACGCCGTGACCGCCATGCCCGCGCCAGGCCGGCAGGCGTTATCGCCTCTGATTTCGAGGCGAGGTAAGGGCTGTTTTATGGTGGTGCGGACCTCTAACCCCGGAGCCGGCGAATTGCAGGACATAGAGGTAGAGGGCGGCGAGCCGCTCTATATTGCCATAGCGCGCAAGATAGCCGAAGGCTGGGATCAAGGCGGAAGCGTGGGGCTGGTCGCCCCCGCCACCGATCCCGCCGTGCTCGCAGCGGTAAGAGAGGCTGCACCTTACTTGCCAATCCTCTGCCCGGGCGTGGGAGCACAAGGAGGCGACCTTGTCGCGGCTGTGGAGGCAGGGCTGGATGCAAACGGTGCGGGGCTGGTGATCAACGTATCACGAGCGATCATGGAAGCACCTGACCCCGGCAAGGCAGCTCGTGAATGGCGCGACCTCATGGAAGCCGCGAGACTGGGGCGGAGCGAAGCGCGAAACGCGAACCATAAATCGGCCCTGGAAGAAGTGGTGTTAGAAATGTTCAAGATCGGGGCGATACAGTTCAAGCCCGTGACTCTGAAATCGGGGCTGGTGTCGCCCTACTACAACAACCTCAGGCTACTCTCCTCGTACCCTCGCCTGCTTCGGAAAGTTGCCGCTCTTATGTCAAGCAAGATGGCAGAGGTTTCGCTCAAGCCCGATATCGTGGTGGGCATTGCGATGGCCGGTATACCGTTGGCGGTGGCGCTTTCGCAATATACAGGTATTCCAGGAGGCTACGTGCGTACCGAGGCCAAAGGGCATGGCACAAAGCAGATGGTGGAAGGCGTCTGGCCCCAAGGCGCAACGGCGGTGCTTGTGGACGACGTGGTATCGGACGGAGCTAGCAAGCTCGAAGTGATCGGTCATCTCGAAGAGGCGGGCCTCAAAGCGCAGGACATAGTCGTGCTAGTGGACCGGGGCCAGGGCGGACCTGCCCTCATGGCGCGGCATGGCCTGAAGTGCCACGCGGTCGCCACTATGGACCAGGTGCTCGATATTCTCCTGGGGGAAGGGCTTATCACGGAAACTCAGGTGGGAGAATCGCGCAAATTCATGAAGGATGCGCAGGCGCAAAGCTAGGATCGTGTAAGCATGAAAAATCGGGCGCGCTTTGCGCGCCATTTTTTCATGCTTACACTAAATCAAAAGATGAACGAGCCGAGAAGGAACCCGCTCACCAGCAGCAGCACAAGGCCGTTGATGGCGTGCCACCAGCCGAGGTGGCCGAGCAGCCACTGGCTGAGAGGCACAGGGTACTCGCCGCGCAGCACCGAGATCCCGCCCATGATGGCAGGCACTCCGCGAGCCACGCCATAGACCATGCCAAGGAGCACGGCAGCTTGCAGCGACACCGCGCCCGCGGCGATCTCCCACATGAGCAGGAGGTAGAAGCCGGCGAACGGGATAAATGTGAAGATGCCCGCGCCCAGCACGATACCGTAAAGAGTGTTGCCCAACACCCTGCTGGGCCGCATCCAGCTTGCAGGCACCTGCCAGCCGATTTGAAGGGTTCGTATCTTTAGAATATTGAGCTCTTTGAGTGCGAAGATGAGTGCGAACAGACCCAATATGCCTACAGCCCACGAGTAGCTGAACCAGGGGAGCAGCGCATGCAGGCCCTGACCTACCCAGCCAAGCAAAAGAGCCAGCAGGGCCGCGCCCACGACCGAGCCGGCGGTGTACATGAATACCCGCCAGAGCCAGTTGATTACCTGCGGAGCCGCCTTCCCGAGGGGCACGATCACGAAGATCATGTTGAGCCCTCAGGCAGAAGATGTCTTTGACAACCCCACAACGAGCGCCAGGCCCATAGCTATCACGAAGGTCAGGCCGGTCCAGGGCCGAGCCACACCATCAATTGTGCCCGCGAGCAGAATGCCCGCAACCAGCATCAACGACGCCGTAACCAGGATACCCGTAACCCACGCCCGGACCCTGCTCGCGCTGGGCCCACTAGCCTGGTCTGCTACACTATTTGCCAATCCTAGTCACCCCTTCCGATTGCGGATTGACGGATTGCTTACCTGCTGCTTATTCCGTAATTCGTAATTCGTAATTCGTAATTATCTAAACCCCAGCCCTCGCAAAGTATTGCGGACTGTCGATACTGCCTGGCCGCCGAACACTATTATTACTACTGTGAAGAACGATAAGAGCACCAAAGGAACGGCAGTGGCTCCGTCGGGCGGGGAGATCGCGCTGATATGGCGTGCCAGTAAAGGGAGGTTGCCGTTGGTGGCACTATCGAGAGCCGAGTCGAGTGAGAGCCAGCCATCGAAGAGCAAGACCAGGAGGATGGAGAGCGCCATTAAAAAGACATTACGCACAACGGCCATGGGAGTAAGCTTATCGTCCGAAAGCTTGCCGAAGCAATGACACGACTGGTCCTTGCCTCTTGAGAGATCGTAGATAATCAGGACTGTAAAGAGGATAAAAAGGAGAAACGCCCCCACCGCAGCCAGCCGTGTGAGCAGGCCGAATATGAGTGCCAGGCCAACCGCCATTTCGAGGGGCGGAAAGACATTAGCGATAAAACGCCCCGAACCCTTCGGCAGGAATAGATACTTACTCATGCCCGCCTCGGTGCCCGGCTTGTCCACCCATTTGCCGAGGCCCGAAATGATAAATACCCCGCCCACGCAGAGCCGGGCAAAGAGCAAAAGATAGGAAGAGGTAAGAAAGTCCATAGCGAGCACCGAAATACAAAATGCGTGCGTCTAGATGGCCAGGCGATAGAAGGCCGGTAAGCCTGCCCACCCATTATAAGGATGCACCCGCTAACACGTCAAGCGTCGTACGGTGAGGTAAATGTGCAGATTTATGGTGGAGAAGATCTTGTAGGGGCAGACCCACGTGTCTGCCCTGGTCGGATAGAGAATCTGCAACCCCACCAGGGCAGACACGTGGGTCTGCCCCTACACCTCTAATCTGAACTCATACCATCGTGAGGTAACAGAGCTGATGCAAAGTCGGTGTACAGAGTGCCAGGGTTGGCCTTGTCATTCTGAGTGCTGTGCCAACTAATTTATTGGGGGTAAGAGGGCATCTCTTTTGTCATTCCGAGGGGAGCGAGGAATCACTATGGGGAGAGGGCGCTTGGATCCAGGCATAGAAGTGCCCATCGGGATTCCTCGCTCCGCTCGGAATGACAAGGCTAAGCTGGCCCTCTTTCCTCGAACGATTTGGTACGTATGGTGAGAGTACTGATCTACAGGGCAGTCACGGACGAATCCAGACAAGGGTGTAGTTGGGTGGCTCCTCCCAAGCATTTTCTCGACTTTGCATCAGCCCCGATCTGGATAGTCGGAGCACTCGTTGCCCACACTTTTAATCAAATCTTAATAATTCCCACTCGCACTTAAGCCTATTCCAATATGCAGGATTTACGATAAGAATGACCGGCATAGTCACCTTTCTTGGCTGGAAAGCTAACGCTCGTGGCATACGGCAGGATAGCCGGGAAGAACGGGATTTCGCGGCAACTGGCACGGGGTTTGCATGATTGTTAGTTGCGACGGCTAGATAGATTATGCAGGAAGAGGTCCTGGCGGAGGCAACATGCGATGAAACGAATTACGAGAGGGGCAGCTCTAGTTTTGATGTTGCCGGTCGTGCTTACAACGTTCTTCACACAACCTGCACAAACTGAAGCAGCCCCCAACGCGACAATCATAAAGGGATTTCCCTCGGTCCAACAATGGTACAATCTCAGCTGCGAGTATGCGTCTGCTGCAGCGGTTACCCTTTACTGGGGCAACCTTGTGTCCCAAAATACCTTTATCCGCGAGGTGCCGAGCAGCCCCGACCCACATATCGGCTTCAGAGGCGATATCAACGCGCCGTTCGGCGGGATCGCCGACTACGGGGTGTACGCCGAGCCGCTGGCTACCGTGCTGCAAAATCACGGATATAATGCCACCGTGTTCTATAACGACCTGGGCAGTCTGAAATCAAATATTGACGCGGGCAACCCGGCGGTAGTGTGGCTGACAGTCGGCCAGAACGAGGATAGGCCTTCATACTACCATGAACTGGACGGGCAGCGGTTCAAGCTGGTGCCAGGCGAGCACGCCGTGGTAGCTTACGGGTACGATGACACAGGCATCTACTTGATGGACGTGTCGGATGGCGGTTTTTACCACACCCCGTGGGACTCATTCCTGCGCCGCTGGGGCTATTTCGACGATATGACGCTCGTTATCACGCCACAGTAACTATTCGTATATTAAGAAGAACAGGGGAGCTATGGCCATAGCTCCCCTGTTCTTCTTAACAAACTAAACTTGCTTGAACTGCTCGAACGGCTGGCGGCAATTGCGGCAGTAATATATTGCCCGGCAGAGGGTGGGGCCGAAGGCGTTTTCCATCGTAGTGTTGCGCGAGTTGCAGTAGGGGCATTCGACCACCGGCATTAGCTGGATCAGGTTGCGGCGAGCGGGCATCTCGCGCAAGAGCGGGGGAGGCGCGAAGCCGGATCTCTTGAGGATGGCGCGACCATGCTCCGATATTCGATCGGAGGTCCAGGGCTCATCGAAAGTCACTTTGATATTCACCGCGTAACCAGGGGCCAGGTCGCCGAGGCGCTCGCGCACTCCATCTTTCATCACTTCAAGGGCCGGGCACCCGACAAAAGTCGGCATCAACTCCACTGATATCACTTCGCTGGATACCTCTACGCTACGGAGTATGCCCAGGTCAACTATGGAAAGGTTGGGTATCTCCGGGTCCATTACGTCAGTAAGGGCGTCCCGGACTTCGCTTTCAGTTATGCTATGTGTTGTTTTCATATTTACTCCTTTAGCTTTCAGCCGTCAGCTTTCAGCTTTTTCTTTGCGAAATTACCCTAGGATAGTCCAACCCTCACGCTGAGCATATTGGTAAAAAAGGCAACAAGTATCTCGGCAACCAACATCAGAGCTAGCGCTCCCAGCGTCTCAACGGCCATCCGGCGCGCCATGCGCCCCGCAGCCGAGCTGCTGGCCTGCCAGAGAGCGACCAGCGCGAGAGCCAGGCACCAGAACCAGATGGGAGCCATACGACTGCACCAAACAGGAAACCCTCCGTGCCTATCAGGGTGCCAAGAATCATACCTAGCACGAAAAGCGCCGTAGCGGCAAAGAGGAAGCGGCGGCTCCATTGGGCGATTTGGAGGGCTGGAGAAATCACTGTCTTACTTGACAACTACCAGACCGCCTCCGGGTCCAGCCTGTACACGGAGGTCATCTCTTCCCACAGGCCCGTGAATTCCGGTGTATGCTGACCGCGCCTGCCGCCTGATGCCGGATCGACGGTGGGGTTGTAGAGAAGGGTGTCCGGGTCCTGGACTGCCGGAAATGGAAGATCAAGGTTCTGGAAGTAGGGCGCTATCTGGTCCAGCCATTCGGCCAACATACGGCTGCTGGGCTGGATGAGGATGCCTTGCTCGAGCATCTCGGTTTCGCCGGGCAATTCCTCGAATATACCGAGCGCGTCGGGCCAGATGATGTCGAGCGCGTCTATCAATCTCCGGCGCGAGTCGGCGCTGAGGGTGGCGAGGCGGTTCAACCACATATCGCCGTGCATCAGGTGGTACTTCTCTTCGCGCAGGATCTTCTGCGAAGCGTTGGCGAGCGGCTCGTACGAGGAATGAGACAGCACCTCAAGCCGCACATGGTCGGCGGTGTCATAGAGGAATTGGCGTGCCACCGCATGCGCCCAGTCGAGCCTGCGGTGCTCTACCAGATTGCAGCAAAGGAACTCTTCGGGCTGGCGGGCGTAGGCGATCTTATCGGCGGTTATGCCCGTCTCGGCCTCAAGCATCTGATACATGAGGCGAGCGTGCCCGATCTCGTCTTGCGCCATCGAGGAGAACGCTACATCCTCTTCGAGCATTGGTGCGATGCCTGTCCACTCCGAATTGCGGTAGCCCATGATGAATTCATCGTCGGCCAGGGCGAGAAGGAGAAGATATAGAGGTTTCCGGGTTAGTTCTGCAAACATTGTTCTCTCAATAAAAGAAAGGGAAAGAGATATGCGATTCGCTTTCGCCCCTCGTCAATCGGGTTGTTGGCTCCCTGCAACCGCGCCACGGGTTGCGCGCAACGTATCTCGCAGGGAATACCCCGCGACCGTGCGGTAAGAGCGATCGACTGCGGGTGGGTGGAGCAAGTCGGGATCGTTTATCTCGACGATAGAATTGCGGGGCACGATCCAGATGCGTACGCTCTCCTGCCGCCGTCCATAGAACTCTCGTGCGTACAGGATCGCCATCTCCGGGTCGGGCGCGACCACGTTGCCGCCATGCTCGAACGGCTTGCCCTCGCGGGCCTGTGTGAATACTTCGAATACTGGCAAGGCAATGTAATTACGAATTACGAATTACGAATTACGAATTGGCCAAACCATTCGTAATTCGTAATTCGTAATTCGTAATTCCTCCTAGGCTGCTTTCTCGACAAGGATCATGTCGCGCACCCACTGGGTGTCGGCGTAGGCCATGCGGCGCAAATCAAGACGTTCCTGGCTCCTGGGGCCATGCCCTGTGACTACCATCTTTAGCTCATTCCAGTCGGGCTCGGTGTAGTGCCATGCGTTCGCCTCGGTGTCGAATTGGAGTTCAGGATCAGGGATGGTGAGACCAAGCTCCAGTATCTTCGGGATATACTTCGAGAAGAACTCCTGGCGCAAGATGGCATTGTGTTTGGCTTTAATGCGGAAATAGAGATCGCGATCCTTCTCGACAGGTGTGGGCGGGCCGTGGAACATCACCAGGGGCGACCACCACCTGTTGAGCGCATCCTGGATCATGTCTCGCTGCACTCTGGAGCCGTTCATCATCGTCACGACCATGTCGTAGCCGTGCTTGATGTGGAAGCTCTCTTCCCAGCAGATTTTCTGCATGGTGCGGGCGTAAGGCGCATAAGACGAGTCGAGCAGCGCCTTCTGCGACTGGATAGCAGCGGCGTCCACAAGCCACGCGATAATGGCGGCATCGCCCCAGTTATAGGTGGGATAGTGGAACACGTTATGGAACTTGGTTTTGCCCGCCAGCAGGTCGGCCAGCATATCTTCGCGGCTTTTGCCGAGGTCTTCGGCCACGCGGTAGAGTAGCTGGGAGTGCCCTACCTCGTCCTGCACCTTGGCAGTGAGAGCCAGCTTGCGCTTGAGGGTGGGGGCCTTGTTGATCCACTCGCGCTCAGGGAGCACGCCCATCAGCTCAGAGTTGGCATGCATCTCCACAAATTTGAGCACATGCATCCGGTATTCCTCAGGCATCCAGTCGCCTGCTTCTACCTTGCCACCCTTCTGCACGTACCGTGTGAACTCTTCAACTCGATTGGGATCGTCCATTGTTCCTCCTTGTGACGCAGTTGTCAGTTGTCAGTTGTCAGTTGTCAGTAGACCGTAGCTACCAGCTATCAGTGGTCGTCTGCTAGCCCCTAGCCCCTAGCCCCTAGGCTCCGTCGTCCGTCAACTGACAACTACCGACGCTCCAATCCTCTCAACACCAATTCACTAAAGCTATCCGCGACCTGTGCGGGCGATAATGGGCCGGCTGGATTATACCACTGGGGCATCCAGTTGACGGCGGACAGCACGAGCAGGGTTGCCATTTTGGGATCGGTAGGGGCGAATTCGCCAGAGGTGATGCCATCCTCAACCACGCGACGATAGAGACTCTCGTAGTGATTGCGGCGCTCGGCGATCTCTCGTTGGCGCTCGTCGTCCCAGGAACTTCCATTCGTGCAGGAAGATGGTCGCCTCGGCCAGGTTAGTGGCCACTACGCCCACGTGAGCGCGCACAAGCTCGCGCAGCTTCTCGGTCGGAGACAAATCGGAGGCCGCGATAGGCTCGGCGGCATCCAGAAACTGGTCCGCAGCGTGATTGACTATCTCCCAGAGCACATCTTCCTTGGACTCGATGTGCGCATAAAGCGAACCCGCCTGCATGTTCATTTCGCGGGCGATGTCGCGCACCGTGGTGGCCGGATAACCCCTCTCGCGGAAGAGGGAGCGGGCTGTGGAATATATTTGCTCTTTGCGGTCTACTGCCATGATGGGTTACTTACTGCTTATATCTTACTGCTTAGATGAGAGAAACAAACGCTTGTTAGGGTATAAAGTATTATATGCTTGTTAGCATTGCTGTGTCAAGGGGCGATAGTTGACCCAGGGTGTACGCGTTCTCGGCAATGGGCAGGCAGCCGGGATCGTAGGGGCAGACCCACGTGTCTGCCCTGGTCAAAACCCCGATGTTTCCAACCGAGAATGCATAGTCCCTGAGCTGACCCGTCAGTGCTGATGCAAAATCGGTGCCTGGCGCGTCCTCTTGACCATGTCATTCTGAGCGAAGCGAAGAATCTCGTCCCTCGAGCTGACCTTGGGGTTTGTACAATGTCAATGAGACTGTCTGAAAACCGCTGCCCGGCGACTAAAGTGGCGGGCTCAGGTACAAAGTCGCCCTTCGGCGACTTACGGTCAGTCCGCGTAGGCGGACTTCGTATTCCTAGCCCGCGACTTTAGTCGCCGGGCGGTGTCGGCTCTGAGTTTTCAGACACTCTCAAAGAGAATCTGTAGCGACGAGATTTTTCACTTCGCTCAGAATGACATGGTGTAGGCGGGCGGTGCATCCCAAGCGGGCCCTCGACTTTGCTTCCGCCCTGGTTGACGCATAGGATTGAAGATGGGTACCTGCCGCGCCAAGGTGGCTTGTCAGGGGAATCATTTCGACGCTGTATCAGCCATGATCTGGCACCTGGGAAACCTTACTCTCGCCTCAATCCGAACTGAGCTATAATCATACATCTATGCGCAACCGGATACTGAAAATCTCGCTCATACTCGCTGTGCTGTTCGTTGTGACGTACATCGGCGTTTGCCTGGTCGCAGCTTACACTCTCACCCACCCAACCCGGTTGCCGCTCAAGACCACACCCACGCAGTACGGCCTGGAATATCAGGATGTGAGTTTCAAAAGCACGGGTGATGAGGTGCCACTCAGCGGCTGGCTCGTCAATCCGGGCGGCAATCCCACGGTCGTAATCATGCACGGCAGCGGTAGTAACCGCGCTAACTATATCAATATGGAAGTATCGAAGGCGTTGGTGGGCCGTGGTTACCGGGTCTTTCTCTTCGACTTCAGGGGCCAGGGCGCCTCGGGCGGCGATACGGGCGGCCTCGGCGCGTGGGAGACACGCGACCTCGCGGGTGCTCTTGCCTATTTGAAAACGCGCGGCGTCGCGCAGGTAGGTACGCTCGGCTACTCGATGGGAGCGGCTACTGCGCTCCTTGCCGCACCTGATCGCCCCGAAATGCGCGCCATCGTAGCCGACTCATCATATTCCGACCTCTTTTCGATGATCGATCGAGAGCGCGAGAGCATGGGCGCTCCCAACATCTTCGATCCAGGCGTAGTCTTCACGGCAAAGACATTGTTCGGTCTCGATATAGCGGCTGCCAGCCCGAAGCAATCGGTTGCCCGACTGGGCGACCGTCCGGTGCTCCTCATCCACGCTACCGGCGACGACCTGATACCGCCGAGCGAAGCAGTCGAGCTACAGCAGGCCGGAGCCGCAGACCCCAACCTCCAGCTATGGCTCGCCCCCGCAACAGGGCACGTCGCAGCCTTCGCCGACAACAAGGAAGAATACCTGAGCCGAGTGATAGGTTTCTTTGATAAGTATCTGCGTTAGTGGCTAACCTCTAACCACTGGTCACTGGTCACTGGTCACTGATCCCCCACAACTACTCCATAAATACCCAAATTGCTTGTTGACATAAGCCTATAGCAGTGCTAGAATAGTGAGACTCTCAAGCGATTTTCCACGCGAACACATCCTTCTGATTAGAGAAGTGGCATCATAGCGTCGGTGGCAGATGGTGGACGATAGATGCCGCACTGGAGAAACTTCGTGCTCAACAGGGAGCTGATTGAACAGTTTCTCACAACATTACAGGCCCAGAAGGGCTTCTCCGGCAATACGCTGGCGGCCTACCGCAACGACCTCTCTCAGTTCGCCGATTACATGGACGAAGGGCAGGATGTGGAGCGATTCGGCGGGCGACCGGATAATTGGGCGAGCGTAACCCGCAACAATATCGTAGCGTTCCTTCTATACCTCAAAGAGGCACACAAAGCCGCCACCACCGTAGCGCGCAAGCAGGCGGCAATTAAGTCGTTCTTCAAGTTCCTCTCGGCACGCGGTATGGTTTCCTCCAATCCCGTCGAAGACCTCGCGTCACCCCATGTGGACCGCGCACTCCCGCAGACCATCAACGCAAGCGAAGTCGAGCGGCTCCTGCACGAAATGAACATTGCGCCCGACAGCGCCGAGGTGCTGCGCGACCGCGCCATGATGCAGTTGCTTTACGCCACCGGCTTGCGTGTAGGTGAGACCGTGGCTCTCGACGTACACGATGTGGACCTTACAGACAACAGTGTGAGCACAACCGGACGTGGCAAGACGCGTCGCGTGTCCATCGGCTCAATGGATACGCTCAGCGCGCTGGCAAGCTACCTGGCGAAAGGGCGCCCTGTATTGGCCCGAAATACGGAGAATAGCGGCCCGGCTCTTGCTGAGAACGACGACAACCGGGCGTTGTTCCTCAACCACAGAGGCAAGAGGTTGACGCGGCAAGGGTTCTGGCTTATTCTAAAGAGATACGCAAAATCGGCAGGCCTCGACGAAATTAGTCCCCACACTTTACGCCACTCGTTCGCGGCCCAGAAGCTGAATAGCGGCACCGATATGCGTGACTTGCAACAAATCCTGGGACACGCTAATATTTCCACGACCCAAGTCTACGCTCGTATCGGACAAAAGCAGGAGCGTAGCAATACTAAAAGAGGAACAGGGGGAAGCGGGGGCAGAGCGGCCCAGCCAAGAAAGAAGGCGGTTTCGTAAACAACCACGATCCCGCCCGATATGCAACCCTATACAGGAGGAACGAAGGAGATGGATAGCCACACGCCCGATATGCCGGTAGACGAAAACGCCAACGCCGATGCAATGGAGGACGATGAGGAGTTTGAGGTAACACGCGAAGAGCTGATCGAAGCCCTGCAGCAGGTCGTCACCGACCTCTCTAACGGCTTGAAAGGCGACGAGCGTGACGCCCACCTGGGTGCAGACGACCTCGCTCAGAACGACTGGTTCTTCGCGGGCGTGTCCGACGAGGACGGCCAGTACGCCGTCACCATGTGGCCCGCCGAGGGTGAAGAGGATATGCTCCGCATCGACATCGGCACCGAGGATGACGTGCACGCCCTCGCGGGCAGTCCCGACCAGATCGCTGCTCTCACCGACGACTTCATCGAAGCGATGAGCGAAGACTTCGAGGAATACGAAGAATACGAGGAAGAGGACGACGAGGACGACGAGGAAGAAGACGAAGAAGAAGACGAAGGGGAAGAAGAGTTCGAGGAAGAAGGTGAAGAAGACGACTACGATGAGGAAGACGAAGAAGCTGAAGAGGACGAGGGCGTCAGCCACAACGGTAATAGACCTCCTCACTAGTCGCTGATCATCAGTCCGTGCAACTATCAAATGACCGCCCTGCACAGGGTGGTCATTCTTGTTCATAGATTACATGGCGATTTAATGTCCCGGCGCTGTCTGCCCAACAGGAGGTGCAGGTTATGCATAGGAATGCTGAAGAAGGGGAGTTTTCGGAGCTTGACAGGCACGAATATATCAACCTGATTACCTTCCGGCGCGATAGCTCTGCCGTACATACGACCGTGCGCTTTGTGGCGATCGGGGACTACATTTACATCCAGACGCCTTGCAGGTCGGGCAAGACGAAGAGGATAGAGGCCACCGGGCGCGTGCTGGTCGCTCCAAGCAACAGCGAGGGCGCGCCCTTGACGCGCACGCGGCTCGGATTGGGCCGCAAGGTCGAAGGCAAAGCGGCCGAGGCAGCCGGTAACGCCTTGCTGGCCAAGTACGGCCAGGTGCACTTCGACTTCCTTGTTGAGATAGCCCGGGAAGCAGAGGAGTGGGAGATTATTGAGATCAGGCCCTGGGACGAGTGAGCGCCGATAGTATGCACAGAAAAGAGAAGTCGCTTCCTCGGACGGAAGCGATTTCTTTTTCTATGATCGGCCTTTGCGTGAGATCAAGCTCTACCAAAAGCAGCTTTCACGCCGGGGGTAAGAGGTAATAGAGAATGATGCCGGCAGATCACGATACCGACAATCTACGCTCGCGATCGTGCCATTGCCGAGAATGAAGGCGATTATGACAGGATCACTTGAGCCGTGCCTCGAACGCCAACGCCTACAGGTCCAGGCCCAGGGCTTGAGAGTCCAGCGCCGATGCCAAAGGCAAGCTCACCTACCGCTTGAACGAGAGCGACCGAGGCAACGCTGATAAAGAGGCCACTCATCTCGACCCACCGCACTTCCTAAGAGCGCAAGCCGACCGAGGATCCCAAGTACTCCGCCGAATACAGCCAAGAACCGCAAGAATTGTTACACCCGTAGGACGAGCCGATGTAGTTTGCATCTCCCCAGTACCTCCATTTGCTTTGCTAACTCGTGGGCTTTGTGGCGACAGGCCCCACGTCAGGTATACCCCAACACCCGGATAAACATACGCCTCACATCAGCGTACAGCCAATTATCCGGTGGACGGAATATACCAGATAGCAACACGCAAGTCAATACTTTTCCACATAAATTTCTTGACAATCAGGCACGCTTTCCATATACTCAGGCCGACTCGTGGTACGTAGTGTGTAGTCCGTAGTACGTAGTACGTAACCCATAGAAACCTTGGCGGAACCTGGCGTCTTGGCGGTTACGGAAACACGCACTACGCACTACATAAAGCCTTCTCCCACCTTGAGACTAACTATCCAGAGGCGCACACTTACCATCACGGCGATCTCGCTGGCTTTCGCCGTCGTTTCGGTCATTCTGCTGGTGTTGCGCTGGCAGGTCGCACCCACCTCGTCGGTGAGCCTCAACCTGGGCGACCCCGGAACCTCGGCAAGCCATTTCTATGGCGTCGAGAGTACGGATGCCTTCGCATACCGCTGGAGCCGGACCACTTCAGCCGTATCGCTGCCTGCTCTCTCTACCAGCCAGGTCATCAGCATCACCCTCGATCCGGCGCGCCCGCCCAACAGCCCGCCCGCCTTTTTCCGCCTGTCGGTGGGCGACCAGACTCTCGGCAGCTATCGCGCAATCCCTGGCCTCAACACATATACCGCCACGGTGGGGCCAGGGCTCAGCCCCGACGTACGCCTGATCGTCGATAGCGACACCTTCTACCCAGGTGCGAGCGACAGGCGCAAGCTTGGCATGGCCGTGACTGAGATCGGCACAGAGCCTCGCGAAGGCAGGGCGGGACTGCAACTGCCGCCGTACCTCTGGCTGCTGGTGGCTGCCCTCACTCCGGCGCTTGTCTATTTGCTGGTGAGACCGCGCCGGGGCGATTACAGCCTGGTGCTTGGGCCCATTTTTACGGTCGTGCCAACCGTCTGGAGCCTCCTTGCGCCGCCCGCCTGGGCGTTGCCCTCGGCAGGGTGGGCGGTGGGCCTCACTATGCTCGCTCTCTTTTTGAGGAAGGCATATGAGCTGGCTCGCAACGACAATGGGCCGTTCGAGCGGCTCGCCGGGGTGCTGCGGTCGCGATGGGAGCTGCCCTCGGTGGCCGCGCTGGTGGGCGCGCTGGCAGTAGCGCAGACCTGGCCGCTTGTCACGCGCCTGGGCACGTCAATACCAGGCTGGCCTATGGATAACTTTGCCTTCCTGTATAAGCTCTGGTGGTTTCGCACAGCCCTGGTCGTGCAACACACATCTCCCCTCTTCGACCCCAACAGCTATGCCCCTTTCGGCTTCGACCTGGGCCAGGGCGAGCCTACCCTGGCGAATACTCTTCCGGGTGTGCTAATAGGCACCCTCACCAACGACGTCGTCTCGTACAACCTGTTGATGCTGCTATCGTTCGTGGTGGCAGGTCTGGGCGCATACTTGCTGGTGAAAGAGCTTACCGGCAGCCAATCTGCTGCCCTGCTAGCGGCAGTGGCGTTCGCTTTCGCCCCTTACCACATGGCGCAGATGGTGGGCCACCTGCAACTGATGGGCACAGGCTGGATCGCTTTCTCCTTCTATTTCCTGGAGCGGACCCTCAAAACGCGGTCATGGCGGGACGGCGCGCTGACCGGCTTGATGCTATCCCTGACGGCCCTATCGGCCTGGTATTACGCTTACATGGTCGGTATGGCGCTGCTGGCGTATGCGCTCGTGCGGCTCTGGATGCTGCGCGGGGAGATACCAGTAAGGAGCCTGGTTAAGCCCATAATAGCAGCGGGGCTGATCGTGCTGGCACTGGGCGGGGTGGCAGCCATACCATCGCTGCGCCTTTGGAGCGAGGGGCAACTGAGCCATAGCGCGAAAGCTGCCGACGAATCGTCAGCCGAGCCGCTCGACTACATCATTCCGAGCGAGCTGCAGCCCCTATGGGGCGAGCCTTCTATGCGCGCTCACTCAAGCGAGAACCTCATCGAAAGCAATCTTTACCTGGGTGTCGTCGTGGTCGGGATAGCAGTGGCAGGGTGGGTCATGGCGAGGCGCGCAAAGGCGCAACCCAACAGGGCGGGGCGGGCGTGGCTGGGCATATTTATTGTGGCAGCGATACTTTCGCTCGGCCTGACCCTGCACGGTCCCAACGGGCAGGTAAAGGGGCCGGTCCCGCTGCCGGGGCAGTTGTTGTATGACTGGTTGCCTTTCTATTCATCTATGCGGGCATACGCACGCTTCGGGGTGCTCGTCAGCCTTGCGTCGATCGTGCTCATGGGGATCGGATGGACCGCAGTACTTGGGGCCGGGAAAGACTGGATAAAACGAAACCGGAGGTGGCTGACGCTGGCGGCGATGTGCCTGTTGCTGGCCGATTTTTGGACCTCGCCACCCGTTTATTCGTGGGGCACAACACGGGTTGAAGTGTCCGAAACGGCCAAATTCCTCGCGGCGCAACCTCCGGGAATTGTGATGCAGATGCCTCTCATGTCCTCTCAGTCCGGCCCTCTACTCTACCAGCGGATAAACTATGGCAAACCGATCGCCTACGGCTACGACACCTTCGAGCCCGTCGCCTGGAGCGCCCAGCGCGGCAACCTCGCCTTGTTCCCCGACACAAAGGCGCTCGACGTTCTGCAATCCTGGAACGTCCGGTATGTAGTGGTGAGCTCCAACGCCTACGGAGCCGACTGGCCCGGCACATTCACCTACCTGCAAACCCTTCCACGCCTCAAGCACCTTCAAGACATCCAGGAGCACCGCACCTGGGACGTAGATCCAGGGGTGCTGGACGCCCAACCCTTCCTCCTCCAGTACGTCGAACCCGATACTATGTCGATATTTGAATTGGTATATTAGGGCTTTTATCACGAAGAACACAAAGATTCATATGGTTTTTGCTTCTGAACAAGGCAGATGACATGTCACAAAATGAACAATAAGAACCTTCGTGATCTTTGTGTCCTTCGTGCTCCTCGTGATTCAAACGCTAATTTAAACGCCAATTCAAACGCCAACCATCTTGCCAAAAGCGCAATGATTGCTTATAATGGCGAACACAATCGAATAGTACGCAGTCGGAAGCGGCGATGAAGGAGAACAGGTAGCCGCCTATGCAGACAGAGAGCGGAGGCCTCATGGGAGGGTGCGAGCCACCGCCTGCTAAACGGTGAAAAGGCGCTCCGGAGCAGAGCACCGGCCAACCCACAAGGGGGCACGGCACAGGAAAAGGCCGCGCCAAGTAGGGTGGAACCGCGGGAGCTATACGCCTCTCGTCCCTATGCTTAGATGCAGGGATGGGGGGATTTTTGTTGCCGGTTGTCAGTAGACGACCGACCGCCGGTCACTGGTGCTACTGACAACTGACAACTGGCAACTGACAACTACGTCACAACAATAACTGGAGCAGACAATGACAACCGTCTCAATGGACACAATCGTCTCGTTGGCGAAGCGAAGAGGCTTCGTCTTTCCTTCCAGCGAGATTTATGGCGGCTTCTCTTCGACGTGGGACTACGGACCGCTCGGTGTGGAGATGAAGCGTAACGTCAAAAACCTCTGGTGGCGCGACATGGTGCAGTTGCGCGATGACATCGTGGGCCTCGATTCGGCTATCCTGATGTCGCCGCTCATCTGGCAGGCTTCGGGCCATCTCACCGAGTTTGCCGACCCGATGGTGGACTGCAAGGTGTGCCAGCACCGCTTCCGTGCCGACGATGTCGAGGGGAGCAAATGCCCCGACTGCGGCGGCGAATTGACCGAAGTGCGGCGCTTCAACCTGATGTTCAAGACCTTTGTGGGCCCGCTGGAGGACGATGCGGCGGTGGCCTACTTGCGCCCGGAAACAGCGCAAGGGTATCTTCGTCAACTTCTTCAACGTGCAGCAGTCTATGAGACGCAAGCTCCCCTTTGGTATAGCTCAGCAAGGCAAGGCGTTCCGCAACGAGATCACGCCCGGTAACTTCATCTTCCGCACCCGCGAGTTCGAGCAGATGGAGATGGAGTTTTTCGTCAGGCCCGGCAGCGAGCTTGAATGGTATCGCCAATGGATCGATATCAGGTACAACTGGTTCCTCAAATACGGCGTCAAACCCGATGACCTGCGCCTGCGCGAGCATGAAAAAGAGGAGCTTGCCCACTACTCAAACGGCACGACCGACATCGAGTACAAGTTCCCCTGGGGCTGGGGCGAGCTTGAGGGTATCGCCAGCCGCACCGACTTCGACCTGGGCCGCCACTCGGCTGCCAGCAACAAAGACCTCACCTATTTCGACGAAGAAACGAGCGAGCATATCACGCCCTACGTGATCGAGCCTGCCGTGGGCGTGGACAGAAGCACGCTCGTGTTCCTGCTTAACGCCTACGACGAGGAACCGGACAAGGACGAGACACGCGTGGTGCTCCGCTTCCACCCAGAGATCGCTCCAATAAAGGTGGCTGTGCTGCCTCTATCCAAAAAGCTGGCCGATGAAGCGAAGAAGGTCCACGCCCTGGTGCGACCCCACCTCATGAGCCAGTACGACGACACAGGCTCGATAGGCAAGCGCTACCGCCGCCAGGACGAGATCGGCACGCCTCTCTGCGTAACCGTGGACTTCGAGACCTTGAACGACCACGCCGTCACCATCCGAGACCGCGACAGCATGGGCCAGGTGCGCGTGCCGGTCGAAGAGCTTGTGCCCAGGCTAAGGGATATGTTGAAGCTGGGGATGTAGTATGCAAGAGAGGTCTCGCCGTCGCCGAGACCTCTCTTGCATACTACATCGATTGAGTGAGGCAATCCGCAATCCGCAATCCGCAATCCGCAATCGGAATAGACGCCAGCCGCGCCGTGCTCACTCAGCGCACGGGCACCGAGCACTATTCGGCCAGCCTTCTAAGTGCCCTCGCCGAATTGCCGGAGGCCCAAAAGCGTCCGATCACGCTGTATGTCAACCTCCGCAATCCACAATCCGCAATCCGCAATCTACAATTCGATCTACCGGCCGCCTGGCGTGTGCGCGCCATTCCTTTCCCGCGCCTCTGGACGCACGCGCGCCTATCGTGGGAGATGCTCACGAGGCCACCCCGCACGCTCTTCGTGCCCTCTCACGTCGTGCCGCTATGGCACCCGCGACGCACGGTTGTGACGGTGCACGACCTTGGCTACCTCGAATATCCACAGGCTCACACTCGCATGTCGAGACTTTATCTTCACCTATCAACGTGGTTCAGCGCTCATGCTGCCAGCCGCGTGATAGCGATCTCGGAGGCGACGAAGCGCGACCTGATAAAGCACTACAAGATAAAGCCGGGCAAGATCGAGGTCATTTACCATGGGCGCGACCCAATCTTCATTCCTGTGACGGACCGGAGCAAGATTGAGGGGATGCTCGGGAAATATGGCATCACACAGCCATACTGCATCCATGTCGGTACGCTGCAGCCGCGCAAGAACCTGGGCATCCTGGTGGAAGCCTGGGATATGTTGCGCGCCAGGAGAGATAGCCCGCCTATGCTCCTGCTGGCCGGCAAGCGGGGCTGGCTCTACGATAGCCTGCTGCAGTCGGTTCAGAGCCGAGGGCTGGGCGACTTCGTCAAGTTCGCTGACTACGTGGAACGCGATGATCTGCCCGCTCTCTATTCCGGTGCGCTCGCCCTGACCTTTCCATCGCTCTACGAGGGCTTCGGTCTGCCGCCCCTGGAAGCGATGTCGTGCGGCACGCCCGTGCTGGCATCTAACTCTTCGTCGGTGCCGGAGGTAGTTGGCGATGCAGGCATACTGCTCGACCCAAAGGATGCGCACGCCTGGGCAGATGCTGTAGAGCGAATTATGCGAGACGGCGTGCTAAGAGACGAATTGTCGCGCAAAGGGCTTTCAAGGGCTGCGCAATTTACCTGGGAGCGATGCGCCACAAGTACTCTGAACGCGCTCTTATAATAGACCGGCGATTTCCACCCGCCTTATACCCTGAAGAACCTCGTTGGCCTGATCTTTATTGGCTCGCTGTATTCCTGGGCCATCGACTCGCCTGTCCACTTAGAGCTGTCAAGAAGGGACTGGTATTTCTCGATGTAGGCAGGTTGGGTTGTAAGAGCTTCTTCGCGGGGGAGAAGAGTGGCCTCACCTGACGCAAAGATCGGGTCCTCGCCGCCCTTGCTGTCATCGAGAGCGAGCATAACGGCTCTATTATGCTGTAAGTTGCGGATTTTCTGGTCGGGCTTGGAGTAGATATAGGACAAAATCGCCATCCCAGAGGAACCACACCGGCACAATATGGGGCGTGCCGTCGGGCTTTACCGTGCTGAGCCAGATCATAATATCTGAGCGTAGGCGCGCGTCTACATGGGCATCTCTTTTTTTCGTCATGTCGAGCATCTTATTCACCTTTATGTTTACGGGATTCTTATATAGTTGCGGACGCCGCCATACTGGGGATTATTAGGGGGTCGCTTCTCTCTACGAAAGAAGGGAGGTTAAGGTCGGGCTTACTCTTGACCAGACCTGCGCAGGCCGCCAGCACGTCACTTTCTTCGAGGTACTGCATGCACGACCCCTGGATCAGGGTGCGGCACGTGTCGTCCTCGTATTTGAAGTGCTTCCAGCAGCCGCCACAACTGGACTCTTTCTGGAAAGGAGCAACCAGACCTGCGCCGCCTTTGGGGTTATATGGCCCCGTTACTTCCGGGTTGGTAGGCCCGAAGAGCCCCGCCCAAGGTATATCGAGGGCAGCAGCCATGTGAAGAAGACCTGTATCAACGCTTACGACCAGGTCGCACCGCGCCAGCAACCCGGCGACATTATCAAGCTGAGTGAAGACCGGTATCGCGCTTGCGCTACGATCGCGCCCTGCCCTCGCGAAGGCTCTCTCTTGCGAGCTATCAGGCTTGTCACAGAATAAAAGGGTCTTGAGACCCATCTCGCGCAAATGCTCGTCAAGCTGTAGCCAGCTCTGCATCGGCCAGCGCTTGATCAACATGTTGGACGATGGCACAAGGCCTACCACACGCTCGCCCTCAAGGTCGTGCTCGGTCCAGAATCGCGATGCCCATCTCAGGGCAGATGGCCTCAGCAAAAGTCGCGGTTGGCGCTGCTCGCTTGTGATAGTTATGTCAAGTTGGCGTTCTATCTCGTCAGCCAGAAAATCTAGAGAGTGCTGCGCACCGGGCACGGGAGGTAGCTGGGGCGTCCAGTACGTTTTAAACGCCATGCCTCGCTCCCAGGCGTAGAAAAAGTTGATGACGAGGTCGAACGGCCCAAGCTCGCGATCAAACATCGGCCCTGTCATCCAGGCGAGCAGTTTCTGGGGAAGAAGCGGCCGCAAAGCGATTGCAAGTCTACCCGGCTCGTAGTTGAACCCAGAAGGCTTCACCACTTCGATGGTGGGGTCATTAATAAGCTGGTTACCGTGCTCGGAAGCCGCAACGGTGAAAGCCGCCTCCGGGAAGATTCTCTTCAACGCCGCAAGCAAAGGCTGCACGTTGATGAAGTCCCCAATGCCGTCGGCAAAAGGAATCACAAGTACGCTATCGGTTCTCATTCGCTGCCTGCTCCAATTACTATCATCATGCCCCCGCCAATTCTACCACAGGCCCGCCTGTGGCGCAATCGGTCCAATTGCGGATTTCGAATACTTTTCACCGCAAAGATTTCTACGGATTGAACCACAAAGACACGAAGATCACGAAGATCACGAAGATCACGAAGATCACGAAGGTTTTCATGGTTTTGAATCAGAGTTCGCGGTCTGGACGGCACCCCGCTCATGAGCACAGCGTGCTCAGAGATCAGAGATGAGCGAAGCGAACTACTTCGCTCATGGATTTTTATGGTCTTAAACTATAGAAATCTTGGCGGACCTTGGCGGACCTTGGCGTCTTGGCGGTTACGTACGTTACGTGTTACGTTTTACGTTCTATGCTATCTTCCTTCGTCCTTCGTCGATCATTGTATAATGTCCTCATGCCCTTTACAGAGGCCCAGGACGGTCCTGGATACAGGCGCATACTTGCAATTAAGCTGGCCGACCTGGGAGATTTGCTCACGGTTACGCCTGCTTTGCAGGCGCTACATGCGGCCAACCCTTCCACCCAGATAGACCTGCTTGTCCCTCCAGCATCGGCACGCCTGTTGATGGGTGCTCCCTATATCAACGACATCATCAGCTTCGATAAATTCCCGTTTGATAATCTGCGCGGGATATTCGATCCTGGCAAGGTTATCAGCACGCTTCGCTTTTTGCTGAGGCTGAGGTTGTCAAAGTACGATGCGCTTGCCATCTTCCACCACTTCACGTTACGGTGGGGCAGCGTCAAGTTCGCCGCGCTTGCGCTTGCCAGCGGTGCCGGTGCGAGAGCGGGGCTGGATAACGGTCGGGGCCGGTTCCTCACCCTCCGCGTGCCTGACCGCGGCTTCGGCACCATGCACGAGGCCGAATACTGGCTGCACGTGGCTGCCTTACTGGGGGCCGATACAAGAGGTGAGTGGCAAACGCACATTCCACTGACAGAAGCCAATCGCTCCTTCGCAGCCAACCTGATTAATAATGTGGGCACGAACCATGCCACCACCCTCGTGGCGCTCCACCCTGGCGCAGGCGCATACAGCAAGGCGCGCATCTGGCCCGTGGAGCGCTTTGCCGATGTGGCGCAAAATATTATCGAGAGGTATCATGCGTCAATTATTATCGTGGGCGGCCCCGACGAGGTGGACGCAGCTGCGTCCCTCGAAAGGCTCGTAAATAGCCCGGCAGTACACAACCTGGCGGGCAAGACCACCGTGCACGAAACGGCGGCGCTGATAGAGCGCTGCAGCCTGTTTATAGGCAACGATAGCGGCCCGATGCATATTGCTGCGGCAGTCGGCACGCCTGTGGTGGCTGTATTCGGCCCGTCCAACAAAGATGCGTGGGGGCCATACACACCTCCCGGCAAACATAACCCGCACCGCATCGTCACTCGCCATTTGCCCTGCCAGCCATGCTTCTATCGTGCCCATTCCCTCGGCCTGCGCGAAGGTTGCGGCCCCCGCCCATGCCTCACCGGCCTCCACTCAGACCCCGTGCTGGCGGCATGTGAGGCTGCTCTTGGCCACCGGGAATCCGATACCAAGTCATTGTGAGTGATCATTACCCCTGCGGGCTACCACCGCCAACCAAAATAGGAAAGGATGCCTGTGGAGGACGAGAAGATCGTGTGCCTGGGCCATAACACGACAATGGGCGTTTGTGCTATACTACTCTCCACCTATGCCCCGACGCCAACCCGCCACGCCCGGACAGCAACGGCTGCCGGGTCTTGATGAGGAGAAGTTAATGGTGCCCGAATGGGAGGTAGTGCAGCGCGTAATCGACCGCGATCTAGAGGAGCGCCCTCAGGCCTGGGCCAATTTCGCGGTGTGCCGGGAGGTCGAGGTTTACACGGATGGCTCGTGCCCTGTAAGGAACCCCGGCGGGCCGGCGGGCTTCGCGGCAGTAGTCGTGGGCTTCCAGGAAGATTTAGATACCGAGAATCCCGGGCGCCCCGAGCCGCACGCCCGGCTTGACCTGGGCGGGTATCTGGCTCGGCGCGCCAGCGAGCCTCCCACCAGCAACAACCGGGCGGAAGTCGCGGGCATCCTGGCGGCGTGCGAGGCGTTGCGCAGGCTCGGTTTGCGCGGCTACGGCTTTCGGCGCGTGACAGTGTGGAGCGACAGCCAGTATGCGGTCTACTGCGCCAACGGTGTGTGGCAGCGCAAGAAGAATACCGACCTCTGGCCTATCTTCGATCAGGTTGCGCGCGAAGTAGTAGATTGGGCCCCACAATTCGCGCTCAAATGGGTGAGAGGACACGCGGGAAACCGCTTCAACGAGGCAGCCGACGAGCTGGCAACGCGCGCCGCTTTTGATTTCGACCCGGGACAATACATGGCATTTCGTGCCGCCCAGCGAGCAGCCGGCAAGGAAATGCCCGGCCAATATTCTGCTATTGCGCAAACACCCGCGTCCGCCATACCCATCCCCTCGTTACCCTCTCAGCCTGTCACAGCAACTAGCCCGCCCACTCCGGCGACGGCAGTTCCCCAGGTCAAGACAAATCCGGCAAGCTGGCTGAACGGGGCCGACTATACGCTCGTGCTTTATACCCACGTCAATAAAGGCGACCACCCTCTTCGCGGGCCGCACATCGGGGACTATCGCCTCTGGGCGAAGGACGGGCGAAGCCGCTCGCACACTATCCACCACGAAGGCGGGCACCCAAACGACGAAGCAGAATATCTCACCTTGATTGGAGCCCTCACCGACATTGCCGACCGCATCACGAAATCGGGTCGCGACCCAGGCAACTATAACCTGTTGGTTTATAGCCGCCAGGATCTAATGGTCAAGCAGCTTCGGGGCGAATACAAGGTGAGAGCGCTGGCCCTCCAGTACGTCTACAACCAGGCAACAGCCCTGTTGCAGCGCTTCAAGAGCGTGACCCTATCGTATCGAGACGTAGCGGCGATACGGGAGATGATGGAAGAATAAAGGACAAAAAGGTACTACTTAGCGACCCCACAATAATCTTATTCCACGGCTTATATACCCTGCTATAATCTTGGCATGAGTAGTACCGCCAGCTCGCTTCCTGCCAGCGCGCCCGCCGAGCCAGCCGAAGCTGCGTCCACCGACGTAGTAGAACAATCCGCAATCCGCAACGCCCAGAGGGCACCCGAATCCGCAATCACGTCGGTCGACGTTGCAGAACAATCCGCAATTGCAAAGGCCGGCTTGCGGCGCGAGCACCTGTGGGCAATAATCCCTTTCACCATTGCCTGGTTCGCGGCCAGCATCGATATGATCGAGCCATTCGACTTCTGGTGGAACGTCAAGAGCGGCCAGATCATGGTACTGAGCCATAGCTTCCTCTCAGTCGATGTGCTGGCGTGGTCGCCGGTGCGCGAGCCTTACTACAATCCGCAGTGGCTATCGCAGATACTCTTTTACGCGTTCTACCATATCTCGCCCTATTTGCTGCTAACGGTGAGAGCCGTTATCATCACGCTGTCTGTAGGCATTCTGCTCCGGCTCTGCATATGGCGCTCGGGATCACTGCGGGCAGGCGCGCTGGCCGCGCTGGTGGCATATTTCGTCGCCTGGACCAATTACGGAATGCGCCCACAGCTCTTTGCGTTCCTACCATTCCTGGCTTTCCTGTTCCTGCTCGAGCGCAAGGATAGCTACCCGAAGTCTCTGCCGCTGCTTGTACCGGTCATGCTCTTCTGGGTGAACATACATGGTTCGTTCTTCCTGGGGGTGGCGCTGCTTGGAATCTATGCGTTTGGCACCTTGCTGGAGAAAATAGGCGACCACGAAGGTCGCGCATGGCTCCGCTCGCGCGCCGCTCTATGGCAGGCTTTCTGGATAGCCGCCGCCGCTGCAACCACCCTGCTCAATCCTTACCTGACCGGCATTTACAACTATTTCTTCATCGCCACCAACGACCCCATAGCACGAGCGCTCAACGTTGAATGGCAGCCGCCCACCCTGAACGACGGCACAGGCCAGCTCTTCTATGCGCAGGTGCTGATATTCCTCGCGTCGGTATATTTCGGCAAGCGCCGGATGCGCATCACCGAGCTGCTGCTTATCCTGGCTTTCGGCTATTTGTCCCTTACCTCCCTCCGCAACGTCATGTGGTGGGGCTGGGTGACGGCCCCCATCATGGCCGCCAACTTCGCGGCCTGCGGGGAGCGATGGCGGGAGTGGCGACGGGTAAGGGACGAAGGCCGAAGGACGACCGACGCAGGCATGGCGAACTAATCCGCAATCCGCAATCCGCAATCCGCAATTCCGAAGCGGCCTGTATTGAACTGGGGCATCGCGATCATCCTGCTTGGCAGCGCGGTGCTGTTCACTCCTTTGTGGCGTCAGAATAATCCACTGGTGCCCGCGCCCGCCAGGGTGGCGCTTTCACCCACCACGCCCGAGAAGATTGCAACGTTCCTCAAGGACAGCGACGTGCCCACACCGATCTTCAACTATATGGAATGGGGCGGCTACCTGGAATGGGCTCTCTACCCGCAGTACCAGATGTTCATAGATGGGCGCTTTGAGGCCCGCCAGATTCCCGTCTGGAACGATTATCTCTCTATTTCCCGTGCCCGCGCCGACTGGCAGCAGACGCTTGATAAATACAACATTCGCACCCTTGTCCTCTCCAAAGACTTCCACGCCGAGCTAATCACGTTCGTCTCAGCCTCTCCGACCTGGAGAAAAGTCTACGAGGACAAGCAGGGCGTGGTGTTTGTTCGGTAGTTGTCGGTTGTCAGTTGTCAGTGTGTCAGTAGACCGACGACGACGACCGACGACGGACGAAGTAAAGCGTAATACTGACAACTGACAACTAACAACTGACAACTTGGTCACAAACTAGGACTAAACACCCATCCCAAAGGGTACAAATGGCGCATTGTTCCGCCTACGTAGCGGGTGTTAAGATTAGGGTGCTAATCTGGCAACCTATACGCATTATTCAGGAGAGGTGGCTCAAGAATGTCCGTAAGCCAACAAGCCCCGGATGGGGCGATGCGCGACAGTTCATCGCGAAGCACCGGAACCGACGAGTTCCGAGGCAAAGTAAACCAGCTATTGGGCGAGTTACGCGTCGAGTCGGAGGCGCTTGCCCGCGAGAGTAGCGAAATCGAGATGCTCCTGCGCCAGACAAACGGCGAGGTGGAAAAACTCGCAAACCGCGAGCTTGGCATGACCAATCGAGTGCGTGACATGGAGCTAAACCTCGACAACTACAGCCGCTCGGACATGAAGACCATCTACAACTCGGCCCACGAGATACAAATGCGCCTTTTCATGATGCGCGCCCAGGTCGAGCAACTTGAGGCCAAGCGCAACAGCATGAAAACATTGCAGCAGCGCATCCAGAAAGTGACAGGCGTGCTTGCTCGCAGTGCCCGACGATTACAACCCCGCCGGCTCGACATTCAGCAGAAACCACATCTCGGCACCGCTAGGGCGCACCTATAGCGAAACCAGCGGCATTCTCAACAACAACGACGTGAGTGTGAACAGCAAGCAGGTAATCAGCCAGGTGATACAGGCCCAAGAGAACGAGCGCCTTTGGGTGTCGAGGCAGATACACGACGGCCCGGCTCAAACCATGACCAACCTTGTGCTGCGCGCCGAAATCTGCGAGCGATTGCTCGACCTGGATATAGCCCGCGCCAAGAGCGAGCTTTCGGGTCTGAAGAGCATAGTCAACACCACACTGCAGGATACCCGCCGCTTCATCTTCGATCTGCGTCCTATGATCCTCGACGACCTTGGCCTTGAGCCGACCTTGCGCCGCTATATCCAACAGTTCACCGACAAGTTCAAGGTTGAAGTGGGCGTCACTATAAACGGCATGAACGGGCGACTACCGAGCCAGCTCGAGGTGGCTATCTTCCGAATTGTGCAGGAAGCGCTCATGAACGTCGCCAAGCATGCCCATGCCAACCACGCTGCAGGTCTCCATTGAAGTGAACGGCGATGCGGTAGGCGTGACAGTAGAGGACGATGGCACAGGCTTCAACGTCGACGAATTCGACCTTGAACGATCCAAAGTTCAGAGGGACTCACGACCATGAGCCAGCGTGTAGAGATGTTTGGCGGCCAATTTACATCGATACCGCGCCGGGACGAGGCACAAGGGTCATAGTGAACTTACCGTCGGAGCTCGATGCCTAGGCTAGCGTAGATTGCCTATTGCGAACACGGGTTTCTTGTGCTAATATGGCGGCACAAGAGCACGCGGAAGTCCGTGCACCATGCAATAGTACTTTGGTACTAAACAGGTCCGGGGTACCTAAGTACCCTGACAAATAACAACTAACGCTATTGATTAATAGCATGCATAAAGCCCTATATTAAATCTGGGGCAACATGCTTCGGCGCGTAAAGCATAATTTTGGGCTAGCAACGAAAGGGGGGATCAAAGTGGGCGCAATAACGCCTAAAACAAGGCCAAAATGGAACTCAAAGCTGCAGAAACAGGGGCAGGGTCTGGTCGAATATGCCCTGATCCTGGTTATGATGGCTATCGTGATCATCGTCATCCTGACTTATATCGGCCAGATGGTGTTCGTCAATATGTACTCGAAGATCACCAGCGGAATGGGCAAAGCCGGGGGTTAGTAACGAGGGCCCGACCGCCATCACGCTATCAAGCTTCCGAACAGCACGCAACATTTAAGGACAGGGCAATTAATCATTCATTCGCACTCATCTAATTCTTCCAAGCTAATATAATCAAGAGAGCCGCCGCTAATGGCGGCTCTCTTGATTGTTCGGGCAAGGAGTATCCAAAAGTCCCGCCAAGGGCATAGGACTATGTTGCTAAATCAAGTAGCATCCTTTTAGGACTAGTGGGCTATTTTGCACTCTTCGCACAAAAGGTAAGATAGCTATGGAAGTTGATGCACTTATAGCATCGCAGAAATCAATTCGAGCCATAATTCGGTAAGTTTCCATAGGAGGCAAAATAAATGCGCGCTAAGATCGAGCAGTTGAAGAAGAAAGGCCAGGGCCTGGTAGAGTACGCTCTAATTCTGGTCCTCATCGCCATAGTCGTGATCCTGATCCTGACCTTCCTGGGCCAGCAGGTGAACAGCACATTCTCCAAGATCGGCTCCGGCCTCGGAGGTTGATCCTTTTCAAAGAGATGTGCACTGAGCCGCTTACTCGCGGCTCTTTTTATTTACATCGAAAAGGAGCGGGCGAGCGGCCCGCTCCTTTTCGATATGTAATCAGCAAATGTCATGGGGTTGGCGACCCAGATGCAGATCGTCCCGAATTTGCAGCCACCTTATCAGGTGCGCCCTGGTGAGGATGCCCACCAGGTGGCCGGACGCGATCGACCACCGGTAGCTGGTCGAAGTCTCCCTCTTGTAGAAGCTGGAAGGCACGGTCAAGGCTGTCGTTGGGAGAGACCACACGCAATTTGTCCGGGCCGGTCATCTTCTGCTCCACCGTCACGATACCCCATTCGTCCTGGGGCACATCTTTTATGTCACCAAGGGTGACGATACCGACCAGCTTGCCCATCTGGTCGGCCACCGGCACGGCGCGCAAGTTATATGGGAGGATATAGCCGCTCAGCAGGTGGGCCAGCGTGCTCTGCGGTTGGATTGAAGGCGGAGCAGGCTCCATCGCCTGCTGTACGATCACGCCGCGAAATGTCTGGCGCACTCCCGCGCCCGATACGCTCTGTTGGGCCGCATTCAGCAGGAACCAGCCGATGAACGCAATCCAGAGGCCGCTGAGATCGCCCGCCCCGAAGGTCTGGAAGAGGCCCCACAGGATGAACCCGTAAGCCACAATCTGGCCGATAACGCCGGCAATTCGCGTGGACCGCTGGAAATTGCGCGTGATCCCCCAGATGATAGAGCGCAGCACGCGCCCGCCGTCCAGGGGGAAGCCGGGTATCATATTGAACAAGCCGAGCAAGACGTTGATGAGAGTCAGGTATTGAAGTATGGCTGCCACGCTGGCGCCCGCCGTCCGCACAGGTGGAGTCACCAAGCTGCAAAAGGCCGAAGCAGATCCCGGCGATGAGGAAGCTCATGAGCGGGCCTACCACTGCGATAAGGAACTCGTCGCCGGCTTTCCTGGGCTCTTCCTCGATGTTTGAAACCCCGCCCAAGATGAAGAGGACGATTTCGCTCACCTTGTAGCCGCGTAAGCGGGCTACCAGAGAATGGCTCAGCTCATGGAGCAGCACCGATACGAAGAAGATGATCGCGGTAATCAGGCCCAGCGCCCAGTATAATAGATCGCTTTCACCCGGCACCAATGTAGGAAAATCAAGGGTTGCAAGCTGTATGGTGAGTAGCAGCGCGATCCCCGCCAGGCTCCAATGGAGCTTGATAGCGATGCCGCCGATAGTGGCGATCGTCAGTGAGCCCTTTGTCCCCATAACGGCCCTTCGGGAATTACGAATTACGAATAACAGCGCTCCAATGGAATTCGTAATTCGTAATTCGTATTACCTCTCTCTATCTGGTCGGGTATCTCGGCTGCGTAACCTGGGTAAGCCGAGCGGTCGGGCATACGATACTCAGGATCGCCCAGCATGTACCGCTTGAACTTGACATATTCGTCAGGCGGCAGCTTGCGCTCCATGTAGACCATCATCGCGTACACAACTTTCTCGGCGGTAGCCCAGTCGAGAGCCGCCAATCGTAAACGGCGCGTGTAAGCTCACTTAGCATCGATCATTCCTCCCATGAGTGCGAAAGGGTTATTGTGCATAAGATACCACATGCGATCATGGGACGCAACAGCCCGCCGCGTGGAGCTAACAAAAATAGCCATCGGAACCGTGGGGGTGGTCCGATGGCTATTTTCAAACAATGAACAGGCTACCTGGGCCTGTTGCTCCTCTGTGGCCTAGTCGGCGCAAAGCTCCGCGCCGTATGCCTCTTCAGGATCCAGCCTGTCGGCCAACACGCGCAACGACTTTGCCAGACGCTCTTGCAGCCCGGGCCGCTGGGCTCGTAAGGGTGCACCACCGAACTTGTATCTCTCGTTTGCTTCTTTGCGCAATTCCTCTTCGCGATCGTGTGCTATCGTTTGGATCATGGTAAATGTGGGAATCAATTCGCGTCGCCTCCTATTTCTTGTGGGTTCTTCGCAGCAGGACGGTTGCCTTGATAAGAATAGACCCAATACCTCAAACATAGTGTATCAGAGTCCCACGCTCAGGAAATCTGGCGGAAGACAGATTTATGATGGTACTGGGGGAGTAACAATAACGGCAGTGACAGCGACTTGGGGGGTATCAATAATGGCAATAACAGCGACTTGAGGAGTATCAGGGGGACAGTCGGAAGAGGTAGAGAGGCACCGGCCTGAATACCTAGTGCAAGATAGGGTTATGCAAGCGCGGCAACCAGGGAAAACAGCGACTATTGCCCGTTATCCACCGGCGTTTCTTCGGCACTCCGGCGCGACGGTGGGCCGAACTTGGTCCAGAGACGGCGGGCAACGAAGGCGACTACCAGCAGGATGATAATGCCATACACTATAGGCCCGAAAGGGGCAATCCAGCCCTGCACCTGATCCCAGTTCTTGCCGAGGAAGTAGCCGGCACCCACAAGAAAGCCGTTCCAGACACAGCTCCCTATCGCGGTCAGTATGACAAAGCGCGGATAGGGCATCAACACCAGCCCGGCGGGTATCGACACGAACGTGCGCATACCGGGCAGTACGCGTGCCACCAGCACAGCCCAGGTGCCGTGTTTACCGAACCAATCACGCGTGGTATAAAGGTCACTGCTGCTGAGCAACAGCCACTTGCCGTAGCGGTCGAGCCAGCCCGCGATTCGTTCCTCACCGCCCCAGCGGCCAACGCTGTAAAGGAGTGTCGCGCCCATGCACGAGCCGATAACGGCCGAGAGGAGCACCAGGAAGGGGTTGAATGTGCCGTTCGCGGCGAGGCTCCCGCCCAGAGGTAATATGATCTCTGAGGGAACAGGAGGAAAGACAGCCTCAAGGGCTATCAGGAAGGCAATGCCAGGATAGCCGATAGTACGTATTACATCGGTGGCCCAGGTGACAAGCTGCGGTATCAGATCGCCCATTCGCCTGATTATAACACGGAACTAATCGTCCTCGATCTCGCTGAAGCTCTGCGGGTAGGCGCGCGTATCGGGCGCGCCAAGCAATACTTCGCGGGGGCGACTGCGGTTGTCGCTGTCGGCGGGCGCAATCAGGCCCATCTCTTCCATCTGCTCGACCAGGCGGGCCGCCCGGTTGTAGCCGACGCGCAGCTTGCGCTGAAGCATTGAGGTCGAGACGTAGGTGGTCTTCTTCACGAGCTCGATAGCCTGCTCGAGCAATTCGCTATCCTCGTTTGGGCTAGAGCTATTGAGCCAGTCGGGCATCTGCATCGGCTGAAGGGGTGCGACCACACCGTTGCTCTCCAGCTCTTCTTCGCTCGGCAGTTGCTTGCGCCAGAAGTTCACTACCCTATCGGCTTCCTTATCCGATACGTAGGTGCCCTGGATGCGCACAGGCTTGCTCTCATCAGACGCGTTATAGAGCATGTCGCCGCGCCCAAGGAGCTTTTCCGCTCCGCCGCTGTCCAGGATGACTTTGCTGTCCACCTGCGAAGTGACCGCGAAAGCGGCCCGCGCCGGGAAGTTGGCCTTGATGAGGCCGGTCACAACGTCCACGGAAGGGCGCTGGGTGGCGACTACAAGGTGGATACCGGTGGCGCGGGCAAGCTGGGCCAGCCGGCACAGCGACGTCTCCACCTCTTCAGGTGCGGTGAGCATCAGGTCGGCCAGCTCGTCAATGATTATGACGATGTAGGGGATATGCTCCATCTTCACATCGGGGTTGTCGCGCACGAAGTCGCGGTACATCTCGATATTGCGGAACTGCTTGAGCATCCCGCCCGAGTTGCGCTGGCCCTTCTCGAATAGCTTGTAGCGCCGCTCCATCTCCCAAAGCGCCCACTTGAGCGCCTCCACAGCGGTCAACGGCCGCTCTCTGTCACTCTGGGTCTTCGATTTCTGATTCTGCTTTTCCTTGTCCATGCGGATGTCCGTGACCACAGGGCGGAGGAGATGCGGGATGCCGTTGAAGCTGGTCAGCTCGACACGCTTGGGGTCGATCATCAGCATGCGCAGGTCGTCGGGGGTGAACTGAAGGAGGAAGCCGATCACCATCGAGTTGAGGAAGACCGATTTACCGCTGCCTGTAGAGCCCGCCACCAGCATGTGGGGCAGCTTGGCGAGGTCGGTTACGACAGGCTGGCCGTGGGTATCGCGGCCCAGGGCTATCTTGAGACGCCCTTTCGCTCCATGGAAATGGTCGGATTCGAGAATGCTGCGCAGGCCGACAACCTGTAGTGACGGGTTCGGCACCTCGATGCCGACGCGTGATTGGCCGGGTATTGGCGCTTCGATGCGGATTCCGGGCGCGGCGAGGGCCAACGCCAGGTCTTTGTCCAGGCCGGTGATCTTGTTGACGCGCACACCCACACCCGGCTCGACCGCGAATTGCGTGACGGCTGGGCCTGTGTTCACCTCTCGCACCACCGCCTCAACATTGAACGACTGGAAAGCGTCCTCGATTATCTTGATCTTGACTTTGAGGTCGGCCTGGCTGATCTTCACCTCGCTCACATTTTCGAGCAGGGTGGTCGAGGGAATATTCCAGACGTAACCGAGAGGTGATTGTATAGGCTCATGAGGGGAGGTCGATTCCGAGGACTTATTACTAGACGAGCCTGGCAGATTGATCACAGGCTCAGGCCGCAACTTCTTGGGGGCAGCCTGGGCCGCTGAAAGGGACTCCTGGCCGAGCAGGTTCACGACCTCGGTGGGCATGGAATGAGAATCGGGGAGGCGGACCGTAGGGGCAACCGGCGGAGCCTCGTCTACGACCGGAATTGGAGGCGCGTCGTCCACAACAACTTGCTGGCCGTTTATCCGGACGGGGCCTCGAGAGACAGTTTGCGACGCCTCCTGGGCCTTGAGCAAGCGTGACACGCCGGAACCTGCGAAGCGCCCGAGCGCTATTGTGGGCTGGCCAACGCCGCGCACCAGTTGAGCAAGCGATAGACCGAAAGCCAGCATGAAGCCGGAAAGCATCACAGCAAAGAGCACCACGCCCGCGCCCGCTTTCGTAAGGTACTGGGTGAGAATAGTTGAAAGGGCCAGGCCAATGTAGCCGCCGCCCTGCCCTGCGTCGGCGGCAGGCTGGCCGCTGGTGAAGATATGGGCGAATCCCATCAACCCGAGCAGCGACAGCGAGAGGCCGATAGGCACAAGGGGCGATAAACCCTCTGCGGAGGTACGCGCTCTGAAGAGGAGCAGTGCCCCGCCCGCCAGGGCCAACGGGATCAGCCAGGCCGCCACCCCGAACAACTGCGCCAGTACGCCACCCATCACGCCCACGGTGCTGTCCTGCGAGCCGCCCAGCCATGCCATGAGACCCAGCACAAAGAGCGCAGCCACCACCAGCAGCCCAAGCGCGGTCATCTCACGCCGCACGTGAGCGGGGATCTCGATCGGCGGGCTTGACGCCCTGGCTTTGCGAATAGGAGTAGGCTTGCGAGCTACCGAGCTGCGCGATGCCCCCGATGCCCCCCTTCTGGGCGCAGCTTTGGAGGCAGGTTTGGCAGCCGTGCGGGTGGCGGCAGGCTTAGAAGCTGCCTGCTTCGATTTGCCGCCTTCTATCTTCGACCAGGTTGGCCCGGAAGGCTTAGACGTCTTTTTCGCCGCTGCTGATTGGGGCATGTATTAGCACCTCTGGTGCGAGCTAACGAACCGGCGGTAACCACGTCTCACCGGGCACCGACCGCCGGTATTAGCACGTATGTTTGGGTGCTAACATTATAGCATGGGGATGTGGGGTTGGGGAAAACTCGCGCTATACACCCACCACCTGCTTCACCATCCTGAGCAGGAAATGCGCGAAGGTCTTGTGGACTTCCTCGAAGGCCTGTTCCTCAAAGGACATTTCGGGAATCCACTGGACTATGGGGCACTCGCCCGGGTAGTCGGCGCTGGCGCGAGAAGTGGCCAGGCAGAGAATGTCGCCCTCACCCGTGTCCTGGATCACAACCAGGTCGACAGGAAACCAATCGTCTTGCTCCTGCAGAGAGTGGGTAGCCCACACCACGTGAGGCAGTCCGTCGTCCGGCACGCCCAACCCGTACACGATCTGCCCACCGAATGAACCCGAGCCATACTTCTGGAGGAAGTCGCGGTAAGATTCGGGGAAGGTCACGCCAAGCCCTTGCTCCGCGACCCACACCTCCTCGAATGGCACGCCACCCACGAAATCGGCAAGGTCGGAATGCTCAGCGATGATTTCAGCGGCTTTAGCGATTGTAGCCATGTGTCCTCCTGTGAATGCGGAATGCGGAGTTCGGAATGCGGAATAAGGTCGGTCGTCTTTATTCCGCATTCCGAACTCCGCATTCCGCATTCCTCAGATTTCCATCACGACGGGCAGCACCATCGGGCGACGCTTGGTCTGGTCATAGAGATACTGGCTTACAGTGTCGCGGATCTTCTTGTTGAGGTAGTTCCATTCTGGCGCGGTGGCACCATTCTGGTGGTTGAGGGCGAGTTTCACCCTGTCTTTGGTCTCATCGAGGAGCGCGCCCGCTTCGGCAGCATATACGAAGCCGCGAGTCACGATGTCGGGGCCTGCCACAAGCTGGCCGCTCTGCTTATCGATTGTTACCACCACCAGCAGCACGCCGTCACGCGCCAGCAACTGGCGGTCGCGGATCACCACGTGTCCCACGCCGCCCACGCTCAGGCCATCTACAAACACCTGGCCCGCGGGCACGCGACCTGTCACCTCGGCCATATCGGAGTTCATCTCCACGACGTAGCCGTTGTCCACCAGGAAGATATTGTCTCTGGGTATGCCCAGCCCTTGCGCCAACTTGGAGTACGTTACCAGGTGGCGCATCTCGCCATGGATGGGGGTGACGTAGCGCGGGCGCAGCAGGTTCAGCATCAGCTTGTGCTCTTCCTGGCTCGCATGGCCGGACACATGCACCTGCGCCACCGAGGTATAGATCACCTCCGCGCCCTTGGCGAACAGGTTGTTGATCACACGGCCCACGCTCGTCTCGTTGCCGGGGATGGGCGTGGCCGACAGGATATAGGTGTCGCCAGGCTTGGCGGTCCAGTACCTGCTGTCGTCGTTGGCGATCCGCGAGAGAGCCGAAGTAGGCTCTCCCTGCGCCCCCGTGCAGATAACGAGCACCCGGTTATTGTGAAGATTGGCGGTCTCGGCCACATCCACGATCAGGCCGGGCGGTATGTTCAGATAACCAAGCTCGACTGCCACGCGCACGTTGTTTTCGAGGCTGCGGCCAAGCAGAGCAACCTTGCGGTCGTGCTTAGCGGCTATATCCATTATCTGCTGCACGCGCGATATGAGGGAGGCGAAGGTGGCAATGATAACGCGGCCCGGAGCGTCAGCGATGATGCGGGTGAGGGTTCTGCCCACCACTTGCTCGGAGGGCGTATAGCCAGGCGTCTCCACATGCACGCAGTCGGTGAAGAGGCCGAGCACGCCCTCGGCACCAAGGCGAGCCAGCGTCTCGTAGTCGGTCAGGTATCCGTCCACCGGGGTGGGGTCGAGCTTGAAGTCGCCCGTATGGACGATAGTGCCCAGGGGCGTGTGGATGGCGAGAAGGCAGGCATCGGGTATCGAGTGGCAGACATGGACGAACTCCACGCGAAACGCGCCAAGCTCGACGATGTCGCCCGCCTGCACCACATTAAGGGTAGCCTCATCGAGCAGATTGCGCTCTCGCAGCTTGTTCTTGATGAGGCCGATAGTGAGCGGGGTAGCATAAATCGGCGCGTTCACCTGCGGCAATAGCCAGGGTATGCCGCCGATATGGTCTTCGTGGCCATGCGTGATGCAGATACCACGGATGCGGCTTTCCTTGCCTTCCAGGTACTTGAGATCGGGCAAGACCAGGTCCACGCCGAACATCTCTTCTTCAGGGAAGCCCATGCCCATATCAATCAGAATCATATCTTCGCCGTATTCAACTACGGCCATATTTTTGCCGACCTCGCCCAGGCCGCCGATAGGTATGAACCGTATCCGGTCCTCGGTCGGCTGGGGGTCTATAAATTCAGGGATTTGCATTCTTTCCTTTGGTTATCAGTTGTCAGTTGTCAGTTGTCAGTTGTCAGTAGACGATAGACAGTAAGCGGTTGTCGGTTGTCGGTTGTCGGTCTACTGACAACTGACAACTGACACCTACGCACCGATATGCGAAGAGATTTCGCTAAGAAGTGCCATGCGATTCTCTAGCCCGCCGTAGATTGGCAAATCGTTGCCGTGGGCTTGCTTGTGCAAGAACCTGACAACGGGATTGGCGATCTGGGGTGTGAGATCTTTGCGTACGGTGAGGAGCATCGTGTCAGGCTCGTCGTCCGGCGGCGTCTCTTCGTCTTCGTCTTTGCCCGTTTTGACTACGGGGGTATTCTCCTCTGTGTCGATTGATTTGCTTTTGCTATTGTCGCTATCGTCGTCGCCCAGGAAGAACCGGGCGATACGACCTTTGCGTCCTTTATCTTTGAATCCGGCTATATCAGCCCACGAATATGCGAGCCTGATACCGCCGATGGTGCTGTAAGTTATTCCCGCATCATCCGCGATAACGCGGCTATTAGCCTCTTCCAGGAGGGTCCATGCGACCACCGGGGCCACTACAAGTATGCCGAGCATCAGCAGGCCGGTCACCCATTCAACGCCCGAGATGCCGTCAGGCAGCATGGCGATGAGGCTCCAGAGAGCGAACACCCATATACTAATCACGCCCAGGAGCAGGATGATAGACTGCCTCCTGCCTTCTTTCGACATAGGGTAGGTGTGGGGCGCTACAATTGCGGATTGCGGATTGCGGATTGCGGATTGCGGGCTTTCGATTGTTGAATCAGTAGATGCGGGGACTGCTACTGGTTCTGCTTCTGCGTTGGACATAGAGTTTTATGATATTACATGTCTAAGAAAGAAATCTGCTTGTAGTCTTCCTTTTTAGCGGCAGGTTTCTTCGGTCTGGCACTGGCCTTCCCGGCAGGAGTAGTTATCTCCTGCGTGTCTACCGGCGCTGGTTGGGGCGCGGGTGTTGTGTCTTCACTTACATTATACACGGTGGACGCTTCCTGCACGATAGAAGGCTCTTCTTGGTGAGCCAATATTTCAGGGCCAGGAGCCACCGATTTTTCGGATGGGCCAGGTTCGGCCACGTCTTCGGCGGTAGGAGGGGTGTCGGAGCCAGGATCTTACCCGCTTGCTCGATGTAAACCGGCAACAAGCGGAAATCGGAGCGGATCACGTCGGCCAGGCTCGCCTGGTGCAGTCCGGCGGCAGGGTGATACATTGCCACACAGAGCCGCCCGTCTACCATGCGGGCCGTGCCGTGTATCTGGCTGATCTTCTCGCCTGGGAAGAACTTCGCCATCGAATAGCGGCCCAGGGTCACAATGATGCGCGGGTTGATGAGGGCGATTTGCCGCTCGAGGTATGGCGCGCAGGCGGCCATTTCGATAGGCTCGGGATCGCGGTTATTTGGCGGACGACATTTCACCACGTTCGTGATGAAGACCCCATCACGCGAGAGGCCCGCTATCGACAGAAGCTCGTTGAGGAACTGCCCTGCCGGGCCGACAAAAGGGCGGCCTTGCTTGTCTTCGTGGTAGCCGGGGCCTTCGCCGATGAGCATCACCTCGGCCTGGAAGCTGCCCTCACCCGGCACCGCCCTGGTGCGCGTCTTCGCGAGCTTGCATAGCTGGCAGACTTTAACCTGGGCCTCGATCTCCCTGAGGCCCGCCGCTGCAATCAGCGGCACCGCACGCCCACTTCTATTGCCGCTACTCGCCGCTCCCTCTGACATACCCGCACTCGCGAACCACGCCTTATAAGGCCAATATCCACGTCCATTCAATCTGATTCGATTATACGCCATGAGGAAATGGGTCGCAAGGAATCAAGTCCGCGTCGTGGGGCCGGTACATAAGTCGAGTTCCTGTCGACGCACATCTTGCCCTGTCATTCTGAACGCAGTGAAGAATTCGTCCCTCGTGTCTTCTGGTGTGGATTGACGCTAAAACAAGATGATCTGAAAAGCGAACGAAATTCTCGCTCAGTTGTGATCCGGTAAGTTCGTGGTAAGGAACTCGTAAGTTGGCAGACCCGGTGTCTGCCCTGGTTCGGATTTGAACTCGCGTGATAATCTGACGTCGAGTCAAGATGGGCAGACACTCGAGGTCATCTAGTTCACAAGGTAATTAGGTAGGCGGGCTAATCGTCATCGGCAGTTAATACCGCTGCATGGACTTACGAAGTAGCCTGACCAATGTACCAATCGTGATTATCAGACCAACCATGGCATGCCCGCTATCAAGCATGCCAATCGAGGCGATCAGCAGGCCAGCGGTAAGCAGGTTTTGTAGACGAGTAGTAACGCAGCGATTTATCCACTCCTCGAGGATGGTCGCTGCTATCTCTTCTGCTATTACTTGCAGTTATTGACACTCGTATATTTCCTCCTATAGACAGCTTGTCATAATGTTACACGCACTTGCCGATGACCGCCATAATAACAGGCATCAACCGGATACTCTTCCTATTATTTCATCGTATACGTATCAGCCTCTAGCCCACTGGTTCCGAATTGCTTCTGAATTAGAATCCAGGGAACCTTTCACCATAGCACTTGCATACTATACTGTGAGGAACTCATTCGTGGAGGGGTGGATGGAAGAAAGCAAGCTGATAATGCTCGCCCAAACAGGCGATAGGGACGCCTTTCGCCGGCTGGTCGAAACATACTCGGAGGTGGCGGGCCGCACCGCTCGGGTGCTGCTGGCCAATCGTGCCGATGCCGAGGACGCCGAGCAGGAGGCATGGCTGGACGCATGGAAGGCGTTACCCCGCTTCCAGGCGGAGCGCCCTTTCCGCCCGTGGCTGCTCGCAATCGTGGCGAACCGCTGCCGGATGAAGGCGCGGAAATACCAACCCATTACAGAGGCATTCAACGATGAGATTGGCGACCGTCTGGTCGCCCCCAGCCTCGAAGACCGATACGATGAAGAGCTTGAATGCGCACTCGGCAAGCTGGACGCGGACCAGAGAAAAGTGCTGGCATTGCGCTTTTACGCGGACTTGCAGCTTGACGAGATAGCCGAGCTTATAGAGGTGCCGCATCGGCACCGTGAAATCGCGCTTACACAGGGCAATCGCCGCTTTGAGAACAAGCCTCACAGAAAAGAGCCTGGCAAGGAAGGCGAAGGAGTAGACAGATGGACCACATAGAGCAGACAGATAACGAGCCGGAAATCGATATCGAGATGGAGCACAGGCTCCAGGCACACTTTGCCGCCCAATACGGCAGCCCACGCAAGGCAGGCGAGCTATGGCAGGCTATCTCGGCGCAACTTGGCGAGCAGGATGTGCCCGCTTCCGCACAGGTTGCCGCGAGCTTGAACGGCGCATACAAAGGAGGAGAACAGAAGGTTGGCGAGATGCATGAATTGCTCAGGCCGGCGCAAGCAAGGCCGCAAGCACCGCCCAGGCGGCGATGGGCCATCTGGAATCCCGCGATAGCAGCGACGCTCGTGCTGACTCTAGGTGGCCTTTTGGTAATTATGCTAACCGTCGCCAATGGCACTCATTTAGGCCTACCATTTCCTGTAACATCAGTGCCAACATCTACAACAATTGCAGGGTCCCCTATCCAGGCGCTGAGCGAAATTACAATCACAAATCCAGGCTTCGAAGATGGTCTAAGCGGCTGGGGCTACGGCTCGACAGCATTCGTTGGCGCCGCCATTGATAACACCACGGCCCACAGCGGCAAGTCGAGCATCACAATGCAGATTAGCGATCCCAGCATCGGCAGCATTCCTATAAACCAGGGAATCGATGCCTCAAAGCTACGGGGCGAGAGGGTGCGCCTTTCCGCATACATCAAGACGAAGGATACTCGCTACGCCGGGCTTTGGATGCGCGTTGACGCTGCGTTACAGGCGGGCAGCACATATCCGCGAGTGCTCACTTTCGACAATATGTTGGACCGTCCGGTAGTGGCACCAACAATTGGCAGCGCGAAGAAGTTGTGCTGGATGTGCCTGCCGAGGCCAATAAACTTACGTTTGGTGCGCTGCTGATAGGTACAGGCCAGGTGTGGGCAGACGATTTCAAGCTGGAGGTAGTGAGCAAAGATGTGCCCAGCACCGATATATTGAGCGTCTCCCAGCCGGGCAATATGGACTTTGAAAACGGGCAAGCACGACATTGGTTCCCGAGCGGCGCGGTATATCCAATACTATCAGGCCGGCATCGATAGCCAGATGTCGCACGGCGGCAGCGCCAGCGGCTACATCAATTCAACGACCGCCGCGAGCGACCAGCAATGCGGGTTGACCCAGACTTTATACGCGCCAGGACTACGCCGGTAAGCGGGTGCGCTTTACCGCCTATCTAAAGACTGACAATGTCGAAGGATGGGCAGGTCTTGAGATGGAAGCGGTAAGCGCCTTCGGCAATTATTCTTCACAGGATCGGATGGAACGGAGGCCCGTCTACGGAACTACGGACTGGCAAAAGTACGAGATCGTTCTTGATGTTCCGGCGGATAGCAGGACTATAATGTTCGGGGCTCACCTCGAGGGCAGAGGCGAAATCTGGATAGACGACGCGCAGCTTGAGGTGGTGGGCAACGATGTGCCTGTGACAACCTTCCCAGCGCTCGATACAGCAAGCAACCTGGGCTTCGAGAATGCGCTGGACGGCTGGTACCTCGATAGCAACGCGCCACACTCCTTCCAAATCGGCACAAACCCAAGCACGGCGCACAGCGGAAACCAGGGCGCTTATATCAAAGTGGCCGGGGACGACCGATGACCATCTGGAGGGCGGCATCGTCCAGAATATCAGCGCACAGCCCTACCTGGGCAAGAGGATACGCCTCACCGGCTATATAAACGCCGGCCAGGTGGTGGATAGAGCGCGTCTATGGCTGAAGATACTGACCCCGCAGGCGCAGGACACCGGTTATCTCGAACAATATACTTACGTTATTAAAGGGCTGGGCGGCTACCAGGGCGGCTGGACGAAGAGCCAGGTGGAGATGGACGTGCCTACCACCGCGACCGATATCTCCTTCGGCGTCAGGATGACAGGGCCGGGAGAAGTGTGGGCGGACGATTTGCAAATAGAGGTCGTGCCGAACGTGACCCCCACGCCGACCCGATAACTTGTGACTTCATCACAAACAAAAGCGGCCCTATCGAGGCCGCTTTTGTTTGTGAGCTATACTCTCGCCCGCCAGTAATCCAGCAAGTCGCGCAGGGTTTGCTCGTAGGGGATAACGGCCTGCCAGCCTGTGGCTTCCTTGAACTTGGAGCAGTCGGCCCAGAGGATTTTAACGTCCGAGGGGCGCAGGCGGGTGGGGTCCACGTGCACTTTCACGTCTATCTTCGTCAGGCTGAGCAGTTGGTCCAGCACTTCCTGCATCGAGCGGGTGTTCTCTGAGCCGATGTTATAAACTTCGCCGGGAGTGCATTTTTCGAGCAGCATCCAATAGCCGCGCACCATATCGCGCACGTCGGTGAAGTCGCGCTTGCTGCTCAGTTCGCCCACGTAGATAACAGGCTCCTGCAGGCCCTTCTCGATGAGGGCAATCTGGCGAGCGAACGATGAATTGACGAAGTTCTCGCCCCGGCGCGGGCCGCTATGGTTGAAGCCGCGCGATGTGATGGTCTTGAGGCCATAGCTCTGGTGGTACTGGTAGGCGAGCATCTCCTGGGTCACCTTGCTCACCGCGTAGGGCGACAGAGGGCGGAGCGGGTTCGACTCTTTCATAGGCACTTCGTCGGGATAGACCATGCCGTACTCTTCCGAGGAGCCCGCGATCTGGATTAGCGGGTCGATACCGGCCTGGCGCACAGCCTCGAAGAGGTTGAGCTGGCCCAGAATGTTGTCTTCGAGGGTGGCGGCGGGCGCATTCCAGGAGGTAGGCACGTGGCTCTGCGCGGCCAGGTGGAAGATGCGGTCCGGGCGAACCGCGCCGACCAGCTTGTGCGTGCTGAAGGCATCGAGCAGGTCACAGTCAATAATGTTGATCTTCCCGGGATCAAGCGCTTTCTCCAGGGTGTCAATGTTGGAGACCCCCGGCTCGATCATCTTCAACTTCTCGGCCACGTGGGCGAGATGGTCCAGGCGGCTGCGGCGGCGATATATGCCGTATATCTCTACCTCAGGGTGCTCCGCCATCAGGTAATCCATCAGATGGCTGCCAGCGAAGCCCGTGATACCCGTAATCAGAACTCTCAAAAGGCCCTCCAGATTTTGTTCACATTATTATAGGGTATAAATGAAGAAGGGGCAAAGCGGATTGCGGATTGCGGATTGCAGGATTGCGGATTGCATTAGTCTTTGTTAGGCTTTCATTCCATGTGCTACAATCTTTAGAACGTGCTAACAGCAATCCGGTCGCAAAGTCACGATGAATAAGCAATCCGCAATCCACAATCCGCAATCCGCAATTGGAACGTCCGCGATTCAACTTGTCTTCATTCATGGGGCGGGCTCAAATAGCGATTTCTGGTACTGGCAGCGCCCGGCCTTTCCGCAAGGGCACTATCTCGATCTGCCGGGTCACGGCAGCAATCCGCAATCCGCAATCCGCAATCCGCAATTGGAACGTCCGCAATTCGCAAGGGGCTTACGCTGATTGGGTTGAAAAGTACGTCGAGACTGCCGGGCTTAGCGACGTGGTGCTGAACGGGCATTCGATGGGCGGGGCGATCGCCCTCATCCTCGCGTTGAGACGGCCTGCATGGCTTCGCGCACTGGTCCTGACCGGCACGGGGGCACGACTGCGTGTGTCACCGGCGTTGCTTGAGCTGCTGCGGATTGATTATAAGGCGGCTGTTGACGCTATCGTGGAGGCGAGCTTCGCGCCGGCAAACGGGCCTCTTACCTACGCTCAGAAAGTGAGGCGGAACGGCACTCGCCGCCAGCTTTTGCGCACACCGCAGCAAGTAACTCTGTCGGACTACGAGGCATGCGACCAATTCGATATCAAGGAGCGGTGCGCGAGATCAGCCTGCCCGCCCTGTGCATCGTAGGCGCGGAGGATGCCATGACCCCGGTGAAATACAGCGACTATCTGCGCACCGCGATGCGTGGCTCGCGTCTTGAGGTAATAGAGGAGGCAGGGCACATGCTGCCTCTTGAGAGGCCCGACGAGTATAACCGCAAGATTAGAGAATTCCTGAGCAGCCTGGCTGAGAGCAAGAATGAACACCAGTAATGAACACCAGTGAAGAGGAATCCGCAGAATTACGGCAGGTAGTTGCGTTTATGGCCGGCTTTGTTCGCCCCTGGTTTGTGGCCGGAGGCTGGGCACTCGACCTCTACCTGGGACGAAAATCAAGAGAGCACGAAGACGTGGATGTCGCCATTTTCCGCTCCGACCAGCTTGCGATGCAGGACTACCTGACAGGCTGGCATCTTCAGAAGGTCAGGGAGAGAAAGCTTGAGGAGTGGCGACCCGGCGAATGGCTGGCGTTACCAATACACGAGATTCACGTCCGCCGCGAAGTTGGCGATCCAAAGAAGTTGGAGATACTTTTGGATCAGCGCGACGCTAATATATGGCGATACCGCAAAAATCTCCAGGTTACGAGGCCGGTTGAAAAGATGGCAATGCACACAGCATCGGCATACCCTATCTTGCCCCGGAAGTGGCCTTACTCTATAAAGCCTCCTCCCGCCTTTTAGCCTGTCCGCAACCCGGCGCTGCCCGGGAGAAAGACCAGGGCGACTTCGAAAGTGCACTGCCGTGCCTGGATACCGAGCGGCGCTGGTGGCTGAAGCTGGCTATCGAAGTATGCTACCCAGGTCACCCGTGGCTGACGAAACTCTGAATGCCTGATAGACAAAGGAGATAGACAAACAGAATGGACACAGCAGAGAAAACATCTAAACAAACAGCGCTCATCACAGGAGCATCAGGTGGCATCGGGCTTGAGCTAACCAAGCTACTTGCGCGAGAGGGCTATAAGCTTGTGCTGGTGGCTCGCAACGAGGGCAGGCTGCAGGGATTGAAAGCCGAGCTTGAGAAGCGGAGGGGCGTGTCGGTGAGGGTGATCCCGAAGGATCTCTCCGATCCCGGCGCACCAAAGGAAATCTATGACGAGCTTGACCGCGATGGAGTGCAGATTGATGTGCTGGTGAACAACGCCGGTTACGCCCTCTTCGGCCCCTTCGTCGAGAGCGACGAAAAAGAAGTGCTGGCGATGCTCCAGGTGAACATCGTGGCCCTCACCCAACTGACGAGGCTGTTCCTACCAGGCATGGTGAAACATGGGCATGGGCGAGTGTTGAACGTGGCATCCACCGCCGCCTTCCTACCTGGCCCGCTCATGGCAATATATTACGCGAGCAAAGCATACGTGCTGTCGTTCAGCGAGGCCATCGCCAATGAAGTGAAGGGCACGGGCGTAACCGTCACGGCCCTATGCCCGGGCTCCACAGAAACAGGCTTCCAGAAGCGCGCCAATATGGAGGATTCGAAGCTGGTGAGCGGCAAGCGTCTCATGGAACCGTCCACGGTCGCGCGAGCGGGCTACAAGGCGATGATGGCCGGCAAGGCGGTCGAGGTGCCCGGCCTGGGGAACAAAATGGTCCCGCTGATGGCCAGGCTCTCTCCGCGCAGCCTCGTGCCCATGGTTGTGAGGCGGAGCCAGGAGAGGAGTAAGACGTGAAACGTGAAACGTGAAACGTAACCGCCAAGACGCAAAGAGCGCAAAGGTTCGCCAAGGTTTTTATGGGTTTAGATCATACAAATCCTCTGTGATCTCTGTGATTCTAAACCCACAAAACCTTCGTGCTCTTTGTGACCTTCGTGCCTTTGTGGTTCAAACCGTAACCGTACGATCCCTGGCGTCTTGGCAGACACGGCTTGCGTTTTATGCTCGCACAAGGTTAGAACTTGTTCATCTCGTCCCCGCCATCGAGCCCGGCCTCGGCCAGGGCAGCGTCCAGCGTGTCGTAGCGGGCATATTGCGTAACCCGCCCTTCGTCGACCCTAAAGCGAGAAGCGACGTCGCGCTCTCCGGTCGGATCGCCACTCTCTGTGGACTGCCAGACGCCATGCTGCGCCAGCACAACCGTCTCGCCACGCACAAAGGCGCGTTGCGTCTGGAGGCTCAGCCCCGAGCGGGCAAGCCAATCGCGCAGCAGTTGGTAGCCTCGGCCCGACCCCTTTGGTCCAATTATTTCGATATCAGGGTCCGATAGCTCAAGCAAGCGATCTATATCCCGGCGGTTGGCGGCGTCCTGCCAGGCGTGCACGACAGGGAGCGGGCTGTCAAACTGGATGCTATCCTCTTCCATAGCTTCCTCTACTTTTGTCCTGCCGTTAGCCGCGCTCGCAGCCTGTCATACGTCGTCTCGAGCAGCTCAGGCATGACTTTGGTCGCGCCCACGATGGGCATGAAGTTGGTATCGCCCGCCCAGCGTGGCACCACGTGAAGGTGCAGATGGTCGGCCACTCCCGCGCCCGCCACTCGGCCCAGGTTCATACCCAGGTTGAAGCCCTCAGGGTGGTATTCGTCGCCAATGACCCCTACCATCTTCTGCGCCAACGAGGTCATCTCGGCCAGCGTTTCAGGCTCCAGGCCGAGGAAATCCGCCGTGTGCCGGTAGGGCACTATCATCAGGTGAGCGGAGTTATATGGGTAGAGATTCAGGATCACGAAGGTGTGCTCGGCTCTCAGCAGAATCAGGCTAGCGCGGTCGTGAGATTCGGGAAGGCGCACGCGGTCGCAAAAGACGCAACCTGTGCTTTCCATCTTTGGCTGAGCCTCTTCGGGCACAGCTTCATCAGTAGCGACAGGGCTCTCAGGGGCAGAGCCGCCGGACTCGCCGCTTGCGCCTGCGATATAGTTCATTCGCCACGGTGTCCAGAGATAGCTGCTCATTCAGAAGCCCGATCCAACCTGGCTCGGCAGGGTATATCCCTGCTTGTACAGCAGCAAAATAATGAAAAAGAGCAATATCACGTTCAGTCCGATGAGGGCTGCACCGAGCCACGAGAGGGTGCTCTTGTTGGTGTTGACTATCTGCCTCACAAGCGGGTTCCTCCACTCGCCCAGTCGATAGCGAGGGCAGAGCATGAAGCCCACTGCAGTGCCCGCAAGCAGACCGCCGATGTGAGCCGAGTTGTCGATCGGGAAAATGCCCGACACGCCAAGGCCCAGGTTCAGCACGATCACTATTATGATATTCCAGAATTGGAGGTTGCCCCTCTTCCCAAACATCGAGCGGTTAATTCCATAGAAGACCGCCAGAGCACCGATAAGGCCGAAGATAGCGCCCGACGCGCCGACGCCTACCGCGAAGTATGGCGTGAACGCGAAGCTTGCGACGCTTCCGGCGAGCCCTGCGATCGCATACACAGCGGCGAAACGCCAGCGACCAAAGAAGGTCTCAAGGTCCATGCCGATGATATAGAGTGCCCAACCGTTCAGCGCGATATGGAGGAAGCCGGCATGCAGGAAGGTTGCCGTGATGAGCCGCCACCAATCGCCTTGCACCACAAGGTCGTTCTCTTTGGCACCCATCCGCAACAGGACATTTGTGTTTTCGCTGGAGTCTATTGAGCCGCCGACCAGGGTCGTGATGATGAAGACGATTACCAGCACAGCCAGTATGCCGATCGTAAGCACCGGCTTCTCGGACGGTATACGGAACCAGAGGCGCTGTGGCGTTCGTAGCTCTGCAAGAGCGTCCGATGGTGGCACTGGAGGGGGTAGATAAGCGGGCGGCTTCGGAAGGGCAGATTTGAGTCGTCCTGTATCGTACCCAGGAGTTGAGGGGTATTCCCAGCCTAATTTAGCCTGCTGAGAAGGTTGTGATGGATACATGATCCATTATACCAGTTATGAGACGGCAAACCATTCCCCATTATTCACCCATAGACAAGCGCAAAGGGCGAGGGTTGGAGGAGCAAAGACCAAAGACGGCTCTGCAGTTGCCATCCCTCGTCCTTTATCCCCCAACCTTCGCCCTCTGCGCTGTCGCTCAAGCAGCTTCTATCAGCCCTTGAGGAGCGACCACCCTTCTGATGCTTCGTCCAACCGGTACCTCGATGAATATGAGCATTTTCTCTGAACAGGAGCGGCTCCGCAGCCCGGACAGTCGCAGCTTGGTCGTGACGGTGCCGGTACCGTACTTATCTCCCGGATGGCGTCTCACAGCCTGGAAAGAACGTATTCGACACGATCTTCGAGGTCTGCCCTCTCGTTGCATCATTGTTCGGCCTGAAGTATGGCCTATCGTCCGGGGGCACGCACGGCTCTCCCCGCCCGCCGCATTGATATCCGCTCATATACCCCCTCGAAGCAAGGCGCTGGATGAAGTCATAGAAGACAGTTCCAGGAGCTACATCCTCGAATATCTGCGCGCCCGGTGGGTCGTTCAGGCCTGCAGCGTTGGAAACTATCTTTGATATCTCCCCTCTGGTGGCGGCGTTGTTTGGCCTGAAGTAAGGCAAATTGCCCGGTGGCAAGCAGGGCTCGCCGGTCCCCCCACAAGCGTAGCCGTTGATGTATCCCCTGGTAACCAGGCGACCTATGTACTGGAAGAAGGTAGAGCCTATGGGTACATCCTGGAATCTCTGGACAGTCTGGTTGTCCGAGAAGCCTGCTGAGTTCGACACGATCTTGGACAACTGCCCTCGGGTGACGTTGCTGTTAGGCCGGAACGTGCCGTCGGGGTAGCCGTTGATGATATCGCGGCAAGCCAGGCACCGCACGTACGGATAGAAGGTGCTTCCCGGTGGCACATCCGAGAACGTGAGCGTGCAGGCAGTTGGCGTGACCGTCGAGGCGCCTGGGGTCTGGCTAGGCAAAGGCGTGTCTGTGGCTGTAAGCGGTGGCGTGTTGGTAGGAGAGGAAGCGGAGGTAGGAGTTGAAGTGCTCGATGGACCGGTGGTTGGCGTATGTGTAGAAGCATCCCGTAGGATCAGGAGCGGACGTCTGCGTGGGTGAAGCGGAAGAGATAGTTGTGGCTGTGGCCGAGCTAGTCGCCGTAGCCGTCGAACTTGACTGAATAGTTGGCGTTGACGTGCGTGTGGTGGTTGCAGTTCCGGTTGCCCCACTTGTGACAGTTGAGGTGGGCGTTGTCGTACTCGTATTTGTGCCCGTCGCCGTGCGGCTAGGTGTGCTTGTGGGCGTCTGGGTTTGGGTAGGTGTGTGGGTGGGCGTGTTCGTCCCGGTGGCTGTGCCGGTACCTGTGGCTGTCGCGTGTAAGCAGGTGTGCTTGTATTTGTCGATGAGGGCGTCGTGGTTGAGGTATCGGTTGGCGTCATAGTGGGCGTGTTGGTTGCTGTGCCGGTTGGTGTGTTCGTAGGTGTGTTTGTCGGCGTACTAGTCCTGGTGGACGTGTCAGTTGGTGAGCTTGTGCTCGTGCTCGTTGGAGTATTGGTCGGTGTTGTATTGGTGGGGTGTTGGTTGGGGTATGTGGTTGGTGTATTGGTTGGCGTGTTTGTCGGCGTGATTGTGGGTGTCGTATTGTTGGTGTATTTGTCGGTGTATTTGTGCGGGTTGGTGTGCTGGTGGGCGTGTTAGTCGGTGTGTTGGTTGGCGTGCTCGTTGGGGTATTGGTCGGTGTATTGGTAATAGTCGGTGTGTTGGTTGATTGTGTTGGTGTCGTTGGTCGTATGTGCTTGGTGCTCGTTGGTGTTATGGTGTGGTGTATTGGTGCGTGTGTTAGTGCCGGTCGGCGTGGTTGTGGGTGTATTTGTGGGCGTGTTGGTCGGCGTGTTGGTCGGCGTCAGCGTGCCGGTGTTAGTGGGTGTGTTCGTTGGACTGTTTGTATTCGTTGGCGTGCTAGTAGTTGTGGGCGCGGTCGGTGGGAGTATATGGTCGGCGTATTGGTAGAGGTCTGAGTAGGCGTATTGGTTGGGGTATTGGTCGGCGTATTGGTTGGCGTGTTGGTCGGCGTGTTCGTCGGCGTATTGGTCCTGGTGTCGGCGTGTTGGTCGGCGTGTTCGCGTCGGCGTGCTGGTCGGCGTATTGGTTCGGCGTGTTGGTCGGCGTGTTGGTCGGCGTGTTTGTATTCGTCGGGGTATTGGTCGGCGTGTTGGTCGGCGTCGGCGTGTCGGTGTTTGTCGGCGTATTGGTCGCGTAGTGTGGTGTGGCGTGTTGGTCGGCGTGTCTGTGGTCGTGCGTATTGGTCGGCGTGATGGTCGGGTGTATTCGTGGGCGTATTGGTCGGGTTGGTGTGCTGGTTGGCGTGTTGGTCGGCGTGTTGGTTGGCGTATTGGTGTAATCGTTGGTGTGTTGGTTGGCGTGTTGGTGCTCGTTGGGGTATTGGTCGGCGTGTTGGTACTGGCGTGTGTGGTCGGTGTATTGGTTGGTGTGTTAGTCGGTGTGTTCGTGCTCGTTGGTGTTATTGGTCGGCGTATTGGTCGGCGTGTTGCGTGTAGTGTTAGTGTTGGTCGGCGTGTTCGTGGGTGTATTGGTTGGCGTGTTGGTCGGCGTGTTGGTGGATGTATTGGTCGGCGTTGGACGTGAAGCCAATGATATGGATAGTCTCGATCTGCGTAAAGCGCCGGGTTGCTCACGGTGTTGCTGCCGGTATCGGTGATCTTGCTGTTACGATTGGCAGGGGCGGGAGGAGAGAACTGCCAGTGAACTACCGCATCGCCCGCCGTGCTTGCGCAGAAGCTGATCTGTGCGACCCGGAAGTCGCTGCCTGGAGGCGCACCAGCGCCCGAAGGTCCCTGAAGCATAAGCGATCTCCCCGTGCTGTTGTTAGACTACATTCTGTAAGCGTCACTTCAAAGGTCGAGGTATCGGGGCTGACCGTGCATTGCAAGAACACAGCCCGACTGGCTCGTGTTGACCACCTGCAAAAAGGCTGGTAGTAAAGGTCAGATAACTCTGTTGGCCGACAATTGTATTGCTGCCGCTGTTGATAAGGAGATTGAGCGTAAACTTAGTGCCGACGGTAGCCGTAAGGACCGGATTGGGCACGAGATGGGCGTAGGCATCCACGGCGTCGGGAGCTCCCTTAGCCGTCCGGTTCTGGGTCGCGGGTCGCTGGCCCGGGACCTGCATGGCCAGTGGGTGAGTTGTGCCGCCATCATTTTGCCACGGCGCTGAGCCCGGATGACGTCAGGAACAGCGAAAGAGGATGGGATCGATCGGAGTGAAGCAAATGCACCGGCCAGGCCTACAACCAGGATAGTAAGACCCAGCAAGACCCCTAGACGGGAGCCTGTGAGCGTGGGTGCGATTCGACATCTGCTTCTCTCCTCTACGCAACGTAGTGTTCCAACGTCCTATGCAATCTTGTTAGGCGCCGTGATACCGGCGCTAATATCCGGCCATTCGGGGGAGCCGAGGGCATACGACCCCGGTTCCCCGAATGGTGGCCTGTGGTTACGGGCCGGTTGCTATTCTCGTACCGGGCGAGGTTCTACTTACCCGTTGGGAGAATATTCAGCACGTAGTCCACGAACTGTCCGGGCTGGCTGACCGTCTCACCACTATCCGACACAATCTTGGTGTTACGTGTGCTCGGGTCCGGAGGGCTGAACTGCCAGTGTAGTGTTGCGGTGCCTGGTGCCGTAGCCTGTACAGTCACCGTTCCGACACGGAATGCTCCGGTGCCAGGTGTCCCGTTGAGCGTGCCTGAAGCAAAGGCCAGAGACCCGGCCGGGACCGTCAGCCCGTTGAAGGAGCAGGCATTCGGTCCATCGCAGATGCCATTCTGCAACGTGACATCAAGCACATTGCCATCCGGCGTCACGAGAGTTGGGCCTCCGCCGACAGGGTTGGCCATCTTCGAGTCACCCAGTTGCAACTCGCTCGGCGGGAAGCTCAGGTAGCTCTGCTGCGCCACCACGTTCGTGCCCGGCTGGGCGTTCACCCAGAGCTCGAGCGTGAAGCGGTCGCCCACGTGCACCGTGCCGCCGTTGGACGGGGCCTTGCCTTGAGGACGAACCTCCAGCACCGCGCTCCCGCCTGTCTGCTTGGGTGGGGCCATGCCTGGTCGGTTGCCCAGTTGTCCGAAGTTGCCGCGCAGGAGCGAGAAGTCGGTGATGTCCACCACTTGATCGCCGTTGAAGTCCGCACGAGGGTCGGTATAGTTACCAAAGGTGCCGTAGAGGATACCAAAGTCGGTGATATCGACCAGGTTATCGTTGTTGGCATCGCCCGCCCGCTGCAGACCCATTTCCACCGTAGGTGGAACTGCCATAGGGGTGAAGGCGACAGAGCCACCGCTGCTGGAGAGGTATTGTGTACCCTTGACGTGCCAGTTGTAGTTTCCGGCTGGCAAGGCGTTTGCGTCGACCGAGAAATTGCCGCTGGTATCTGTAGTTGTGGAGAAGGTATAGACCACATTGGTGGAAGTGTTCGTCAATGTGAGGTTGATAGGCAGCGCATAGGCAGGAGTTCCGCTGGTGCGGCCTTCCCATGTGACGTGCCCGATGAACTGCGGGTGAACAACGTGAATCGTGTAGTCCTGGTAAAGTGTGGGATCGCTCACAGTGTTACTGATGTTATCGACGATCTTGCTGTTAAGGTTGGCCGGGTCGGGCGGGCGAGAACTGCCAGTGAACTACTGCGTCGCCAACCGCGCTCGTCGCGAAGGTGATCTGCGCCACGCGGAAGTCACCGGCCACAGCGGGGTTCCCAAATGCTACACCGGAGGCGTAGGCGATCTGCCCCGAAGTGTTGTCAACTGCATTTTGCAGGTGCTGGGTGAAGGTCGCCAAATCTTCGGTCACAGTGTTGGTGAGCACGCCGCCCGGGGTGACATTCTGCAGCAGGGCAGGAGGGGAAAGTCAGATAGCTCTGCTGGGCGATTGCGCCCTGGGTGGTCGAATTGGTGAACAGGTCGAGGGTGACCCTGGTGCCCGCGAGGACAGTGATCTGGTTGCCCGGTGTCAGGTGGGCATAATCCTGTCCGACCACGTACGGGCTGTAGTTGATGTTGGTGCCGACCGTGTCGCCGGTTGTTGCCGGGCTGGTGCCGCCTAGTGTTGGACCGCCCGGTCGCACCCCACCAGTTGTTGCTACCGTCTACGATCGTGGCGGGCGAAGTGGTGTTCCTGATGCCATAGAGGGTGTTGCCTTGAATGTGGTTGTTGTTGAGGTGGATGGGGCCGGTGATCTGGCCGCCTTCAACCAGTATGCCAATGTTGTTGTTCGTGATGGTGTTGTTAGAAGCAACAACGTTGTTGAAATTGCTTCCAGTGCAACTGGGTGAGCACTGAAAGATGTCTAAGCCAGTGTCCCAATGGTTGATTGTGTTGTGATTGGCGACGAAATTTATGTCCGCGGCCCCGAAGCCGCCATCGGTCTCAAGAGCGATACCGCCAGAGTGGCCATCACTGTTGAAGACATTGTTGTTGGCTACAGACGTTTGGACAGTCGCAATCTGTGCAGGCCTGTTCTTTGATTGTCCAGAGGACTCAAACGGACTCGGCTGACGATTGGCGGGAGGCGCATCCATTATAATGCCCCAAAAGCCCGGAGAGCCTGTGCCCGCGTTTGTTGCGCTAACCGTGTTACCGGTGTCAGTGGCAGCGCCTTCGATATGGTAGGCGCCCACCTGATTTTCACTCAACGTGTTGTTCAAGACCTGGGCATCTGATTGTATGATAAGTATGCCACAGGCGACCACGTTGAAAGGCGTATAAGAATGACCGCTGACCGTATTATTGCTAACGAGGCCTGTGGCTCCAGAGCTAATTTCGATGCCGTTTTGAGCGGTAATGCTTGTTGGGCCATGTCCCATGACTGTGTTGTTTGTGACATTGGCAGCTAGGCCAGTGCCGCTAAGCGCCATACCATTCTTCTGGTAGTCGTGGAGAGTATTGTGGTCTATGTTCAGCGTCCGCGAGGCACTGTCCTGGTTGTTGGCATAGATGCCAATGCCGGCCTGTACGCCGTCGAACGACGTGTCCTCGATATTGATGATGGTAGTATGGTCAAGCGTCCCGCCCGCGTTATAGAAAGCCACACCATCCATGCGGTTGTTGGCGCTACCCTGATTCTGGCCATCCACTGTGAGATTTTGGACCACTGCGTTCATCGTGTCATGAATGTAAACGACGGGGCAGTTCGGACCCGATGTGGTGAAGCATGTGTTTAGGTGAGCAGGCGACTGAATAATTGCGCTGCCCTGGCCGGACCCATTCACGGTGATGGCCTTGTTAATATCGAGCTGCTCGACGTAAGTGCCGCCACATACCTGGACAATATCGCCCGGCGAAGCGGCATCCACTGCTGATTGGATGGTAGAGTAAGCAGCGGTTGTGCATGGCGAATTGTTATCATCCACCGTCAGAGTTTGCGAGTTTGCGAAATCGTATGTTGTGTTGTTTCCGCCCACGCCCACAGTCAGTGCGTCTGCGTTGTAGGTCCCAGTGGGCCATGGTCCTCCTGCCCGGAGCAGCAGCTCACCACCCGCGGAGGCCGCGCTGATGGTGGCGTTCGGCCAGTAACCCAGGATCTGCGCGAGAGTACAGGGGGTTGACTGCCCGCAATTTGTATTGCCGGGAGCACCCGAAGCCCACCAGTGTGCGCCGGCGGCTTTGGCGTCCCAGTTCTGCCACGCGTTCGGAGTGACCGTGCCGTTCATGTACGGCTCATACACCAGCCGCCCTTCCCAGTGATTGCCTCCGTCATAGTTCACGTCCAACTGCAGAGTAACCGCCTGGGTGTTAGTGGGGCTGTAGGTGCTGAAGCTAAGCGCCGTAATCTGGTCCAGACGGGTGTTAGCAAAGTGCTGAGTATCTACATCCTCACGCCCGTCGGCGCCAATCGTCAGCCCAACACTGCCGCTGCCGAGCGGTGGCGCGCTAGGTCCGGTTACCATTGCCCCCGAGCCAATTCCGCCCTCGTTCAGGAAGAACCAGCCCTGCATGTTGGCGGCCGTCACAACGACGGTCGAGTTCGCCGTCATTGGCTGCTGTGCCGACCTGGCCGATGGCGAACTGCCTGGCGGTTGGCTGGAGACCAGCGCGCTCGCCGGACGATTGCCGAAGAGCATGCTGCCGAGCAGTGCGAACGCGAATATGAAGGATATAAAATATGACCTACGCAAACGTTTCATTAATCGCTCCTTTACTGAAAGTACCCGTTCAAAATAGATGGGTCCTGCCCTGGCACATGCGCATTTCGCCTCCTGTATCAGGGCAGGCACTTATCGGGGAAGGCATAGGTGGCTCCGCCCAAAGCGCCGGCAGCTCGCAACTCCAGAGGCAATAGCTTCGCCAGCCTCTTCACATAGCCTTTTGCCGAAGCGTCTTGCGCCTGCTGCGTGCGGGCGACCAACGCGCTTCTCATCAGATATGAAGAGAGCCGTTCCCTACAATTATGAAGAACGCGCCGCGGACGCCGCTCGTTGTGCCAAGGACTAGCCGGTGCTCTCCCTCCGCGGAGTTTCTTTGCGGGCACCTTGCGGTCTTGAAGCGTATAATGCGCTCTTCGACACCTTGAACCTTGTCTATACTACTGGGTACTAGTACTTCAGCGCATCGGTGGTCTATACCATCAGTACTGGCTCGAAAGTACTACTTCGCGGTGGTGGAATTGGCACAAACGTGCCATGTGGCCTACGTAATTTTACGTAGGGAAGCGCGCCAACAGCGCTGCAGGGCGGACAAATCCCCGTCCTGGTCTTACGCAGTCCGCCCAGGCGCACTATTCAGGATATAGAGATGCATTGCAATACGTCTCTACTTTCCCAGGCACAATTTTGGGAAAAGGCAGCCCGCGTAGGCGGACTTTGTAAACCTAGCTGGCGGTTTAACCGCCGTGCGGTGTCCGCTAACAAAATCTGTCGGACACAATGGATATGTCGTGCCGCTACACGGGATCTGTCAGGCACGGCTAGTAAGTGCCTGGTGTCCGCCGGTGGTCTGCGGAGTGACTATGCCTTCCCTGAACGCGCAGATCGCCAGTTCCAACCGGTTCTCCACACTCAGTTTGTGGTAGACGGTGCCAAGGTGGTGCCGCACGGTGCTATCGGTTATACAGAGTTGCTCGCTGATCTGCTTGTTGCGCAATCCTTCGCAGACCAATGCTATCACCTCGCGCTCACGCAATGTGAGGCTGGCAATCCTGGCGGCCTCGGGACTGGGGAGGTCATCTTTGCGTGGGTTGCGCAACTCTCCTACCAGCCGCACTATCATAGAAGGGTCCAGCCACACCTCTCCGGCATGCACCCTTTTGATTGCTTCATGCAGCACTTCCGGTGGCTGTTCCTTGAGCACAACGCCCATCACACCCAGTTGTACTCCCCGCCAGTGTAGCTCCGGGTCAGCTATCGACGTCAAAAGGAGCACGCGCGCCCTGGGTGCGATCATGATAAGTTTGGGGAGTAAATTGAGGTTGCTGTTGCCGTGCAGGTCGACACTTATCAATATGACATCCGGCTGAAGAGACTCGGCCAGAGCGAGTGGAGTGTCGTCGCTGGAGGCCTCCCCGATTATGGCCATATTCGACCAGCTCTCGATGAGCATTCGAAGGCCGGCCCTCACAATAAGACGGTTCTCAATTAGCAATAGTCGGATGGTGCCGCTCTTATGTGTAGCCATTAGTGCTATCATGTCCTCGCTTTCACGGGTCGCATCAGGCAATGGCAACGGCCATGTACCATAACTTTGCGCGTTATTCGGGGATCTATATGCTCTGCCTTTTGTCGGCCCAAAAGACACTGCTAATGGGCATCCGCCGCCCGGCGCAGAGTATAGAAATTGTGACTAACGACAATTATAGTCCTCGCCGTGTGCGTTGTCAATGCCCTTTAGCATCAAAGTGTGGCGTTATATTCTTAGACTTTTCATGGCTCATAACCGATGACTACCCGTAAGACTTCCGCCACGCTCCATGCCTGCGAGATACAACCTCTTGGCGTGTGTGGCTCGTCGCCGTCGAAGATTTCACTGATCGTGCCGAGACCGGCGTCGGCGAGATGGCGGCGGAGATAGGGGAGGGTGCGCTCGAGCTCGGCGCGGGCGGCTTCACGGCCCTCTACAGCGGCCACGGCGTCGAAGTAAGGGCCGAGGAGCCAGGCCCAGGCGAGGCCCATGTGGTACGCCGCGTCACGCTGGTGGCGGTCGCCTTCGTATCTTCGGATGTAGCGTGGATCGTCGGGCGAGAGGGTGCGCAGACCGTAGGGTGTGAAGAGCTTCTCGCGCACCGATTTCAGCACGCCACGCGCCTGCTCGGCTGCCAGCAGATCTTTGTCGAGCGAAAGAGCGAAAATCTGGTTGGGGCGAATGGAGGCATCGTCGCCGTCGGGGCCATCAACCACATCGTACAGGCACTCAGCATCGTTGCGCCAGAAGCGGCTTCGGAACGAGGCCCTGGCCTGCTCGGCGAGCGCGCTGAAATCAGGCTGCTCCAGCCTGCCCGGCTGCACAGTTCGGCCCAGCGCCAGCTTCAGCTTCTCCATCACCCTGAGGGCGTTGTACCAGAGGGCGTTTATCTCCACAGGCTTACCTGTGCGCGGCGTGACCACCCAATCGTCCACTTTGGCGTCCATCCAGGTGAGCTGCACGCCCGGCTCACCGGCGCGCAGGAGGCCGTCAGCCGGGTCCATGCCAATGCCGTATCGAGTGCCGCGCACGTGCCAGGCGATGATGTCCGACAGCAACGGGAAGAGGCCACGAGCCGTCACGAGGCTGCCGGTGCCCTCAGTCAGCCGCTCGACCGCCTCGAACATCCAGAGGGTGGCGTCGGCGGTATTGTACTGGGGAGCGCCCGCCTGGTCGGGGAAGTTGTTGGGTAGCAAGCCTTCTCGTGCGAAGGCGGCGAAGGTGCGCAGAATCTTGTTGGCCTCGCGCACGCGCCCGGTGGGGAGCGACAGGCCGGGCAGGGATATCATCGTGTCGCGGCCCCAGTCCGTGAACCAGTGGTAGCCCGCCAGCACGGTGGGCACCTGCTGGGTTGTGCCGTCGCGATGCAGGTCGCGCAACACCATGAATGTGTCGGCTGCCCTCACCAATTGGGCCGTGAAGGCATCCGGCGATGCTGAGGCGTCTGAAGGATCGGCGTCCGCCCCTTTGCTCCTGATACCTGCTGCCCTCACCAGCCGCTGCTGCCGCAACCGCTCGCGCTCCAGAGCGCCCGGCACGAGGGGGTCGGTCTTATCGGGCGGCTCGGTGCTGGCGACCAGGGTCAGGCTCTGGCCGGGGCTGAGATTGGCGCGGATCACGCCAGGCAGGTAGAGATCGTCGCGCTCGGTAAAGCCGCGCTCCACGTCTCGCCTGTAGACGAAGTTCCAGTACCAGACGCCTGTATGTGTGAACTCGGCCGGCGCATGGGTGGTGAGCCAGAAGGGGCGCGCATCCTCTTTCGCCACGATTTTGCAGCCGCCGACCAGCGCCTCGACCCCGAAATCCCACTCGAATCGACCCTTCGTCGTGCTGTGATAGTCGCGGTAGTTGCACATCGGGTGGAGCGTCATGTTTATCTGGCCGTTTCCCTCGACATAGCTGTAGCGAATGTAGGCCGTATTATGACCGTGCTCCATCCAGACCGTTTTGAGCAGCAGGCGATCGCCAAGGCGGTATGCTCTAGTGGGGATGTTGTCCTCAAGGCGGAACTCCTCGATATGCACGAAGCCGCCTGGATATATCTTCCCGTCGGGGTACTCGTTCGCGCCCAGATCATAGGTGCGCCCATCCATCTCCACTTCTTCGTTGATGTTGTTCAGGAGCACGGTGCGCTCCACCGGTGGCTCGAACGCGGCAACCAGCAGCGCATGGTAGCGCCGTGTGTTGACACCCGATATGGTGCCCGAAGCAAATCCGCCAATGCCGTTGCCCACCAGCCACTCCTTATTGAGCGCCTGCTCCAGGTCTATGCAGATTTCGCGGCTGATAGTTAGCATTGGTCCCTTCTATTCCCGACAGTTCTTTTCACCGCCAAGACGCCAAGGTCCGCCAAGGTCGCCAAGATTATTATAGTTTTAACCACGAAGGTCACGAAGGTCACGAAGGTCACGAAGGTTTTTATTGTTTTGAATTACAGAGATCACAGAGTTTATTAATGGTTCAACCCAAAAGCCTTGGCGAACCTTTGCGTTCTTGGCGTCTTGGCGGTTCCGTTTTACGTTTTACGTCTTACGTTTTACGTTTCGTCCGTCGTCCTTCGTCCGTCGTCCCCGTAGAGCGCCCTCAGCACCCCGGGCAGCTCGCCTATTCGGGTGATTGTGGCATCCGGGGTGATGGTCAGGTCGTCGAGGTCGGGGGAACGGTTGGGGACCTTCTTCCAGATACCTTTCATGCCCACGTTTTGTGCGCCTTTGACGTCGTAGCGTAGGAAATCGCCCACAAAGGCCACCTCTCGGGGCGGGAGAGCCAGGCAGTCTAGGGCGACCTGGAATATCTGCGGCGCGGGCTTCTCCCAGCCGACCTCGCATGAGTAGAAGCGGCAGGGAAGGAGATCGATGATGCCCAGGCGCACAAGATCGGGGTCGTGGGCGGCGGCGGGCCAGGATGTGTTCGACACCAGGCCCAGCTTCAGCCCCCAGTCGCGCAAGGTCTCGAGCGCGGGACGCACGTCGGGCTCTATATAAACGTTGCCGGTGACACGCCCGTACCAGGGCAGCAGACATTCTTCAGGCCGAAGGTCCGCGATACCAAGCCGGTCGAACATAGGCTGCAGAAGGTCGAGCAGCGGTCGGCCACGCATCGTTTCGCGGGCTTCGGTCCAGCGGGCTTGTGTGCCGGTTTCCATGGTTTCGATGAACTCATCGAGCGGCGGGAGATGAGCACCGTAACCTCGCTCGGTGATATAGGCGTAAAGGCCGCGGCTCAAATCACGATTCAGGTAGCCCCAATCCTCGTTGCGGTACTCCTGCAGCGTGCTGCCCAGGTCGAATAAAACGCCCTTTAGCATCTACCCTCTTCTCTCTGCGAGATAAAGTCGAATATCGCATCGAACACCCGCAGACGGTCATAGTCCACGGTGACCACGTGGAAGCCACGATGCAGAGCGATCATCTTTTTGTCGTCGGAGCCGAGGCGCGAGTAGATATGGTGCGACGAGACGCTCGGCACAACATGGTCGCGGCGCGAATAGATGATGAGGGCGGGCATGTGTATCCGGGGCAGCCCTGCCCGCACGTGGGCCAGAAAGTCAACAATGGAAGCTGTAGCGTCCACCGGCGAGCGCATATAGCCGACCAGGTTCTGCCTGGCTTCCGGGTCCTCGATGTCGCGGTAAGGCTTATTAAGGAAAGGCAGCGGCCCCTGGATGCCGCGCAACAGGTAACCCACGCCCGATGGGAAGTAGATAGGCGCGGACATTATCACGATGCCCGCCAGGTCTTCGCTGCGTTGCGAGGCAGTATATAAGGCCAGCGCCCCGCCCAGCGACAGTCCCACCAGGTAGATGCGGCTGCACTTCGATTTCATCACATCGAGAGCGCGGCTGACCGACTCGTACCATTCCTGCCAGGTCTTGCCTTGCAGGTCTTCGGGCGCGGTGCCGTGCCCGGCCAGCAGAGGCGCGCCTGCCGTTATGCCCCTCTCCGCCAGGAAGCGGGCCAGCTCGCGCATCTCGTATGCAGTCGAAGTGAAACCATGTATGAGCAGGCAGCCCACCGGCCCCGCCTCATATAGAAACGGCTCGGCCCCAGGCATGAGCGGGTGTGCCGCCTCCGGCAGCTCAAACGGCAGGCTCTCCTGCCAGGAGTCCCGGTCGTTCAGTTCCGCGGTATCTCGCAAACTAGGTCCTTTCTAGGCCGGTTGTCTGACGTAGTTGTCAGTTGTCAGTTGACCGGGGCGGGCAGTAATAATCAGTCGCCATCACATTTCACGTTTCGCGCCGTCGGTCGTCTGATGACAACTGCTAACTACCGCACAGGAGGACTGCAGCCTGGGAAGAAGGTGTTGGCATCTATCTTCGATGTCTGTCCCCTCGTGGCGTTGTTGTTGGGTAGGAAGTATGGCCGGTTATCGGGCGGCACGCATTGCCCTGCAGGTGCTATACCGCATGGATATCCAGACATTACCTCCCGGCTCACCAGTCTGTAAGTGTAGGTGTAATAGGCGCTTCCTACCGGCACGTCCTCGAACTTCAGCCCGATGGGTACGTCATTGTAACCGGCAGCATTGCTCACTATCTTGCTGATCTGGCCCCTGGTGGCGTTGTTATTCGGCCTGAAGTAAGGCAGGTTATCGGGAGGCACACAGGGCTCGCCGTTCCCACCGCATGGATAGCCGTTGATGAACCCTCTAGATGCAAGGCGACCAATGTATTGGAAGAAGGTAGAACCGACAGGCACGTCCTGGAAGGTTCGGGCAGTCTGGTTATCCGAGAAGCCGGCAGAGTTAGAGACGATCTTTGATAGCTGGCCTCTTGTGACGTCGTTGCCGGGTTTGAAAGTACCGTTAGGGTAGCCGTTGATGATGCCCAAACAGGCAAGACAGCGAACAAATGGGAAGAAGGTGCTGCCGGGCGGCACGTCAGAGAAGGTGAGCGTGCATGCGGTTGGCGTAACGGTAGGGGCTTCTGGTGTGGAAGTCGCGGTAAAGGTGTTTGGCGGCACTGAGGTGTTTGTCGGTACTGAGGTAGCTGATGGGCCGCCCGGGGTCTGGGTCGGCAAGGGGGTATCTGTGGGCGCCGGTGGCGTGTTAGTAGGAGAAGGCAGGGGAGTAGACGTTCGGGTGCTGGATGGGCCGGTGGTTGGAGTGCGGGTAATGGTGGGTGTAGGAGTGTGGGTCCCTACCAGGGCGGTATCGGTCGCTGAAGGCGTGCCGCTCGGGGGCAAGCTCCATGCGTTCACATACGAGCCTGAGAGCCAGTAGATGAACCCGTGCGACACAGCCACCCCAGAGTTGGCAGACCCGGCACTGGCAGGTGTTATAGTGCGAAGCAGACTGCCGTCGGTTTCGCTCCTGATCTGGAGGCCGCTGGACCCACCATTTATGAAGATGAGGCCGTTGGCGACAGCGATATTGCCATGCGTAGTCGGTATACTCACAGGTCCCCAGCGGAGGTTGCCGTTGGCCGGGTCTACCGCGTAGATACTGCCGTTGACGATGAATAGCGTGCCTCCGCTGCCGAAGGTGGGGTCGTAGGCGGGCATCAGACCCACGTTTGTGCCGCCTGCGCTGTGCGTCCAGATAGCGCCGCTATTCACGTTGGTGATGTCGTACGTGTAGAATATGCCGTTCTTGTGGCCTGCTGCAACCAGCGTACGGTTCTGGCTGTCGTGGAATATGATGGCCGTTGTGCCGAAGTCAAGGTCACTACTAGGTGAAGGCTCCTGGTGATGCTGGAGAACAGCCAGGGTGTTCGAGTCCATCGTTACCATGCTGCGGGTGAGCGAGCAGTCGGTGCAGCTAAAGTCCTCGCCCGTGCCGACGGCCACTGTGCTGCCATCCGGCGATAGAGCCGGCGAGTTCCAGATGCCGCCTCCCGCCTCCCCAGACCCCACGAAGAATGCGCTTGCAACGGTATTGCCGCTGGTCATATCAACTGCGCGTAGCTCGCCACGCACCGAGGGGTTATCGCAGCGCGATGCGATACCCACATAGGCGCGGTTATTATAGAGGAACGGCAACTCCCACGGGAAGCCGCTCGCTCCTACACTCATCGTGTTGGTCCAGACCTTGGTGCCGCTCATTGTATCAATGCCATTGTAAGCGGGATTATTGCTTGCGTTGTCCTCGCCCACGACCACCTGCGTGCCTGATATGGCGGGTGTCGAGCCGATGCCAACATTGAAGCAACTGCTCCTGTAGCCTATATTCTCGTGCCAAATCGAGTTTCCGCTTGCGGCGTCAAAGGCAAAGAAGTTGTCGCTCGGAGATGCCGCGCTGCTGCCCACATAGACCACCCCATTCGAGACGCTGGGTGCTGCCGAGCCTGGAGTGCCGTTGTTGCCGACATTCGCCTGCCAGCGCTGCACCAGTTGGCCCACATTACCCGCGCCAATAATGGTCTCGGATCGGATTGAAGTTAGTGCGCTGGTAATCATGGCCGTACATGGGCCAATCGGCGGGATCGGCCAAGACGGCGGCAGGCTGCGATCCCGTGCGGGCCGGCACGCCGGCGGAACCTGGGAAGTCTGCCCCGGCAGCACCAGCAAGACCAGCAGCGCAAGCAAGAAGATGATACCGTTGGGCAACATACGCTTCTTCATCAGTACCCTCCATGTATGGTCATCGTTCGTCCTTCGTCGTCCATCGTTCGTTCGTCCGTCTACTGACAACTGACAACTGACAACTGACAACTACGTCCCCTACTTCTCCGGCAGATTGCAGCCAGGGAAGAAGGTGTTCGCATCTATCTTCGAAGTCTGGCCCCTGGTAGCATTGTTGTTGGGCAGGAAGTATGGCCGGTTACCGGGCGGTACGCATTGCCCTGCAGGTGCTGTGCCACATGGATAGCCCGACATGACGCCGCGAGTCACCAGGCGATAGGTATAGGTGTAATAAGTGCTGCCTACTCCGATGTCCTCGAACTGCTGAGCGTGGGGCGGATCGTTGAACCCGGCAGCATTGCTCACGATCTTGCTGATCTGCCCTCTAGTTGCATTGTTATTCGGCCTGAAGTAAGGGAGGCCAGCGGGAGGCACACACGGCTCTCCATTTCCACCGCAGGCATACCCGCTTATATACCCACGGGATGCCAGTCGTCCTATGTACTGGAAGAAGGTAGAGCCCACAGGCACGTCCTGGAAGGTTCGGGTAGTCTGATTATCCGAGAAGCCGGCAGAGTTCGAGACGATCTTTGATAGCTGCCCTCTGGTGACATCGTTGCCGGGCTTGAATGTGCCATCGGGATATCCATTGATGATGCCCAGGCAGGCGAGACAGCGAACGAATGAGTAGAAGGTGCTGCCCGGCGGCACATCAGAGAAAGTGAGCGTGCAGGCTGTTGGCGTGACGGTAGGGGTTCCGGGCGTGGAGGTCGCGGTAAAGGTGTTTGTCGGCACGGAGGTATTGCCTGGTCTGAGTGCGTTTGTCGAGGCGGACGTCAGCCGTCGGACCGCCTGGGGTCTGAGTAGGTGCAGTAGTAGGGGTGCCTGTGACAGTGGGAGTGCAATTATATAGATAAGTGTAGGAAACACTTACATTATCGACATACCATCCGGTGGAACCTACCGAACAGTCGGAGCCTAGCCTGAATCTGAACCGTAGGCTCTGGCCAATGAAAGGTTGGAGATTTACATCTACATCGCCTTCGCCGGTCCCAACCCACGCGCTTTGGCCATCGCTAAAGGGGGGTATTATGCTGCCACAAGTAGCACCTGTGCGGGTGATTGTGCCGTTATACCCACCACTTGTGATATATGGGCCGGCATCAAACCACGTAGTACCGTTGTCCGTAGAAAGCTCAAGCACACCACCATCGTTATTTGTGCCTCCGGATTGGTCGAAGCTATAGTTATGGCTGAATACCAGGAAGGAACCTGTGGAGAATGATGGAATATTCAGCGGGTTAATTAGAGTGAGGCGCTGGTCGGACACGCTATCCGGGTCCGGCGCGAAGGCGGCATAATCGGTATAACAGGTTACTGCCACGGGCACAGGGGTCCACCCGCCCGTGTCGGTAAGCACTACAGATGACACGAATTCGTCTAGAGTGCCGTTATCAAATCCTTCGTACAACAATCGAGAGTTTTGTGACCAGCATGGAGGAATAGTGCCGGGTGGTGTGGTGGTTGGTGGCGGAGGTGAAGCGGTGCAGGTAGGCGTACTTGTAGCGGTAGACGTGCCGGTGCCGGACGAGCCTGGGGTCGGCGTGCGGCTAAATGTTCCTGTGGGGACAGGGGTGACTGTGTGCGTAGGCGAAGCAGGCGTGGTGGCTGTGGCTATGGCTGTGCTTGTACGAGTGGAGGAAGCCGGCGTTGTGACGGTGGCTGTGCTTGTGCGCGTAGGGGTAGAAGTAGAAGTATTGGTGGGAGGCACAGTTGGAGTGTGGGTAAAGGTGGGTGTAGAGGTACTGGTCGCGACCAGGGCGGTATCGGTCGCCGAAGGCGTGCCGCTCGGGGGCAAGCTCCATGCGTTCACATACGAGCCTGATAGCCAGTAGATGAACCCGTGCGACACGGCCACCCCAGAGTTAGCGGACCCAGGGTTGTTAGGGGGGAGAGTTCGGAGCGTACTGCCATTCGTTTCATCCAGGATACGGAGGCCACTGGACCCGAGATTCACAAAGATCAGCCCGTTGGCGATGGCGATATTACCATGCGAGGACCCTATGGTTATAGGTCCCCATCGGAGGTTGCCGTTGGCCGGATCTACCGCGTAGATACTGCTGTTGACGATGAATAGAGTGCCACCGCTGCCGAAGGTGGGGTCGTAGGCGGGCATCAGACCTACGTTTGTGCCGCCTGCGCTGTGCGTCCAGATAGCGCCGCTATTCACGTTGGTGATGTCGTAGGTGTAGAATATGTTGTTCTTGTGCCCCGCCGCGACCAGCGTACGGTTCTGGCTGTCATGGAATATGATGGCCGTTGTGCCGAAGTCGAGATCATTATTCGGCGAAGGCTCCTGGTGATGCTGGAGAATAGCCAGGGTGTTGGAGTCCATCGTGACCATGCTGCGGGTGAGAGAGCAGTCGGTGCAGCTATAGTCCTCGCCTGAACCGACGGCCACGATGCTACCGTCAGGCGTCAGGGCGGGCGAGTTCCAGATGCCCCCACCGCGTTCACCGGACCCAACGAAGAATGCGCTTGCCACGGTATTGCCGCTGGTCATATCAACTGCGCGTAGCTCGCCACGTACCGATGGGTTATCGCAATTAGAAGATATACCTACATAAGCACGGTTATTGTACAGGAATGGCGACTCCCATGGGAAACCGCTTGATCCCACATTCATCAAGTTGGTCCAGACGTTGGTGCCGCTCACTGTATCGATGCCAACATAAGCGGCGTTGCCGTTTACATTGTCGGCACCCACGACCACCTGTGTGCCCGATATGGCGGGCGTGGAGCCGATGCCCACGTTGAAGCATTCATTTCTGTAGCCTATATTCTCTTGCCACACCGGGGTTCCGCTCGTAGCATTGAAAGCAAAGAAGTTGTTGCCCGAAGATGCACTGCTCCCTACGTACACCACCCCGTTCGAGATGCTGGGCGCTGCCGACGTAGCGGTGCTGCCTGTGCCCACATTCGCCTGCCAGCGCTGCACCAGTTGGCCCACATTACCCGCACCGATGGTGGTCTCGGATGGATTGAAGTTAGTGCGCTGGTAATCATGGCCGTACATGGGCCAGTCGGCGGGATCTGCCAACACGGCTGCAGGCTGCGATCCGGCGTGAGCCGGCAGGCTGGCGGAGACCTGGGAGGTCTGCCCTGGCAGAGCCAGCAGCGTAGCCATTGCAAGCAGGACGATCATACCGTTGGGCAACAAACGCTTCTTCATCAGGGAGCCTCCATTTAGGTCGTTGTCAGAAGACGATTTATGTACGGTGGCTGACGGGGAATGTCATGAATTCGACGGAGAGGATGTGCGGGCTAGCCCAGAGCAGGGCGGGTAAGTCCGTATAATTATAATGTGTGAGCGAGAAATTGTATATCAGGAATTAATCGCCGCCGGACCAGCGGCTGTCCGAGCCGTCCGTGCATTCGGGGCACTGAACTTGCACATAATCAAGCCAGTCGAGGGCGATCTGCGCGGGCGGGAGGGCCCTGGTGTCGTGCGCAGTCTGGAGGTTGTAGACAATACCGTAACGGTCGGCCACGCAGAGGGCAGCGTTCGCTTCGTCACCCAGGAGACGGTGGGTGGTGCCGGAGCCTTCGTCGGCCAGCAGCGTGAAAGGGAGGTTGAGCCTCTGTGCGAGCGCACGCGCTTCGTTGAGCGGCAAAGATGTCACGGCGATCACACGCGCAGCCCGGCTGAGTATGTCTCGGTAGATGGTGCCGAGAGCTTGCAGATACGCCGCTCCCTCAGGCGTGCCTTCCACGAAAGCAAGCACTAGATTATACTTGCTGCGTGTGGCGGCAGGCCCGGCCTGACCACCTTGGCGCGAAGCTGAAGGCAGATAGAATACCGGCACTCTGCCCGGATAGCTCAATCTAGTGGCCGCAATCGCCATCGTCTGCGCGGAAATCGGCATGATTATGGTACCTCGGGGTTGTCAGTTGTCAGTTGTCAGTTGTCAGTAGACGAACGACCGTTTCTTTCCACCGCCAAGACGCCAAGGGACGCCAAGGGACGCCAAGATTTCTACGGTTTGAACCACCAAGACACCAAGATCACGAAGGTTTTATTCGTTTAATCACGAAGGTCACGAAGAGCACGAAGATCACGAAGGTTTTTATTGTGTTGAATCACAGGGAGCACAGGGCACTCAGAGATCATAGAGGATTTTGATGGTCATATACAATAATAACCTTGGCGGATCTTGGCGCCTTGGCGGTTACATTTTACGTTCACTGCCCACTGCCCACTGCCCACTGCCCACCCGTCTACTGACAACTGACAACTGACAACTGACAACTGGCACCAGTATACAAGGACACACCAATGGACACCAAACCAAAGAGAGAGCTTGTCTTCCTGCTGGACGTCGATAACACACTGCTTGACAACGATAGGGCGAAGGCCGATATGGCGGCACGGTTGTTAGAGATATTGGGAGATGAGGGGTCAAAGCGCTTCTGGGAGCTTTACGAACAGGCTCGCAAAGAGCTCGACGTGGTTAGCTACCCTGAAACGCTGAGGCGCTTTGCCGAGAGTTGGAAAGACAAGGCTGCCGCACAGCGTGCCGCCGACGTGGTCAACAACTTGCCCTACGAGCAGTACGTCTATCCGGGCAGCCTGCCCGCTATCCGCCACCTTAGCACTCTGGGCGAGGTCGCAATCCTGTCGGACGGAGATGAAGTCTACCAGCCTCATAAGATCGCAGTAGCGGGCCTCGCGGAAGCGGTCGGACCTGAAGACGTGCTGATTTACAGCCATAAAGAGACCTGCTTTCCCGACGTGATGCACCGTCTCCCGGGCGATCACTATGTGCTCGTGGACGATAAAGAAACCATCCTGGCCCACGCCAAAGGGATATTAGGAAGCAAGCTGACCACTGTCTGGGTCAAGCAGGGCCACTACGCCCAGGACCCTACCCAGTACATCAAACCCGATCCCGATATCGCCCTGGAAAGCATAGGCGATATCTGCGGGCTGACCAAAGCAGATTTTCTTGGGAAATCTCAAACGTGATCTGTCTGTACCCCAAGTTTCACCGGCTTATCGCTCCATACACCACGTTCAGAGAGCGCTCGCGTGCAGCAAACGGGTCTACCATGTCCCAGCGATTCGAGAGGAAAACGAAAACGAAGTCGTATTCGGGATCGATCCAGAGCAGAGTGCCTGACGTGCCGCCATGGCCGAATGCGCGCTCCGAAGCGAGGAGGTCGCCATCAGGAGGCGACGAGGGCTTGCCCCAGCCCAGACCGTAATCGAAACGAGCTTTCGTGACGAATTGGCTGGCACCCTTCGTGTAGTGCCGAGTCATCATGCTGAGGGCAGCGGGCGAAAGGAGCTTATAACCGCCCGCTGACGTTCCGCCACGCAAGTATGCCTGTCCGAAAGTGACCAGGTCTGCAGCGGTGCTCCAGAGTCCGCCGCCGGGCATGGCCAGTGCGTTGAAGGCGTCCAGCAAACGCGCAGGGTGGAAATCATGCAAGGGTGCTGCCCGGCCACGCTCCACCGGCGCAAAATCGGTGCCGGCCATACCAAGCGGCTCGAAAATATGGTGGCGCAAATAGTCGGGGTAGGGCTCCCCGCCCAGGCGCGTAATCAGCTCACCGAGCACGCTGAAGGCAAGGGAATTGTACTGGTAGGAGGTGCCCGGCTCGAAGTTGAGATTGCTCCTGCAGCATGCATCGTAGAGGAAACCGGGGGCCAATGGCTCGCCGGAGAGGGCAAGCCCCTGAAGCTCGGCCATGAACCGCTCTTCTTCCAACCCACTCGAATGGGTGAGAAGGTGCCAGACAGTCACGCGGCCCTTATCATTCGCCCCGAACTCGGGCAAGTAGGTGGCCACCGGCAGATCGAGAGCGAGCTTCCCCTCCTCCACCAGTCGCATGATAGCAGTCGCCACAAAAGGCTTGGTGATCGAAGCGATCTGGAATATGCTATCCAGCCCCACGCTATCCTCCCCAGGCGAAACGTGCGTCCAGAGCGTCTCATCGCGGTTCGCTACCGCGATCAAGGCGGTAGGTTGCGGGCCGTTTTTCACCGCTTCATCCGCTATCTGCGCCGCGTATTCGAGATGGGTAAGGTCAATCTTCATAGTGCTCGAAACCTTGACCAAAGACGAAGGACGAAGGAATTGGCTTCTTTCGTCCTTCGTCTTTCGTCTTTCGATGAGCAAAGCGAGCTATCGTCGTTTAGTGGTCCGCCCCGATCGGCACTCGGTCGCGATCCATCTCTTCTTGCTCGACGTCAAGCTCCATTCGGCTCTGCTGGAGGGCGATGCGTGAGCCGGCAGCTACAGCCTCTTCCATCGAGAGCTTGCCGTCGACCACGAACTCCAATTGCACCGGCACAGGGTAGTTACCTGTGAAGCAGCCTGAGCAAAGCTTGTCGCCACCCAGCTTGACCGCCCGGAATAGCCCCGCGAGGCTGAGGTAGCCGAGCGAGTCTGCCCCCATATGGCGGGCGATCTCAGGCACGGTCATCCTGTGGGCAATAAGCTCTTCGCGGCGGGCGGTATCCACGCCCAGGTAGCAAGGGTGAGCCATTGCGGGCGAGTGGATGCGCACATGTACTTCGGTCGCGCCTGCCTTGCGCAGAAGCTCCACAATAGGCTTCGTGGTCGTGCCGCGCACAATCGAGTCGTCCACGACTACCACACGCTTGCCGCTCAGCACTTCGGGCAGAGGGTTGAACTTGAGGCCGATGCCGCGCTCACGCAGGTGCTGGTGCGGCTGGATAAAGGTGCGCCCGATATAGCGGTTCTTGATAAGCCCCTCGGTGAAGGGTATGCCCGATTCAAGCGCGTAGCCGATAGCGGCAGGGGTGGCCGAGTCGGGCACGCCTATCACGATGTCGGCATCAGTGGGGTGCTCTCGGGCCAGCTCGCGGCCCATGTTCTGGCGCGCCTGGTAAAGGGGGATGTTCTCGATCACGCTGTCGGGGCGGGCGAAATATATATACTCGAAGACGCACAAAGCCTGCTTGTGATCGTCGCGCGGCGGCTCGGCGTAGGATGTAATGCCCTCTTCACCTATGGTCACGATTTCGCCGGGGGCCACTTCGCGGATGAACTGCGCGCCAACCGTCATGAGAGCGCACGTCTCGGACGACACCACCCAGCCTCCGCCCGGCAATTTGCCCAGGCAGAGTGGGCGTATGCCCATGGAGTCGCGCACCGCGATCAGGTGAGTAGGGGTCATGAGGGCCAGCGAATATGCGCCTGTGAGCCTGGACATCGCCCTGCGGAACTTTGTGGCCCAGTCGTTGCCATGGGAGGCTATGGCAAGCTCGCCTATCACCTCGCTGTCGGAGGTCGTTTGGAACGTGACGCCCTGCGACACCAGCTCGGAATAGAGTGGGACGGCGTTGGTGATATTGCCGTTATGGGCCAGCGCCATCCAGCCGAGCTTGGGATCGATAAGGTGCAAGGGCTGGGCGTTGCATTCCTTGGAAGAGCCCGTGGTCGAGTAGCGAGTATGGCCGATTGCCATGTGGCCACTCAGCTTGCCGAGCGATTCTTCGTCGAAGGCAGTAGCGACAAGGCCCATCCTGGTACGGAGCATAAGCGAGTGCCCTTCGGTAGTGGCGATACCCGCCAACTCCTGCCCGCGATGCTGCAATGCATAGAGGCCGAAGTAGGTCAAACGCGCCACGTCCTCGCCCGGAGCCCACACGCCGAATATGCCGCATTCTTCGTGTAGCTTGTCGTCCTCGTTATAGGAAGTCATTATTTCACCCACTTTATCGCCCCCAATGCAAGATTAGCCTATGCCGCCGTCACGATAATCGGGCGGCCTTTTGTGACCACGATTGTATGCTCGAAATTGGCTACCGGGCTGCCGTCTCGCGTCTTGAGCGTCCAGCCATCGGGAGCCGTCAGAATGCCACCTCTACCCGCTGTGACGTGCGGCTCCACGGCCAGCACCAGGCCGTCGGTCAAAGGCTTGCGAAACGAAGGCAGATAGACGTTCGGCACGGTGGGTTCTTCGTGCATGGACCGCCCAACCCCATGCCCTGTTAACTCGGCCACGATACGAAGGCCGCGTCTTTGCGCCTGGGCCTCCGCGGCTGCCCCGATGCGGTTGATGGGGCTGCCTGCTCTCGCCGCGCCGATGGCTTCGGAAAGGGCAACTCTGGCGCAATCGTACAATCTTTGCTTCTTGGGCATAACGGGCGGCACAGCCACGGTAATTGCAGCGTCGGCGTAATAGCCGTCCAACTCGCCGGTAACGTCCAACTTCACCAGATCACCTTCGCGTATCACGCGGCTGCCGGGGATGCCGTGCGCAGCCTCGTCGTTGACGCTGATGCAGGTGGCACGCGGGAAATTGACGAGGAGCATGGGAGCCGAGCGCACCCCGTGCGCGCTCATGAACTCCTCCCCGATAGCGTCAAGCTCGCCCGTGGTTATGCCGGGCCGGACGTGGTCCTTCATTTTACGTAGCGTCAGCCCTACGATCTTGCCGATAAGCATTAGAGAAGATAGATCTTTGTCTGTTTCTATTGACATCTACGCCACTACTCCTAGGTAAGGCCACCCCGCCATGAGGCTTCGAGGTCTAAAACAGGCAAGTCCACAAGCGTGCGCTCGCCGCGCCGGATGATGAGAGTGTCTCCGCCTGTGGCACCAAGGCGGAAGAGGCCCACGTCCATAGCTTCCGAAAGCTCCTTCAGCTCCGGCCACATCTCCGTGGGAAGAGCTATAATTATACGCGATGGCTCCTCGGAAAACAACATGACATCCGACCGTAAGCCGGGGTAAATCGTCTCCAATCCGTCCAGATTGATCTGCGCGCCCACCCCGCCGGCAATGCAAGCCTCCGCAATCGCCACCGAGAGGCCGCCATCGCTGCAATCATGGGCCACGTCCAGGATTCCCTCGCGTATAGCCATGCGGGCCACATATTGCACCGCCCGTTCTACCACGAAATCCACCGCAGTCGGCATCCCCGCTTTCAGCCCGAAGCGCGTTTCCAGGTACTGGCTCGCGCCCAGGAGAGGTCCGCCACCTCCGAACGGCTCGTCCCCCGTATGCCTGGCCCAGAGCAAGGCGACCGTCAGCCCGGCCCGGAAGGCCATACCAGCGCGTCGCTCGACGTCGTCCAGCAAGCCGAGCATACCCACCACGGGCGTCGGAAGCACCGCCGCACCCTCGGTCTCGTTGTAGAGCGATACGTTGCCGCTCACTACAGGCACACCCAGGGCGTTGCACGCGTCGGCCAGGCCGTTGACCGCGCTCTCCATCTGGTAGAAGACGTAGGGATTCTCAGGGTTACCGAAGTTGAGACAGTCTGTGACCGCCAGCGGCTCGGCCCCCACGCAAGAGAGGTTGCGTGCGGCCTCGGCCACAGCGTGCGCGCCGCCCGCATAGGGATCGAGATAGCAGTAGCGAGCATTGCAGTCGGTAGTGAGGGCGATACCTTTGTTCGTGCCCTTGATACGGAGCACCGCGGCGTCGGCCTGGCCCGGCTGTAACACCGTATTCGTGCCTATCGTGTGGTCGTAGGTGCGATATACCTGCTCTTTGCTGGCGATATTTGGCGCTGCCAGCACGTCGAGCAAAGCGCCGCTGTAGTTCGTCTCGGCGGTTTCGTGGGGCAGAATGGCGTCCCAATCGGGGTGTTGGCGCTCGTCCAAAAGTGGGTCAGGTTCGCCGGTGACGTACCGGATGGGCACTTCGTCCGCGAGCAGGGTGGCCGGTATCTCGGCAGTGAGGATTTTGCCGTCGTAAATGCGCACAAGTCCATCGTCCGTCACATGGCCGATCACGTTTGAGTGAAGGCCCCATTTCTTGAAGACCGCTCGTGCCTCCGGCTCTTTGCCTTTCTCAACAACAACCAGCATACGCTCCTGCAACTCGGAGAGCATTAATTCATAGGCGTTCATGCCACGCTCGCGCCTCGGCACGTGGGCAAGGTCGATTTTGATACCTGTGCCTGCCCGCGCCGCGCACTCCACCGCGGACGAAGTGAGGCCCGCCGCACCCAGGTCTTGCATTCCGACTACCACGCCCGTAGTTAGCACTTCCAGGCAGGCCTCCATGAGGCATTTTTCGAGGAAAGGATTGCCCACCTGCACGGCAGGGCGGTCTTCGAGGGCGTCCTGGCCCAGGGTGTCGGAGGCGAAAGTTGCGCCGTGGATGCCGTCGCGGCCCGTGTCGGCCCCCACCAGGAGCACCGAATTGCCCACGCCCGTGGCCACGGCTCGCATCACGCTGTCGGCCCGCAATAGCCCCACGCACATGGCGTTCACGAGCGGGTTGCCTGAATAGGACTCGTCGAAGGCGATCTCGCCGCCCACTGTGGGCACGCCAATGCAGTTCCCATAGCCGCCGATGCCGGCAACAACACCCCCAAAGAGGTAGCGGTTGTGTGGGTTAGAGAGCGGCCCGAAGCGCAGCGAGTTGAGCAAGGCAACGGGCCGGGCGCCCATCGTGAAGATATCGCGCACGATACCCCCAACACCTGTAGCTGCACCTTCGACAGGCTCGACCGCCGAGGGATGGTTGTGCAACTCGATCTTGAGTGCAGCAGCCCAGCCGTCGCCCAGGTCAACAATGCCCGCGTTCTCGCCCGGCCCCTGCAGGACGCGAGCGCCATTGGTGGGGAAGCTGCGCAGGAGAGGCTTGGAGTGCTTGTAGCCACAATGCTCGCTCCACATCGCGCCCGCCATGCCCAATTCGACTTTGTTGGGCGGGCGGCCGAGCATTTCGCGGAACTGGCGATATTCGTCGCGGTTGAGGCCCACTTCGGAGAGCAAGCCGGATAGCTCCTCTTCGGGCAGGTCATCCGGAATAGGAGCTACAACAGAGGCTATTGAGTTTGTCATGTGAGGGGCCATCAACTCCTGCTGAGGTGAGAGCGGCTGAGTGGCCGGTGATTAAGTATACCAGGAGGATGAGAGTTTTCCACTTTTCCACATCCCTTGTGCCAGGAGATCAGGCTAGAACTAGCCCAATATATCCGCGACGGCCATGGATGCGCCAAGGTTAGCGGGCAAGATCAGCAACTCGCCTCGCACTGCTTTTGTAACGTTAGTGTAGCGTATGCCCACTGGCTGCCGGTATATCTCGATTATCTGCTCCGGCAAGTTGACTATCCACACCTCATCAATGCCAGCTTCGGCGTAGATTGGGACTTTGCCGATCCGGTCCGAGACGAGCGAGGTATCGGCCACCTCAATGGCGAGGAGTACATCCTGGGGTGTCGGGCGGCTCTGCGTATAGAAATCGTCGCGCCAGGTCAGGAGAGCCACATCCGGCTCAGGTAGAGAGTTGTTTGGGAGGAGGATAGGGTTTTGCCCCCATATTATTGCTTTCCTGCCTAGCTGCTCGCGCAGTAGAAACTCAATGCGGGCCACGCAACCTGAATGTTGAAGTCCGATTGGAGCCATCTCGACTATCTCCCCCCGCAACAATTCGAGCCTATCATCCTCTTTGAGGATGCCGGCCTCGATCATCTGCTCGTACTCTTCAACGGTGAACATCTTATGGGGCATCGGAAACGGGAGCGCCATCTTTATATCACCCACCTTTCAATGGAGCATGACCAATCATAAAGAGCGATCTCATCAATTAATGATAGCACTCTCACATGCAGGTGCACAACTGACCGTGCGAACCAAACAAGGGCAGATGCAAAGTTGGTGGCTCGAGCGTCCTCTTTCCCTTGTCATTCCTCACTTCGTTCGGAATGACAAAGGCTGCTTGGGTGCACTTTCCCAAACCGACTCTCAACTTTGCATCCACGCTGCATAAGGGGCACGTGTATGTTTCGGCTTGTTTCGGTTCAGTCTTGCGGGTCAAGGATTATCGAAGGTCCAGGTCTGAGATACCATGTCGAAATGCCCTGTTTGGCCGTCTTTGGTCTTGAAATTCAGGACCTAAGCCGCGCCCACGCTTTACGTTTCACGTTTTACGCTTTACGCCTCACCGCCCCCACAACATTCCCTGTCACAGGCGCGGGCGAACGCTCTACGAGGCCGTCCTGGGGGTAGGGGCGCATGTTGATGTGGTCTTTGGGCTGGGTAGTGGTGCGGACGGTGGACTCGATGTACTGGCCGGGGATGAGGTCGAGGCGGAAGCGTTGCAGGACCATCGCGATCACGGTCTTGATCTCCATTGTAGCGAAAGGGGCGCCTATGCATGAGCGCGGCCCTGCGGCGAACGGTATGTAGGCGTAGTTTGGGATAGGGTCGCCATGCACGGGGTCGAAGCGCTCGGGCCGGAATATTCCCGGCTCGCGGAACTGCTGCGGCATGCGATGGCTCACGTAGGGCGAATAGATCACCACCTCGCCTTTTTCGATGGTGTAGCCATGCCACTCGAAGGTCTCTTTGGCCACGCGGTTGGCGCTCGGCGCGGGCGGGTACAGGCGCAGCACCTCCTTCGTGACCTGCTCCAGATAAGGCAGCCGCTCCAGGTCGGCGGGCATCGGCGGCTCGCCTTTAAGCTCGCGGTCCAGTTCTTCCAGCAGCTTAGCGGTAACCGCAGGGTGCTGCGCGAGGAGATAGAAGGCCCAGGCCAGGCCGTTCGCGCTCGTCTCGTGTCCCGCCACGAAGAGAGTAAGGAGATGGTCGCGGATCTGTTCGACGGTGAGACGCCCGCCTTCTTCGTCGTGGGCTGCCACCAGCATTGATACGACATCTCCCGTATCGTCGTGCTCTCGCTCATGCCGCTCGATGATCTTGCTGAGGATGGTGTCGATGCGAGCGAGACTCCGGCGCAAAGTGCGGCCCTTTCCGACGCCTAAAACGTCGAAGGGGAGCTGCGCCAGACCGATATGGAATGGGTCGCTGATCGCCGATACTACAGTGGCGACCGCCGGGCCGAGGTCGCTGGCCGAATTCGCCAGGTCCATGCTGAACAGGGTGCGCCCGGCGATTATGAGGGCCAGCCGGTGCATCTCGCGCACAATATCCAGCTCGACACCGGGTTTCCAGCGGTCCAGCACCTGCGTGGTAGCCTCACGCATCACGAGCTGGTAATCCTCGATGCGCTTCCGGTGAAAGGCCGGCATTATCAGGCGGCGCTCTCGCTTGTGCTTGGGGTCGTCTATGAAAAGTAGGCCATTCCCCACGATCCAGCGAGCGTGCACGCGGTCGATCAGCGGAGCGATAAGGAAGTTGTCTACCCCATCCACCAGGATGTAGCGGTTGGCCTCCGCTCCGTGCAATACCGCGCCCGTCAATCCGAACAGGTCAATACGCACCACATCGCCGTAACGGTGGAAATTATTGAGCGAGAAATCGAGCGAATTGACCCAGAGCGACTGCACCACGCCCAAAACCGGCAATGCCGGCGGACCAGGCGGCACACGCTTCCGCGCCCGTGCCTTACTTTGTGCGACTGTCATCTTTGATACCTTTCGATGTTGCTTCCAGATTAATAATAACCCATTCTGCGGTCCATACCCAGCGTGATGACACAACTGATAGCAGGCCACTCCTTTCTTCAACGCCAAGACGCCAAGACGCCAAGGTTCTACGGTTTGAACCACAAAGACACCAAGAGCACCAAGGTTTTTATGGGTTTGAATCACGAAGAGCACGAAGGACACGAAGATCACCAAGGTTTTTATGGGCGTGAATCGCAGAAACGGCGGAGTACACAGAGATCGCAGAGGATTGTTATACGCGTAAACAATAAAAACCTTGGCGACCTTGGCGGATCTTGGCGTCTTGGCGGTTCCGTCTTACGTTTTACGTTTTACGTTTTACCGGCCCCCGACCTCCGGCCCTCCTTCGCCCTTTAAGGTATAATTTCCCTGACTATGGCGGAACTACTCTTCCTGGATAAGAAGCCGGTTGTCCGGCAGCAAGACGACGGCAATCCGCGGGTGGCTTTCGTGACGCTGGGGTGCAAGGTGAACCAGAGCGATACGCAGAAGGCTATCGCGGATTTCCGCGCGGCGGGCTTCCGCATCGTGCCGCCTGGCGCACCTGCCGACGTATATATCGTCAATACATGCTCGGTCACGCACGTGGCAGATCGCAAGAGCCGGCAGTGGCTCCGCCGAGGGGCGCGTGCTAATCCTGATGCGCTGGTGGTCGCCACCGGCTGCTACGCCGAATCGGGCCGCGACACCCTCCAGGAGATGGACGAGGTAGGGCTGGTAATCGGCTATCAAGAGAAGGACGACCTGCTCAAGCTGGTACTTGAACGAATGCGGAATGCGGAATGCGGATTGCGGAATGTTGACGACCGACCACCGGCAGTCGATGACCTAGGTGAACCATTCCGCAATCCGCAATCCGCATTCCGCATTCCGAGCGACGAGGATACGGACTTCCGGCAGCGCACGCGGGCGATGGTGAAGATCGAGGATGGGTGCAACGACTTCTGCACTTTCTGCATCATCCCGTTCACACGAGGGATGCCGCGCTCGACGCCTACCAATCGGGCTGTCGAAATGGTGAACGAAAGGCTTTCGGAGGGCTTCAAAGAGATCGTGCTCACGGGTGTGCATATGGGCAAGTATGGGCAGGACCACGCGCAGCGCAAGCGCGCCGCCGGTGACCCCACCGAAGCGCCCGATCTTCCCGGCGTGGTGCGCGCTATCCTCGACCGGACAGATGTGCCGCGCCTGCGTATCACGTCGGTCGAGCCGACCGATGCGGTCATGATGCTGCCTCTCCTCACCGATCCAGCCTACATGGGCAGGCTAGCTCCGCACCTTCATTTGCCATTGCAAAGCGGCTGCGATGCCACTCTGGCGCGTATGAAGCGCGATTACGACGCAGCGGAGTTCGCGGATGTCGTGAGGCAGTGTCGCGCAGCAGTGCCGGGCATCGCCATCACCACTGACCTCATAACGGGCTTCCCAGGCGAAACGGACGAGGAGTGGGCGCAAACCGTCAGCTTCGCCAGGAGCATGGAGTTCGCCAGGATCCACGTCTTCCCATACTCACAGCGACCCAACACTCCCGCCGCCACTATGCAAGGCCAGGTCCACCCCGACGTGCGCCACGCCCGCACTCTGCAAATGATGGAGATCAGCCAGGGAGCCGAAGCGGCCTACGCCGTGCAGCAGTTGGGTCGCACACTGCCTATCCTCTGGGAAAACCAGGCGGGCGGAATATGGAGCGGCCTCACGGATAACTACCTGCGCGTCCATACAAAGTCGCAGCGCGACCTGATGAACGAAATCACCCCTGCTGCTGTTACGTCATACGATGCGCTTGGGCTGTGGGCCGAGCCATTGGACAAGGCTAGTTGCTAGAAGGCTCCGGTTCCTTCAGCGCATACTCGATAGCCCGGTTCATATCCATAGCTTCCCCCTCAGCCCATGCCTGCTGCCAGCTTTGCTCGTCTAGCTCGGCCCGAGCAATGGAGAGATTGCGCTCGTAATCAGCCATCTCTGCGGCCCACATTGTCGCACCCATAGCTTTGCGGAGTGCGGAGGACGCGGCGAACAGCTGTGCAGCGCGGACCGGGCGGCGCAATTTCCCTGCTACGGCGGCTAGCCCCGCGAGGCATTCCGCTACGCCGTGCTTGTTGCCAAGCTCTCTGTGCAAGAGCAGACTCTCCGTGAAGAACGCCATGGCCCGGCTGACATCACCCGTGGCCAGCGCCACGTGACCAAGGTTGTGCAGCGACGCCGGGATGTCTCTCTTGACACCCATCTGCCGGAAAAGCTGCAGGCTCTCCTCATAGAATCGTTCCGCCTGCCCGTAGTCGTCCTGCATACGGACCATGTCACCCATGATGTTCAGAGCCTGCGCTATGCCCCACCGGTCCCCGATCCTCCTGAATATCTCCAGCGCTTCCTGCAGGGTTGCACGTGCAAGCTCGTATTGCCTCTCGCTGTTGAGCACCATGCCAAATCGCAACATTGCGCTAGCTCGGCCCCACTCGTCGTTCCCGAGTTTGCTGAAGAGTGCGATACTTTCCTCTACCGTCGCGTGGGCGGCCGCTGCTTCACCCCGCATTAGCTGCAATACCGCCAGCAACACACGTGCCCATGCCAGGTTCTGCTCGTCGCCTATTTGCAGCGATATTCTCTCGCTTTCCCCAGCGTAGGTAGCCATGCAAGACAGGTCGCCCTGGCTGCGGCATATTCTGGCCACCCCATGCAGCGCCCTGGCGTACTCTCCGGTTTGGTTTCCCTTTACTGCGGACAGGTGGCACGCCTCCTCCAGCCATTTGCGCCCCTCCGTGAGGTAACCGTGTACCCACCAGAAGTACGATAGAGACCCCGCAAGTCTGAGGGCTGTTTGCACAGCTTCGTTCTGAAGCAACCAATCGAGCGCCGCCCGCAAGTTGTCGTGCTCCAATTCCAGCCTGTCAAGCCACTCAAGCTGCCCCGACCGGTACAGCTGGGGTGCGGCCTCTTCCGCGAGCGCCAGAAAGAATGCAGCGTGGCTTTGCGAGACGGCCGCGACCTCTCCGCTCTCAGACAGTCGCTCCGACGCGTACTCGCGGATGGTCTCCAGCATATAGAAGCGCGGCTCTCCATCTTCCTGCTCCTCCTGTCGAAGCAGGCTTTTGTCGAGCAGTGACTCCAGCCTGCCGAGCACATCTACGGAATCTTGAATTCTTAATTTTGAATTCTGAATTGAACTCTTTGTTTGGCGTTAATTCCGGATTCCGAATTCAACATTTCGACATTGCACACGGCCTCCGCGGCCTGGAGTGTGCACCCTCCCACAGCCACGGAAAGTCGGCGAAAGAGCGTCTGCTCCTCCTGGTCGAGCAGGTTGTAGCTCCAGTCTATCGCTCCGCGCAGCGTCTGCTGGCGAGAGGGGAGGTCGCGCTCGCCCCCTACGAGCAGGCTCAGGCGGTGCTGCAAGCGCGCCAGCATCGCCCTTGGAGGCAGCAGCTTTATGCGCGCAGCGGCCAGCTCGATGGCCAGCGGAAGCCCATCAAGGCGGGCGCAAATCTCGGCCACGGCGGGCGCATTATCGTTGTTGACTTCAAAGTCAGGCTTGACGGCGACCGCGCGCTCAATAAAGAGCCGTACCGCCTCGTATTGGGCCATCCCCTCGGGCGTGGGCAGCTCTCCCGGGCCCGGCAGGGAAAGAGGCGGGATCGGAAACTCGCGCTCGCCTCGAACGTGCAGCCTGGCCCGGCTGGTGACCAGCACCTTCAGACCGGGGGCTGCTTTCACAAGTCCGCTCACCACCGGCCCTGCGCCCAGAACCTGCTCAAAGTTGTCCAGCACGAGCAACATCTGCTTGTCGCGTAGGTAGTCTTCGAGAGTTTCGAGAAGGGGCCGCCCACCCCCTTCGCGCACCTCGAAGGTGCGAGCAATCGTGGACGCCACCAGGCCGGCGTCGTTCACCGGCTCAAGAGGTACAAAGAATGCTCCATCCGCGAAATGTTCGAGAAGGTCTGCGGCTACCTGCAGTGACAGCCGGGTCTTGCCCATTCCACCGGGGCCGGTGAGGGTCAGTATGCCCACGTCGTCCCGCATGAGCGCGTTGCTGATATCATCGAGCAGTTTCCCGCGGCCCACGAGAGCGCTCCTCTGCAAGGGCAGATTATTAGGACGTACATCGAGCGTTTTGAGAGGCGGGAAATCGGTGGGGAGGCCCGGCGGCTCAAGCTGGAAGATCCGCTCGGGCTTGACGAGGTCTTTGAGCCGGTGCTCGCCCAGGTCCTTTACCGAAACGCCCGGCGGCAGACTGTCGCTTACCAGCGCATACGTGACCTGCGAGAGGAGGGTCTGGCCGCCGTGGGCGGCGCTGCGCAAACGGGCGCAACGGTTGACCGCGCTGCCGTAGTAGTCGCCCTCACGAAGGTCGGCCTCTCCTGTGTGCAGCGCCATGCGCACCTTCAGGGTCGCCGGCGGGGGCCATGGCTCGTTATACATGGCAGCTTGCAGCTCGGCTGCCGCAGCCGCGGCTTCCGTAGCCCGCGCAAACACCGCGAAGCGACTGTCCCCCTCACCTCGCGGACGTACTAAGCTGCCGCCATGCCGCTCCACAATCTCTTCGATCAGGAAGTCGTGCCGGGCAAGCGCTTCCCGGGCTACGTCGGGGTGCTTCTCCCAGAGCCTGGTGCTACCCTCTATATCTGTGAACAGAAACGTGACAGTGCCGGTCGGTAGGTTTTGCATAGAAAGCCACTCTTCGCTCTGATAGCAGCGCCTCATTAGGACTGCGCAGGAGTGGATATATTATATCAGGTTGTTTTGCAGGAAAGCAGGAAGGCTGGAGATAGGGAAAGCGCTGTTGTGCGCTCCACTAATGCCGGTAGCGAGGATAGTGGGCTTTTCGATAGGTACCGGTTGTCTAAAATAGAGGCAATTGGTTGATTCGAAGCTCTCTCTTTGGACAAGCTCCCGAATCGGCCATGCTCACTTAAAGAGCTTGAACCGGGGCTCCGCTGGCGTGCGCTCGGCTCCGCTTGCTGACAATCCTGGACGGTTGATGCCACTCTAACCTATCCATTCTGTCATTGCAACGGAGCCATCCCGTGGACTGTACTCTTAAGCTAATGCGTGTTCATGAAAGATATTGAGGAATAGGAAGTTTCGGGGACACCCCCGGCCCCGGCAGGGGAACTCCCCTGCATCCCCTTTGCACAAGACCTCTCCTAACCTGCACTAGGGTGTGGCGACTACAGCCCAGGACGTACCGTTCCAGTGCAAGCCCAGGGTCTGGTCCAGGCCATTGGTAAAGTCGCTGTTCCCGGCAAAGTAGGTGCCGACCGCCCACACATTGCTCGTTGAAACCGCCGCCACTGCGTTGAGATAGTTTTCGCTGAAGCCCGCGTTGGGGCTGGTAACAACGCTCCACTGCGATCCGTCCCAGTGCTCGGCCAGCGTCTGGCTCCCGCCTGTGCCGGTGACCGCCTCGGATCCGACGGCCCACACGTCGCTGCTCGAAACCATCGCCACGCCCATGAAGTCGCTGTCTGCCGACGTGCTGGGACTCGCAACAACGCGCCACTGCGAGCCGTCCCAGTGCTCGGCCAGCGTTTGATTCACGAGGCCGTCGGCAGAGTAGTAGCCTACCGCCCACACATCGTTCGTTGCCTTGGCCGCCACCGAGACGAAAGCGCTGCTCATGCCTACCCCCACACCAAGTATGGTGGTCCATGCAGTGCCGTTCCAGTGCGCCGTCAGCGGTGATGTCGTGCTTGACGTGCCTGTTGTGCCCACGGCCCACACGTCGGTTGAGGAGATTTCGGTTACTGACAACAATTCTGTATAATGCTGCAGCCCGATGCTGGCTGCCATGCTCCAGCCGGAGCCGTTCCAGTGAATAATATCCGCGTTTTCGCCGCTCACTGTGTCTGAGTACCCCACAGTCCAGGCGTCGTTGGCCGCAATTGCGGTCACACTTCTATAGATCGTGTTGGGCCCCGGACTGGGGCTCGCGATGACGCTCCATACGGATCCGTTCCAGTGCATTACAAGCCCGGTGCCGGCAATATTGTTCCCAACCGCCCACACATCGTTGCTTGCCCTGGCCGCCACCGACTGAAGACTCGCGTTGGGCGCGGGATTCGGTATGACGTTCCATACGCTCCCGTTCCAGTGCTCGGTCAGCGCGCTCGTCAGGGCACCATCGGATGTATAGCCGACAGCCCATATGTCGCTGGCCGATAGTGCGCTCACACCGTAGAGTACGGCGTTGGCCGGACCGGGGCTGGTCACAGGTGTCCAGGCTGTCCCATTCCAGTGCATTGTGAACGTTATGTTTGTGCTGCCATTTAGTGCGCTACCTACAGCCCATACGTCGGTGGAGGAGATTGAGCGCACGTCATAAAGGATGCTGGAGGTATTCACGAGCGGGTGCGCTCCACACGTTATTGAGCCAGTGCACTATCATGCTGCGCGTCACCCCCGCGGAGCTGTAGTACCCAACGCCCCATGCTTCCGTGTCTGAGACGGCTGTAATCCCCTCGATCACCGTGTTTGGGCCTGGGCTGGGTGGCGGGGTGAGAACGAAACCGGTGCCGTTCCATATCAGAGCCAGCGCCTGGGTGCCATTGGCCCCGTTAGTATAGCAGCCGACGAAGAAGACATGGGTGCTCGATGAAGCGTCAACCTTTGTAAGGGCGTTATTGCTCGTGCCTAGGTTGGGGCTTGCCACGATGCTCCAGACCGTGCCGTCCCAGTGCAGCACCAATGTCTGGACGATGTGCAGAGAAGTGCTGAAATATGAGCCGGCCGCCCACACGTCGCTACTTGACACGGCCTTGACCGCAGAAAGCTGGCTTGTCGATGTGCTCGAGTTGGCGCTGGCGACGATGCTCCAGACCGTGCCGTTCCAGTGCATAGTGAGTGTGCGTAGCATGCTGTTGATAGAGACGTATCCAACCGCCCAGGCGTCGCTACCTGAGATTGCCGAGACGCCGGTAAGAACATTGTCGGCATTGCCGTCGTTTGGACTGAAGACGATGGCCCAGGAGGAGCCGTTCCAGCGCTCGATGAGCGTTCGGGATACTCCGCCAATAGTGAAGTTACCCACGGCCCAAATGTTATTCGCGGCTATAGCCGACACGGCGCTGAGCCTGTTCGCAGAACCTGCATTGGGGCTTGGGATTATGCTCCAGGTGGAACCGTTCCAGTGCTCTACCAGGGTGTCTTCCTGGGAAGTACTGCCGCTCAGGTCGAAATAGCCTACAGCCCATACGTTATTTGTGGCGATGGTGGCCGCCGCAAGTAAAAAGCTGTTGTTGGCGGTAGCGTTGAGGCTGGCCGGAGGCTCGCCAGGAAGGCCGGGCGGCTTGATCCCCTTGATCTCCAAGGCGGTTACGTCCGACACGTCCGTGACATTCATCGGTGCACTCTGACCACCTTGTGCTACAGCCCCGAAGTTTGTGCCGGCTATATTTACCTGTGCTGTGTTATCTGCCGAGGGAAACGTGGCAAAATTAAATAGGACGATTAGCCCGAGCGCCGCACCCAATATCGCAGCAGACGACATGACGATCCGATTCCTACCAAATAACCGGTTCTTAGTATCCATTGCCTTGCACCTCGTTTGGTACGTCCCCTGAAGGGACAAGATATGGGGCTCCAGGAGCTGAGCGGGCAGGACACATCAAACTGTCCCACCATGTTCCGTTTGAGCCCGTACACGACACCCATCTTCTCAGCGGGCAAGATCAGCGTCTTCCTCGCCAGCGTGGTCGGAGGCAGCCCACAAGTGGGGCAGTCTTCGATTGGGTTGGTGACGCACTTCAAGAATATGTGAGAGAGTGGTCGCGCGCATCACATGATTCAGTGATTTGTGGTCACTGCGTCGCTCCGGATTCGGGCGGGCGCGGCCTATAATGGGCGTCCGACCTCAGTTGGACAGAAAACAACGGTTCGGGAAACGCCAGGGGGCGGACCCTATGAGAATTCCTACAGCTTGGTTGGGTTAGGTGGGCAGTCGTATAATGGGTACCGACGGGCGGCAGGAGCTACGCGTACTCCTCAAGCCCTCATCAGGGCCGGGTTCCTACGGGCAGTTCCACGCACAGACAGTCGCACACCCTGGCCCACCGAGTTCAGACGGTTGGTGAGAAAGGTAAGGCGGCGCGTAGAAACAGCCTTCTCGGTGCTGAACACCGTATTCAACCTTGCACAACCGGTGTCCAGGTCGCTGACAGGCTTGGTGTCACGAGTGTCCACTCGTATGTTGGCGTACACTTTAGCCTTCATCACTGCCCCTTTGTTGGCTATTTTCGGCTTTATTACCCGCAATTAGAGTACGTGAAACGTAAGGTACGAACTTAAAGGTACGAATTAGTAGTACAATTAATCCGCAATCCGCAATCCGCAATCCGCAATTGATACGATGCCCAACACAAGAACACAACGACTGATCGGCTGGCTCGTCTTCGTGGGCGTGCTGGCGACATTCTTCGGCTGCGGCCTCATCTGGCAGAACCAGATGACCGCCGCCGTGATCGCCCTCGTCTTCGCCGAGCTAATCATCCTCCCTACCTTCTTCTACCTCCTCACCACGCGCCGCCGCCTGAAGAAGATCGTGCGTCGCAAAGAGGATGAGCAGTTGGACGCTCTGGCCGGGGTGGGCGACCTTACATCGACGCCTTCACAGGACAAAAAACTTAGCTAGCACAATTACCGGCCGATTGCCCACTAAAGTAGGCCAGGACATGCCTGACCAAAACGAGACTTCCGATATCGCCAGTGGAAGATTATGACGAACTTGTTTAGGTTCGCATGATAGAAGATATCGCCATCCGTATCGCCGCTCTCTCCGACGCCCCAACCATAGCCGCCATCCTCCACCAGGCCTTCGTGGAGTTCGAGCCTATCTACACGCCCGGAGGCTTCGCCGCGACCACTCCCACCGCCGAGCAGATTGAAGCCCGGTGGGACGAAGGGCCTGTGTGGATTGCTTTGCTGGATGGCGCAATCATTGGTACAGTAGCGGCAGTGCCGAAAGGCGATTCGCTTTACGTAAGGAGCATGGCAGTCCTGCCGGAGGCGAGGGGCCATCACACCGGCGAGCGATTGCTTGATCAAATAGAGAATTACGCACGCGAGCACGGCCTTGTGCGCCTTTACCTCAGTACCACTCCTTTTCTCGCCCGCGCCATCCGGCTTTACGAAAACTACGGCTTCCAGCGAAAGAACAGCGGCCCGCAGGACCTGTTCGGCACGCCATTGTTCTCGATGGAGAAGTACTTGAAATGAATATTGACCGCTACACAAACCCCAAAATGGGCGAAATCTGGTCGGCCCAGCACAAAGTGGACCTCTGGTGGAGGGTCGAGCTGGCCGTGTGCGAGGCGTGGTCCAGGCAGGGCAAAGTGCCCGCCGAGGTGCTGCCTATCCTGCGGCAAGGCAAGATCGACCTGGCCAAAATGGACGAATACGAGAAGCAGACCGACCACGACGTGATCGCATTCCTCAAGGCCGCCACCGACAGCCTCTCCGACCCCGACGCCGCTCGCTACGTCCACCTCGGCCTCACCTCCTCCGACGTGGTGGACACCGCCCTCGCCCTACAGATCAAAGAGGCCATGGACGTTATTGTCGAGGACGTGGAGACCGTGCGCGTGACCCTGGCGGCGGTGGCCCTGGAGCACAAGCACACCCTGATGATTGGACGCACCCACGGCATACACGCCGAGCCGACCACCTTCGGGCTCAAGATCCTCGTCTGGTACGACGAGATAGGCCGCCACCTGCACCGGCTGCAAGCCGCCCGCGACGATATCGCCACGGGCAAGATTTCGGGCGCTGTGGGCACCCACGCTAACGTGCCGCCCGATATCGAGGACGACGCCCTCCAGCGCCTGGGCCTCGCCACCGACCCTGTATCGACCCAGATCGTGCAGCGCGACCGCCACGCCGCCGTGCTCAACGCGCTGGCCCTGCTCGCATCGTCGCTCGACAAGTTCGCTACCGAGATTCGCCACCTGGCCCGCACGGAGGTACGCGAGGTGGAAGAGCCGTTCGGCGCGGCCCAGCAAGGCTCGTCGGCCATGCCCCACAAGCGTAACCCTCACAAAAGTGAGCGTATCAGCGGCCTCGCTCGCGTGCTGCGCGGCTTCGCCCTTACAGGCATGGAAGACGTCGCCCTCTGGCACGAGCGCGACATTTCCCACTCCTCAGCCGAGCGTGTAGCTTTCCCCGGCGCGTTCATCCTGCTCGACTATATGCTAACCCAGTTCGACGGCATTATGAGCGCACTCAATGTCTACCCTGGGCGCATGAAGCGCAACCTCGAAATCGACAGGCGGTCTGATCTTCTCCCAGCCCATCATGCTGGCCCTCACCGAAAGCGGCATCGACCGCCAGGTGGCCTACAAGATAGTGCAGCGCAACGCGATGGCCGTCTGGGAAGCTGACGCTAAAGGCGAAACCGGGCCGTCTTTCATCGAGCGCATTTCCGCTGAGACCGAAGTGCAGGCGCGTATCCCGCCCGAAAAGCTGAAAGAGCTGGTCAGCCTGGACCGCCATCTTGAACACATAGATGAGGCATACAGGCGCGTGGGCCTGGAAGGGTAGCGATATAGCGGGCAATTCGACCGGTTGAATTGACTTCAGGAGAGCGCTGACGCGCAAAAGCAGGAGAACCCGGATTAGAATAAACCGGAAATAGTGCGCCGGTGCCACCATCCGGTAGCCATGGGTCTACATCTACCACCCCAGGTCGGAATCTGTTGTGTCACCTTCCTCAATGGCGCTCTTCACTTTCGCTTCAGGAATTTTCAAGATGGCAGCAATATTCCTGATAGATTCACCTTTCGCCCAGAGGTCGCGGGCTTTCTGCTCCTTTGCAGCACGTAGCTCCGGCTCAACCTCCCACCAGTAGACCATTTGAGCCAGGGTGACGATCTCCCTGAGATCATATTCGTCGCTGTCTGAGAATAGCTGCTCGGCCATATACCGGCGTTTATCGTCATTCGTGGCATCCGGAAAGCGCTCGTGCCGGGCCAGTTGCGATGCCAGGTGCAGGCGCGTCTCCGCTTCCTCTTTGCTTCGCACGCGCCTCATTTCTGCTTCAACGTTCTCCGCCTCGTCCAGCGCGGCGCGTGCAGCCTCAGCATACTCAACATACCAATCCGCCTTCAACGACAGGTAATGCCCTACCCCCTCCTTGAACCAGGCGCACCTCAGATAGCCCAGCCGCCTGTTATACCCTCCCCACTCGTTCGTGACTTCCATCAGACGCCCGGACAACCAGGTCTGTTCATTATCCCCGGCCGGCAACCTGGCTCCTTTTAGACCGTTTATAAGGCTCAGTGTCTCTCGCTCCAGGTCGAAGGGGTCCGCTTCTATATACAAGAGTGAGGCTGACACGGAAGCAGCTACCTCCAGGTACTCCATCCACTCTCCTTCCCAGTCAACCGCCGGAGAGTTGTTGCCTTTCGCCGAGAAGCGCGGCCCCTGCACTATACGGAGGCCATGCTCGTGTGCCCTCTGCCTTATGGCCTGGAGTGCCTCTTGAAGATCATCGAAACTGTCCATAGTTTGCCTTCATTTTGCCAGTAGCTCGCAGTTCCCAATATTATCTACTGAAATAAGTCGTCCACCGGCATCGTCCACCCCGGCAGCGCAGGTTCCGCTTCTGCCACCTCACCTCTAACGTATACCTTCGGATTTTCCGGATCGCCAGCTCTGTAGACCCGCACGACCATCTCCTTCAGCACATCCACGTCCCATACAACCTTCGTACCTGCCTTAAAGTAATCGGCGCGTTTCTCCGCCATGTCGCGCTCGGCTGCCCGGCCGTAATCACCTTCGCTTCGCACCTCGGCAGCGAAGATAGGGGCACCATCAATGAATTTTCCAGGATCGCTTGTAGGCTCACCCCAAAAGAAGGCTGCGTCAGGGCTGAAGGTGCGCAGTTCAGGTGTCCTTACAACAAAACCGACGTTATCAGGATAAGCTTCACCACTCTTAGTTTTTCGCTCATAGTCACGTAAGCTGGCGTAGATTTCTCCTCCTGAGCGACCAGGCATTCTCCCTGTGGGTGACATCAGTATTAACTCCCCATTCACAATCTCGGCCTTGCCGTTCTCGGGCACGTGATAGAGGTCTTCGATTGTGGCTCTTGCTTTGGTGCTCATACTTCCCTCGCTTTCCCAATTTACGCACGCCTTATTACGGCCAGTATATATTAGGCAACTTTACCTGTCTACGATGCGTATACGATAGTGAGAACAACCAACAAGACCCCACTTTGTACTGAGGCTATTGGTTCGTTGATGGTCTTTTTGCCGGTTTCTAGGAATTTAGAGAAGGCATTACTATCATGGAGTTTAGCCAGCTCATGCCTAGACCTGCAATTACGCTGGAGAAGGTAAGACGCCCCAGGCCAACTTCTCCGTTGAAGGTCTTGAAAGCTAACAGGCTAATCAGTATGAAAACCAGGAGGTTTAGCACTGTCAGCGCGTCCAGGAGAGAGCCCTCTGCGAGATAAACATCAACTTTACTGGTCAGTGCAAACAGTAGCCGGAAGCCCCAATAAAGGGAGACGTACACGTACAGGCAGTAAATGATGACTGGTGAGAAATCAGTACGCTGGCGGTTCTTGGGGTCCGGAGTATTCAATGGTGCACCATTGTTGACGCGGAAGAAATGGTCTTGCTGCCTCAATTCTACAACAAAGTACAGGCTATTTTAGGTGTGCTCAGACATATTCTGTAAGGAGAAATCACATGATCAGCGACCAGGCTACCCAGAATCAAGACACGCCTCCATCTACAACCCACAGTGCGCAATTGTTCGATGAGCTTTGCGAGCAAATTAAGGAGGCCATGCAGCGCTTCTCGGTGCCGGGGGTGGCTGTGGGCGTGATCGACGGCGACCGGGAATACACAGCGGGCTTCGGCGTCACCAGCATTGACAACCCCTTGCCTGTGACCGATGAAACGCTCTTTCAAATAGGCTCCACTACCAAAACTGTCACGGGCACCCTCGCGATGCGCCTGGTCGAGGAGGGTAAGATCGACCTGGACGCACCGGTGCGCACCTACCTGCCCGACTTGCGCCTGATGGAAGAGGATGTGGCCGCTCGCGTGACTATGCGCCATCTCCTGACCCATACAGGAGGCTGGATAGGTGATTACTTCGACGATTTCGGCACCGGCGAGGACGCCCTCGAAAAGATCGTGCGCAATATGGAGGGCCTGGATCAGCTAACCCCACTGGGCGAGGTGTGGCACTATAATAACGCGGGCTTCTACCTGGCGGGCCTGGTGATCCAGACTATCCTGGGCCGGCCATACGAAATGGCGGCGAAGGAGATGGTGCTCGCCCCTCTCGGCATGAACATGTCGTACTTCTTCGCGCACGAGGTAATCACTTACCGGGTGGCGATAGGCCACAATAATCCCGAGGAAGGTGGCAAATGGGCCACCAAAATAGCCCGGCCCTGGGCTTTGCCGCGCACATCATCGCCGGTGGGTGGCATCATCTCCACGGTGAAAGACCAGTTGCGCTACGCCCGTTTCCATATGGGCGACGGTACTGCCGAGGACGGCACACGCATCCTTTCGCCTCAATCGATGGCCCTCATGCAAACACCGGCAGTGGAGGCCGCTAACGAAGAGAGAGTGGGTATCACGTGGTTCATGCGTGACCTGGGCAACGGCATGAAGCTGCTGAGGCATGGAGGCGCAACCAACGGCCAGATGTCGGCCTTCCATATGGTACCGTCCCGTCGTTTCGCCATCACCATCCTTGCAAACGCCGACCTGGGCCGCTCACTCAACCGCGACATCGTGGCCTGGGCACTCGAACATTACCTGGGTGCCAGGGATCAGGAACACCCGCCGCTCGAAAGCACCGAAGAAGAGCTTGCGGTCTACGCAGGTCGCTATACCTATTTCACAGACGATGTTCAGCTCTACTTGCAGGACGGCAAGCTCTGGGTGATCGATATACCGAAGATGGGCCTCCCAGGTCAGGAGCTGCCGCCTGCCGACCCGCCGATGCGCGCTGCACTCTACGCAAAAGACCGCATCGTCGTGCTGGACGAGCCTATGAAAGACCTCCGCATCGAGATATTGCGCGGGCGAGACGGCACGATAAAATGGCTGAGAGGGGCCGGAAGGGTTTATGCCAGGGAATGAGGGTGTTATAATGAACTGTTGCTCACAGGTTAGACATTTATACAATAGAGCTTCCGGAACTCAAATCCAGATGTAGAGGAGAAAACCGTGACCACCGCAATCGAAAACCCCAGGGCTTACAGGCTACCCGACCATGCGCTACCGGGCCGGTACGACATCGAGCTTGACGCCCGCGTGGGGCGACCCACCTTTACGGGCAAAGTCACAATCCAATTAGATATTCGCGAAGGGCGTAGCAGCATAGAGCTACATGCTCACGAGCTGCTCACCTTGAACGAAGCCACCCTCACGGCGGGCGACGCCACCCTCAAGGGCACTATTACCCAGGACGCCGAGCGTGAAATGGCCCGCATCGAGTTTGGGCAGCCGCTGCCCGTGGGCGACGCGACCCTCGTCATAGTCTACGATGGCCGCATCAGCCCGACCCTGGAGGGGCTCTACCTGGCCAAGGATGGCCCGGAGCAGTGCCTTTGCACTCAATGCGAAGACACCTATGCGCGCAAGATCCTCCCTTGCTGGGATGAGCCTGCTTTCAAGGCTCACTTCGCCTGGAAGATCACCACCGATCCCGAAAACACCGTGCTCACTAACGGTCCGCTCGTATCGGCTGAGGCCTCCGCAGACGGCAAATCGAAGGTATGGACTTTCGCGCCCACGAAGCTGATGTCGAGCTACCTCTGCGCTATCGTGATAGGGGACATCGCCGGCACTCAGGAAGAGACGGTTAACGGTATCCCTGTGCGGGTGTGGGCCATGCGTGGCAAGGAAGATATGGGCCGCTTCGCCCACGATTTCACGAAAAGATTACTCCCCTTCTACGAGGACTACTTTCAGGCTCCCTACCACTACGATAAATACGACCAGATAGCCGTGCCCGGCTTCGCGGCGGGTGCAATGGAAAACGCGGGGCTGGTCACTTACGTTCAGTCGGCGCTCATCATGAACCCGCAGACCGCCTCCTGGGCTGCGGAGAAGGGCATCGCCCACGTGATCGCCCACGAGACCGCGCACATGTGGTTCGGCGACCTTGTCACGATGGCCTGGTGGGACGACCTCTGGCTCAACGAGTCGTTCGCCGAGTGGATGTCGTATAAAGCGGTAAACGCCCTCAACCCCGAATATAAGATATGGAACGACGCGCAGGGAGGCAAGCTCACCGCCCTCGCTGCAGACGCCCTCGAAAGCACTCACCCCATTTACACCAGGGTGCAGACCCCCGACGAAGCCACCGAGATGTTCGATGCAATCACCTACCAGAAGGGTTGCTCGGTGATGCGTATGCTCGAAAACTTCCTGGGTGAAGATGCCTTCCGGACAGGTTTGCGCGCCTATATCAAGGAATTCGCCGAGAGCAACGCCACCGGGGGCGACCTCTGGCGACACCTTGCCAGCGCGTCAGGCTTACCTGTCGATGAGATAATGCAAAGCTGGATTTCCCAGAGCGGCTACCCTATGATAACGTTCACCCTCGAAGGCGCCGGCGCTGACGCCAATTTGCATCTCTCGCAGCGCCGCTTCTATTCCTCCCCCACCGCCACGGGCGATCCCCAGGTCTGGCACGCGCCGGTAATCATCCGTTACGAAGACGCGGCAGGCACACACGAAAAGCGCGTGCTGATAGTGGGACCGGAAACGGTCGTGCCGCTGCCTCTGCAAGGCCGGCTAAAGTGGCTCTACGGCAACGACCAGGAGATCGGCTTCTATCGGCAGCACCTGGACGGACCTATTCTGAAGGAGCTTCTCGATGACCTTGACAAGCTCTTGCCGGTCGAGCAAGCCGGCCTGCTGGCCGACCAGTGGGCGCTCGTTCGCAACGGCACGCAGAAGATAACTGCCTTCCTCGACGTGCTCTCCGCCATGATGAGCCTCAAAGATTACACGATCCTCGACAACGTAGTGAGCAGACTGCACGCCGTCGACACTCTCCTCAAAGAGGCGGGCGACCGGCAGGCCATCGCAAACTTCAAGGTATGGGTAGGAAAACGCCTCAAAGAGCAGATGGACGAGGTTGGCTACGAGCCGCGTAAGGGCGAGCCGCAGGATGTGATCCAGCGCCGCATCGCCCTTATAGACGCCATGGCAACCATCGCCGATACGCCCGAAGCCATCAGACAGGCCACTACCTGGGCCGACCGCGAGGCAGAGAACCCTGCATCCGTCAGCGCCGACCTGGCAGGGTTATTTGTGGCTGCCGCCGCGCAATATGGCGACCGTACCCGCTTCGACCGCTACGTAGAGATATATAAAACCAGGCGCGACGCCGCGGCCTCTCCTCAGGAGACTAACCGCTACCTCTATAGTCTGCCCGAATTTGAGGCCCCCGAGCTTGTCGATGCCACCCTGCGTCTGTTGGACGACGGCACGATTCCCCAGGAAGCCATAGGCCGCGTACTGAGAGTAATGCTGAGCCTGCCGCACGCCAAAGTGGCTGCCTGGAACTATGTGAAAACAAACTGGTCCACTATACGCAACCTGGGCGACATGTGGACCGGCTTCCTGGTCGAGGCCTCAGGCCAGCTTCCGGCCTCCTTGCGCCCGGACATCGTAGCCTTCTACGACGAGCACCTGCAAGGCGTCGCCGAGATGAGCTATGCCCGCGCCCTGGAAACTCTTGACCAACTGGCCGAGTTCAAGGCCCGCACAAAGGACGATATGGTCGCCTGGTTCAAATAGTCAGCTTGGACCCGCAAAACCTCACAGCCAACGCCTCGCTCAACCGCGTGCGAATCGTGGATCTGCCGGGCGTGCGGCTGGGAGAGGAAGATATCAAAGGCAAGCTCGCCTTCGACCTCCTCTCGGCCGGCGCGCTCGCAAAGTGCATCGGGCAGCAAGCCGGCCAACTGCTGCTGCCCGATGCCGACCTCTCGCAATTGCCTTTGCTGCTCGACCACTGCTTCGAATCGGAGAGCAAAGCAGCACGCCAAGCAGCGGAATCGATCGCCCGGCGCTACGGCCGCCGCTTAGGATATCTCATCGCCACTCTGAAACGAGGTGACGAGATAAACAGGCAAGCGCGCCCACAATGGGACGATTCCTACTGGCAACAGTGGGCCGTCATACGTGAGATCCGGCTGGGCGGTGGGCTGGTAAGCGGTCACCTGGGCCAACAAGTCGTGCAATATGCCCAGGAGGCTCTCGAAAGCGCGTATGTATACGATTGCACCGTTTCGCTGTCGGAGTTCCCTTACCTGCTGCCCCTGATCGGAGCGGCCAGGAGCACACCCACCGATAACAGGGCCATGCTTGTGTTCGACTTCGGCGGCACCTACGCCAAGCGTGCACACGCCTTCTACAACGACGGGACACTCACCTCATTGAAAGTGCTACCCAGGCAAGCAGTCCGGAGAGCAGAACCTGTTGCCGGCGAAGAGGGGGAAGAATATATGTACAACAAAGCCCTCAGTCTGGCAGAGCAGATGGTAATCACGATGGCGGACACCTGGCAGCAGGCCGTCCGATCCGGCCTTGATCTCTCGCCCCGGATAGTGGCGGCTATAGCGAGCTACATGGTCAACGGTCGCCCCGAGTTCAAGCCAGAGCGGGCTTTACAGCGAGCTACACCGCCTTCCCTCAGATATCGAAACCTGGTTTACCGAGGCCCTGGGCAACCGCCTCGGCCAGCCTATTGCTATCACCTTCCTGCACGACGGTACAGCAGCCGCCCGAGCCATCGCAGGCCCAGCTACAAGCCTCACAGCCGTGATTTTCTCGGCACGGCCCTGGGCGTAGGCTTCCCGCCGTCAACAAAAGGGCTGCGGCCAATAGCGCAACCGCTAGCCGTGTCATGATATAATCGTCCCGGCTGCAGATTCTGGCGATCACCTGTAACTGAACACAGCGCAACCATAAGCCTGCGCACATCACCCCTGCACCCCCAATAACCATAAAGAATCTCTGCGAACCTCTGCGCGCTCTGCGCCTCTGCGGTGAGTTAATGGTAAATCCGCATTCCGCATTCCGCAATTAATGATATAATCGTCCCATGCTGAACAGACCTGTTACACAGACGGAATTGCCTCTGCCTCTTTTCCACAGGGGCAAGGTGCGCGACACCTACGATATGGGCGACAGCCTTCTCATGGTGGCTACCGATCGCATCTCGGCTTACGACTCGATCCTGCCCACAGGCATCCCCTGGAAGGGACAGGTGCTGACGGCCTTTTCGGCCTTCTGGTTTAACGTGACCGAGCCGCTGGTGCCCAATCACCTTATCAGCGCCAGGCCCCGCGATTTCCCCTTCGAATGGCGCGGATGGCCGAAGGCCCAGCAGGACCAGATCTGGGGTCGCTCGATGCTGGTCCGGAAGGCCAAGCGAATTGATATCGAGTGCGTGGTGAGAGGCTATCTGGCCGGGTCTGCGTGGAGCGAGTACAACAAAGACGGCACAGCGGCGGGCATTAAGCTGCCCGACTGGTTGCATGAAAGCCAGCAGCTTGTCGAGCCGATCTTTACCCCCGCGATCAAAGCCGAAAACGGCCATGACGAAAATATCACCTTTGATCAGATGGTAAGCATGGTCGGGCAGGAGCTCGCCGTGCAACTGCGCGACGCGAGCATGCGCATCTACAAGGCAATGGCCGAGCAGGCCCGCCAGCAGGGCATCATCATTGCCGATACCAAGCTGGAGTTCGGTCTCCTCAACGGCGAGCTGATCCTGATAGACGAGCTTGGCACACCCGATTCCTCCAGATTCTGGGAAGTAGCCAAATACAGGTTGCAAGGCCCTCAGCTGAGCCTCGACAAGCAGTATGTGCGCGACTGGCTCACCATCTCAGGCTGGAACCGTGAGCCCCCGGCCCCCGCCCTCCCCTCCGACGTGGTCCAGAAGACCTCCGAAAAGTATCTCGAAGCCTACAAGCGTATAACACGCCGCGACTTGCAGGGAGAGTTATATCCTTGACGAGTTGTCAGTTGTCAGTTGTCGGTTGTCAGTAGACGGATAACCGACGACAGACGACCATTTTATTTCAACGCCAAGACGCCAAGACGCCAAGGATTTTACGGTTTGAACCACAAAGACACAAAGATCACGAAGGTTTCTATGGGTTTGAATCACGAAGAGCACGAAGGACACGAAGATCACTAAGGTTTTTATGGGTTTGAATCAGAGAGTGCACAGAGTATACAGAGATCACTTAATTTATCATGGTTTACGGTTTACGTTTTTGCGCTTCACTGCCCATCGTCTACCGACAACTGACAACGAGGAACAATGCAAAAATGGCTCGCTAATATAAGAATCACCCTCAAGCCGGTCGTGAACGACCCGCCTGGCCTGGCGATACGCGATGGGCTGCACAACCTCGGCTACAGCAGCGTCAATACAGTGCGGGCAGGCAAGTATATCCAGCTTTATCTCACTGCCGACGACCACGACGCCGCCGAATTGGTGGTCAACTCCATGTGCCAGCGCCTCCTCGCTAACCCGGTCATCGAAGATTATGCGTTCGACGTGCAGGAAGTAGAGCTGTTCCCATCTGTAGAAGAATGAAACCGATTGCGGATTGCGGATTGCGGATTAGTCTTTACCGCCAAGACGCCAAGATCCGCCAAGGGCCGCCAAGATTTTTATTGGTGTAAGCAGTAAGCAGTAAGCAATATCCGCAATTCGTAATCCGCATTCCGCATTCCGCATTCCGCATTCCCCCATGCCTACCTCAATCCCTAATGTCCGCCGTATCATAGCCATCGCCAGCGGGAAGGGCGGCGTCGGTAAGACTACTGTGACAGTGAACCTGGCGCTCGCTCTGGCGCTTGACGGGGCGCGTGTTGGGCTGTTCGACGCCGACGTTTACGGGCCGAACGTGCCGATCATGCTGGGCGTTCGACGCAGCAAACCCGCCAGCGGCACCGCGCCCATTGGCCGCGCCGACAACACGCCTTATATCAAGCCGCTGGAGCGATATGGATTGCGCGTGATGTCGATCGGGTTACTGGTGGGCGAGACCGAAGCCGTCATGCCCGACCCGAACTATATCGGCCTGCTGGTTTTGCGCACCCTCAAAGACGTGCTGTGGGGCGAGCTTGATTATCTGCTGATAGACCTTCCGCCCGGCACAGGCGAGCCACAGAGTATGCTGGCAAGGACGGTGCGGATAGACGGCGCGATCGTCGTGACCACCCCGCAGGACCTATCACTGCTGGACGCCGGGCGCTCGCTGGGCCTCTTCCGCAAAGCAGATGTCCCAATCCTGGGAGTTGTCGAGAACATGAGCTACCTGATCTGCCCCCATTGCGGCGAGAAAATAGAGGTCTTCCACCGCAGCGGCGGCAAATGGGCCGTCCAGGACGAGGAGCTTGAGCTCCTTGGCCGCATTCCCCTCGACATCGGCATCAGCAAAGGCATAGACGCCGGCCACCCCCTGATCGAAGCCTCCCCGGACGCGAGAGAAGCGGCGGTATTCAGGGAGATAGCAGGCAAGATTGAGAGGAAGCTGGGTTAAATGCGCGGCCGCGGTCTGTCATTCTGAGTGTTATGCCAACTATATTGTTGGAGGAAAGAGGGCCCTCTCTTTTGTCATTCCGAGCTTAGCGAGGAATCACCACGGGGAGTACTGTGCTCGGATCCAAGCGCCATCTCTCCTGCAGTGATTCCTCGCTGTGCTCGGAATGACAAAGGCAAGGGGCTCTCTTATTCCCAATAAAATAGCCGGCGATGCACTCAGAATGGCAAGGTCATCGTGGCTCACCAGGCACCGGCTTTGCTTCACCCCGCAAGACCCCGGCGCGCTTCGCTCACGAACCTCTGCCCAATATGATAAAATCAGACCAGGCACACTCAGCACGAGCACGATACAACCATGGTTAAGCAGTAAGCAGTAAGCACCTCCAGGAGAACCCACCAATGAAAGTAGGAGTAGTCGTTTTCCCAGGCTCGAACGGCGACCATGACGCCATATACGCTATGAGCGAAGTACTTGGGCAGGACGCGGAGATCGTCTGGCACACCGAGACGAGCGTCAGGCGCTACGACCTGGTTATCCTGCCGGGCGGCTTTGCTTACGGCGACTACCTGCGAGCGGGAGCAATAGCCCGCTTCACTCCTGCTATGGAGGCGGTCAAACGATACGCCGAGGCGGGTGGGTGGGTGCTGGGTATCTGTAACGGCTTCCAGGTGCTCGCTGAGGCCCACCTCCTACCGGGGGCGCTGCTAAGGAACTTTGATAGATCAACCGGCAATCTCTCCTTCGCATGCCGGTGGGTGCATGTAGCCAAAGAGCAATCACCGTGCGCGCTGCTCGATGGCGTGCCCGAAGGGACCGTCTGGCGGCTGCCCATCGCGCATGGCGAAGGGCGCTACTACGCCGACCCCGAAACCCTCACCGAGATCGAAGCGAACGGACAGGTCGTCCTGCGCTATTGCACTCCGGAGGGCTTCACCGATCCATCGGCCAATCCTAACGGCTCGTCGCGGGCCATCGCGGGCGTATGCAACCTGGCAGGCAATGTGCTCGGCCTGATGCCCCACCCCGAGCGAGCAGCCGAAGCGTTGCTTGGCGGGGACGATGGACGCCTGTTCTTGCAATCGGTGCTGGCCGCATGGACCGCCCACCAGGAAAAAAGGGAGCCGCAACTTGCGCGCTAGGCACTCAAGTGGGCCGGTCATCGACCCCGTAGAGCTTGAGCGTAAGCTACAGGCCGAGCAGGAGCAGAGCGGTTCCAGGGACGACGAGCGCCCGGGACCTGTTGGCGGCTGGACGTTCCTGCAAAAGATGGTGGTGGCCCTGGCCCTGGCCCTTATCGTGGGCTACTTGCTGCTCTGGGCGCAAAACGTGCAGGACACGGGCGGCCCGCAGGGCTACATCCGCGGCAACGCCCAGCGCGGCCCCATCGACTTCATCTCCACTCTCACCGGAGCGCAGGTGATACGTAATGGCGACGCCGCCCAACTGTACAACCTCGACGTGCAGCGTGACGCCCAAAACAGCATTTTCGACGGCTATCGCCCGCCCCTCGCCACCAGCGAGATCCTCCCTTACAACCACATGCCGTTCGAGGCGCTCCTTATAGCACCTTTCATGAACCTCCCTTATCCCATTGTGTTCGCCCTCTGGACCCTCCTTTGCGGTGTCGCTATCGGCATGTCCCTTGGCCTGATGGACGGCGCTTTGCCGGTGGCACGCCCAGTCGGCTGGGTGCTGAGCATGGCGGCCTGCTCTTACTTGCCCCTTATACGCGGCCTGATGCTGGGGCAGAACTCGGCCCTCGTGCTACTGGGGCTGTGCGGGCTTTACGTCTCGCTCAAGCGCGGGCAAGATGGCTGGGCCGGTGGCGCGCTCGTGCTCGTGGCCCTCAAGCCGCAGATATTGCCTGCCGTGCTGCTTTTGCTGGTTTTGGAGCGGCATTGGAGAGCCATTGGCGTCTTCGTGAGCGTGCTGGCCGGGATGAGCCTGGCAGCCATGCCTCTCCTGGGCATCGGCTGGCCTTTTGACTATATAAAGCTGCTGCTGGGAGTGGCAGGCTGGGGCAGTACAGGCGCTATCGACCCAGCCATCATGCACAACTGGCGCGGCTTCTTCACAAACCTGCTGGGTGGCGTGGCGCCTGGGCTCGTGACACCCCTCTTTATTTTGCTATCGCTCGCGTCGCTTCTGTTACTGGCGTGGGCCTGGTATCGCTCGCGACCGCAGGCTTCGTCCGACTACGAGTACGAAGAAGAGAGCGACCCCGAAGTCCAGCGCGGCTACCTGCCCCGTCGCGACCTATTGTGGGCGCTCACGGGTATCGCGGCGGTGCTCACTTCTCTCCACCTCAACCCGCACGATCTCACTCTGCTGGTCTTTCCGGCCTGGATAATCGGGGCCTACGCCACCTCCGGCCTCTGGAGCAAAACTGTCTCGCGTATCTGGCTTGCCGTTCTCGCAGTAGGCTATATCCTCGCTCCCCTCACGCTGGCCTACCCTGCCAACGTGGTCATCCCCAGCGTGCTGTTGATGGCTGTTGCCTCGGGCTTACTCGTCTGGCAGCTCGCAGGCTCTCGCGCTGCGCAAGGGCAGATGGCGGCTGCACCGGCCTGACAAATCTGGTCAATCACAGCTTCACCAATGTTATCGAAATAACGGTCGCGAGGTGGCGTCCGACTTCGTTTCCATTGTTTGCTTGATTGGTATTCTACACCTTGCGAGCATAAATCAAATTGGGGCGATCTCTTTCAACCGGCGAGAACCCTGCCCATTGGCGGTCTCTCCACGGGCCCGAGGGCGCGCACTTCGAACATGCTTGGGGCGGAGTCGCTCCGCGCTGAGACGTGCTTGCCCTCGATCTCTTTTTGCAGGCGCTCGGCGATCTCGGCAGCACAGCGGCGCATGTCGGGGTCTTGCAGGCGGCGGGCCATGATTTGGAGGATGTCTATGGCGCTTCTGACAGCGGGCGGCGGCGGGAGGCTCGGCTGGTGATGCTGTAGCTCGACCTGGGCGATGGCGTTGGTGCCGTACTGGGCGGCCACGGAGAGAAGCAGGCCCAGCTCAAGATTCTCCCCGGCGAACACCGGCATGCCCAGCATTGTGTCGCGCCTGGCGGACAGATCGCGGCTGAAGGGGGCCACCACCGCGGCCAGCGAAGGGCTGAGCACCTGCAAGAGGGTGCGCGGAGGCAGCATTGCGATCTGCCCCGCCGAAAGGGAGGCAAGGTCGGACGGCTTCAGAGCCTGCACCCGCACCTTCTCAGAGAGAGCACCTGAATCGCGGTGCGGCACGATAAAGTCTCCCCAGCTCATGTCCGCGACTGCGAAATCTTCGTCCTTACCCTGGTTAGCCGAGCGCGCAATGCCTGATGTCTCGGCCTGGCCAAAAGCTTTCACCAATTGGAGCCCCGAATTGCGCAGCAGTGGCCCCGCCAGCGAAAGCGCAGTGCTGGGGTGGAACCGCTTTGCGCGAGGGTCCAGCCATACAAGGATGTCTCCGCGCATCACCGCAAGGCTCTTCCACCAGCACTCGCCCCGACCATGCAGGTCGCCCTGCGAGGGCACTATCTCGCTCGCCTGGTATACCTCCACTCCCAGGTCTCGCGCTCTTTCAAGAGTAGTGTCGGTTGAGCCTGCATCCACCACCACTATCTGGTCGGCAATGGGGTGCATCTCCATCAGCACACGCTTCAGGCCGGTTAGCACCGAATAAATGTGTTTGTCGTCGTTGGAGGTCAGCACCCCAATGCTCAGGGTGAGGCCGCTTGCCTGCTTGGCTCTCAAGAACTCTTCCGGGTCTTTGAACTCGTCGCCGTGATAAGTATGTTCCACGAACCAGTGCTCGAACGGCATATCGGTCCAATGCTTCCCGGAGCGCCCGGCCCTCACCTTGCGACTATACCCCGCCAGGTCGATCGAGGCAGGAGTGCTCACAAGGAGCATCGGCGGCCCTTTTACCTGCGACACGCGCATGGCTACGGAGCTTTCCGCCGGACGGCGGCCGTCATTCAAGCCAATATCGGTCGCCGCTCGCTGCTCGCCACGCGCTACCGGGGAAGGGAGGCCCATGATGAGGAGGTCATCAGGGCGGGTCTCGCCCAGCAAAGCCTCTACAGGGTCGGCTTGTCGAGTCAGGATGCTCTCCACCGGCACCGTTACATGCTCGCGCATCTGCTGCATCTGCTCGTTGAACACGATATAAGGCTCTTCTCCCAGAGCCTCTACCTGCGTCAATTGCGGATTGCGCGGATTGCGGATTATTCCGGGTCATCGCCGGCCGGGAACTGGTCGTCTGTCGCCCGTCCTTCGTCCGTGCTCGCCGGCACATTATGCATCACCGCTACAGGAAGCCTCATGCGCTCGGCGAGCGACATGCCTACTTGCAGCGCGTGCTCTGCCGCTGGACCGCCACGCACCGGTAGGAAGACGCGCCTGCTTTTCCGCCAGCCTTCCAGGCGAGCGAGAATAACGTTGCAAGGGGGGTTCTTGAGAGCAGCGTCGGTGATGCGCCCGTATAGGTGGCGCTTCGGCTCGCGTGCGTAGCCTTTCCAGTAGAGAAGCATCGTGTCTGCACGCTCGTCACGAGCCGCCTGGTGTATGGCCCCCGCTACGTCGCGCGCCACTTTCACCACCCGGTCCACTCGCGCCCTCCGGCCTTCCAACTCCACCTCGGAAGGCAAGAAGTCGAGCAATGCGCGATACGAGCGCGCCATATCGAGGCCCATCGTCAGAGGCTCGTCCGGCGGCACCTCCACCACGCTCAGGACGACGATGCGCGGAAGGCGTTCCAATTGCGGATTGCGGATTGCGGATTGTGGATTGACGGGGTATCGCCGGTCGTCGGTCATCAGTTCATGAATGGACAGGGGACTGTCGCCGCTTGTTGGTCCCACCAGCATCCCTGCAAGCTGAAGTATCTCCGCCGCGTGGCCCGTGTTTAGCATGGGCACCAGTACAACGGTAGGTGCCAGATCCGACAATATTGAATTACCGGCTGCGGAGAGCAGCCCGTCTTTGAGCATACTATTCATAAGTTCGCAAGTCCTCGCCGTTGAGCACCTGCCCGAATGCGGAATGTGGAATTCGGAATGCGGAATATCGATTATTGTTTACTGCTTGTCACGTTTTACATGCGTCGTTATTCCGCATTCCAAATTCCGAATTCATCATTCCTTAAGTCTCGCCGTCTCTGCAGCCGACAGTTTGCGAGTCTCAAAGGTTAGCTTCTTGGTAGCCGCGGCACTTACATGCCCTTCGGATTCGATCTTCTGGGCCTCTTTTTCCGCCGCCTCGGCAAGATCGGTCTCACCGAGGTTCAAAAGGCGAGTGGCCGCTGCGCGCAGATTGCGCGTCGCCCCCTCCACATCGCCTACCATACTGGCTTGTAACGCTCTTGTTTGCAACTTGAACGTGGTCGCTTTCTCCACACTGTTCATCACCCTTGGATTGCCCGGGCCTGTGCCTGCTCCGGTGGCAAAGCCTACAACCAGGTCGATGGCGGTGTCACCTTTGGTCTGGCCGGGGTCTGATGTTTCATATTCAAGCATAAGGTGGGCCAGGCGATAGCTGCCCGGCTTCCGAGCCGGTATCACTATCTCGTAAAGAAGCGTCTGCCCGTCAGCCGACTGGATGTCGCCCAGAGGCAGGGTGAGGGAAGTGGCCGCGCCGCTCGTCTGGGGCTGCGCGACGGCTTCCGTCTGGCCGGGCCCCGCGGGCTCGACGCTGGGCCAAAGCCTGGATATAACCGGCGCAACCCTGTACACTGTGCGAGCCGCTACCCCGCCGGTAGGCGTGAAGGTAAGGCGCAGAGTTGCGCGCGGTGGTTGCCTGCATAGCTCGTAAAGTCTTCTCGAAGGTGCCGGCTATCTCGTCAGGATTGGCGATATAATCAACGTTGCCGCCGCTCTCGCTCGCGATTGCGTCCAGCAACTCGATGCTCCAGTCCTCTTCAGCGCCCACACCTAGAGCGGTCACAGGTATGCCCGCTGCACCGGCCTGGGCCGCAAGCTCGATGCACTGCTGTCCGTCGCCCCATGTCTGCCCATCGGTAAGCACTACGATGCGCGATACGACCCCCTGCCCCTGCGCCTTCATCGCTTCGCTCAAGCCGACGGCCAGCCCCTTACTCATCGCGGTGCCGCCTGCCTCTTTTATGGCCTCGACCTGGCCGAGCAGAGCCCGGGGATCGTCCGCTTTCGTGCTCGGCACCAGAGGGTGCACGTCGTCGTCGAAAAGGGTGATAGCAATCGTATCTTGCGGGCTGAGATGGTCGACAACCCAGGCCACGGCCTTCTTCAAGTTTTGTAGCTTCGCCCCGCCCATCGAGCCGGACCTGTCCAGCACCAGACTGAGGTTAAGTGGCTGCGCCCCACCGGAGGACGCCGGCGGCGGCACGGGCGCATCTTGCTGCGTTATGTCAAGCAATAGATAGGCGAGACTTGTCTGCTCGCCCGCAGGAAGAGGGTCGTGATTCCAGGTAGCCTTAAGAGTGATGTTCGCGGTCATGAGCTTCCTCTAATAAAACGTAAGGCTGAGCACTAACGTTACACGACAATATATACGTAACTTTCCCCATTAAAGTATCACTCATTACGTTTTACGCGTCACGCCCTAAGTCGCCCCGGCCATCACTCGCGTGAGCACCACGCTTATGTTATCTTCGCCGCCGTTGGCGTTGGCCTGGTCTATAAGGGCCTGGCTGATGGTCTGGGGGTCGGTGGGAGAGGCCAGTATAGATGCGATGCTGGGATCGCGCACGAAATCCCACAATCCGTCCGAACAGAGGAGCAGGCCATCCCCCGGTCTAAGCCGCTGGCTGTAGACGTCTATCTCGTCTTCGGTGAGGCGCGAATTGCCCAGGGCGCGGTAGATTTCGTTGCGACGCGGGTGCGTGTAAATGTCATCGGGCTTGATTTGCCCCGCCATCACAAGCTGCATTACCAGCGAGTGATCGCGCGTGAGGACCTGCAAAGTATTGTCGTGCCAGATATAGGCCCGGCTATCGCCCACGTTTGCAACCGTCAACTGGTTGCCTATGAGGAGCGCAACCACCGTGGTGGTGCCCAGATCCGAGTGCCGCTCACGAGCCAGATCGGTGATACGCCGGTTGGCTTCGAGCACCGCTTGCTGCAACAGATGGCCGCAGGTATTGGCGTCGCGGGCCACAGGGTCGCCCGATACGAGCGGACCCAGCAGCGAGGAGTTCACCACAGCCCCTATCGTGCGGATCGCGATAGACGAAGCCACCTCGCCGCTCTGGTGCCCTCCCATGCCATCCGCGATCACGTACAGGGCCACCGGAAGATTGCCTTCGTGCTCCAGTACTGTGGCTTCGAAGGTGAGCACGCTGTCTTCGTTTATCTTGCGCACCCTGCCCACATCGGAGGCTCGCCCGCTCCAGAGCTTAAGGTTGGTGAGGGGCTTGCTCGCCTCGTAGAGATCGCGCAATACCTCGGCGAAGGCATGTGCGGTAGGGTAAGAGCCTTCTCGCGCTCGCGCCAGTGCCACAGCCGGGTTCATGTCGCGGCCCAACGGTCCCGTCACTTCGTAGGCCGCCACCATCGGCATTGGCGAGATTGCGACCCCCGAACGCTCCTTAGATACAGGGCCAGGCTCACCTTCCTCGGGAGCGACCTCTTTGCGTACGGCCATGTACCAGCGCTCCAGCTCCGATGCCAGGGCCCGCACATCCGAAAGCTCGGCTGAGTCTCGCTCTTGCATGCTCAGGTTATCTGTCACGCTGCAACCCGAAGGATCGAGCAGCAGCACGCGGTCACCCGGCTGCACAAGCAAATTGGCAAGCTCCAGCGCGCAACCGGCTATACTCTCGTCGTGAAGCCGCGCCAGCAAATCAGCAGCCTGCACCATCCAGGCAAGGGTCTGCTCTTCTTCAGGTTCTAGCGGTACTGCGAGGTGGCCCGACTGGCTCGCCAGCAATTCGTCCGTTACCGTGGACCCCGGCAGCCAGGAGGCCAGAGTTCGCCCTGATGCTTCCTCCCAGGCCACGTAAATCCGTCCCGTTTGCTCGTCCACCCAAACATCATAGACATGCGCCACGCCCATCACCCGGTTCTCGAGGATCGCAGGAGCGATCTTGATTGCGGATTGCGGATTGCGGATTGCGGATTGCGAGGACGAAGGTGCATTGCCGATTGCGGATTGCTCAGGAGTGAGAGCCGGGTACTGAGGATTGAGTGCGGTTTCTTCTACTCCGGCGGCCACTCCCTCGGCTACCATCTCCGGCCCACCCCCACCGTTCGCTATGAGTCCGTTGCCTGCCGCCGGTACGCCGTCGTCGGTGGTCGATCGTCCGTCGTCCGCCGGCAGATTATACTCTTGCAGCCTGTAGAAGCGTCCCGCCAGTTGCGCGCCGCATTCCACGCAGTAAATATCGCCGGGCATGGAGCTATCTGAGCCGCAGGCCCAGCAGCGGCGATAGCCTTGCAGGTCGGTCACGCGGTACATATTGGTATCGCGCACAACGCCGAGAAAAGCCGCCACCTGGTAGCGCTCGTTCAGCACGGTGTGTTCAGCAAGAGGAGGTGAGGGCGGCCCGCCATTCTCAGGCAAGGGGGTAGTATTCTTGCCGCGTGTCGTGCCAATGGTGCCAAGCGGCTCGGTGATGATGTTATCCGGCGAGACTGCTACTGCCTCGACTTCGGATTTGGCTGCAGGCTGTTCGGCCTGTGCGGCATCTTGCGCCTGTGCTGGTGTGTCGCCGGGTGGCGGCTCAGGAGATAGTTCAGACGGTTGAGGGGGTTGAGGAGGTGGCTGAGGCTGTGTCTCTTCCTCGCTGGTGGGGCCGGCTGCCGGATCTATATTCATATAGCCATAAACCTCGTCAGGCCCGTCTGAATGCGGAATACGGAATGTGGAATGCGGAATACATAGGTTGTCGGTTGTGGGTCGCCCAGCGGCATTCCGCATTCCACATTCCACATTCCACATTCAGTGGGGCCATAAGATAGGCTAATGATAGCACAAGGGGTAGGGAGGCGCAAACGTCTTTCGATAGGTAATACGTACTAATCAACCCACAAGATTTATATGATCTTAATACCTCTTCATCATCAGGCTCGGTTATAATAGGGCAAGCAAAGGGAAACTCCCATGGCACATTCGGACGAGCCCATATCCGTCATTGAAGACCTGGACCCGGAGCCGTCTCCCAGGCGTGGCGGGCGGCAAGTGTGGGAGGTTGTGCTTGGGGTGCTTTTGCTGGCAGGGGTGCTCGGCTATGTCGGTTGGCAGTGGGCCCGGCAGGAAGCCCAGCAGCGTACCTACGATGCGGGCAGCGACGCTGCGACCCGGCGTGACTGGGACCAGGCACACACCCTCTTTGCAGCAGCATCCGGCTACCTTGACGCCGACACACAAGCAAAGGCAGCCGCCACCACTATCGCAAAGCGCGATGACCTGTATAAAACCGCCCTTGATAATGAGAACGCGGGCAATTGGATGGCCGGCCTCAAATCCATCCGGCAGGTAGACGATATCCAGCCGGGCTACAAAGACTCTGCCCAGATCGAGGAACTGACCACCGGCAAGATATATGGGCAAGTGTTGAGCGGCACCGTAGCCCTCCGCGCCGGTGCCACCCCGCCCGGTCTTTACTACTACGGCCCTGACGGCTGGGGGTGGCTGCCTAACAGCGACCTTTACAGCAGAGTAGAGGGTAGCGGCTCCGGCAACTGGCTGGTGTACGATGTGCCCGGTGAAGGCTGGACACCGGCGCTCACCCCCACTCCACCAGGCCCTGACATCTGGTCGCCCCAACTGCAGGGCCGCCGCCTACTGGCAGCACGCCTGCCAGATCTCTCCCAAACAATTGCTATCTCCATACCCATCAACCCAAAGCCATATTACCTGTTTCAATGGGGTAAATACGGACTTTGGGCGACAACCTATGATCCACAGCCAACTCAGTACCCGCCATCAGGCCCAATCCGCCGGCCACTATTCGGGTCGGAGCAGACAACCGTAACGTATCAAAGCTTCAACGGCTCTATCACCTCACCCACCCAAGTTGAGAATGCGAAAGACAAGGCCATTATTATGGGACTCGACCCCAACAGCAATCGCTTTCTGCTGGCTACCTGGTCCGGCGAGGATAGCGATGGCGGGGTCATCGCCGGCACGGTTACCAACCTATACCTGGTGCGCCCCGGCAGCGACCGCCGGTTACTCTACTCTGTGACAGGCGGCAGTTTCATCTCGGCGCAGTTCAGCCCGGATGGAGTGCACGCTCTGCTCAGCACTTACACTATTCTCGACGCCGAAAATGAGGAGCGGTCTGTGATCCTCCTTTCTCTCGACGGCACAGCATCACCACAAACAATCGCTGAGACAACAGCCCACATAAACACTCGATCTCCTCAGTGCTGTGATAGTTCGCCCGACACCGTTGATAACTCGTTTACCGCATCATTCATAGACGGCGGATCGTACTCAGGCGACATTATAGTGGCAGAATATGACCAGGGGCACAACTACCTGCGCCTGATTGACACCCACTGGGGAGCAGCTCAAGTGATTATGATGGAAGTCCCTACTAACAAGCGGCTCAACTGGTCGATTTTCGAAGGGCAGAACGGGGAGGCGGTGCTGGTTGCCCTGCAGGAACCTTTCATGGAAAACCTCCGCCAGTCGCAACCTTTCATCCAACCGATGCCCATCACATTCGTTGTCCTGTCGCCTGACGAAGGGCTCAAAGTAACCAGCCTGGTGGTTGACTGGGACCCCTATCGCACCGAGCTTGACTTTGCCACCGTCGCCGGCAATCAGCTTGTTTTCAATACGTCTACATGTTGTAGCAAGCAGAATAGTAGGTCCGTCTTCTCCTTTCCGACCTCTCGCTTTGGCGTCCAGGGAGAACAACCTGCGACCACGTACAACGAGACCGGCGCAGCCTCAAGCGATGATCCCCTTAGCTACGGCAGCCAGAGTTTCGGTTCGAGTTTTTTCGCTGATATATCGGCAGGCGATCTGCACGCTCGTTACTACGACGACTCGATTGACGTTGTGCTGGAGCACAATGTTGCTTACCTGTACAACACGTCAGAGAATTTTCTCTGGCAGAGCTCGCTTCGCTAAGGAGATTGTTCCGATGCAAAACTCCGATGAGACAATGTCCGTTATAGAAGATCTGGACCCTGAGCCGCCGCCAAAGCGAAGCGCCCGCACCTGGGAAGTCATCGTGGGCATGGTGCTGCTTGTAGCCGTCCTCGGCTTCGCCGGGTGGGAATGGGTCCACCAGAACCAGCAGCAGAACAACTATAGAGAGGGCACTGATGCCATGCGGCCCGTCAGGACTGGGATGTCAGCGCAAGCCCACTTCGCTGCAGCTTCAGGCTATCTCGACGCAGATAAACAAGCACAAGCAGTCGCCACTAAGATCACCCAGCGCGATGACCAGTATAGAATTGCAACCTCAAGGTCGAACTCTGGTGATTGGATCGCCTGTTTGAAAGCTATACAACAGGTCGAGGCCATCGAGCCGGGTTACAAGGACTTGGCTCAAATAGAGAAGAAAGCAACAGGTCAGATTTATCGTGGGGCGATGAGTGGCACCGTCGCACTCCGCCTCGATGCCAACCCATCAGGCCTGTATTATTACGGAGCGAACGGTTGGGTATGGTTGCCAAAGAGCGACCGCTACAGCAAGGTTCAAGGCGCTGGCGTTTCTGACTGGCTACTATATGACGTACCTGGCCCTGAGTGGGTTCAACCAGCGCCGCCAACTCCAACAACATCAAGCTCTCAATTAACATCACCACAGCTAGCCAAGCGACTTCTTACGGCTGCTAAGATGCCTGATCTCTCTAAAACCGTTACTTTGTCTATTGATCCTGAGCAGTACTATTATTTTGGCTGGGGCGAAAACGGGCTTTGGGGGTTTCATGACGCTGGAGTGCATGAGAACTACCAGTCACCACTTGGGGTATCATATTGGCCCAGTAGCACGGTAACCTATCAGAGCTATAACAGCCCCGCCACATCAACGGTCCAGTTAAAATAGCATCAGCAAAAAGACGATGATCATGGACCTGGACCCGAATGGCGATGACTACCTTATGGCAACATGGTCAGGAGACAAGCAAGGCATTGTCATCACAAACACCATTACGACCCTATATCTGGTAAGGCCCAGTGACGGGGCCAGCCCACAACTACTCTATACGATTACGGGAGGCAGCTTCGCCTCAGCGGAATTCAGCCCCGATGGCCTCCATGCGCTGCTCAGGACTTACTCCTATACCTTTGGTATAAGTGATTATGCCACAGAGAAACAGACGATGCTGCTGCTTTCCCTGGATGGGACTTCTCCACCACGAACAATTGGAGAATGCAACAGTCGCTGTGGAAAAGTTAAGAATTGCTCACAACGCCTATCAAGTCAGGGCATCATTTATTAGCGGAGGGCCATACTCAGGTAACATACTGATAGCCGAATTCGACGGAGACCACTATAACGTGAGCATGGTAGACACGCAGCGGGGCACGCCAATAATGGGCCTGGAAGTCCCTGGAGACAAGTTCCTCTTCTGGTCGCAGTTTCAGGGGCACAATGGAGAAAATGTACTAGTCGGTCAGGATGATGACTACAGCGATTTCACTTCTGTTGGCCAAAATCGCCCCGACTTCGATAGTATTCGTCGTCTTCTCACCAAACTTGACGCCTAAAGTAACTACCCTAGTGATTGACGAGGACCGCTACGGTGCTGCATTGGGCAATGCAACTATTATCGGCAATCAGTTGGTCTTCAGCATCTACGCGAACAATATCAGGTCTATTTATTCCTTTCCAATCGATCGCCTGGGTTCTCAGGGAGAGAAACCTAAATCAGTAAGCATAATTGGCCTATCAAGTGAGAAAGTATACGCAGACAACACCCAAGCATTTGGGCCCGATCTTTTCGCGAACTTGTCCGGGGGAGATCTTGAAGTAAGGCCCTACGATATATCGGTTGGTTTCCCGCTGGAGCACAATGTGACATACCTTTACGACACCTCACAGAAGGCATCCTGGCAAACCGCACTCCATTAAACAAAAGAGAATTAGCATATGTCAGTATTCCAACGAGCCAATATCTATTATCGAAGATCTGGACCCTGAGCCGCCGCCAAAGCGAAGCGCTCGCGAACCTGGGAGGTTATTGCGGGCCTCCTGCTTCTGGTAGCCGTGCTTGGCTTTGCCAGCTGGGAATGGGTTCACCAGACCCGCCTTCAGAACGAGTACGGCGCGGGCACCGATGCCATCGCACGCCAGGATTGGGAGTTGGCGGAGGCCGATTTCCAGGCGGCCTCGGGCTATCTCGACGCCGACAAGCAAGCCCAGCAGGCGGTCGACAATATCGCCACGCGCAACGAACAGTACGAAGCCGCGGTGGCTGCCGAGAAACTGAGCGATTGGCCCGCGACACTGAAGGCTATCCAGCAGGTCACCCGGATACAATCGAGCTATAAAGATGCCGTCCAGATTTAGCAGAAGGCAAGCGGCCAGGTCTACAGTGACGCCCTGAGCGGCACTATCGCCCTGCGCACGAGCGCTAACCCACCCGGCCTCTATTATTACGCTCAACGCGGCTGGACCTGGCTCCCGAAGAGCGACCAGGGCAGCCAGGTCAGGGGCCAGAGCGCTAACGGCTGGATTGTGTACGATATACCGGGCGAGGTTGCGGCCTCTGCCGCGCAGCCAACGCAAACCCCGGCGCAAAACGGCAGGCCGGCTCCGCCTACCCTGGCAGGACGCCGCTTGATGGCGATGCCCCTTGGTGGCCCCGGCCCCGACAAAGCCGCAGAGCTGGCTCTCGATCCCGGCCAGTATAACTCGTTCCAGGCGGTAAATGGGGGCGTGTGGGCGCTGCGCGGCGGATTTCGCTACGGAGGGAATAACTTCTCCGGTGGGTTCGGCGGGCAGCGGCGTTCGGGACCGGGCTCATTCGCTTTCGGAGCTACGCCGCTCCCTGCGGCGGGAGCAATATACGAAAGCTATACAAGCGTCCTCACCACCGGTGTAAAGCTGCCCGCCGGCAGGAGCGAGCAGAATAGCGTTGCCACTATCCTCGCCTTCGACTTAAGCAGTAACAGCTACATCCTGGCAGACTCGCCCCAAACGAACGCCGCGCCCGGCTCCGCTGTCACCGGAACAACTACCCTTTACCTGGGACAGGCTGGAGGAGATTTGCAAACGCTTTACGGCCAGCCCGACCGTAACATTAGCTCCGCGCAATTCAGCCCTGACGGGACCTATATCATCGCGCACTCGTACAGCGTTTCAACGAAGGCGGAGTTGATTTTGCTCTTCAGCCTTCAAAGTAACGCCTCACCGCGTGTACTGGAAGAATTGACAGGGCAGTTGATCGTGAACCCTCCCGGCAGCCAACCTTCGAACCCAAACGGCAGGCGCGCCTTCAACTTCGCCGGTTACGGGCTTTCTGCCGCATTCCTGCAGGATGGACCGTTCGCCGGGAAAATCGTCATATCAAGCTACGAGGGCCAACAAACCGACCTGAAGGTAATCGACCCCAGGGATCCCGCCGAGGCACTCGTAGATCTGCAAGCGCCTGGCAGCAACAGGATTCCCTGGACGATCGACCCCGGCAATAGTCAGATGTCACTGATTTCCGGCCAGGAAATGGCCCCCGGTGGGGTCCAGGCTCTGGAGACGCTGTGGGTCGTAGCCCTGGTGCCTGGCAAGCAATCGACCATAACCGCGCTCGCCCTCCCCGCAAATAACTTTGCCGATTTGGCTATGGTCGCAGGCGACCACCTATCGTTCAGTGCGTACACTCGCGCTCAAAACCGCGGGGAGACACGCTCCGTCCTCTCCTTCCCGACGAGCGGCCTCGGAGCCGCCGGGCAACGAGACCCAACTATGTCCGCGCAGTTGGGCTCAACGAGCGGTAACGGCTTCGGCTTTTTCAACCTGGGCGACTACAGCTACGGTCCAACGCTCTTCGCTTACCTCTCGGGTACCGACCTCCACGCAAGCCTCTACAACGGCGCAGTTGATGTGGCCCTCGAGCCCCACGTAAGCTACCTCTATAACCCTGCTCTGCATCAGATGGCAAATAATCAGCTTCGGTGAAACCGTAAACATGAACATCAAGCGACCCTGGACAATCGGAGATTACCCATAACTCAAAGCAGCACCCTGTAACTCACCGCAGAGGGAGTTCGCGGCCCAGAGGGCACCCCGCTCATGAGCGCAGAGACGCGCAAAGAATTTATTTGGTTGCGTATCCAACCATAATAATCTCTGCGTAACTCTGCGCTCTCTGCGCCTCTGCGGTGAGTTTATCGGTAATCACCGATTAGATAATAATTGACATCCCCACACCCATGAGGTATAGTTACTGAACACACAATGCAGTGTGCTCTATCACGCTTCTCAAGACTACGAGAAAATCATGAGCGCAGCCAACCTCGACGTGGGTGATAGAGAGCCTGAATTGGGCGAAAGCCTTTCGGAATCAGCACCCCGCCAACAGACCCTAAAACAACCGACGACCGGTCCTGAGCCTGCGAAGGATACCTCGCTAAAGATGCAGCGACCGGCAACCAAAGGCGCCGCAAATGGCGTCCTCGACGGTCAGAACGGCGCGCGCCCGGCGTCTAACGGACACAAGCCAAAAGCACGCAAAGGCATCGAGATAGAAACGGTCGGCCAGAGTCCCAGGCCGAAGACTGTCACCCTCGACACGCCTGATAAAGTACGTCCGCAGGCTACAACCCCGACACTGATTTCGAAGGCATCCGCAAATCCTACGCCTTCGCTGAGCTTGCCCACGATGGCCAGATGCGCGGCACCGGCGAGCCGTACATCACCCACCCCTTGCAAGTGGCCTATATCCTGGCCGAGATGCACCTCGACTCTGAGACCATCGAGGCCGCTCTCCTGCACGACACCATCGAGGATACCGCCGCCACCAACGACGACATCACCAAGCTGTTCGGCCCCACCATCGCGCACCTTGTGGAAGGTGTTACCAAGCTCGGCACGGTCAGCAAGCTGCGCCGCCAGAGCGAAATCGCTGCCGAAAAAGAGCGTGAGCGCGAGAAGAGCCGCACCGACACCCACCAGATCCAGGCCGAGAACCTCCGCAAGATGTTCCTCGCCATGTTCGATGACCCGCGCGTGGTGCTCATCAAGCTGGCCGACCGCCTGCACAACATGCGCACTCTCCATGGCCTCCCTCCCGAAAAGCAGCAGCGCATAGCCACCCAGACCCTCGAAATCTACGCGCCCCTCGCCAACCGCCTCGGTATGTGGCAGATGAAGGGCGAGCTTGAAGACCTGTCCTTCCGCTACCTCGACCCCGAGAAGTTTCGCGAGCTTTCCGACCTCCTCAAGGAGACCGAGACCGCCCGAGACCGCTATCTTGCCCGCGTCATTACCAACCTCACCGGCGAGATGGAAAGCGCAGGCATCGAAGTCACCATCAAGGGTCGCGTCAAGCACGTATTCTCCCTCTGGCAGAAGATGCAGCGCAAGAACCGCCCTATCGAGCATATTTACGACCTGCTGGCGGTGCGTATCATCGTCGATTCGGTCAAGGATTGTTACGCGGCCCTGGGCGTGATCCACTCGCTCTGGCCCCCCATCCCCGGCGAGTTCGACGATTATATAGCGCGGCCCAAAGAGTCGATGTACCAGTCGCTGCACACCGCCGTGTGGGCGCTCGATAACAAGCCGCTCGAAATCCAGATTCGCACCCATGAGATGCACGAAATCGCCGAGTACGGCATCGCGGCCCACTGGCGCTACAAGGAGCAGCGTGGCGGCAAGCGGGACTGGCGCTACGAGCAGAAAATCGCCTGGCTGCGCCGCCTGATGAGCTGGCGCGACGAGGTGGAGACCGCCCAGGACTTTGTCGAATCGCTCAAAAGCGACCTCTTCCAGGAGCACATTTACGTCTTCACGCCACAGGGCGACATCGTGGAGCTGCCCAAGGGAGCCACGCCCATCGATTTCGCCTACCGCATCCACACCGACCTGGGCCACCAGGTGGGTGGAGCGAAGATGAACGAAAAGCTGGTGACGCTCGATACGCCTCTGGAAAACGGCGCTGTAGTGCGTATTATGAAGGACAAGAACCGGGTCGGCCCATCGCGCGACTGGCTGCAGTCTGACCGCTTCATCAAGACCGGCAACGCCCGCCAGAAGGTGCGCCAGTGGTTCAGCCGCCAGCGCCGCGACGAGAAGATCGTCCAGGGCCGCGCTATCCTCGACCAGACGCTCAAGCACCTGGGCCTAAGCAACGTGGCGCAGGTCGACATCCTCGAATACTTCCCGCGCTATAAAGAGCTGGACGATTTCCTTGAGGCTATCGGCAATACCGACATCAGCGCGGCCCAGATCACGAGCAAGGTGGGCGAGCACCGCCAGGAGGAGCTTCTACCCGAAGCCGAAAGCACCGGCGTTACCATCCCGACCAACCTTTCAAACGTGCCGATGGTGCAGCCCACCATGCAGGTGAGCGACCTGGGAGGCTTCCTCACGCAGCTTGCGCGCTGCTGCAAGCCCATGCCCGGCGACGAAGTGATCGGCTATACCACCAAAGGGCGCGGTATCACCGTCCATCGCTCGGATTGCTCCAACCTGTCGCAGGTGCGCGACGTTGGCCGCCTCGTACGCGTCAACTGGGGCGCGAAAGGGATGGCCAGATATCCCGCAGGCGTGCGCATCGAAGCTCTCGACCGCGCCGGATTGCTTCGCGACGTCACCACCATGCTCGCTGACGAGAAAGTGAACATCCTCAGCGTCCACACCCACAAGAAACCCGCCTCCGCCACCACCACCCTCATCATGGCCCTCGAAGTCTCCGGTGTAGAACAGCTCTACCAGATGATGGACCGCCTACAGTCCGTGCATGGGGTGTTCGAAGTGCAAAGGGACACAGGTGGGGCGATTGAATGAATGCGGAATGTGGAATTCGGAATGCGGAATGTTAGTCGCGCTTGATTAACCTTCAGTAAATCAGTACTGTAAACAGTCCTGGCAATATTCCGCATTCAGGAGCGCTTATTCTGGCGGACAGGGATAACGAAAGCCTTCGCCTTGCGGTGCTGAAATTGGCAGACAGTTTACCCAGAGAACGTAGCGCTGACGTCATTGGTAAGCAATGCTAAGATGCGCGGCATCAGTTGGCGCGAATTACCGGAGTGCCTGCCGAGCAAAGTCAACAGCAGATTTCATGCGCAGATGCGATTGTCGGAAGAGGAGCCGACGAAGCTTATCCTCAGATGGAGTTACCGGTTGAAAGCAATTTGGTAGCTCAAGGAAACTCACTGGCTTGATGAGACAAGCCAATGAGATAGTTGACTATAGTTGTGGCTTCAGTCAAAACAACAAGAAGTCACAAAGTCTAACGCAGTCAATAACATTCCGCATTCCGAATTCCACATTCCGCATTCAAAGGAGAACGTATGCCGGACCGCGAAGCCTTTCATATTGGTCCCTTCCAGATAGGCAACCTTACCATAGACATACCGGTCCATTGGTATGGCATAGTGATTATGCTTGGGGTCGTGGTGGCCTCATATTTCGCTTACCGTGAAGCGAAGCGGCGCGGCCAGGATCCCGACCACGTTTGGCAGATGTTCCCCTGGGTGCTTATCTTCGGCATCGTGGGTGCACGCCTGGGCTTCGTCATCTCGCAGCTTGGCGACCCGCACTACCAGGACATGGCCAACTGGATTCGCATCTGGGAGGGCGGCCTCAGTATCCAGGGCGCAATCGTGGGCGGCGTGCTCGCCCTCCTCTTCTACTCCCGCCGCTACTTGCTTTCCTTTTTCATGTGGGCCGACATCATCGTGCCGGGGCTCGCCCTCGCACAGGCTATCGGGCGCTGGGGCAACTACTTCAACCAGGAAGCCTTCGGCTCGCGTTGCGACCTCCCCTGGTGCATCCCGATCAGTCCGGAGCGGCAGACCCAGGTCGCGGGTATCATCAACCCCGACCCCAACGCCCGCTTCCACCCCACCTTCGCCTATGAGATGATCTGGGACCTTATCAACTTCGGCATCCTCATCTGGCTCAGCAGGCAAAAGAAATTCCGCCTGCGAGAAGGCGACCTCCTCTGGACCTACCTGATCGTCTATTCTGTCGGGCGCTTCATAATCGAACAGATAAGGATCGACAGCGCCACCGTTGCCGACCTCAAGACGCCTGCTATAATCGCGATCCTCACTATACTGATCGCCGGGGCAGCCCTCATCTACCGCCACCGGCCCGGCAGCACGGCCCCATACTCCGACGACGTTTTGCCCGCGATTACCACCCCGGCATCTACTGTGGTCACAGGCAGTTCGCCCACGCTGGCCACAGCCACCGCCGCAGCCTCAGCAGGCACGTCAAGCCCGCCGCCCTCCCACGAATCGCGTGTCCGGCGTGTCCAGACGTTAGCCGATACTGAAGCCTCATCAGAGGGAGCGGGCAGCTCAGATACCATAGCAGAAGAATGACGATCGTCCGCCCGAAGCAGATAGGCACCACGCATGGATAGCGTAAGCGACGAAGCCCTCGTACCGGAACAAGCAGAACCAGATACAAACGAACCAACTATTGTCGTTCGAAAAGTAAGCTCACAACCTGTGGAATCCGGTGATTCCGCACTACCCGCTCTGCAACCCTCGCCTGTTAGACCCTGGGTGCCGGGCGAGCAGCCCGCCCCCGAGCCGGAAATTGAGGGCCAACCGCAAGACGAGTTCAGCCTGCCGCAGGCTCAGCCGGCCGCCGACCTCGCACCCGGTAGACTCAAAACCCGCTGGGTGCTACTCGTCTTCGGTGTCACCTTTCTCTTCTACGGGCTCTTCGTCAACCGTATCATCCTTTACAGCAGCCCGCCCACCGGCGACCAGGCGTTCTACCTCATGGTGACGATGAGCATCGTGCAGGATGGCGATTTCAACCTCGCGAACAACTACGCCAACCGCGACGAAAACAAGTTCTACTCTCTAGCTCCTCACCCTCCCAACTTCGTAGGCATGGACGCCCCATACCCTCTTCCCCCACATAACGGCTTCACTCCGGCTCGGCCGGCCGGCGAGCAATACAATTTCCACTGGCCCGGCCTTTCCCTGCTGGTGGCTCCGGCCTGGGTGATAGGAGGCATTTTCGGCCTCTGGTGGCCTGCGACCGTGGTTTTCATGTGCATTATAGGCGCTCTGCTCGCCACCAATATCTTCCTGCTCGCCCACGAGATTAGCGGCCGAGCCTGGATTGCCCTGGTGGTGTGGGCGGCGCTCGCTTTCAGCAACCCGCTGATGTCCTACACATACCTCATCTTCTCGGAGCTGACCTGCGGCCTGCTCATGCTGTATGCTTTCAGGCGATTGGCGCTCGGCTGGGGCGCGAACAGCCCTTTCAGGCTCCTGCTGGTCGGCCTCAGCATCGCCTACATCCCCTGGGTGGCCTGGCGTTGCGCACCCATCTCCTTCGGCCTGGGCATATACGCCGCCGTGCAGTGGTGGCGGTGGTACCGAATGCGGAATGCGGAATTCGGAATTCGGAATAAAGACGAATCAAGGAGCATTCCGAATTCCACATTCCACATTCCGCATTCCCTCTGGCTGGTGATCCCTATAGTCGTGTCACTTGCGCTGCTGACCTGGTACAACTTCTTCCTTTTCGGCAAGTTCTTTCCCAATAACCAGACACCCGAGCGCGGTGACCTGCCGATTTTCTTCTGGCCCTGGGAGAGCCGCGAGAATCTAACGCATTTCTTGACTTCAGGATACGGCCTGCTCTTCGACCGGGCGTTCGGCCTGCTGGCTTTCGCCCCGGTCTACCTGCTCGCAGTTGTGGGCATCATTGCTATGTTCCAGTCGCGCAGGCGCAGCGACCGGCGGCTGCTTTTCTGGATGGGATTCATCGTTCTCCCCTACCTGGGCATCATCATGTCGTTTTATTACTGGAGCGGCATATGGAACCCGCCGGCACGCTTCCAAACTACCCTTGTGCCTCTCCTTGCAGCGCCGCTGGCCATGGCCCTGGTCGCCTGCAATAACTGGTTTTACCGTGCAATTTTCGGCATCTTATCGGCATGGGGCTTTCTCATGATGAGTATCATGGTCGCCGACCCGCGCCGCCTGTGGCCCGCAAATGCGCCTTACGAGTGGATGTCGGGTGCAGTCACCTACCTCAGCGGCGGGAACTTCCCTGTACGGATCAACCTGTGGAACCTCCTACCCGCAGTGGACCCAGTCGACGAGAGGACCTTACCCTCCAATACTGCCCTTGTGACCATCGTGTCATTGGCCATAGTTGTGCTGTGCTATTTCCTGATGACTCGCTGGCGAGAGGCTTCGCGCAATTGCGGAATGCGGAATGCGGATTGCGGATTGAAGACGATCGGGCAACATTCCCCATTCGCCATTCCCCGTCCCGCATTCGGGCAATCCGCAATCCGCAATCCGCAATCCGCAATCCGCATTCGTCTGGTCCGTAGCGTTTGTGCTGGTGGGAGCAAGCTGGTATTTCGCCAACTTCGACTATATCCAGCATAGGACCATTTTGACCCAGGTGCAGCGTATCAACGCTTCTACCATCATACAGGCGGCACGCGGCATCACATACCTGAACGGCAAGGTTTACGTGACCGACTACGATGGCATGTCCGTGGGCGTGTTCAATCTTGCCATCGGTACCTATTCGCAATTGCAAGCGACGGTAGCCGGCACTCCGCTCAGGTACGGCAAGCCGGGCGATATAAAGGCAGGGACGGATGGCAATCTCTATCTACTCAATAACGGCGTGGGCAACGATGCGCTGCTGGAGATGAGACCTGACGGCACAGTCGTGAAACAGCTTGCCCTCAACGGCAAAACGCCTGTAGCCGCAGGCTTGCAGGTCGGTCCGGACGGCAAAATATACGTGGCTGACGTGGTGGGCGGTAGGATCTGGGAGTATGGCCCCACCGGGGGCGACCCCGCAGCATACTACATAGGCCGGACCGGCAGCTTCAACAACGTGCTGGGTGTGCTGGTCACACCCAGCGGCGAGATCTTCGCCGCGGACAGCTCCAACATGCAGGTGCAGGAGATGAAACCTGGAGGCGCATACGTCAGGTCCTACCAGCTAAATTGCCAACCGAACTATATGGCCGCCGAAGAGAGCTGGATCGATGTCTCCTGCCCCGGCCAGGGCATTATCACGCTAAACACCGGCACGGGCAGCACGCAGCTTACCTGGACCGAGCCCGCCAGCGCACCTGCCCTCAATTCCCCCACCGGCATGACTTATGGCCCCGATGGTAAGCTCTACGTAATTGACGGCAGCACCCTGGTCGTTTATGCTGTGCAGCATTGATATGTGGAGGAGCCGCCTGTGCAGAATGTCAACGCGTCATTGCGCCGGGTGAGAGTGGCTGTCATAGGCGCGGGCGTGAGCGGGCTCGCTGCGGCCAAATGCCTGCTTGACGAAGGTATCGAGCCTGTTGTTTTCGAGCGCGCCGCTGAAGTCGGAGGCGTGTGGAATTTCCATGAGGAGGAGCCGGACGGAGGCGGGCCGGCATACAGGTCGCTCCACACAAACACCTCCAGACAGACTACCGCCTTCTCCGACTTCCCTTTCCCGGCCTCCTTGCCCGACTTCCCGGCGCGTGCGCAAGTCCTTGGCTACTTGAACGATTACGCCACGCGCTTCGATCTGCTCAAATTTATCCGCTTGCGGAGCGAGGTAGAAGCGGTTGCACCCTCGGAACATCCGAACCAGCATAGCACCGGTGCACAGGGCGACTGGAAGGTGGTCCACCGCACCGAAGGGGCGAGCGAGGCCAAGAGCGAGCTGTTTGACGGGGTGATGGTGTGCAGCGGCCTTTATAGATCACCCGTCGTGCCGAGCTATCCAGGATCCGAAGCATTCCAGGGCGAGATATTACACAGCCGAAGCTATAAAGGGCCTGAAGGGTTCGAAGGCAAAGAGATCGTGGTCGTCGGTACCGGGAGCAGCGGCGCCGATATCGCCGTTGAGTTGAGCATGGTGGCGAGCAAAGTAACCTTCAGCGCGATACGGGGAGCCTGGCTGCTTCCACGCTACATCGGCGGCAAACCTTACGATCACCATCTTACCCGGCTGGCAACGCACGTCCCATACGAGCTGAGGATGCGCCTGTTCCAGCGCCTGCTGTTCGGCGAGTACAGGCGGATGGGCATCAGCGACCCGAGAGCCGCGCTGGGTGCCGCGCTCCCTGCCGAGCCGCTCGACGTGCTTACCCGGCGTCTGACACCCGGCTCAGAGATAATACGGCGCATCGCTTCGGGCTCTATAGCCCCCAAACCGGGGATAGCAAGCCTCGACGAGAAGCAGGTCGTGTTCACAGATGGCACGCGGAGCCGCGCCGACACAATCATACTGGCCACCGGGTACAACATGGGCTTCCCATTTCTCCAGGGAACACTAGCTAACCCACCTGCCAACGTACTTGATATATACAAGCTTGTCTTCCATCCTGAGCTACCCGGCCTTGCTTTCATCGGCATGTGCACGGTGGCCGGGCCGGGTGATCCCCGTTATCGAGATGCAGGCTCGATGGGCGGCCCGGGTGATGGCGGAGCGCGCCGCCCTCCCATCAGCACCCCAGATGCGCGAGGCGATCCGAGCAAGGCGGGAGCACACCCAGAGCATCGGCAGCAACCCGATGCGTGTGCAGCTTCTCGAGTATATGGACGACCTGGCGGGCGAGCTAGGCGCAAAGCCCAACCTGGCGCGCCGTCCCGCCCTGGCGTGGCGATTGCTAACTGGGACCCCCACGGCTGCTCAATATCGCCTGGAAGGGCCAATACGGTGGGCAGGTGCAGCGCAAGCGGTCAGGGATGCGAGTAGCCGTCCGCTAAGTCATCGAAATGGTGAATAGACCGTAATTCACCGCAGAGGCGCAGAGGTACGCAGAGATTTTTATTGTTACATTTGACAACTGACAACGACACGACAACTTACTCGTTTTCCTCATACTGCTTCTTGATAGAGGCCATCACATTGGGGTCGGCGAGCGTGGTGGTGTCGCCGAGCACGCGGCCCTCTGCGATGTCGCGCAGGAGGCGGCGCATGATCTTGGCCGAGCGCGTCTTGGGCAGCTCCGCGGTAAAATAGATCCGGTCAGGCTTGGCTATCGGCCCGATCTTCTCGGCGACGTGGGCTCTCAGCTCCTCTACCAGCGCAGGACCTGCCTCTACGCCACCCCGCGGAGTGACGAACGCCACCACACCTTGCCCTTTCACCTCGTGCGATACGCCCACTACCGCTGCTTCGGCCACTGAAGGGTGGCTTACCAGCGCGCTTTCAAGCTCCATAGTGCCGAGACGATGGCCCGCTACGTTCAGCACGTCATCCACGCGGCCCATCAACCAGAAGTAGCCATCGGCGTCCTGATGCGAGCCATCGCCGGTGAAATATATGTCGTGCGCACTACCGAAGCGGCTCCAGTATTGGTCCACATACCGCTGGTCGTCACCCCAGATCGTGCGCAGCATGGATGGCCAGGGCTTCCTTATGACGAGGAGGCCGCCCGTCACTCCCTTGGCGACCGGGTTGCCCTGCTCGTCCACGATCTGAGCACCGATACCGGGGAAGGGCCTGGTGGCGCTGCCCGGCTTGGTGGTGACCAGACCCGGTAGGGGTGTGATCATTATCATGCCTGTCTCGGTCTGCCACCAGGTGTCCACGACCGGGCATCTTTCCTTGCCTATATTCCGGTTGTACCAGATCCACGCTTCGGGGTTGATCGGCTCGCCTACGGATCCCAGCAGGCGTAGGCTCGATAGGTCGCACCGCTCCGGGTATTCGACACCCCAGCGCATACAGGTGCGGATAGCAGTGGGCGCGGTGTATAGGATTGACACTTTATGCTTTTCAATAATGCGCCACCAGCGGTCTTTGTCAGGATAATCGGGCGTGCCCTCGTACATTACCACAGTCGCGCCATTGGACAGCGGGCCGTAAACGATATACGAATGCCCTGTCACCCAACCGATGTCCGCGGTGCACCAGTAGACGTCGCTATCTTTGAGGTCGAACACCCACTTCGTGGTGAGGGTGGTGCCGACCATATAACCGCCTGTTGTGTGCAATACCCCCTTAGGCTTGCCCGTCGTGCCCGATGTATATAATATGTAGAGTGGGTGCTCGGCCTCCACGTGCTCAGGCTCTACAACGGCGTCCTCCGGCACGTCCGCCAGCGCCTCGTGCCACCAGATGTCTCGCCCCTCTTTCATCTCCAGGCCGTGCATACCCTCAGCCACACGCTGTACCACGAGCACCTTCTCGACCGGTAGACCTGGCGCATTGAGGGCGGCGTCCACGTTCGCCTTGAGGGCCAGTGCCGACCCGCGCCGGTAGCCGCCATCCGCCGTAATCACGAGCTTGGCCTGGGCATCGATGATGCGATCGCGCAACAACTCCGGTGAGAAACCGCCGAACACCACCGTATGGGGCGCGCCGATGCGGGCGCAGGCCAGCATAGCGAACACCGCCTCGGGTATCATCGGCATATAGATCGCCACGCGGTCGCCTTTGCCCACGCCCAGGTTCTTTATCATTTGAGCAGCGCGGTTCACCTCGCGGTACAGGTCCGAGTAGGTGAAGGTGCGCACCTCGCCCGGCTCGCCTTCCCAGATAATAGCGGCCTTGTTGGCCTGCGTGGCGAGATGGCGGTCCACGGCGTTATAGCAGGCGTTCAGCTCGCCATCCTTGAACCACTTCGCAAAAGGCGGGTTCCAGTCAAGCACCTCCTGCGGCTCCTTGAACCAATCGACCAGGCGAGCCGCGTCGCGCCAGAAGGCTATTGGGTCCTGCTCCGCACGCTCATAAACAGCGGGGTCCGAAATAATCGCCTGGGCCACAAACTCCGGCGATGGAGCGTACAAGCGCTCTTCATTGAGCAACGATTCGATTGTGCCTGTGCTATCTCCCGGTGCGGACATATTTACCTCCCAAAGCTCAGAACAGGATTACTTGGCATTTGTGCGTACAGTATATGACAAGGCTGTTGTAGTGGCAATGGTGGGACGAGAGGTCAGTTGTCAGGGCTTACTTCCTATCGCCTACTGCTTGCTCACGTTTTACGTTTTACGCCGTCGGTCGTGGATCTACTGACCCCTGACAACTGACCCCTAATTTGGTAAAATAACCCCGCCACATCAGCAGGCACAGAATCCTTTTGAAAGGTGTTGTTCTCATGCGCTCTTCCAGGCTACTGTCACGACTTTCCCTTCTCGCTTTCATAGTCCTGCTTGCGGGCATTCTCGCAGGGTGCGGCGACCAACCCTCTACGCCCACGCCGGTGCAGCCGACGGCCACTGCGGACCCTCCTGCTACACCAACTGCACTGCCCACTGATACACCGATCCCCGCTCCCACGGCAACGCCAACGCCCGCCGGCACCCCCACGCCGAACTTCGTGCCCATCCCCGAAAGCGAGCGCGGCTTCGTGCCTGTGCTCTGCTACCACCATATCCGCGACTGGGTGGCCTCCGACACCGAGGATGACCGCGCATACATAGTGCCCCCCTCTTTGCTCGATCAGGAGCTGAAGTGGCTCAAGGATAACGGCTACACCTCCGTGGTTGCAGAGCAGGTGTACGAATACGTCAAGAACGGAAAGCCCCTTCCGCCCAAACCGATCATGCTCTCCTTCGATGATAACGACGACAATCAGTTCGCAAACGCCCGACCTCTCCTCCAGAAATATGGCTTCACCGCTACTTTCTTCATCATGACTGTGTCGATTGACAAAGAAAACTACATGACCGCAGACCAGTTGAAGCAGCTCGACAAAGAGGGCTTCGACCTGGAGCCGCACACCTGGGACCACCATATGGTTACGGAATACAAGACCGATGCAGACTGGCAGAAGCAGATGGTCGAGCCACGGCAGACGTTGGAAGCGCTCCTTGGCCACCCGACCCCCTTCTTCGCGTACCCCTACGGCGTTTACGATGCCGCGTCGGCCCAAAAGATCGAAGAGTTAGGATACAAAGGTGCTTTCCGCCTGAGGGATGTCTCCGACCCGGCTATCAAGCCTGAATATGCCATCAAGCGCTACATCGCCAATGGCTACTGGACTATGGACCAGTTCCAGACGGTGGTCGAAGGTGGATGGGAGTAATGTAGAAATAGTGCTGAAAAGGGCTTCACAAAAGGTTAACTTAATGGTATCATACATTGGGCTTTTATCTCACATGTCGAGATAGAAGCAGAAACTATAGGCTGCCTGAAAATGCCGCCCGGATCTATATCTTCTGAGAAGCGGTTACTGGACCTTAGAAGAGGTTATCTGACCGTCATACTTGAATATGATTGCCGCGAAAGTAAACATATGCCAAGCGGACAATAATTCTTGCCGAGATAGGCGTGGTGGTAACACGTGAGTAGTACTCGCAGAAGATGCTGCAAACGGGCTTCGATGCCGCAAAGGCACATAAACCTTCTGCCCGTTTCGCACAGCTACACCTCTACTTCTTCCTGTTCCTGCTGGAATACCAACAAAATAGGACGTGCACGCTTTTACCCGGCTAGCTGATTATTTTGCGCAATGCGCATCCTAATCAGGCCGGTAATGATCGTGACAACTCAAACATAGAGGGCCCCTCGCACACGTCCTCTCTACCCTACCGCGTGCGCAACAGGCAGGAGTCTAGGACCATATAATCACAATTTGGGCAGACAAACGTTAACTATAGCGTCAGATCCAGTAGCATTCGCGGTTTATTACCATCTGGTCATATAAAGGAGAGCCTATGTCATACGTTCAGATGGTTCAACATTTCGGAATGTGCCGGGCAGGACCAAAAGCACATTCATATTTTTTTGTTGGTAACGCCGATGACAGCGCGGCGTTTTGAGAGCTAAGGACAGCATGTGACCATTTAGTAGAGGCGGCGCCTCTACTATTAAAGTCTTGGAGGAGCAAAACAGAATAGCCATGAAGATCAAAGTCAGACGTACCTACCGTGGACGTCCGTACCTACTTACGGTCTTGCTGACTATTGTCGCCCTCGTATTCATGCAAGGCACAGGTGGCTTCACAGTTAGCAATAAGGCTAACGCGGCCAACGGAACAAGCCTTGCGCTTGCATCGAGCAGCGACAGTAGTCCGCCAAGTACAAGCGGATCAAATCAGAAATCAGGCGGAAATAGTAGCAAATTGCCCGTTCCAGCAGGTGTCACACCTGAGGGCGGGCCCCACCCCGTTGCAACCAGCAATCCGCAACCGCGAGTTACCCGGACAGCCATCCTCGGGCCTGCACCCACGATAACCACGGCCCCGAACCCCACAGCAGCGCCCGCGCCTCCGGCCCCCATACCGCCGGCGCCGGCCCCCGTCACTCAAAAGCCGAAGTTGACTCCGGCACCGAAGGCAACCATTACCAGCGTACCTGCTCAAACAAACACGCCCGCGCAGCCGGGACCCGCACCGCCATTGCCCCAAGCTACCCATACGCGCACCCCAACCAGGACCCCAACGGTGACCGAAACCCCAGCAGCGACCAGCACCCCGACAGCGACCAATACACCGGCTGTAGGCACAGTTTTCGTGTCCTGCACATTTTTCGCTCAGTGTGACCGAACTTTCCAGGTAATATTGGAAGATCGAGGGTCGGGGCCGCCTACCGTGGATGTAACATTGACGGGAGGTAGTTGCGGGCCTGACATTCACGATACATTTGTCGGATTCAGCAAGACGTACGCCCACGTGCCCGCAACTACCATAAACGTTTCGGCCCACTGGCCTGATGGCGCAATTGGATATGGCTCGGCCACGTGCGGCCAATATCCGCCGACGTCCACGCCAACCGCTACGAATACACCCACCATGACGCCATCGCCTACTAACACCCGCACACCAACCAATACTCGGACACGTACTGCCACTCGCACACCGACTAATACACCCACCTACACATCTACTGCCACAAGTACGCCTAACGATACACCTACCTACACACCCACCAATACGCCCACTAACACCAATACCCCAACCAATACACGGACCGCGACCCATACACCTACGAATACTCCGACAATAACCAATACCCCAACCAACACCCCGACCATTACGCCCACCAGCACGCCAACCAATACTCAAACCGTAACACCAACGAGCACGCCAACCAATACTCGAACCGTAACACCAACGAGCACTAATACCCCGACTAACACCCCAACTGTTACCAATACTCCAACTAATACGCCTACTAGGACCAATACGCCGACTAATACGCCAACCATAACCCCGACCAGCACTAATACCCCCACCAACACTCCAACCGTTACCAACACGCCCACCAACACGCCCGACGAACACTACGCCCGACCATAACCCCGACCAGTACTAATACCCCCACCAACACTCCCACCGTTACCAACACGCCCACCAACACTCCCACCAACACGCCGACCATAACCCCGACCAGCACTAATACCCCCACCAACACTCCAACCGTTACCAATACTCCAACTAATACGCCTACTAGGACTAGTACACCGACTAACACGCCGACTAACACGCCCACCAACACGCCCACCAACACCCCAACTAATACACCAACTAACACGCCGACCGTAACACCGACGAGCACTAATACCCCCACCAACACTCCTACCGTTACCAACACGCCCACCAACACGCCAACCAACACGCCAACTAACACACCCACTAACACCCCGACCATTACACCGACGAGCACTAATACCCCCACCAACACTCCACCATTACCAACACCCCAACCAATACCCCGACCAGCACCAATACCCCCACCAACACACCCACCAACACACCGACCAATACACCCACCAATACACCGACCAACTACGCCCACCAATACCCCCACTAACACACCCACCAATACACCCACCAATACACCCACCAACACCCCCACCAACACCCCCACCAACACGCCCACCAATACGCCAACTAATACACCGACTAACACGCCGACTAACACTCCAACCAAACCCCGACGAGCACTAATACCCCCACCAACACGCCCAACCGATTACCAACACGCCGACTAAGTACACCAACTGACCAGCCCCGACCAACACTCCGACTACACCCGCAGCACTATACCCCCACCAACACACCCACCGACACACCGACCGATACGAGTACACCTACCAGCACGCCCACGAACACGCCGACTCACGAACACGCCTACTAGCACAATAGTTCCCGCCACCAATACCCCAACCAATACTCCAACCAATACTCCAACCAATACACCGACTGATACGGCCACACCCACTAATACGCCCACCAGCACAATAGTCGCGGCAACTAATACGCCAACCGACACACCAACCAGACACACCTACTAACACTCCCACCGACACGCCTACTAATACATCAGTACCGACCCGCGTGCCACCTGGGCCAACGAATACACCAACCAATACACCAACTAACACTCCGACGAATACATCTACCAACACTCCCACCAATACCCCTACTCCTGTCATACCGGTGATATCGCCGACGAACACTTCCGTGCCGGCAGTGCCCACAGTCCTACCGCCTGTGCCCACCGACACACCTACGCCCATAAGCCAGGTGTTGCCGATCACAGGTCAGCCTTCGCCTACACCTACATCAGTGCCTCAAGCGCTACCTGTAACCGGCGCGAGCCAGGATTACCTTGCGCTACTCATCATGGCATTCGGGCTAGGATTGGCCTTGCTGCTGCTCGGTGACTTCTTCAGAAGGTTCACCAGAAAGGCACGCAGACGTCGCAGCGGTCTCGAATAAGCTCAGGCGTTAGAGCAAGATTTGGCTAACAAAATACCCCTCCTCTAGATAAGAGGAGGGGTATTTCTTTATATCCGGTTATGTCTCAGCCGGACGGCCACAACTCCGCCCGCCGCCACACCACCCTTGCAGGGTTATCAGCGACAGCCAACCCATACACAACCGGCCTGCCCCGCCGCTGCAATACGACAACGAGCATGAAGAAGAAAACTATGCCAAAAGGAACTCCGAGCAAAAGTGGCAGACCCAGGCCATCCAGATCAAGCAACTGCAGCACAGGCGCCCCGCGCTCTACATTCAGGGAATAACCGAAATCGCCAATCAACACACCTGAATCTACAAGTGTTATGTTTCGGAGATATGACCCTCCTCGAAACGTAACGTTTGTACCGCTGGGATGGAATAGCCATGTCGCGTAGTTCACTGGCCAAGGCTTATCGAAGGCATACATAAGGGTCACAACTTTAACGTGGTGCAGTTGCACGTCATGGTCACAACCCAGATCACAGCTTGTGTATCCCCAATTTGATACGAACGATGGAACAAGCAAAGCGTAGAACAAGAAACTAAGAAGAAGGAGTTCAACTAGGCCCCCAACCAACCGCCGCGCAAAGAACGCCGCCATCCCAACCACCTACCTTCTCACTCGTTACACAATAGGAATGACGCCAACGGTTCACAACCCAAAACGAACGTCTCTGCGAGCCTCAGCGCCCGCTGCGCCTCAGCCGCGGGAAACCCAAAACCACTTAAGCTCTGTAATTCAAACCCATAAAAACCTTCGTGATCTTCGTGCCCTTCGTGATCTTCGTGTCTTTGTGGTTCAAACCGTACAAATCTTGGCTGTAAAGAATACCCGCGACCATAAGAAAAGGGCTGGCTTCAAAAGCCAACCCTCTTCAACCTATTCAGTTCACCAGCGGCCACTAGCTAGTGGCCACTCGTCGCTTAGTAATCCATGCCGCCCATGCCGCCGGGGCCACCGCCGGGCATCGCAGGCTCCTTCTCAGGGATGTCGGTGATAAGGGCCTCGGTGGTCAGGATCATGCAGGCGATAGAGGAGGCATTCTCCAGGGCCGAGCGCACGACCTTGGCCGGGTCTATGATACCCTTGGCGATAAGGTCGACATAGTCGTTGTTGAGCACTTCGTAGCCGTAGTTGTTGCTCCCCTTCTCCTTCTGCATCCGGCGCACGTTCTGTACCACCACCGAGCCATCCTCGCCTGCGTTGATTGCGAGCTGGCGGAGCGGCTCTTCGAGTGCGCGGCGCACGATCTGCACGCCCGTATACTCGTCGCCCCTCTCCTTGACTAGCCCATCCAGGCTGGGTATGGTGGTCAGCAGGGCCACGCCGCCGCCCGGCACGATGCCTTCTTCGATAGCGGCGCGGGTCGCGCTCAGGGCGTCCTCGACGCGGTGCTTCTTTTCCTTCAGCTCGGTCTCGGTTGCAGCGCCCACCTTGATGACGGCCACGCCGCCCGCCAGCTTCGCCAGGCGCTCCTGGAGCTTCTCGCGGTCGTAGTCCGAGGTGGTGGTCGTCGATGAGGGCCTTGATCTGGTCAACGCGGGCCTGGATGGCCTTCTCGTCGCCCTTCCCCTCGATGATAGTGGTGCTGTCCTTGTCGGAGCGCACGCGGCGAGCCTGGCCCAGGTCGGTCAGCGTCACGCTGTCGAGCTTGCGGCCGATCTCCTCGGAGATCACCTGCGCCGCCGGTCAGGATAGCGATGTCGCGCAGCATTTCCTTGCGGCGGTCGCCGAAGCCGGGAGCCTTCACGCCCAGCACGTTGATCGTGCCGCGCAGGCGGTTCACAACCAGGGTCGCCAGGGCCTCGCCTTCGATGTCCTCGGCGATGATGACCAGGTCCTTGCGGCCCGTCTGGATCAGCTTCTCCAGCACCGGCAGAATATCCTGGCACGGCGGAGATCTTCTTGTCGGTGATCAGGATATAGGGATCGTCGATCTCGGCGATCATGCGCTCGGCGTTGGTGACGAAGTAGGCGCGAGTGTAGCCACGGTCGAACTCCATGCCCTCGACATACTCGGTCTCGAAGTTGAGGCCCCGGCTCTCTTCAACCGTGATGACGCCGTCCTTGCCTACTTTCTCCATCACGTCCGCGATCAGGTTGCCGATCTGCGGGTCTGCAGCGGAGATTGTGGCGATTGCAGCAATGTCGTCGCGGCCCTGCACCGGCTTGGCGATGCTCTTGATATGCTCGACAACTGCGCGGGTAGCGATTTCGATACCCTTCTTCAGCTGCATCGGGTTGGCACCGGCGGCCAGGTTCTTCAGGCCCTCATGCACGATTGCCTGGGCCAGCACTGTAGCGGTGGTCGTGCCGTCGCCTGCCACGTCGTTGGTCTTGCTGGCGGCTTCCTTGAGCATCTGGGCTCCCATGTTCTGGAACGGGTCCTTGAGCTCGATTTCCTTGGCGACTGTCACGCCGTCGTGGGTGACGGTGGGAGCGCCGAACTTGCGGTCGAGAGCCACATTGCGGCCCTTGGGGCCGAGGGTGGTCTTGACGGCGTTTGCTACCGCATCGACGCCGGCTTTGATAGAGGCGCGTGCGGAATCACTGAATTCAATCTGCTTTGCCATAATTTTGTAGTTCCTCCAAAATAATTTTGAATTCTAATCTTGAATCTTAATTTGTGCTAAATCTCGAACGTTCCTGACCTTCGGGTGTGAACAATTCAAAATTAAGAATTAAGAATTCAAAATTGGGCTACTATGCCTCGATTACGCCCAGGATGTCGCTCTCGCGCAAGATCAGATACTCGTCAGCGAGCTGCTTCACTTCGGTGCCGGCGTACTTGGAATAGAGCACGCGGTCGCCCACCTTGAGATCGATGGGCTGGCGGGTGCCGTTATCGAGCAGCTTGCCGTTGCCGACTGCCACTACGATGGCCTCCTGTGGCTTCTCCTGCACTGTATCGGGCAGGTAAATACCGCTCTTGGTCTGCTCCTCGCGCTCTACGGCCTTCACCACAACACGGTCGCCCAGCGGGCGAATGTTGGTCTTAGGCGTGGTTGCTGTCTCAGCCATATACTATAGTCCTCCTAGAAGATGTCTTTTTTGTTTTTGTTCCTTATTCATGCAGTCTTGCCATAATTAGCAAACAACCGCTCCGAGTGCTAATTATAAACAAATATCTTCCTCTTGACAAGGCTTTTCCGGCCCAATATTAGCACTTTCTTCAAAGAGTGCTAACACGTCCTGCTTACTGTGACGACCGGCGGTCCCAATTTTCAACAACAAGATACCAGGATGCCAGGAATTCCACGGTTTGAACCACCAAGACAGCAAGAGCACCAAGGCTTTATGGATGTGAATCACGAAGAACACGAAGAACACGAAGAACACGCAGGATATTATGGGATTAAATCATAGTTCGCGGCCCAGAGGGCGGCCCGCTCATGACCACACAGTACTCAGAGATCACAGAGGATGGTTATGGTTCAAAACAATAGAAAACCTTGGCGGACCTTGGCGGACCTTGGCGTCTTGGCGGTTCCGTCTTACGTTTTACGTTCTACGCCGTCGGTCGTCCGCGTAAGCAGTAAGGAGTAAGCAATACGCCTTCCCACTCATGAGTGGTACCTGAACATAATCCTATGGAGGTATTGTATGACCGGTACCATCGGGCTATAATGATCACGCTAGTAAGGCGAAAGCTAACCCGTTACCGGATATCCGGGCACGAACCGGACGCGTTTATACTTTGCCTGGACAACCGAATATTGGGCAATGATCAGGCGGTTCTTACTTTATCTCTCAAGATCACCCGTTCCCGCACCCCTAACCGTTACACCGCTTCGTCAGACGCCCTTCCCTGGGGCTTAGAACCGGTCGTTAAACGGATCTCACTGCACGGCGACAAGCAGAAACAGGAAACGCCAACCGAGATCGCGAGACGATGCCGCACTAGCTAGAAGAGTGTGCCGGGCAAAAATGCCCAAGCATGCCGCACTATGATCACGTGCACGAGACAATATACTCGCGCGCTTTTTGGGGACCTTGCAAGCAGGAGCACGAGACATATGAAGAGACTTACTACCCAACTGTTCTCGGGAAAGAGGCGCATCCAGCTTACCGTCCTGTTGACTTTGCTGGCGCTGGCAGTTACTACCGGCGTCGTCAGCTCGGTCCAGATTCAGCTCACACCTGCAAACAATTCCACCTTTGCACAAAGTGCTAGCGATGGTAAGACAGTGGGCGCTGTGACGAGCGGCAACCAGGGGAGCCAGGGGACAAATAGCAGACCGCCATCAAACGATGGGCAGAACGGAAACGACCAGGGTTCAGCGGCTTCCGGCCAGCCGGATTCGTATCACACGCACACCCCGACCCCTACCAGGACGCCTACACATGTGAAGTACACCAAGACGCCTACCGGCACACCTACGGTGCACCTCACCAAAACGCCCACCAAGACAGCAACGAACACCCCCACCAATACCCCCACGGTGCCTCTCACCCATACGCCCACCGGTACCCCCACCAACACTCCCACAGGTACTAACACTCCTACCAACACGCCTACCAACACGCCCACAAATACGCCTACCAATACGCCCACAGGCACTCTTACGACTACTCCTACAGGCACCACTACAAATACCAACACGCCTACCAACACGCCTACCAACACCCCAACAGTTCATCTTACAAAGACACCGACCAAGACTGCCACAGGCACGTCTACCCCGACATCTACGCCCAGCAACACCTCCACTCCGACAAGCACGGGCACGGAGACCGCCACCAATACTCCAACAAATACACCTACGAATACGCCGACTAGTACGCCCACCAGCACTTCGACCAATACAAGCACCCCTACCAACACGCCTACCAACACGCCCTACCAACACGCCCACCAATACTCCAACAAATACACCTACGAACACGCCTACGAATACGCCGACGAGCACCCCTACCAATACTCCTACTGTCACGCCCACTAGCACCCCTACCAACACCAACACGCCCACGAGTACCGGCACGCCCACGAATACACCCACCGCAACCGCTACTGTCAAGCATACAAAGACACCGACGGTCACTCCGACCAACACTGCCACGGTAGTGGTGTTCACTCACACGCCCACGAATACCCCCACCAACACGCCTACCGGCACACCGACTAATACGCCTACTAACACTCCAACCAACACACCCACCAATACTCCAAGTAATACTCCTACGGTAGTGGTGTCCACGCACACTCCCACACACACCCCGACCAACACGCCTACGAATACGCCGACAGTGCCCGTGAGATCCACGAGCACGCCTGGAACGGCACCGAGCAATACGCCAACTCCAATATCGACCAATACACCGACGGTAGTGATAGCAACCAATACTACCGTGCCCACGACCACCGCTCCGCCAAGCTCTACACCTGTGGCGACCAGCACGCCGACACAGGCAGTCGCGAATACACCCACCAACACGCCCTTTGCCCAGGCATCACCTGAAACTGGGCGGCCTACTCCGACACCTACGCCCACAGCTCAAGTGTTACCGCAGACAGGAGAGACAACCAGGCAGCTTCTAATCGTGCTCGCAACTCTCGCCTTCGGAACCCTGCTGCTTGGGATGGCTGTTGCAACTATGAGACGTTCAAGATCGCGTACTGACGACCTGGACCTGTAACTCGTGCGCAGGACCAGGAGGAAAGAGGGGCCCGCTTCGCGGGCCTCTTTTTCATTTGCTGAACGAAGGACAAACGCGTGAAACGTAAAACGTGAGACGTGAGACGTAACCGCCAAGACGCCAAGGACGCCAAGGTTCGCCAAGGTTTCTATTGTTTATGACGATAAAATCTTCTGTGACCTCTGCGCACTCTGTGGTCATGAGCGAGGTGCCCTCTGGCCGCGAACTCTGAATTCAAACCCATAAAAACCTTCGTGACCTTCGTGACCTTCGTGACCTTCGTGACCTTCGTGATTAAACCCATAAAACCTTTGTGAACTTTGTGCCTTTGTGGTTCAACCCGTAAATATCTTGGCGGCCCTTGGCGGATCTTGGCGTCTTGGCGGTGAAAAGAAACAGTCGACAGCCACAAGGAAGCTTCAGTCGACGGCTTTGGTATAATGAAACCATGAACGAGCGTGTGGCTGTGGGGACTATTGAGAGCACGGTGATGCCCCTTGCGGAGGCACTGGCGCGCAGCCGAAAATTGGTGGCGCTGACCGGGGCAGGTATCAGCACGGAATCGGGCATACCCGATTACCGGAGCCCTGATGGTGTCTGGAACAAGCACACACCTATCTATTACGCCGACTTCGTGAGAAATCCTGCCATACGGCGGCGCTACTGGGCGCGCAGCCTGAACGGCTTCCCCCGCTTTCGCGACGCCGAGCCGAACCTTGGGCACCTGGCCCTGGCCGCCCTGGAGCGCGCCGGGCGGCTGCACTACCTTGTGACCCAGAATGTGGACAGGTTACACACCAAAGCAGGCAGCCATCGCGTGGTCGAATTGCACGGCGAAAATAGCTCGGTGCACTGCATCGAGTGCGGCCACACCGAGCCTCGCCTCGACACTCAGGCCCGTCTCGAATGGGAGAACCGCCACCTGCGCCTGCCTGCCGACGAAACAGGCGACGCTACCGACGTTATCGTGCCTCTCTGCCCAAAATGCAACGGCCTGGTCAAACCTGCCGTGGTCTTTTTCGGCGAATCAGTGCCTCAAGACAAAACACAAAAGGCGTTTGAGGTGGTAAACGACAGCGATGCCCTCCTGGTGGTCGGCTCATCCCTCACTGTCTGGTCGGGCTACCGCCTGGCGCGGGCCGCCCGCGAAGCAGGCAAGCCCCTCTATATCTTGAATATCGGCCCCACCCGCGCCGATCCCGACGCTACGCTCAAAGTAGAGGCCCCCGCCGGAGCCGCCCTCAGCCTGATCGCCGGGCGCATGATAGATGGGACTGGAGAAATATGAGCACTGCCTTCGATCCCGACACCTGGCGAGAAGAGCTTGAGGCCAGCCGTGACGAAACGCGGGACTATTACCTGACGCAGTTCAGTTGGCGCGGCGCACACAGGCCGGATGGATTCACCGGGCCGAGATACTTCCCAATAAGCGAAGAGTGGCGCAAAAACGCCAGGCTGGACCGCGATGCGCCAGGCACCGGTATGCGCGTTCAACTGCAGACGTCCATAGGCGATCTGCGTGACTTCGACGTCTATGGCACCTTCGTCTTCGAGCACCGAGGCGAAGAGCAACGCCTGACCGCTTACAGGATGGTCCCCGAGAACCCGGAATACGACGAGCTATTCGTCCCCTTCAAAGACGCCACCACCGGTAAACAGAGCTACAGTGCGGGCCGCTACCTCGACGTGCCACGCCACGACGCGGACGACTATATACTCGACTTCAACACCGCATATAACCCCTCCTGCGCCTACAGCCCCCGCTATAACTGCCCTTATCCGCCTCCGCAAAACACCCTCAAGGTCGCGGTTGAAGCGGGCGAGATGGTGCCATTCGAGCATTAGCTCCTGGTGCAGCTTCAACCGACGTATTAGAGAACAGAGGTATTTTGGGGACACTCATGCCCCGGCAGCGTAGTGCTCAGACCCTGCGAAGGAAGGACGGAGCACCAATGCACTCCTTCTTTCCCTAGGTAGGCTCAATGCCGGCAGACATTATATCCCGCACCGGCTGGTTATCGGCGTACACTTGCCAGTGGCTTACCTGGCCATCCCTGACAACGCCTTTCCAGGCGGCGGGCAGTTCCCAGTGGTTCTCCGGTGGTAGATCGCCATCAACCGCGTACGTCCCCGAGGCTGTGCCGAGCATCACCACTACGTTGCCGCTCACGAAAGTTTCTGCCACGAAGATATTGTAATCGGGAAACCATTCCAGGTAACCCTTCCAGGCGCGGCGCATTGTGGGGCGGCTCTCCCACGATTCACCGAAGGCATCAATGAAGACGTGGTCCTCCGACATCAGGCTCACCAGAGCTTCCATGTCGTGGGCGTTGATGGCCGCGACGAAATTATTGATAGTTTCCACAGGGCCCATGACCATTTCCCCAGTGCCTCTAACAAAGAGACAAGGGGCACCGGTGGGTGCCCCTAAAGATAATCACTAACCACTCAGAACTCACAACTAGTCCATATAGTCCTTCAGCTTCTTTGACCGCGAAGGGTGCCGCAGCTTGCGCAGCGCTTTCGTCTCGATTTGGCGTATCCGCTCGCGGGTGACGCCGAACTCGCGGCCCACCTCTTCAAGGGTGCGGCTCCTGCCGTCCTCCAGCCCGAACCGCAGTTGCAGCACTTTGCGCTCGCGCTTGGTGAGCGAGTTGAGCACGCTGGTGATCTGCTCTTTCAGCAGGTGGTGCGAGGCGGCATCGGAGGGCGCGATTGCCTTCTGGTCCTCGATGAAGTCGCCCAGGTGGCTGTCTTCTTCCTCACCGATAGGCGTTTCGAGCGACACCGGCTCCTGGCTGATCTTGAGCACTTCCCTTATCTTATCCGCGGGCATGCCCACCGCTTGCCCCAGCTCTTCAGGGGTAGGCTCGCGCCCGATCTCCTGCATCAGCCTGCGAGAAATCTTGAACACCCGGTTGATGGTCTCGACCATATGCACAGGAATACGAATAGTGCGCGCCTGGTCGGCGATGGCGCGGGTGATGGCCTGCCGTATCCACCAGGTCGCGTAGGTGGAGAACTTGAAGCCTTTGGTGTATCGGAACTTCTCGACTGCCTTGAGCAGCCCCAGATTGCCCTCCTGGATCAGGTCGAGCAAGCTCATACCGCGGCCTGTATATTTCTTGGCGACCGACACCACCAGCCGCAAATTAGCTTCCACCAGGTGCTTTCTGGCCGCGGCACTATCATCCAGAATGGCCTGCCAGTGGTGCTCAAGCTGGTTTTCGATGCCCAGAAGAATTTCAGCGAGGTCTTCGTTGTCGGGCCACTCGCCTTCGTCAAACGCCACCTGCAGCGGCTCAGGGAGCATAGCGGCGGTAAGAAGCGTGGTGCGTATGGTATCCACCATGTCCTCGACCGTGCCTCCCTCGCGCACGCACAGCTTGCGCAGAAGAGTGGGATCGAGGTTATCGGTGTGTGAGATCGAAGAGAGAAGCTTACGACGCGAGCAGGGCGAGCTCTCTGGATATTGAGAGCAATAGACTTCGTGGAGAATTTGCCAGTTATCGACCAGCGCTTCGTACACTTCCAGGCAGATGACTTCAGAGGGCGGGGTGAAGCCGTAGCGATAGACGACGTCCTGCAGGAAGCCGTGCAGACTTTCGCCACGCTCCATGCGCTTGGCGAGGGCCACTTCGTGGTCGGCGCTGAGCAGCGACACGTGGCCGATTTCCCGCAGATACATCCGCACAGGGTCGTCGATGCTGACACCTTCCATGTCAAGCACCGTGTCTACATGTATTTCGTCTTCGATGTCGTCGCTCTGGTCGGGGCCGTCATCGGTGATTTCGGGGAGGGCTGCGCCGTCGTCAATCGGGATAATCTCGAGGTTGTGGGCCATATGGGCGAAAAGATCATCAACCTGAAGCATCGTGATATTATCTCGCCTGGGCTGCCTTGATGAGCCGGATTGGCCGGACGTGCCCAGGGTCATATCATCGTGAATAGATTCCGCTGTCGCCATGCTTGTTCCTTCCTCTCTCTCACTGCTGATGAAACTCTGATGGTACTCTAATGCTCGCTGCTTGCTCTCTCTGAGAAGCTTGAGGACCCGCGCCACGTCTCGATGCTGCTCGAGATAGGGCGGGCGAAGGTTGGATGCAGCCCGCGGTGCGTCCTGGAGATCGGCTTGAGAGCCCGGTGAGAAGAACCTGGAGGTCATGTTACGCTCCTGATGGCTCGTTCACGGATGGAGGAAAAGCAAGTTTGCAATGCGAAATCGCAACCCGGCCGCCCTATTATCGCCAAGACGCGAGGTTTAGTCAATAGCTATTTTTGGTTGTTGGCCTCCTTTGTGACCGTAGTTGTCAGTTGTCAGTAGACCGGTGGACAGTAAAAGGTAAGTAGTAACAATTGGTCGTCATCACGTTTTACGTTTTACGTTTTACAGCGCCGGTCGCCCGTCTACTGACAACTACGTCCCTAATCCCTACTATCCCGGAACACCGTGCTTGGCTTCGGGTCGTAATGGCGGAAACGGGTAAGCGAGCGTGTTAGTAGGGGTACAAGCTTGGCAAGGGTATCGCCATCCCCTGTTTCCTGGGCTTCTTGCATCATAAGCTGGCATTGCTGCAGCCACATCCGGTCGTTATACTGACGAAGACGCTTGAGGCGGCTCTCCAGCTCGTAGGGCAGCGCAAATCGATACAATTCCGGCTCTTCGCGTACCAGCATACGCTCGATGTGTGGGCGGAGGGCCGGGTCAAGGGCTTGCAGAGCCGCGTCGCGAATGGTCGCTGCGCTGGCCGTTGCTTTGTCGCCCGCGGCCACCTCAGCGGCTGCTTTCGCCACGGCCTCGTACACCGTACGATTTTCGAGGCGGGTGAAATCTTCGCCTACCGGGGCACCCGCCATCCAGGTGACCTGCGGGTAGAGCAGCACCAGACTCAGCAAATGCTCCTCGGGACTGGCAGAGGATTGCGGATTGCGGATTGCGGATTGCGGGTTATTCTGACCGGAATCGTCGTTGGTCCTTCGTCGTTCGTCCTTCGTCGTTCGTCTGGCAGACCCCTGGCCCCTGTTCCGGCCAATGGCTTCCTGCACGGCGTCTTCCGGCACGCGCAGGGCGGCAGACACTCTCTGTATATAGTGGGCGCGCTGGACAGGATCGCCGATCTCACGCACAAAGAGGGTGAGGTCGGCCACGGCGTCGGCTTTGCCCCTCGCGCTGTTCAGGTCGTATTTGCCTGACACCACGCCGATCACATGGTCGATCAATGGAAGGGCCAATTCGCGAAGGGCATCCCAGCGGGCCGGGCCACCCTCGGCCAGCAGCAATTCGTCGGGGTCCACCCCACGGGGAAGCTGCATAATGCGGATTTCCAGCTCGGAGCGCCGCTCCACGCCAAGCATGCCGTGCTCACCACGAATAGGGATAGCCAGTCGCTCAGCATGCTCCTGGAGCACCTCCGAGCCTTTGAGTGCGGCCAGGTCGCCCGCCATATCGGGGTCGAGCGATAAAATCACCCGCTTCGCTATCCGCTTGAGTAGCTCGGCATGGCGGTCGGTGAGGGCCGTGCCTATCGTGCCGACCACGTTACTCTGCCCTGCCTGGTGCGCCACCACCACGTCCATATACCCTTCGACTATCACCACCTGCCCGGTGCGCTGCACCTGGGGGCGTGCCAGGTCGAAACCGTAGAGAATCGCGCTTTTGTCGAATAGGGCGGTCTGAGGCGAGTTGAGGTACTTGGGCGTCTGCCCATCGCCAAGGGCGCGCCCGCCAAATCCGACCACCGCCCCCTTCGCTTCCCGAATCGGGAAGAGGAGACGATTGCGGAAGCGGTCGTAATGCCCTCCCAACTCGCGCTCGGCCACCAGCCCCGCCTCGACAAGCTCTTGCGAGGTATAGCCGCGCTGCAACAGGTAATCGCCCAGCATATCGAACGAGTCGGGCGCAAAGCCGATCTGGAAAGTCTCGATAGTGGCCGAAGTAAGCCCGCGCTTTTGCGCATAGGCTCGCGCCACGGCCGCCCCTGGGTGGTTGAGCAGAAGGTTCTGGTAAAAAGAAGCGGCAGCCGAGCAGGCTTCCTTCAAGCGCTCTCGGGCGCGGTCCTCGGCGACGGCCTGCTCGTTGCGAGGTTTCAGCTCGACCCCCGCCTTGCGCGCCAGCTTTTCCAGTGCGCCTCGGAAGTCCAGCCCCTCGGTCTTCATGAGGAAGCCGAATATGTCGCCGTTCGCCCCGCAGCCGAAACAGTGGTACGACCCATCCTTGGGGTAAACCACGAACGAAGGCGACTTCTCGGTATGGAACGGGCAGAGACCCTTCAAGTTGCGCCCGGCTCGCGTCAGGCGCACGGTCTCACCCACGACACTCTCGATGTCGACCCTCTGCTTGATTTCGGCTATTACATCGTCCTGCATAGTTTCAATTGCGGATTGCGGATTGCGGATTGCGGATTGCGGGCTGACGGTGGTTGATGGTAGGTGAGTTGTACGCCGTGACAGTAAGCGGGATATGTGGAAAAGTTACCCGCTGATAATCACTTAATATAACTCAATTGCAGGCAGTTTTTGCCGGGTAATTGGGGACATTATCCACCACGGGGATGTGGATGTAAGGGCGCGGACCCGATGCTCTTCTAACGAAGCCTGACAAAACAGACAGGGCACCCTTTGTGGGTGCCCCGCCGGGAAGAGATGCCGGTGCCACAATGGGCCTTCACATTAGCTCTTGTGCGAAGAAGCGCAGCGAGTCCGGTTGCAGAACATCGGGGAACCCAAGCAACACCTCCTGGATACCAACTGCCTCTAACTCAGCGAGGCGTTGGCGGATAGTGTCCGGGGTGCCGATCAGGGCACCGGCAAATGAAGGGCGGCTCAGAAGCTCGGCGGGGATTTTCGCTCTTGCCTCTGCATCGGTTTCTCCAATGGCACAGGCGACCGCTGCCGTGCGGTGAATAGTCTCATAGTCACGCCCGACAACGTCACAATGCCGTTTGAGGACGGCCAGCTTGTGCTGGATCGTTGGCACGTCACCCGATATATTGCAGGCGTCGGCGTACTGCGCGACCAGTTTCAGTGTCACCTGCTCGCCGCCACCACCAATCAGCAAGGGGATATGCGGTTTCTGGACGCCTTTAGGCTGGTTGATGGCACCACTTACCCGGTAATACTTGCCGTCAAAGACTGCTTCTTCCTGCGTCCACATCGCCAGGATCACCTGCACAGCTTCGCGCAGGCGCCGAAGGCGGTCAGGAGCGTCGGGATAATCGTATCCATAGGCGCGATATTCATGCTCGTACCACCCGGCCCCGATGCCGAAATTGAGCCGGCCGTGACTGAGCACGTCGACTGTACTCGCCATGTGCGCAAGGAGCGCAGGGTTGCGATAGCCGTTGCAGGTGACCTGGCCGATGCGCACGCGCTTCGTATCACGAGCCAAAGCTGCTGTGGTGGTCCAGCACTCAAACGTCAGTTCTTGCGATGGGCGCGGGATCGTATGAAAGTGATCGACAAGCCATACTGAAGCGAACCCCAGGTCGTCAGCTGTCCGGGCCACGCGTGTCATTGCCTCATAGGCTTCGACCGGGTCCTTGATACCCGCCAGATCCATTATCCAACCTTGCGGCAGTGAAACGCCAAATTGCATAGACATAAATAGCTCCTTTGCATCGGTGGAAACGGGAGATCTTCCTTACTTCTTGATTGGAGCGAGCCTGCACGCATGTAGAAGCATCATCTTGACCTGGGCGCTCCACCTGGGTATGCTGCCGGCAAGGGTAGCTTCAGAACTCAGTTTGGCACCTAGCGCTGAAGGTCTTCGTCGGATAGGCCGGCATCCTTGCGGCGATAGCGAACTTTCGGGAGGTTCGAGACATCGTACTCGCTGATACGCTCGGGGCCCAACCTGATCACCTGATCGCGTATGGCAGCAGCGTCCTTTATGAGACGTGAAACGTCCACGCCCAGGCATTCTTCGCCGAAGGGCTCGAGATAGGCTATGCCCCCGTTGAGATGGTTGATCGTGCCGCGGTAGTTGCCCAGGCGCAGCTTGTAAAATCCCACGCCGATCTTGAGGATACCCTGATATAGATAGCGCAGCGGGCGCTGGTCCAATATCCATATCTCTTCGAGCGATTCGTGCTGCTCAAAATACTCGCCGCGATTGAATTGCTCGAGCCCCTGGTAGAAAAGGGGTGGTGGAGTTTCGTCGCAGGACCAGGGCTCAAGCGCACCGACAGCCGCAGGACCACCCGCCCGGCGCGCCTCGGCCATCTTCCTGACTTTATCCACAATCTCCGGTCGCATGGTATATTCTAACTACCTCAAAAACAGATTTCAATCACAGGGCGGGAGCCCGAGGCTTTTGGTATACTACTTGCTAATGCATTCGTTGGAACGGAAACCGAGAATGCGGAAAAGATCCAAATATACGCGCTGACCCGTCCATAATCGTCCAGCTCAGCTTGCGGTTCTCCACATGGGCGCGTATATGAGGTGCAATAATCTTCGGATGAGGGGAATGAGGGAATGGCACGTTTTATCGTTCGTTCTAGAAAGGTCCTCATTGGCGTGGCGTTTGTAGGCGTAATGGGCGGATCGGGCGGGTTTCTTGGCGCTCTGGTAGGCGTGGTGCTTGCGCTGGTGGCCCGGTCGGTGTTTGCGATCAACACCGGTACCGGCGAGTTTATCGCCGCCTGGGTACTTGCGGGCTGCCTGGTGGCGCTCCTGCTGGGCACATATATGATAATGAGGGAGTTCGGTTACATTATAGGTAGAGCACCGGCTCCGACTGTTGTGACGGCAACTGCACCGGCAACTAAGAGCAACTAACGAATTAACCGGTCTGTACAGGAAAACCGCCTCTCGTGTTTGGGAGGCGGTTTTCTTGCGCAATGGCTGGTCTCGCCTACATCTTATATTGCGCCGCAAAGCCCATGTAACGCTTTGCTGACTCGAGTATCGCAGCGCGCTCATCGCCTGTCAGAGGCCGCTTCACGCGTGCGGGCATGCCTATCGCCAGGCTTCCCATGGGAATCTCCACCTCTTCGGTGACAAGTGCTCCGGCGCCAATGACTGTATCCGAGCCGATATGGCAGCGGCTTAGAAGCACAGCACCCATCCCCACCAGCACGCGATCTCCCACCGTGGCGGCGTGCACTATAGCACTATGCCCGACCGTCACATCTTCGCCAATGACCGTCGGGCAATTATCTTCGCCATGTATCACCGTGTTATCCTGTATATTCGACCGTGCCCCGATCACGATGGACGCTACGTCGCCACGGAGCACGCAGCCGAACCATATACTCACCCCATCGTGCAACGTCACATCGCCTATGAGCACCGCTGTTGGCGCGATAAAGCAATTTTTTCCTACGACCGGCAGCTTACCCTGATATGCTAATAAAGGCATTTCTTCGATCTCCAGGCTTCATTTGATCTGACAGCTATTATATTGTTTGAGGGATATCTTTCTCAATCTCTTCCGCCGGCTTGAGCGCTCGGAAGCTTCGATAGAGGAGCAGATCGTATATGATCTTGAGGCCGCCGGATAATATGAAAGGGACACCGAGCAGCGACATGCCGATCAGCACACCCGTAATGCCCGGGGCCAGGGCGCTGGCGGCGGTGCGGGCAACGGTGGTGATGCCTGCTGCAGCCGAGCGCTCGTCCGGGTCCACTACCGCCATCGTGTAAGATTGGCGCGTCGGCACGTCCATCTGGGAGATAGTGAAGCGAGCCAGCAGCACGATTATTGCCAGGGGCAGGCTTGGCATGAGCGGCACCAGCATCAGCAGAATGTTGGACGGGATATGCGTCCAGACCATGGTGTTTACAAGCCCGAAACGCGCCGCGATACGCGCGGCCGCCAGGGCAGACAAGCCGGCCAGGATGTTGGCTCCAAAGAAGATGCCGCCGAGCAAGGCGGGCTCTACGCCAAAGCGTATAGTGAACCAGTAAGCGATCAGGCTTTGCACCACGAGGCCGCCCGCAAAAGCATCCAGCATGAACAGACCCGACAGCCTCAGGACCACGTTTCGCGAGCGATGCAGCCCAAAATAGCGATTGGGTCGAGGCGGCATACCGGTGCTATTTAGCGCCTGGGGTTGCAGCTTGAAGGACACCTCGGCGTCCGCCGAAAGGGTGAGGAACAGGGCCACCAGCAACACGCCGAGGAGCGTATAGCCGATTATCACCACCCTGTAGCTATCAAGCGGTGCAACGCCCGCGCCCTGCAGGAAGCTCACGAGGCCGCCGCTGCATAGCGCCCCCAGGGCGGTGGCGAAGGAGCCTGCCAGGTTGTACCAGGCAAAGACGGCGGTGCGATTGGTGTCGGGAGCTGTTTGAGGCAGGATAGCCTGCTCGATAGAGAGGAAAGGCCCCACCTCTTTGTCGCTTGGGCTGATAGTTCCCACGATGGCGGCGACAGCCAACAACGCGATATTGTCGGTGAGAGCGAACACAGCTCCCGCAAACACCATCAAGCCCGTGCCGGCCAACAGCATCTGCTTGCGCCCCAGGCGATCAGCGATACCTGCTATGAGGAGAGAGATAACGGCATCGCCTATCAGGGTGCCTGTAATAAGCAAACCTATCTGCTCGCCGCTGAGTCCGATCTGCGCCAGGTAGAGAGCCAGCACGACCGACAGCGAGCCATACGCGAACATTCGCACCGTTCGTGTGGTAAAGAGCAATCGCCCATCCCGATTGAGGGCGCGAAGCAGATCTGTTTGCGGTAGCATAAACAACGGAGCTGACGGTCAGTCAGGGCCTGAAGCAGTAAGCAGTACCCACCATCACCCCTTCTTTTCGACCACACGCACCGCTTTGCCCTCGCTGCGTGGGACGCTGCCGGGGGGCTCCAGCGCTACTTCGGCGTGCAGGGAAAGTGCGGCCAGCAGGCTCTGCTCGATGGAATGGCGCAGTTGGTGTACCGCGTGGGCTGCGACGTCGAGACGGTTCTCCAGGAGCGAGCCGCCCGCCCTATGGAAGAAATCGTCGTTTACCTCGGCGTGTACCTCCAGGCGGGGCATGGTAGATGTGCGGTCCACCACGATCTGGTAGTAAGGCGATAGCTCAGGGCAGGTGAGCAGCACACGCTCGATCTCGGACGGGAAGACGTTGACGCCGCGGATTACGAGCATATCGTCGGTGCGCCCCTTCACGCGGCTCATGCGGCCGTGCGTGCGCCTACAGGGACACGCCTCCGTGGTGAAGCTGCAGACATCGCCCGTGCGGTAGCGCACAAGCGGGAATGCCTCTTTCGTGAGGCTGGTGATTGTCAGGTCGCCCTGCGAGCCTTCGGGGAGAGGCTCGCCCGAGTCGGGGTCTATTATCTCGACGAGGAAGTGGTCTTCCCAGACGTGAAGGCCGTTCTTACCCTGGTAGCATTCGATCGACACGCCAGGGCCGATTATCTCGCTCAGCCCGTAGATGTCAAGAGCCGTGATGCCGAGCCTGCGCTCGATTTCGGCGCGCATTTCTTCGGTCCAGGGCTCGGCCCCGAACACGCCATATTCGAGAGGCAGGCTGCCAGGCTCGATACCGGCCTCCTGCATATGGTCCGCTATATTGAGGGCGTAGGAAGGAGTGCAGGTGAGGATACGCGCCCCGAAGTCTTGCAGGAGCATGACCTGGCGCGGAGTGTTGCCGCCCGACATCGGCACGACCGTACACCCCAACGTCTCTGCCCCGTAGTGGATGCCCAGACCGCCGGTGAAAAGGCCGTAGCCGTAAGCGTTGTGCACCACATCACCGGGCCGCGCCCCCGCAGCCACCAGCGAGCGTGCGCACACTTCGCTCCATACACCAATGTCATTGCGTGTGTAGCCGACCACCGTCAGCTTGCCCCGCGTGCCCGACGAGCCGTGTATGCGCACTACCTCGTTGAGAGGTCGCGAGAAAAAGCCGAACGGGTAGTTATCTCGCAGGTCCGACTTGTAGGTGAAGGGGAAGCGCTGCAGATCAGCAAGGCTGCGAAGGTCGTCAGGCTTGATGCCCGCCCGATCAAATCGCTCACGGTATATCGCGTTGCGGGCATAGACATCTCCCAGAGTGGCCCGCAGCCTCTCCAATTGAAGGGAGCGCAGCTGCTCGCGAGGCATAACCTCGATCTGCTCGTTCCAATACATAAGGAACTCCTTCACAAGCGACTCCCACATCGCGATAGTGGGAGGTTATTATACCACCACTGACCACCGGCGACCTCTAGCCGGGGTTGGTAAGCGCTAAGATTGGTGATGCGAGGCACGACGTTTGAACGAGCAGCTATCATAATAGCGAAGGCAACCAGGTGCACCCCTGCGAGCGTTTTGGGCAACCGTACGCGTATCCTCCTTACGTATACGTGTAAGGGGATCATGCGTCACCGATTAGCGATCATGCCCGCACTTTATTACTACAATCCGCCGCGTAGCTATCTGACAATTTAGTCAACCATCAGCCGGTCGCCTCAGGGAGGACATGATGAGACTCTTTCTAGCCCGGATCTTGCCGACTTTGCTCGTGCTCCTCGTCGCAGGCTTGTTCCTGTACACTCGCACGGGAGCGACCCCTGCCGATCTTTCCCCATTCAGCCACAGCACTCAGTCGGACGCGCCCACCGCCCAACTCCTGTCTCCAGCCAATCTCAATCCCACAACTCTGACCTCGTGTGATCCTGCCTGGACCGTGGTATCTAGCCCCAACAGCACAGGCACTAACGACCTCTATGGAGTGGCAGTGGTGTCGGCTGACGATGTGTGGGCTGTGGGCGTGTACAACAATAACGGCACGACAACCCAAACGCTGGCAGAGCACTGGGACGGCTCGGTATGGTCCATAGTATCCACCCCCGACCCTGATACGAGTAACTACCTCCGAACGGTATCGGCAGTATCGGCAGACGACGTGTGGGCTGTGGGTTATGACTACAATGGCAGCGTAGCCCAAACGCTGGTGGAGCACTGGGACGGCTCGGTATGGTCGGTGGTCCCTAGCCCTAGCCCTGGCACGAAGAACAACTATTTCTACAGTGTAGCCGCGGTGTCTGCAGACGACGTGTGGGCTGTGGGTTATTACAGTAGCGGCGCAGCCGAGCTGACACTGGCGGAGCACTGGAACGGTAGTGCCTGGTCTGTTGTTCCCAGCCCGGGCATTAGCGGATATGATAACTATCTGAATGGAGTATCGGCAGTATCGGCTGACGACGTGTGGGCTGTGGGTTATGACTACAATGGCGGCGTAGCTCAAACGCTGGTGGAACACTGGGACGGCTCGGTATGGTCTATTGTGCCGAGTCCCAACCCAGGTAGGAACTTCAATTACTTGAATGGAGTAGCAGTGGTGTCGGCTGACGACATGTGGGCTGTGGGCTATTACGATGGTAGCGGATACCAGACACTGATTGAGCACTGGGACGGCTCGGCGTGGTCTGTAGTACCGAGTTCCGAACCCCGGTCCAACAAGCAACTATCTGAATGGGGTAGCGGCAGTGTCGGCTGACGACGTGTGGGCTGTGGGTTATTACCCGGGCGGCGGAGCCCAAACGCTAGCGGAGCGCTGGGACGGCTCGATATGGTCGGTGGTCCCTAGCCCCGACCCCGGCGCCAATAACTATCTCTACTCAGTGATGCCGGTGTCAGCCAATGATGTATGGGCTGTCGGTCCTTATTACGATCTCCTTGTCGGCACAGAACAAACGCTCGTGGAGCGATACGCAGGTCCATGCGCGTCTCCAACCTCCACGCCCGCATTGCCCACCTTCACTCCGACCACTATCCCAACCGCCATTCCGACTGTCACGGTCACGTCTACTCCCGCGCCTACGAACACCAATCCACCTCCGCCTACTCAGACACCAGGTGGGCCGAGCGCCACCCCAATACCCACGAATACTGATACCAACACACCCACCTATGCACCGGTACCCCCCACCTCCACTCCGACGAGTATCCCTACCGCAATTCCAACCGCCAGTCCGACCACCATGGTCACGTCTACTCCGTGCGCCATAACCTTTACCGACGTGCACCCGTTGGACTACTTCTACGAAGGGGTCACGTATCTCTACTGCCGTGGGGTCATCTCGGGCTACGCGGACAATACCTTCCGCCCTTATAAGAACACGACCAGGAGCCAGATGGTGAAGATAGCCGTGCTCGGCTTCTCCCTGCCCCTCTGGACGCCTTCGCCCTCCGCCAACCCGACCTTCTCCGACGTACCAAGGGACAACCCCTTCTTTGAATATGTGGAATTGGCGGTGCACAGCGGCATCGTCTCGGGCTACTCGGACGGCACCTTCCGCCCGTTCAACAACGTCACCAGGGGGCAGTTGACCAAGATAATCGTCAGCGGGGCCGTCATCGCGAACGGTTGGGTGCTGATCAACCCGCCCGACCAGGCTTACCACGACGTGCCGATTGGCAGTCCGTTCTACACGTACGTTGAGACTGCCGCTTGCCACCAGATCATATCCGGCTACCCCAACGGCACTTTCCGCCCATACGCCGATGCGACAAGAGGGCAGATAAGCAAGATCCAATACCTGGCCATCCTCAACCAGGCTACCTGCGCGGTCACGCCCACTGCTTTGCACCCAGGCGCTAAGAACGGCTAGCGAAACCTAAGAATGTTATGAGCTCGGGCAAGTCATGGTGCATCATGTGCCAGGGAGCGCCTGCCCTGGTAGAGGTACTTAAGCCTATCGCTCCAGATCGCGTCCCTATCTTACGGCTTTCAACGCCTCCACGAGACGGTCAATCTCGTTAACGGTGTTGTAGTGGACTGCGCCAACGCGCACCGCACCGCCTTTGCCTTCGAGGCCGAGACGCTGCATTATGTCAAGCGCGTAGTAATTGCCCCACCAGGTGAAGATACCGCGCCGGGCGAGGGCGTCCGCCGTTTCGGGCGCTGGTTTGCCTTCGAGATTGATCGCAAAAGTAGGCACTCGCTCCGAGATGCGGGCGGGGTCGCTGATGCCATATATTCGGAGACCCGGCACTGTTGAAAAGCCTTCCAGGATGGCGGCGCTGAGGCCGGTTTCATAGGACCTGATAGCGGTCATAGCGCTCATAAGGGCCGGGCGAAGGCCCGTTGCACGAGGATTGGCGCGCCGGCCAAGCTCAACGAGATAAGCGAAGGTGCCATTGAGGCCGGCCAGGCATTCGTGGTTCTTGGTGCCGGTCTCGAAGCGCTCAGGCACGTCGTGTGATGCGGGGCGAAGATGATAAGACTGCAGATTTTCCAACAACTGCTGCGCGGCCATAGAAGATGCCCAGGTGGGGCCCGAAGAACTTGTAGGACGAGCAGACCAGAAAATCCACGTCCAGGTCCTGCACGTCTATCGGGCCGTGAGGGCCATAGTGGACCGCATCCACCCATATAAGAGCGCCCGCATCATGGACCATCTTCGCGATATGCTTGATGGCAGTGATAGTCCCTACCGCGTTAGAGGCGTACGTAACGGCGACCAGGCGCGTCCTGGGCGAGAGGAGAGAGGCCAGGGCATTTATATCGAGAGTGCAGTCGTCGATGCGGACAGGGAGATGGCGCACAACCACTCCCCTCTCGGCCAGGTCCATCCAGGGTGTGACGTTTGCATCGTGGTCCAGCTCGGTGACGATTACCTCGTCTCCAGGCTTGAAAGTGCGTCCCAGGGCGCGGCTGATGGCATAAGTAAGGGTGGTCATGTTCGGCCCGAAAGCAATCTGATCAGGAGAGGCCGCGCCGAGGAATGCCGCCATGTTCTCTCGCGCCGAATCGATCACCTGGTCGGTGCGCCGGCTGGTCAGGAAAGGACCGTGCTGATTCGCGTTGGCAGAGCGCAAATAGCCGCTGACGCCGTCAATAGTCTGCTGTGGAACCTGTGTGCCTGCCGGGTTGTCCAGGTAGAGCACCGGCGTGCCATCCATCTCCAATTGCAGCGATGGGAACTGCGCCCGCACCCACGCATTATCTATTGCAGGAGTAGTCTGTGTGCCAACCATCATAGGGCCCCCGTTCAATTGCGGATTGCGGATTGCGGATTGCGGATTACGTCGGTCGTCCATCGTCCATCGTCCATCGTCATTCCGCATTTGATATGTTATCCTAACTATACAATGAGGCCCGGATGTGTGCCACGCGAGGAGAAGATATGTCCAAAGTGCAGTTCGGATGGGCGATACCTGTGGTAGTGACCAGGGAGAACAGCCCGCGATACCTGGAGATGGTAGAGCAAGCGCTTGGGATGGTGAAAGGAAGGTTCGATTCGATCTGGACTGTCGACCACCTGCAGTTCGATGACCGTAACGTTCTTGAGGGTTATACGGCGCTCACGTACGTAGCCGCCCGCCACCCGGAGTTCCGGTTCGGTAACACAGTGGTGTGCCAGTCATTTCGCAATCCCGCCCTGCTCGCTAAGATGGGCGCAACCCTGCAATTTCTCAGCGGTGGGCGCTACATCCTCGGGCTAGGAGCCGGCTGGAAGGAAGACGAATACACGGCCTACGGGTATGATTTCCCTTCACCGAGCGTGCGGGTCGAGCAGCTTGACGAGTACGTGAAAATCATCAAAGCGCTCTGGACGCAGCAGAAGGCCACCGTCGAGGGCAAGTATTATCATGTGGCCGAGGCATATTGCGAGCCGAAGCCCGAGCCTATGCCCCCTATCATGATCGGGGCGATGAAACCCAGGATAATCTCGCTGGCGGTGCGCGAGGCCGACTGGTGGAACGTGTCGACAACCACGCCCGAGGAATACAAGGAGATGGTAACGCTGTGCGAAAGAGCCTGCGACCAGGCGAGGCGCGACCCAAAGACGCTCAGGCGCACCTGGTACGGCCCCTGCACTTGCGCGCCGAACGAGGCGGAGCTGAAAAAGCTAACAGGTACCCACACACCCCAGGACGGGGGCATATCCGGCACAACCGGGCAAGTGATAGATCAAATGCGCGCCTTTATCGACATGGGAGTGGACTATTTCATGCTCAACACGCCCGGATTACCCAACTTCACCACGCTGGAAACTCTGTTGAACGAGGTTATTCCCGCGCTCGACAAATAGATGGAAGAAGCACGACTGGTAAGAGTAAGCAAATACCTGAGCAAGCATCTGCGCCACCAGCCCGAACGCCTGGGCCTCGACCTCGCGCCCGGCGGTTGGGTACCGGTTGATCGACTGCTTGACGCCTGCACCTCACATGGCATGGCTATCACCCATGAGGAGCTTGAAGAGGTAGTGGCGCGCAACAACAAGCAGCGCTTCGCCTTCGACCCCACCGGAGAGCTAATCCGCGCTAACCAGGGCCATTCGGTCGAGATCGACCTGCAACTGGAGCCGCTGGAGCCGCCTGAGATACTTTATCACGGCACGGCAGAGCAGATAGTTCCCATAATCCGGCGCGAAGGGTTGAAGAAGATGTCACGACACCATGTCCATCTATCGTCGGAAATCGAAACCGCCCGCAGCGTGGGTGCGAGGCATGGCCGCCCTGCCGTCTTCACGGTGCGCTCAAAAGAGATGAGCAGCGCAGGCTATATCTTCTATCGCTCGACAAATGGCGTCTGGCTGACAGACCACGTTCCACCTGAGTATCTCGATCCTCAATAAACATAGGAGGCCAACTTATGGCAAGCGGACCGGAAAGAGTGCAGGCAGCACTCCACGAAGTGGGCATTGACGTGAATGTGATACGTTTATCGGAGAGTACGCGCACAGCGACCGAGGCGGCGCAGGCTATGGGCTGCGACGTTGGGGCGATAGCCAAATCGCTCCTCTTTCTGGCCGATGGCGAGCCGCTGCTGGTGATATGCGGTGGCGATAAGCGCGTGGACACATCGAGGGTGGCCGAGCTGGTGGGGGCGAAGTCACTCAAGATGGCCCCCGCCGAAGAGGTGAAGCGGATAACGGGCTATGCAATCGGCGGTGTGCCTCCCCTGGGCCATGCCGTCACCTCTCAAGAAGCTCATGGACGAAAGGCTTCTTCGCTGGCCAATCATCTACGCGGCAGCGGGTGCGCACGATGCCCTCTTCCCTATCGAGCCCGATGTGCTGTCGGACAAGAGCGGGGCGATACTGGCGAGCGTAGTGGTTGCCGACGAAAGCGACGCGGCCTGAAACAGAGCCGGTAGGAAGTTCGACACATACCGCGCTCGGCCTGGGAAACGTGACAGAGTCCACAATACTCCGCCCGGACTTGTGGAGGCGAAAGTGAGGGAAAGAGTGACCGCACCGCAACCACCTCCCGGCAGCATCCTGATGGCGGCACACGACGCGCTGCTAGCTCACTACGGTCCCCAAAGCTGGTGGCCCACACGCACGGGGAGCGCCTGGGAGATAATGCTGGGCGCTGTACTTACTCAGCGCACGACGTGGACAAACGTAGAGCTATCGTTGAACAACATGCTGGCGGCATGGGGTATAGAGAGCCTGGCAGAGCCGGAAATAGTTCGGAATACTTCGGACCAGGAGATGGCAGTTGTATTGCGACCTACAGGTTTCTATGCGAGCAAGTTCCGCACACTGAAGACCCTTGCCGGGTACATATCAGGCAAAGGCGGGTTGGGAGGCTTCGCAGGTTCTCAGCAGAGCACGGAGGAGGCGAGGAACGAGCTGCTGCATCTATGGGGGATCGGCCCGGAGACGGCAGATGCGATCCTCCTGTACGCGCTTGGACGAGCAACTTTTATAGGCGATGCTTACGCGCACAGGCTGGCATCGCGATGGGGGCTGATCCGTCCAAAAGCGGGATACGAGGAGACCAGGGCGCTCTTTATGAACAACCTTCCCCACGAGGCTGCCCTATTCAACGAATACCACGCATTGATCGTTACGCACGCCAGGACCCTATGCCGCACGCGCCCGGAGTGCGAGATCTGCCCTCTCAACAGCCCATCGAGAGTAAGCTGGAGCGGAAACCGGGAAGCAGAGTGGCGCTGCCCCAGGATGAACATTCCAACGCGCTCGCCCGGCGATCTAACGTAAAGCCTGAAATCTAATTGCCGGCACTCGTAGGCCGGATAGCAGACAGCAATCAATTGCCTACTTCAATCCACGGGCTGCTCTGCAAGTCAGCCATTGTCTTGACTTCAGTCAGGAGGTTGACTATGTAACTTTGCTACGTATGTAACAAGCGGATAACCGGCACGGACTGCGGCAATAATGAGGCGGTATAATAGAACGTTAGCGCACAAAGAAAGAACGGCGCAATTAGAGGAGCATGACATGAAAATAGTAGCATGGATCGTGGCTGCACTGCTGACCCTGGCGGGACTGACCTTCTTCTTCCAGGGTATCGGCGTACTGCCGGGCAGCTATATGTCGGGACAGGCCTTCTGGGCTTTCGTAGGATTCTTTATGGTGATTATAGGCGGCGGCATCGGGTTCCTGACCTACCGCAGAGGCCAGCGCGTCTGAGCAACGACGCGGAAACTGGTTAACGCGCTTGACACTACAACCCTCCTATGGTAATATACCAGAGCTAAACTGGAGGCGTGGTGTAGCGGCCTAACATGCGGCCCTGTCAAGGCCGAGATCGCGGGTTCGAATCCCGTCGCTTCCGCATCTGAGACATTGAAGGCACCGTACGAGTGCCTTCAATGTCTTTTTTATTTCCCCTGTTACACAGTACAAACAAGAGTCTTCCTTGTGTCCATTTTGGGGAGAGACCCAACATCTTCTCTACCGTAAATCTGAGCTGTTGCGGGCGACTGACCGAAGGGGTAGAAATCGTGAATGCAGTTGAATTCGTAGCGAGAGCGGGAGACGGCCTGCTGCTTATCCACTACGAGCGGGTCTGGGAAGATGGCGTAAAACTGGGAGGCGATTTCGTGTGCGAGGCGAGCGCCGCCGGCTGGCTTGCCGATCATATCGAAGCCGCGGCGGACCCCTGTGGCGCGCCCGACGTCGACCAGGTGGTCCCGCCCGACCACTTCATCATATTTAGCCGTGGCGGCGAGCACGGAGAAGATGTGAACGTGCACGCACACAATCGCCGCGATCCGAGCGCTCACCGCGGAGGGACGTACACTCTGAGCGGCATCTCGCCGGGGGCGGCCAGGAGCATCGTCGCCCAACTGCGCACTATCAAGCCCCAATAACACTCCAAACAACACTTTGGTGTCTATACCTGAATCCGTAATCTAGATATACTGTCTGTAGACTGAGCAGGTGCTATAGACCGTTGTGAGCAGTCATGACAGGTACAAACTAATGTCGGACAATCTCCGTTACGGTGGTCGACCAGGCCGCGCTGCATGGATTGCTAAAAAGGTGCGAGATTAAAGGAACATCATTGATCTCGGTCAACCGCGTTAGTTCCAGCCCGGCCGGAAGGCCGGAATCAAAGCAAACCCGGAAGTAATTCGTGAAGCTGGAAGTGTGCGAAACCATGTAACACAAGTTAGCAGGAGGGATTTTATGGACATCTACGAAGCGCTCTATACGACCCGCGCCATGCGGCGGCTGAAACCTGACCCGATCCCCTACGATGTGCAGGCTCGCATACTCGATGCAGCCATTCGCGCTCCCACCATCGGCCAGGAGTGGCGATTCTTGCTGGTCGATGACGCTGAGATCAAGTCCCGGCTGGCGCCGCTCTATCTGCAGGCATTTGAGCGCCTGATAGGTGCGCCAATCGATTCCCTCGCTGATATGATGAAGGCCGATGCAGCTATGGCGAAGACTATTCGATCGGGCATTCATCTCGCCAGTCACTTTGCCGACGTGCCGTTATTGCTGGTCGGATTCGGTCGCACCCGCGATGGCAGCGGTATCTACCCTGCCCTCTGGAGCGCGATGCTGGCAGCTCGCGCACACGGGATCGGCTCTACCCTGACAGGGATGCTGCAGAGTTTCTTTGCGGACGAGGTGTTTGACATTCTCGGTGTGCCGAAGGACGCGGGCTGGTACATGCACGGCGTGGTTACGATGGGCTACCCAACCGGTAAGTGGGGGGTCGCTCCTCGTAAACCGGTCGATGAGTTCGCGGCACGCAATAGCTGGCAGGGTGCCCTGGGGTTCACGGTACCCGAGCCATTATGGCAGAAATGATGTTACAGTTGAGATCCGAAAAGGCGTGATTGACGACTCGAGCTCCGCCAGTCCAGTCGATTATGTCAACTGGATTGGGTTCCAATAACTCATCGTGCAACTGGTAGCCTGCCAGAGAATGGAGCCGGTCTGAGGAAGAAAGCCCGTCTTCCTACCGTCTTATTACTTGCCCCTCGTTCGTAACCTTGCGGGCGAGGGCAAACGCGACCGCCTCTTCAAGTGCCATATCATGTCCTTGCGCCCATGCGTTGCTCCAGACTTCTTCCGGCACCTGGCTGGCGATTGCCGCTATTTCAGAGTTGAGTTCCGTCCTGTGTAATGGGGCCAGGCGGATCTGCCTCGCCGCGAGCAGCGCTTCCGCCGCACCGAAGAGCAGCGCTGCTCTCTCCGGGCTGTCTTGCAGGCTTTCCAGCACTCCGAAGCTCGTTAGCGCCCTATAGATGTTGGAACCCGAGTCTATTTGCCGGGCCACGATCAGCCCTTCCTCTAATAGTGACTTAGCCTCATGATAATCGCCCTGCTGTGCGGCTGCCAGCCCTTTCAGTATCAGAGAATTGCACACCCTGCTGTCCCCTACTGCTCTGCGGAGCTTGAGGCTATCTTCCCATAATGTGTAGGCTGCATCGTAGTCTTTCTGGTAGTAGGCCACAAGCCCCAGACTGGTAAGCACCGAGGCAGCACCGAAATCTTCACTAACGGCACGGTAGAGCGAAAGGCTCTCTTCGAGGAGAGGCTGAGCAAGCGCAAGGTTGCCTTCATGAAGCTCAATGTTGCCCAGGTCGTCCAGGGCCGCCGCGGCGCCCCATTCGTTGTCCAGTTCCCTGTAAAGCTTCAGGCAGTCCGATTGGTAGGAGCGGGCAGCCGGGTAATCCCCCTGGGAAAGAGCCAACGAGCCGAGAAGGAGCAAGGCGCGAGCAATAAGCTGCTTATCATCCAATTCTGTTGCTATCTTTATGCTTTCTTCAAGAAGGGGGAGAGCCCATGCGCTATCGCCGCCTTGCGAAGGGGCAAGCCTGCCCACGACTTGGAGCGCTGCTGCATAGGTGGCTCGAAGGCGGCGCGGTTCGCCGGGCACAGGCTTTGGCACCATCGCGAGAAACGCCGTCAACCTCTCCAATCCTTCGGTGAAGTAGCCACGTCCATACCACACCCTCGTCAGGGCGGTGGCCAGCAGCAGACCCTTCTCCAGGCTATCGTAGGTGCTCGTCCCCGCTTCGCTTTCTGCTTCTGCACGCGCCTGGAACCAATCCAGGGCGGCCCGAATGTTGTCAAGCTCACCTTCCACCCTGTCCATCCATACGATTTGTTTGGCTCCCCACCCTGGCTCCTGAGGTCCGATGAAGTGTTGGTAGGATCTATCCGCCAGCGACAAATAGTAGTCGGCGTGCTTGCGCCCGATCTCCTCGGTTTCTCCGTGCTGCTCCATCCTCTCCAATGTGTATTCGCGGATCGCCTCCAGCAACTTGAAGCGCAACGCTGCCTGTTTCTCATCAGGCTCCGAGGTTTGCCTTTCCGCGCGAACCAGATGTTTGTCGGCAAGCGACATGAGCAGATTATAATGGTCACATCGTGCCCGCCCAGTTGGCCCTCGTACAAAGCGTCCAGGGCCGCGCTCGTGAAGCCGTCAACGAACACACCAAGGCACCGGAAGAGACGCTGCTCATCCTTTTGAAGCAAGTTATAGCTCCACTCGATCGCGCCTCTCAAGGTGCGATGTCTTGCCGGGGCGTCCCGTGCCCCACCGGTCAAGAGCCTCAAGCGGCTACTCAGAGCGCTCCGCATCTCGGCCGCTGAGAGACGATTGGCATGGGCAGCGGCCAGCTCGATGGCGAGTGGGAGCCCCTCCAACCCGGCACACAGGGCCGCTATATCTCCGCAATTGTTCGGGTTGAGGGCAAAGTCAGGCTCGATCTCCCGGGCGCGCTCGATGAAAAGCTGCACCGATGGGTATTGCGCAAGGGCTTCAGGAGATATGACCTGCCGCCGGTCGGGTATGCCAAGAGGCGGCACAGGGAAGCGTCGCTCGCCCCGTACGTGCAGGGCCTCCCGGCTGGTGACGAGCACCTTAATCCATGGGCTTACCTGCAGGAGCATCACGACCGAGGAGGCAGCTTCGAGCACTTGCTCAAAGTTGTCCAGCACGAAGAACATCCGGCGTTCGCGGACGTATTCCAGCAGCGCCGTCTCAATGGATCGACCACCTTCTTCTTTCAGATCGAGTGTGTGCGCCAGGGTTGGCAGTACGGCGTTCGGATCAACAACGGGAGCCAGGTCCACGAAGTAAGTGCCGTCTTCGAACTGCTCGAGCAGGCCGGATGCTACCTGCAAGGCGAGGCGCGTCTTGCCGATGCCCGCCGTGCCGGTGAGGGTAAGCAGGCGTGTTTTCGGGTGCAGCAGAAGATGGCGCGCAGCTTGTACTTCGCCCTCTCGTCCGACCAGAGTGGTGAGTGCTGCAGGTAGGTTCGAGTGGCGTACGTAGACCCTGCGCCAGGGAGCTATGGAAGAGGGAGCGCCTGATGTGGCCTCATCTTCGACCGGGGCGTTAGCAGACCCCCGTGCGAAGGCGATGAAGGCCTCACCCTCGTCAGCCGGTAAGCGGAAATAAGCGGCCAACAGAGAGGCTATCTGGCCGGAGGGGCGACGATCTCCGGATTCGAGCTTGCGCAGCATGGCAGGCGAGAAGCCCAGCTGCCCGGCGAGCTCGTCCTGGGTCAACCCCAGCTCGCTACGGCGCTGCTTGAGCCAGGTAGCGAAGTTAAGCCCGGTGCTCATAGATTACTCCCGACCTCTATCCCCATGAGGACGTATGCCCCGTCAGGGGATTGGGTGCGGGGCGATGCAAATAAGTATAGCACTTTTTGTAGCGGTTTTGGGACGCCCGCTCGGGCAGCTGGCATCTGATAATAGCTGCGTGGCCCGTTGGCAAAGGCGCGCTGCGAGAGGAGTAAAACTCGATGGAAATCCGTCGCCGTTATAAAGGCTCAACCCTGTTTCTGGTGAGGTTCTGGTCCAGGGATGCGAACGACGACGCGGGCGATATGAAGTGGCGCGGTACCGTAAGGCGGGTTGTGGACGGCGAGGCCCAGGAGTTCAAGACCATTCAAGAACTGGTGGACTCGCTACTAGCAATGATTTCAAACAACGAACGGAGGTAAAAAGATGAAACGATTTACTAGGACAATGGTAGGGTCGCTGGCATTAGCACTGGGAATGGCAATGACCATGGGGCAGGTGGTTGGAGCACAGGCTGTTTCGCCGACCGACCCGGCGTCGGTGATACTGGCTTTTGAGAAGGCGACAGGCTCAGACGTGAATGCGGGACTGGCGTTGGTCGCCGACGATGCTGTATTGAGGATCACTCCTGCGCCGCAGGGCACGCCCGGCCTTTGGACCGGTAAGGACGAGATAACGCAGGCGCTCCAGTATTCGGTAGCCCACCTGGTCAAACGCGAGGTTGTGGGCACCCCACAGGTGAGTGGGAACAATGTGACCTACACTGTGATGGTCTCCAACGACTTCTTCCAGAAGCCAGGGTTGCGCCGGTGCAGTTCACTACCCAGGCCACCGTAGAAGGCGGCAAGATCACGTCCTTCGTGACAACGATAGCCCCTTCCGAGCAGGGAAGAGTGGCCGCCGCTGCAAAAGCCCTTCAGGCAGCCAATCCCGCACCGGCACCCGCTGGAATGCCTCGCACAGGCGCCGGCGGGCTAACCGGCACGATCCCGCTTGCACTGCTGATAGCACTGTTCGCGACCCTGGTAGGCGTGGGGATCAGGCGCTCTCAAGTGCCCGCTCGACGGCGCGACTAACGAACCAGACTTTTTCTCTCCATCTCCGCGTGCGGGGAGGGAATATCACAAATGGAGAAAGGAGCAAAATGTGCGGGTCAGCCGCACATTTTGCTCCTTTCTCCATTTGTGATCCTGAGATCAAGCGCCTTCCGGGTGTATAATACATGCAAAGCCGGTTTGTGAAAGGAGTAACAAAGTCGTGAAAGTTGATACCAACAATGAGGCTGCGCTTGATGCGGTGATTGGGCTGTTGAGTGAGCACGATACAATGATCCTCGCCACCTCCGAACGCGGGCAGCCCTGGACGTCCGGGGTATTCTTCGCCCACGAAATCACAACCGGTGGCAAGCTCGTTCTCTATGCGACCATGCTCCAGGGCTCGCGGAAAGTGGACACACTGCAAAGAAATCCAAAGGTCGGTTTCTACGTTGGCCCGCGTGAGCCATCGCGCTGGATCCAGGGGTCGGGGCGCGCAGTGGTAGCCCGCAACCCTGATTTGATCGAGAAGGGCAAAGCTATAGTTCGCGAGCAGGCGCCCGGCGCGGGTATGTTTATCGACCATGTGCCTGTTCATGTGGTGCGCATTTTCGTTGACCAGGCGCAGTTGACCGACCTCGCAGAGATGTATAAGGCCGAGCTCTCATACGGAGATTTGCCGAAGCTCGACGAAACGCGCAAAGATTCGATACGGCGCGCTTTCAAGCAACTCGAGAAAGCGACCCGCGCAAGCGCTCTGCCGGTTATGGTGATGCCCGTTGCGCTGGGCGCAGCGTTATCGTGGCGAGATGGCAATCGCTTCCGCCCTGTCGCGTTCGC
>CAWINE010000014.1:0-15657 GCA_963837315.1 uncultured Chloroflexia bacterium
CGCCGAAAAGCTCTACCAACAGGTAGAGCTTTTTCGTCGCTCCCGGAACGCATCTGAGCACGAAAACTGGCAGTTTCTTAGCTCTACGGATGTGGCTCATTGAGTTCTATCATGAGGGTGCGTCAATTCGCCGCTTCCGAGGTCGTACGCTTCATGCCGCATCGATTTGTAATATGGCGGGCATATTGAGGACCACTAGTCAGCCGAGCATCTGTCTTGTCAACAAGTGCCAAAAACGTTCGTTTATGAGACTGTAAATGGGAGTGCCAAAACTCTTCTATTCTGGGGCCACGAAGGTGGCTCCTTTGTTTTGCTCTTCACCAGGAAAATTGGATCTTGACCTAGAGCGCTCTAGGTTTCTTATAATGATCTCGCTACCGAACTTCTGCACCGGCACAAAGGATGGGAAAGGAATCATGAAAAACAATTCACCTGACGCTAACCCAGCTCTGACAAAGGCCGAGGTTCAGATTTCTGAACCATCTAATCCTTCCAGGTCTCACTGGATGCCCACGGAAAGCTACACAATGCAGCAGGCTATCGCCTTGACGGGTTTGAGTGAGCATACTCTACGCTACTATGAGAGGATCGGCTTGATCACGCCGGTACAGCGGCAAGAATCCAGCGGCCATCGCCGTTATAGCTCGGACGACCTGGTTAGACTGGAAGCCCTTGCCTGCCTACGCGCCATCGGCATGCCAATTGATCAGATGCACCGCTACTTTGAATTGCGATCCGCAGGGAGAAACAGTGCTGACGCTGCCGAATTACAGGTGCTCCTCTCTGAGCATTTGGGGGAATTACACAGGCGCGTGGCCCAGCTACAGGCTCATATTGAGTATGTCGAGCTCAAGATCGATTACTGGCGCGCAGTTGAGGCCCATGATGAGCAGACGGCTATTAACATCGCATGCGAAGTAGTGGAGCTAAGCCACTCGACCTTGCTGCCACCAGCACCATCCCAACAGTCTCAACAAGCACCTCAGTAACAGATCACAGTTTCCCTACAAGCTCGTAGGGAGACGTCAATGCCCAGAACGAGGAATATGCCTAAAAGTGTACGCGTGGGGTAGAGCAACGGCAGCAATGACGTCGCTCCACCAAGGTAATCGCGGCAATCAGAGCAGGATATTCAGGGTGATCACACCCGAAGGAGTACTACAAATGTCAGGCAATTCATTAGCAGTACCAGCGGTTCCAACGGTCACACTTAATAACGGTGTGGAGATGCCCATCCTGGGTTTCGGCGTCTTTCAAGTGCCGGACCTCGAAGAGTGCGAAAGAAGCGTGTACGAGGCAATACAAACCGGCTATCGTCTGATTGATACAGCGGCTTCCTATGGAAACGAGGAGGCAGTCGGCAATGCCATAGGCAGGGCGATCAAGGAAGGTGGTGTAGCAAGGGAGGAGTTGTTTATCACAACCAAGTTGTGGGTTTCGGATGCCGGCTATGAAAGCACAAAGAAGGCTTTCGAGAGATCTATGCAGAGGCTACAACTGGACTACCTGGACCTGTACCTGATCCATCAACCCCTTGGTGACGTTTACGGCTCCTGGCGTGCTATGCAAGAGCTATACCGGGGAGGGAAGATCAAGGCAATAGGTGTCAGCAACTTCCATCCCGACCGCATAATGGACCTGATCGTTCATAACGAGGTGGCACCTGCGGTCAACCAGATCGAGACGAATCCATTCAACCAGCAGATCGAAACTCAGAAGTTCCTCCAAGAAAACAACGTCCAGATCGAATCGTGGGCACCGTTCGCTGAGGGCAGAAACAACCTCTTCCATAACGAGCTACTGCTTTCCATAGCCTCGAAATATGGTAAGAGCGTTGCTCAGGTGATCCTGCGGTGGCTGACACAAAGAGGGGTAGTGGCTATCCCGAAGTCGGCTCGAAAGGAACGAATGGTCGAGAACATCAACATCTTCGATTTCGACCTTAGCCAGGAAGATATGGACTCGATCGCAACACTGGATACGAAGACTAGCAGTTTCTTCCACCATCGTGATCCGGAAGTCGTGAAACGTTTGAGTTAAGCAGCGCGCAACACCTAAGTCTACTTATCTGTTCTAGAGTGCCAAAAACGTCCCTTCCTGGGAACGCTTATGAGCAGGTACGCAGCAGATGAAGCTTGGAACAAGGAACAGTACCGAAAACCGTATCAAAATCAACGTCTCACCGCCCGTGATTAGTGAGACTTTCTCTTAGAGTTTGCCGCACAGTCTCATGCGAAACGCCATAGCGCTTCGCTAAGCGTCGCAGGCTCTCACCACTCGCGTAGCGTTGAGCCACTTCTTCCCATTGCTCCTGAGGTATTCGGGCGAGAGGTCTACAATTGTGGCCTCCCGTCATTTTTTGGCGCAGCGGAAAGTCTTGAAGCAGAGGATTTTGGATCTCTTGCTGTCCATGCAGCCCGTAAGCTCTATGACCGAAATGTCTATCATAAGGGTGCGAGCCCCGTCGCTTCCGCATCTGAGACATTGGAGGCACTCCTACGGTGCCTTCAATGCCTTTTTATTTCCCCTGTTACGCAGTACAAATAAGAGTTTTACTTGTGTCCATTTTTCTGGGAGAGACCCAAGTAATTCGTGAAGCTGGAAGTGTACGAAACCATGTAACACAAGTTAGCAGGAGGCACATTATGGATATCTACGAAGCGCTCTATACGACCCGCGCCATGCGGCGGCTGAAACCTGACCCGATCCCCTACGATGTGCAGGCTCGCATACTTGATGCTGCCATTCGCGCTCCCACCATCGGCGAGCAATGGCGATTCCTTCTGGTCGATGACGCGCAGGTCAAGTCTCAGCTCGCGCCGCTCTACCTGCAGGCATTTGAGCGCTTAACTGGCGCGCCGCTAGAGATGCTCGCTGAAATGATGAAGGCCGATGCAGTGATGGCGAAGACTATTCGATCTGGCGTTCACCTGGCTCAGCACTTTGCCGAAGTGCCGTTATTGCTGGTCGGGTTCGGTCGCACCCGCGATGGCAGCGGTATCTACCCTGCCCTTTGGAGCGCGATGCTGGCAGCCCGGGCACACGGGATCGGCTCTACCCTGACAGGGATGCTGCAGAGTTTCTTTGCGGACGAGGTGTTTGACATCCTCGGTGTGCCGAAGGACGCGGGCTGGTACATGCACGGCGTGGTTACGATGGGCTACCCAACCGGTAAGTGGGGGGTCGCTCCTCGTAAACCGGTCGATGAGTTCGCGGCACGCAATAGCTGGCAGGGTGCCCTGGGGTTCACGGTACCCGAGCCGTTATGGCAGAAATGATGTAACAGTTGAGACCCGAAAAGGCGTGATTGACGACTTCAGCTCCGCCAATCCAGTCGATTATGTCAACTGGACTGGCTTCCAATAACTCGTTGTACAACCCGTAGCCGGCCGGAGAATCTAGCCGGTCCGAGGGAGAAAGCCGGTCTTCCTACCGTCTTATTACTTGCTCCTCGTTCGTAACCTTGTGGGCGAGGGCAAACGCGACCGCCTCGTCAAGTGCCATATCATGTCCTTGCGCCCATGCATTGCTCCAGACTTCTTCCGGCACCTGGCTGGCGATTGCTGCTATTTCAGAGTTGAGTTTCGTCCTGTGTGATGGGGCCAGGCGGATCTGCCTCGCCGCGAGCAGCGCTTCCGCCGCACCGAAGAGCTGCGCTGCTCTCTCCAGGCTGTCTTGCAGGCTTTCCAGCACTCCGAAGCTCGTTAGCGCCCTGTAGATGTCGGAACCCGAGTTTATTTTGCCGGGCCACGATTAACCCTTCCTCCAATAGTGACTTAGCCTCATGATAATCGCCCTGCTGTGCGGCTGCCAGCCCTTTCAGTATCAGAGAATTGCACACCCTGCTGTCCCCTACTGCTCTGCGGAGCTTGAGGCTATCTTCCCATAATGTGTAGGCTGCATCGTAGTCTTTCTGGTAGTAGGCCACAAGCCCCAGACTGGTAAGCACCGAGGCAGCACCGAAGTCTTCACTAACGGCACGGTAGAGCGAAAGGCTCTCTTCGAGGAGAGGCTGAGCAAGCGCAAGGTTGCCTTCATGAAGCTCAATGTTGCCCAGGTCGTCCAGGGCCGCCGCGGCGCCCCATTCGTTGCCCAGTTCTCTGTAAAGCTTCAAGCAATCCGATTGGTAGGAGCGGGCAGCCGGGTAATCCCCCTGGGAAAGAGCCAACGAGCCGAGAAGGAGCAAGGCGCGAGCAATAAGCTGCTTATCATCCAATTCTGTTGCTATCTTTATGCTTTCTTCAAGAAGGGGGAGAGCCCATGCGCTATCGCCGCCTTGCGAAGGGGCAAGCCTGCCCACGACTTGGAGCGCTGCTGCATAGGTGGCTCGAAGGCGGCGCGGTTCGCCGGGCACAGGCTTTGGCACCATCGTGAGAAACGCCGTCAACCTCTCCAATCCTTCGGTGAAGTAGCCACGTCCATACCACACCCTCGTCAGGGCGGTGGCCAGCAGCAGACCCTTCTCCAGGCTATCGTAGGTGCTCGTCCCCGCTTCGCTTTCTGCTTCTGCACGCGCCTGGAACCAATCAAGGGCGGCCCGAATGTTGTCAAGCTCACCCTCCACCCTGTCCATCCATGCGATTTGTTTGGTTCCCCACCCCGGCTCCTGAGGTCCGATGAAGTGTTGGTAGGATCTATCCGCCAGCGACAAATAGTAGTCGGCGTGCTTGCGCCCGATCTCCTCGGTTTCTCCGTGCTGCTCCATCCTCTCCAATGTGTATTCGCGGATCGCCTCCAGCAACTTGAAGCGCAACGCTGCCTGTTTCTCATCAGGCTCCGAGGTTTGCCTTTCCGCGCGAACCAGATGTTTGTCGGCAAGCGACATGAGCAGATCAATGGTCCCATCGTGCCCGCCCAGTTGGCCCTCGTACAAAGCGTCCAGGGCCGCGCTCGTGAAGCCGTCAACGAACACACCAAGGCACCGGAAGAGACGCTGCTCATCCTCTTGAAGCAAGTTATAGCTCCACTCGATCGCTCCTCTCAAGGTGCGATGTCTTGCCGGGGCGTCCCGTGCCCCACCGGTCAAGAGCCTCAAGCGGCTACTCAGAGCGCTCCGCATCTCGGCCGCTGAGAGACGATTGGCATGGGCAGCGGCCAGCTCGATGGCGAGTGGGAGTCCGTCCAACCCGGCACACAGGGCCGCTATATCTCCGCAATTGTTCGGGTTGAGGGCAAAGTCAGGCTCGATCTCCCGGGCGCGCTCGATGAAAAGCTGCACCGATGGGTATTGCGCAAGGGCTTCAGGAGATATGACCTGCCGCCGGTCGGGTATGCCAAGAGGCGGGACAGGGAAGCGTCGCTCGCCCCGTACGTGCAGGGCCTCCCGGCTGGTGACGAGCACCTTAATCCATGGGCTTACCTGCAGGAGCATCACGACCGAGGAGGCAGCTTCGAGCACTTGCTCAAAGTTGTCCAGCACGAAGAACATCCGGCGTTCGCGGACGTATTCCAGCAGCGCCGTCTCGATGGATCGACCACCTTCTTCTTTCAGATCGAGTGTGTGCGCCAGGGTTGGGAGTACGGCGTTCGGATCAACAACGGGAGCCAGGTCCACGAAGTAAGTGCCGTCTTCGAACTGCTCGAGCAGGCCAGATGCTACCTGCAAGGCGAGGCGCGTCTTGCCGATGCCCGCCGTACCGGTGAGGGTAAGCAGGCGTGTTTTGGGGTGCAGCAGAAGATCGCGCGCAGCTTGTACTTGGTCATCTCGTCCGACCAGAGTGGTGAGTGCTGCAGGTAGGTTTGAGTGGCGTACGTAGACCCTGCGCCAGGGAGCTATAGAAGAGGGAGCGCTCGACGTGGCCTCATCTTCGACCGGGGCGTGAGCAGACCCCCGTGCGAAGGCGATGAAGGCCTCACCCTCGTCAGCCGGTAAGCGGAAATAAGCGGCCAACAGAGAGGCTATCTGGCCGGAGGGGCGACGATCTCCGGATTCGAGCTTGCGCAGCATGGCAGGCGAAAAGCCCAACTGCCCGGCGAGCTCGTCCTGCGTCAACCCCAGCTCGCTACGGCGCTGCTTGAGCCAGGTAGCGAAGTTAAGCTCGGTGCTCATAGATTACTCCCGACCTCTATCCCCATGAGGACGTATGCCCCGTCAGGGGATTGGGTGCGGGGCGATGCAAATAAGTATAGCACTTTTTGTAGCGGTTTTGGGACGCCCGCTCGGGCAGCTAACATCTGATAATAGCTGCGTGGCCCGTTGGCAAAGGCGCGCTGCGAGAGGAGTAAAACTCGATGGAAATCCGTCGCCGTTATAGAGGCTCAACCCTGTTTCTGGTGAGGCTCTGGTCCAGGGATGCGAACGACGACGCAGGCGATATGAAGTGGCGCGGTACCGTAAGGCGGGTTGTGGACGGCGAGGCCCAGGAGTTCAAGAACCTTCAAGAACTGGTGGACTCGCTACTGGCAATGATTTCAAACAACGAACGGAGGTAAAAAGATGAAACGATTTACTAGGACAATGGTAGGGTCGCTGGCATTAGCACTGGGAATGGCAATGACCATGGGGCAGGTGGTTGGAGCACAGGCTGTTTCGCCGACCGACCCGGCGTCGGTGATACTGGCTTTTGAGAAGGCGACAGGCTCAGACGTGAATGCGGGACTGGCGCTGGTCGCCGACGATGCTGTATTGAGGATCACTCCTGCACCGCAGGGCACGCCTGGCCTGTGGACAGGTAAGGACGAGATAACGCAGGCGCTCCAGTATTCGGTAGCCCACCTGGTCAAACGCGAGGTTGTGGGCACCCCACAGGTGAACGGGAACAACGTGACCGACAATGTGATGGTCTCCAACGACTTCTTCCAGAAGTTAGGCGTCGCACCCGTGCAATTTACCACGCAGGCCGTCGTAGAAGGCGGCAAGATCACGTCCTTCGTGACAACGATAGCCCCTTCCGAGCAGGGAAGAGTGGCCGCCGCTGCAAAAGCCCTCCAGGCAGCCAATCCCGCACCGGCACCCGCTGGAATGCCTCGCACAGGCGCCGGCGGGCTAACCGACACGATCCCGCTAGCACTGCTGATAGCACTGTTCGCGACCCTGGTAGGCGTGGGGATCAGGCGCTCTCAAGTGCCCGCTCGACGGCGCGACTAACGAACCAGACTTTTTCCACTCCCTCCTCGCGTGCGGGGAGGGAATATCACAAATGGAGAAAGGAGCAAAATGGGCGGCTGACCCGCCCATTTTGCTCCTTTCTCCATTTGTGATCCTGAGATCAAGCGCCTTCCGGGTGTATAATACAAGCAAAGCCGGTTTGTGAAAGGAGTAACAAAGTCGTGAAGATTGATACCAACAATGAGGCTGCGCTTGATGCGGTGATTGGGCTGTTGAGCAAGCACGATACAATGATCCTCGCCACCTCCGAACGCGGGCAGCCCTGGACGTCCGGGGTATTCTTCGCCCACGAAATCACAACCGGTGGCAAGCTCGTTCTCTATGCGACCATGCTCCAGGGCTCGCGGAAAGTGGACACACTGCAAAGGAATCCAAAGGTCGGTTTCTACGTTGGCCCGCGTGAGCCATCGCGCTGGATCCAGGGGTCGGGGCGCGCAGTGGTAGCCCGCAACCCTGATTTGATCGAGAAGGGCAAAGCTATAGTTCGCGAGCAGGCGCCCGGCGCGGGTATGTTTATCGACCATGTGCCTGTTCATGTGGTGCGCATTTTCGTTGACCAGGCGCAGTTGACCGACCTCGCAGAGATGTATAAGGCCGATCTCTCATACGGAGATTTGCCGAAGCTCGACGAAACGCGCAAAGATAAGATACGGCGCGCTTTCAAGCAACTCAAGAAAGCGACCCGCGCAAGCGCTCTGCCGGTTATGGTGATGCCCGTTGCGCTGGGCGCAGCGTTATCGTGGCGAGACGGCAATCCCTTCCGCCCTGTCGCGTTCGCTCTGACCGCGCTGGGTGCCGCCGCCGCTCACCTTGCCGCCAACGTCACAAACGACTACTTCGATTACGTCGAAGGCACCGACGAGCGCGCCTCGATCGAGCCGGAAACGCTGGACACAAGCAGCGGCATATTGACCGAGGGCAGTATGAGCCGGGGCGAGGTCAAGCGCCTTATGTGGGGCCTATGGGGCGTGGCGGGCGTATCTGGCGTGGCTCTCGCGGCCCTCTCGGCTCCTGCAGTGCTGGCACTTGGCGCCGCGGGGTTCGCGCTCGGCTATTTCTACGTGGCCCCTCCTGCCAGGTTCGGCTATATTGGGCACGGGCTAGGCGAAGCCGATGTGCTCCTGTCGTTCGGTATTCTTCCCGTCCTGGGCAGTTACTACGTGCAGAGCCGAAAGCTTTCATGGAAGCCTATCGTGGGCGCGCTGCCGCTTGGCCTCCTAACTACCGACGTACTATTCAACCATCATTTCCTCCACTCGCGCAGTGATCGCGCCTCCGGCAAGATGTCGCCCGTCGCCGTCCTCGGCGAGAGCCAGGCTGCAAAGGCGTCAGCAGGAATCGCGACCGCAGCCTTCGCCTCTACAATCGCGGGCGTGCTCACACAGTCGCTACCCACCCTCTCTCTCATAGCTATCTCCGCTGCTCCCAAGCTCCTGCGCACAATTGGCCGTGCAGGCAGGGAGAAGAGCCTGCCTGTCTACGGCGAGCTTATGGCCGCTACCATGGAAGCTTCATCCAGAACGGGCGGCTTGCTCCTGGGTGCAGTGATCTTATCGGTGCGTTGCGCAGGCTAAAGCGTAAGTAATTCCGAGGCAATCGCCCCGATTATTTACATTGGGCATGCTAAAGCGAAAAACATTGCCTTTTACATAGGATAAAAGTATAATCTGGGTATTGCGTGCCCAGCCGCAACCTCGTGTTATGGTCGACGCCTGGCATCGACAACCCGGCAGCATCTACGGGCCGTGATTTCACAAGGCAAGGCGAGAGGGAGGGAATAATGTCCGATCAAGGTTCCCTCCGTTCGTGCTCCTGCTAATCGCCGCTCACAGGTATAATTCTTCCTACTTGAAAGGCGCGATTTTCCCGGACTGCCTTAGTAACCCGAACACCAATTCCTACATGAGGAGTCTTGCCGGAGGAAATAAAGCATTCAGCGCTACTCCACGCCCTAAAGACCCGGTCTTCTCTATAATGTTGAGCTTCGCATCTTCAAACCATGCACCTGTATAAGGCATTAGCTCACCTGGCATACTTTGACCGACCTGACTAACTCTCTCAACACAATTTACTCTCTCAACACAACTTACTCTCTCAACAATTGTAGAGTCGATCTATTCAATATCAGAGAATCTCGAATTGATCGGATCGGCTATCAATATCAAGAAACGAAGGAGAGAATCATGAATAGGCGCATATGGCTGTTATTATCGACAGCCTTCCTGGCGGCTCTTGTCATCATTGGCATGGCCAATGCCGCCAGCGCTTCCCTCCCTGCCGGCCCTTCCGCGGGCCCCTCTGCTGGTCTCCCAGCCAGCGCTGATACTCAGGGTAAAGGGGTACAGGCACAGGCACCCTCTAAGGACGATCCGTTCGGCATCGCCAACTTCAACTGTGCCGATATTTCCAAGTATCACGTTGACAGGCAACTCAACTTACGTGCTGCTGCTATCCTTCAAAAGTGCGGCATGGCTCCTAAGAGTCTTGACAAAGGTACGGGCTCTGGTAGCAGTGGAGTACCTGGGGTAGTGAAGCAGCTAACCAGCCCTCTACTGGGTGGCACCGACATAAACCTTGTCACAGGAACTGAGACTTCCCCTAACATTGTTCAGTCGGAGCAATTTAGCTGGTCCAACGGCAACACTACAGTTGTCGCCTTCAACGACTCCCGTTTTGCCAACTCCAACAGCTTCTCAGGAGCCTCCGTCTCCACAGATGGAGGGGCAACCTTCACCCGCCTCACGAAAACAGGCAACACAAGCCCCTTCCCCAACACGTTCGGAGACCCTGTGGTCCTGTATGACCCGGTGCGAGCCATCTGGCTTACCGTCTGGCTGGATGGGGTTTCGGGTTGCGGTGGGTTGGGTGGCTACAAATCGGCCACACCCGCAATTGCCGATAGCTGGACCGCTAACCCCCACTTCTGCGTCCACGCCGGCAGTGGTGACGACCGCGAGTCGGGGTGGGCCGACAGCAATCCAGCGAGCCCCAACTATGGGCGTGTATACATCTCATGGAACGACTTCTCAATAGGAAGTGGGGCACTAAGGATTACGCACAGCGACGACGGAGGAGTCACCTGGTCCTCCCCTGTAAACATCACTAGCGGAAGTACATTTATCCGAGATGTGCAGATTACCGGTGACCAACTCGGCAGTGGCAAAATATACGGAGCGGCCATGGACGAGGGCGGTGGTTCTGGCTTCGGGCCCCGCATCAACCACATGTTCTCCTCCACTGATGGGGGTGCTACGTGGACAGATGTCGTGATGGGAGCACCCTTCTATGGACCGGGCCGCGCCACCTCAGGCTACTTCTCATTGGTCTTCTCCACGATATGGAGGCATGAGGGGTGGGGCCAGAATGCAGCGTTAGGCAACAACGTCTATTACGACTATGCTTCATGCGGGCAAGGTGGAAGTGTGAACTGCGGAAGCGCCACCGACCATGGAGACATTTACTTCCAGAAATCGACGACTCGGGAACAACTTGGAGCAGTCCCCTCAAGCTGAACACGGACGGCGGCACAGCCATGCAATGGCAGCCTTCGTTAGCAGCTACCACAGCAGGAGCGATCTATGCGGGGTGGTATGACGAGCGAGATGCCAGCTCCGGCAACGATTTCAACTGCCCGGTAGGCAACCCGAGCACGGGGTGCTACAAGAGATACGGGAGAGTATCGCTTGATCATGGGGCTACATGGGGAGCAGACAGCGCGGTAAGCGACGTGCTAAGCCCTCTACCGGCCGTGGTAAGACCCCAACATACAGCCTACATATGAAGGCGACTACGACTACATAAACTCAAACGGAAACAAAGTGATCGACCACTGGACGGACGGGCGAAATGCGATCAACAGCACCTCGCAGCAAGACGCGTACGAGGACAGTAGCGACGTACCAGTAGGCACTCCCACACCCACAGTCACGGGTACCTTACCTACAAAACACTCCCACTATCACCCCCCAACACTCCAACAGCCACCGCTACCGTCTGCGGTGCTAGCTCCCCGTACAACGATACGGCCTCAACCGGGGCGACGATAGTGCCAGGCACGACAGACACAGGTAATAACTGTGATGACTGCCTCACCAGCATTTCATTACCCTTCACCTACCAACTGTACGACCAGAACTTCACCACAGCAAGCGTAGATTCCAACGGCACGTTGCAGTTCGTAGCAGGGGTCAGCACCTTCACCAACAGCTGCCTGCCCGACACAGGAGTTACCTATACGATCTTCCCGTTCTGGGACGATCTGTACACGATCAACAGTGGATTTGGCATCTTCACCTCGGTTAGTGGCACAGCCCCCAACCGGATATTCAACATCGAGTGGAGAGACCAATACTACCCAGGGACAGGCAATGCCAACTTCGAGGTACGCCTGTACGAAGGGCAGAAGCGGTTCGACATCATCTATGGGACCTCCACCGACAGCGGAGCCAGCGCCACAGTGGGCGTACAAAGGGACAACGCAGGCGTCAACTTCACGCCAGTACGAGTGCAGCACCGGTGGGCTGACCAACGGGTTAATGCTGACGTTCACGCAGCCCTCCTGCGCCACAGACACCCCCAATTCCCACCAGCACACCTACGTCTACCAACACACGCACAGCAGTGCCTTCCACCAGCACGAGCACAGCAGTGCCTTCCACCAGCACGAGCACAGCAGTGCCTCCTACCAACACACCCACTTCGGTGTCTCCTTCCCAGACCCCTGGTGGCAATACAGCTACACCCGTGCCGTCCAACACGACCGCTCCCAGCCAGACACCAGGTGGTAATACGGCTACACCCGTGCCGTCCAACACGCCTGGCGTGCCTACAGCTACCCCCACAGCCTGCACCCTCACCTTTACGGACGTGCCCGTTGGCTCAACATTCTATCCCTTCATTCGCTGCCTGGCTTGCAAGGGGATTATCAACGGCTATCCAGATGGCACCTTCAAGCCTGGCAATAACGTCACCAGGGGCCAGTTGTCCAAGATAGTCTCTAACTCGCCGGCTTCTCTGACAACCAGACCACCCAGATGTTCCAGGACGTGCCTGTGGGCTCTACCTTCTACCAGTACATTGGTAGGCTGGCGTCTCGTGGGTTATCAATGGATACCCATGCGGTGCTCCTCCTGCTGGCCAGTGCGTACCACCGAACAACCTACCTTACTTCCTGCCCAACGCTAACTCCACGAGAGGACAGTCTCGAAGATAGTCTCTAATGCTAGAGGCTTCAACGAGACACCAAGTGGCCAGCAGTTCCAGGACGTAGCCCGAAAGTCCATTCTACGGATACATCTACCGCTTGGTACTGCACCAGGTGATGAGTGGGTACCCATGCGGTACACCACCGGCAGGGCAGTGTGTGCCACCCTCCAACCGACCATACTTCCTGCCTAACAACAACGCCACGAGGGGACAGACCTCCAAGATCGTGTCTAACACTTTCTTCCCTGACTGCAATCCTCCCGAGGCTGTCAGGCAGTAAGTCACGAATAGCCGATAAACCGGCTAATAATAAAGAGGCCATCCCCACATGGGATGGCCTCTTTTGCTCTCGCATCCTGACCTTAGTTAGTGCCATATAACGCATCAGCCCAGGCAATAGCCGCAAAACTATTGCCTCCTTTCGAATATCACAGTATAATCTGGGCATTGGTCGTTGACTTGTAGCTTGATCTCGTAGCAGGCATTGAGTTGTGTGGCAACCTCACACGAGATCATAATTTCAAGTAAATAATGGCCGCCCATAGGCAGACCTGCGGAGGCTACCTATCTATACAAAACGAAGGAGAGAAACATGAATAGGCGCATATGGCTGTTATTTTCGACAGCCTTCCTGGCGGCTCTTGTCATCATTGGTATGGCCAATGCCGCCAGCGCTTCCCTTCCCACCAGCCCTGCATCTGCTGCTTCAGGGTTAGGAAGCCCAGCCAGTCAGAATGCACAGTCCAAGGACGATCCGTTCGTCACCAACTTCAACTGTGCCGACATTCCCACATACCACATGGACCAGCAGATGAATATCCGCGCTTCCCTCATTATGCAGAAGTGCGGGTTTGCCGGTAGCTCAGCTCAGAGCCCAGAGCCAAGATAAGAGTTCCTCAGGCTCGGGCTCAGGGTCAACTCGGGTATCGGGGCAACCGGTCAATTCACCCGCTCACTGGTACCATTTTTGGTGGCGCGGATGAAGATACCATTCTGCCTGACGGCACTTATCCTCATATCATCCAGAGCGAGACCATGTGTATGCCCACGGCTCACCGTCGTCGTCAACTACAACGATCTCCGCACCGCCGCCGGCTGCTACGCCGGTCTCTCCTACTCCACCGATAGCGGGGCTACCTGGCATGAGGAGCAGCCCCTGTGCGCGGGCCATGGCACCAACTTCGGCGACCCCATTGTCGTGTAGACACCATGCACAACCACTGGGTCGCCGGCGACCTGGCTACCGGCTGCGGTGGTCAGGGTATCGGCTTCTGGACCTCCCCGACGGCATCACCTGGACCAGCGGCGCTTGCATCAACATGCCCGCCGGCGACGGTGACCGCGAGTTGCTGTACGTCGACAACAACCCAACCAGTCCCAACTACGGCACGATGATCACCTCCTTCGCCAACTACGCCAACGCCGGACCGCCGATCTCCTATGTCGCGCTCGACAGACGGCGGGGCGACATGGAGCGCGCCGCAAAACCTGGCCCTGCCCGCCGGGGTCACCTTCGTGCGCGACGTGCAGGACACAGGCGGCCCTGACGGCACTTCTTCGTCGCGGCCATGGACGAGGGCGGCGGAGGGCTTGGCGCCCCGCACCAACTACATGTACCGCTCGACAGACGGCGGGGTAACCTGGAGCACGCCCGTCCGGTGGGTGGCGGCACTTCCCGGCCCCCGGAGTATCACGAGCGGCTACTTCGCCCTGCTCTTCCCGACGATCTGGCGATACGATGGGCTGGGGCCAGCCGGCAGCGGGGCCGGGAGGAGTGGTGCACTATGCCTACTACCAGCACGGCACAGGCAGCGACCCGATAGACGTCTAGTACCAGCGCTCGACGGACGATGGGGTGACATGGGCACGCCGCTCAAGATGAACACCGACACGACCACGAACGGGCAATTCATGCCGGCGATCGCGGCGACAGCGAGGGGCGGGGTGCTGGCGAGCTGGTATGATGGGCGCAACGGCGCGAGCGCGGCTTGCGGCGCGCCGGGCTCGACGACGCCATGCTACGAGCGATGGGGACGGGTCTCGCTGGACAACGGGGTGACCTGGCAGGCGGACGAGGACATGAGCAGCGCAATCAGCGGGCTGCCAGCCCAGCCGGACAGCGACATGCAGCCGGTGTACGAAGGGGACTACGACTACGCGAGCGCGGACGGGACCAACGCGTACACGTGCTGGAACGACGGGCGAGTAGTAATCAGCGGGAACTCGCAGCAGGACGTATTCTGCGACCAGGTGCCCTGTACAAGGGCACACCCACGCCCACAGTCACGGGCACCCCACCCACCAACACCCCCACTATCACCCCCTCCAACACCCCAACAGCCACCGCTACCGTCTGCGGTGCTAGCTCCCCGTACAACTATACGGCCTCAACCGGGGCGACGATAGTGCCAGGCACGACAGACACAGGCAACCACTGTGATGACTGCCTAACCTCCATCACCTTACCCTTCACCTACCAACTGTACGACCAGAACTTCACCACAGCTAGCGTAGATTCCAACGGCACGTTGCAGTTCGTAGCAGGGGTCAGCACCTTCACCAACAGCTGCCTGCCCGACACAGGAGCTACCTATACGATCTTCCCGTTCTGGGACGATCTGTACACGATCAACAGTGGATTTGGCATCTTCACCTCGGTTAGTGGCACAGCGCCCAACCGGATATTCAACATCGAGTGGAGAGACCAATACTACCCAGGGACAGGCAATGCCAACTTCGAGGTACGCCTGTACGAAGGGCAGAAGCGGTTCGACATCATCTATGGGGCCTCCACCGACAGCGGAGCCAGCGCCACAGTGGGCGTACAAAGGGACAACGCAGGCGTCAACTTCACCCAGTACGAGTGCAGCACCGGTGGGCTGACCAACGGGCTAATGCTGACGTTCACTCAGCCCTCCTGCGCCACAGACACCCCGAATCCCACCAGCACACCTACGTCTACCAACACACGCACAGCAGTGCCTTCCACCAGCACGAGCACAGCAGTGCCTTCCACCAGCACAAGCACAGCAGTGCCTCACCAACACACCCACTTCGGTGTCTCCTTCCCAGACCCCTGGCGGCAATACAGCTACACCCGTGCCGTCCAACACGCCTGGCGTGCCTACAGCTACCCCCACAGCCTGCACCCTCACCTTTACGGACGTACCCGTTGGCTCAACATTCTATCCCTTCATTCGCTGCCTGGCTTGCAAGGGGATTATCAACGGCTATCCAGATGGCACATTCAAGCCTGGCAATAACGTCACCAGGGGCCAGTTGTCCAAGATAGTCTCGAACTCTGCCGGCTTCTCTGACAACCAGACCACCCAGATGTTCCAGGA
>CAWINE010000015.1:0-81429 GCA_963837315.1 uncultured Chloroflexia bacterium
TGGCGCTGGCCTATCCGGTGGCCAAGGAGAACGTGGACCTGACCTACCGGCCCCACTTCGCCCGCGGCGGCGTCGTGCGCTTCCGGGTGGGCTCGAAGACCGTGACGGTGAAGCGCAAGCGCAACCCCTACTTCACGATCAAGGCGCCCGCGGGCACCCCGATCAGCGTGCCCGCCGGGTCCGCGAAGGACCTCTACAAGAACGCCAGCGGCGGAGGCGCGACGGTCAGTTCGCGCTGAGCGCGGCGGAGGTGAAGCGCGCGGTGGCACCGCGCACCCCGCCCGCGGTGAGGGCCACCCGGGCGGATTCCTCGATCGGGCCGTGGTAGACCCGCCGGCCCACTCCCTTCCAGGTCTTGCCGTTCGTGCTGGCTGGAAGCGGTGGTTGATCCCCGCGGGCGATCATCCGCAGCTGCACCAGGCCGGAGGTGGGGGCCTTGGCCTTTCCCAGCTGCGTGAACCTGCCGAAGCGGCGCTGCCACACGGTGAGCTGGCCGCGGCTCACCGACACCCCGATGGCCTCGAACTCGTTGCGGTAGGAGGCCAGCCCGCCCTGGGCCGCGCCCTTGAGCCCGGCCCGGTCCACCACAGCGGTGGCGGTGTAGTTGGCGGTGGCCGTGCGCCGGGCGATGACGCCCGCGTCCAGGCGCGCCCTGCCCCGCGCCGAGCCCCGCAGGTGCAGGCCCTTCGCCCCCGTGGACATCCCGGGCGGCGTTCGAAGGGCCACTCCCAGTTGAGGTTGAGCCGGCCCCGAAGGTGTCGCGGAAGTTCAGCGAGGTGGCGCCGGGCACCATCCGCGGGGGCGTGCCGTCGTCGCCCATGTGCAGCCAGTTGTCGGCGCCCACGGAGGCGGGCTCGGCGATCATCTGGCGCCCGGCGATCACCCCGCTCCCGGCCAGGTAGGCGTGGTAGATGGCGGTCAGGCCCAAGGGCCCCGCGTTGTAGATCGTGCCGTGCCGGGGCACTTCCACCCGTTGCCGCCCCTGACGATCGGGTTGGCGGGGTTCTTCTCCCAGGGGCCGAGCAGCGACTTGGAGCGGGCCACGCCGAGGGCGTAGTTGAGCCCCGGGTGCCGCCGAAGAGCCCGCCCGAGTAGAGCATGTGGAAGTAGCCGTTGGAGCGCACGATGCTGGGGCCCTCCACGACCTTGCCCTCCCAACCCGAGTTGTCGCCAGCAGCTCCGTGGGCGTGCCCGAAACGCTGCGGGCCGTCCTCGGCCAGGGGCTGCGCGTAGATGTGCGTGGGCCGCTTGAACTGGTTGCCGTCGTCCTTGTAGATCAGGAACAGCTTGCCGTTCTTCGTCGCGCGTGGGGTACGGGTCGATGGAGCCGAACTTGCCGCAGCGGATGGGCCGGCCCAGGTCGCGGTAGGGGCCGGTCACCGAGGGCGCGGTGGCCACGCCGATGCAGAACCACGGGTCGCCCCTGCGCTTGGATCGCGCGCTGTAGTAGACCGCGTAGCGCCCGCTCTGCATCCGGGTGATCTCCGGCGCCCAGATGTTGACCTTGACCCAGGAGGGCGGCCGGTTGGAACACCGCCCCGCGCAGCTGCCAGTGAGCCAGGTCGGGCGAGGAGGTGAGGATCCGCATCGACGGCGCCCAGCCGTTGGCGGTGACCACCGCCACGTTCTGGCCGTTGTCGAAGATCGCCGAGGGGTCCGGCAGGTCGCCGGCGACGATGGGCACGGGCAGGAGAGCGAGACCCCCGGCCAGCGCGCGGGACACGAAGGCCGATCGCACGTCGCCGATCCTAACCACGCCACCCGGCGGAGGTTGCGGTGTCCTGCAAAGCTGTGCCGGTGAAGCTGCTGGTGTGCGGGGCGGGGGGCATGCTCGGCCAGGACGTGGTCCGGGCCGCCGAGACCGCGAACCACCAGGTCGCCGGGCTGGACCGCGAGGGCCTGGACGTGACGAATCCCCGCGCCGTGCGCCGGGTGATGGAGCGCGAGCGCCCCGCCGCGGTGGTCAACTGCGCCGCCTGGACGGACGTGGACGGCGCCGAGTCCGACCTCGACGGGGCGATGCGACTGAACGCGCAGGCGGCGGGGCGCGGTGGCCGAGGCCGCGGCGACGGTGGGCGCCGCGCGGTGCTCTACCCCTCCACCGACTACGTGTTCGACGGGCGCTCCGGGCGCCCGTACGTGGAATCCGACCCCGTCGCGCCGGAGTCCGCGTACGGCCGCTCGAAGCTCGCCGGCGAGCAGGCCACGGCGGCGGCCAACCCGCGCCACTACGTGGTCCGGACCTCCTGGCTCTTCGGCGCCGGGGGACGCAACTTCGTGGAGACGATGCTGCAGATCGGCGGCCGCGACGGGGCAGGTGGCGGTGGTCCGTGGACCAGGTCGGGGTCGCCCACCTACACCGGCTCACCGGCCTACGGGGATGGTGGAGGCTGCGGACACGGCCGCCTACGGCGTGCACCACATGACGTGCGGCGGGCGAGTGCAGCTGGTACGACTTCGCCATGGCCATCTTCGCCGACGCCGGGGTGGAGTGCCGGGTGCTCTCCACCACCACGGCCGAGTTCGCCCGGCCCGCCCCCCGCCCCGCCTACTCGGTGCTGGACACCGTCCTGGCCCGACGCGATCCGGCTCCCCGGGGTGGCGGGACGGCCTGCGCGTGTACCTGGGAGGCCAGAGGCGTGAGGCTGCTGGTCACGGGCGCGGCGGGCTTCATCGGGTCGACCTTCGTCCGGCTGCATGGCGCCCCTAGCACGACGTGGTGGTGCTGGACAAGCTCACCTACGCGGGCCGCAAGGAGAACCTGGAGGGCGTCGAGCACACGCTGGTGGTCGGGCGGGATCGAGGACCCGGTGGCGGTGCGCGAGGCGATGGAGGGCGCCGACGCCGTGGTCAACTTCGCCGCCGAGTCGCACGTGGACCGCTCCATCGCCGGCCAGGACCCGTTCGTCGCTGACCCACGTGATCGGCACGGGCACGCTGCTGGACGCCGCCCGGGAGCTGGGGGTGGGGCGCTACCTGCAGGTCTCCACCGACGAGGTGTACGGCTCGATCGAGTCGGGCTCGTTCACCGAGACCTCGCCGCTGGACCCCTCCTCCCCCTACAGCGCCACCAAGGCGGGCGGCGACCTGCTGGTCTCGGCCCACGCCCACACCCACGGCATCGAGGCGGTGATCTGCCGGGCTCGAACAACTACGGCCCACGCCAGTACCCCGAGAAGCTGATCCCGCTGTGCGTGCTCAACGCGCTGCACGGCGATTCGCTGCCCGTCTACGGCGACGGGCGCCAGGTGCGCAACTGGCTCTACGTGGAGGACTTCGCCCGCGCGATCGCGCTCGTGCTGAGAGAAAGGGCCGGTCCGGCGAGGCCTACAACGTGGGCGGCCCCGACGAGTGCGAGAACATCGAGGTGGTCCGGCGGGTGCTGGAGCTGACCGGCCGCGACGAGTCGCTGATCGAGCACGTGACCGACCGCAAGGGCCACGACCGCCGCTACTCGCTCTCCTCGGACAAGATCCGTGAAGAGCTGGGCTGGGAGGCCAGCACCCACTTCGCCGAGGGGTTGGCCCAGACCGTGGACTGGTACCGCGACAACGAGTGGTGGTGGGAGCCGATCCGCTCGGGCGAGTACCGCGCCTACTACGAGCAGCAGTACGGCCGCGCGCTCGGCTAGGCGGCCCCACAGGCCCTGAGTAGTGTCACCCGGGTGGATGTCCCAGCACTCGAGATCCGTGGCCTGACCAAGCGCTACGACGACGGCACCCTGGCCGTGGAGAACCTCGACCTCGAGGTCCACGACGGCGCGTTCTTCGGGCTGCTGGGCCCCAACGGCGCGGGCAAGACCACCGCGATCAGCGCCATCTGCAACCTCATCCGGATCACTTCGGGCGAGGTGCTGGTCTTCGGCGAGTCGATCGCCACCCTGCGCGCCCGCTCCTGGATCGGGCTGGCCGAGCAGGACATCAACCTGGACCGCTTCCTGACGGTGCGCGAGACGCTGATCTACCACGGCGGCTACTTCGGCTTCCCCACCGACGAGGCGGGCGAGCGGGCCGACGAGATGATCGACGCCTTCGACCTGCGGGCCAAGCGCGACGTGCGCACCACCAAGCTCTCCGGCGGCCAGCGCCGGCGGCTGTTGCTGGCCCGCGCGCTCATGCACCGCCCGCGGCTGGTGATCCTGGACGAGCCCACCGCCGGCGTGGACTTCGAGCTGCGCCAGGAGCTGTGGGCCTACATCCGCCAGCTGCACGCGGAGGGGACGACGATCGTGCTGACCACGCACTACCTCGAGGAGGCCGAGGAGCTGTGCGAGGAGATCGCGCTGATCCGCGGGGGCAAGCTGATCGCCCGCGACACCGCCGACGGGCTGCGCGAGGCCTACGGCGCCGACACGCTGTCGGGCGTCTACGTCAAGGCGATGCACGAGGCGGCCGAGACGGGCGCGGCGCTCACGTGACGGGCCTGATCGGAAGGGCCAAGCCCGGCGAGACGGTGGCCGGGGGCGCGATGACCGGCACCCAGGGGATGCTCTGGCTGGCCCGGCGCGAGACCCTGCGCGTGACCAAGATCTGGACCCAGACGATCCTGGCCCCGGTGGTCTCCTCCCTGCTGTTCATCCTGGTGTTCGGCCTGTCGCTCAAGCACCGGGTGCACAACGTGAGCGGCATCCCCTACGACCAGTTCATCGTGCCCGGCCTGGTGGCCATGGCCATGGTGCAGGCCGCGTTCGCCAACAACTCCTCCACGGTGTTCCAGGCGCGCTTCGACCGCTACATCAACGACATCCTGAACTCCCCGATGCATCCCTGGCAGATGACGGCCGGCTTCATCGTCGGCGGCATCTACCGCGGCTTTTTGATCGGGGCCTCGCTGCTGGTGCTGGCGATCGTCCTGACCGGCGTCTCGATCGCCCACCCCGCGGCGCTGATCGCCGTGGTGGTGCTCTGCCTGGTGCTGTTCGCCGCGTTCGGGACGGTGGTCGGCGTGTTCGCCCAGAGCTGGGACTCATCGTCGTTCATCGCCAACGTGGTGATCCTGCCGCTGGCCTTCCTGGGCGGCACCTTCTACTCGGTCAGCCTGCTGCCCTCGCCCTGGCAGGAGCTGAGCCACGTCAACCCGATCTTCTACATCGTGCAGTCCATGCGCTTCGGCCTGCTCGGGGAGAGCGACGTGAGCATCTGGCTCTCGCTGGGCGTGACCGCCGCGCTGGCCGTCCCCGCCTACCTCTGGGCCCAGTGGCTGTTCACCAGCGGTCGCAAGCTGAAGGCCTGAAGGCCCTCGAGCGGCAGGTGGAGGCCTGCCGCGCCTGCCCACGGCTCGTGGAGTGGCGCGAGGAGGTGGCTCGCACCAAGCGCGCCGCCTTCGCGGACCAGGAGTACTGGGGGCGACCGGTGGGCGGCTTCGGCGACCCCGCGGCCTCGATCTTCATCCTGGGCCTGGCCCCGGCCGCCCACGGCGCCAACCGCACCGGGCGGGTGTTCACCGGCGACCGCTCGGGCGACTGGCTCTACGCGGCGCTGCACCGCGCCGGGCTGGCCAACCGGCCCGAGTCGGTCTGGCGTGACGACGGCCTGGCGCTCCACGACACCTGGGTGGCGGTCGTGCATCACCATAGGAGGCAAATTTGGCCGCCCAACAAATAACCGGGTACAAGCCGGAGAAGGTAGTCAGCAGCCGGACCTTTTGGTTAGTTCTCATCGGCTTTATTGTGCTGTCATACGCGCTTCCTGCTTTTTTCCTGGCTATAAGCCCCCGCGATGCATGCTGCGGCTCGATCAACTTTGGATATGCGTGGCCCGGTTTGGTTGTCGCCCCGGTAATGCAACTTGTCGCCCTCATCTGGGGCAGAAGGACCCTCCGCACGAACCGCCCATTCGCAATGGGGCTGCTCCTCGGTGTATTGCTGGCTGTGGTAGTGCTGCCCCTCTCCGCCCTGGCTGCACTTGTGATCATATTCGCTCGTATCGGGATTTGAGCCATCGAGGATAGACTAGAGGCGTCGGGCATTGCCTGTTAATCGCCTTTCGTCAGGGAAGCATAATGACTTTCGATACCATTGACGACCTGCAGCAAGCCCTCGAACAACATGGCTATGTGGCCGAGCGGGGGCTTGCGACTGCGTTGTACCTGGGGCTGAAGCTGCCCAAGCCGTTGTTCCTTGAAGGGGAAGCGGGCGTGGGCAAGACCGAGGTGGCGAAGACGCTGGCTCGCATCCTCGGCACAGAATTGATACGCTTGCAGTGCTACGAGGGACTGGACGTGAGCACGGCGGTCTACGAGTGGAACTATGCCCGCCAGATGATGCGTATCAGGCTCGCCGAGCTTGGAAGGGGCGGGCACGACATGACGTCCCCTTCCGGCCAGGACGCTACGCACGCCACGCTCGAAGAGGCCGACCTGTTCGGCCCTGACTTCCTGATAAAGCGCCCTCTGCTGCAAGCCGTGACATACCAGGGACCGGGCAGCCCTGTGCTCCTGATAGACGAGCTGGACCGCGCCGACGAGGAGTTTGAGGCGTTCCTGCTTGAGCTACTCTCCGACTTCCAGATCACCGTGCCGGAGGTAGGCACCTTCCGACCCGACAGGCCTCCGGTGGTGGTGATCACCTCCAACCGCACCCGTGAGATCCATGACGCACTGAAGCGGCGGTGTCTCTACCACTGGATCGAGTACCCCAGCTATCAGAAAGAGCTGGCTGTGCTCGAAAAGCGACTGCCCGACACGCCGCGCAGCCTGGCATTACAGGTGGTGGGGCTGGTCCAGCAATTGCGCCACATGGACCTCTACAAGCTTCCCGGCGTGGCCGAAACCCTTGATTGGGCGGCCGCTCTCATGGCGCTCGAGCAGCAAACCCTTACCGTAGATGTGGTGTCCGACACGCTGGGCGCGCTGCTGAAGCACCAGGAAGACATCGAGCGGGTGCAGGGGACTGCCCTGAAGACATTGGTGCAGAACGCCCAACAGCCGGCAGCCGAGTAAGCCCCTCTTTTGAATGTGGGGCAGGGGGGACCAAGTTGTCAGTTGTCAGTTGTCGGTTGTCAGTTGTCAGTAGACGACGACGGCGTAAAACGTAAAACGTAAAACGTAAAAACCTTCGTGTTCTTCGTGTTCTTCGTGATTTCAAAAACTCATACCTTATAGCAGATAGCCACCGGTCTACTGACAACTGACAACTGACAACTGACAACTACGTCCCACACTGACAACTTCGTCCCAAGGAGCTGGACTATGGAAACTGATACTTTGAAGAATGAGCTTTTGCCTGCCATCGAGAAATGGCGCGCCGAGGGGAAGAAGGTGGCCGTTGCAACGGTGGTGAGGGTGGTGGGCACGGCTCCCAGGCATGAGGGTGCCAAAATGATAGTGTCGGAGGCGGGCGAGCTCGCAGGCTCGGTGAGCGGGGGCTGCGTGGAGGGCGCTGTGCTGGAAGAGGCGTTGCGCGTGCTCCGAACGGGTAAGCCTGTGCTCCTGCAGTACGGCATCACCTCCGACATGCTGACCGACGTGGGCCTGTCGTGCGGCGGCACGATCAGCGTGCTGGTGGAGCAGGTGGAGTGGTAGGACGAATTACGAATTACGAATTACGAGTTACGAATAGCAGCTTCATCGTCGGTCGATGAGCGCAGCGAACTATCGTCGGTCGTCAGGAACAAGAGCTATGCCAGGCATCTATTCATTGCTCGTGGAATTGATTAGGGCGAATAAGCCGTGCGCAGTGGCTACGGCGCTCACACCGCCGCTGCTGGGGGCCAAGATGCTGGTGCCAGGTGGAGAGGATGGGCAGCCTGCGGGTAGCATCCACCTTCAGCTTGACGCTCGCATAGCCGAGGACGCTCTCGCCATGCTCGCTGAGGGGCGTAACGGCACGGTTAGCTATGAATTAGAGGGCGAGGCGGTGGAGGTGTTCATCGAGACTTTCCCGCCACCCCGCCGCCTGATCATTGTGGGCGCGGTACACGTAGCCATCCCTCTACACACGTTCGCCCATATGCTCGGCTACCACGTTACTATAGTGGATGCGCGTGGAATGCTGGCTACACGGGAGCGGTTCCCACTGGCGGACGAGGTGCTCGCAGAGTGGCCCGATGAGGCGATGAGCAGGCTCGGGCTGGACGCTGAGCACGTCGGTGGTGGTGCTCGCCCACGACCCCAAATTCGACCACCCGGCGCTCGCTGCCGCCCTCAGCTCCGAGGCGCAGTATATCGGGGCTATCGGCAGCCGGGGGACCATTCGCCAGAGGGAAGAGGCCCTGCTTGAGATGGGCTTCACGGCCGAGCAGCTCTCACGGATTCACGGTCCCATAGGCCTTGACATCGGCGCGCAAACGCCAGCCGAGATCGCCCTCTCGATTATGGCCGAAGTTGTGGCCACGAGGAGCGGGCGGGGCGGCGGGCATTTGCGTGATAAGCACGAACAGCAAAACGAAAAACAGCCGGCAGCTGTGGCAGATCAGAGTGTAGGGTAGCCTTGCAAGGACCGAGCAGAGCAGCAAGAGTAGCAGGCAATTTGGCCTTCGTTGAGATGTGGCGCTCGCATTGCCAGGGGTAGTCGTTCCATACAACGAACCTGCTCGCCGCCGGCATCGACATCTGCCAGGCGGCCGGTTCCACTCGATAGCCGCCCGCAGGAGGTGAACCATGAGCCTGCTCGACAGCCCAGACTTACGCCCAGACTCGGGCCATCGTTCAGGTGAAGCGACCCAGCGCTGATGGGAGCTGAGCGCGACCTAGAAGGGAGCGGCGGCAGGCTCACCCGGGACAGCGGAGAGGCCTGGAGGGTCTCGCCGCGCCCACCCGGGTCGACCACGGGACCCTGGAGTGGACGAGGCCATCCTGGACGCTGCCGTAGACCTGTTGGCCGAGGTAGGTTATGCCCGGCTGACCATGGAACAGATTGCAACACGCGCGGGGGTGGGCAAGGCCAGCGTCTACCTGCGCTGGCCCAACAAGGTGGCTCTGGTCGCGGAGGCGATCAAGCATCGCTCCGCTGTCATACCTGAAATCCCGGACACAGGGAGCCTGCGCGAGGACATGCTCGCGTTCCTTCGAGCGCTACTCCGCGGCAAAGCGGCGGGGCAACAGGCGCTGGCCGCGGTGACCGGTGAGATCGCAAGCAACCCGGAGCTACGCAAGGCCTGGCGCCAGAGCGTGGAAGCAACGCTGTGGGCCTGCGTGCGCCGTATAGTCGAACGCGCCATCGAGCGTGGGGAGCTTCCGGCGAGCAGCGACGTGGAGTTGCTGACGATGCTCCCTTTGACACTCCTTCAGAACTGGCGGCTGGAACATGGGCAGGGCCCCGACGACGCGGTGGTCGAGCGGATCGTCGACCAGTTCTACACGCCGGAGTCCGGGCGCTCTCCGGGCGGAGATGATAGCCAGGGTACGGGGCCTCCTCCGGAGGACGAAGGACGGAGTGCCCCTTTAGGGAGATAGTTGCGAAGGGAGAACGTTTATGCTTGCGGCCATCGCGAAGTTCGATATCAGGTTCCGCTGGCTGGTCGTTGCGGTCTGGATCGCGGCGGTTATCGCCGCGGTCGCCCTGCTGCCGAGCCTGTCGAGTGTCACTCAGTCCAATAACGTTCAGTTTCTTTCGCCCTCAAGCCCAAGCGTGCAGGCAGGTCTGCTGGCCGCGCCGTTCCAGAGCAAGAACGACCCATCAGGGACGGCGATCATCGTCGCCTACCGGGCGTCCGGGCCTCTCACTACTGCCGACAACACGGCGATCAGCCAGGTTGAGCAGGCAGCGCGGGGGGTTCCAGGGGTTTCCCTGGTCACGGAAGAGGGGAGATCGAAAGACGGCCAGACCGCCGAGGCCCTGGTGACCGTGCCGGCATCAGTGTCGACCAGCAGCACCGCTTCGAAGAACGTCGTAGATGGAATCAGGGCCGGCTTCCCAGGGGCCGTAGCGTCTCCCGGCTTGAGCTTTCACCTGACCGGACCGCTGGCCGTGAGCGTCGATAGCGCGAACGCGGGAAGCAGCACCTCTGGGAACATCACGAGGTTCACCCTCCTCTTCGTGGTTGTGCTGCTGTTCGTCGTCTACCGTGCCGTGCTCGCACCCTTGATTACGCTAATCCCCGCCGCTCTGGCGGTCGCGCTCTCCGGCCCGCTCATCGCGGTGATGGCCAACGCAGGGGTTTCAGTCGCCTCAATATCTCAGGAGCTGCTCATTGTGCTGCTCCTCGGGGCCGGCTCCGACTACGGGTTGTTCCTCTCTTTCCGCGTCCGCGAAGAGCTTGCCAATGGACGCGAGCCGCGTGAGGCTGCTCGTGACGGCGGTGGAACGGGTCGGCCAGGCGATCACCTACTCTGCCCTGACCGTCGCCGCGGCGCTGCTCACCCTGCTTCTCGCCCCGTTCGGCATCTACAAGGGACTTGGTCCTTCGCTGGCTTTAGGGATAGTCGTCATGCTGGCAGCCTCTCTCACCTTGACGCTGGCGCTGCTATCCATCTTTGGCAGGGCAGCGTTCTGGCCCACTCGGCCAAAACCCGGCCCAGCCATGCAGCCTCTGGGTGTCGGGCTATGGGGCCGGGTGGCCGAGCGGGTCGTGCGACGACCGGTAGTGATGCTCGTTGCAGGTGTGGTGCTGTTCGGCGCCCTCGCAACGGGCCTGATCGGCTACCGGACCGGCGGGCTTACCAGCGGCGCGCCGGTGAGTAGCGATTCGGCTGCCGGCGCTGCGGTACTGGCGGCCCACCTCCCGAAGGCCACTATTGGCTCGGACCAGTTGCTGCTGCGGTTCGGCTCCCCCGTCTGGGATAACCCCGTCGTGCTCACTCAGACGCAGGAGCAGCTCGCTAGCGCCCCTGTCTTCAGGTCGGTTACCGGCCCACTCGGCTCCGGGTATCCCCCGGGCACCGGCTCGCTGACCGCTGCACAGATCGCTGAGCTGCACAAGACCCTGGGCCCTCCCGGCACCCTGCCGCAGGCTCCGCCTGCGGGAAGCCCGGTGAATCCGGCGCAATATGCGGCCTACCGGGCCACCGCCCAGTTCATCAGCTCCGACGGGCAGACCGTCCAGTACTACGCCTCCCTGGACGCCGGACAGGCCGGCAGCACGGCTGCCGTCGATGCCATCCCGCAGGCCACAGACGCCCTGGCCGCGGTCGCCCGTAGCGTGGGGGCCGGGCATACGGCATCGCCGGGCAGGACGCCTCCGCGTACGACGTAAACTCCGCGTCGAACACCTCGCTGGAGCTGGTTGTACCGGCGGTCCTCGTACTCGATCCTTATCCTGCTGGCCCTGATGCTGCGTAGCCTGGTTGCCCCCTGGTACCTGGCGCTGACAGTAGGGCTGTCCTACCTGGCCTCCCTCGGCTTCGCTATGATCGTCTTCGTCCACCTGGGCGGCAACGATGGGCTGATATTCGTGTTGCCGCTGCTCATGTTCGTCTTCTCTATGGCCCTTGGCGAGGATTACAATATCCTGGTCATGAGCCGCATCCGCGAGGAAGCCCACCATACGCCCAACCTTTCGGTGGCGCTAACCCGCGCCATCGGCATCACCGGCGGGACCATTACCTCGGCCGGGATCATCCTGGCAGGCACGTTCGCGGTCCTCGGCATAGCCGGAGGGAGAGGCGAGGCCCAGGAACTCGGCTTCAGCATCGCCTTCGGTGTTCTCCTGGACACCTTCTTCGTTCGCACCCTGCTCGATCCCCTCTATCGCCATGCTGCTCGGCCGCTGGAATTGGTGGCCCTCTGCACTCTCAAGGTCCGCGCCCGGCGCGCCGCCCTCCGCATCGCCTGACCCCATGGCCGGCCAGGTGGCGTCCGTCACCCAACCGCAGGCAACAAGAGACACCACACCATGACGTTGACACTGCCGGACGATCCAGGCCAGGGCACGGTCCAAACGCAGCACGAGGGGAAGGGCCACGGAGCCGCTTCAAGGCGAAAGCCATCCTGGACAGGGGGGGACCCGGGGTGGCGGGGAATGAGCGGCTGACCGCGCTGGCCGGCACTGTGCTCCTGGTCCTGCTAGTGGCCGAGATCGCGACCGTTGCCAGCATCCGCTCGCTGATAGCGCAATCTCATCGGCTATGCACATCTTCGTGGGGATCGCGCTCGCGGGGCCGCTGGCCGTCAAAACCGCAAGCACAGGATGGCGATTCGTACGCTACTACACTAAGGATGCGGCCTACCGGCGCAAAGGCCCGCCCCGCCCATTCCTGCGCGTGCTGGCCCCGCTGCTGCTTATCGCGACTCTGGTCGAGATCGGCAGTGGAATCGCGCTGGTCGCCACCAGCCCCGGCAGCGTGGGCGCACTGCTCCCCATACACCATGCCGCCTTCGTGGCCCTCATGCTGCTGGTCGGCATCCATGTGCTCGCCTACATCGGGCGCGTGCCTGGGCTGATCGCGAGCGACTGGTGGCGTTACCGATCGCAGCAGGCACCGGGACGCGGACAGAGGCTCGCAGTCAATCTGCTCGCCCTCATTCTCGGCGCTACCGCCGCCATCCTCGTCATGCCGGCCTTCGACGCATGGATCCATTGGTGACCACCGAGTAGACCTTCGGACAGCAGCCCTGTATTGGGCCTGAATTCTGGACGTGATTCGGAGAACGTCAGAAATGCGCCTATCGAATGCTCCAACGCTGCCAGGCTCGGATGCTCTATAATGCTTCAAAGGAGAAGTTCGATGAACGTAACTGCTTATGCTATTCCCGATTTCACAGATGTCTTGCTGGCCCAAAAGCGAATCCGGCCATACCTCGCACGCACGCCGCTGCACAGCTATCCGGCTATCAACGAGCTGGTCGGCACCGAGGTATATATCAAGCACGAGAATTACCAACCTATAGGTGCCTTCAAGGTACGCGGTGGGGTGAACCTGATCTCTCAGTTGAGCGACAAAGAGCGGGCACGCGGGGTTATCTCTGCTTCTACAGGCAACCACGGGCAGTCGATAGCTTATGCGGCGCGTCTCTTTGGGGTGGAAGCGCGGATCGTCGTGCCGGAGGGGGCCAACCCTGGTAAGGTGGCAGCGATGCAGGGCATGGGAGCGAGGGTGATCTTCCACGGTCAAAACTTCGATGAGGCCCGCCTGCATTGCGAGGAACTGGCCCGGGAGCATGGGTGGCGCTATATTCACTCGGGGGACGAGCCTCATCTGATCGCAGGTGTGGGCACCGGGTGCCTGGAGATGCTGGAGGACCAGCCCGATTTGCAGGTGATCATTGTGCCCATAGGCGGAGGGAGCGGCGGGGCCGGAGCGTGCATCGTCGCCAACGCTGTCAACCCGGCCATTCGCGTCATCGGCGTGCAGTCGGAGCAATCACCCGCAGCATACGAGTCGTGGCACCAGGGTAAATTGGTGGAGGCGGGTAACAGGACATTAGCGGAAGGTCTCGCCACCGGAACGGCCTTCAGCTTGCCGCAGGCGATCCTGCGAGAGCGGTTGAAAGAATTTGTACTGGTGAGTGATGAGGAGCTATTGCAGGCCATGCGCTGGATGGTCGAGAAGGCCCACACCCTGGCAGAGGCAGCAGGAGCCGCACCGCTGGCGCTCGCCCACCGGTTGCGCACCGAGCTTGCAGGAAAGAAAGTGGGGCTGGTGTGCAGCGGCGGCAATACGTCGATCGCTCAACTGCGCCTTGCTCTTGATAGCGCTCAATAGGGAGGTCGCGGGAGTTCTTCTGCTTCTTTCAGAGCGAATTCTCGACTTTGCTTCATCCGCGCTCATGGTGGATAAACCCATTGACAAACGGCAGACATGGCAATATACTCCTCCTATAGAACATTAGTTCTGGTAGAAGGCTAATACTCATTCGGAGTTAGAGGGATGGAGCGATTCAGCCCTTCCGCGAACGAGCGTAGTTTCTGCCAGGTAATGGGTACGGAGGAGGAAAATCAAATGGCAAACAGCCCGACAAACTACGATGTGAATATCATTGGCGCGGCGACGGAGCAGCGCACGACGAGGCCGAGCCCTTTGAACCGCAGGCCCGCGGCGCGCCGCCTGGTCACTATTTTCAGGGGGCCGAGCAATACCGGCAAGACTCACCTGGCGCTATCTATGGCCGAGGCGGGCATCGGCAAGATATGCGTCTTTGACACCGAGTACAAAACGCGTAACGTTCCGGGTGTGAACGAGCGCTTTGACGCAATCGAGAGCGACCCCGAGACGCTCCTGGAAGACATCCAGTGGGCTATCGATGAAAAAGGCCCCGACGGCAGCCCGGTTTACGGTGGGCTGGTGCTCGAACTCGTGGAACGGCTATTTCGATACGCTCTACGGGCGCGCCATCGAGATGGCCGAGCAGCAGCGCGGCGAGGGGGCCAAGCTGACAACCAGCGAGGTCGAGCTGCTGCAAACAAAGGCGAAGAAGGTGCTCGACCTGCTATGCCGGGTCAGCCGGAAGTGGGTTGCTATAACGGAGCACGCAGTGCCGAGGGGACAGGAGCTCGACCAGAACGAGGCGGGCCAGTTGATCATCATGACTATCGGCGGCACCGACTATTACTCTGACGTAACTTTCGACCTTTCCCTGGCGCTGGGCGACGATTTCCGCGCCCAGCACACAGCGACCGTGGTCAAGACAAATGTCAGCCATCTCTACCCGCTTGGCCGCAAGACGGTCGACCTGAACTACCGGCGGCTGGTTAGCGAAGTCACAGCCCAGGAACCTATCAAGCAATTCGAGCCTGTCGTGCTGCCCGCCCATAAGCAGCCTGCGGAGCCTGAGGACCGCGCCCTATCGCTCAACGATCTGCTGGACAAAGCCGAAGAGTACGGGATAGCCGAGACACATATGAGCAAAGCAGCGGCCCGCTACTGCAACGGCAAGCGACTGGACCAACTGAACCCTTCTGAGATCGAATCGCTGTATAACCGCCTCGTAGAATCTCGCGAGCCAAGCGCCTCTGAAGATGGCCGTGTGACACGCAACGGCGCGGCAACCGAGCGAAGCAATGCTCCGGAAATGGCTGCCCGCATAGGCCGGGGCCGCCCGGCGGAGGAAGCAGAAATGACCGCAGAAGACGAGCCTATGGGTTTTGCGGAGGCCGTACAGAGCGGTGAGCCGGCTGCAGCTACAGTGCGATCTAATGGCCGCGGGCGGGGTTAGTCTCAGGGCGGCTCTCATCTGGTGTGCCAGCTCAGGTATTCCCCACTGTAGATATCGGTTGGCGGACAACACACTGCGGTTGAAACCGCGTGCTAGGCTTACGAAGTCCGCCTTCGCGGACTGTTCGGGCCACGATTGTGCTTGTCCTGGGCACAATCGTGGGGATGTCAGCCTGCGAAGGCAGGCTTTGTAGGTGTAGCACGCGGTTTCAACCGCCGTGCGTTGTTCGTGTCGCCGCCTTCACTCTGCGTCACATTGGCCCGCAACCACACTTCGCTACCCATCGAACTATTTCCGTGCTACAATACACGTATGACACCTACGAACACGCGTGGAAGGATAGTCTGATGTCGAACAGCATCGAGCAAAGGCAAGATGTGGCACGCCCGGTCACGAGCAGAGCGGCAGCTTTCGGGCCGGAGCTGGCCCAGCTTGCGGTGGTAGGCATGTGGGCCTCTACGTTTGTGGTTACCAAGGCTGCATTTGCCGAGGTGTCGCCCCTGGCGTTCGCCTTTGTGCGCTTCGCTCTCATGACGGCCCTGGCCTTCGGTGTGCTGATAACGCGCACTCACGGCAAGCTCCCGCCTATTCGCCGTGCCGACCTGCTCACCTTTATCGTGGCAGGGCTTACAGGCTATACCCTCTACCAGCTTGGTTTTGTGCTGGGCCTGAACAGCACGTCGCCTTTCTCGAGCTCGCTGCTGATCGCCATGGTGCCCTTCTTCACGATGATATTCCTGGCGGTGCGGGGAGAGCGTCCGCCGGGGCGTGCCTGGATCGGCCTCGCTGTGGGTCTCGCCGGTGTGGTGCTCTTCCTGGCGGATAAGCAGGGCAGCCCGGGATCGCTGGTGGGCGATGCGTTGAGCCTGGGCGCGGCTGTCTCTTTCGCTCTGTACGGGCTGGTCAACCGTCCTCTGGTGCGGGACTACCCGCCTGAAGCTTACACAGCTTATGCGCTGCTGGCCGGTACGATCCCGTTACTCGCGATATCCACCCCCGCGGCTATTGCTCAGCCGTGGGGTGCCATCTCGTTGTGGGGCTGGGTTGGCATCATATACATGGTGGTGTTGCCGGTTTACGTGGCATATATGCTCTGGAATTGGGCTATCGCTCGCCGGGGCGCTGCGGCAGCAACCAGCTTCAGCCTTCTGGTGCCCATCCTGAGTGGGGTGCTCTCGGTGCTCCTCTTCGGGGAGGATTTTGGCCCCGCCAAGCTGCTGGGTGCGGCCTGTGTGCTCGCCGGATTGGTGATCATCCGCCGCCCCGTACACCATGTACCCTCCGAACCGGCTGCAACCGGTGCCGAGGGTGGGGAAGCGCTCTCCGATTGATGCGTCTTTTGGCGTATCTACGTCGATAGCGAGCCGGCTCGCGGCCCGGGTCATCGTAACGTATCAATTTTAGATGGAGGCCAGGTATGGCTGCAGATCCAAATTTCGGGTATGTTGCCGCCCTTATCGGGGAGCCTGCGCGGGCCACAATACTCGCGGTATTACTAGGTGGGCGGGCAATGGCGGCATCCGAGCTTGCCCATTGCGCGGGCGTAACGCCCCAGACAGCCAGCACTCATCTTGCGCGGCTTGTAGAGGGAGGGTTGCTCGGCGTAACAAAATCGGGCCGGCACCGCTACTACCGGCTGGCCGGCCCTCAGGTGGCGCATCTGCTGGAGACCATGTCGGCGATTGCCCCCTCCACTCGGATAAGCTCGCTTCGGCAGTCAGACGAAGCATCTGCCGTTCGCTTTGCCCGAACCTGCTACGACCACCTGGCCGGGATCGTAGGCGTTGCCCTCACAGAACGAATGCTTGAGAGGGGCCTGATTGTCCAGGCCGGGCTTGGTGAGCGCACATACCGCATCGGTGAAGAAGGCATCGGCTGGCTCGATAAGCACGGCCTCGAAGTAGAGCATGTGCTACATTCTCGCCGCGCCCCGGCCCGAGCATGCCTGGACTGGAGCGAGCGGCGCGACCACCTGGCCGGAGCGTTGGGCGCAGCCATGACCGTATGGATGCTCGAGCAGGGCTGGATATCTCGTATGCCAGGCAGCAGAGCTGTCAGGCTGACCGAAGCAGGACGGGATGGTTTCCTGCGTGAGTGGGATCTTCAGTTTGACAGTTGAACCGGAGAAAAGATCAACCTTGCTATATCTTGGATACTGCTGTATAAGAGACTGTCTAAAAACTCGGAGTCGAACCCGCCCGGCGACTAAAGTCGCGGGCTAGGGATAGCAAAGTCCGCCTACGCGGACTGACCGCCAGTCGCCGAAGGGCGACTTTGTACCTGTAGCCCGCGACTTTAGTCGCCGGGCGGCGGTTTTCAGACGGTCTCTGAGTAACAAGGGCAACGCATGGCGGACTGTACGGTCGCCTCGCGTTTCCGGTTGACGCCAGAGGAAGATAGATATACGTTAACATCAATATGAATATCGAGCTGAATGACAAACACAGGCAGGTGTTAGGGCTGGAGGGCCTGAGGCGCAAGCGCGGCTACAGGGAAGGGATGGCTGTACCATCTCTGCCGCGAGAAGGGGCTACTGAACGAGCTACAGGAGCTCCAAATGGCCGGGCTGGTGGGCGATGCCGCGAATACCGCCGGTAATGGTGCACGCGGGCCTGCTGATGAAGACGAGATAGGCGAAGACGGCGGGCTACCGGTGCCCCGCACTCGGCTTACGGTGGAGCTTGTGCCGAGCACCTGCTGGTTTTCCAACTTGCGCTCCGAGCTGAGCAAAGACGACTGGGACCGCCTGAGGCGTCCTGTCTTCGAGCGGGCGGGCGGGCGCTGTGAAGTGTGCGGAGGGAGAGGCACGCAGCACCCGGTGGAATGCCACGAGGTGTGGGAATACGACGACCTGCAGCATGTGCAGCGCCTGGTGGGGCTTGTAGCTCTCTGCCCGGCGTGCCACGAGGCCAAGCACATGGGCTATGCATCGAGTATGGGCAGGGGCGCGCAGGCCCGCACCCACCTGGCGCGAGTGAACAGTTGGAGCATGGACGACGTTGAGCTATACCTGGAGATGCAGTTCGAGCAGTGGTCGCGCCGCTCACAGCACGAGTGGTCGCTCGACCTCTCCTGGCTGCGACAGTTCGGCATGGACATCAGCCCGGAACAAAGGACGAACGACGAAGGACGATAGACGATGGACGAGAGACGACCACGCCTAGATTGGGTAAGACCTGAGGTGAAGCGGAGGGCGACCAGGCCAGACCCGGCTAGCCTGCCGGAAGGCCCTTCCCGCCTACGGGCACGATCTCGATGCGCTCGCCACCCGCTATCATGGGCATGCCTCGCTGGATAAGAGCCTTAACATCGTCCCTGGCGAGAGACGCCGCGTGGGCTTCCCGGCTGCTCCATACTTCTCCCACCCAAATCGTGTCCGGCTCGGTGGGCGAGATATTCACGATATATATCTCGCAGTCCGGATCGTCCTGTAGCGATGCTGCCGCCTGCAGAAGAATTGCCACCAGGTTATCACGCTCGCCCTGTTGAGTAATGATTTTACCGTACAATCCGAATTTGCTCATTGGGACACCTCTCTGTCATCTATGTTTAGTTTATATCGTTTACAGCCGTGGATCCACAGGCTCACTCTCGAGCGCGAGCACGCCGAAGACGCACTCGTGCACCCTGCGCAGCGGCTCGCGGCGCACGAAGCGCTCCAGCGCCTCGATGCCTAGCGCAAACTCGCGCAGCGCGAGGCCTCGCTTGGCCGCCAGCCTGCGGGAGCGCAGGCGCCCAGGTTTTCCGGTGCTGTGTATTCCGGGCCGTAGATGATCCGCAGGTACTCGCGGCCGCGGCACTTCACGGCCGGCTGAACGAGGCCGCGCTGGCCGCGCGACGATGAAGTCGAGCGGCTTCACGACCATGCCTTCGCCGCCCCGGCCGGTCAGCTCTTCCCACCACCTGATGCCTTCCGCCTGGCTGGCTTCGTCGGTGACGTCCACGACCTTGATACTGGGTCGCAAGGAGCAGCTCCTGGTCTGCCCGGCAGATGCGCGGCGAGGGTTTCCATGTGCCAGATGTGGTCCTTGTCCGTATGCACGCGCGCCTTCGGTTGCCAGCAGGTGGAACGGCGCGAGCTTGAGGTCGGCTATGCGAGTTCACGGGCCAGCAGTAGCGCCGGTACGCATCGACATAACTGCTCGACCATGCTTCGCGCGGCGCTGTACTGGGCAAGCAGCGCCTCGACGCTCATCGCCCGGCACTCGCGTCTCCGCCTGCTGCAGCATGGCAGACCGTGTCTGGCCAGCGAGACGCGCGCGGCCACCCCACGGCGGCGTACTGGTTGCGCAGCAGCTCCTGGGCCTTGGCCGACCAGGGCATCAGCTCGCAGTCGAGGCATACCCAGTCGGTGTCGAACTCGTCCCAGAGTGCCCGCCGCGTCCAGCGCCGACGCGGACGCGCGAAAGGAACTCGGTTTGCAGCGCCGTGTCGTTGAAGAAGTGGCCGGCCGGTTCGGGTGTAGACTGATGCCCGAGCCTTCTCCAACTACTCCGAAGCGCCGCCGAGCGGCATCCTCGTCCCGGCACACGATAACCACCGCGCGCGAGCCCATGTGCTTCTCCTCGCACACCACCCTCGGCACTCCCTCGTGCCGGAAGTAGGCGAAGGCCTCCGCAGGGTGCTCCAGCAGCCCTGGCTCATGGGTGGTCTCGGAGGGCGACATGGTGGGCGGCAGGTAGATCGAGCCACTTCGGGTTGACCGCGAAGCGCGACATCACCTCGAGGGCCGCAATGGCGTTCTCCTCTCGCATCGAGCACGTTACGCTGCAAGCGCGTGGTCAGGTAGCGCTTGCCGATCACATCGGCCACGTCCAGCACGTCGTCATGCTGCTGTTGTGCGGTGAGAGCCGGTTCCGGCGCTTGCTCTTCTGCGGGCAGGAACGGCTTCGGCGGGCAGGTAGTACATTTGCTGCGCGGGCACAGACACGAGCTCCTTTTCCGGGTAGCGCAGAGCGGTAAGCTTGCCGCCGAACACGCAGCCGGTGTCGATATTGATGGTGTTGTTGAGCCATTCGGGCTCCGGCACAGGCGTGTGCCCGTAGACCACCATGCCTTGCCCCGGTACTCTGCCGCCCAGTTATAGCGGACAGGCAGGCCGAACTCGTCGGTCTCGCCCGTGGTCTCGCCGTACAGGGCGAACTCCCGCACCGCGCCCGAGCCGCGCCCCTGCATCTCCTCCCGCAGGCCCGCGTGCGCGACCACCAGCTTGCCGTCGTCCAGCACATAGTGGCTGACCAGACCATCCAGGAACTGTCACCACCTCTCTCTTTGAACTCTGCGCTCTCCGCCTCAAGCTGCGGCCAGAGACTTCGCCAGGCCATGAGCCACTGTCACCTGCTTACCCTTGAGGGCGCGCATCAGCTTGATGTCGTGGTTGCCGGGCACGCAAAGGGCCGCTCCCGCCTCCACCATGCTCATCACCAGGCGCAGCACGCCCGGCGTGTCGGGGCCACGGTCCACCAGGTCGCCCAGGAAGATGGCTTTGCGTCCCTCGGGTGGCGGACGGGTAACCGTGCTGCTCACGCTGCTGTCGCCTCGCTCTGAGGAAGCTCCGTGATCTCGTAGCCGAGCTTGGTCAGCAGAGCGCGCAACTCGGCGAAGCAGCCGTGCACATCGCCGATGATGTCGAAGGGGCCGTGCTCGTGCTTGAGGTTGTTCCAGAGCGGCTGGCGCTCAATCTCGGCGGCGTCTACCTCGTCCGCCGACTTGAGCACGAAGACGTGGCGAAAGCCCTCCTTGCGAAGGATGGGTATCGAACGGCGCAGCTGCTGGGTGTGGCGGCGCACCACGTGAGGGCCGAAGTCGCGGTCGGGCCGCGACGCATTGCGCTCCTGGCATACGCCTTCGGGCAGGTCGAACACGATCGCCACCGGTATCACATGGTACTTGCTTCGCCAGCGCGATGAGGGGCTTGCGGCTCTCCTGGCTCACGTTGGTGGCATCGACCACCGCCATATTGCCCCTCGCCAGCCGCTTGCCCGCGATATAGTGGAGCAGGTCGAATGCGTCGTCGGTTGCCGATTGGTCGTTCTCGTCGTCGGAGACCAGCCCACGGCAGAAGTCCGAGGAGAGCACCTCGGTAGGCTTGAAATGCTTTCGCGCGAAAGTAGACTTGCCGGAGCCGGAAGCCCCGATCAGGGCCACTATTGAGAGTTCGGGTATGGTTATCTTCATGGTTAGTCTAATACCTATCATGCTATGGCTGCTTGATCTCGCCTTTCCTTAGCTGCCTGATTCGTGTTCGCTCCTCCTGTATCAGCCTCTGCAACTCATGGTAGGCAGATAAAGGAAATGGGCGTCGAGCAATTTCCTCGTAGCCATGGCTGCCATACGCGTTCAGCAAATCGCGCATCTGGGTTTTCACCTGGATTGCAAACTTCATTGTAGGTGTGATCGCAATAAATATCTGCTGCCCATCTTCATCAGATAAATGGCTGTAAGTCTGGTCGAATCTCAAGATTTGGATTTGAACGTCCGAGCTTTCCTTCTTGAGTATCCACCTGTATTCACCAGGCTCATCCTCCCATGCACACCTCACCTCCAGCGGATACTCATCGTTGAGATGTACAAGCAGTGGAACGGTTATATCAGCAAGATCAGCAAGTGGATCAGAAAAGACCAGGGAGGGGCTCAGGGCAAGTGTCTGCTCCCCATCGCCTAAATTAACAACTACCCACCGATGAGCCTCAAACCTGTATGATAGTGTGAACATTCTATTCGACGAAACCTTCGTTCCCTTTAACCATTAATTGCTACCCATGTCCAGAGTGAATACGCCCATCTGTGTTGGCGACCCTACCACCGGATCTTCCGGGCCCACGGGCAGGAACCGCACGGAGTATCCGAAGCGTTCCGCCACTCCCGTTGCCCACCGCTGGAACTCGGCACGCGTCCACTCGAAGCGGTGGTCGCGATGGCGGAACTTGCCCGCGGGCAGGCTCTCCCACATCACGTTGTACTCGGCGTTGGGGGTGGTCATCACCACCGTCCCCGGCCTGGCGAACTCAAAGAGCACCCGCTCGAAAGCCGCGAGCCTCGGCGGGTCGAGGTGCTCGATGACCTCCACCACGGCGGCCGCATCGTAGCCCGCAAGGCGGGCGTCGCGGTAGGTGAGCGAGCCGTGCACGAGCTTGATACGGTCCGCCTGCCTGGGCGGCAGCTTGTCGAGGCGCAGCCGGTCTCGGGCGATTTCCAGCACGCGATACGAGACGTCTACGCCAACTATCTCGGTAAAGCTCTTGTCTTCGAGCAGCAGCTTCAGCAGCCTGCCCTCGCCGCAGCCGAGGTCGAGCACCCGGTGTGCGCCGCTTGCCTTCAGGGCGGACAACACGGCTCCAAGGCGCAGTTGGTTGAGGCTGATTTTCTCCTCTGCCACCTCTTCTTCGAGATCGTGTACTTCCTCTGTTATGTCAGGATCAGGCTGGTCGTCCTCGGCCAGTCGAGCCAGGGCAGCGCGACAAGGTGCCGCTGGTGCTTGAGGTAGCGATCGGTGATAAGCTGGCGCTCCGGGTGGGCCGAGAGCCAGCCTGCCCCACGGCGAAGCAGCTTCTCCACCTCGTCCTCGCCAACCCAGTAGTGCTTCTCGTCGTCGAGCACCGGAATGAGCACGTACAGATGGGTAAGCAGGTCCCGCAAGCGGACGGTGCCTCGCAGAGTCGACCGTGAAGCACGCGGCTCTGCGCCCCACTCCGGGAACTTCTCATCAAGGGTATGTCCCTGCGCCGAGACTTCGTAACCGAGTGGCTCGAAGAGCCGCCGCAGGAGGTCATCGCCTGCACGGCAAGGGAGCGCGGATATTCTCGCTTTGAAGGGCAGAGGCGAATCGGCCAGTTCCTGGCGCGCCTGGCTCCTGCCAGACATAGCCGTGCCGAACACCTGGCCGATCGCAACGCTCATGAACGATGATGCCACGTAGGGCCGGTCGTTCACATACTGTGCCAGGGCATGACCATCTCCCGAGGGCCCTCGACGGCCACGGACCAATCCCACCGTGTCTACGTCGAGAAGAAGCGCCGCTGTGCAGACCTCATCATCCGCCGCGGGGTAGAAGACATGCGCCTTCCCAAAGGGCAGCACGAAGCTCTGTGCCCTGGCGGGATTCTTGTGCAACAGGTATCCCAGGTCGGTTGCCGGCGACTGTTCGTATGTGATGGTTAGAAGCATCGATGCTTGCTCCATAATAACATGCATGCTGCGCGTGCAGTGGCGTGAGTTCGCGTGATTACGTTTAATTCACCGCGAGGCGCAGGAGCGCAGAGTTACGCAGAGGTAATTTAAGGTTAGGAGTAACAAAGCCATGGTATTCTCAGCGTAACTCTGCGCTCATGAGCGGGGTGCCCTCTGGGCCGCGAACTCCCTCTGCGGTGAATTACGGCCGTCCTAGCTTGCTATGTGGCTAATCTCCAATAAAGAACGGGTGTGAGATCGATGGCCCACACCCGTTCGAGAATTACTTTATTCAAGCGTCTTGATAAACGGAAGCGGTGCTACAATATGCTCCTTGTCTGGTTCCAGTGGTTTGGTTGGGAGGCAGTCATGGATATTGTCACGCACGCGGACGGGTGGCCGGCCATGTGAGACCGGTTGCCCAGGATTATTTTCTTCGGTTGATTGCTCAAAAGTAGAGGCATAACGGATATCCTTGAGCATAGACGGCATAAGATTGAATAGCTAAAATCTTGGCGATTCTGGCGCCAACCCCAGCCATCATATATTGGGCTGAGGTTGCCTGTCAATCAGTCTGAAGTAGTAGAACGGGGCTGACGTTGGGTCAAGAACCCACCTGGGAGGCGCTGCGCAACAGCGCCCTGTCATTGTGAGTGGAGCATCCTGCAAGTTCGTGTACCTTTCCAACTAATGCAGCGTGAATGCGGCGACACCGGCAACGCACAGCGGTTGAAACCGCGTGCTAGGCTTACGAAGTCCGCCTTCGCGGACTGGTAGAGGCGTAGAGACGCATTGCACCCCATCGGGACCCCGTATGCATCTCTTCATCATCAGGCACAATCGTGGGGATTGCAGCCTGCGAAGGCAGGCTTTGTAGACATAGCACGCGGTTTTAACCGCAGTGCGTTGCCGGTGTCGCCTCATTCACGCTGCATTAGTCGGAGCCACAGATAGACCGGTCTACCAATACCAATCGTACACCAACTTGCCGGATGCTCCATAAAAACAAGGGAGATGTAGTAAAGTAGATGCATGAGTAGAGCAAAGAGATATCCAACCGACCTTACGGAGGAACAGTGGGCTAAGTTAGAGCCGTTGCTGCCTCCTCGTGCACCAACAGGCAGACCACCTAAGTACCCCCTCCGAGAGGTCGTCAATGGCATGCTGTACGTGCTCAGAGGTGGCATAGCCTGGAGAATGATGCCATCTGATCTACCTCCATGGCGCAGTGTGTACTGGTACTTCATGCGGTGGCGTAATGACGGATTGTTCGAGAGGCTAAACGACACCTTACGCAGAGAAGTACGCCACAAAGCAGGACGCAACCCTGAACCCTCCGCAGCTGTGATCGACAGCCAATCTGTCAAGATCACAGAAAAAGGGGGGTCAAAGGCACCAAAGGATTTGACGCGGCCAAGAACGTGAAGGGGAGGAAGCGTCACCTGCTGGTAGACACTATGGGATTGGTGTTGAGTGTGAAGGTGCATGCTGCCAACGTGCAAGATAGAGATGGAGCCAAGCTGCTACTGCCTGATGCCCGAAAGAAGCTGCCTCGTCTTGTGATCATCTGGGCAGACCACGCTGACAAGGGAGGGTGGGGTCCGAAGAGGCAGTTGCGCAGGTTGGACGAGTGGGTATGGGAGGAGTTGTGGTGCATCTTGGAAGTAGTTGAGAGGGTCAAGGACCAAAGTGGAGAGGTAATCAAAGGCTTTCACCCCCTGCCGAAGAGGTGGGTAATCGAGAGGACGTTTGCATGGCTGTACAAATACCGCAGGCTCTCCAAGGACTACGAGTTCACACCTGCATCTGCTCAGGCATTCATCTATCTTGCTTCTGCTCACCTCCTTCTCCGCAGACTAGCTTAATCCTTTTTAGACACCCACTCAGAATGACAGAGTCGGCCGTGGCGCTCCGCACATTGACCTTGCATTAGCCTTGCGTAGTAGAAAGCGTGATGGGTGGTGAGAGTTGTAGCGCGGCCTTAAAAGGTTCGTAGCGGTTGGGTATACTATGTGAGTAAAGCGAGTTCGATACCGGCAGCCTACGAGGGAATACCACTTATCGACCGGAAGAGTAAGATAAATGCTCTATTTCACTGAGATCCTGAAAAGTCCAATCGGAGCAGGCTGAGCTACTTTGGAGGCTATCATCTTCATTGGCCTGCAAGCGTCCGGGAAGTCAACGTTCTACAAGGACCGCTTCTTCGACACTCATGTGCGGATTAACCTTGATATGCTGCGTACCAGGCACCGCGAGCACTTGCTCCTCCTGGCTTGTATCGAATCAAAGCAGCAGTTTGTGGTCGACAATACCAACCCGACCCAGGCAGAGCGTGCGAGATATATTGCTCCGGCAAAGGACGCAGGTTTTTCCGTAATCGGCTATTACTTCCAATCTAAGGTCAGCGATTGCATCTCGCGCAATAGTGGCCGCCAGGGAACCAAGCGCATTCCTGCAATCGGCATTTACGCGACGGCGAAGAAGCTGCAGATACCGGCCCTCGCCGAAGGCTTTGACGCCTTGTACTATGTGCGAATTGACAGCAGCGGGGGTTTTGTTGTCGAGGAGTGGGACGAGCCGTCGGAAGCTCGGCAGGCATTGAAAGACAGCAATGACCCTGATGACTTGTAGAAACGGATTGGTGCTTTGAAGTACTTTCACAGTGTGAAGCTCCTTCCTGAGCTGGGCGGTCGTGAGAGTAGACGGGCATTCTTTTCACGCTCACCGACTTCTCGTTTGGAGAAGCCATTCGATGAACGCTTCCACGATTTAATGGTACAAACCGCTAAGGCACTTCTGGAACAGATCGGGGGCATTTATGCATACACAGAGAGCGATGAGATCTCGCTATTGCTGCCGCAGGTTGGGATCTCTTGGACTGTGAACATGAGAAGGTAGTATCTCTCTCGGCAGGGGCGGCATCGTCGGCCTTCACACTCGCTTGTGGAGTTGCTGCCCACTTTGATAGCCGGGTTTGGCTGGCGTAAGCGAAGAACTGGTGGTGGACTATTTCCGCTGGCGCTTGCAGACGCCGCCCGCTGCGCATTGAACGGATGGTGCTACTGGACCTTTCGCAAGAGCGGGAAGAGCGTTGCGGAAGCCACAAGGGCACTAATCGGTAAGACAACTGCCTTCAAGAACGAATTGCTATTCCAACACGGCATTAACTTCAATGATCTGCCAGGATGGCAGCGCCGAGGGGCGGGTATCTCCTGGGAGACTTACACCAAAGAGGGCTACAACCCCAAGGCCAACGAGCCTACCTTGACGACACGCCGTGGAATCGGAGTAGATCGCGACTTGCCCTTTGGCGAGGCTTATGGGGAATATATACGTACTCTGTTGATTGCTCCCTGACCTCCCGCCGGAGAAAATCTGGCACATGTGGTAGTAACTTAACTTGGTGGCGGGTTTGTCTGGGACAGGCAACCAATCTGATGGCTAAACTCAGATAGCCGATGAAGTCGATGCTACAAGGTTAGTCCTCAAGCCACACGGTGACGAACTGCTTACTGAGGTGGATGTCGATCTGCTTCAGTGGGCCATCGCCGGAGTTCACGAACTTATGAGGCGTCTCGGGCGGAACTATCACTACCTGACCTCCGTGCGCGTCGAGCGTATCTGTGCCGACTGTGAACGTAACCCGGCCTTCCTGGATTATGAAGACTTCGCTATAAGGGTGCTTATGCAGCCGCGGACCGCCCCCCGGCGGAAGGTCGACCCAGATGAAGGTAACGTTTGTATCTCCATGCAGGTAGCCCTGGAACTCGTAGTTGGTTCCATCGCGCTGAAGATCGCCTTTGTTTAGAACGATATAGCTCACATGAAACTCCCTTTCTGTTCTCACCCGAAAAGCGATGCGAGATCTGGGCCGGATGGCGCTCCCAATTCCATGGTTGAATAGCTACCTTGCTCAAGCAATTCACGGGCGACGGCACGCAAATGCCCAGGACCGAGCGCAGCAGCCTGCTGGCAAAGCTGACCCGAACCACCCTTACCCGGCGGACTGCTCGCGCCAGTGCCGTATCATACCGGCGTGCAGAGGGTAATGGCTGTATGTATCAAGCCGCAGTCGATGCCTGAAGCGGGTCTCCCGCGCAAATTGTTCTTCGGGCACGCTTTGGACGTATGCGACGAGCTTGCGGTGGGTTTCTTCCATCTGCTTGAGTACTTCGGGGAGCGGAAGCGCTCGTTTCTGCTCCGCCCTCTGAGCGTTGAAGGCATCGAGGCCGCCGTATGTCTTGTACAACGGCGGCTGCTCACCCTCAATAATGACGGGTAGATACTTCAGCGCCTCTTCCTCCCAGGTGGTCACGTGAGCCAGTATGTCTTTCACCGACCAGTCGCCCGTGACCCCTGGTTTCGTCAACTGCGAGTCCGGCAAGCCATTGAATGACTCTTCGAGCGCCGCCCATGCTGCATCAAGCTTCTTCAGAAGTTGCTCTCTATTCATAGTTGTGGCTTTTGCTTACCTCCAGTAAGGCGGACGATATAACGCGACGAGCAACCAGGCCCCGGATGCGGCGCGGCAACTGGACGCTGATAATGGCTAAGTACGTCTCTGGCAGACATAGATCATTGCGGGAGAAGCGGCTGTGAGAGGATCTTGCTTCCAATTTCCGTAACAGGAGAGAATTTGAAGCCCATTGTAGTAGAGCAAGGCTTCCATCTCTTGTGGAAAGACGTAGCGCAGGGCAGTGCGAAGCGTCTTCTCCGCCTGTTGACCTCCCGGATGGAGCCACCGGTGAGGGCAGGTGTAGTGCTGGATTTGGGTCATCGGATCGTAGTATTGCTGTTCAGTAACCACGAGCTGGCCTCCATCGGGCGTCATGTACTTCTGCGGTTCCGGGTGGCGGACTTCAAAGAGATTTCGTGGCGAGGGATTGCGTGTTTCAAAGAGAAAACATCCCTCCGGACGCAAATGTTCCCGAACACGAGCTAGCATCGCTTCCTGGTCCTCTCGCGTCAGCAAGAATTGAAAGGCATTCATCAGCATGTAAATGCCTGCGAACTGCTTCTGAAGATGGAATGTGCGCGCATCGGCCACCACCCACTCAATGGAGAGCAGAACGTTCAGCCGCTTTCTGGCGCGCTCGCGCAATCATTTCTGGCACGATATCCACACCCGTGACCTGATAGCCTTGCGCAGCAAGGCGCAAGGCCATGCGGCCGGTCCCACATGCAAGATCCAGAAGAGGCCCGCCAGTCGACCGCGCCCACTGCTCGAGGAATGGACAATCCTCAGTGTAATCGTCACATTCCAGATCATAGGTCTCGGGATCTCGAAACTCTTCAAGATTATCATGGTCGATCATCAATATCCCTGACGCCCCCTGCTTCGTTCAGTGACCGAGCGTATTGTCCGATCTCGGAAAAAGACGGCTCACATCGCCGTTCCGGTCGGCAATAAAGCCATCGAGCGACATTGTCGTGCCCACGATTAATTTGCCCACAATATCGTCCTCCTCCTCATTTTACAACCCGAAAGCTGAGGTGCGTTACGGCATCATCGTCAGTTGGGAAATTCTCTGAGCAGAGCGTGCTCGCGCCCTGGCGGCCTCCTCCTCGCGGCTCTTTGGCGGCGCGTTCGTCTGGAGTGAGCTGAGCAGTCGCGCCGCCACTGCCGCTATCTCGTCAACAGCAGCCTCGAAAGCGGCTTCGTTAGCCTTAGAGGGCTTGCTGAAGCCGCTGACTTTTCGCACGAATTGTAATGAGGCCGCACGTATCTCGTCCTCGTGCACGGGAGGCTCGAAGTTGAAGAGGGGTTTGATATTTCTACACATATGTAATACCTCTATGCAGGCTGCGCCGGGCGGTAGGTCAGGATAAGGACGCCTTTGCTGGTGGTCCTGGTGTCCACAAGTTGCAGTGTGCTAACATCGCTCCCTTGACCTGTCGAGCGTTCCTTGAACAGACGCTTCCCGCTCCCCAGAACAACAGGGTGGACCAGGAGCTGGTATTCATCGATGAGATTATGCTCCCGCAGCGTGGCTGCAAGCTGGCCACTGCCGAGGACCAACAGGTTATTGCCTGGCTGCTGCTTCAGCTTAGCCACTTCTTCCGCTACGTCGCCCTTGATCAGCGATGCATTCCACGTGGTCTCAGTCAAAGTTGTGGAGGCCACGTACTTGGGCATACTGTTCATTTTGTCGGCAAACCCGCCTTCGTCAGTCATAGAGGGCCAGGCAGCCGCAAAGCCCTCATAGGTTATCCGCCCCAATCAGTAGGCCATCCGTCGTAGCTTGCTGCTCGGTCATATAGCCCGCCAAATCGTCGTCAAAGAATGGAAGCTGCCAGCCACCGTGTTCGAACCCCTCAGCTCCACCGGGGTCTTCCATGACGCCATCCACGGTCAGGAAAGTGGATACAACTACTTTGCTCACGTTCGTTCTCCTTTATTAGTAGACTGTAGCTTTCAGCTATCAGTCGTCGATCGTCCGTCTACTGACAACTGACAACTGACAACTCCGTCATAGCACGGGTGCATCAAGAAACTCTGAGACCATCGAAACGAGCCACTCGGCGCGGTTCACGATCGTCACATGGGTAGTGCCTGGGAGGATGGCAAGCTGTGAATTCGGGAGGCCCACATTATCGCCTGCCACTCCGCCCCCGAGCAGTCGGAACATCTCTACAGCGTGCTCAGGCCGTACTATATCGGAATCCCCGATGATCAGCAGGGTCGGCGCTTTGATCGCCTTAATGTCTTCAGCCGGCAAGTCCTGGATATGCAGGTTCAGTTGCTTCACCTTTTCGACCAGCGTCGGGAAGTTTTCCGGGTGGGGCGCTAGCCTGGCGTATTCCTCGTGCCATGGGGTGCCGACCAAATACTCGGGCTTCAAGTTCTCCATACCCGCGACGAGGCCGGGTTGGAAGCCGTCATTGTTGTAGGTAACCGATATTACTACGAGCTTGCGCACGACATCCGGGTGCCGAAGAACCAGATGCAGAGCGACCCCGGCCCCGATACTGTAGCCAAGTATGTCGGCTGTTTCGATCTTGAGGTATTGCAGGAGAGCGGCTATATCGTCCGCCATCGCCTCAAGGGACAACGGGCGGTCTATGTCGGCGGTGCGGCCATGAGCCTGCAGGTCGACAGCGATGACCTTGTGGGCTTTGGCCAGGCCGGGTATAACCGTCCCGAACGAAGTGCCAATTGCCGAGAAAGCGCCGTGCAGCAGCACCAGCGGTTGGCCCGTGCCGTGGATCTCGTAGTAGATATTAGTCCGTTCACCGGGGCATAGCTGCCACCATCTTCTTTGTTCACGTTTTCCCGGTGCTCGGTCGTGCTTGCTGTCATGATAATTCCTCCGTATTGTCTGATTATTTGGAAGGTAAGCCTTTATCCTTCTATATGCCTCTTGGCATAACCGCTGAGCAGTGGGGCTGGAGATGTCTCCAGCCCCACTGCTCAACCGGCTCTAGCCGGCCGCAGCTACCGGTGCGTCGAGGAATGGCTGGATGATAGGAAGAAGCAGGTCCATGCGTTCCACAATGTTGAAATGTGTCGTGCCTGGAAGCACGGCCAGTTGGGACTTCGGTTGTTCGCCCATCCTGCCGTCGGCCGTAAGAATTACGGGGCCGCCTCCGAGGAGCTTATATATTTCCAGGGCGTGATCGGGGCGCACACTGTCGGCATCCCCTATCACAATCAGCGTAGGAGCCTTGATAGCCGCCACGTCTGCAGACCAATCGTAGTCCTGCCTGAGCAGATCGCCCGTCTTGCTAACCAGCGAGGTCCAATTCTCAGGGTTTGGCGCGGCGCTGACATAGGCCTGGTATGGAGGCGATCCCACCATAGCTGCCGCAGCCTGGGCATTCATCGCGGCCATTCCTTCGAGAACCTCAGGGTACCAGCCATCACGCTTGCAAGCGGCCGAGATAATTACAAGCTTACGTACCACCTCAGGGTGCCGGATGGCGGTTTGAAAGGCCGCCCCGCCCCCAAGGGAATAGCCGGCAACGTCGGCTTTTTCGAGACCGAGGTGCGTAATCAGGGCGGCTACGTCGTCGCCCATCTGCTGGAAGCTAAAAGGGCGATCTCTATCTGCTGTGTGCCCGTGGCCTTGTAGCTCGACGCCAATGATCTGGCGGTTTGCAGCAAGGGCAGGCAGAAGCTGGGAGAACATGCCTATCATGCCCAGGCCGCCATGCACCAGGACCAGTGGTTGCCCGTCCCGTGGATCTCGTAGTACAAGTTGATGCCGTTCACGGAAGCGTAGCCGCTCTTGGCATCCTTGGTTGTTACTGTCGGGTTGAACAGATTCGCTGTCATTTATGATTTCTCCTTTTGGTCGCTAGTTCAAGGACTTTTGACAAGCGTATCAGTTGCCGCCCTGATAGTAGAAGAGCTGGATCAGGTTGCCTTCAGGATCTTTCAAGGTAGCGATCGACAGATCGCCATAGTCGGTGGGGTCCTGGATGAACTCGACCCCGGCCTCCTTCAGCCTCTTCCAGTCCGCCTGGAGGTCGTCACTCGCGAGGGCAACCATATGGCGTGCGGGGTCCATATTTCGGCCATGCACCTCGCTGTGCGTGCCCAATCCAAGGCTGGGGGCAAAGGGCTGATCCGCGCCCAGTACGACGTATTCAGGTGACTCCATGGCCACCTTGAGGCCCAGCACGTCCCGGTAGAACGGCAATAGGTTGTTCAGGTTTTCGCTCCAGACTGACGCGCCGGCAAATTGCTTGATCATCGTTGTTCTCCTTTTGAATTATTTCTTGTCCAGATCGGAAGTTACACGTGACGCTCCTCGAATTGTCACCACAGTGTAGAGACGCGTTGCAATGCGTCTCTACAGCCGGCTTCTACATCAGCCGGCGAAGAATCCCACAAGCACAGGTGCGAGGACAGCAGGGTCTACGTTGTGCGTCTGACCTTCCAGGGTACGGCGCTGCGCGTTGGGGAGGACATCCGTGGCTGCCTGCGCCCCGTTGTGCATCCACGTAGGGCTGGCCCCGCCATCCATGACGAGGGTGGGCATTGTTGTGGTGGCCCACTTCCCGGCCTGAAGCGGCTTGCCACTCATGTTGTCGCCCATATCGGCACCATCATAGGGGAGCGTGTGAGCTACCGCCTCCAGGTAGCCCCACATTGGGGCGTTGCGCATCTGGGCAACCATTGCGGTAGGCACCTCCGCCGCCATGGTCATGAAGTACTCGACCGCGTCGCCCCGCCGCCCGGACGCCACCAGCTCCTTAAGGTGGTCTACATAATCCTTCGGTATTGGAGGGCGGCTGTCATCCACTATGAATGGTGGCTCGTAGAGTGCCAGCTTCTTGACTTTGCTGGGGAGCTGGGCAGCCGCCTCAAGGGCGAGGGCTGCGCCCGAGGAGATACCGTACAGGTAAGCCGAGCCGCCTGCTTCATCTATCAGGGCCTCGATATCTTCCACTTCACGCTCGACGGCATAGGGCGGCGTATCCCCGCTATCGCCTCTGCCCCTGCGATCGTAATTGTAGACCGTGAAGTGATCTGCCAGAAGCGCAGCCACCGGCACGCCTGCCGATCGATCGGCCGTCGCGCCTTGCACCAGGACGACCGCCGGTCCACTACCCGAGCGCTCGAAAGCGATAGGGGTGCCGTCTTTTGAAACTACCTTATTCAACGTCGACTTATTCATCGGATTCTCCTTCTAATGAGTTATGGTGATTCACCTGACCGCGACGGGGCTCTTGAAGAACTCGACCAGCGCGGGAACGAGCACTTCATCGGCTGGGCCGTGGCCCTGACCTGGAAAGCGGCGGTGCTGCGCATTGGGTAGGATGCCGGTAAGGGCGAGCGCTCCGCTATGCATCATCGGAGTACTCTCGCCTCCGTCCATCACGAGCGTGGGTACTTTAATCGAGGCCCATCGCCCGGCCGGCAACGGCTTGCCCTTCACATAGTCTTTCGAGATGGTGGCGTCGTAGACCAGTGTGTGCGCCACCGCCTCGAACGAGGGCCACACGGGTGCCTTTTTCATGGAACCTATAACCTCGGCAGGAAGCTCTACTGTGATGGTCATCCAGTACTCGACCGCGTCGCTTCGACGCCCTGACGATACCAGCTTCATCCAGGCGGCTCGCAAAATTCTCCGGAAGTGGAGGCCGGCTGTCGTCAACGAGGAATGGCGGCTCGTACACAGCCAGCTTCGTGATCGAAGAATTCCGGCAAACGCGCAGCTTCAAGGGCAAGGATCGCACCCGACGAGTGGCCGAAAACGAACGCCGATCCGCCTGCTTCATCGATCAGGGCCTGGATATCTTCCACCTCGCGCTCCGGGGCATAAGGCTGTGTGTCCCCGCTGTCGCCTCGGCCTCGCCGGTCGTAGGCGTAGACTGTGAAGTATGGCGAAAGGCTCGCTGCCACTGATGCCGCATCTGCGCGGGCGCCAATCGCGCCGCCCACCAGGATAAGCGCAGGTCCCTCGCCGGAGCGGTCAAAAGCGATGGGTGTGCCATCTTTCGAATGAACTTTTTTCATTATGTCCTCCTGTTTAGTGATCTTTAGTGATCGCCCAGTTGTGCGACGATCCCGGATATACGTCGATCTCGGGTCTCTTGCGCTTTAGCTTCTTCCACCTGCCGGACAAATTCCTTGCGCTTCGAATACGACAATGCCTCGAAGGCCTCCAGTGCGCCGGCCTTAGCCGCGAGCGCCGCCTTGAGGTCCTCGGGGACCTGCACGGTGCGAGGCTCCGTATCTAGCTCAAGCGTGACGTTCACCATGTCACCGCCCTTGACCCCTGCCGCCTCTCTATTTCCCCCGTTCAAGGAGAGCATAAAGCGGCCGCTGGAAACCTGGACGGTGCCGCGGTAGGTGTAGCCGTTCAGGGTGACCTTGACCTTGGGGTTTCTACCCGATCCAAGCTCGGCCACAACCTCAGGAGGTACGACGAGGCCTGTAGCGTTTACATCCTCTGCTTGCAGAACTGTGGTGGTGAAAGTTATTGCCATGTTGGGTTGCCCTCCTTGTTACTCCCTTGTCCATGATGCCGGTTGCCCTTTTTCACCTGGAGTTGAAGTCAACAGCCGTCTCTATTGTATCCAACGGTCGAGACAGCGGCTTGTAAAAATTTAACCAGCCGGCAGGTGCTGAGGATAAGGGGCGATTGCCGGGTTCACAACGTGTAGCTCACGGAGCAGCCGTAGATAGCCGGTTGGGTTGTGCCCCGTAAAAGCCTCGAAATCCTTGTTGAGATGCGATTGATCATAATAGCCGAACCGGAACGCGACATGAGTCCAATCGACGGGCTGTAGGGGATCAATACTGTAAAGAAGATGAGTAAACCGGTAGATGCGCGCCAATTCTTTCGGCGTCGCACCCACCAGCCGCTTGAACTGGGTGTCCAGGTGTTTCTGGCTGATGCCAATCCGGTCACTTAGGGCACGAATAGACAGCGCACCGTGATTACGGGCGATCTCACCCACGGCATACTGCACCGCATCAAGCCCATGTGGTACTTCGCGGAGGCGAGCAAGCAGTAGTTGCTCCAGGAGGGCAAGTCGCGCCTGCACGGTCTGCGCAGCGTACAGCAGCTCGCGGATTTCGACGGCCAGAGGCCCCCAGATCGCATCCAGGGACACTACCTGGTTGTTCAGCTCAGAGAGGGGAATGCGCAAGAACGGATACGCACCTCCCGGCTTGAAGCTGACGTTCAGGAAACTCATTTCCGCCGGCCAGTCCATGATATGGTAGGCGTTCCATAAGCCCAGCGACCAGCTTTCGTCGCAAGTAGCAAAGGGTCCGGCGTCAGGCCCCTCATACACCTGGAAAGGGTCGCCGAAGTTGACCATCAGATGGAGCGATGGCATGGGTAGCACCTTCAGACGTGAGTGCATGGCTGGACCCTCACAGTACCAGAGGCACTTGATGAAGGAGCTGAGAGGCGGTGACGGCATGCGGTGGGTGATAATCATTTTCAAGCCTCGAGTTAAAAGCGGTAGCGTGTCTGGCTGAATACGGCTCCCTTGCCGAAGGCGAAAAGTGTGGTCGGAGCTACTTCGTACACCTCGGCTCGGCCTCCTTCGCCGTAAAAGGCGCCATCGCGCACTTCATAGTGCCAGTTATACTTCGTCTCGAACCCATCGGCCAGGACCCGGAGTCTCTTCTCGTCCTTCACCTTCGCAGCATCGCCCTCAACCACCAGATCGACGCCCTCAATCATATTGCAGCCGGTCGTCACGACGCAGTGCGGGTTGCTCACCATATTCTGCGCTTTGCGTTCAGTGGGACCTGTACTGAAGTACAACACGTCTTCCAGCCAGAGGGCGAAGAGTGGAGTGACGTGCGGGCGCCCGTCAGGGCGCACCGTAACCAACCAGTAGATACTAGCTTTCTCCAGCAATATGCGCGCCTCCGGCCAGGGCGTAGGGGTCGCACCATCGCTGCTGAATTGCGGATGCAGCTCTGTCGCCGGCTCATGATTATCCGCCATTTGTTGCCTCCATTGCGGTTTATAGCCTGGTGTCTATAGTGCAGCTTCAACCTGTCACGGAATGGGAGAATGTAGGGGAATCCCGCTACCTCCAGGCAGAGGAACTCCCCTACACCTCCTAATTCCCTATGAAGAACTCCTCCAGCGCAGGCGCCAGGGCTTCCGGGGCTACATTGTGCTCCTGGCCTTCCAGGATACGGTACTCTGCACTGGGGATGGCACGGGAGAGTGTTTGCGCTGTGAGACGCATCCAATCCCAGCTTGCCCCGCCTGCTATCACGAGAGTTGGCGTCTTGACAGAGGCCGCAAGCTCGGTTGGCAGCGAGTAGTCGCCCATGATGGTGGCATCGTAGGCGAGGGTGTGCGCCAGGGCCTCCTGGTTCGGCCACCAGGGCGAGCTGCGGGCTTGCGCGGCGAATTCGGCGGGAAGGCCCACCACTTGCGTCATGAAATACTCAGCCGCGTCGCCTCTGCGGCCCGCCGCTACAAATTCGTTATATATTCTCGCCGTGTCCGCAGGGGGCCGTGGGCGGCTATCTCCTATTATATAAGGTGGCTCGTAGAGTGCCAATTTCTTGACTTTGGTGGGGAGCTGAGCAGCCGCTTCAAGGGCGAGGGCTGCGCCGGAGGAGATACCGTACAGGTAAGCCGAGCCGCCTGCTTCATCTATCAGGGCCTCGATATCTTCCACCTCACGCTCGATCGCGTAGGGTGGCGTGTCACCGCTATCGCCTCGACCTCTCCGGTCGTAATTGTATACAGTGAAGTGCGGTGCCAGGGCTGCAGCAAGTGGCGCGTTTGACGACCGGTCCACTGACCCGCCGCACACCAGAACGACCGCCGGTCCCTCACCTAGCTGATCGAACGCCAGGCTGGTGCCGTCTTTCGAAGTGACAGTTTTCATCAAATCTCTCCTTTTGGCTGGTTAAAGTTGATTTACTCAGGATTTTGGCTGGTTCAACAGCATGATCAAGTATTAACTCACGAGAGGGCGGGCAGCCCTACCCATACTCTCAGTCCGGCTGCCCAGCAGCCTGGATTGCCGGCGGGATGTTCTGGTTGAGACGGAAGAGGTTGGTCGGGTCGTAGCGAGCCTTGATAGCCGCGAGCCGGTCCCAGGTCGAGCCCGGGTAGGCTGCGCGGATCCGAGCCTCGCCCTCGTCACCGAGGAAATTGACGTATACAGCTCAGAGTCGCCCTGGCTCAGAGCTGACGCGAAGCGCGTGACCCAGGCCTTGTGCTCGGTTCCGTCGTCGGGGTGCTCGTACAGCGCGGCGACGTTTACCATAATCCGGCCCTTGCGGTGCGCGAATGCGGTCGCGTCGGCGGGCACACGGGCCATGGCACCACCGAGCACTCGAAGCTGGGCTACGGCCATTTGCGCGGTCAATTCCTGGAGATAGCCGACAATCGTATCGGCCACTTGACGATCGATGGTATCCATGAACATTGAGTGCGTCGCCCCGAGCGGGTGGTACCCTTCTTCGTCCGGCTGCGTATATCTGCGGGTACGGCATTGGCTGGACCATGTCAGCGATAGGCGTGGCAAGCGCCCGGAACGGCACGATAGCGCGCTGACCGTCCTCCACCGGGCCAGCAAAAGCCAGCATTGCCATGATGACAGGCCGGCCGTGGTACTCAGCGGGTATGAAAGGCATCGGCGGTGCGGTAACGACGTTGGCGATTGTTGATAGCTCCTCCGGCGCTGCCTCGGCCTCAGCGATAAACGATGCGATCACATCCGGTGTTGCAGGCAGCATCAGCATGCCGCCCACGATCGTGCCAACTTCGTGAAGCCTGAACTGGAACCGAATCGCGACGCCGAAGTTGCCGCCACCACCGCGAATCGCCCAGAAGAGGTCCGGGTGTAACTCGGCGTCAACACGAATAAGATGGCCATCCGCAGTCACGACGTCGGCGGCTAGCAAGCTGTCAATCGTGAGGCCGTACTTGCGGACGAGATACCCAACTCCGCCGCCCAGGGTAATTCCCCAATTCCAACCGAACCTGTATCGCCGAAGCCGGTCAGCAACTCCGTAGGCGCCGGCGGCAGTGGTATATGCGCTCGCGGTCAAGCCTGTTTCGGCCCACGCGGTACGGTTCTCGGTGTCGATCTCCAGGGCCTGCATGTCCGAGAGATCGAGCGCGATCCCTCCGTCGGTGACGCTGTGTCCAGGCATGCTGTGACCGCCACTGCGGACCGCAGACTCCAGCCCTGTCTCACGCGCCAGCGAGATGACACGTGAGACATCGCTTGCGTTGGCCACACGGACGATGAGCGCGGGTCGGCGGTCGATCCCGCCGTAGAAGACGGTGCGTACCTTATCGTAGTCCGCGTCGTCAGGTGTGATAACCCGGCCCTTGAGGGCCGCACCGAAGTCGGACATGTTAATGGGTGTGGTGTCGAATGCTGGTGTGTTCACGAAAGGTTCCTTTCGCCCTTTGAGCCGGACGAGGCTTGGAACCACAGTCTCAACTCTAGGTCCCGCAAAATGCGGACCATTACCAATAAGTGCTGCTTGGCTAGGTAGTCTTTTGAACCTGATTTTCTCAAGCGGCGTATTCAAATTCCTGCTGAGAGAGCTCCAAGACCTCGGGCTTAGTGTTGTGGTGCGAGCTGCCGTGGACCAGGAAATGGAGCGCTACCGTCACCTGCCGCGGATCGGCACCGAGGGGCTGGTGGACGTCCACGGGATCGAAGACGTAGCCGGTGCCTGGGGGATAGTTGCGCTCGCCGGTCGGCACCAGGTTATCTGACGCATCGTGGACAAACCGCCTGTCGCGCTCGACACCCTGCACCGTCACCGCGCAACCCCAGCCGCCGTGGTCGTGCATTTCCGTCTGTTGCCCGGGCCGCAAGACGATTGCGGCAAGCGACCAGCGGTGCGGATCTTCGTACAGAACGCGCCGGTCATACCCTGACGCCTTACCCGCCTCGGCGCTGGCATCGAAATATCGCGCCACCCTCTTCACCTCCTCCAACAGGCGGGCCTGGAGCGCCCGGGACGCCTGGGAGAGAGGACCGAACGAATTAACTCTGGCGACGAAGAGATCCACGGCCATCCTCTCCTGCCACATTTGAGCTTGTCTGGTTGACGTTCCTGAGCCATTGATCATGGTGATTTGGTTCTCACGCAGCATTTTCGGCCTCCAGTCGATCAAAGTCTATTCCGGATATCGAGGTTGTTCCGGGGGCATCGAAGCTCGATTGCCCCTGGAACTGAGGGTTGGCACCTACACGCCGGAGCGCGATGAGGGCAACGACCGCCGAGGCGAGAGCGATGACGGCGCTGATACCGGCGGCGAGATGCAGACCCTGCACGAATGCCTCGCGTGCAACCGCTAGCAGCTCGTTGCCGAGTTGGCCCGGCAGTTGCGCGGCTACACCGACTGCGCCGCCGAGCGTGCCGCGTGCGACGTCCGCCGCCCCGGGCGGGACACCTGCCGGGAGGGCTGATGTCAGATCGCTCCGATAGAGAGCAGTGCCGATGCTGCCGAGGATCGCGATACCAAGCGCGCCTCCCAGCTCGGTGGCGGTCTCAGCGATGCCCGAAGCGGCCCCGGCACGCTCGGGAGGGGCGCTCCCGACGATTAGCTCGGTGGTCAAGGTGAAGACTGGAGCCAGGGCCAGCGAGATGATCACAGATGCGGCCACAACCACCCAGAGCCCGTTCGAGCCATCGACCTGCGTCAGCGAGGCAAGGCCGATGGATGCCAGGCCCAGCGAGGAGCCCAGCACGATCGCGGGGCGAACCCGGTGCACAAACCGGGGCGCCAGGTTGGAGCCGGCGACGAACCCTGCCGCCGACGGCAGCGACCAGAGCCCCGCCTGCAAAGGCGACAGACCAAGCACAAGCTGCAAATATTGCGCGACGAACAGGAAATATCCGACCGCGACGAATATGCTGAGCACGTTCGTGGCGAGCGATAGGTTGAAGGTGCTTATTCGGAAGAGGCGAAGGTCGATCAAGGGATCGGCCAGGGTCAGTTGCCGGCGCACGAAGAGAACGCCTACGGTAAGCCCCGCGAGAATGGCTGCAACCGGCAGTGCGCTGATGCCATCCTGCGCGATCTCCTTGAGACCATAAATCACTGCCAGCAGGGACGTGAGCGACATTGCAGCGCTCGGGAGATCCAACCGCCCCGCATCCGGATTCTTGAATTCGGGTAGGAGCCGGGGACCGAGCACCAAAAGCGCCGCCATCACGGGCAAAGCCAGCAGGAAGACGGAGCCCCACCAGAAATACTCCAGCAGCACGCCACCCAACACCGGGCCGATCGCGCTGCCGGCCGAGAAGCCCGACATCCAGACGCCGATAGCTACCGAGCGCTGGCGCGGGTCGTGGAACATGTTGAAGATCAGGGAGAGAGTTGAAGGTCCGATTGTCGCCCCGGCTATCCCCATCAGAGCGCGACTTACGATGAGCATCTCCGGGCTGGTCGAGAAGGCGGCAATGGTCGACGTGATACCGAAAGCGGCCGCTCCTATCATCAAGAGCTTGCGGCGGCCAATGCGATCGCCCAGCGTGCCCATCGTGATCAGGGAGCCGGCAACCATGAAACCATATACATCGATAATCCAGAGGAGTTGGGCGTTGCTCGGCTTGAGGCTTTCGCTCATGCGGGGCACGGCCAGGTCCAATACGGTCAAATCCATGACGTAGAGCACGCAGGCAAGGGTTAGAACTGCCAGGCCAATCCACTCGCGGCGGGTTGCTTTAGGTGCTAAAGTAGGGGTCATACCGGTCTCAGGTCTCATCACAAATCTCCTTATCTCTCATAGGTGGCTGTTTGCATTATAGCACGAATGTTCTATATTTATTATACATCCGTTATCTCAAAAAGTCAAGTGTTTACTTCAAAGTTTGAAGCACCAATTTCAATACTTGAACTTCCGCGAATTCTCGGGTATAATAGAGATATGAAAGATCGCGGTTACAATCAGTATTGTGGGTTGGCATATGCGCTGGATGTTGTCGGGGAGCGATGGACGCTGCTGATTGTCCGTGAGCTGATTGCGGGGCCACGCCGCTTCAAGGACCTGATAGACGGGCTCCCTGATATCAGCACCAATTTGCTCGCGGACCGTCTGAAGCACCTGGAGCACCAGGGGGTTATCGGGCGTCGTGTTCTCCCGCCGCCTGCGGGGTCGACAGTTTATGAGCTTACGGAGTTAGGTCAGGGCCTGGAAAAATCGATGCTTGAGCTCGGAAAATGGGGAAGCCAGTTCGTGCCTCCTTCGCCGGAAGGTGTCAATTTGCTCCATCTAGGCTCGTACGCGCTCACTCCCAAGACATTTTTCCGGTGTGACCAGGCGCAAGGGATCGAGGAAACCTATGAACTGCACGTCGACAATGAGATCCTTCAGCTCCAGGTTAAGGAGTGCGAGCTTCCAGGTCAAGCAGGGTCAAGCCTTGAAACCCGACGCGGTTTTCCACACCGATGTACCATCGTATCTGGGCTTACTCACCGGGCAGATTGAGCCTGAAAAGGCGCTTTCCAGCGGCCTCATTCGGATCGAGGGCGATCCGGGCGGCGCTAGGCCGGTTCCTGGATTTGTGCCGGGTGCCCCTAAATCCCTCCGCCGCCTAACGGAAGGTGCAGGGATACTCCTTCGCCAGGTTCTGGGATGTTCTCGATATTATCCTTTGCTGCCGCCGTGGCATAGGGAATTCAGTAAATTCTTCGTGGGGGCACCCCTTGTGGGTGCCCTGGTCATATAGTGGATCCGTGCCCTCGCGGGCACCCATGGGGTGCCCCTATGAAGACTACTTCAGCACCCAACTCTGAGCGCTAACCCGCAGGTTGCCACTTGACAAGCGCGAACATTTGTACTATTGTTGGTTCATGGAAGAGCAGGTGGAAGCGCGAGCAGGGGTGCGGGTCAGCGCGCTGGCTAGTGGCAGCTCAGGAAACGCATTTCTGGTCGAAACGACCGGGGCCGAAGGGATTCAAGCTCCTTTTCGACGCCGGACTGAATGCATCCGCTCTGGAATATTACCTGCACCAGCGAGGCACCTCGCCATCGCAGCTAAAGGCGATCTTCGTCAGCCACGAGCATATCGACCATCTGCGCGGCGTGGGCATGCTGGCTAGGCGCTACAGGCTTCCGGTAATAGCCAGCGAAGGTACATTCCTGGCCGGAGACACCCAATTTGGGTATCTGCCAGAGAAGATCGTGCAGCCGCCGGGTCGCGAAGTATATATCGATGACGCAGCCGGCACGCCTATGATAACTGTCCGTACGTTCTCCGTATCGCACGACGCTGCAGAGACAGTTGGTTTCTGGATAGAGGCTGCCGGGTGCCATATCGTCATTTGCACCGACCTTGGCTGCGAAACGGCTTCAATTCGCGAGCCGCTGGAAGCAGCCGATCTGCTTGTACTGGAGGCCAACCACGACGTGCAGCGCCTATGGCGCGGGCCGTACCACCCTGCTCTCAAGAAGCGAGTGGCAGGCCCTTATGGTCACCTGGCCAACAGCGAGGCCGCCCGGCTGGTCTCCGAGCTTGCCCGCGATGGCCGCGCCCGCACCGTGTGGCTCGCCCATCTATCTGCTGCGAACAACACACCCCCGCTCGCCTTCGACACGGTCACCGAGCCTCTGAAGCGAGAAGATTGCTCGCATATTGAGATCGCCGTCCTCGCGAGGGACAGACCCAGCCATATATGGCGGGCTCAGACACGCGACATAGCGGTAACGGTAACGGACGCGATACCGGCCTAGCTAATTCCAGGTCTGAGTTTGAAGGGGCACAAGCGGGTGCTCGGAGGAAGAAATCCCCTGCCGGATCCTGCTGCGGGGCAGGACGTTGTCATTTACTAACGATGGCCCTTCGGCCATGTCCCCATGACCTGGCGCATTATTGCGAGCTCCCCGATATGGTAGGCATTATGATCCGCCACGAGAAGAATCTCTCGCAAGTTCGTTTGTCCCGTGCCGTGCGGGATTTTACTGTATATATCTGTTGTCGGATCTTCGGTAATTCTCACCAGTTCCTTGAGATCTTTTTCAAATCCTGCAATCGTCGCATGCCAATCGCCGGCGGTTGCCTTTTTATCTTCCGGTGGCCAGTACTCTTTTGGCCATTCAAGGTCTTGATAGTTACTGTTTGTCATAAAATCGAGAATATCCCACTGAGTTATCCGTAAGTGCTCAACTAATGCCCAGGAAGAATAGGTACCGTTAGGGAATATCTCATTGATCCTATCGAGAGGATATCCGGCCACAGCGTCTTGAAACGTCATATGGGCATTTCCGCCTCTGAGAAGCGAGATAAGCTGTTTTCTTAGTGATTCATCTGAAGGCATGGCTTATTGTAACGTCCTCCTTATGATCAATCAAGGACCGCTCTTGGGGTAAGAGTTGAGGGTTGGGAGGAGGAAAAGCGCTGGTAGTGCCCTGGTGGGACAGAGAATACGTCTCCACGAGGGCACCCACAAGGGGTGTCCCTACCGGGTTTTATACCTCAAGGCAACGGGGTGCCAGCGCAATGCGAGGGCGATTGCGAGGGCCACAACAGCGCGCCGATGGCCGCGAACACCACGCTGATCTCCATGACTTCGTGTTTGGCGATCAGGTAGGTTGGGAGGTTCTGGAACACTTCAGCAGCTCGTCCGCGCTGAAGGCGGTGTGTATAGGTTCGCGCCTGTCATGCTGGCGATTTGCTTCAGCGTCGTGTCATCGATTCCCCTGTTGAACCCGCCACCGCCGAAGCCGCCCCCGCGGCCAAACTCCACCGCCGCCGAACTGCCCACCCGTTGCTGGCCACCCCCGCCGAACGGGTCGCCGGGCCACCGAACTGGCCCGGGCCGAACTGGGCTTGACCCTGCTGTCGGTGCCAAAGCCGATCGTGTAGACGCGCACTCCGCGGTCGGCGGCTTCCTGCGCGGTATCGCAGAGGGCGGAGGCCCGGTGGTGGCCACCCCGTCGGTGAGCAAGACGACGATATCGGGCGCATAGTCGCCTTTCGGCACGGGCGTGGGCTGGTCGGAGCCGAGGGGTCGGCGACGCTGGGCGCGACGTTGGGGTCTATCTGCGGAGATCGCGTCCAGCGATTTCAGGATGCCGCTGCCGATCGCCGTGCCGCGCCCCGTGGTGAGGCTATACATCGCGGCTGTCCAGCGCCTCCTGATCGGAGGTGGGCGGCTGGACCAGTTCGGCGTAGCCGGCGAAGGCCACGATACCGAACTCGGTGCTGGCTTTCTGGCTCTGGATGAACGACAGGGCGGCCGCCTCTGCGGCCTCCAGGCGGCTCGGCTGAATATCGGTCTGGCGCATGCTGCCCGAAACGTCGAGCGCGAGGATGATCGTGGCCTGGCCGGCGGCACGCTCACGATTTGTACCGGACGGGCCAGGGCGACGATCAAGCCTGCCAGCGCGAGCAGGAAGAGGGCGAACGGAAGGTGGCGCCTTCAGGTGCGAATAGCGTGGCAGGGCCGCGCGCACCAGCGACAGGCTGGAGTAGCGCAGCGCCACGCGCCGCCGCCGCAGCATCCAGATATAGACCGCGATGAACAGCGGGATCAGTCCCAGCAGGAACAGGAACCCCGGCCAAAGAAAGCTCATTGACTACCTCTGACGGATGTCAATGTGTGACGTAGTTGTCAGTTGTCGGTTGCCAGTAGACAGGCGACTGCTCACTGCTCTACTGCTCACCGGTCTACTGACTACTGACAACTGACAACTCAATGGTTCACGGCACCCGGCCCAGCCACAGCAGCGATAATGCGCCGCCGATCATCAAGACGAGGATGCCCGCGCCTGCCAGAAGCGAGGTCACCTCCGTCTCTTGCGGCTTGATTATCACTTGCGGGTCCAGCTTGTCGTAAATATTGTGCAGGTCTTGTGTGCTCTGGGCGTTGTAATAGGTGCCGCCGGTTATCTGCGCGATCTGTTGCAGGGTTGGCTCGTCGAGCCGCGAATGAATGGTGAAGCCGTTGATGTGGAGGTCGGCCCCTGCCGCGCTGCCGATGCCGACCGTGTAGATGCGCATCCCGCGGTCGGCGGCGGTCTGCGCCAGGGCGAGCGGGTCGGGCGACTGGTTGTTCTCGCCGTCGGTGAGCAGACGATGACGGCGGATGTGATAGGTGCCTTTGGGCACCGGCGTGGGCGTGGGCGTGGGCGTCACCGTCTGCTGCCGGTTAGATAGCTAAGTGGCGGGTTGTTGACGGCGTCGATGGCTTTGAGGGCAGAATCGATGCCATTGGCGAGCGAGGTGCCGCGCTGCAGGGTGAGACGGTTGATCGCGGCGAGCACCTGGCCCTGGTCGTTGGTGGGCGCCTGCGTAGTAAAGCCGCCGTCGCTGAACGACACGACGCCGATCTGCACGGTGGCCGGCTGGCTCTGCACGAAGTCGCGGGCGGCGGCTTTGGCCGCCTCCAGCCGGGTCGGCTTCAGATCGTCGGCTCCCATGCTGCCCGAAACATCAAAGGCCAGGATGACCGTGCCTTCCAGCCGCGGCAGGCTGACCACCGCCTGCGGGCCGCGCCAGCGCGACGATCAGGATGGTAAGGGCGAGCAGGAAGAATAGGGAAGGGATATGGCGGCGCGACCTGCGATGCCGAGGACGCCTGGCACGAAGCCCAGGTTGCCGTACTGCTGCCACGCGCCGTCGCTGCTGCCGCATGCCGATACTCCGCACCACGCATTCGGCACAAGCATGTGCCAACATGAGCATGCGGCGCCAGTTGCAATCGACATAGTAGGCTACTACGAACGCCGGTATGAGCAACAATCCTATAAGCATTACGGGCCAGCTGAATGTCACTGTCAACGATTTCCTGCGCTGCTGTTGCCGAAGCGCCGCAAAGCGCACGATAGCGCCTGACCAGGTCTTCGTCGGTCGAGAGCGAGAGCGCGTCCACCCCGGCGCGCTTGAACGCTTCGCTCAAGAGCTGCTTCGCGCTTGCCGCGCCGCCTCCTGGAAACGCTGGCGGAAATTGCGGTCGTGGGTGTCCACATAGAGATGCTCGCCGGTCTCGGCATCCTCCATGATGATCGGGCCGATGTCGGGCAGATCCGTTTCGCGCGGGTCCCACAGCCGGATGGCCAGCACCTCGTGCCGCTGGTTGAGCAGGCTCAGCGGCTTCTCCCAGCCCGGCGACGCTGATGAAATCCGAGATGATGAAGACCAGCGAGCGCCGCTTGATTCCGTGCAGCCCGGCTGCAAGCAGCGGGCTGAGGTCGGTGAGCGGTGCCCGCGCTAGCTGCGGCTGGTTGAGCAGGTCGTTGATCAGGCGCAGGACCTGGATGCGCCCGCCGCGCGCCGGGATAGTGCGCTCGACGCGGTTGCCGTAGAAGATCGCCCCCACGCGGTTGCCGTGGCGCGTGAGCAGCCGCGACAGCGTGGCGACGAAATCGATCAGCACCGAGCGCTTCACGCTCTCCATGCTGCCGAAGTCCATCGAAGGGCTCAGGTCGAGCAGAAACCAGGCGGTGATCTCGCGGTCTTCGGTATACTGGCGCACGTATGGCGTATCCATGCGCGCGGTGACGTTCCAGTCGATGTAGCGAACATCGTCCCCGGGCTGGTATTCGCGCAGGTCGGCAAAATCCACCCCGTAGCCGTAGAAGAGGCTGCGGTAGTCGCCCTGCAGCAGGCCGTCCAGCCGGCGGATCACCTGCCAGTCGAGGCGCTGCAGGATGCGCTCAGGCGCTTCTGACCGCGGAGTGCGGGGCGCGATGTGCTGGTTGTTGCTGTACATTGGTGTGCTCATGTAGGGGCACCACCGGGACCGGCATGCGGTCGAGAATTCTCGTTCAGCAGGTCGTCGCGGTGACATTGTCGGAAGTGCCTCGTAGGACAGCACGAGACGGTGGCGCAGCACGTCGAGCACCATGTCCAGCACATCCTGCGGCAGCACGTAGGTGCGCCCGCGCACGAAGGCGAGCGCTCGCGCGGCCCTGATCAGGTTGATCGAGGCGCGCGGGCTGGCGCCGAACATGATATAGGGCTGCAATTCTTTCAGGCCGATCATTTGCGGCGCGCGGGTCGCGCCCACGATGCGGATGGCGTACTGGATCAGGGCCGGGTCCACGTATACCTGGTCGGACGCCTGCTGCAGGCCGAGCAGTTGGTCGGTGGTCAGCACCTTCTGCACCGCCTGCAGCAGCGCCGATCATCCGCTCGACGATGACGAATTCCTCGGTCGGGCTGGGATAGCCGACCAGCACCTTGAGCATGAAGCGGTCGACCTGCGCTTCAGGCAAGGGATATGTGCCTTCGGTCTCGATGGGGTTCTGCGTGGCGAGCACCAGGAAAGGGTTGGGCACCTGAAAGGTCTGGCAGCCCGATAGTCACCTGCCGCTCCTGCATCACTTCGAGCAGCGCGCTTTGCACTTTGGCGGGCGCGCGGTTGATTTCATCGGCCAGCAGGAGGTTGGTAAAGACCGGGCCGAGGGAGGTGTTGAACTCGCCCGTTTTCTGGTTGTAGATGCGCGTGCCGACCAGGTCGGCGGGCACGAGATCGGGCGTGAACTGGATGCGCTTGAACTCGCCGCCGATGCGATTCGGCCAGCGTCTTGATCGCCATCGTCTTGGCCAGTCCCGGCACGCCTTCGACGAGCATATGCCCGCGCGCCAGCAGCGCCACCACCATCCGCTCCAGCAGATGGTCCTGGCCGACGATCACCTTCTTCACTTCGTAGAGCACGCGCTCCATCGGCAACCTGGTTTCGGGGTTCCTGTTGTTGTCCATCGTTCCTCCGTTGTCGGTTGTCAGTTTGTGACCAAGTTGTCAGTTGTCAGTTGTCAGTTGTCAGTAGACCAGTGACCAGTACGTCCTTCGTCCTTCGTCATCGTCCGTCTACTGACAACTGACAACTGACAACTACTACGGTCATAAACTGACAACTGCGTCTAATACGGCGGCGCTCCGGCAGCGGTGCTTGCTGTGGTGATAGGCACTGCGAAGCCGACGCCCACAAAGAAGTTCTGGTCGGTCGGATTCACAAGGCCGGTGACGATGCCAATCACCTCTCCATTTCGGTTGAGCAACGGGCCACCCGAATTGCCGGGGTTCACGGCGGCATCAATCTGGATCAGATTTTTCATTGCGAAATCGCTGCCTACCGGTTGGAAGGAGCGGTCGAAGCCCGAGATGACGCCTGAGCTCATAGAGCCGTACAGCCCGAAGGGATTGCCCACTGCAAACGCTTCGTCGCCGACGCGCATGGCGTTCGGGTTGCCCAGGGTGGCGGGCACGATCTGGGCGGGAGGGTTGTCGGCCTTCAGGACGGCGATGTCATCTTCGGGCTGTGTAGAGCTTATCACGGCGCTCGATTGGGTGCCGTCGGAGAAGGTCACCTCGATACTGGTGGTCTGGGTCACCACGTGCAGGGCGGTAAGAATGTCGCCCTGGCTGTCGATGATAACACCACTTCCCACCTTATATTCGGGGGTGGTGTTGGTGACAGGCTCCTGCGCCTGAATGAGAATGAGCGAAGGTTGTATGACCTGGTAGACACGCTCGGAGAAGGCGGGAGCGGGCGTGGCTGACGCGAAAGCCTGGGCGATGGAGGTGTTCACATCGGTGGTGGTCAGCGGGGGCGGTGGTGGGAAGAGAGCCTGGTACATGACGAGGGCAATGAATGCAGCTGCTACGCCTGCGATAAAGAGGGCAACGCGCAGCGCGGGCGTGCGCATCTGTAGCAGGCGTGCCCGCCACAACTCCCATCGTGTGGGAGCCGGCTCGGCCAGGGCCAATTCCCATTCTTCGTCACTAACGTCTGTGAAAAAGGGGTCTGAATTCATGGAAGACCATCGGTAGTTACCAGTTGTGTGACCAAGTTGTCAGTTGTCAGTTGCCGGTTGTCAGTTACCCGCTACGAGTGACCGATAGAAGCTGACAACTAACGGCTAATGGCTAATCGGCTGACACTTTGCCTCTTCAATCAGTGTATGTCTACAAGGTTAAAGGAGGGTTAGAGAAAAATGAAGTTTGCATTAAGACCGGAGTGATTGCCAGGGTGGTCGGGCGGCTATGCACCTGTGAAGCGCCGAAGGTCGCCGGGACGGTGAGAAGTAAATAGGGTCGGTCTTGATTTGCTGGGAGATAGGGCAGTATAGCACCGGGTGTTCGAGAGGACAAGGATCGAGTCTGCAACATTTCTACCGGCCCACCTTTCCCTGAAATCTCAGGACAATTGTCTCGTGATCTCAGGACGATTGGGCCGTTGTTTTTCTCACGGTGCGTCCTGATAATTATCTCAGGTGGATATGCGTATCGCGCTGTGAAATAGACCGAGCCTATTGACACTGGCGCCTGCCGGTACGCTAAAACCATAAAGTGCGAGGGATAGAAAAGATCGTTAACAGCATTTTTCACTACCTTATCTTCAAAATTGATAGGCAACAGTATGCGCTGCAGTTGGGGACTGTCGTGCGTACAGTGCGTGCTGTGGCCGTTACGCCTGTCCCCAACGCGCCTGCTCAGATACTCGGAATGGTGAATGTGCAGGGCCGAATCATGCCTGTGGTCAGCTTGCGCAAGATGTATGGCTTGCCGGAGCGAGTGCTTGATATCAACGACCAGTTTGTGATCGTCCATACAGAGCAAACACCTGTGGCACTGGTGGTAGACGAGGTATCGGGCGTGGATAGTTGTGCCGAGCATGAGATTATCGGAGCCGAGACGTTCATCCCAGGATTGGACGGGATGAGCGTGATAGCAAAGAACGACGGCGAAATTATCATCCTGCACAATCCCAACCGGCTGCCGGACCTGGAGGCGGTTATGGAGCTCGAGGCCGCGTTGAGCAAAGGACCAGGGACGGAGATCAGACCGGCATGATGGCTGTGCCCACTACCCGTGATAGCCGAATGGACGAGTTTAGCAAGTTTGTACGGACGCAGACCGGCCTCTATTTCCCTCAGCCTGCCTGGCGCGACCTGGAGCGAGGGATGGCTTCTGCCGCGTCCGAGCTCGGCTTTACCGACGCCCACGCATGTATCCACTGGTTACTTACAACGGCTGTCACACCTGGTCATATCGATATCCTGGCGCGATACCTAACTGTGGGTGAGACCTATTTTTTCCGAGAGAAGCCCGCCCTGGACGCCCTCGAAAACCTCATCCTACCTGAGCTTATCAAGGCCCGACGCACACGGCACCCGGAGATTGCGCATCTGGAGCGCGGCCTGCTGCACAGGCGAAGAACCCTACACGATTGCGGTCATCCTCAGCAGATTGCTGCCCGATTGGAGAGAATGGGACCTCTCAATCCTGGGCACCGATATCAATGCCCATTTCTTAAAGATAGCCGCTGAAGGTGTCTACCGGAACTGGTCCTTTCGGGCCACGCCTGCTTCGACCAGGGAGCGCTACTTCACACCAACGGCTGACGGGTATGCTATCGACCCTGAGATCAAGCAGATGGTGAAGTTCACGCAGCATAACCTGGCGGACGCTTCTTATGCGCCGGTCACGGAAGATGGCCACAACATAGATATCATCTTTTGCCGCAACGCTCTGATGTATTTCTCGCCGGAAGGGGTAGCACGAACTGCAGCGAGCTTCCACAACGTGCTGGCGGACGGAGGCTGGCTGGTGGTCAATCCGAGCGAGGCAAGTCCCGCACTCTTCAGCCAATATGAAGTCGTATCGCAGCCTGACGTGATACTTTTCAGACGACGAACGACTGCCGTGCAAAGAAGTCAGAAACTAGGAACTGGAATTCAGAACCCGTCCAACCCGCAATCTGCCTTCGTGCTTCATTCGCAGACCCAGAACCCTCGCAACCCGCAAGTGCCACGTCCTCAATTGCCGCGTCCGCAAACCGCGCCTGTGCAACAGATCCCTGCCGGCGCATGGAGGCACGAAAAGCAAGTGCAAGGCGGCGGTTGGGAGGATGCACACGCCCTTCAGGGGCAAGGACGTCAAACGGAGGCGCGGGAAAAGCTGTTGGCCCTGGTAGAGCAGGGCACAAACGACACACGTGTATTCGCAATGCTGGCGAGCATCGAGGCCGACCTGGGGCAACTGTCGGCGGCTCTCGAGTGGAGCGAGAGAACCACCAGGACAGATCGGATGAACCCTGCTCACTGGTACCTGCGGGCTACCATACTCCAGGAGCGTGGTGATCTGGACGAAGCCATCACGGCGCTCAAGAGGGTACTCTATCTGGACCCGGACTTCGTGCTTGCCCGCTTCGTGCTTGGGAATATGACCATGCAGCAAGGGCGAAAGCCTGAGGCTTTGAGGCACTTCAATATTGCCCACTCGCAACTGAGCAAATATGAGCGGGACGACATTCTGGCAGGATCTGACGATCTGACCGCCAATCAGCTTGAGACATTAATTGCCGCGATGCTGGACCAGAAATGAGATACGAGATGCGAGATACGAAAGACCAGAGTGCCGAGCTAATTTCCGGTGAGGAACACTTTTGTCAGACATGATTTCAACCGAAGAGAGAAACGCAATTCTCAAAGCCCGAGCGGTGGCCCTTGCCGAAGAGCCTGCGATGGAGAGGGACAGCACCGGCGGTCTCGAAGTGCTGGAGTTCCGGCTGGCAAACGAGAGCTACGGCATAAAGTCGTCCTATGTGAGAGAGGTCTTCCCGCTCAAGGAGTTCACACCTCTGCCGGGCACACCGGCATTCGTGCTGGGCATCATGAGCGTGCGGGGCCAGGTTTTCTCAATCTTTGACCTGGCGAGGTTTTTCGACCTTCCCGGCAAGCGCGAGGCGGCCGCCGCGCACGTAATAATTGTACAGTCAGGCGATATGGAAGTGGCAATTCCTGTCGATGAGATTGCCGGCGTCCGCTCGATGTCCCAGCAGGACGTGCGGCCAACGCTACCGGCGCTCACCGGCGGGCCGGCAGAGTATTTACTGGGTATAACCGGCGAACGCCTTGCCTTGCTCGACGTCGCAAAGCTGCTTGGAGATACCAGAATTATTGTCAGTGAAGAAGTTGTATAGATCAGTTGCCAGTTAGCAGTAGACGACCGGTGACCTGGCCTAACAATCCACAGACAACCGGCAACTGTTACGAGGAGAAAGAAAACCATGAAATTAGGATTACGCGCAAAGCTACTGGGGGCCTTTGGGATAGTTATGCTGCTGGCAGCGGTCATTGGCATCGTCGGCATCGTCAACTTGAGCAGGGTCAACGAGCAGGCAGTGCTGGTGTACGACGAGCCTTTCGTCTTTGACAACAACCTGTCGAGCGTCCGCGCTGACCTGGCCGATATCGACAGCCAGATACAACACGAGATGCTCGACACATCACAGACCAATCACAGCCAGTATCAAACGGCCATCCAGAATGATTCAGCGGATATAGACAAGCTAATCACGGCCAACACGGTGAACAAGGAAGGGACCTCTCGACAGCAGGATTGGGGCACTTTTCCTACCGATTGGAAGCAATACCAAGTCATAATATCCAATGTCAACAAGGGGATTGAGGCCAAAGACAGTGCCGGGGCCGGCAGCCTCTACTTCGGGCAGGCCGTACCGCTCCTATTGAAGGTCAATGACGGTCTTACACAGGCTGGACAAGCGAATAATACTCAGGCCGAAAATCTCGATGGGCAAATCAACTCGACCTATTCGAGCACCGTCAACCTGATGGTAATTATGCTTGTATTTGCGTTCCTGATTGGGGGTGCGATCAGTCTATTCCTGTCCACCAGGATCTCGAAGTCGGTCAAGCAGGTGGCGGTTGCCACCGAGGGGCTATCGCGGGGCGAGCTTGACCAGGTGATCGATATCGAGTCCAGGGACGAGCTTGGCGATATGGCGAGGTCGCTCCGGAAGATGATCACCTATCAGAATAATATGGCCAATGTTGCCGAGGCGATAGCCAGAGGAGAGCTGGCGGAAGGTGTGCAGCCCCAGTCGTCCAGAGACGTATTCGGCAACGCTTTCCAGCGCACCGTTGCTTACCAGAACAACATGGCAAAGGCAGCCGACGTGATTGCCGCGGGCGATCTCAGCCTTGTCGTGCAGCCGCAATCGTCCAAAGACGTATTCGGCAACGCTTTCCAGCGCATGATCAGTTACCAGAGAGATATGGCGAGCGTGGCGGATTCGATTGCCGCAGGCGACCTGAGTATGGTTGTCCAGCCGCAATCGTCCAGAGACGTATTCGGCAACGCTTTCCAGCGCATGCTGGTCAATCTGCGTAAGATGATATCAGATCTTGTTGAAGCTGCAAACGTCCTGGCGGCCTCCGCTTCGGAGATCATGGCGACTACCAGCCAGGTGGCCGCGGGGGCAGCCGAGACCGCAACCGCCGTGACACAAACCACTGCCACGGTCGAAGAGGTCAAGCAGACGGCGCAGCTTTCCAGCGAAAAGGCTCGCTCGGTGTCGGACAACGCGCTCCGCTCGGCCGAAGTATCGCAGGTGGGCACGCGAGCAGTAGATGATGCCATAGCAGGTATGGACCGAATTCGCCGCCAGATGGAGGCGGTAGCCGACAGCATCATGCGGCTTAGCGAACAGCGGCAGGCTATAGGGGAGATCATAGCCACGGTGGGCGACCTGGCCGAGCAGTCCAACTTGCTGGCAGTGAACGCAGCCATCGAGGCAGCCAAGGCGGGCGAACAGGGGCGAGGCTTCGCTGTGGTCGCACAGGAGGTCAAGCGCCTGGCCGAGCAGTCCAAGCAAGCCACCGCGCAGGTGCGGGGTATCCTGAACGATATAGAGAAAGCAACCACCGCTGCCGTGATGGCAACCGAGCAGGGAAGCAAAGCGGTCGAGACGGGCGCCCGGCAGTCGGAAGGCGCGGGCCAATCGATACGTATGCTAGCGGACAGCATAGGCGAGGCCACGCAGGCCGCCACCCAGATCGCGGCGTCCAGCCAGCAGCAACTCATCGGCATGGACCAGATCGTTATGGCTATGGAGAGTATCAAGCAGGCGAGCACGCAAAACGTCGTCAGCACCAAGCAAGCCGCCGTATCCGCCCAGAGCCTGCACGAACTGGGCCAGAAGCTGAAAGTGATAGTCGCACAGTATCAGGTGTAGAGCGTAATTACGAATTACGAATTACGAATTCGATTCATAGTCGTAATTCGTAATTCGTAATTGAATTGTGGGGTTAGCGTGGATAAGAAGGAAGTCGAATATCTTCAGAGCTTGCTTGAGATATTCAGGATAGAGGCGCAAGAGCACCTCGCCGCTATATCGTCGGGCCTTGTGGAGCTCGAGAAGGCAAACACCCTGGAGCGAGCCTCGCTGGTAGAGACTATTTACCGGGAGGCGCACAGTCTCAAGGGGGCGGCGCGTGCGGTCAATTTGGGCGAGATCGAGAGCCTCTGCCAGAAGCTCGAAAGCGTTTTCGCCGAGATGAAGCGCGCCGGCGCGATGGGCTCTCCCCAGTTGTTCGATATCTTACACAGCGCAGTGAGCGAGCTTGACGCCATCCTACAGGTGCTGCATACGCCTCGCAGCGTTGCCGAGAAGGCGCGCACCGATGAGTTGTGCCGCCAACTTGAAAGTGCCTCCCAGCACCTGTTTAGCCCGCTTAGAACGGAGATGGCGGCCACAGCCGTTCCCGAAGTAGTGTCACACGGCGAGAAGGCGATAACCAGGCAGGGGTCAGGGGTCCAGGGGCCAGGGGCCAGGCGACCGGCGACCTGCAACCAATGGGCGGCGAGCGAGCGACCGGCCGGCTCTGTCGCCTGCAAGTGGGCAATTGGAATCCGGAGCCCAGAATGGAGGAATCCACGCTCACGATTCCACGGTGCCGGAGCAAGCATTTTCCTCGGCCATGGCTGTGCACTCGTTGCCCGCAGCGCCCGTGGTGCCCGCTGCAAAAGGGGGCCCACTGCAGGCGACGGCAACTACCGAAAAAGCGGTTCGGCCGGCTCGCCCTGCTACAGATGACAGAGGTAGCTCAGAAACAATACGTGTATCAACCACGAAGCTCGATGCGCTTTTGCTGCAAGCTGAGGAGCTGATATCTGCCAGGCTGACTGCGGGATACCGCACCGCCGAGCTGCGAAAGCTGACCGTTACGATGGGTGCCTGGACCAAGGAATGGTCGAAAGTGCGGTCCAACTTCCGCTCGATGCAGCAAAGTATGGAGCGCGAGCCGGATCGCAACGACGATAGCTCGCGACCCAAAGGGTACTCCGCTCATCGAAGGGCGAAGGACGAACGCTACCAGAGCCAAAGTGCACACTCCTCCGTAGAGACTTATGACAATGCTTCTCTACACGGCCCTCTCGATAGCCTGCTGGAGTTCCTCAATTGGAACGAGTCGTTCGTGATGTCGCTTGAGGGGAGCCTTGGCGCTCTCAGTAAGGCCGCCGAGCATGACCAGAACACGCTGGCCGGGATGACCGACACGCTGCTTGAGGACGTCAAGAAGGTGCTGATGCTGCCTTTCGCATCGCTTCTGGAGATGTTCCCCAAGATGGCAAGGGACATCTCGCGGAGCCGTGGTAAGGAAATCGACCTTGTGATTCGAGGGAGCGAGATCGAGATCGACAGGCGCATACTTGAGGCGATAAAAGACCCCCTCATCCACCTGGTTCGCAACTCCATAGATCATGGGATCGAAGAAGCCCAGGACCGAGCCCATTCCGGCAAGCCTGAGCGCGGCACCCTCAGCATCACCGTAGTGCAAAGAGATGCTAACAAGATCGAAGTGGTGGTCGCGGACGACGGTGCAGGCATCAGAAGTGAGCGAGTGCTGGCCACTGCTATCAAGTCAGGCCTGCTGGCCGAGCGCGATGCGGGCAATGTTAGCGAGGCTGACGCGTTGTCCCTTATTTTCCAATCGGGCCTCTCCACAAGCCCAATGATAACGGACCTGTCGGGCAGGGGCCTGGGGTTGGCCATTGTGCGCGAAAAAGTCGAAAAGCTGGGCGGCACCGTGACGGTCGAATCGCAGCCGAGGGTGGGCACCAGTTTCCGGCTTGTGCTGCCGTTGACGATTGCTACCTGCCGGGCTATTCTCGTGCAGGCGGGCGGGCAGCTATTTGTGCTGCCTACTACCCATGTGGAACGGGTCATAAGAGTAGAAGTATCCGGTATCAAGCAGGTAGGCAGCAGAGAAACTATCATGCTCGACGGCGAGGCGATATCTCTGGCGCGATTGAGCGATACATTAGGGCTGACCGATTGCGGATCAGGAGACCAAAACAACCCGCGATCGAGCGGTGTGTCGCCGGCGATCATACTTCAGACCGGCGATAAAAAGGTGGCATTTCTTGTGGATGAGGTGCTCGACGAGCAAGAGGTGCTCGTGAAGGGGCTTGGGCCGCAACTGGTGCGCGTGCGCAACATTGCGGGTGCGACGGTGCTGGGGAACGGCAAGGTAGCGCCCATTATTAATGTGGTTGACCTGTTGAAGTCCTCCCTGCAAGTGAGCCGGGCCTCCGCCCGAGTGAGCATGTCTGAGGACAAACCGGCACTAAAGCGCAAATCGATCCTGATCGCTGAAGACTCTATGACTTCGCGCACTCTGTTCAAGAATATCCTGGAGGGTGCGGGATTCAGCGTCAAGACGGCAGTAGACGGAATGGACGCGCTCAATGAGTTGCAAACGGCCGACTACGATTTGCTTCTCTCCGATATAGAGATGCCCCGTCTGAACGGTCTCGATCTGACAGCCAGGGTTCGGGCAGACCAGAAGCTGGCCGAGCTGCCCATCGTACTGGTCACGTCTCTGGAGTCGCGGGAGGACCGCGAGCGCGGCGCTGAAGTCGGCGCCAACGCCTATCTTGTAAAGCGTGGATTCGACCAGGGCAATCTGCTCGAAACAATTCGCAGACTAATTTAGCCAGTTGCCAGTTGTCAGTTGTCAGTTAGGTCAGTAGACGGACGAAGGACGAAGGACGAAGGCGTGAAACGTAACCGCCAAGACGCCAAGAACGCTAAGGCTCGCCAAGGTTTTTATTGTTCTAAACTAAAAAATCCTCTGTGCTCTCTGTGATTCAAACCCATAAAAACCTTCGTGCTCTTCGTGCTCTTCGTGCTCTTCGTGATTCAAAAGCTGATAGCTGATAGCTCCGTTCTACTGACAACTGACAACTGACAACTTGGTCAGAACTGACAACTTGGAGAATAAATGATAAATGTCCTGGTGGTTGACAACTCTACAGTGGTGAGAAGCCTGATTATGCACATCCTGGGTGCGGATCCGGAGATTTGCGTGATAGGTGCTGCCCGCAACGGCGAGGAGGCTCTCAAAGCTGTCGAGCGGTCTCAGCCTGACGTTATCACTATGGACATCAACATGCCGCAGATGGATGGCCTGGAGGCCACACGACAGATCATGGAGACCCGGCCCACGCCTATAGTCATCGTGAGCGGGCTGCTGAACGGTGGTGATGCCGGCCTGACTTTCCGCGCCCTGGAGGCGGGTGCCCTCGCCGTTCAAGCCAGCCCGCCGGGCGTCGGCCACCCCGACTACGCGGCCAGGGCGGAAGACCTCATTCGTACGGTCAAGCTGATGAGCGAGGTGAAGGTCGTCCGGCGCTGGGCACGACTGCGCGGTATGAATACGGGGTCGCTGATGACAGGGAAACTAGCGGGGCAGTTGACGGGGCCGTTTACGACTGCGTCTTTGAGAACAAGCGGTTCACTGACCTTGTCCGGTCCCCTGGCACTCCAAACTGAGGCTACTACGAACCCCACCGCAGAGGGACTGCGGAAACCACCGCGTGGAGGGATCAAGCTTGTCGCGGTGGGGGCTTCCACAGGTGGGCCACCCGTGCTACGCACACTTCTCTCGTCACTACCACCCAACTTTCCGGTGCCGATAGTGATCGTGCAGCACATTACGGCAGGCTTTACCGTGGGTTTTGCGGAGTGGCTGGCAAACTCGTCTAATTACCCTGTGGTGATTCCCAGAAACGGGGAACAGCTTTCAGCCGGGAAAGCCTACGTGGCCCTTGATGGCATGCACCTGGGTATCGAGGTGGGCAACCGCGTCGCGCTGAGCGATGCGCCACCCGAGCATCGGGATGCGCCCGGCGGTATCCTACCTCTTTCGCTCAGTGGCCATGTCGCTGGGACCCAACGTGTTGGGGGTGCTACTTACGGGCATGGGCAGGGACGGGGCGGCCGAGTTGAAAGCGCTATACGATTTGGGCGCGGTCACCATAGCGCAGGACGCCGAAAGCTCGGTAGTCCACGGAATGCCTGGCGAAGCGATCAAGCTTGGTGGCGCAGCTTATGTGCGCCCCGCCGGCAAGATCGGTGAGTTGATTGCCGGTATGGTGTCCGAGGCCCGGGGCTAGTGCTTTAGGAGAAAGCATTGGAGGTTCAGGATAAAATGCTGGAGAGACCGATCGAGCTTTTGATTGTTGAGGATAGCCGCACCCAGGCGGCTTTTCTCAGCCACATCCTGGAGCAGCACGCTTATATTGTGCATATAGCTCGTGATGGGGGCGAAGCGCTGAACTATCTCAAGACACAAATGCCCGCCCTGGTTATCAGCGATATAGATATGCCGGGCATCGGTGGATACGAGCTTTGCACCAGAATTAAGACACAATATGATACGAGAGACCTCCCGGTCATTCTGCTGACCTCTCTATCAGACCCTCATGACGTGATCAAAGCCCTGGAATGCGGAGCCGATAATTTCATTACCAAGCCTTTTGACGAGGTTTACCTGCTGGCACGCATATCGCAGATTCTGACCAGGCACTCTGCAGAAGCCAACCCGGACGCCGAAAGCGGCATCAAGGTTGTGTACGCGGGACAGCCTTACAGCATCGGCGCGAGCCGCCAGCAAATGCTCGATCTACTCCTCTCAACCTATGAGACGGCAGTCCACAAGAACCTTGAGTTGTTGGACCAGCTTTCGCGGGTCAGGGAGTTGAGCAACCAGTTGGCGGAAGCCGCAACGCACGATGAATTGACAGGTCTCTATAACTATGGCTTCTTCATACAACGCCTGGCCGAAGAGACCGAGCGCAGCCACCGTTATCACCGGCCCCTCGCTCTGATTATGGCTGACATCGATCACTTCAAGCAGGTGAACGACAGGTTCGGCCACCAGGTCGGTAACGTCGTACTGCAGGCGGCGGCTGGCATTCTTTCGGCCGATGTCAGAGGCACTGATACGGTAGCTCGATACGGGGGTGAAGAATTCGCCATTATTCTACCCGAGACCACAGGCGAAGAGGCGAGAGTTGCCGCCGAGCACATTCGCACTTTGATCGCAGATCTTCGCATGCCCGGAGCACCCAACGTTACCATCAGCCTGGGCGTCAGCGAATACCAGGCGCTTGATAGCGATTGCGAATGCCTGATCAAGCGAGCAGATGGTGCCCTCTACCAGGCCAAGCACTCTGGCCGTAATCGTGTGATGATGGACGAGGGGTCAGGGGTCAGGGGTTAGGCCCCGTCCCTCATTTCTTCAGGCCCAGGGTTGTGGACGCTTGCTCCAGGATGCCGCTGGCGTATGTGTATGTATTCTTACGCCTTTCGGCGTGGGCGTCGAGAGCATAGTCGATCAGCCGGTCCATGAGCTGTATGGGTGTTACCCCGCTGGCGGACCAGAGATAGAAAGAATAGGATCCGGGAATCGTGTTCACTTCGTTGATGTACACGTCGCCGAACTCGCCTGGAGAGGGTTGCTCAACCAGGAAGTCGACCCGCGCTATCCCCTTGCAGCCGATAGCGTTGAAAGCAGCCACGGCTAGCTGCCGAATCTCGGTGGTCTTGTCATCAGGTATGGGAGCGGGAATCCGCCTTTCGGCTCCTTTCATGCCTGCCCCGGCGTTGTTCAGGTATTTATCGTCGAACGTCAGAAATTGCTCCCAGGAGACGGGCTGCTCGCAAACGGAGGCCACAGGCTCTTCGTTGCCGATGACAGAGCAATTGATCTCCATGGCCCCTTGCACCGCCCGCTCGACAAGAGCGCGAGAATCATAGCTCAGCGCTACTTCTACCGCATCCGATAGCTCCTCGGCAAATTCTACCCGGCTGATGCCGATGCTTGAGCCCAGGTTCGCAGGCTTGACGAACATCGGGAAGCCCAGTTGCTCCTGGATCGCGGGCAGCTATCTCGGCAGCCTTCTGCTCCCATTCGTGCCTGGTGAACGCAGACGTAATCGACCACCCGCAACCCTTGCTCGCGGAATACCCCTTTGGCCATTATCTTATCCATGCCAATCGCTGATGCCACCGTATTCGACCCCACGTAAGGCAAATCGGCCAGCTCTAGAAGACCCTGTAGAGTGCCGTCTTCGCCATGTGTGCCGTGGATGACCGGCACAACCACATCCAGCGGGGTGACTTTCGTGCGCGTCATCATGCCCGCGACGACCGGAGAAATAAGCCCGCCGATCCTGGGATCGGGTGGCAGCGTTACGGGCGTAGCAGTCAGCTCAGCCTTCATTATCTTGCTATGTGCCTGGATATCCTGGTTCGGGCTCCCCGTAAAGAGCATCGGGCCTGTGTACCAGCTACCTTCTCTTGTCACGTAAACGGGTACAACCTCGTACCTCTCCTTGTCAAGGGCACCCATGACCTGCAAGGCAGTGATGATCGAAACCTCGTGCTCCACAGACCTGCTGCCGTATATGACGGCAACTCGTTTCTTACGCTCTAGCATGTATGTTCCTTCCAGTTGTCGGTTGTCAGTTGTCAGTGACTGATCAGTAGACGAACGACCAGTAAGCAGTAAGCAGTAAGCGGTCTACTGACAACTGACAACTTGGTAAGCCCTAGCTCGCTGCCAGCTCATACGTATCTGGTAGATCGTTGAGTAGCAGAACGGTGTCGCCGGATTTGGCGACTGTGCGCAATTTCCCTATAGCTTCCTGGAGATTTGTGACCTGCATTATATGGTCTTCCTGGAAGCCTGCCGCTTGCAAGCCTTCGAGGATGGGCGCGGTGCGAGTACGGCCCACCAGGATGGCAAGGTCGCACGATTTGGCGGCTAACGTGCCCAGTTTTCTATTCTCCTCGACCTCGATGTCGCCCAATTCTACGAAGCCCGGAGTGACCAGAATCCGCTGGGCGTCGCTAAAGCCTGCAAGTATTTCGAGAGCATTGCGAGCACCTGATGGATTGGAATTGTACGAGTCATCGAGAATGGTGATACCGTCAGACCCACGCTTCAGCTCCAGCCGGTGCGGCGAGGCCTCTATCCTCTTTACCGCGAAAGCTATATCTTTGAGCTTCACGCCCAACCGCAGCGCTACTGTGGCCGCAGCCAGAATATTAGAGATATTATGCCTTCCAAGGAGGCGGGTTTCGCACCTTATACTCTGTGCGTTCGCCGTGTCCACAATAGTGAACGCGCTGCCATCCCTATTGACGCTCAAATCTTCAGCGCGGACGGCCAGCTCCTGGAGATGCTTTTCGATCCCATAGAGCGCCACAGGCACATGGTGGGTTTGTTGGGCGAGGCGGTAGCAAATATCGTCGTCCGCGTTGAAAACGGCCAGCCCATCGTGCCCTAGCGATTGGATAAGCTCGTATTTGGCCTTCGCGACGTTCTCGATGGTCTTGAACCTTTCCAGGTGCATCGGCCCAACGGCGGTGAGGACGCCGATGGCCGGTTTTACCAGCTCGCACAGGGCGCGTATCTCGCCGGGCTTGTACGCGCCCATCTCGGTCACGAAATACTGGTCGCCTTGCTTCACTTCACCGTCATTGATTACCTTCGAGAGGCCCATCAAAGTATTGTAGCTCCTGGGGGTCTTGCTCACTCGATACCTGATGCCAAGGAGCTGCGCCAGTATATCCTTCGTGCTGGTCTTGCCGTAGCTGCCCGTGATGCCGATGACCGTGGTGCTTTGCCCGGAGAGGCGATGGCGAGCGAGACGCAGGTAGCGCCGGCGCATAAGCTCGTCAAACGGGAAGAGCACGATGTTCGCCAGGATCAGGGCGAGAGGAGCCAGGATCGCCGGTACAGCCGCTGTGCCGGCCAGCCATAAAAGGGTCCAGCCATCTTTCGGCTCAAGTAAAGGCTCGGAGCCGAGCGCCAGGATTATCACTGCAACCACCGAAAGAGCCTGCAAGATCGTGCTCGTCACCAGCAGGCGCTTAGCCCTCGCTGTGTAGACGAGCGGCTTCTTGGCAGGCTCTTTGTTTCGCCATCCACTGTAAAGTATGTAGAGACCGGCAGCAAGCCATGCCACAGCCAATATAGCGACTGCCACACTGTTTGTGGCTATCCAGGGAAGAGTACCCAGAGTTATGACGAAGAGGGCAGCCGGCAGAAGGAACAGCCGCCCGAACACCGTGGCCGGATGGCCGGCTGTCCAGCGAGCAAATCTCAGATTGTCGTACTCTTCGATCTGAAAAAATTGAAGAAATCGTTGGCTCTGCCGGAAAGAGACGGCAATCCAGGCAATGGCGAGCGCCATTGTCAATATCATATTCTGGGTACCTCGGGACCAAGTTGTCAGTTGATGAGCGAAGCGAACTATTGTCAGTTGTCAGTAGACGACCGACGACCTCGAAACCGCCGATCAATTATAACTGACAATAGTTCGCTGCGCTCATCAACTGTCCACTGTCTACTGACAACTGACAACTGGCAACTGGCAACTACCGTCAATGCCCCAGGAACTGGTTGAGGATGATGGAGAATTTGACGAACTGTTCCAGGTAGGCGTAGTGGCCTCCGCCCTGCAAGACAACCAGGCCACTGTCGGGAATGCACGAGTTGAGGACCTGGGCTTCAGCCATAAGGGTCTCGGTATCTTTATCTCCCCAGATGAGCAGCGTGGGGGCCTTGATGCGGCGAGCATAGTCGCGCAGGTCCTGATTGACTACTTTGACGAACGTATCTCGAAGCTCTCCTGCCTGCTGGTAGTCGGACGATGCGAAGCGCCTATTGAGGGCCGACTGCACGCGAGGCCTGAATGTTGATAGACCTGGCAAGCTAAACACAGTTTTGACGGTTTTGGTGAGCGTACGCACGACCCGGACCCTGCTGCTCACTGTACGTATGCCCGCCGCGGCGACCAGCACCAGCTTATTCACCTGCTCGGGGCGTTCGGCAGCAAGCACTATGGCCACTCTGCCTCCGAACGAGTGCCCGACAACGTGCGTCGGTCGGAAATCGAGTCGATCGAGCAGCTCTTGAAGGGCTGTCGCATATTGCGGCACGCCCCACGGCTCGGGTGGTGGGTCGCTCTTGCCGAAGCCGGGGAAGTCAATGGCGAGGACCTGGTATGACTTTGCCAGCAGGTCTTTTGTTACAGGCAGCCACGAATCAATGCTGCCGCCCCACCCATGGAGAAGCAGAACCCGGTCGCCTGTGCCGGCAAGCTTGTAGTGAATATTGACGGCCCCGATGAGTATTTTGCTGTCCTGGTTGTCGTCTTGCACAGCCAACAGTATATCATGATGCCCCAGCCTATTACATGGCCGGGGCCGTCTTACCCAGGGCCGCTGCATCGCACATCCTCCCTGACGAATTCTGACTGCAAGATTGGGTCGACAAACCTCTTGACAGGAAGACGAAGCGGTGATAATCTATGATAACGTTAACATGTTAACGTTATCATCTCCCCTGGAGCCCCTATGGCGAGTACACTTCGCGATGTAGCGGCACGTGCGGGCGTCTCCGCAATTACGGTGTCAAGGGCGCTGAACAATACAGGCTATGTCAGCCTGGATACGCGCCAGCGCATCAACGCGGCGGTCGCCGAGCTCGATTATGTGCCCAACGCGGTGGCCAGCTCCCTTCGCTCCAGCAAGACCCAGCTCCTGGCCCTCCTCCTCACAGACGTTGCCAACCCTTTCTGGACCACCGTAGCGAGAGCGGTGGAGGACGTGGCGATGGAAGCGGGCTACGGCGTGATGCTTTGCAACACCGACGAGGACCGGGTCAAGGAAGCCCGCTATCTTGACCTGCTACTCAGGCGGCAGATAGACGGGCTCATGGTAGCCCCCACCAGCGAGAGCACCCAGATCCTGCGCAACCTCAGGAAGCGCGGAGTGCCTTTCGTGCTGATGGACAGATTGGTGAGCGGGGTGCAGTCGGATAACGTGCGCGGGGACAGCCGGGGCGGCGCAAAAGAGATGACCCGGCACCTTCTCTCCACAGGCTACCGCCGGATTGGCATGCTCAGCGGTCCTCTCACCGTCTCTACCGCCGAAGAGCGTGTGGCCGGCTACCTGGACGCGCTCGCTGACGCAGGTGTAGCCGCCGACCCGGCGCTGATCTTCTACGGGCATTACAGGGCCAGTTGGAGCTACCAGGTGACGCAGGAGATAATGTCGCGCCACCCGGCCCCCGATGCGATTTTTGCCGCAAACAACTTCATCGCTCTGGGTGTGCTTGACTCTCTGCGCGCAATGGGCTTGCGGGTGCCTGAGGACGTGGCCGTGGTCTGCTTCGATGACATTCCACAGTACGCCGCGTCTACCCCATTTCTGACGACAGTAGTGCAACCCGCCCTCGAGATGGGGCGAGTAGCAGCCCATATGCTTCTGGACCGCCTCGCGAACCCCGACCGCCCGATCCAGGACGTCGTGCTCCCAACCGAGCTTATCATCCGCACCTCGTGCGGGTGCCCAGCCGCTTCGCGGAATTACGAATTACGAATTACGAATTACGATACGTAGCGTTTCGTAATCCGCAATCCGCAATTCGTAATTCGTAATTCGTAATCCGCAATTCGTAATTCCCCAGGGGCCGCCATGAACAAGCGCAAAGTAGGGATACTGACATTCTCAGATGGGCGTGATTTCGCACATAAGCTGCAGTATGATATGAACCTGCAGTTCCAGGAGCGGCTGGTGAAGGCGCTGGCCGACACGGGCGAAATCGAGCCTGTTCCCTGCGAGCTAATCTGGACCACCGAGCTTGCACGCAGCGAAGGCAAAAAGCTGCGAGAAGCAGGCGTCGAGTGCACTATTCTCAACTACGCAATCTGGGCATTCCCGCATTTCACCTCTATCGCCACCGAATTCGCGCCAGGCCCGTTCCTCTGCTTCTCGAATATCAACCCCCAGTATCCGGGCCTGGTGGCGATGCTGGCAGCGGCGGGCTCACTCAACCAGATAGGGGTGTTCCACACACGCGTGTCGGGTGATATCGAAGAGAAGGGCACTATTGAACGGGTCATGCACTTTATCAGGGGCGCGAGCGCGGCTCACCGCCTGAAAGGTGAGACCTATGGTGTATTCGGCGGGCGCTCGATGGGCATGTACACGGCAGCGGTGGACCTGGCGCAGTGGCGGCGGCAGTTCGGCATCGACATCGAGCATATAGACCAGGGCGAGATAGTGAGGCTGAGCGCCGAGGTGCCAGGGGATAAAGTAACCCACGCCCGTGAGTGGCTCGAAAAGATGGCGGGCGAGGTGCGATACGACGGTAAAGCCCTCACACCCGAAAAGCTGGAGAGGCAGATTCGCTCGTATTATGCCATTCGCCGGCTAATAGACCAGTGGGATCTCGATTTCGTTGGCATCAAGGGCCAGCCTGAGATGACCAACAACTTCGCCACCATGGACCTGGCGGAGGCTTTCCTGAACGATCCCTACGACTGGGACGGCCCGCACGAGACGATTGTGTGCGCCACGGAGGCGGACAGCGACGCCGCCCTCACCATGGAGATATTCAAGCATATTGCGGGCACGCCGGTATTGTTCGCTGACGTCAGGCACTACGACGCCGAGTACGATTTCTGGGACCTGGTGAACAGTGGCCAGCACGCCACATACTTCGCGGGCAAATCTTTCAAGCCCGAAGAAAACATGCCCCACGTCAAGCTGCTGCCCGAGATCTTCTATTTCCCGGCGGGCGGGGCCAGCGTGTTCCATATCGCCCAGCCTGGAGAGGTCACGCTGGGCAGGCTCACCCGCAAAGACGGCAACTACTGGATGGCGATCCTCCCCGCCGAATTTGTAGAACTGCCACCCGACGTGGCGGAACGCAAGGCAGCGGCCACCACTCCAGAATGGCCGCACGCCTTCGCCCGCCTCAAAGTGTCCCCCGACACCTTCATCGACACCTACTCGAGCAACCACATCCACGGTGTCTACGGCAATTGTGTACAGGAGCTGGTCTGGACCTGCAAAATCCTCGGCGTCGACTATCGGATTTACGAGTGAGGGGTCCAGGGGCTGAGGAATCTGGAAAGGAGGATCTTATCGAAAAGTTAGTTTGAATAAGGAGTACGAAAGGTTATAGAGCGCGCTACCACTGGCAAGGGCTCAAGCCCTACGCCACATTTACTTAGTGAATAGTCCGACCGACTTTATTAAGGAGGAAAGATGTGAAAAGTAAGCACTTTACCTTGATTACACTCCTCGTAATCGCGGTTATGACGCTGTCCGCCTGCGATACGAGTTCGCCCACGGCCACAGCTATACCTGCGGCAACCGCCACGACGGCCGCCGCTGCCGCGCCTACCAACACTACTGCCGCTGCTGCCGCGCCCACGAACACCACCGCTGCCGCTGCCGCGCCTACCAACACTACTGCTGCCGCAGGCGGCACCGGGAAATACGCCGGCGTGACCGTGAATGTATTGACGTTCACCGGGCCGCAGATTGCGGAGCCTCTGCAGCGCCACGCCCCCGAGTTCGCCGCACTGACCGGGGCGAAAATAAACGTTGTCACAGTGCCCTTCAGCGACCTCTACCAGAAAGCCCTCACCGACCTCGCCACCGGCACCAACAGCTACAACGCCTTCGTCTTCGATCCTCAGTGGATGGGCGACTTCGTCACTCCCGGATACCTGGAAGACCTGAGCAGCCGGGTGACCGCTGACACGACGTTGCAATGGAACGACATCGCGCCGTTCTTCCGCGACTTCAGCGCCACCTACCAGGGAAAGGTGTACACTATCCCCCTGGACGGCGACTTCTTGATGGTCTACTATCGCACTGACCTCCTGGCTAAAGACGGCTTGCAGCCGCCCGCGACCTGGCAAGATTACCTGACGATTGCCCAGAAGTACAACGGCCAGGACCTGAACGGTGATGGCACGCCCGACTACGGCTCCTGCATCTCCAAGAAGCGTAGCGCCCAGGCTTACTGGTTCATCGATGCCGTGGCCGGGGCCTACATACAGAGCACGGGCACCAACCAGGGCGCTTTCTTCGATACCGACACTATGAAGCCACTCATCAACAATGACGCTTTCGCCGCCGCGCTCGACGTCTACAGCCAGACTACCAAGTTCGGACCGCCCGATGAGCTGAATGATGACGTGGGAGACACCCGCGGCCTCTTCACCTCCGGGCGCTGCGCTCTCTCGCTCGACTGGGGCGACATCGGCACCGCTCGCCATTGATCCGACCACCTCCAAGGTGCAGGACAAAGTCGGCGCCGTGATCCTGCCCGGCTCAAAGCAGGTGCTCGACCGCACAACCGGCAAGCTGGTTGACTGCAACGCGACCAACTGCCCTAACGCCGTCAATGGTGTGAACCACGCTCCATTCGCAGCATTTGGAGGTTGGTCGGGGGCTATCAATGCCGCCGACGAGCCCGAAAGTCAAAGACGCGGCGTATGACTTCCTCTCCTACGTGAGCGCAACCGGCTCAATCGAGCGTCGATGTGACGCTCGGTAAGACCGGGTTCAATCCGTACCGCACCTCGCAGTTCAAGAACCTGGACCTATGGCTGAAGGCCGGCATGAGCCAGACTGCCGCCCAGAACTACCTGGGTGCTATCCAGGATAGCCTGAACAGCCCCAATATGGTACTGGACCTTCGCGTTCCGAAGTCAGACCAATACCAGCAGGTGGTGCTCGACAAGGCGATGGCGCAGTTCCTGGCCGGCGAAATCAGCCGTGACGACGCCATGACCCAGATCACCCAGGGTTGGGAGGATATCACCAACGGGTGGGCCGCGATAAGCAGCTTGCTGCTTACAAAGCCAGCCTGGGCGTGCAACGGTAGGCTGACGAAGTTGTCAGTTGTCAGTTGTGCAGTTGTCAGTACAGACGACCGACAACTGAAAGCTAATTGCTGATAGTCGATAGCTCCGAACTCACCGACAACTGACAACTGACAACTGACAACTGACAACTTGGTCACCCACTGACAAGCGGAGTTCAGTTTTGCAATGCAGCTGGAAGAAATACAACCTCAAAGCTCAGTCCCGCCTGGGCCAGACCTTGAAGCGGTACTAAGCGCGGATTCGCGACTGCATGCTGTGGAGTCGCGCACCGAACGGCTGGTGCAGGCCAGTTTCATCTGGCCTGCGCTGCTGAGTCGTGCTGGCCCTCTCGATCTTCCCGCTGATCATCTCGCTCTACCTGTCGCTCTCAGATTTCGAGCTGGTGAAGGGCGGGTTCGACATCCGCTTCATCGGCTTCGAAAACTACCGGGTGCTACTATTCGGGAGCGAGCAAACGCACTTCCTCGGCTCGCTCAAACCGCCGTCGCTGCTGGGCTGGCTGGTGCTTGCCGCTGTGGCGGGGCTGCTGCATCTGGTGGCTAGTATCGGAGGTGCGCGGCCACAAAGTGTCGATAGGCGGCTTGATCCTGCGCGTGCTGGTGGCTCTGTTTGCCGGAGGCTGCTCTTGCTGGTGGTGCAGGCGTTCGCGCCTGAGGCCAGGCCGGGCACGCTCATAGTCACTCTGGTCTATGTCTTCTTTGGAATCAGCTTTCAATATCTGCTGGGGCTCGGCCTCGCGTATCTGGCTACCCAGCGCCTGGCCGGGCGGCGTTTCTTCCGGGTTGTCTTCCTGCTCCCGATGATGATAACTCCGGTGGGAGTTGCCTACATGTTCGAGATGCTCACCGATACCCAGAAAGGGCCATTCCACCCGGTCTTCACCTTCCTGGGTGACCCCAACTTCACCTGGGTAAACAATGCCTGGGGAGCGCGCACGGCGGTAATGATCAGCGACATCTGGCAGTGGACGCCATTTATGTTCATCGTTTTGCTGGCCGCCCTTGAGGGCCAGGACGTGGAGACGCATGAGGCGGCTCTGGTGGACGGGGCGAGCCGCTGGCAGATATTCCGCAACATCACCCTGCCCGGCATCATACCTGTCAGCACGACCCTCATCCTGATCCGAATGATCGAGGGCTTCAAGATAGTGGACCTGCCCAACATCCTCACCAACGGCGGCCCCGGCACCGCCACCGAGTCGCTCACTCTTGAGGCCTATATAGATTGGCGCACCCTCGACCTGGGCAGGTCCGCCGCGGTCGCCTACCTTCTGCTCTTCCTGGTGACTATCGTCGGCACAACTTATGTCAATCTAATTCGTCGCCGCGCAGTTGAAATATGAGATGAGAAATGAGAAATTAGAGGTCCGAAGTGAAAACTGCTGAAACTGTAATCAACAACCTGCAGCCTGCGATACCCAGAGGCAGGTCGAGGTCGCCGCTGGACCCGTCGCCACTGGCCAAAGTAGTCTCGTATATCCTGCTTGGCGTCTGGACCTTCGTGGTGCTCTTCCCCCTCTACTGGCTGGTCGTGACATCTTTCAAGCAGCCGATAGAGGTGAACAGCGGCCCCTTCTATATGCCCTTCGTTGACTACCAGCCAACGCTCGACAACTGGCACTACATTCTGTGGACGTGGGTCAACGATACCGTACGCCCTTATATCAACACTGTCGTGGTGGGGATCGTCAGCTCCACACTGACGCTGCTGTTCGGCTCGATGGCCGCCTATGCGCTGGCGAGGTTCCAGTACCAGCCAAGGCTAGGAGCTATTGGCAGCTTTATCGTGATGGTGGCGCTCGTTGGCCTGGCCGTGATTGAGGGTGTGCCCTGGGCGCTGGCTGTAATTTCAGGGGTGGCCCTCTATTTTATTGTGCTGCAGACTATTGGCCGCCGCTTCAAGCGAGCGCTGGGCAATAATGACATCGCTTTCTGGCTGATCTCACAGCGTATGCTGCCACCGGTCGCGGTGGTCATACCGGTCTATGTGCTCTTCCAGCAAGTGCACCTGCTGGACACCCAGGCGGCCCTCATCATTACCTACGTGGCCGTCAACCTGCCTATCGTGGTGTGGCTGATGCGCGACTACTTCCAGAATGTGCCTCTCGAACTGGAGGAGTGCGCGGCCGTGGACGGCGCATCGAGCTACCGCATCTTCTGGTCTATCGTAGTGCCTGTCTCTGCGCCCGGCCTGGTCGCGACCTTTCTCTTCGTGCTCGTATTCGCCTGGAACGAGTATCTTCTCGCCCTCTTCCTATCGAGCGCCAACGCCCAGACCATGCCCCTGACCGTAGCCGCCCAGAACGCCACCCGAGGCCCGCAATGGTGGTATATGTCGGTGCTGATACTGCTCATGATTACCCCCGTAATCGCGATGGCTATCGTCCTTGAGCGCTTCATCTCACGCGGTATACTGGTGGGTGCGGTCAAGGGGTGATTGCGGAATGTGGAATGCGGATTGCGGATTACGAATTACAAGTTCTGAGTTAGCTTTCACGTTTCACGTTTTACGTTTTACGCTTTCGTGGCGCTCTAAGCATGGAGGGGAAAGATGTCTGCCTGGGAATATCGCAAGAGCCTGGATGAAGGGGAATTGGAGGATCTGGGGCGCGAGGGGTGGGAACTGGTGGCCGCACTGCCTGGTGGAGGCGGTGCCGGCGCGGTTTTTTACTTCAAACGTCCGGGTCCAGACTTCCGAGAAGAGGTGACTCTGGACCAGAAAGAGCGCTACTACAAGCTCATGGGCATCCAGGCATCTTCAAACGGCGATGGTCACAAACCATGAAAAAAGGCGGCATCCTTCACCCCGGCATTTGCGAGCTGCTGGCTTCCACAGGGCACACCGACTATGTCACCATATGTGACCGGGGTTTTCCGGTGCCCGATGGCCCGCGGCGTATAGACCTCGCGCTGGTGGATGGCATTCCGACCGTGCTCGACGTGCTGCGTGCAGTGGCCGCAGAATGGGCGATAGACCGTGTGATAATAGCCCACGAGATGGAAGAAGCTAGCCCCCAGCACGTAAGCGGCATCCGTGCCGTACTGGACGGCCTCGATTTGAAAGATGTGCCGCTGCAGGTCGTGCCACACCTGGAGCTGAAGCACCTCTCGCGCAGCGCCAAAGGCACCATCCGCACCGCAGATACCACGCCCTGGGGTAACATAATCATCGTCTCAGGATAACGAAGCCGACGAACGACGAACGACGAACGACGAACGCTGAAACGTGAAACGTAAGTAAGCAGTAAGCAGAAAGCACTATGACGAACCACCAATCCGCAATCCGCAATCCGCAATCCGCAATTGGACCGTCCGCAATCCACCGCATAACCCCGCAGGTGGTGGCGCACGCAGCCACACTCGCGAAGACAGGCAAGGTTTACGACCTGGGGGCCGAGCTTAGCGACGATATGCCTGCGACCGATAAAGCGGTGTTCATGCCCTACCGGCTGCTCACATATCGCAGTTACCGCGACTTCGGCGCTCAGCTCGGGCAAGGTGGGGTCGCCTTCTACACAGAAGTGCTTATGGCGACGCCCCATGTCTCCACCCACATAGACGCGCTCAACCATGTCAGCAAGGACGGGCGCATCTTCGGGGGCCATCTCACCCGGGACGTGGAGCACGATTTCGGCGTGTCAGAGGCAAGCATCGAGACCGTGCCGCCTATTGTCACCCGTGGTGTTCTTCTTGACGTCGCCGCGTACAAAGGCGTTGAGCTGCTCGAAGACCACTACGAGATAACGCCGGACGATATAAGAGGGACAATATCGCGCCAGGGCACGCGCCTCAGCGAAGGCGACGTGGTGCTTGTACATACAGGTAAAATGAGGCAGTATGCAGTTGACAATGAAGCGTTCCTGGCCGGGCAGCCTGGCGTGGGCCTCGATGCTGCGCTCTGGCTTTACGACCAGGGGATGGCTTTGCTCGGCAGCGACACCACAGGTACTGAGCCTCAGCCTGTCACCGACTGGGAGCATACGGTGCATGTGGCGATGCTCATGGAGAGAGGCGTGCATCTTATCGAATGGATGAACCTCGCACCGTTGGCCGAGGCTCATGTCTACGAGTTCATGTTCGTTTGCTTGCCCCTAAAGCTGCGTGGGGCCAGCGGCAGTTGGGTGCGGCCGGCGGCGATTACATAGGGGTTAGGGGCTCGAAAGGGGGTGCAGGGGGTCTCCCCTGCCGGGGTTTGGGGTGTCCCCAAAATCTCTCTATTCTATATTACGTGGTTGAAGCTGAACTAGCTCCTCGGAGTTGCACATATGAGACTGAAAGGCAAGACAGCCATTATCACGGGCGGCACGACTGGGATCGGCAGAGCTTCGGCTGTGCTGTTCGCCCGTGAGGGAGCACAGGTGGTCGTAACCGATTGGCGGGAGGACCGCAGCGGCCCGGTTATGCAAGAGATCGAGCAGGTGGGCGGAGAAGGGTTCTTCCTCCAGGCGGACGTGAGCCGCAGAGAAGACAATGAGCGGATGGTGGACGCTTGCATCGAGCGCTTCGGCAAGCTGGATATACTCTTCTGTAACGCTGGGCGCTTCCTCCCCAAGCTGATCACCGAAAGCACTGACGAGGAGATAGAGGCGATCTTCGGCGTGAACGTGATGGCATTGATATATGCCAGCCGCCACGCCATTCCTCATATGGAGCGGCAGGGAGGCGGCGCTATACTGTTCGACGCCAGCATCCGAGGTCTGGGGGCGCAGGCCGGCTCGCCCATCTACTGCTCTTCGAAGGGGGCTGCGGTGCTGCTCGCCAAGGCGCTGGCCCTCGATTACGCCACCAAAAACATCAGGGTCAACGCGCTCTGTCCTGGCATCGTGGATACCCCCATGCTGCGCTGGGGCGCGACCCAGGAGCCTGACCCCGCCGCTGCCCTCGAAAGATACGCTACCGAGCAACCGATAGGCCGCCTGGCCACCCCCGACGAGTGCGCCTACGTGGCCCTATGGCTGGTTTCCGACGAAGCCAGCTTCATAACAGGCGTAGCAATGCCCGTCGACGGCGGGCTGACGGCGAGGTGAGGGGTACGGAGTTGTCAGTTGTCAGTTGTCAGTTGTCAGTAGACGGAAGACGATGGACGATGGACGATGGACGACGGCCTAAAACGTGAAACGTGAAACGGAGACGGCCAATCGTTTCTGAGGCTGCCACTGCTCACTACTCACCGTCTACTGACAACTGACAACTGACAACTGACAACTCGTCACAACTGACAACTTGGTCCACACGAAAGGACAACCATGTTCAGACTTGATAACAAAATTGCTATTGTGACGGGCGCAGGCTCGGGTATTGGGCGGGAAATTGCTTTGCTCTATGCTAAGCAGGGGGCAAAGGTTGTAGTGGCGGACGTGAACCTGGAAGCGGCGGATGCTGTCTCCCAGGAGATCGCTACTGCAGGCGGTGTGGCCAACGTGCAGAGGATGAACGTCGCCGACGAAGAGGAAGTGAAGGCAGCCATTGCGGGCACAGTGGAGCGGTACGGGCGGCTCGATATCCTTGTGAACAACGCCGGTATCAGCAGCGTAGGCAACCTCCTCGAGACGAGCGCGGAGGAGTTCGACCGGGTCATGGCGGTCAACCTGAAGGGTGTCTTCCTCTGCTCCAAGTACGCCGTCGCTCAAATGGTGAGCCAGGAGCCTGCCGGTGGGATACTCGTGAATATCGCCTCTGTGGCGGGCATGATAGGCATCGATAGGCGCGCGGCTTACAGTACGAGCAAAGGGGGAGTAATAGCCCTCACGCGCTCCGTCGCCATGGACTTCGTGGGGCAGGGCATCAGGGCTAACGCCATCTGCCCCGGCACCGTGCACACTCCTTTCGTTGAAGGCTACCTTGAGCGTAACTTCGCCGACACAAAGGACGAAGTACGCAAGCAGTTGCACGCCCGCCAGCCCATAGGCCGCATGGGCCGCCCCGATGAGATCGCCGGCGCTGCTCTCTACCTCGCCTCCGACGAAGCTGCTTTCGTCACAGGTTCTTGCTTCGTAATAGATGGCGGCTGGACAGCGAAGTGAGCCTGGTGCGAGCGGTCAGGCAACCAGCGGCGGACACGTAAAACGTAAAACGTAAGACGGAACCGCCAAGACGCCAAGTTCCGCCAAGGGCCGCCAAGATTATCATTGTTTAAAACTATGGGATTCCTCTGTGACATCTGAGTGCTCTGTGGTCTCTGTGATCCAAACCCATAATAACCTTCGTGACCTTAGTGCTCTTCGTGCCTTTGTGGTTCAACCCGTAAAAACCTTGGCGACCTTGGCGGATCTTGGCGTCTTGGCGGTGAAGGAAATGCTCGTCGAAATAAGCAGTAAGCAGTAAGCCCTGACCCCTGATATCTAATACGCGACAACGGAGGAACAACCCATGGAGCCGAGAAAATTGCGATGGGGCGTGCTCAGCACGGCTCGGATAGCCGATGCGCAGGTGCGGGCTATAAGCATGTCCAACAATAGCGAGCTTACGGCGATAGCAAGCCGTACCCTGAGCCTGGCCGAGGACTGGGCAAAAGAGCGCAATGTGCCACACGCCTTCGGTAGCTATGAGGAAATGCTCGCTTCCGATGTGATCGACGCTGTCTATATAGGGTTGCCTAACGGCTTGCACAAAGAATGGGTGATCAAGGCGTTGCAAAGCGGCAAGCACGTGCTTTGCGAGAAACCTCTCGCGAGCAACGCAGCCGAGGTGCGCGAGATAATCGCTGCAGCCGATGCGACGGGCCTCAAGGTGATGGAAGCGTTCATGTACCGCTTCCACCCGCAAATCGAGCGTATGAGGCAGTTACTTACGAACGGCGCAATCGGAGAGCTAAAATTGATCCGCGCCTCGTTCGGCTTCTTTTTGGATATACCGGACGACATCCGCTGGAGCCTCGATCTGGCGGGCGGTGTGCTGATGGATATGGGCTGCTATTGCGTCAACATGTCCAGGATAATAGGGGGTGGCAACCCTGCGAGCGTCACGGCTCACGAGATACTGACCCCCGGAGGCGTGGACGCAACTCTTGTAGGCACGATGGAGTTCCCGAACGGCATATTATCAACCCTCGATTGCAGTTTCCGCACCGGAACCGTTTTACAGCAGGCTCTCTCTGTGTCTGGAACGTTGGGCCGCCTGTCGTTGAGCGATCCGTTCCACAGCGACGAAGAGCCGGTGACAATCACGATTGACAAAGCCAGCCACATAGACTACGGAGGCCCGGTCGAGATTGTGGAAATTCCCGGCGCGAACCATTATCATATTATGCTGGAACATTTCGCGGACGCGGTGCTAAACGACCATCCGGTGGCTTATACCTTGCAGAATAGCCTCGGAAATATGCAAACTATCGATGCATTGAAAAAATCGGCACGGACGGGCAAGAGGGTGGAGCTAGGCAGATAAGCGATGCGTATCTATATCGATAGCGCGGACATATCGGAGATCGAAGAGGCCCTGGCAACCGGCTTCGTATATGGCGTCACCACCAATCCTACTCTCTTACGCCGCGCAGGGGTAAAAGCCTCAGCCGTTCCGGATCTTGCCAGGCAAGCCATAGCTTTTGGCGCGAACGAGCTACATCTACAAACTTACTCAGACACCCTAGCCGGAATTGTAGACGAGGCCGTCATGCTCTCCGAAACGAACCCTGAGCGCGTGGTTGTGAAAATACCTGCTACGCCCACAGGTTATCAAGCGGCGGCGCAACTGGCGAACAGGGGGTTGCGCATAACTCTCACAGCCGTCTACACTGTCCGGCAGGCTATACTGGCTCACGCGGTGGGCGCGCACTATATCGCCGTCTACCTGGGCCGCATGGGCGACCAGGGACTCGATGCGCTGGAATTGGTCGGGCGGGATGCAGCGCGCACTCGACGTGCAGGATAGCCAGGTAGAGATACTGGCCGCCAGCATACGCGCTCCCGAAGAGATCGAGGCGTTGGCCATGCTGGGTGTGGCGACCGTCACTCTGCCTATGAAAGTGCTGAAGCAATTGCCCAACTCGCCCGCCACCGATGCCGCGGCGGACACCTTTCTGGAAGACGCGAAAGCGATCCAATGAGACGCCTCATAACTTGCCTGGGCGAAATCCTGATAGACTTCCTTCCTATCGAGAAGGATTCACGCACCGTGGGCTTCGAGATGCACCCTGGCGGGTCACCCTTCAACGTGGCAGTAGGGCTGGCGCGCCTGGACCAGCATGTGGCCTTTGCCTGCAAGATATCGTCCGATCTGTTCGGGCGCTACCTGCGCGATTATGCACAATCTGAGAGAATCGATGCGCGCTTCCTCCTGCCAAGTGAGGCGCAAAGCACCCTTGCATTCGTGGCCATGGAAGGGGGCGAGCCTGCCTATGCGTTCTACGGTGAGGGCACAGCCGACGCCCTCCTCACAGTCGAAGAGCTGCCCGTCTCCCTCTTCGAGGAGACAGCCATCCTCGCCTTCGGCTCAATCAGCCTTTTACGCGGCACAACTCCTGCTGCTGTGGTTACCACCGCCGAGCGGCTTAAGGGCAAGGCATTGCTGGCTTTCGACCCCAACATAAGACCCGGGCTTGTGCATGACGAGGCTGCTTACCGCGATTTACTGAACAGGCTCTTCGCCCTGGCCGACGTAGTCAAGATCAGCTCAGCGGATCTGTCATGGCTCGCGCCGCATCAGCCTCCGGAGAAAGCAGCTGCGGACCTCCTGGCCTGCGGCCCTGCTCTGGTGGTAGTGACGCAGGGCGGGAGCGGGGTACTGGCGTTGCGGGGTCGCGACAGGCTGGAAATCCCTGCCTTCAGGCTGAAGGTTGTCGATACCGTAGGTGCGGGCGATGCGTTCAGCGCAGGTATGCTCGCCGCCTTGATGGAGCGTGAAGTCGTATCGCGCTCCGCTCTTGAGATCATGGAAGTAGAGGAGCTTGCGGCATCCTTGCGCTTCGCGGCTGCCACATCGGGCCTTACCTGCACGCGTCCCGGCGCGGACCCGCCCACGCATGCAGAGGTTACCGCGTTCCTGGACAACCACGCGATCGAGGGGTGCAGGGAGTAGAGACGCATTGCAATGCGTCTCTACTGGTAAGCACGGGGTCCCAACATTCACTTTACAGTCGTTTGCAAAGAATGAATAAAGGAGAACAAGATGGCAGTAAAATTCGGCGTATTGGTCCCGCAGGGCTGGCACATTGACCTTGAAAGCATACCGGACCCCGAGGATAAGGCCGAGGCAATGATCCGGGTAGGAACGGAAGCGGAGAAGCTTGGCTACGACTCGATCTGGCTGTACGACCATTTCCACACCGTCCCGTACGCGACGCTGGAGACCAACTTCGAGTGCTGGATTTCCACGGCTGCCCTCGCCCGCGAGACCTCTCGCGTCAGGATAGGACAAATGGTGACGTGCAACAGCTATCGCAACCCTGCCCTCCTTGCCAAGATGGCCTCAACAGTGGACGTGCTCAGCCACGGCAGGCTCGATTTCGGTATCGGCGCAGGCTGGTACGAGGAAGAGTACCTGGCCTACGGCTACCCCTATCCCGATGGGCCCGAAAGGCTGCGCATGCTGGGCGAAGCTCTGCAAATCTTCCACGCTATGTGGACCGAGCCCTACGCCAACTTCGAGGGAAAACACTACCAGGTGCGCGGGGCGATCAACGAGCCGAAGGGCGTGCAGAAGCCACACATCCCCATCTGGGTGGGCGGAGGCGGGGAGAAAGTAACCCTCAAGCTTGTTGCCAAATATGCCGATGCCTGCAACATAGGTGGCATCAACCCGGACGTCTATCGCCACAAATTCGACGTAGTGAGGCAGCACTGCGAAGACGTTGGCCGCGACTACACCAGCATCATCAAGTCGGCAGAGGTCTTCACCCACCTCGTGCTGCCAGGCCAGACTGCCGAGCAGGCCACGGCCAAGCAGCGCCGCGAACTCGGGCAAACTTCTGGGTCACGAAGTCAGCCTTGAGGAGTTCCGGGCAGGCAACATCAGGGGCTACCCACAAGGCTTCATCGGCAGCACCCAGGAAGCAATAGAGACCTTCAGCACCCTGATAGAGGCGGGCGTGGACTACTTTATCGTCTATCTAAACGATGTGGCACACCTCGATACGCTGCACGCCTTCGCGGAGGAAGTTATTCCGGCCTTCCGAAAATAAGCCGAAATCGATAAGGTACAGAACCGTAAGTGAGACGAACGGCCCACAAATGCCGTTGTGATAACCGGCGTTACTATTGGAGCTATACAACGTCCCCACAAGTTGGAGGAAGAGCGCCACTTTGACCCAGTCATTCTGAGTGGGCATATGCCAAGTGCGTGTAACTGGTCGGAGGGGCAGACGAGTGTTGCCTGGTTGGCAGAACCACCATATCTGCGACGAAGTCAAAAGGGCATCACTCGGGTCTGCCGCTACAGCACTTTCATAATCGTACACAACTTCAGCAGGATGCACCAGCTGAGAAAAGCGAAGAATTCGTCCCCACTGTGTGCTTCTTGGGGTTCGTGCAAGTCAAGAGAGTCTGTATCTACGAGATTTCTGGCTGCGCTCAGAAGCCAGGGCAGAGAGGGTTTGCACCTCAAGCTGACAGACCTTCTGTCTTAGAATACGAAGTTAACAGGCACCACTACCCAATGTCATTTTGGTCGGTGCCCATACTTTGCCCCCGGAACATTGTACTCGTCCAGCGACTCAGGACGCATTTACTCAGTACCCGGGAACATACTCACTCCGATTTCTACCTCAAGTTGGGTCGAGTTCACAGCTCTAGTGATCAGGTCGAGGAAGTATCGGATGGAGTGCGTACATGGGTAGTCCATGAGTAGTTGAGGTCTTTTGCTCCAGGGAAGTCGTCGACCCCAATCCGAGGGTGCCATACTTCCCGATGAGAAAGCACTACGATAGAAGGAGATACGTCTGTCTGGGTGCTGCGACAGTGTAAGTGATGATTTTTATGATCGAAACCGTCTCACCATAGCCGCCATCTGATTCCCTGATGCCTTGCGCGCCGAAGTTAGTAACACGTACGTCTTGCGCACCAGGATATAAAGGCGGGTTCCGCCAGACGGTGGGTGCATGCATTGTTCTGGAAGAGAACTAAGATGGCGAGGCCCACGCAGACAACGAGGGTAAGCGTGATTGCGCCTGCTGCCGCCAGTATGCGAAGCAGGCGTGGTGTCCGAAAAGCGCGATGTTGCGCCGGCTCTGACATATTGAAGCCTCTATATAGCTAAACGCGCCTTGCCTCAAGCGCCCATGCTTTGCCCACCGGAAACTCGTATTCATCCAGCAACTCGGGCCGCATGGTGATGCTGTAGCCGGGGGCTGTGGGCGGCATGTAATGGCCGTTGCGAATGACCACCGGATCGAGGAAGTGCTCGTGAAGGTGGTCGACGTATTCCAGGATGCGGTTCTCCAGCGCTCGCGCTGACGCAGATGTAGTCGAAGATCGCCAGGTGCTGGACATATTCGCACAGCCCTACGCCGCCCGCATGCGGGCAAACCGGAACGCCGAACTTGGCTGCCATCAATAGCACCGCCAGTATCTCGTTGACCCCACCCAGCCGGCAGCTATCGATCTGGCAAAAGCTGATGGCGTTGGCCTGGAAAAGCTGCTTGAAGATGATCCGGTTCTGTACATGCTCGCCGGTCGCGACGCCGATGGGCGCTACGGCCCTGGCGACCGCCGCGTGACCCAGGATGTCGTCGGGGCTGGTCGGCTCCTCGATCCACCAGGGGTTGAAGACGGCCAGGTGCTTCATATTCTCGATGGCCTCGCCCACGTCCCAGCACCTGGTTGGCGTCCATCATCAGCTTGCGATCTGGTCCGATCTCCTCGCGGATAATCTCCGAGCGGCGCATGTCGTCCTCGAGGCTGCCTCCAACTTTGATCTTGAAATGGGTCCAGCCTTCCGCGAGCGCTTCGCGACAGAGCCGGCGCACCTTCTCGTCCGAATATCCAAGCCAGCCGGTTGAAGTGGTGTAAGCAGGGTAGCCGTCCCGCTCCATCTCGGCTATTCGGGCGGCCCGGGTGCCCGCGTTGCGCTGCAAGATCGCCAGCGCCTCGCCCGGCGTGAGCGCATCGGTGATATAGCGGAAATCGATGCACGCCACCAGTTGCTCCGGGGTCATGTCGACCAGCAGCTTCCAGAGCGGCTTGCCCTCGGTCTTGGCCCAGAGATCCCAGACGGCATTGACGATGGCCGCCGTCGCGAGGTGCATCACGCCCTTCTCCGGGCCGAGCCATCGCAGGTGGCTATCGCCCGTGATCATATGCCAGAACGCGCCCATGTTCTCGGTGAACGATTCGAGGCTCTTGCCTTTGACAAGATATTTGAGAGCATTGACGGCGGCCACGCACACCTCGGTGCCCCTGCCCGTGGTGAAGGTCAGGCCGTGCCCTTCCAGCCCCCGCGGGTCATTGGTCGTCAGTACAACATACGCCGCCGAATAATCAGGCGCGGTGTTCATGGCGTCCGAGCCGTCGAGGGACCTCGATGTGGGGAAGCGAATATCTCTGGCTATAACATCCGTGATTAATATGGACATAGTGGCCTCCCTAAGCCCTCCGCAGGCGAAACGAACCCTCGAGCCGCAAATCACCACCGACATGGTAACGGTAACATACCGGCATCGGACATTATACCACGAAGCAATCCTATTTTCTCAATAAAGAGCGGCAAAGTGCCCCTGGGCACTTTGCCGCTCTTTATTGAGAAAATATGAGCCCCTTTCAGGTCACGTCACGCTTGAGAACCAGTGTAATTCCAAGCAGAACAAAGTCCGCTATGTACGCGACCATAACGAGAAAGACCCGGGTCGTTCCCACAGCCGCCGCCACGCCCGGCGCGGTGGAAGACGGGGCCAGGGCGGCTCCCAGCCGCAGGGCCACGAGCATCGCACGGCCGAAAAATCCGCGTGCTACGTCTACAAAGCCTGCCTTCGCAGGCTACATGCCCACGATCGTGCCGGGGGACGAGCAGTATGGTAGCCTGAACAGTCCGTATGCGGACGTCGTAAGCCCAGCACGCGGTTTCAACCGCAGTGCGTTGGTGCGTTGCTCCCCAACCGAATTAGTTGGATGCATCGTTCAGCGGCGTGCCCTGCAATCTGTATATTCCCAGGATAATTCCTGGACCGTGCATCAAACCGTCGCGTTGCCCACCGACTTATCCGCCGGCTTGTCAGCGATCGCGGGCGGGGTGAAGTTGCCGGGTGGCTCAGGGTAGCGAGGCAGACCCGCGGCAGGCCCTAGATCTTCGGCGGGCGCGATCAGTCTGGTGGCCTTGCGCTCAAAGGCTAGGGCTAGCAAATCCACGACGCTTTCAAGGTCCAACACGCCTGTGTTCACCACCAGGTCATACAGATGCGCGTCCTGCGCGTTCTGGTGATGCTCGCTTGCGAGAAAGTGGGTGCGATCGCGGTCCTTGAGCTGGATGCGCGCCTGGGCCGCTCCCCGGTCCAACCCTTCGCGCTGCATAACATAGGCGATGCGCTCTTCGAGCGGGGCAATTACTCGCACGTGGAGTACGTCGCGCCGGTCTGCTAGCAGCACCTGCCCACCCCTGCCCACGATCACCACCTGCCCGGCCTCGTAGGCATCCTGCACGACACGCCTCCGGGCCAGGTCGTAAGAGCGAAGTCGGTTGTAATGCTGACGGGCATGGTCGCAGACATCGGCGGCTCGATGACGGTGAGGCTGTACAACACGCGAGCCACCAGGTTGTCGGCGTGCTCGTCGTACAGCTCCGCCTCTTCCTCGGTGACCCCCAGGGCCTTCGCAACCTGCACGACCACCTCGTGATTTACCAGCTTCCACCCCAGCCGCTTCGCCAGGCGCGTGGCCACCTTGCCCCCACCGCTCCCGTATTCACGCGACACGGTAATTGCACGCATTCCAGAGATCGCTTTAGGTTCTGGGTCCGCCATATAAGCCTCCTGAAGTGCATGAAAGATTCACTACACCGCGAGAGTGGCCCACTGCATAAGTCATGCCGCTGGTGGGAAGCGGAGAGAAGCATAATGAAGGTAAAATGAGCTGCCACATTCCTCAGAGGATCC
>CAWINE010000016.1:0-5101 GCA_963837315.1 uncultured Chloroflexia bacterium
CTGTCAGACACCGAGCAGGCTGAAGAAGTAAGTTCGCCATCAGAGAGATGCACTTGCTGGACTGATATTGAGTTATAGGAGCAACCACTTGAAGACCTTTACCATAAACCGCCTCTGCGCAGTGATTGTGCTGGCCTGCGTAAGCCTCGCGCTGTATGCATGCAGCTCACAAAGCGACACCCTAACTACTCCCACCGAAGGGAGCCGCGCCGCCCAACCTAACCTGAGCAATGCCGATCTGCTCGCGAAGGCGGTTGCCAACATGAAAGCTCTGAATAGCTATCACTTCGAGGAAAAGGGTGGCAATCCCGGCGAACTCGTTCTGGAAAAGCCCCGACGCCAGCATCGTGGGTGATATAGAGTTTGGTGGCAAGGTGAATCAATCTCTCTCTCCGAAGGGTCAAACCGCGCTGAGTCGCTGGTGGCCCCGGATGGTCATTATTACGAGAGCTTCGATGGCGGCAAGACCTGGCAGCAGCCTTCGGATCAGTCATCGCCACTTTAGAAATTGCCCTCGGCCCATTGTGGGACGACTTTGGCAGAGGTGGCACGTCAGGTGACTTCATGCTCGGGGGCCTGACAATGAAAGACGCCAGCCCTGCAAGCGAGGAGATAGACGGCGTTTACACAAAGCGTATGACCGCCCCAGCCTCTGTCCCAGGGGCAGCCAACTCCAGCGGCCTCAGCCAGTTTGTGAATGGCGCGAAGAGCGTCGATATCTGGGTGTCTACAGAGATAACCCCAACTATACGCCAGATGCGCGTAACCGGTAGCAGTACCGTGCTAAAGAACGAGGTTGGCGCGGCAAACTCGGCGGCCTTCAGCCCTGACGGTAAGACCCTGGCGGTGGCGCATCAAGACTCGATGGTGAGAGTATGGGATCTCACGAAACCCAGCATTGCCCCGAAGAAACTGAAGAGCGACCACGGATCTTTTATGAGTGTCGCCTTCAGCCCCGATGGCAAAACCATCGCAGCGGGGCTTTATGGTGATAATTCCTCAGGCGCAGTCTATCTGTGGGATGCAAATAACCTAACCGCAACTCCAATCACACTGACTACCGGCAGTAATGTGCGCTCGGTTGCATTCCGGCCCGATGGGAAGATGCTGGCGGCCGGAGCGGACAACGGCGTCTTTCTCTGGGCACCACCCTATACGGGCGTCAAGCCCACAGTGATTCCGTACGCCGAAGGCAACAATGTTGATGTGATTGCGTTCAGCCCCGATAACCACACTCTGGCCACAGGCGATTCGCAGGATGGGGTGCGCTTGTACGATACTAACCACCCCAATGTGGCGCCCACTACATTCCCGGGCGCGTGGGTGCCTGGAGTAGCCTTCAGCCTCGACGGACATCTTTTCGCTGCCACCGGGGGATTACGCTTATGGGACCTCGGTAAGCCGGGATCTGCCCCCACGACCTTGCCCGAAAAGATCGGCTCCGAGCTCATGACTGTGGCCTTCAGCCCCGATGGGCAAAAGCTGGCGGTGAACCGGTCTTCGAGTGGTATTGACGACTCAATACAAATATGGAGCTTGAGCAACCTGGCCGCCCCGTCCGCCCTCCTCGGTAACAATCAGGTATCATCCATCGCCTTCAGTCCCGATAGCAAAACGCTGGCAGCAGCCATCGAGTCCACTGGTGAAGTAGAGCTTTGGGACATGCAAAACCCGGCAGCGAAATCTACCCCAACAATACTCAAAGAGGACGAGCAGCCCACAGACACTTCGTACACGCTCACCTGGAATTGGAGCCGCTTCAATGAAGACCTCGGCGAGGTGAAAGCTCCGCCCACAGAGACTATCAAATAGGGCCATTGATCGAAGATACTGGCTAACACCTTCTGCCCTGACTGCCGGACGCCTGCCAGACGGTGAGCGGTAGTCTGAGACCTGAAGAGGAATACCCGGCGGCAGCCCACGCAGCGCGTCAAGGGGAGTGCGTAAATCGAACTATATATCGGAGGAGTAATCTCGTGAGCCCGACATTTCTCTCTGGCGGTGTGGCTACCCGGCGATTCAGACGCGACATAAGGTATTCGTATATAGCATGTGCGACAGTCGCGTTGCTGGCGCTCCTGGCTGGGGGCGCATTCATCCGGGTTGGCTTGAGCAGCGCCGCCGGAGGGGTCGTGCCGGCTGTTGCCATACCGCCACAGCCCCTTTGCCTCTTCCTGCCCCTCGCCCGTCTTCGGCCCTGCCACTAACTTCGGAACGGGAACAGCACCCTTCTCAGTAGCAGTGGGCAATTTCAACAGGGACGGCAATCCCGACCTGGTAACAGCCAACTACGGCTCCGACAACGTATCGGTGTGGTCGAATGTATCCGGCGCTGAACCCATTACTGCCGCACCGGCAATCACGGGTACACCACCAAAGAATGCGCGCACGTCAACCAACACGCTTGCAGCCACAGGCACGCCGCCAACCAACACGCCTACATCTAGTACCTCAACACCGACACCCACACCCACCACAGGTACACCAACACTCACCGCTTCCGCTTCCGCCACGCCCTGCAGCCTTCAGTTCGAGCACGTGCCCAGCCCCAACTCCAGGACAGGAGCCAACGGCCTGAACGGGGTAGGGGTGGTGTCGGCAGACGATGTGTGGGTTGTGGGATATTATGACGGCAACTCGACAGGTCGGACGCTGACAGAGCATTGGGACGGCACCGTCTGGACCATAGTGCCCAGTCCGAACTCCGGGTCAGGCACCAACATTCTGTATGGGATAGCAGCAGTGTCGGCCAATGATGTGTGGGCTGTGGGTTATTACCACAACGGCACTACGAGCCAGACGCTGACAGAGCATTGGATGGCACCGTCTGGAGCGTGATGCCAAGCGCCAATGTGGGCACGAGATATAACTACCTCAATGGAGTAGCTGCGGTATCGAGCAGTGATGTATGGGCTGTGGGGTATGGTGAGGACGATACCGAGGCAGATCATGTCTTATTGAGCAATGGAATGGGAGCGTATGGGGCCTAGTGCAAAGCCCCAATGTGGGCACACTATACAACGACCTCAATGGAGTAGCTGCGATATCGAGCAGTGATGTATGGGCTGTGGGCAATTACTTCACTGACTACAACAGTCCAACTCGAACACTGACAGAGCACTGGAACGGGAGCGTATGGAGCCTGGTGCAAAGCCCCAATGTGGGCAATGGCATCGACACTCTCTCTGGAATAGCGGCGGTATCGGCGAGCGATATATGGGCTGTGGGCTACTACAGCATAGGCTCGTACCAAGGGAACCCGACGCTGGTAGAGCACTGGAATGGGAGCTCATGGAGTGTGGTGCCAAGCCCCAGTATGAATCGGTACTATAACTATCTCAATGGAGTAGCTGTCGTGTCCGCAAACGATGTGTGGGCTGTGGGATATTACTACGACCGCACTGTAAACCAAACACTGGTAGAGCGCTGGGACGGAGCACTTGGAACATCGTCCCAAGCCTCAACCCCGATACATCCGACACCCACCTAAACCGCCTCTACTCAGTAGCTACTATAACTGCGAACGATTTGTGGGCTGTAGGGTCCTACGGGCGTCAGACGCTGGTAGAGCAATACGGGCCGCATCCGTTCGAGGACGTGCCACTGGGGTCGACCTTCTACCTTTATGTCACATGCATGGCTTGCAGCGGTATAATCTCCGGTTACCCCTGCGGTGGTCCGAACGAGCCTTGCGGCCGAATAGCCTGCCGTACTTCCGCCCAAATAATAGGGTTACCAGAGGGCAATTTACCAAGATAGTTGCTCTCTCCGCAGGTCTGCACGACCCCGTCAGTGTCCAGACCTTGAGGACGTGCCACCTGGGTCTACCTTCTACACGTATACCGAACAGCTTGCGGCTACGGGAGTTGTAAGCGGATACCCATGCGGCAATCCCGAGCCATGTATACCACCCGCTAACCGGCCATACTTCCGGCCAAATAACAACGCCACAAGAGGGCAATTAGCCAAGATGGACTCAACGCCGCCGGCTACAGCGACACGCCCTCGGGGCAGCAGTTCGAGGACGTTACACCCGGCTCAACTACTACACTTACACTTATAGGCTGGCTTCGCGCGCAATCATGGCAGGATATCCATGTGGAGGGGAAGGCGAGCCATGCGTACCGCCCGGTAACCCACCTTACTTCAGGCCGAACGTCAACGCCACCCGAGGCCAGACATCCAAGATAGTGGGTAATACCTTCTTTCCTAATTGCGCTGCACTGCTACGATGATTGGGAGGCCACACCTGGGCGCAGAGCAGGGGTATTGTGGGCCTGAGACATTCCAATACGAGTGGAGCTGCCGAGGGCTGGGGCAACCGGGGAAATAGGAGGAGCCCATGGTAGCCAACAGGATCATTGAAGTGCGACCAGCCCTTGGGGGCAGACGTCTATGGCTATGGTGGGTGCTGGCTGCGGTCGCGGCTTATACCCTGGTTGGGCTGGTGGAGGACACTACTCGTCAGTACAAGATTTGGTCCCAACGAGGAATACAATACAGAGTGCGGCCCTCATAATCGTGGTAATGCCCTCCATGCTAATGCCGGGTCTTGTACTCGGGATCGTGCAGGGTGCAGTGTTACGGAGTGCGCTCTCGCACTGGCGGTGGGCCCCCTGGCTGGGAGCCACAGTGCTGTCGGGCACCATAATTGGCCCTTGCGTGGTTGTAACGTTGTATGCGGTGTTACATGTTTCCGGACCGGGTCTTGGTGCCCTCCTTATCCTGGGAGCTGCCGGAGCTGTCGGAGTCGCTACGGGGGGAGCTACACTCGGCTTTGCTCAGAGCTTTGTCGTGGCGAAGCACTTTCGGGGTGAAGGGTGGTGGATAACTGTCAGCGCGCTAAGTTCCGGCCTGGGTGCCTTTATTGTCGCGATCGTGGACATCACTCTTCTGGGCACGGACCAACTGTCGTTTGTCGGGAACCCATCCCAAATGTCGTTTGCCTGGATCGTTAGTTGGGCTTTATACGCACTTATCGTCGGGTCTATAACGGGGTGGGTGCTGGTCAAGCTACCGCGCGAGGGATGATGAGCTTGTGCAAACCGACCTAACGAATATTCAAATCCTAGATAAAGTAGAGCCACTGGTGAGCCTGGAC
>CAWINE010000017.1:0-482784 GCA_963837315.1 uncultured Chloroflexia bacterium
CCACCCAACCCACCGCAACCGCTAACCCCATCCAGCCAGACGGTAAGCCAGATGGCTCGCACCGGGTCATACAGGACCACGGGGTCTCCGAACGTGTTGGGGAAGGGGCTTGCGTTGCCTGTTTTCGTGAGGCGGGTGAAGGTTGCCCCTCCATCTGTGGAGACGGAGGCTCCTGAGAAGCTGTTGGAGTTGGCAAAACGGGAGTCGTTGAAGGCGACAACTGTAGTGTTGCCGTTGGACCAGCTAAATTGCTCCGACTGAACAATGTTAGGGGAAGTCTCAGTTCCTGTGACAAGGTTTATGTCGGTGCCACCCAGTAGAGGGCTGGTTAGCTGCTTCACTACCCCAGGTACTCCGCTGCTACCAGAGCCCGTACCTTTGTCAAGGCTCTTAGGAGCCATGCCGCACTTTTGAAGAATAGCAGCAGCACGTAAGTTGAGTTGCATGTCAACGTGATACTTGGAAATATCGGCACAGTTGAAGTTGGCGATGCCGAACGGATCGTCCTTAGAGGGTGCCTGTGCCTGTACCCCTTTACCCTGAGTATCAGCGCTGGCTGGGAGACCAGCAGAGGGGCCCGCGGAAGGGCCGGCAGGGAGGGAAGCGCTGGCGGCATTGGCCATACCAATGATGACAAGAGCCGCCAGGAAGGCTGTCGATAATAACAGCCATATGCGCCTATTCATGTTTCTCTCGTTCCTTTCTTGAAGCTGGATACCCGATCTGTCATGCCGCCTCAATGGAAGCAATGGCTCTGAAAGAGAAAATTAGATCCCGAGAAATCAGAAATCGAAAATATGAAGTCAGACTAATTTCTGATTTCATATTCTCTATTCGGAGCCCTGATCGGTTGCGAAATGATGGAGAGAGTTACGCAGACCAAAAACCTAATCGAATACGTGAATATGGGATATGATCAGGCTGGCCACGCATGGAGTAATGCGATTTCCTCCGGCAACACTCCTTTCATACTCTTGGGTATGAGCGTATTGAGTAGCGATTAGACACGATAAAGCGCGCCCAGAGAATCCTCCCCATGCAGGGAAGGGGGGTCGTGTTTTTCTACGGAGCGATAAGCTTGCTCATTATATGTCTGGTAAGAGGGGTTTGTCAATACTATTCTGAGAAATGAGAAACAAGAAATTAGAAATTAGCGCCGGCCCCTCAGATCTCCGGTGAGGGCGACGTAGAGCATCTTGGACAACTGGCCGCGCAAGGCGTTTTCGTAGGGGTGGAAGGTGCCGTCGCCGTAGCCGGAGATAAGAGCATGGGCGCGAGCGGTCTCGATATATTGATAGAAGGCGCTTCCGGGTGGAACGTCCGTAAACGATGGAGTTGGCGGATCGAGCAACTGCCAGCTTCGGGCCAGCGCAATCATCTTGCAGAGCTGGCTGCGAGTAACAGGATTGTTTGGGCGGAAGGTGCCGTCAGGATAGCCTGAGGTTATTGAGTGGAAAACGGCGGTTTCGATATATGGATAGTACCAATCGCCGGGAGTAACATCCATAAAGGTTGGAGCGGGCGGGGTATAGATAGGCCACGCCTGGCCCAGCACGATCATTTTTACCATCTGAGCGCGAGTGGCGCTGTGATTCGGGCGGAAGGTATTGTCCGGGTAGCCTGAGACTATACCCCGGCAGAAAAGCCAGTCCACAGCGTGGTAGAAATACTGGCCTGAGTGGACATCGGTGAAGGTTATACAAGGCAGCGGGGTGGGAGTGTTTGGCGGGCTGGGCGTTCTTGTATGGGTGGGCGTGCGAGTACCGGTGGGCGTTCTTGTTACCACCGGTGTGCCTGTGTTGTTGGGTATGTTCGTTGCCGTACGAGTGAGGGTGGAAGTGCGCGTGCTGCCCGGCATATGCGTGCCGGTGGGTGTGCCGGTGGGTGTATCGGTCAGGGTACGTACGCCGGTGGGTGTTCCGGTGGTGGTTTGGGTTCTCGTACTGGTGGACGTTCGCGTATAGGTCGGCGTTCTTGTGCCGGTCGGCGTTCGGGTGTCGGTGGGCGTGCTTGTGTCAGTTGGCGTTCGAGTGTCGGTGGCCGTGCTCGTGTCGGTCGGCGTGCGGGTGTCGGTCGAAGTACGTGTATAGGTAGGCGTGCGGGTGTCAGTTGCAGTGGGTGTGCTGCTCGGCGTCCTAGTGTCCGTGGACGTGCGTGTGTTCGTGGGCGTTCTTGTATAGGTAGGGCTGGGAGTGGGAGTGTCAGTTGGGATCTCGGTGTTTGTAGGTGTGTCGGTGATCGTGGCTGTCGAGGTGCGGGTTCCAGTAGCCGTAATGGTAGAAATGATAGTGGTGGGTGTAGCAGTTCGGGTTCCGGTAGCTGTAAAGGTGGAGACTATGATCGTACTTGTAGGAATTGGGGGTCACAGTGTAAGTGAGCGTAGCGGTGGACGTGCTGCTTGCCGTAGCAGTGCCGGTCGAAGGAAGAGGTGTAGAAGTCCAGGTGCTCGTAGGTGTAGGTGTATGGGTGGACGTGGCTGTGTGGGTAAGAGGGAAGGGCGTATTCGTGGCGGTCCCGGTATCGATGGGCGTTGCGCTTGACGTACTGCTTGGTATAGATGTGGCAGTCGGGCCACCGGGCGTCTGGGTGGGTGGCGATGTGCCCGTGGCCGTCAGAGTAGCTGTGCTGGTACCTGAAGGCGACTCAGTTGGCGAGGGTGCAGGCGTGAAGGTTTGAGTAGAAGTGGGGGTAAGCGTGGGAGATTGCGCTGTAACGGTGAAAAAGGCCGAGGAAAACACTCCCCATTGGTCGCTGTCGTTCTTACCCTGGGCCAGGATAATGTGGCGTCCGGCAGGGAGGGCAGAGATGTCCACAGAAGCCGTGACAGTAACCGTGCCACTGCCATAACTGCCGGAGATAGATATTCCTGAGCCGTCGGCTGCCGGGTTGTCTATGGTGTAGACGGCGCCTGCCACGAGACCTATATTGGATGAAAGAACGGCAGTGAGGGTGATAGCGCTCGTCCCATCAGGAGTGACGGTCAGGCCGGTAGGGCTTGGCCCATATGCGTGAGCGAGGGTGGTCGGGAGGGTTAAGCCCGCTGCCTTCGCTGCATAAACGAAGGCCGGGCGCTGCGCATTCCAGAGCGGGTCCAGATCGGAGCAAAGCGGGCTCAACATCGAGCCAATATTCCACGTGTATGCGGGAATACCGTATTGCCCATAAGCGTCGTCGTCGATAATGCCGCTGACCGGGGAGTGCGAGTTCTCTGTGCGAACTGCTGAGGCGGGAGTGCCGTTGAGCCTGCCGAACGCCCAGCCCAGCGCGAAGAGGCCCTGCGCATCGGAAGGTGGGGTCGGAGTGTAGCCCCATGGATAGAGGATGCCCGGTCCGGTGGCCTGTAGGTTGATAAGGAGATCAGCGCCGCTCGATTGGAAGAGCGAGATAACAGCCGAGCTTTCCGGCTCGGAGAGAGCCGAAGGGCCGGGGTAGGCAGCGTCGCAGGCTATAGTGCTGTCGCCTACCGTGTTCCACTGGTAGGGATAATTGCGATTGATGTCGGCTCCCCGGTTGATGGAGTTGGCGCAATAAAGGTTATCGCGGTTCTTAAACTGGTTATATCCGTCGTTATAAACAGAGTAGTAGCCGTCGGGATTGGCGCTTGGAATAATGTTGATTGTACGGTTATCCAGCAGCCAGGTAACGTCGGGGTCGGTGCCGTAGGACTGGGTGAGATAGGTTACAAGGCGAAGGAGCATCTCGGTGGTGGCGATATCGCGCGGGTGCTGGCCGGCCACCAGGAAGACGCCTGGCTTTGGACCAGGGTGGACAGTGCTTTCCAGCGTAATTTCCCAGATATGCCGTGTGCCTTCCCAGGCAAGCCCGCCGTCGATGACTGTGGCTATCTGCGGGTATTGGGTGGCAGTGTTATGCAGGAAAGTATCGATCTGCGGATAGGTGCTGTAGCAGGTGGGATCCCAATCGGGAAGAGCAGGTGAGACAGGCAGCGACGCCACCGTAGCGGCATATGTGGCGCTACTCGAGACGGCAAGCCAGAGCAAGCCGATAGCACCCAGATAGCATAAGAATAGCCTGGCTGACATATCAACGGCACCTTCATACCAGAAAAGGCGCTCAGAGTATTCTATGATATTACTTTGAGCGTCAATAATGTCATTGGCGCGGCCATTATACAGGCAGCTATTCTATTTTACTAGACCTTTTTGGGACTGTTTGTGGGAGAGAGAAATGAGAAATGAGAAGCAATAGCTACTTTCTCATTTCTCATTTCTCACCGCCGTGACAGCCGAAGTATCGGGCTGCCTGCCCAGGGCGTTCGCGAGCTCGCCGCCTGTCACCAGGGCGATGGCGGCTGCTATATGCGGCTGCATATCTTCGTCGCGCTCAAGGAAGGGGATGCGGCTGCGGATCAGGTCGTAAGCGGCGCGGCTGCCTTTGCCGAGGCGGGCAGACGGGTCTTTGCGCAGGCGGAAGTCGACGGCCTGAGCGGCCATCATAGCTTCGAGGGCGAGTACGCGGGCGGTGTTGGCGACGATAGCGCGAGCGTGGCGGGCGGCAATCGGCCCCATGCTGACGTGATCTTCGGTGTTGGCGGAGGTAGGGATAGTGTCCACGCTGGCCGGGTGGGCCAGGCTTTTGTTCTCGGAAGCAAGGGCTGCTGAGGTGTATTGCACCATCATGAACCCGCTGTTGAGGCCGCCATGCTCGATAAGGAAGGGCGGGAATAGGCCGCCGTGAGCCGAGACGTCCACCATGCGGGCCTGCCTTCGTTCGCTGATATTGGCCAGGCCGCACAGGGCGATGCCGAGGAAATCGGCGGCCACCGATAGAGGCGCGCCATGGAAGTTACCCCCCGACAGGATGGAATAATCGTCGTCGCTCTCGCCGATGGGGCCCGCGCCGAACACGAGAGGGTTGTCGTTGGCGCTGTTCAGCTCGGCCAGAAGCACATTGTAGACGTAAGCAGATGCATCGCGTGCCGGACCGTGCACCTGGGCCATGCAGCGGAGAGAGTAGGCATCCTGGACCTTGGGAATTGCGGATTGCGGATTGCGGATTGCGGATTGCGAATTGCCTGTTTGCTGGTAACTTCCGTCGCCGGTGGTCGATTGATGAGCGGAACGCGAGCTATCGTCGTCATTCCGCATTCCGAATTCCACATTCCGCAATTGTTCCAGGAGGGTGCTGCCTTCCGTGAGGCGGCGGATGTTGGAGGCCGATGTTATTTGCCCGGCGTGGCCCCGGGCGGCGTGGATGCGCGGGTCGAACGCGGCGGGCACGCCCTGCAAGGCTTCGAGGGTGAGCGCTCCTACAACATCGGCGGTATCGCAGAGCATTGAGGCATCCTCCAGGGCGAGCGACAGGAGTCCGGACATGAGGCTGGTGCCATTGGACAGAGCCACCCCCTCCTTCGCGCCCAGGCGCGCAGGCTCGAGGCCTGCCCCGTGCAAGGCTTCGGCCCCGGGCATCATCGTGCCGCGCCACTCTGCCTGCCCCAGGCCGATCATTATGAGCGCCATATGGGCAAGAGGTGCAAGATCGCCGCTCGCGCCCAACGAGCCCTGCTCAGGCACGTAGGGGTGAATGCCGGCGTTGAGCATATCGTAGATAAGCCGGAGGGTGGCGAGCTGGATACCCGAGTAGCCGAGGGAGAGGGTATGGGCGCGGCAGATCATCATGGCGCGTACTACCTCGGTGGGCAGTGCCGGACCGACGCCCACCGAGTGGCTGAGCAGCAAGTTCACCTGGAGCTGGGCAACTTCAGCGGGCGGGATCACGCGGTCTTTGAACGCACCGAAACCGGTGGTGATGCCGTAAACGATCTCACCCCGCTCGACCACACGGTCAACAATTGCGCGGGATGCTACTACTCTGCGCTGTGCCTCCGCCGACATGCTCACTTTGACATTGGAAGCGCCTGTCTCCGCCGAGCGTGATGCACGAGCCACGCGAGCAACATCGTCCGGCAGGAGATTTGTGCCGTCCGATATAAAAGCGGATCCGCTTCCGTTATGGGCGTGATGCATTTGTTGTTACTACCTCGGTGTAGCTGGGAATTACGAATTACGAATTATAGATTTCATTCGTAATTCGTAATTCGTAATTGTTCAAGAACGTCACCACGCGTGAGGCAACGTCTTTCGGGGAGAGGCCGTCGGTGGGGATGTAGAGGTGGCAGTGGTCGCGAGCATGTTGAAGGCGGCGATGCTCCTCATCAAGGAGCGATTGCCGCCATCGAGTGCGCCCACGCCCTCTGATAGTATGGACCCCCGCGTCGAGGTAGACGAGCACATCAGGATTGGAACGCTCCCATAGATGGGGCACGTAGGAGTGCTCTTGCGATACGGAGCGCGCATGGTAGCCCCTATCCCGCAGAGCGCGTACCAGTGTCGACTTGCCGGATGAGCAAACACCCACCACCACAACATTGTGGACATTGCGGGTTGTAGATTGCGGATTGTGGATTGCGGATTCGGGTGTTCTTTCCGCGTTGTGGAGTGTGTGGGCCTGGGAGGCCTGAGAAGAACCGGGAAGCGCGGGCCGGCGCCAGCGAGCATGGCGATAGTCTGTGTTCGAGGGAAGGGTGGCAGGTGCGAAATGGTGGTCAGGATCTCCTGAATTCGATCTATTACTGTCAGTCACAACGCCTCCAAACCGCTCTTGCTGCGTCCATAGTAGCAAGGGCGCGCGTGGGTTGTCAAGGAACGTAGTTGTCAGTTGTCAGTTGTCAGTTGTCAGTAGACCGACCACCGACAACGGAGCAAAACGTAAGACGTAACCGCCAAGACGCCAAGGTCCGCCAAGGTTTTTATGGGTTTAAACCACGAAATCCCCTGTGGTTTCTGAGTACTCTGCGCTCTCTGTGACTCAGAACAATAAAAACCTTCGTGACCTTCGTGACCTTCGTGACCTTCGTGATCCAAAAGCTGATAGCTGAAAGCAACGGTCTACTGACAATAGGTCGCTTCATCACAAACTGACAACTACGATCCTTTGACGCTCCAAGCGCGCAATGCTAAAATGCTGGCATGAATAGGAATGCTGGGGCTAATCTCCCGCTGCCGTTGCATATTGCCCAGACGCTGGGCGCGGCTGAAAAGGCTTGCGCCGGAGACAGCGGTAGGGAGTGCCAGGACTGCGTCATGAGGCTGGGCGAGGCGATTATCTACCACCTGGGTGCGGTGGCAGTGGCGCAATATTCGCAGGCGCTCTACTCGGGGCAAATCGAGGCTGACCCCACCCTTAGCCGCAGCTTGCGGAGCCTGCGACGTATTCTACCTGGGCAGTGGCTTCTGTGGGCAGCCAGAGGCCTGGACAGCACGCCCATGGGGCCCGTCATGGGATTGCAGGAGTGGTATACCGGGGCGCAGGATAAGGAGGCGGCAACGGCCTACGAAACATTGCGGGGGGTGATGGTAGAACGGATGCGATTATTTAGATGAATATGGCCCACGCGAGAATGTATCGCCGCGAGAGCTTCTAGAGATGGTTGACAGGTACAGGGTCAGGCGCGGTAAAGTTCCGGCTGATATCCTTTCGCCCGATACTGAGGGGGAAGTTGGGCGAGCGCTGCTGAGGGGATTAAGCTCGATGATTGAGGACGCCGATTTCTTGCGAGATTACCCTCTCTACGCGCCACAGCAGCGACAACTGCTCATGGGCTCAAAACCTAGCACCCCTATGCCGCCAATTACCTCTCCCGACGACATTGCGGCAGCCGCCACCATACTCCTCTACCCACCTGGCGAGGCTCCCGATTATACAAAGCGTCCCAATTTGCGGTCCGAGCGCGTGCCGCTCTTCCCACTCGATCCGCTGCTGGCCTACTTACGGTGCTCCGAGTGTGATCGCAATGTGGTAGCCGCTCTGCGCGAAGTTGTCGGCAACGAGCCTGTATATACCGGACTCGATCCCCGCTGCGGGCATGTAGTGAGAAATGAGAAGTGAGAAGTTCTCTTCTCCAGTAGCCGGTTTCTCACTTCTCATTTCTCATTTCTCCTGGTAACAAAGGAGATAGTCAGATGGGTACAATCTACGATGTAATGGAAGCTTTCTTCAAGCAAGACGAGTGGCCTGCTACCAAGCTGGAGAACCAGCCGGCCATGAGCATGAATTTCCAGGGCAAGAACGGCAGGTGGTCATGTTACGCCCGCGTTGAGGAAGAGAAACAGATCATACTCTTTTACTCTTATTGCCCGGTCAAAGTCCCCGAAGAGAAGCGCCCCATCGTGGCCGATTTCCTTACAAGGGCCAACTACGGCCTTTACATCGGCAACTTCGAGATGGACTACAATGACGGTGAAGTCCGCTTCAAGACGAGCCTTGACGTGGAAGGCAACAAATCGGTCGCTGAAGAAGGCAAGGAACCCACCGAGCTCAGCTTCGCCCTGATGAAGCGCATTGTATACGACAACGTAGGAGTTATGGATAAGTATCTACCCGGCGTCATGTCAGTAATCTATGGCGGGGCCTCGCCCACGGAGGCTATTGCCAAGGTCGAAAGCTAGACGGATTGCGGATTGCGCAATCCGCGATCCGATTGATTGGTCGTCGGTCGTCTACTGACAACTGACAACTGACAACTGACAACTTCGTCAAACCGGCACCTGCATCTCGAGACGCCTGATCTGGGGAGTGATGCTATTGGTCTCGGGTTGGAGGGCCGGGTGAACGGATAGAGCCAGCACCGTCATGTCGTCGGCGGGGCGGTTAGCATCGGCTTGCAGTGCTTTGTCAAGCAGGTAGTCGGCGATGCTGCGGGCCGTGGTGATCCCCTGGGCCAGCGCCTCTTTGAGGAGCGCGGCAGGGTCAATCGAGCGGCTATCGCGCCTACCGGCCTCCATCAAGCCGTCCGAGAAGGTGACAGCATAGGTTGTAGCCTCTAAAGGAAGCTCGACGATCACCGGCCTGGTCATTGGGTAAATGCCGATCGGGTTGGCCGGCTCTTCCAGCACGTGCAGGCCGGCGCTGCCGGGCAGCGACAGCAGCACGGGGCAGTGGCTGTTGCGCGACAGCACCAGCGTGCCGGTTGAAAGGTCCATCGTCACTATGACGAGGGTTGCAGAGACTTTACCGCTTTTGTAGGTGTAAAGATAGTCGTGCACCGAGCGCGCTACCACGCCGTCACGCGTGCCATCTTTTATCAGGCTGATAGCCCTGCTCGTGACAAGGTGCGACAGGGTTTTGGCAGCGCGCCCGCTCCCCTGCCCATCCGCAAGCACCACCGAAAAGCCGCCGTGCGGCCTCTCCACCACCTCTACGGTATCGCCACTCTCGCGGCTGGCGTATTTGTTTGTCTTGGCCACAGCCAGTTGGACGTCGAGCATTATGGCTTGCGGATTGCTATATGACATTATCTGCCGTTATCTCATATGCTTGCCCGCACCGCTCCTTAATGGGTATTGTAGAGCAAGGGTGGGTTGAGAGCAAACGGCAGGATGTAACCTCGCCGCCCGGTCGTTCGTCTATGTTAGAGAGAACGCTATGAAGTCTATAGAGAAGAACCATGATTTGTGATAATTGCGGTTACGCCAATCACCCGGGGTACAAGTTCTGTGAGAAGTGCGGGGCCGGAAGAGGCCAGATTCGGGTTGCGCAGCATATCGGCCAAAGGCCCAATTGGGGCAAGAGGCTGCTTGTTGTTCTGCTCCTTCTTTACCCGCTGACACTGTTGGCGCTGTCGCTGCTGAACGTGGTCGACCCGAAACGAACGGGACTGCTGGCGTTGAGCGAGGTTTTCGCACCGTACCTGTTCCTGCCTCTGCTATTGATCGCACCGTTCATGCTGATGCGCGGCACACTTCTGCTGAGAGCTGGTGTTGCTGGCGTGCATGCTCGTCTTTTGCGTGCGCTTCCCGCCCAGGCTCGTTTCCGCAGCCCCCGCGAGCGACCCTGGCGCGTTGCACTTGAGCGCCATGCAATGGAACGTGAAGGAGGGAGGGCAGTACGACCAGATAATGGAGGTGCTCAGGCAAAAGCCCGCGAGCATCATCAGCCTCGTGGAAGCCGATTGGGATCGCCTCAGTCGCGACCCTGAAGTGGCGGCCCTCTATCCGTACAGATGGGGAGTCAGAAGCGAGCGGCCTGGATCGGGCCAGGTCTTACTGACCACATACCCGATTATTGAAGAGGGGATGCTTGAAGCACCGCCAGGCGTTTGGGACATGCCGCGGGTCGTTTGGGCCAGGCTCGACGTGGGATCCGGGCACAGCGTGGTTGTGGTGGTGGCGCACCCGCAGCCCGGGAGCTTTTGCAGCCGCCGAACGTTCCCGCAATCGTGCTATGTCACAGCTACACGCGACAAACGGTTAGCGGCGATCAACGCCTTCGTGCAGCCATATCTGAAGAACGGCGATCTGCTGCTGATGCTGGGAGATTTCAACGTGACCGAGCGCGAGCCTGCCTACAATGACCTATCGGCCGGGCTTGTGGACGCGCAGCGTGCCGTTGGACCGGCACCGGCGTTACATGGCGTCCCGCTTCACTTATGGGCCAGAACTTTGCTCTCCTGAGAATAGACTATATGTTCAGCAGCCCCAACGTAATCCCACTCTCCACATCGGTTGACTGCACTCCACGAGGCAGCGACCATTGCATCGTGCACGGGGAGTTCGAGATGAAATAATGACTCGGCAGGCGTCCAGGGGCCATCTTATGCAGATGCAGCACCATAAGGTGTTCATCCCAATATTGCCGCCCTGTTTCAGTGCTCGCGGCGCAGTGCCATATATCTGAAAGCCGAGAGAAAGATAGAGACGGATGGCGGTATGGTTGGCGTGACCACGCCAGAATAAGCTGCTCCAACCCTTCAGTCGACTTGCCATGGCGATATAGCTCTCGCATGAGGGCTTTCCCGCGCCTTGTCCCACGCTTTTCGGGAACAACGAACACGCCGTAAACGAAGGCTTTATGTCGCTCTTTGATTTGTCTTCATGGTGAAAACCTGGCTGTGCCACCAAGGCATCGTCGAATGCTCCCAGGCTGAATGATTCGACGGTCAGACCCAGGCACGGACCATTTGTGCTTTGCCTTGTGCGACCGTTTCTTCATATGTCGAGCCGAATGCCTCCGGGATTGTCTGCAGCGCACGCAGCCGCAGACCCCAGAAGGCGTCCAGGTCAGCCTGGGTCAGCTTTCGCACAACAGCATTGATGCCCTCCGATGGATATTTGCGTGATTAGTGGCTTCTCACCTCCTCATTTCCGATCAAGAGAAAGCAGCTTATAGGCCAGGAAGCCCAGGGTGGCGCACACAGGCAGGGTGAATACCCACGCCCGCACGATATTGAGCGCCACGCTCCACCGCACAGCAGAGCGGCGCTGAGCCGCACCCACGCCCAGGATACAGGACGATATCACGTGCGTGGTGCTCAGGGGAAAGCCGAGGCGCGAGGCCACTTCGATAACCGTGGCGGCGGTAGTCTCGGCGGCGAAGCCGTGAATTGGCTCAAGGTGGACGATGCGCTGGCCCATGGTGCGGATGATGCGCCAGCCGCCTGCTGCAGTGCCCGCTGCCATCGCGCTCGCGGCCAGGATGATTACCCACACGGGGATGTTGGGCACCCCATTCTGGTCCTTCGGCAGGTCGAAGCCCGCCGAGAAGAGGGCCAGCGTTATTACACCCATGGTCTTCTGAGCATCGTTGGAGCCGTGGCTGAAAGCCATATAAGCCGCTGACACCACCTGCAACCTGCGGAAGGTGTTGCCGACCCGCTTGGGCGATGCTTTCGCGAAAAGCCGGAAGAGCAGGCGCATCAGAAGCGCGGACAAAATAAAGCCGATGATAGGTGACAGGATTAAAGGGAGCACGACCTTGCTGAGGACGCCATCCCATTGCACGCTGCTCAACGCTCAGTGCCGCCGCGCCCGAGCCGACTACGCCTCCTATCAGCGCATGGCTGGACGACGAGGGGATGCCGAAATACCAGGTAACTAGGTTCCAAATGATCGCGCCGATCAGCGCGCCTATAACCAGTAGCTGGGCAGAATTGAAGTCAAGTGCCTTCATAGGCACGGGGGCGAGCAGGCCACCGGTGATGGTCTTGGCGACGGCCTGGCCTGTCAGCGCGCCAATGAAGTTCATCACAGCCGACATCAGGATAGCAACGCCCGCGGTGAGAACGCGTGTGGAGATCACCGTCGCAATTGCGTTCGCGGTATCATGAAAGCCGTTGATGAAATCGAATGATAACTGCCAGTACCAGCACGAGTATCAGCAGTATCCAGCCGCCGGTAGATATATCAGGCATTTTTGATCGAGAGGCCTCGCAGCACGTCGGCAATATCCTCGGCTTTGTCGGTGGCCTGCTCCATCTCCTGGTAGATGTCGCGCCATTTGATTATATGTACCACGTCTTCGGGGTGAGAGAAAAGCTCTACCAGACCGTCGCGCAAAAGGTCGTCGGCTTTGTTTTCCAGACTGTTGATCTGTATTACCGAGGGGAGTATCTGGCTCATCTCGCGCCGGTTGCGTAGGTGGGGAAGCGCTTTCACCACCTCTTCAGCGCAGCCCACAATGCAATCGGACAATTGCTGAGCGATGGGCGGCACCGACTCCACCTTATAAACAGCCATCCGGTCGGCAGCCTCGTGGACGTAGTCCGTGACGTCATCTATAGCGCTGTATAGACGGATTATATCTCACGGTCGAGAGGAGTTATGAAGGTCTTATTAAGTTGTTCGTAAATACGGTGCCCGATTTCGTCGCCGCGATGCTCAAAGTCATGGAGGCGAGAGACTGCTTCGTTTACGTTTTGATAATTGTAACAAAGATCGCGTAGGGCGAGCGCTGCCTGGAGCGCGTTGTTGGCGGCATCTTCGAACCACTGGAAGAAGTTGCCGTCTTCCTTTTTGAGGAAATCGAACAGAGACATGGGGCGGGACCTCTGATTGCGGTGCGGATTGCGGATTGCGGATTGCGGATTTGCTGCTTATTCCGTATTGCTTACTCCTTATATCACGACGTTCTCTTCAACGCCAAGCCGCCAAGGTTTCTACGGGTTGAACCACAAAGACACAAAGATCACGAAGGTTTTATTCTTTTAATCACGAAGGGCACGAAGATCACGAAGATCACGAAGGTTTTTATTGTTTTGAATCACAGGGAGCACAGAGGATTGTTAGGGTTTAAACAATAAAGACCTTAAGGGCCTTGGTGAACCTTGGCGTACTTGGCGTCTTGGCGGTTACGTTTTACGTTTTACGTTTTACGCCTCATGCTTCTTGAGTATCTTCCTTTGCTCGTACATACGGGCGTAGTACTGGGCGAATTCGCCTGATTTGATCTTTTCCCACCACCAGCGGTTGTTGGCGTACCACTCTACCGTTTCCTTGAGACCCTCATCGAAGCTCTTGTGCGGCTGCCAGCCGAGGGCGCGGGCTTTGGTGGTGTCTATCGAGTAGCGGCGATCGTGGCCTTTGCGGTCCTCCACATAGTGTATGAGCGAGCGAGGCTTGCCGAGAAGGTCGAGTATGGCGTATGTGACATCAATGTTGTGCCGCTCGTTGCCGCCGCCGATGTTGTAAATCTCGCCCGGCTGACCCTGATGTAGCACCACATCTATGCCTTCGCAATGGTCCAGCACGTGGAGCCAGTCGCGAATCTGCATGCCGTCACCATAGACGGGAAGGGGCTTGTCCTCCAGGGCATTAGTGATGAAAAGTGGGAAGAGCTTTTCAGGGTAATGATAAGGGCCATACGTATTCGAGCCGCGAGTTATCACCGTTGGCGTGCCATATGTCGTGTAATACGACTGGACCAGCAATTCGCCGCCCGCCTTGGCGGACGAATAAGGCGAGCGCGGCTTCAACTGGGAGGTCTCGGTTGATGAGCCTTCCATCACTTCGCCATAAACCTCGTCGGTGGAGACTTGCAGCATTTTCTCAAGGCCGCGGTTGCGCGCAACTTCCAGCAGCGCGTACGGGCCGTATACGTTGGTCCGAATAAAATCGCCCGGCTCCTCAATAGAGCGGTCAACATGCGATTCGGCGGCGAAGTTGACTATGGTATCTATGCCATACTTGTGGACCGTTTCGTCCACTTTCTCCTGGTCGGCGATGTCGCCTGCTATGAAAAAGAAGCGCGGATTGCTCTGCAGGTCGAGCAGATTATCGGGATTGCCCGCGTAGGTCATTTTGTCGTATACCAGCACGTGGTAATTCGGATACTTGTTGAGGAGCATACGGGCAAAGTTGCTACCAATAAAGCCTGCTCCCCCTGTCACCATCAGTTTCTGCAAATCTGTCTCCCTAGTTGTCAGTTGTCAGTTGTCAGTTGTCAGTAGACCGTAGCTTTCAGCTTTCAGCTTTTGAAGATCACGAAGATCACGAAGATCACGAAGGATATTATGGGTTTGAATCAGAGTTCGCGGCCCAGAGGGCACCCCGCTCATGATCACAGAGGTTATTTATGGTTCAAAACAATAGAAACCTTGGCGACCTTGGCGGAACTTGGCGTCTTGGCGGTTACGTCTTACGTTTTACGTTTTACGCCGTCGTCCATCGTCCATCGTCTACTGACAACTGACAACTGACAACTACGTCCGACTCTTCTCCCAACCTTCAAGCAGTTGCTGTAATATGGGGCACGTGCTCGTAGTAGTGATCGGTGAGCCAACCCATGATGTCATGTGCACTGGTAGGGAAGGGCTCGGGGCTGCCTCCGTAATGGACCGGAGATTGGCGGCTATATTCTTCGTAAGCCAATTTGCGAAGGCGGGCAGCCATGCGGTCATGAACCGCGTCCAGCTCATCCAGAACGGCCTGCCGGCCCGCGCCTGCTGCATAAATTGCCATCACCTTTGCATGGTAGTCCTCCAGTGGACCACCGGCTTCCCAGCCAGGCGCGACCACGCCATCGCCCGATACCTCTATAAGGTCGAGCACCGTAGAATAATTCGCCAGCGAAGATATAACGTGCGGCACCAGATAGCCTATCGTATATTCGTCTCCTTCAGGCTTCCATTCCAATGCTTCATCAGGCACGCGAGCGAACGCCGCCTCAAAATCATCCCGCCCATGGTCGAATTTCGCCAGATCGGTCTCGCGGTCAATAATGCTCTCAGCCAGATCGTCCATGTTACCCCCTTTCCCTTTGGGAATTACTGAATTACGAATTGCAGTTTTGGTAATTACGTAATTCGTAATTCGTAATTAGTAATTCGTAATTACAACACTCCCGCTTTGCTATTGTCTCCCAGGAGCATTTTGTAGGCTTTGGGCTTGATGGGAGAGCGGGTTATTTCTACGTTGCGGCCCACCAGGCTATCTTCGAGGCGGCCTGGGAGGTCAATTACTTTGCTGTTTTCCAGGATTATCGAGTGCTCGATTTCGCTGTCGGTGACGGTGCAGCCGTAGTTGATGGCGGTGTACGGTCCCACATAGGAATTGACGATACGAGTGCCCGAGCCGATCACGACGGGGCCGCGTATGACCGAGTTGATGATCTCGGCGCCCTGCTCGATGACCACTTTGCCCTTGATTTCGCTGTCGCTGTCCACGAAGCCGTCGATACGGGGCATGAGCTTGTCCAGCACCAGGTGGTTCACTTCGAGCATATCTTCGAGCTTGCCGGTGTCGATCCACCAGCCTTCGAGCACTCGAGGGTGGACATGATAGCCGTGATCGAGCAGGTACTGGATGGCGTCGGTGATCTCGAATTCATTGCGCCAGGAGGGCTTGATTTTGTGGACAGCTTCGAAGATGTGGTGGTTGAACATATAGATGCCCACCAGCGCGAGGTCGCTCACGAACTCGGGCGGCTTTTCGACAAGACGCCGCACCCTGCCGTCGTCGGCAAGCTCGGCCACGCCGTACTGCTGGGGGTTACGTACCCGTTTGAGCAGCACCTGGCAGTCCCAGTCGCTCTCGCTGTACTCTTTGACGAAAGGGGCGATGCGATCCTCGAGCATGTTGTCGCCCAGGTACATCACGAAAGACGACTCGCCCAGGAATTCTTCCGCGACCATCACGGCGTGGGCCAGGCCGAGCGGCTCAGACTGGTCGATATAGGTGATTTTGGCGTCCCAGCGATCGCCGCTGCCCACGGCCTGCTTGATTTCGGCGCGGGTGTCGCCCACCACGATTCCGATGTCGGTGATGCCGGAGGCCACCAGGTCTTCTATCGTATAGAAGAGCACAGGCTTGTTCGCCACGGGCACAAGCTGCTTGGCGCTGGTGTAAGTAATGGGGCGCAGGCGTGTGCCTTTGCCACCACTAAGAATCAGTCCCTTCACACTGCCTCCTCCTGGCGATAACATTCGCCAGAAGAATAGCATAGGTGGGGTAGGGTGTCAAAGCCTGCTAGCGCAGGCTATCGAGCGCCAGGGCGACCGCGCCCATTACCGTCGCCTCGTCGCCTAGCGCGGCGGGTGCGATGGTCACATCGTGGGCGGAAACGGGCATGGCGTAGCCGCGGGCCAGGCCGGCGATGCGCGGGATGAGGTGGGCGCCCTCGCGCGCCACCCTGCCGCCTATCACGGCCACCCTGGGGTTCATGGAGGTGATAAGGTTGCCCACCGTCACAGCCATCATTTCGACGGCTTCGTCAACGAGTTGCCGGAGGGTATCGTCGTGCTCGGCATGAGAGAAGAGAGAGGCAATATCGGCGGGGGGCATATTGGTGTTCGGAATGGAAGCAGACCCTGCATTCCGCCCTCCGCCCTCCGCATTCCACCGGTCCTGGGCGCGCTGGAGAAGGGCAGGAGCGCACACGTACGCTTCGAGATGGCCGCGTCCCCCGCAACGGCACGGAAGAGCATCGCCGCCGGCGCGCACCACCGTGTGGCCGATCTCGCCGGCGATGGTAGTCGCACCCCGCAGGAGACGACCATCCGCCACAATGCCTCCGCCCACACCAGTGCTCCAGTGGACGTAGACGAGATCGCCAATAGGGGGGAGTGTGCGGCGGGCGGCGGGCGGCGTGTCCGGCACAGCGTTCTGCTCACTCCCTGGGCTTTGGGTGGAACCCTGGCCTGCCGCCCACTGCCCGCCGGCACCGACACCGAACCACAACTCGCCAAGCGCTGCCAGGCGGGCATCATTTTCAAGCAGAGTGGTGGCGTCGAACTCCGATTCCATCCTTGCCGCCACCGGAAAACCTTCCCAGCCGGGAGCTCCATGCGCCGTCCGGACCAAACCCAGACGCGAATTGACCGGCCCTCCAAAGCCCATACCTATACGCAGCACCTCCCGCACCTTCAGGTCTTTCTTTTTGAGGAGATCACGCATCATTTCCGAGGCGCGAGCAATTACTTCGTCCGGCGGGGCCGGGCTGGGATTGGGGGATTCGCTGCTCACATGAGCGGTACGGCCCAACACATTGCCCCGCAAATCAGCGAGCACCACGCGCTCGCCATCAGCGCTGATATCAACCCCGAATACATAACCATGCTGGGCAAGCACCCCGGACCAGTCGAGAGGCTGAGTCACCGGGCGCTGCCTCGCTTCCGGAACGGCGGCAACTACGACGGTTTCTGCTCCTCTGTTCATAGGTTCCCCTCCCGAATTACGAATTAATTCAACTGCCATTCGTAATTCGTAATTCGTAATTCGTAATTGCCGTAAGTGGCCACAGGATAACAGAAGTGTGGGTAAGTTGTGAAGTGCTTGACGCGAGCGGCCTCCGTTATCGTATACTATCTATAACGAAATACCGCATTTTACCTATCATCCGTCGTCGAAGGTATGCTTTTTGATAATAGCAGATATGCACGGCCCACTTCGTGCCATCACGAAAAAGGTAGCATAAGTAAGAATGTCTGAAAACAAAGATAGCATGGACACCAAGCCGGTGGCCTCGAACGGTCACAAGGGCCGTAAAACAAATGGTTCCGGCGATGCGACCATTGAATTTACTGCGCCGCTTCCAACGGTCGGCCCTGTTACGCCTGAGCAAACCAATGGGCATAGCAACGGCAATGGCAACGGCAACGGGCATAGCAATGGCACTGGCGGACCACAGCTAGCTGCGGTGCGTCCGGTGAAGGCACGCCTGGGCAATAGGCAGAGCTTTGGTGCCACGAACGGGAGCAGCACAAGCAACCACAACGGGACCAGCAAGCTCAACGGCAACGGCAACGGCAACGGCAACGGAGTCGTGATACCGCGCCGAACGCCGTGCTTGAGGAAGAAGGCGACAAGGCTCGACTGGTCAGACAAGATACCCGTGCGCTTCCGACCATCTCCACGACGTCACGCCTGAGAGAAAGCGATCTCGCTGAGTTGCGGCTGCGCCTCAAGGCAGAAGAATGGCCTTTAATCGGTGCAGGGACACGCCGAGCCTCCACAAAGCGTGCTTTACCTTACTTCATGATGCGCCACCGCAACTTGCGCACCCGCTCTCGGGTCGGGCACACCCGCGCCCAGGTCGCCAAACGCCGGTACGGGAATGGCGGCTCTATGGCCATCGTAGCGCGGTTGATGATAGTAGTGTTTGTGCTCGGTTTCCTCACGTCGGCGGCGGGGTTTGGAGCGGGCATCGGCGGCGCCGCTTACCTCATCAGTAAAATGCCGCCGGTAGACCCGCAGCATCTCGCAGCCGCTATTGCTCAGAACGGCGTCTCCTCTCAGACTACCAAGATTTACGACCGCACCGGCAACCTCCTGTACGACTTCGTCGACGAAGACACCGGGCAGCGCGAGGAGCTAGCTCTGAACGAGATGTCACCCCTGGTGATCAGCGCCACTATCGCGGCTGAAGACGCCAACTTCTACACGAATCCAGGTATTGACCTGGTCGCTGTGCTGCGTGCGGTCCAGATCAACCTGAGTCATACAGGCACGTCAGGCGCTTCCACGATTACCCAGCAATTGGCGCGCAACATATTCATGACCCCGGAGGAGCGCGCCGCCCTCACGCCCGACCGCAAGATCAAGGAAGCCGTACTGGCCGTCGAGATGACGCAAATATACTCCAAGAACGACATCCTTTCTCTCTACTTAAACCAGACCTATTACGGGCACAGAGCCTACGGCATAGGCGGGGCTGCGCTAACATATTTCGGCAAGGCTGCCAAAGACCTCACACTGCCCGAAGCCGCCCTACTGGCGGGCCTCCCCCAGGCACCCACCGAATATGACCCCTTCGTAAATGCAGCGGCTGCCGAGGAGCGCGAAAACTATGTGCTCGATCAGATGGCCAAGCTGGGGATGATAACCGAGGACCAGGCTACGCAAGCCAAGAGCACACAGGTGGCTATACGGCCATACCAGGTAAACATCCAGGCCCCACACTTCGTCTATTATGTGAAACAATATCTCGAGAACCTTTACGGGCCGGGGGCAAGCGAAGCTGGCCTCAAAGTCTATACTAGCCTCGACCTGAACGTGCAGCACGCCGCCGAGAAGGTGGCAAGCGACCGCGTCGCGCAATTGCAGCAGCAAAAAGCTACCAACGCAGCAATCGTGCTCATGAGGCCTAACACAGGTGAAATTCTTGGGAATGGTGGGGTCGGTAAACTACAACGACACCTCGATAGATGGGCAGGTGAACGTCGCCACATCCGAGCGCCAGCCGGGCTCGTCGTTCAAGCCTATTACGTACGTGACCGCCTTCGAGAAAGGTTGGACGCCCGGCACCGTTCTGCTCGACACCCTTACCTCGTTCCCTAACCCCGGCCAGGCCGACTATGTGCCCAAGAACTACGACGGCAAAGATCACGGCTGGGTGACGGTGCGCGAGGCACTCGCCAACTCGCTAAATATTCCCGCTGTGAAAACGCTCCAGTTTGCCGGCATCCAGAACACGATCGATACCGCGCACGCCATGGGCATCAAGGGCCTCAATCGCGGCCTGGACTGGTACGGGCTGTCGCTCACCCTGGGCGGCGGAGAAGTGACCCTGCTCGATATGACTAACGCCTACTCGACCCTGGCCAACCAGGGCACCGAAGTGGACGCCAATCCAATCCTGGAGATCGTGGACTTGCAGGGACGCATAATCAACTGCAACGCAGCCTACAACTGCTCTCCTAGCAATCCACCTGTGCAGGTGGGACAGTTCGCCGCAGGCAATGGCCAGGTGATCGACCCGCGCTACACCTACATGATCACATCGATCCTCTCAGACAACCAGGCTCGCACGATGGAGTTCGGCGCCAACAGCCCCCTCAAGGTCAGCTTTCCGGCAGCGGTCAAGACAGGTACGACCAACGACAACCGCGACAGTTGGACGCTGGGCTATACGCCCGACCTGACGGTTGGCGTGTGGGTGGGCAACAGCAACAATGCCGAGATGCTCGCGGTAACGGGCGCAATCGGGGCGGCAGTTATCTGGCATAACATGATGGAGGCTTTCTACGCCAACCCCGATTTTGTGAACCTGCTGCACCACGCTGACGGCTCACTGCAAAAGGAGTTCGTTGAGCCTGCCGGACTGGTAAAGACCTGGGCTTGCTCGGCCAGCGGCGATATCAACGACCTGTTCCTTGTCGGACAGGTGCCAAAAGGCTGCACAACCTACAAGGACAACAACAAGCAGCTACATTCTGCGCCGTCCAACGGTCAGCCCCCTGCGCGGGCGAAACCAACTCCAATGCCGGGCATCATCTACCCGACACGTGTCCCATAATACGGTTCTCAATAGAAATGAACGAGCAAAAGGGTCGCCATGGCGACCCTTTTGCTCGTACTTCTACGCTCACAAATGTTGACAGAAGCTTTGCAGACGTTATAGACTAGGCTCGTGTGGCGAATAGACGCGCCGATGGGGCTGCGAGCGATTGCCATAAATAGAAAAGGAGCCTATGGATATGCTGAAGTCTATCCGGGTGATCGTTCTGGGATTCCTTGCCTTCGCGGCTTTACTGGCTCTGGGAGCTTGCGACGCGGGAGGTAGCTCCACCCCTACCGCCGTGCCACGCCCCACCGCCACCACGGAGGCTGTACAACCTCATCGCCTCAGGCCGGTCGCTACTCCTACGGTAGCAGTTGCCCTCGCACAGCCAACAGTGGACACCCAGGTCCAGGCACCTACTGCCATACCCACCCAGGACTTCGGGGTCACCTACACAGGTTATACAGGCAAGAGCGGCACCTGGAGCATCGATTATCCTAATACCTGGCAAGTATCGGAACAGGATCCTAACGTCCAGTTTATCGAGCCTTCACAGTCCGCATTTATCCAGGTGACAACCTCGGCCATGGACCCCAGCAAGACCAATCTGGACCTGGCCCAGATCGCCAGTGACCAGTTTGCGCAAGCATTCGGCGCAAGCTATAAGGAGCAGGACCGGGAGATGCAAAACGACGGCAGCTATCGAGTAGATTTTACCTTCAACGCTGATGACGCCGACTGGGCGGGCCAGGTCTTCGTTGAAGGACGCCAATCCAACCTCTATATGCTCCTGCTGGCAACTACACAGGCCCAGGCGCAATCGGATTTGTACAACTCCGTCTTCACACACGTGATTGATAGCTATACGCTGCCGTCGAAGTAGGGACGAGGGGCTACGGGCTAGGGCTACGGGCTAGGGCTAGTGAAGGTTCACGAGAGGTCTTGTGCAAGGGGGGTGCAGGGGCGCTCCCCTGCCGGGGCCGGGGTGTCCCCCGAAACTTCCTATACCCAATATCTCTCATGAACGTGCACTGGGGGCTAGTAATCTAACCTCTAACCCCTAGCCACTCCCGTACAAACGCAAGCGTGCGCTGAATTATCTCGCGGGATCGGTCGTTGTCGTCCAGGACGTCGAAGCCGTGATGGCCTTGCGGGTGTGTCATTAGCTCCACGGATGCGCCCTGCCTTTGGGCTTCTTCGACGAACTGGTCGATCGTGGAGTTGAGGCGTGGGCTGTCCAGACCGGCCTTTGCTATGAAGGTGGGGGCTATCTTGCTACCATATTTCTCCAGGTAGTAAAGGGCGGAGAAATCGCGGAGGGTTTCCTCGGGGATATCGTCAGGTAGCACCTCGCGGGCTTGCTGGAGGTCCATGACGCCGTAGTAGGCGACGATGCAGCGCACATATGAGGGAGCATCGCGCAAGGCAGCCCACATGCCGAGAGGCATCCCGGCGGAGAACGCCCAGATGCAAAGACGGTTCTCGTCGATGTCCAGGTCCTCGGCATTGTAGCGCACGTAGCCGATCAAGTTCGCTACGTCGCTAGCTGCATCGCGAATCCTGGTGAGGCGCTCGGTGGCGCGGTGATTGAAATTGACCGCGATCACACCGGAAGCGGCGATTAGCTGGCCCCAGGTGATGTAGACACCCAGGTCTTTGGAGTGCCGGATGACGTGCGCCGGCCACTCGCCATGCACAAGGATCGCGGCGGGCAGTTTTTCGCCGGGGCGATAGTTTGTGGGGTAATAGACATCCAGCTTCAGCTCCTGGTCTTCAAGCGTCCTGTAAACCAGGTCTTCGCGCACTCCAACTTTATCCATACCAGGTATGCTGTAAACGACGCGCTCCGCGTAGAGCCTTTCCAGATCGAGCATATATTAGTCATCCCTTCTATTCTTCCATCAGCGGCCTGCCAGCCTGGCCACAACAGGCGCAAAGGCTTCCATATCTCTGTCGAAAATGCTGTAGTATGTGATCCCATACCTCTCCCGGTAATCCTCAAGCGAGAAGACAATCTCCTCTATTGTACCAGCAAGCAGGTAGGGCAGAGAGAGCATCAAATCGGGATCGAGAGGTATGCTTTGCGAGAGGTTACGCGCCACCTCCTGGCGTTGATCTGTTACGACGGCGGCCCAGGTCTGAACGTGCAATTCCAGGCTATCGAAGCGGTCACCGGCGGCCTCTTGCAACCACTCTATCCTGAGAGAGAGCGGTACGCCGGCGTCCTCCAGGTCGGGCCCGCTGCCGTCTGCGGATGTCCTGATTGTGATGCCCACTATATCCGCCTCGCGGGCGGCCAGTGTAAGCATTCGCCGCCCGCCCGCTCCTATCAACAGAGGTGGGTGTGGTCTCTGCACAGGCTGCGGAGTTTGCTCTATACCAATCTCACCGTCAACCTGATAGTAGCGGCCGGAGAACTTTACCGGAGTATCCCCAAAATATCCTTTGATTACCTGCACTGCCTCGGCCAGGCGGCTCACCCGGACGCCCGGCGAGTCGAAACCGATGCCAAGTGCATCATGCTCGGCTTTGAGCCAGCCCGCTCCAAGGCCAAGCTCGAAACGACCGCCCGAAAGGAAATCTATGGTAGCAGCCTCTTTTGCCAGAACAACCGGGTGACGAAAATCGTTGTCGCAAACCACCGTACCGACACGCAACTTCGTAGTGACAGCGGCTGCCACGGCTAGAGCGGGCATCGCCCAGAGCTGCCCGATAAAGTGGTCGGGCACGAGGAGTGTCGAATAGCCAAGCTCCTCCACACGCTGTGCCTTTGCAACCCATGCTGCACCGCTCTCGGCCCCATAGCTGGTAACGCCGAAACGGAATCGCTTCTTATTCACTTTTGTGGACCTCCATTTTTATGGTGGGTGCCGGACAGGAATACTACCGAATTGCCAACCGGCCGGTAGCAGCCCAACGTAGTCTCTACGCCTAGATGAAGATAAGCGTTACAAGAGGCACGAATGGCCGTCGCAAGTATCCGGGTTTAAGGTGTAAATCCGCCGCGGGCACCCACAAGGGGTGCCCGCGGCGGACATTTTCTCCGCTCGGTTGTGAACGATTGCTGACCGTCCCAGGTTCGACACCTCGGGCCTATCACCTGTATAATTAGGAGTTTATGACACAAAATTCCCCCGCAACAGATACGCCATATTTGATCGTGGGGCTTGGCAATCCAGGCTCGCGATTTGCGGCTACCAGGCACAACGTGGGCTTCGCTGTGGTGGACGAGGTGGCGCAGCGACACGGACTGCGCTTCTCCACCAGACAGGCTAACGCCGAGCTAGCGCGCGGCGAAATCGCGGGCACGAAGGTGATCCTCGCCAAGCCGCAGACTTTTATGAACCTGAGCGGGCACGCAGTGCGCGGTCTCGCCGGCTACTATAAGATACCGGTAGACCGTATCCTCATCGTTTACGATGAGATAGCCCTTCCCGTGGGCACTATAAGGGTGCGTGAGAAAGGCTCGTCCGCAGGGCACAACGGCGTGAACAGCGTTATACAGCAGATGGGCACGCAGAACGTCCCGCGTATCAGGGTAGGTGTGGACCGCCCGGCAGACCCTCGCCACAAGCAGGTAGATTGGGTGCTGGGCCGCTTCACGAAAGACGAGCAGCCCGTTATAGAAGAAACCGTTCGCCGCGCCGCAGAAGCGGTGGAAAGCATCCTCAGCACCGGCATGGAACGTACTATGAATATGTACAACACCGGGCCGGGTGCGAGCGAAAACGCCGACGAAGAGCGAAAGGCGAAAGGCGAAAGACGACCCGGCCCGGGTGGAGATAGAGAGACGGAGCCTCCCAAAGGATTGGAAGCAATGCCCCGCGCCGACAAGAACGACTTGTCAATGGACACGCTACGCCAGAGAATAGACCGCATTATGCAGCGCAAAGAAGAAAGCCGATGAGAAGGAAGGCTCTAATCCGCAATCCGCAATCCGCAATCCGCAATCCGCAATTGAAATGAGCTTATCAGGTCTACTACCCCTCATCTATGATCAGCCCGGCTACGGGACGCTGGCGCGCGCGGTGGCTTCCGGTGAGAGCACCTTCAGCGAAGCGCCGTTCGATCCCGCTCGCCCCTATTTGCTTGCGGCGCTCCACGCCGACGTAACCTCAGGCCAGGGCCGGCCGGTGATCGTAGTGACTCCGCGCTCCGACCGCGCCCGCCAGCTCTACGAAGGCCTGCTCGCCTACTCGCCCCCCGGCACTCCCATCCTCTATTTCCCTGCCCCCGATCTCCTTCCCTACGAGCGCATCGCCCCCGATCCGACGATAGTAGGCGAACGCCTGAGGGTATTAGCTTCGCTGATGGGAGACGACCGACGACCGACGACCGACGACCGTCAGCAGAAGCCCGACGCGGGCCAATCCGCAGGTTCTTGGGCTTCGCCCAATTCAGGCAATCCGCAATCCGCAATTATCGTGACCTCCGTGCTTGCCCTCATGCAGCCGACCATGGCTCCCGCAGATATGGCCCACGCTATGAGGCTGCTACGCAAGGGGGATCAGGTAGACCTGCGCGAATTATTAGGCCACCTGGTTGACCTGGGTTACGAGCCGGTGGCTCTCGTGGAAGCACCGGGCCAGTTCAGTAAGCGTGGCGGTATCGTAGATATTTTCCCGCCCGCTTCCAGCATGCCGATACGCATAGAGCTTTTCGGTGACGAGCTTGATTCGCTGCGAGTTTTCAACCCGCTCACGCAAAGATCGGAAGGGCAAGCCAACGCTCTCGTTATTACACCATCGTGTGAAATGCCTCTCTGGAGGCGCGGAGGTGCGATCGAGCAACTGCGCAAGGTGGATACGGATAGCCTGCGCGAAGAAGTGCTGGAAGAGTGGCAGGCGCAACTGCAGCAGACCGAGATGGGTGAGTGCTTCGAGGGGATGGAGTTATTCGCGCCCTATTATACCCAGCCTCTCGCCAGCCTGGCCGACTATCTGGGTCAGTTACGGGGCAGCAGCGATAGCACATCTCCTCTGCTGGTGCTGGACGACCCCGACCTGATTCGCCTGGAAGCCGGCGAAATCGAGCGGCAGGCGGCAGAGCTCTACAAAGGCTTCGTGGATAACGGCGAATTGCCGCCAAGCCTCCTGCGGCCATACCTCACCTGGGAAGAGGTGTCGGCGCACGGCCGCGACCTCCCTATCCTCTCTTTAGGCGGAGGCGCAGAGGGCGCAATCGAAGTGCCCAACTTTGCCGCCCCGCACCTGTTCGCGGGCAACATGGCCGCCGCCATCGACGATATCAAAGAAAAGCTGGCCGCCAAATCTCGCATAGTAATCGTTTCCCAGCAAGCAGCCCGCCTCCGCGAGCTCCTCGAAGACGAAGATGTATATCCCACCTTGCGAAAAGCAACCACAGATCACGGCAAGCTCAATCCACAATCCGCAATCCGCAATCCGCAATCCGCAATTGGAACGTCCGCAATTGTGGGCGTCGAGCAAGTGGCCCTCTCCACGGGAGGCAAAGGGATCGTGGAATTGCTTCTTGCCACACCTCCGCCCGGTACGGTGAATTTGCTGCAAGGGACGCTATTAGCGGGGTGGCAGTTGCGGCAGTTCGCGGCTCCCGATGTGGTGGTGCTGACCGATGCCGAGCTGTTCGGCAGGAGCCAGGTGGCGCGGAGGCAAGCTCCCGGCCCATCTTCCAGGCGCTCGAACGCCGACGCAGCGGCTATCCTGCGCGAAAAGATGCTGCTCGAATTGCAGCCGGGCGACTATGTTGTGCATGTCGAGCACGGCATAGCCAAGTATGGCGGCCTCGTCAGGATGGAGCGGGAGGGCACGGAGCGCGAATATATGCTCCTACTTTACGCCGAGAACGACCGCCTCTACGTGCCCGCCGACCAGACCGACCGGGTTGCGCCATATATCGGCGCGGGGCCACCTCCACACCTGCACCGGCTGGGCACGGCGGAATGGTCGCGCACCAAGAAGCGCGTACGCGAGGGAGCCGAGCTGCTTGCCAGGGAGTTGCTGGCGCTCTACGCCAGCCGCGAGCTTGCGCCCGGCCACGCTTACCCGCCCGACACCCCCTGGCAGGAGGAGCTTGAAGAGAGCTTCCCTTATGTGGAGACGCCAGACCAGTTGCGCGCCATCACCGACGTGAAGATGGACATGGAGCAATCGCGCCCGATGGACCGCCTGATTTGCGGCGACGTGGGCTACGGCAAGACCGAAGTGGCGCTGCGCGCGGCCTTCAAGGCGGTGATGGACGGGCGGCAAGTGGCAGTGCTCGTGCCTACCACAGTGCTGGCCCAGCAGCATTTCAACACCTTCTCCGAGCGGCTGGCCGCGTTCCCGGTCACGGTGGCGATGCTGTCGCGATTCCGCTCGAAGGGCGAGCAGACGAAGATCATAGAGGACCTGGCCGAGGGCAAGATCGATATTATCGTCGGCACGCACATGCTCCTATCGAAAAACGTGCGGTTCAAAGACCTGGGCCTCGTTGTGATCGACGAAGAGCAGCGCTTCGGCGTGCGCCACAAAGAGCGGCTAAAGCAGTTGCGCGCTGAAGTGGACGTGATTACCCTCTCGGCCACGCCTATCCCGCGCACGCTCTACATGGCCGTATCGGGTGTGCGCGACCTCTCGCTGATCGAGACCCCGCCGGAGGCCCGCCTGCCCATCAAGACTTACGTGACCGCGTATCGGGAACAGTTGGTACGCGAAGTCATATTGCGCGAGCTTGAGCGCGGCGGCCAGGTCTTTTTCGTGCACAACCGCGTGGAGACCATAGGCAAGCTGCTCCTTGAGCTTGAGAGGCTGGTGCCGGAGGCGCGCTTCATCGTGGGCCATGGACAAATGCCTGAGGACCGGCTTGAAAAGGTGATGGCCGATTTCGTGGCCGGCAAGGCCGACGTGCTCCTCTGCACAACCATCATCGAATCGGGCCTGGACATACCCAACGCCAACACGCTCATCGTGGACCACGCCGACAAACTGGGCCTGGCGCAGCTATACCAGCTAAGAGGAAGGGTAGGGCGAGGTGCCAATCGCGCCTACTCATATTTCCTCTACCACGCCGGCCGCAAGGTGACTGACACGGCTCGCGAGCGCCTCTCCACCATAGAGCAGGCCACCGAGCTGGGCGCAGGCTTCCGCATTGCTCTCAAAGACCTCGAAATCAGAGGCGCGGGCAACCTGCTTGGCCCCGAGCAGAGCGGCCAGGTAACCGCGGTCGGCCTCGACCTCTACACCCGCCTCCTCGCCACCGCCGTAGACAAAGCGCGTGCTGAGAGACGAAGGACGAAAGACGAAGGACGAACGGATTCGACGGAAGTCAATCCGCAATCCGCAATCCGCAATCCGCAATTGGAAGAGCCTCCCACTGTGTCGCTCGACCTGCCTATAACCGCCTACTTGCCGGAAGAATATGTGCCGGACGACGCGGTGCGCCTCCGGATGTACCAGCGGATGGCGGCGAGCATGACCCCCGCGCAGATACGGGACCTGCAAAAAGAGCTTGAGGACCGTTTCGGCCCACTGCCGGAGCCTGCGGCCAACCTGCTCGAAGTGCTCAAGCTGAAGGGACTGGCCATCGGGGCGGGCGTGGAAAGCATCCGCGCGCTCGCCAGCGAGTTCTCGATCCAGACACCGCAAGAAGAGCCCATGCCCGAATTGCTGCGCATGCGCCTGCAGCGCAAGTTCCGAGACTACCTGAAGGTCAGCCCCCACCAGGTGAGGATAGACCGCGCCAAAGCCGGCAGCAAATGGCAGGACGTCATGGCGCAGGTGCTGGAGGAGATGGGCGAGGGATAGAATCGACATATTGGGAACCTACTTCGATGAAGCATGATTCACGCTGTAGGGACGCATTGCAATGTGCCTCTACCCTGCATCTCGCTCTTTCCCGAAGACTTTCTCTGCCAAAGCAAATGAGCCGAATAGTCAAGAGGCGGACCAATCTTCAACTGTCAAACCCGGCACACGCGAGAATTCTCTGACGTTATTGGTGACAATAACGAGATTTCGACTGAAAGCATGAGCAGCGATCAAGGTGTCAAGTGAGCCTATCTGTAATCCCCTGGTTTCAAGGTCTGCGCGAATGCTCCCATAGGATGACGCTGCTTCATAGTCAAAATCAAGGATGTTGAGTGGGATAAGAAACTGATTCAAGGCCAGTTGGTTCTGCTGAGGCTGGCTACTTCTCTCGACTCCGAACTGCAGTTCAGCAATTGTGATGGACGAAACAGCTATATCGGATACCGGATAAGCGGTCAGTTTTTGAAGGAGTTGGGGTGGCTTGCCACGAATAATATAAATGCAAATATTGGTATCAAGCATATATCTCATTCGAACGGCTGCTCCCGCGTTTGAGTTTCGGGCTGAACACGCTCGGTCATAAAGTCGTTGGAAAAGAGGCCGACACTCTCAATGAGTGATTGCCAGCTATCCTGTTCGGGGATTAGCACGACAGCGTTGCCGAGCTTTTTGATATATACTTTGTTGCCGTGGAAGCGGTACTCTTTAGGAAGGCGAACAGCCTGGCTGTTGCCGTTCTCGAACAGCTTTGCAGTATCCATAAAGACCTCCGAGTTGTGAAAGTGGGCCTAGTATATATAATTAGTATATATTATTCTGGGCGGTCTGACAATAATCAGTCAGACAAAAGGCTCATTCAATGGACAGGTTGACCAATCACAGATTCACGTGAGGCTTATGCTTGGCTTCGCGAGCAGTTCAGCCCGGAAAGAGTGATATAATCGTTGCGCATCGGCCGAGCAGGCAACGGACAAAGGAGGCTCGTCTTTTTGGCATCGGATACGGTCGCTGTTCCTCAGCCTTCTCCCGATAAGTCCCGATTATCGAGCAAGGGGACAGCGCTGCTACCCTGGCTCGGCTACCTGGTTATCACCCTTTTCCTGCTGCGTGCTCTGCTGCCTGTTATGGCAGACCACCTCCCCGGCACCACCGATGGCTTTCAGAACATGTGGAACCTGTGGTGGATGCGCTACGCGCTGCTGGACCTGCACACCAACCCATTCTTCACAGACTATATCTACTACGCCAACGGCACCGACCTGCTTTTCCATACGTTCGCGCCTTTGAACGGGGTGCTGGCTCTGCCGCTGACCGTCACGCTCGGCCCACTGCTCACCACTAACCTCGTCATAATAAGCTCGTTCGTCTTTACGGGCATGGCGGCCTATGCGCTGGGGCGCGGGCTTGGCCTGGGCAGATTTGAGTTGTGGCTGGTGGGTGCGGTCTACGCGTTCTGCAACCCGGCGCGCTGGCAGTACATGGGCGCAGGCCAGGCCGACCAGATGTCGATGGAGTGGATGCCTCTCTATATTCTGTGCCTGGTGAAAGCTACCTCCAAAGAATACGTGGGTGAGCCCGCGGCGCGACCTCCCTGGAAGTGGCTCCTGGGTGCCGTCGTTTTCTACGTATTCAACGCTCTCACCAACTGGCAGTTCTTCGTATATATGTCGCTGTTCAGCCTTATGTACGCGATCTATTTGCTGCTCCGTGGGCGCGATTGGAAGGAGCGCCTCAACATCGTTCGATACCTGGCGATTATTGCGGGCGGCGCGCTTCTGCTCCTGTCGCCGCTGCTCTATACAACCATCACGGCTGCCCTGAACCCCGGCTACGCGCTCACACCGCCGCTGTCGCAGACCATAGACCATTCCTGGGACCTGACAGCTTTTGTTACACCCAACGGCAGCAACCCCCTATGGGGCGGCTGGGCAACCGCCCAGAGCTTTCCGGGCAACCAGTATGGCGACGTATTGGGCGTGAGCAATGCTGGTTACATACCCATTTTATTGGCAGTAGCAGGATTGATTTTCTACTGGAAGAAAGTTTACCAGTGGGCCATATTCGGGCTGGTTTTCGCGGCGCTGACACTTGGCCCGGTGCTCCATTTCGGCGGCACGGACACCTTCGGTTCAAGTGGGATACAGATACCGCTCCCCTACGATCTTCTCCTCAATGTCCCCTTCTTCAATATCAGCCGCGATCCTGGCCGCTTCTCGCTGACGGCAATCCTTTGCCTTGGAGTGCTGGCAGGTTTCGGCTGGAAAGCGCTTAGAGAGCGATTTAGCGTTATTTTCGCTAATAGGGCAGTGGGCTACGCAGTTATGGGTCTCGCTGCCGTGATAATCGCCGGCGAGTTCAGCACGATCAGCTACCATATCGTCAGCCAGCCGGTTCCGCAGTACTTCTACAAGCTGGCCCAGGACCCGGAGGCTTACGCGCTGCTGGAGGTGCCCATAATCGACAAAGATTACGCGGAATATTCTCAGGCATTGTCCTCCATCCACCACAAGAAGATTGTAGGCGGGCAGGTGGCTCGCAAGCCCTGTTACTGCTTCGCCCAGGAAACGCCGGTCGTGCGCTGGTTCTGGGACCTGGCACTACCCGCCAAAGAAGACATCGTTTCCAATCCCGACCCATCTACCTATGCGCCCGCCATACTGCGCTATTTCGACCTGCGCTACATAGTGATCTACAAATGGAGGCTCGACCCCGGCAAGTACAGAACCGCCAATTCGCTGGTGCAAGACATATTGCCGGGGGCACAGCCGGTAGAGGACGATAGCACGGCGACTATATACGCGGTGCCGCCTGTAACGACCACGACCGTGATGCCAATCCTGCTGCTGGACGGGTGGGAAGCTCCCGAGAAGGGGGCAAACGGCATTCTACGATGGGTGGGGAACGACCCTGTGCAGGCGGTTGTTGTGAACGCCACGGATAAGCCGCGAGCGGTGAAGCTGGAGATGAAAGTGGTGGCCTATTACCAGCCCCACACCTTGCTGGTCGACCTGAACGGAGCGCGAGTGGCCTCAACGCCCATCACGACGGCCATACAAACCGTAAGCTACGACCTGACCCTATCACCGGGCAGGAACCTGATACAACTATCCTCTCAGGAAAGCGGCGTGCGCCCCAGCAAAGTCGCGCCGCCCAGCGCCGATACCCGCTTCCTCACCTTCGCGGTTCTGAGCTTGAGCGTCAAATAGGCGTGAGTATTAGAACCCCGAGGCTGGTGTATAATGCCATTATCGGGTACGTCTAATAAGTAAAGGGAGGCAAGACTTTGGCAGGTAAAGTGATCGGACGCTATATTGTGGCTGACCCGGAGATTTGCCATGGCAAACCCACGTTCCGGGGCACGCGAGTGCTGGTTGCTGACGTGCTGGAACAGGTAGCCATGGGGCTGTCCTGGGAAAGCATAAGCGCAGACTGGCGAGGTACAGTCAGCCAAGAAGCCATTGCTGAAGCAGTACGGCTGGCTGGATTGGCTTTCACCGAACATGCAAATGAATATCTTGTAGAATTCATTTCTGCATGAATATTCTGGATGAGAATATTGCCGAAAACCAGCGCCAACTTCTGAGGAGTTGGCGCATTTCCGTTCGCGGTATTGGAGCGGACCTAGGATATTTAGGTATTAAGGACGATGCCATAATTCCTCTCCTACACGGGCTGCGACGCCCCACTTTTTTCACGAGAGATGCAGATTTCTATAGAGCTCACCTCCGTCATGCTGGTTATTGCCTGGTATATCTGGCAGTTGATCAATATGAGGCAGCCTTGTTTATACGAAAAGTCCTTCACCATCCCGATCTCGACACGCAAGCAAAGCGCATTGGGAAAGTTATTCGCGCCTCGCATGACAGGCTCACACTTTGGCGAATCCGCGCAGAGATAGAAATTAATCTGGACTGGGTTGGCTGATTGATGAGCGAACTTCCTCGTGACACCATCCTGCAAGGCGACAATCTCACCATCCTCGCCACGCTGCCTGAGCGAAGCGTCGACCTCATTTTTGCTGACCCTCCATATAACCTCCAGCTACAAAACGAGCTCTGGCGGCCCAACAATACGAAGGTGGACGCCGTTGACGACGAATGGGACCGCTACGATGACTTCGAGGCGTACGACAGCTACACAGAGCAGTGGCTGTCAGCCTGTCGCCGGGTGTTGAAGGACGATGGTACTATCTGGGTGATCGGCAGCTACCACAATATCTTCCGGGTGGGGAAGATTATGATGGATTTGGGGTTCTGGATTCTAAATGACATAATCTGGGAAAAAGCCAATCCTATGCCCAACTTCAGGGGAGTGCGCTTCACCAACGCCCACGAAACTCTCATCTGGGCGAAGAAATCGAAGGAGCAGAAGCGGTACACCTTCAACTATGCGGCGATGCGCAACCTGAACGACGAGAAGCAGATGCGCTCCGACTGGGAGATACCTCTCTGCACAGGCTCCGAGCGCATACATGTAGACGGGGAGAAAGCCCACACCACCCAGAAGCCGGAAGCATTGCTCTATCGCGTTATTCTCTCTTCATCCAATCCAGGCGACGTGGTGCTTGACCCTTTCTTCGGCACCGGCACCACAGGAGCCGTCGCAAAGAAGCTGCACCGCCATTGGATCGGCATCGAGCGAGACGCTAATTACGTGAAAGTGGCTCAGAAGCGGATAGACTCCATTATGCCGCCTGCGCTCGAAGAAGACCTCTATATTACAACGACCAAACGCGACGCCCCGCGCATCCCATTTGGCAGGCTGCTCGAAGCGGGACTTCTGCAGCCGGGCGACACACTCTATCTTAATAAGAATGGAAATAGCGCTCGCGTGGCCGCCGATGGAACCCTCCATGCGGGCGACCAATTCGGCTCTATCCACTCGCTCGGGGCGAAACTGCTGGGCGTGCCAACTCTGAACGGCTGGGAGCACTGGTTTTACAGGGACAATGAGACCGGAGAGTTGCAATCGATCGACTCGCTACGAGAGCGGGTAAGGAATGAGAGATCAATGGACAGAGGACCATCCATGACCCCTGACCCCTGACCCCTGACCCTTTACTTCTTTTTCGCTGCAAACAGCGCCCTATTCCCATGCAAGTGCAGACACGCGACCTCTGCAAAGCCTGCTTCGGGCAACCACTGGAGATGTTCTTCGAGGGTTGCGGGTTGGTCTCCGCGGGTGCTTACCGAAAGCTCGTGCTCATCGAAAGTCGCGCCTTCTCTGCGATTCATGGCGGGGTCGATACTACGCTCGCGGTCGAGACGGTCCCACATGCTTAGGTAGGCCGGGAAAAGGCCGGGCGTGGAGACGCGTATGCGGTCGAGCAAAAGGAAAATGCCGCCTGGTGCAAGGGCACGCTCGATGAAGGCGAAAGTCTCTCTTTTGTGGGTGTGCGCCACATTGTGTATCACCTGCACGCTAAAGGCGATAGCGTAGTCGCGCTCCGGCAGCCTGGCGTCCTGGGGTCGCGTGAGGTCTTGCATGACCACCTCGTATCGGTCGCGGTAGGGGGTGAGGTTAGCATGGGCAAGCTGGAGCATCGCCTCCGAAAAGTCTGTGCCCACCACAGTTGCCTCGGGAATGCGCTCGAAAAGCATCTCTTCTACGCGCCCCGAGCCCATGCCAATATCGAGTATTGTGGTGCCAGGGCGATACAGATCAGCCACAATCGACAACAGAATATCAAGCTGTTCTGCGCGCATGAGATTATGGCTGAGAGCGCCCGCATCCCAATTGCGCGCGAAGTCATGGCTTGTCCAATCTTCCATATATTCCCTTCTAGCGACGAGCGTCGGTCGTCCGTCGACAATTTTACTGGAAAACAGCCTCCCAATGGTCGCTTCTATGCGCCTGGAACGCAAATGGAATGCGCCGGGCGTGGCTGCCATGCATCGTCAGGCTGCGCGTTTCTTCCTCGGAGAAATAGCCATAGGCAATTGTTTCGTTAGTAAGAGCAAGTTCGCCGCCGGTCGGTTCGCAGAGAAAATCAAGATGATACAGGTGCAGAGCAACAAGTGAGCCGGAAAGACGCGAGTCAAAGACACCGATCAACAGCCTGGGTTTGACATGAAGGCCCGTTTCTTCCCACACCTCGCGCACTGCGACCGCTGAAGGCGACTCCCCTACATCTGCCAGCCCGCCTGGCATGCACCACTTGCTGTTGTCCATGCGTTGAGTCAGAAGTATCTTACCTTTGTCATCGAAGACGGCAGCAGACACGCCTGTAAGCGGCGAGCGGATGCCGAGATCGCCCCTGAACAGCCGCTCTATATCGGCAGCCTCCCGAGTGTCGGACAAACTCAACAGTTGCGCGGCAAGCTGTAGCGCCTTATCATAGCGAGCATGGTCATATTCATTCGATGCCCAGTGGAGACCATTCGTAGCAAGAGCACGTAGCTCATCAGCTATTTCGACAATATGTATGGCTATATCAGGTTGCATTCGCTGTTGTCCTTCATCAACATTCACAAGGAGTATTATATGCCTACTGTGCTGGTTGCCACTACCAATCCGGGCAAACTGAGGGAATACAGGAGGCTCTTCGAGGGCGTGCCTGGTGCGAAGGTGGTTTCGCCTAACGAGATCGAGGTCTGGGTGGAGGTGGCCGAAACCGGTGATACGTTCGAGGCGAACGCGCTGCTCAAGGCGCGAGCTTTTCACGGTGCCCTGCCCGATGAGCTTCGGGCAGAGGGAGTTTGGGTGCTGGGCGACGATAGCGGCCTTGAAGTGGATGCGATGGGAGGCGGGCCGGGTGTTTTGAGCAACAGGTGGGCCGGGCCCGACACCACGGCGCAACAGCGTAACGAGGCATTACTGGCGCGCCTGGAAGGGGTGCCCGACCCGGAACGAACGCGCCCGTTTCAGGTGTGTAATCGCTCTTATCAGCCCCACGGGCGAAGAACATATAGTGGACGGGGCTGTTGAGGGGCACATTGCCCATGAGCCCAGAGGCGACGGTGGCTTCGGCTACGACCCTATCTTCGAGCTTCCCGGCGGCGGACGAATGTCTGAGCTATCGCCGGACGAAAAAAACCGCATCAGCCACCGTGGGATCGCGGGCGAGAAGGCTACAGCGATTGTGGTTAGACAATGATTGATGTATAATTCCTTCGTCGCGTCACATCGTTGTCCGCCGACCATGATCGTATGTGGCGAATATTGGCTCTATAACTTTTCGGCACCCTATGTTCTCAGGTTTTATCAAAGGAAGGAGCTAGAACTATGGCGAATAAGAAAAGGCAAATAGGTATTGGGTTCGCGCTGATTATCGTAGCCGTATTTGGGCTGCTCATCAGCCGGATAGGCTCACAACCGGCAGCGAGCGCGGGCAGCGCTCCCATTGTGAAGGCCGTCCAGCCCGCAGCACCCAGCGGCGGGGTTAGCGTCGCAGCCGCCGCACCCGCTTCGCAGGATGGGCAACAGTCCCCCGCCGTACAGACATATCCGAACGGTGTGCGGGTCGTCAGCGAGATCAAGCACGACACTTCGCCTCCGCTGCGCGATATCCCTCCTGCGCCCGTCCAGATAAAGAAAGAGGAGAACGAGAACAACCAACCCGTTCCCCGTTGCTAAGTACACACATCAAAGACCCTGTTGTCCAGAATTTCTTTGGCCCCCTGGCGATGCCTACACCACTCCTCACATTTGAGGGTGTGAGCGCGACCACATCAGGGTGCGGCTGCTATCCGCCCGATACCAACGGCGATGTTGGCCCCAACAACTACGTTCAGATCGTCAACACTGCATTCGAGATCTTCGACAAGAGTGGCAATGTAGTGCAAACCGCCAGAGCCGTCAATACGTTATGGTCGGGCTTCGGCGGAGCTTGCCAGACGCACAACGACGGTGACCCAATTGCACTCTATGACCAGCTTGCGGACCGCTGGTTCATAAGCCAGTTCACCTCCTCTACTCCCTACGATATGTGTATCGCCGTTTCCCAGACGGGCGATCCCACCGGGGCGTACTAACCGCTATGCTTTCCAGATGAGCACTACGGACTTATATGACTACGAGAAGTACGGCGTATGGCCCGACGCATATTACATGACTGCCAACGTTTTTGGAACAAGCTTCCACCCGTCGGCTGTGGCCTTCGACCGCAACAGGATGCTCGCGGGTCTGTCAGCCACCTTCCAGGAGTTTAATCCCGGCAACTTCTACGCCAATATCCTCCCCACCGACCTGGACGGCGCTACGCCTCCACCTGCGGGTGAGCCTAACTTCTTCCTCTCAGTCGAAGGAAACGCCACCCAACTGCGCCTGTGGAAGTACCATGTAGACTGGACCACTCCCGCCAACTCTACTTTCACCGGCCCTACTAATATCAATGCAGCTCCGTGGGATCCAGACCTTTGCGGCCTTGCCCGCAACTGCATACCCCAGCCAGGGGTCAGCAATTCTGCCTACCTGGACACACTCGGCGACCATACCATGTACAGGCTTGCCTACCGCAATATGGGCGACCATGAAGTGCTGCTCACCAACGAAAGCGTTGATGCGAACGGCAACGATCAGGCGGGAGTGCGCTGGTACGAGTTGCGCGATCCCAACGGCGCACCTTTCATATACCAGCAAGGCACATATGCTCCCGACACCGATAACCGCTGGATGGGAAGCATGGCAATGGATGGTAATGGCAATATAGCGGTGGGCTACAGCGTATCGAGCAGCACCACCTATCCCTCTATCCGATATGCTGGGCGTCTTGCCTCCGACCCATTGGGCCAGTTGGCCCAGGGCGAAGCTACCCTATTCGCGGGCACAGGCTCGCAGCTAGGCACAGGCGACAGGTGGGGGGACTATAGCAATATGTCCATCGACCCATCCGATGACTGCACCTTCTGGTACACCAACGAATATTACCCAGCAACCACAGCCACTACCTGGCACACCCGGGTGGGCAAGTTCAAGTTCCCCGGCTGCGGCGCGACTACGCCTACGCCTACGGCAACAGGTACCCCACCCACCCCTACCAACACGGCTGTACCCACCAACACACCCACAGCTCTGCCCACCAGTTGCGCTAACTACACAGTCGCAGTTGGCGTCGGCACAATCGTTCCCGGCACCACCCTCGTGGGTGACCGCTGCGACGATTGCGAGAAGCACATTACTCTGCCGTTCCCGGTCAAGCTTTACGATCAGGCCTTTACGGATGCGTATGCAAGCTCGAACGGGGTACTGGAGTTCGTCAGCAGCTCGTTCCCTTATGGCAACGCTGCCTTGCCTGTCATTGTCTATGACCACACTATCGCCGGCTTCTGGGACGACCTGGCCATGACAGGATACGGGCCATCGGTGTGTTTAGTACCACAGCGGGCACGGCACCCAACCGGACAGTACTATCTGGAATGGAGCGCAGTAGCACTGGAAGTGAGTAACGCACCGGTCAACTTCGAGATGGTGCTGCATGAAAATAGCAACAACTTCGAAGTCGTCTACGGCACACAGACAGGTGGGAACGGCGTCAGCGCCACCACCGGCGTGCAGCGTGATCTGCAGTACTTCACGCAGTACTCATATAACCAGGCTATCATTACCCCTGGCTTGATGCTATCGTACACCAAGCAGGATTGCCCCGTCAGTACTCCCACAACTGCCCCTTCAAACACGCCTACAACTGCGCCACCCAGCGATACACCTACTACGGCTGCCGCTACCCAAACTCCTGGCGGCAATACAGCTACACCCGTGCCGTCCAGCACGACCGCTCCCACCCAGACACCGGGCGGTAATACAGCTACACCCGTACCGTCCAACACGCCCGGCGTGCCTACAGCTACCCCCACAGCCTGCACCCTCACCTTCTCTGATGTGCCGGTGGGCTCAACATTCTACCCATTCATCCGCTGCCTGGCCTGCAAGGGGATCATCAACGGCTACCCCGATGGCACCTTCAAGCCTGGCAATAACGTCACCAGGGGCCAGTTGTCCAAGATAGTCTCCAACTCTGCCGGCTTCTCTGACAACCAGACCACCCAGATGTTCCAGGACGTGCCGGTAGGCTCTACCTTCTACCAGTACATAGGTAGGCTGGCGTCTCGTGGGTTCATCAATGGATACCCATGCAGTGCGCCACCTGCTGGCCAGTGCGTACCACCGAACAATCTGCCCTACTTCCTGCCCAACGCTAACTCCACGAGGGGACAGATCTCGAAGATAGTCTCTAACGCTAGAGGCTTCAACGAGGCACCCTAGGGCCAGCAGTTCCAGGACGTACCCCCGTCAAGTCCATTCTACGGATACATCTACCGCTTGGTACTGCACCAGGTCATGTCGTGGGTACCCATGCGGTACACCACCGGCAGGGCAGTGTGTACCACCCTCCAACCGCCCATACTTCCTGCCTAACAACAATGCCACCAGGGGACAGACATCGAAGATCGTGTCCAACACTTTCTTCCCTGACTGCAACCCTCCCGAGGCGTCGAGGCAGTAAGTCGTAACGGCAACTCCCTATGTGGGAATAGCCATACCAATGAAAAAGAGCCCGCAGGTGCCAGAAGGTACCTGCGGGCTCTTTTTCATTGGTAAACAGCACATAATAGCCGTTCTTGTGCGGTTCGAAAACCACCGGATGTCTCGAGAGTGTTGTGAATTAGAGGCGAAAGCTGTAGAATCGAAGGCGGGCATTCGAAAAGCAACAAGGAAAGTGTATCACCGATGAAAGTGAAAATACTTCTATTCGCGTCGTTCCGAGAGGCAGTTGGGACCTCCCAAAGCACTCTCAACGTCAAGCCTGACGCAAAATTGAGCGATGTATGGGAGACGCTGGTAGGCGAGCATCCCCGCCTTGCCCCCCATAGCGGCACGGCTGCATACGCCATCAACGGCACATACGCTAAGCCCGAGGAGCGGGTCCGCGAAGGCGACGAGATAGCGTTTCTGCCCCCCGTGAGCGGAGGCTGAGACGGATTGCGGATTGCGGATTTTCTGACGTCTGACTTCTCATTTCTCATTTCTCATTTCTCATTTCTAACCACATGGATACTATTGATTTGAGCCATTCGCTGTTCGAGGTGACTGATGAGCCACTCTCTGTGGATAGTGTTGTGGAGGCTGTGCTTACGGGCGCTGATGGGGCCGTGGTGACCTTTGTGGGCACGGTGCGCGACAACCATCATGGGCGCAACGTGCTCGCTCTGGAATACGAAGCTTACGGAGAGATGGCCAGATCGGAGATGCAGCGAATCGGCGTCGAAATGATCCGGCGGCATGGTCTGCATGGCATAGCCATGCGCCATAGAACCGGCAAGCTCGCAATCACCGAGACCAGCGTGGTAATTGCCGTTTCCGCGCCACACAGGCAAGCCGCGTTTGCGGCATGCAGTGAAGCCCTCGATATGCTCAAAGCAACCGTGCCCGTTTGGAAAAAGGAATATTTCGAGGACGGCGAAGTGTGGGTAGGCCAGGGAGCGGGGTGACGACGGGCGAAGGACGAAGGACGAAGAGACCAAAGACGAAAGACGAAGGCTAATGACCTTCGTCTTTCGTCTTTCGTCTTTCGTCAAGCGACCTGGCCGGGGATTATCGTGAGGCTGGGGTGGGCGAAGCTTGGATCGAAGGTGAAAACTTCGCTTATTCCGAGGTACTGGATCACCGAAAAGTTCACACAATCGGTGAAGGTCCACTGAGGCTGCTCATCCTCAACGAATACGCGCCAGGCACGGTCAAAGATCACAGCATCTACCATGAAGAGGCGTACAAGCTGCGAGTTCTTCACGACCGCCTGCACGGCCTGGGCAGAGTGAAGTGAGCCGAATACTTTTAGAACAGTGTAAACCTGGTCGAGCACATAGTCGGTAGTCACGAAGCGCACAGGCTGGCCGTGCAACTGCTCCCACAGGGCGCGAGCGGCGGGGTGGTGAGGATCGTTCCTGTTGTAAAGAGCGAGCCAACCGCTCGAATTGACGAAAATGGCGCGGCGAGCGGGTGTAAGGGGCGCGGTCATCCCTGTTCCCCTTCCCGGCTTTGAGACGCCCGCATTGCCGGTGCATTGAGATCGCCATAAGTAGCGCTCAGGTTCGGCAAGTCCCAAATAGGATCGTCAGGAACGGCTGCAACCGTGCTGCGGTCGGTGGGAACAGGTAGGTTCTCGAAATAAAGCGCCACAGCATCGCGAACTACAGCGCTGAGCGGCGACCCCAACTCCTGCGCTCGCTCCACTAGACGCTCATACATCCCCCGTTCCATGTTGAGGTGAACGTCTATATTCATGTTCATGGTCATATAGTGCTCCTGTCATACCCGGAGTAAATCTCCACGGGCCAGTTTACACCGCACGCGGAGAGTCGTCAATGAGATAATAAATCGAGCAAGGTCTATGCATTCTCGGCGATAGGCAGCCGGGATTGTAGGGGCAGAACCACGTGTCGTTTGTTCCAACTAAATCGTCCTGCGGGCAACGTACGGCGGTTGAAACCGCGTGCTAGGATTACGAAGTCCGCCTTCGCGGACTAAGAGGGCCAACATGGTGCTATCTATCAGGCACAATGGTGGGCATCTAGCCTGCGAAGGCAGGCTTTGTAGAGATAGCACGCGGTTTTAACCGCGGTGCGTTGCTCGTGTCGCCTCCCTAAATCCGGCTTAGTTGGAACCCATGCCACTCGGGTCTGCCCCTACAATGTTTCCAACCAGGAATGCATACACCCTGACTATTGAATAGGGCCATACGTTAGGCTATACTCCTATGTGGGGACTATGGTCCGTATCTGTTCCACCGAGCTACGCGCAGCCAACAGCTGTATCTGTTTTCCTACATGCAGCGAAGTAAAAGGGGCATTATGGGCAAGAAGGACAAGAAGGGCAAACGAGACAAAAAGGATCGCAACGCAGGCGTTACAAATCCGGACGAGGGTATAGAGGCTACGTTATCTGCACCCGAAATGCTGGGGGGCGACGGCACTCCTCGCTTTGATTACCCGCGCTATAAGGTCGAGCCGGGCACACATATCAAGCTGAGCGACGTGAACCCCGACGAATCTGAGCACTATAAAAGCCATGAAGAAGTGGCCGACGAGCTGGAGACCCTGCGCATGAAGCTGGTCGATCTCCAGGAGCGTTTGTTCGCCGAGCACAAAAAGAGCCTTCTCGTCGTGCTCCAGGCTATGGACACGGGCGGCAAAGACGGTACGATCAAGGCTATTTTTGATGGGGTCAACCCCCAGGGCTGCCAGGTGTGGCCGTTTAAGGTCCCGAGCGCCGAAGAGCTGGCGCATGACTTCATATGGCGCTATCACAATAAAGCGCCTGAGCGTGGCATGATAAACATTTTCAACCGCTCACATTACGAAGAGGTGCTGGTAGTTAGGGTGCACAATCTCGTGCCGCGAAGCCGTGTGGGAAGAGCGCTACAGCGTAATCTGCGATTTTGAGAGGATGCTTTCCCTGAATGACACGGTAGTGCTGAAGTTCTACCTGCATATCTCCAAAGACGAGCAAAAGAGGCGCTTACAAGACCGCATCAACACTCCCGATAAGCAATGGAAATTCCAGAGCGGTGACCTTGTGGAGCGTGCCCTGTGGAACGACTACATGGCCGCCTATGAGGATGCTATCAACAAATGTTCGAGCGATTATGCGCCCTGGTACGTGGTACCGGCTAATAAGAAATGGTATCGCAACCTCGTTATCGCCCGCACCATCACCGACACCCTGGAAGCCATGAACCCGCAGTTTCCCCCGCCCGAGCAGAACCTTGATAAAATTGTGATAGCTGATTGACGAAGTTGTCAGTTGTCAGTTGTCAGTTGACGGATGACCGACGAGCGGCTGCTGCTTACTAGCCCCTAGCCCCTAGCCCCTGCCGTCTACTGACAACTGACAACTGACAACTAGTTCCCCGCGAAATATTCCTGCAATGCATCGGCGTAGGCGAGAGCTATAGCCTGGCGCACGCTGTCCTTATTGAGCTCGGCGGCTTGTTGTGGGGAGCTTACATACAGCGATTTGCCCAATACGCCGGGCATTGTTGTGGCGCGCACGTGCCTGGGCGGGACGACGGGGCCAAGCAGGAAGTCGTGCAGAGGGGGATTTGACGAGTTGGAGGCCAGGTCGGTCTCCAGAATGCCGTCTTGCGCGGGGTAACCTGCGCCGGCCAGCTTGCTTGTCAGCTGCTGGAGCACGAACTGGCCCAGGAGTTTGCTCTGTGTGGGAGCCACGCAATCAGAAGTGCCGCAATATATCACCTGTAAGTCTTGATGCGCTGCATCAAGTGTGCCGGCATTCGCGTGAATACTGATGAAGGCCTGAGCGTGAAAATTGTTGAGGATATCCACACGCTCCTGCAAATCATCTCCCGACGCGCCTACTATACCGTCACCGTTGGCGTCGACCGGCCAGGGAGCGGTGAAAGTATCGGCGGTTTCTCGTGTCAGTACGACACTGGCGCCACGCGCCACAAGGATGTCCCGGCAACGTAGCGCAACGTCCAGGTTGAATTCAGCCTCGGCCAATATAAGCTTGCCCGTGCTGGGATCGGTCAGCACGGCTCCCATATCGCCTCTTGGCCCATGTCCGGGATCAAGCCCGATGCGCTTCCCGGAGAGGGGTAATTGTTGGCCGGCTACAGCGGCAGACGGTGCGGGCGTCGGCGGTGCGGGCGTCGGCGGTGCGGGCGTCGGCGGTGAGGGATGTGCCGGTCGAGGCCGGTGTTGGCGGGGGATCGGAGATCAAGCCGGATTTAGCGGCGATGGTCGAAGTAGCCACGGCTTCGGAAGTGGGGGTTACAGTAACTGAAGATGAAGAGACCGCTAAATTGGTGCTCAAAAGGAGCAAGCCCGCGCCGACCAGAAGCACCAGTCCCAACAGAGGCAATGCGGTGCGTAGCAAGGCGCGCCTTTGCGCCCTGCGCGCTGCACGCAGCTTTGAATAAAGGCTGGACCCGTCCGGTTGCTCATCGGGTGTATTGGATAGCATGATGATTAGTGTGAACGCGCGATCGATTGCCGCCGTCTTGAGCGGCAAGGCCGGCATGGATGCCTTTCGGGATAGTTTCGGTATAGGGCGGTCGTACTCCGGGCTATTGTATCAACCGAATATTAAGAAAAGATTGGAAACCAGTTTTTAGAGTGGTAGTTTCGCCGTGAAGGTAGAGCCTTTTCCCGGCTCGCTGGTGACTGTAATAGTGCCTCCGTGTTGGGTGACTATATAGTTGGCGCTGGCGAGGCCGATACCGGCGCCGCTGATGCGGCCTGAGGCGTTCCTGGCCCGCCGGAACCACTCGAAAACGTGGGGGATATCGTCTGAGGCAATGCCTATCCCATGGTCGCATACGCTGAGAACCGCCCAATCCCGCCTTTCACTATCGGTTTCACGGGCAACCTTCAGCACGATCTCGCCGCCGTTGGGGCTGTATTTGATCGCATTTGACATCAGGTTGTCCAGCACCTGTTCCAGGCGCATATTGTCCCAGAGCCCGATCAGGTAGGGAAGCTCGGTCTTGACCTCAATGAGATGGTGTTCGGTGGTCTGCTGGAACTCGGGGGCTACCTTGCGAATCAGCGCCACCAGATCGGTCGCCCTGCGCTGAAGCGTAAGTGATTGGCCCGCCTGGAGCCTGCCAAAGTCGAGCAAATCGTTCAGCAGCACGTTCATCCGGCTGGCTGCTTCGTCGATGCGCGTAACCGGGGCCAGGGCTCGGTCCATATCCTGCCCATCTGTCTGGGTAAAACGCCGCCGGATTAGCTGCGAGTTGCCCTTGATAGCTGCCAGAGGATTTTTCAGGTCGTGCGATACGATGGCGAGTAATTCGTCGCGTACCTGCACCGCAGACTCTGCCTGCTGGCGCACCTCCTGCTCGCGCTGAAGCAACTGGACATGCTCTTCTTCGACCTGCTTGCGCTCGGTGATGTCCTGGGCAATGATGATCGCCTCACGCTTGCCGTCTTCTTCACTCAGAAGAGCAGAAGTGAGCAGGAAGGTACGCTCATCACCTGTCTGGAAGCGCAGCACGACTTCGGTGGGTGGGGCGGCTGTGCCTGTGAAAATGGTCGATTGGAGCGGCATTTCGTCGTCGCTGAGCGGTATGCCATCAGGCCGGAAGAAGGAATATGACCTGTTGTTCACCATGCTGGCAGGCTCGATGCCCAACCCAAGCTGCTCATTGCCCACATGGTTCACGAGGCTCCACGTGATAGAGCGTGTTTGGGGATCCCCTTCAGCGATGAAGACCCCGACCGGCATCTCATCGATGATATGTGCAAGCCGCTCATATTGCTCTTTGATCTTCTCGGCTTGCTCGCGTACCTGGCGTTCTAGCCGCTTGCGCTCTGCAATTTCCGCACGCAAATCCCGGTTGGCGGCCCTGAGTTGGGCCGTGCGCTCGACAACGCGGTGCTCAAGCTCGGAGTTGAGCCTCCGTACTTCCTCGTCCGCCCGCCGGCGCTCGGTGGTGTCAAAGCAGTTGCCCAGGTAGCCCGCGAAGGTACCGTCCAGGTCGTTAAAGGGCGCACCGTGGTCGCGAATCCAGCGATATTCTCCGTCGTATCTGCGCAGGCGGTATTCCATTACGAACGGCTGCCGCTGGTGGAAGGCGGTCAGGTAGACTTCGAGGCAGCGAGCAAGATCGTCGGGGTGAATACCCTCGGCCCAGCCGTCCCCCATCTCCTGCTCCTCGGTGCGGCCTGTAAAGTTGAGCCAGGTGCGATTGAAATAGTTGCACTTGGCGTCCGTGTCCGCGCGCCAGACCATAGCCGGGAAATCTTCGAGAAGAGTGAGGTAGAAATCGCGCGAGCGGCGGATTTCTTCTTCCATGACCTTGCGCTGAGTAATATCGCGGATAATCACCTGGAATTGCCCGTCACTCAGCATGCGCGCGCTCAGCTCGACGGGCAGAGTTATGCCATCTTTGCGCAAGATAATGCGCTCGCCGAGCAGAGACTTGCCGCTTCTCAATTCCTCGTAGCGCAGAGGAGTTTCGGCAAGGTTTTGGGGTGCAATTACGTCGGAGACGTTGAGGGTCAGCAGTTCGTCGCGCGTATAGCCGATAAGCTCACAGGTACGGGTATTTACCTCGGCTATTTTACCTTCCTGGTCGTAAATAGCGATCCCGTCCGAGGCCTGCTCTACTAGAATGCGGTATTTGTCTTCGTGGTCGTCCTGATTGCCCATGAGCTATTATACGCCCTGGTGTATGTTTATGAAGGTATAGGGAATGAAGGGTTTCGGGGAACACCCCGCACCCCGGCAGGGGAGAACCCCCTGCGCCCCGTGCACAAGACCTCCCGTGAACCTGAATTATGCTGCTCTCTGAAAGATAAGGATGTACTGGTGAAGCTGGTTGGCTACGAACCTGTAAGGGTAGCCGAACGGGTAGAGGCGAGGGGTCTGGTCGTACCAGATTTTGCAACCCCGGTAGGCAAGGCCATCGAGGGCTGAAAGGCGTATCACCAGGTCGGCGTGCAGCATATTGTGGTGCTGGGCGGTTGGCTGGAGGTCTTTGGCGAAGATCACCATGTAGCCCGACGGCTTGAGCAGGCCCAGGCAGAGAGAAAGTATGCCGGTAAGCTCGCTCAAGAAATCGGGATAGCTAAGGTTGCCCAGGTCTTGTGGGCTTGACGTAAATGGAGTTGCCGAGGCGTCACCTGTACGCTTCTTCTTCTCGCCGCTCTGGGGACGGCGCATCATATTGCCGTAGGGCGGGTCGGTGAGCACCATATCGAAGAGGCGCGATGTCACCTGCGGGCACTCGAGCAAATGCCGCGAATTGGTCACCAGCGCCGTCTGGAGAGGTAGGCTCTCCTGAGCCGACACTCGCCTGTAAGTATCCACATAATCAGCCGATAGCTCCACCCCAACCGCGTTACGCCCGGCCAGCGAGCAGCCAAGTAGAGTGCCTCCTACGCCCATAAAGGGGTCGAGCACCCACTCGTCGCGCCGCGTAAAGAACTCCACTATGCGCCCCATCAATTGAGGCGGCTTGGGCGAAGGGTGCATCCGCCGCAGATTGTGCCCGTACGACTGCGGCCCGCTGGTAGGGTAGGCCGTAGCCTCCACGGACGACAGAAAGTGCACCCATTCCCGCCCCGTGAGATCGTTCAGCCGGTTTCTCGGATCCCTCACCGAATTGCGGACCTCTCCATTGCGGATTGCGGATTTGGGTGCCCTCTGGGCGTTGCGGATTGATTTTTTGGCTTGGTGTAAAGTCATGGGCTTGTCTTGACCCAGTAGAGCATTTCCTGGACTGTGCTTTTGTCTTTATAGCGGCGGGTGTCGCTATCGGCGTCGGAGCGGAAGCGGCGGTATTCGCAGGCGTAGACCTCGACGTTGCCGCGTTGCGAGAGGATTTCTACGATCCGCTCATGCGAGATAATGCCTTCGCTGTTATAGCTCATGAGAATCCAACCGGCTTTGGCATCGCAAACCAGGCGCGCCAGCTCCTCTTCAGCGCGGCCGGTCTTGCAGTAAGCAGATGATTTTCCGTTGAGCGTGCGGAGGCCAGCTATGCCCTTTATCTCGGGCTCATCGCCCAGGGCCAGCGTTTCGAGGAGATGGTAGTTCGTGGCGTACTGGCGCGAGTTATAAGGAGGATCTATGTATAGGAGATCGCACTCGCAGCCGGGCACCAGCTCGTTAGCGTCGGCCTGATTGATGCTATGCTCATAGGCGCTGTGCACGATCTGAGGCACGCCGAGCATGAGAGGACGGTGGGCGCGGGGGTCCCAGCCTTTGAGGTAGGCGGCGTAGGTGCCCGCCACGTTAGCGACCCGAGACACGGCTTCTATAAGGGCCGCCAGCAACAGGTAGCGCTCGCTCTCGGTAAGCCAGCCCATCTCCGACCACCAGTTGATCTCTTTACGGATGGCGTCCACGCGCAACGCATTTGCCGAGGTGAAATAACGCCGGCCCTCCGCACCGTCGGGCGAGTAGTTTCGATAGCAAAAGCCTTCCACGCCCCGAAGGTTATTGAGGTGCGCGATCACGCGCTGTATCGGCATCGACAGAGTAATACCGGGATCGAGTATGCCCGCATCGATCACGCTTGTGAAAGTGGGCGCTTCGTTGAGGGCTATGTATGCGTGTTGGAAGGCGTAGGAGTAGGACATAAGGTCGCCTGAGATTATGCGCCAATCCTGCCGCTTAAGATGGCGGGCCACGGAGGTGGTGCCTGTGAATGGGTCGCACAGGCAGAGAGGGCGCGCCGGGGTGCTGGTGGCACGATGCATCGCCAGCACGTCATCAATAAAGGTGAGCAAGCTGTCTTTATTACCAAGATAACGCATCTCTCATCTTCTCCAGGAGGCTGCCGGTTCGGGAGGCCATAATTTAGGTATTATGCCCGAAGTTGGATGGCGATGCAAGACGGGAGTTGGCGGTTGTCAACCTTTCCATGCTCCCGCGCTCCTGCTAGCTGCGCCAAAATTGTTGGTGAAGCTGCCCGAGGCTTAGAGGCACGGCTGATGCAAAGTCGAGAATCTTCCGGGGAGGGCCACCAAGTATGCCCTGTCATTCTTCGCTTTGCTCAGAATGGCAAGGTCAATGGAGCACTCCAGGCACCCACTTTGTACCAGCCCTACAATCGTCAAAGGTAAGCGTTCAGAATTGGGATGTAGGGGCAGACCCACGTGTCTGCCCTGCTTGGATAGAGAATTGGTACCCCACCAGGGCAGACACGTGGGTCTGCCCCTACGACAGTTTCTCTTCCCCATTTCTGAACGTTTACTGGCAACTACCTTCTTGTCCCCATGCGCGTTGTTGTGATACACTGCCCGTGGTAATCGGCTGAAGACTTGAGAGGAGTGGCGCGGTTGCAGATGGATGCTCGGCAAACTACGGGAGCCTGGGCATTGACAGTGCTGCTCTATCCTGGGGTGGTATTCGCGGCGTTGGTAGCTTTGTTGGGCGAGTGGCTGGTGGGTATGGTGCGTCCGTTGTTCTCACCACGGCTTTACCGGAGCCAGACGCGGCTTTACAGTCCTTTGCAGCCGCTCTATACATTCCTGAAACTGCTCGGCCGGCAAGGGGCGGTACGCTGGCAGAGGCCGGGCGATTCGCCCACGGCAACCTCACATCCGGGTGAAACAGTCTTGTCGATGATTGGCGCGATCGCTCCACTATTGGCTCTGGCGTTGCTGCCGGCCGGTGGAAGCCCTATCGAGCGTCAGATTGGTGCAGTGGGCGACCTCCTTATTTTGCTGCTTCTGTTGGCGGTGCAGCCGGTATCAAACGCGCTGTTGCGGCTGCGCGAAGGACGGAGCACGCCGCCGGGACCGGACGCGATGAGCGGAGAGCACCACCTGGGGCGGCTTCTGGCGGGGTTGCTCCCGACACTATTGCTTGCAGCCGCGCTCGTGCAGGTATCCGGAGCTAATACGCTTACTCTGTCGGGCCTCACCGCGGCGCCTCTAACCGCGCAGCAAACCCTGGTGAGATTGTTTGCGGGCGTTGCGCTCTTGCTCGCGCTACCATGGTGGTCTGGCTGGAGCCGAGAGGCGGCGGGCAGCGAAGGGGGCGCAGGCGAGTACGCCGGTCGCCTCTTCCAGACTGTGGCTCTCGCAGCGTTCTGGACTGTGATAGCGCTGCCCGCCCCGGGCGATACCCCCTGGGCGGTCGCCATCTTTATAGTAGGCACGCTTTTCGCCTATATAACGTTCAAGATAGTCTCCGAACGCTGGGCACCCGCCCGCCGCGCAGGCGAAGCAACAGGCCTCCTCTGGGCCGCGACCCTCCCGGTGGCAGCCCTGGCGCTTCTACTGGCCCTCTGGACAGGGGGGTGACGGATTGCGGATTGCGGATTAGCGACGACGGACGCCCGATAGCTCAAAGCTGATAGCTAAAGTCTACTGACAACTGACAACTGACAACTGACAACTTGGTCCACCAATGCGCATAGCGATTACAGGTACAAGAGGCACGTTGGGACAGGCGCTTGTCCGGCAGGGGGAAGCAGCGGGGCATACTTTGCTGCATTTGAACAGGCCGGAATGCGATATTACCGATCCGGAGGGGATCGAGGAGGCGATCCTCGATTTCAAGCCGGACACTGTCATACACCCTGCCGCCTATACGAATGTGGATGGAGCCGAGAGCGAGCCCGAGACGGCCTTCGCGGTGAACGGGCTGGGTACACGCAACCTGGCGCTTGCCTGCGTGGCGGCCAATGCGCAGATGGTCTATGTCAGCACGAATATGGTCTTTTTCGATGAGACGCGCCACACGCCATACATCGAATTCGACGCTCCAAATCCCAGGGGAGTCTACGCCACTTCCAAGCGAGCAGGGGAGATTTACGTCGAGCATCTGATGCAGAAGTTCTATATTGCGCGCGTCTCATGGCTTTACGGCAGGCAGGGCGATAGCTTCATCCATAAGATTGTGCGTGCCGCAGACGCCAGGGGCGCTCTGAGCGTGGTGGCCGACGAGGTAGCCACACCCACTTATGCCGAGGACCTGGCCGAAGCGCTTTTCAAGTTGCAAGAGACCGGGTTGTACGGCTGGTACCATATGGTCAATGAAGGCGAGTGCTCGCGCTACGAATACGCCCGGGAGATCATGCGCCTCACCGGCCGCGAGCAAATACCTATCACCCCCACAGCCCTCGCCGATTTCAAACGCCCCGCCCCCACACCCCCTTACTCCACTCTCAAGAACATGGTTGGCGCGCACGCAGGCATACTACTCCGGCCCTGGCAGGATGCCCTGGCCGATTATCTGGCGGGCGTGGAGACAGTGGGGATACCGGGATAATTGCGGATTGCGGATTGCGGATTGCGAGACGGGTGGGACTATTGTGCATAAGCTTATGAGCAATACTATATGCCGGGCTTAGAAAATCTAGCGGGGCAGCATCAAGCCGCGTCCGAAACAATCCGCAATCCGCAATCCGCAATCCGCATTTCAATAATCATTCCTTCCCGCAACGGCGCTCACCTATTGCCCGAATGCCTCGAAGCGCTCTGGGTGCAGACTTTCCGTGATTTCGAGATTATTGTGGTAGACGATGCTTCCACCGACAATACCTATGAGATGCTGCTCGGTTACCCGGAGGTAAAGACAGTCGTTAGGCTGCCGGGGAGGCGCGGGCATGGCTTTGTGGCGGCGGTCAACGCGGGGCTTGAAGAGGCGCACGGCGAGATAATAGTGCTGCTGAACAACGACGCCGTGCCCGCTCCCGAGTGGCTGGGCGAGCTGGTGGGCGGCCTGGAGCGCAATCCCTGGGCGAGCATGGCGGCTAGCAAGCTCATGCTCTACGACAAGCCCGGCTATTTTCATTCTACGGGCGATTATTATGGCCTGGACGGCGTGCCCAACAGCCGTGGCGTCTGGCAGCGCGATACCGGGCAGTACGAGCGGGAAGAGGAGGTGTTCGGCCCATGCGCCGCGGCAGGTGCATACCGTCGCGAGGTCCTGGCGGAACTAGCGGAATGCGGCGGCACCGACCCTCCCTACAGGGTATTAGACCCACAGCTCTGGATGTACTGCGAGGATGTCGACCTCAACCTGCGTGCGCGCCTTCGCGGCTTCAGGACCGTCTACGTGCCCACCGCGAAAGTGCGCCATCGCCTCAGCGCTACGGGGGGTGGTGCTCTGGCGTCATACTATGTGGGACGCAACTTAATCTACCTGCTCGCAAAGGATGTGCCCGGCAAGATAATCAGACGAAATCTGGGGCGCATTGCAAGAGCCCAGGCACGTTTTATACTCCAGGCAATGCGTAATATTAGACAGCCCCCGGCTCGCGCCAGGCTGCGCGGCATCCTGGCAGGTCTCATCACGTGGCCACGAGTCCTGCCTACCCGCAAGCGTGTGATGGACTCGTGCGCTGGTCGCGCCCCGGCAGTTTGAGAGAACCTTACGGCGCTTCCGTCCGGCTCGCCGGTAGGGGTTGCTCACCTGCTCCCGCCAATCACTTTTACATGCCCACTATCTATAGAGAGCAGGATCGTGTCGGCGGCAGGGACATCGACGGGCACGCTGCCTTCAGCGAAGGCAACGATATCATCCCGCCCGTAGCGAAAGCGCAAGGCGTAGTCGAAGCCGTTGCGAAACAGATAGGGACCGGTATTGCCCGGAGGGATCTGCTGGTAATACGAGTCGGGCAGGTTGCGGACGATGAACACCGGATTCGCCGGCACTTCCGGGACCAGCGTATGAACTTGCTCCACGAGCGAGCGGGCTTCCTCGCCGGACTTCGTCCACAGCGCGCCCCGGTCGAGCAGCATGATTACACCCGCTGCCAGCCACAGCGCGAACAATCCCGCTACGACCGCGTCGGCTATATTGCGGGACTGGGCACTCGCACTACTCGCACGCCTGTTGATGATTTCAGCGGCCGCTATCCCGGCAAGCAAGCCAAGCCCCATATCTGGTATGTAGAGGAAGCGATCGCTAATATATTCCCACAACGCCAGGATGTAATACAGAACGCTTCCCACGATCCATCCGGCAGCGAGCGCTGCCCGCCGACAGCGCGGCCAGGGCGAAGGGTATGCGATGCATCCAGATCAAATCAAGTATGGCATCGGGTCTCCAGAGCAGACGGTTGATATATTCGGCGGCTCCCGGCAGCCAGGCATTGAACCGAGTGACACGGCACGGTTTCGCTATAGAACCCTGCGGGGATGACCACGGTGCGCCACAGCACGTAAGCGGCCAAATCGCGGCGAACGGTGCCAGGCGAACGAGCGAGGTGCTAAGAGCGGACCTTACATTGCCCATATGCTCGCCATATGCACGAAACAGCAGCTCATAGAGCGCCAGAACAGGCACAAGCAAGAGGCCGGTCTCGTCAACAAGCAAAGTGAGGATGGCCAACGCTAATGCCACAGATTGCGGCCATGCACATACGCAAGCAGACAGGCGAGCAAGACTGCGCCACCCAGAGCGCTGTGCAGGTCGCCTACATCCCATACTACCTCCTGGGCGTGTATCGTCAGCAAAAGTACCAGCCCTGCCAGCAAGGCGGCGAACCTGTTTCCCGTCAAGCGCAGCGAGACGAAGTAGAGCAGTATGGCCGAAGCTATATGGAACAGGAGCGCGATAAGGTGGTAGCCAACCGGGTTCTGGCCGAAGACCTGGTACTCAAGCCAGAACACCAGATCTGTCAGGGGCCTGTACCAGGTGTTGGCCGCGGGCACGAAGTGCCCAAGCATGTCCGCGAACGAAGAGACATGCGCCGTCCAAAGGAAATAGAAGGAATCCGACACAAAGCCCGCCCCGATTCCGGGCAGAAACGCCAGAAGCCCTAGCAGGGCGAGCGCCAGAGGCACACCAACGTGCGCCCAGGCTGATCTGGGCGGCTGTTGGGCGTGTTCAGTCGGCCTCTCAATTGTGGTTTGTGTAGAGCCCACGAAACTCCCGATATCCTTACCTGCCGCAATTATACGTATTCGGCCCCGTTTTCAACCAGCACTTGCACTAATCCCTGGCCCCAACGCTTTTCGTGTGCACAACCTTGCACAAATTATCGCGTTGACGTATAATGGCGCAACTTACACAGGAAACGTGAGCTGAGAGCCACCGCCATGCGCGGTTATCTCAGTTTTTTTCTATCGCAGGCGCGTAAAGGAGCGCCGTATGAGGGATTTACTATGGTAATGGACAAGCCTGTTTACCTCACAGCTGAGGGCAAGACCACGCTCGAAGAAGAGCTAACTCACCTGAAGATGGTGCGCCGCCCGGAAGTGGCTGACCGCATCCAGCAGGCCAAGCTGGACGGCGATGTCAGCGAAAGCGGCGAGTACGAAGATGCCAAGAACGAGCAGGCATGGGTCGAGGGGCGCATCCGCACCCTGGAACATATGCTGCAGAACTCCCGTATCATCGAAGGCGTGCGCAGCGACACAATTCAGCTCGGTTCGCATGTGCATTTGCGCGACGGCGACGGCGAAGAATACAACTGGACAATCGTCGGCTCCGCGGAAGCCAACCCCCGCCAATCGCGCATCTCTAACAAGTCGCCGGTGGGCAAGGCGCTCATGGGCAAAAAGAAAGGCGACAAAGTAAGCGTTGACGCCCCGGGTGGTCGCGAAGAGTTCACGATCCTTAAAGTGGAATAGCGCCGTAATATTACGTGGTCCGAAATCGCGCATGAACCGGCCACAGGGCCGGTTCTATCTTTTCTAAGGAGCTTTCGATGGCTGAAGATTACTCAACTGAGCTGGGCATGGGCGATCAGGAACAAATACGCCTGGCGAAGCTGCGCGAGCTACGCGGGATGGGCATCGACCCATACCCTCCGCGCTCGGAGCGCACCCATATGGCGAAGGATGCGATTGCCACCTTCGAGGAGTGGGAGACCGCGCAGAAGGACGAAGGGTCAGGGGCAGGGGAACAGGTGCCCGAAGGTGGCCGGCAAGCCGAACCGCCGCAGGTTACCCTCGCCGGCAGATTGCGGCTGCGCCGCGAAGGCGGTAAGGTAACCTTTGCGCATGTCGAGGACGAGTCGGGGCGGGTTCAACTCTATTTCAGAATAAACGACCTTCAAGAGCCGCCCTGGGACTACGACGCCGTGAACAGGCTTCTCGACCTGGGCGATTTCATACAGGCAAGCGGCTTTATGTTCCGCACACGGACCGGCGAAGTGACGCTCCACGTGCAGCGATACCATCTCCTCTCCAAGGCGCTCCATCCTCTGCCCGACAAGTACCATGGCCTCTCAGACGTGGAGACCCGCTACCGCCAGCGCTACCTGGACCTGATAGCTAACGAAGAATCCAGGGAAGTGTTCAAGGTGCGCGCCAGGCTGGTGTCACATTTGCGGAGCTACCTGGACGCGCGCGGCTTTATCGAGGTCGAGACCCCTGTTTTGCAGCCCCTGTACGGCGGCGCGACCGCCCGCCCCTTCGTCACTCACCACAATGCCCTCGACCAGCACCTCTACCTGCGCATCGCGGACGAGCTATACCTGAAGAGGCTGATCGTGGGCGGGTTCGAGCGAGTGTATGAGATCGGGCACGACTTCCGCAACGAAGGCATCGACATCAAGCACAACCCCGAGTTCACCATGCTCGAGCTTTACCAGGCGTACGCCGATTACAACACCATGATGGCTCTCCTTGAAGGGATGGTGACCGAGATTGTGAAGGAAGTGCACGGCGGCTACACTCTCCAGTACCAGGGCCGGACGCTCGATTTCACGCCCCCATGGCCGCGCGTGGACTGGCGCACCGCTCTCAAGGAGCAGTCCGGCATCGACCTGGCGGACTATCCTGATACACATGATCTGTTGAAGGTAGCCAGGGAAAAGGGAGTTGACATAGAGACAGGAGCAAGTCGAGGCAAGATACTGGACGAATTGCAGGGCCACTTCATCGAGCCACTGCTGGTGCAGCCATCTTTTCTGATTGACTACCCGGTCGAGGTATCGCCCCTCGCCAAGAGGAAGCCCGGCGATCCATCTGTGGTGGAGCGCTTCGAGCCGTTCGTCGTCAACTTCGAGCTTGGCAACGCCTTCTCCGAGCTAAACGACCCTCTGGACCAGTACGAGCGCTTCAAGGAGCAGGTAGAAGCGGGCCGTAAAGGCGACGAGGAGGCCCACCAGATGGACCTCGACTACGTCACTGCGCTCATGATGGGTATGCCCCCCACAGGCGGCATGGGCGTTGGCCTGGACCGCCTCGCCATGGTCCTGACCGATAAGTATTCGATAAGAGACGTGATATTGTTCCCGCACATGAAGCGGCTTGAAACTTGAAACTTGAACGCCAAGACGCCAAGATTTCTACGGGTTGAACCACCAAGACACCAAGAGCACCAAGGTTTTCATTGGTTTGAATCACGAAGATCACGAAGATCACAGAGAGATCACAGAGGATTATTATGGACTAAACCCAAAAGAACCTTTGCGAACCTTAGCGTTCTTTGCGTCTTGGCGGTTCCGTCTTACATTTTACGTTTCTAGTCACCGTGGCCCGACTATTGCATAAAGAGGAAAGGATTAAATTGCGCATAGGGAGCAGATAGATGACCATGGTTAATGACGTGGACAAAGAAAGCGATTCCAGGATTACACTACACCCTGAGGCGGGGGATAAACCGACGAGCGAGCAAGCGCACGATAATATACCGCCGGGCACGCGGGTGAAGGTAATAGTTAACCCGGCTTCAGGCAAGAAGGCGGGCATCTTTGTGACCAACTCGGCCGGTCTCGCGGAAGTGCAACTCGTGTTGAAGGAGAACGGTATCGAGGCAGATTTTGCCGAGACGGAGTACCCTGAGCACGCGACCGATATGGCCCGGCAGGCCGCAAAGGATGGGTACGAGTTCGTAATTGCATGTGGTGGAGACGGCACGGTAGCAGAGACGGCACGGGGCCTGATCGGGAATAAGAAGGTCACACTTGGGATATTGCCGATCGGCAGCGCGAATAACGTAGCGCGCATGATGAACGTGCCGTTCAACCTTGAGGAAGCCGCGAAGCTCCTTCGGTCAGGCAAGATCATCAACTCCGATGTGGGGCGCTGCAATGGCGTCTATTTTCTTGAGACTGCCGGAGTGGGTCTGGACGCCGCGCTCTTCCCCATCCTGAACAAGGTGGATAAGGGCCAGTTTCTCCACCTATGGGAAGCTGCCAGGACCCTCATTCGCTTCCGCCCACGCAGCGTCACGCTGGAGCTGGATAAACGCGCCATCAGGCTGAAGGCACTCGTAGTGCTGGTGGCGAATGGTCCCTACTGGGGCTATTCGGTGCCCCTGGCGCCCGATGCCAGGATTGACGACCACAAGTTCGACGTGGTGGTGTTCCGCAACTTTAGCAAGACCGACTTTATCCGTCACCTCATCGCCGCGCTATTCCATCGCGACTTCCAGCCTGAGCTAAATCCCTACCATCACCACCCCAAGCTGCGCACCTATCACAGCCCGACACGTGCGGGTCTACGTCTCCAGACGCCGGGCATGGCCTGTGCACGCCGACGCCCTGCCGCGTGGTAAGACGCCTGCTATCATCGATTGTGTTCCGGGCGCGCTGAGGGTGATAACAGGGCATGAATGACGGACGAAAGACGAAGGACGAAGGACGAAGGCTAACTACCTTCGTCCTTCGTCTTTCGTCCTTCGTCTCGCGTACGCCGCTCACCACACCTTCTTCTCGTATCTATCTCCGATAAGAGGATATTTGAACCGCTTGCCCAGCAGGACCATGACAGCGGCGTAAAGACCATACAGTATGCTGGCGAAGAACCAGACGACGAAGACGATCAGGCCCCATATAACCCAGCGGGCAAGGTCGGAGCTGTTGCCCTGAAGAATGTTTATTATCGAGAAACCGCCGCCTACGCCTAGCACCACGATAAAGAGCAGGTTTACCAGCAGCACCGCGCACTGGTACAAGCCCGCCTGCCGGGCATGGAAGCGCACTTCGGGAGACCGTCTGCTGTAAAGCCAGATGATGCCGGTGATGGCCAGGGTGACAATGAACGTGAACCCGAACAGGCCGAACGCGATTGCCCCGTGCGCCAGGGCCGAAAGGGCGCGCTCGGCGCTGCGGTCGGCGATCTGTGCCGGGCTGTTATATGGGCGCTGGGTTGGATCGTAGGGGGACATCGTCTTCCTCCGGATGGAGGTCGGGCCGGCGCGCCAGGATATATACCCGTGGGCCTTGATATTCGACCTCCGGGTACGGGTCTCGCTCCACCACATCATCTATCAGGAACCCGCCGGCGCGCAGGTGAATCTCCATCTCCTTCGCATCGAAGAAGGTGAAATCGAGCGAAACAGGCGCGTCCAACAGCTGGTCAACGTGGCGATTCTCGTCGCCTTTATGGAAAGCGACCAGCATGAGGCCCCCTGGCTGTAATACGCGCCGCCACCTCCTGGTGACAGTCGAGACTTCGTGGCGCGGCAAATGGATAAGCGAATAGAAAGCGGCAATGCCTGCCAGCGAGTTGTCGGGCAGATCGGGCGAGCGCATATCACCCTCTCGGAACTCTATGCCGGGATGGGCCTTGCGCGCATGCTCCACCATCTGTGGCGAGAGGTCCATGCCGAATGCATCCACGCCTCTATCGTGAAGGTAGCGCGCCACCTGCCCCGGCCCGCACCCCAGGTCGAGGACCTGCCCCTGCCCTCTTTCTTTCATCCGCTCCGCGAAGCGATCGAGTAAATCGCGGTCCACCGGCTTGTGGTCGAGCTCATGGAGATAGTGCTCAGCATACGCACCGGCAATCTGGTCGTAGCTTTGCCGTGTAGAGGAGATGTCGTGTTGCTCGTGTTGCATCGGTTCACTGCTCCATGCTGCAGAGAAGCTTATATAAAGGCCTGGTGAAAGGCAACGTGAGGACTATGTTGCAGCCCTCGCCGGCTATCGGAAGGCAGGTAGCCGGAAAATAGAGCGCCCATAAACTATACCCCCAGGCAGAACGTGATTGCAAGCTGACAAAATCACCTTAGCCCGAGGGAGGGACATCAGGACCCGCTGCTAACGATCCGCGGGTTGATGCTTATGCCGAACTCCGCCCTCCAGATTTGAGAATGAACAGAACCTCCGGAAGTTAGGTACGTTATCATCCTGGATCATCCTGTATATGACATGATCTCTGGGGATCGGATGGAGCGATGCGGAATATGAGCGGGAAGCGGCGAATGCTTTGGATTCTTGGGCTGGGTTGCTTGCTGGCGTTGGCGCTGATAGGCGGCTCCCGTGAAGTTGGCAGCGCAGCGGGGAATATGCCACCGTCTCCGTGCCTGGGTGCTGGACATCCCCTGAAATCAACTGGCCAGGCGATCCGACGGGCGTGATGGAGTTTAGAGGGCTTAGAGGCGTCGCAGGAAGCTCGCCGGACGACGTGTGGGTAGTGGGAGTCCGCCAACGTCAACGATACAACCCACCCCATTTCCGCGCATTGGGATGGGCATAGCTGGAACGCGGTGGACGTGCCTGCAACCGGCAAATACGGCGTTTTGTATGCCGTGACTGCTGAAGCGCCCGATGATGTGTGGGCGGTCGGCACGCATGGTAGCTCGATATATGAGAACCTTCCACTTATCATGCACTGGAACGGCACGGCGTGGGCGGTGGTAGCGCCGCCTGCTGCGCTGGACAGCACGGATGTCTTATTGTCGGCAGTTGCTGCTGTTTCACACAATGACGTATGGATTGTAGGGAGAACCAACAGGGGGAACGGCACGTATTTTCCTCTTATTATGCACTGGAACGGCTCTTACTGGACGCTCAACTCGGTCTCGCGCTCCGAAGGTGGCCCTATTTTGGGAGAAGAGCTCTACGGCGTGGCGGCCATATCGGCCAACGATGCATGGGCGGTCAGGTTGGGGAGGCGGCCTGCATTGGGACGGCATGACATGGAAGAACGGGCCTGTTGAGTTACAGCAGGGCACCCTGCAAGGGATCACCGTGCTCGATGCCAACGATATTTGGGTAGCGGGGACTCTTAGCCTCGCTCGAAATAACTGAGTATAAGAGCCGACTTAGCATCAGCCCTGCTTTTGGTGTATAAAGCATCAGCCCTGCTTTTGGTGTATAAAGCACTTGACAATAGTTACTTGACAGAGTTCGATTGGGTAGATTAACATACGTGTAATACAGAGAATAAGTCACAGGCGAACCTGCTTCGAACATTCCCTCGAGGTAGCCGCGCTTCGGAAACGTGTAACCGTCCAGCCGGCGAAGGCCACGGTAGGCACGACTAAGTTGCGCCGGGAGCCCCCGTTACAGGGCTAGAGTGTGTCGGCAAGCGAAGATGCTGGGGCCGGAGCACTTGAAGAGGCCGCACCGGCGACGGAGCGGCGAACTGGGGTGGCACCACGGGCTAGTAGCTCGTCCTCACAATGTTGAGGGCGGGCGATTTTGTTTAATTCTTAATTTTGAATTTTGAATTCTTAATTTCGGTTAATTGAGAATTCAAAATTCAAAATTAAGAATTCCCGAAGGGAGGGCCACCATGCAAAAAATACTTGTTACCGAGCCGCTGCACGAGGCGGGGATAAAGGAATTAGAGCGCGATTTCATAGTTGACGTAAAACTGGGGATGTCTCCGGCGCAGTTGGCCGGGGAAATTGTGGGGTACGACGCGGTTATCACGCGGTCAGGGACGGCTGTGACACCGCAACTGCTCGAAGCGGGCAGGGAGCGGCTGCGCGTTGTGGGGCGTGCGGGTATCGGCGTTGACAATATCGATATCAATGCGGCCACAGCGCTCGGCATCGCGGTGGTGAACGCGCCCAACGGCAACGTACGGGCCGCAGCCGAGCACACTATTGCCCTCCTGTTTGCTCTGTCGCGCAATATCCCTCAGGCCCATAACCTGTTGCACGACGGCGTCTGGGGCAAGAACCACTTCGTGGGGTGCGAAATAGCGGGCAAGACGCTGGGAATCATAGGCCTGGGCAAAGTCGGCTCGCAAGTGGCCCTCCGCGCCAGGGGGCTCGGCATGGATGTGATCGCTCACGACCCGTTTATCGAGGAGGGGCCCGATATTCCGCTTGTGGCGCTCGACGATCTCTTGCGCCATTCCGACTACGTAACCCTCCACGTGCCGCTGACCGCAATCACAGCTAATATGATAGGCGAGCGCGAGATGCGCCTGATGAAGCGAAGTGCCTTCCTCATCAACTGCGCTCGCGGCAAAGTGGTCGATGAAACAGCCCTTTACGAAGCATGCAAGGCCGAAATGATCGCGGGCGCAGCTCTCGACGTATTCGCCAGCGAGCCTCTTACCGGTAGCCCGCTGCTCGAGCTAAACAACATCATTCTCACTCCCCACCTGGGGGGGACAACCCACGAAGCCATGCACGCTTCAGCGCTCGAAGTAGCGCGAGAGGTGAGAACTATACTGGAAGGCGGCTACCCGCAGCATATCATCAATCCCGAAGTGTGTACGCCCCCAGCGCCTATCGCCGCCTCGTCGCTCAATAGGTGGGACGGCTTCGGGCGGGTGGTGTTCGATTGCGACAGCACCCTCAGCGTGATCGAGGGGATCAATGAGCTTGCCGCCATGAATGGCGTGCCTTATGAAGTGGCCGACCTGACCCGCCAGGCGATGGGGGGTGAAGTGCCGTTCGAGGAGGTGTTCGGCAGACGGCTCGACATCATCAAGCCCACGAAGAAGCAACTTGCGGCTGTGGGCAAGCTTTATGTCTCAACCCTGGTTGAAGATGCAGCCCTGGTAGCCGCGGCCCTGCAAACTCTGGAGATTGAGGTGAGAATCGTATCGGGCGGCTACCGAGAGGCTCTTGTGCCGGTGGCCGAAAAGTTGAGCATCCCTATGGACCGCCTGCATGCCAACGATCTCTATTTCACGGCCACCGGCGAATACGGCGGCTACGATACCGCCAATCCCCTGAGCAGATCGGGCGGCAAAGGCACGGTGATCGAGAATCTGCCTCGGTTGCCGCACACGCTCCTTATAGGAGATGGGGCATCGGATGCCGAGGTCGGCTGCAACGTGGAGCTGTTCGTCGGCTACGGAGGCGTGGAAAGGCGAGACGCCGTGCACAACGTCGCACCGGTGTACCTGCATGGCGAAAGCATGGCTCCTCTGCTGGTGATGGCCGCGGGCATGGTGGGCTGTACGAAACTGTTGGGAAACCCCACCTTCCGCCCGCTGGTCGTCAAAGGGCTGGCGATCCTCATGCGCGAAGGAAGCACCGACCATCGTCCCGAATACGACCCGTTTTTCCGGCGAATACGCAAGTTCTGCCTGGAAGGAGGAGTCTGATGCAACTGCGCATTCCGGGTCCCACACCTCTCCCTGACGAGGTGCTGGAGGCTATGAACCGACACATGATCAGCCACAGAGGAGCTGAGTTCCACGCCCTTATGCGCGATGTGACCGAGCGGCTGAAACTTTGCTTCCAGACCGAGGGCGACGTGCTCGTCTTCCCGGGTGCAGGCACAGGGGGGCTTGAGGCGTCAATCGCCAATCTCTTCTCGCCAGGCGATACGGTGGTGTCGGTCACGTCAGGCGCGTTCGGTGACCGCTACGCCGAGGTCGCCGGGCGCTTCGGTCTGAACATCGTGTGCGTCGCCTCGGAGTGGGGAGAAGCAGCCGACTTGCAAGGTCTGAAGCGAGCGCTGGAGGAAACTCCAAGCGTCAAAGGCGTGCTGATGACGCACAACGAGACCTCCACCGGTGTGCAAAACGATGTGGAAGATGGGGCCAAAATCCTCCGAAAATGGGGCCAAAAAGCGCCTCTATTGCTCGTAGATGCCGTCTCATCGCTGGGGGCTGTGGATATCCCTGTGGATAAGTGGGAAATCGATGTGGTGGTTACGGCCTCGCAGAAAGCCTGGATGGCTCCTCCCGGCCTCACCATGCTGTCGGTCAGCGAGCGCGCCTGGCAGGCCTCGCGCCGAGCAAGCCTGCCCAGGTTTTACTGGGACTTTGCGGAGGCCAAACGTTATCTCGACAAAGACGAGACGCCGTACACGCCTGCCGTGTCGCTCATGTTCGGTCTGCAAGCCTCGCTTCATCTCATAATGGACGAGGGGCTTCCCAACGTCTTCGCCAGGCACGAGCGCCTGCGCGACATTGTGCGTGACGGTGCGCGGAGCACCGGCTTCCGCACATTTGCTCCTGACGAGATCGCTTCGCGCACCGTCACTGCGCTGCTGCCTCCTGAAGGTGTGCCGGCCAAAGAGATCGTAACGGCCATGCGCGAGCGAGGCATCATAATCGCCGGCGGCCAGGGCGCGTTCGAGCACAAGCTAATCCGAATTGGGCACATGGGTTTCGCCCGCGAAGAAGATATGAAAGAGGTGCTAAGGGCGCTCGAAGAGGTGCTGGACCCTTATCCGGCAGTGCGTTAATCGTAGGGCACCCCTTTTGGCATTTTTTCCAACTAATTCGGGCATGTTACGCGACACGAGCAGCGCATGGCGGATTAATCCGCCATGCGCTGCTCGTGTCGCCACTATCGTTCGAGCTGGCACGTCCGTAATGTCATTTTCTCGGCACCTTCTCCATTTCGCACAGACCGGTCGCAGGCTTATACTGTACTCACAATGAATTCAGATAAAGAGAGCGAGCCCGAGGAAATCACTCGGGTGCAGAGAGATATGCCCGAGCGGGCGGTGCCTATCGACCGCTTGCGCGACGATGTGCGGCTGCTTGGCGGGCTGGTGGGCCAGGTCTTGAGCGAACAAGGGGGCGTGGGGCTGTTCGGCGCGGTCGAGCACTTGCGAACGGCAGCTATCGCCCTGCGTAGCAGCGAGGGGTCGCACGAAAACGATTACCGGGAGTTATTGCGCTGGGTCAGCAGGCAGACGAATAGCCGGCTCATGCAGCTTGTGCGCGCCTTCAGCGTCTACTTCCACCTGATCAACCTCGCCGAACAGGGCCATCGGGTGCGCATCCTATCCCAGCGCGAGCGCACCGAAAGGCCGTTGCGTGAATCTGCCGCAGCCGCTATCGCCGATCTCAAGACGCAAGGCCTGGCCCTGGCCGATCTGGTGGATGGGTTGCAAAAACTCGAGGTGTGGCCTGTGTTCACGGCCCACCCGTCGGAGGCGCGCCGCCGCACCCTGCTCCAACACCTGGAGCGCACCGCGAGCATAATCGAGCAGCTTGAAAATCCCCAAATCGCACCCGGTACCCGGGAGGCAACTCTCGAAGAATTACTCACCCGCATAACCCTCGTGTGGCAGACAGCCGAGGCGCGCCTGGAGCGGCCCAGCGTGCTGGACGAAGTGAGGAGCGTACTATATGTGCTGGCGGGCACAATCTACGATGTTGCACCAGGCGTGCAGCGCTCGGTCGAGGCCGCGCTGGCGGAGGCCTATCCCGAATGGAGCGAGCACGGAGATTTGCTGCCGCCGCTCCTTCGCTTCGGCTCGTGGGTAGGGGGCGACCGGGATGGCAACCCGGCAGTGACCGCCGAGATAACCCGCGCCTCCGCGCGCATGTCACGCGCGGCTATCATCCGGCGCTACCGGCAGGACGTCGAGGCCCTGGGGCGCGAGCTCAGCGTGTCGGCGCGGCTTGGCGGGGTCTCCTCCCGCCTGATGGAATCGATCAAGCACGACCTGGCCGAGTTGCATATGGAGCCGGTCAGCAGGTGGAGCGACGAGCCGTATCGCCGCAAGCTGGGGCTTATAGGTGAGCGCCTGCGACGTACCGCCGTGGGGGAGCATGGAGCGTACTCTGCGCCCGATGACATGCTGGCAGACCTGCGACTTGTAGAAGAGAGCTTACTAGCCCACAAAGGGCAGCGTATTGTCAATGGCCCGGTGCGCGACCTCATCAGCAGGGTGGAGGTCTTCGGCTTCCACCTCGCTGAGCTTGAGATACGCCAGCACGCCGACCAGCACACCGCCGCTGTTGCCGAGTTGCTCGGGCTGGAAGGCTTCGCGGGTTACGAAACGTTGGACGCAGAGCAAAAGCAGTCTATGCTCGAAGAGCGACTGGCCGGGCCCGCCCCCGACGTGCCGTCCGATGCGCTCTCCACGGCAACGCACGAGGTGCTGGAGACCCTGAGGGCGATAGCCGATATTCAGCAGGCGAACGGCCCTCGGGCTTGCCGGACCTATATTATCTCCATGACCCGCTCGCCCGCTGATGTACTTGCCCTTTTGTTCCTGGCGCGTCAAGCTGGCCTCTTCGCCTGGTCTGGAGGCGACAGCAAGGCCGTTTGCAGGCTCGATATCGTGCCGCTCTTCGAGCAGGTGCGCGAGCTCCGCACCTGCGGGGAAATCATGTCGCGCCTGTATAGCAGCCGCCCATACAGGGTAGCTCTGGCGGCGCGCAACGACAGGCAACAGGTGATGGTAGGTTATTCGGACAGCAATAAGGACGGAGGCTACCTGGCTGCCACATGGCAGACCTACCAGGCGCAACAGGCTGTAGCCGAAGCGTCGGCAGCCGAGAGAGTGGAGTTGGTAATCTTCCATGGCCGTGGGGGCGCTGTTGGCCGTGGCGGGGGCCCTGCCAATCGTGCCATACTTGCCCGCCCTTACGAGGCCCGCCTGCCCAATCTGAAGGTCACCGAGCAAGGAGAAGTCATATTCGCCCGTTATGGCCACCCTGCAACCGCCAAGAGGCATTTCGAGCAGGTGATCCACGCCCTGCTTGAGTCTTCGCTTGGGGCGGGAGTACGGACGAAGGACGAAGGACGAACGACGAACGACGACCAATCCGCAATTCGCAATCCGCAATCCGCAATGGAGAAATCCGCAATCCAGAATCCGCAATGGATAGAGATGATGGAGCGGCTGGCAGCCGTATCGCAGGAACGATACGAGCGGATGGTAAAACGCTCCCCTGATTGCATAGAGTTCTTTCGCCGGGTGACGCCCTTCCCTGAGCTTGGCACGCTCAACATAGCCTCGCGCCCGGTGAGCCGGGTGAGCGCCGGTTCGGGGGCAGGGAGCATCGAGCTTGAGGATTTGCGGGCGATCCCCTGGGTCTTTAGCTGGACGCAGGTGCGTATCAATCTCCCCGGCTGGTTCGGCCTCGGCGCCGCACTCGAATCCGAGATCGAAGCGGGCGGACTGGAGAGGCTGCGCGCCATGTACGGACGTTGGCGCTTCTTCACTACCACTCTCGACAACGCGCAGCTCAGCCTGGGCACCGCCGACATGCGCGCCGCTCGCCTTTACACCACGCTGGACGAACAAAGCACGGGTATCATGCACATAATCGAGGAAGAGTATGAACGCTCGATTCGCTGCATCTTACAGATCGCTCAGCAAACCGAGCTGCTGGAGAAATCACCCCTGCTAGCCCGCTCCATCAAGCTCCGCAACCCCTACGTAGATGCGCTACACCTGGCGCAGGTGGCGCTGTTGCGGCGCTACCGTGACGTGCCGCAAGGCGCGCACGCGGAAGAGCGCGCTGCTCTGCTCGATGCAATCCACCACAGCATCAACGGCATAGCGGCGGGGCTACAAACGACGGGGTAGGGGCTAGTGACCAGTGGGCAGTAAGCAGTACCCGGTCTTCTGACAACTGACAACCTGGGTATATGGGAGTGTCTAAAAGTACAGCGAGAGGCAAGCCCTCTTGTAGCGAGACAGATTGTTAGCCAGGATCACTCGCTGCCGGCGGTTGTAATACCAGGCGAACAGCCTCACGCTTCGAGCCAGTGCCTTGAAGCATTTGGAGAAGCATCGGGTGCGGCGGGCCAGCCTCTTGAGGTAGTGGCGTAGGTTGGCATTCAAGCTCTCTATCGTGTGGGTCTCTTCCTTGGCGTGGGAGATGATATGCGCACTGCCTTGTGGCCAGTGCAATCAGGGTAGATTGGTGAACGGTCAGAGCAGTAGCTCTCTGCTTTAGGCAATTCGTCCACCACCTCTTGCATCTGTTCCCACTCTAGCTCCTCCAGCACCTTCATGCCTACCACCACCTACCACCAACCCTGTCTCACGAGCTATGGCTGCTACTACATAGACGCGCTTCTTTTTTTGCCTACATATGTAAACAACTCATCTATCTCTACCACCTGAGTAGGAGTGTTATCAGTTACCTGCTCAGGAAGTGCTTCAGAGGCTCTCTTTATCCAGTTGGCTACGCTCTGATGATGTACACCGAGCACGCGGCCTATCCCTCTCAGGCTCATCCCTTCCAGGTAGAGTTTGAGGGCTTGCTCTCTAAGAGCTATGTCGTGGCCCAAGGGCCAATGCTCTTGGGTGAAGTAGCGCTGACACTTCTGACACCGCAGCCGCTTGTTGCCGCCTTTGTTGTTCAGTCCTGCTTTGACCACCGAGCGGGTCTGCCCGCAGTAGGGGCATTTGGGCCGTTCTTGTTCTTCCATTCTTCTATTTTATTGCTTGACTGTCATTTTCGCCACTCCCGGGTATATTCCCTATTGATATCTACACACAACTGTGCTACAATCGCTGGTGGTTAGAGCTGGCTAGGTAAATGTAAGTGAAGGTATTCCGCGCTTTCCTCCCTTGTATTGCGTGAACGCCCACACTGCACGCTTCTGTGCCAGAGCCGACCGGACGACTACAGGCTTTTATACGCAAAAGGGGAACAGAGCGCAATATGGCAGATAGAACACTTACGTGCCGCGACTGCGGTGCGACCTTCACCTTTACAGAAGGTGAGCAGGACTTTTACAATCAGAAGGGGTTCAGCGAGCCGACACGCTGCTCGGACTGCCGAGCAGCCAAGAAGGCAGCGCGCAACAACGGCGGCGGCTATGATGATAGCTACGGCAACGGCGGCGGTGGCGGCGGTTATGCCCGCCCCGAGCGCACCATGACCAAGGTCGTTTGCGCCAACTGCGGCCAAGAGACCGAGGTACCCTTCGTTCCGAGGGGCGACAAGCCGGTCTACTGCTCCGACTGCTACAATACCATGGGTGCAGGCAGCCGCAGCGGCGGTCGCAGCCGCTACTAGAGACTTTTTCAGGGGAGGGCGCCGGTTGGCCGAAAGGCCGGCCCGCGTTAGCGAAAGCTAGAAGTCATACAATCGCTTGTGAAACATGCTCTTTTGGGCGACGTTTCGCAAGCGATTTCTGTTAAGCCGTGTGCCCAGCCGCATCGAGCTGAAGTGTGAGCCACTCGCTCAGGTCGTATAGGCTCTCCTCGCTTATAGAGTGGCCGATAGGGTATTCCCGGTATATTACGTCGGCCCCGGCGGCTTCAAGGTACTCCTGGGCGTCGCGGCCCCAGGTGACGGGGATTATGTCGTCATATTTGCCGTGGGCAAGGAAGAAAGGCTTTCCCGCCAGCCCATCGGGCTTCAAATCAACACCGCTATGGTGCGCCGCCATATAGCCGCTATGCATGACTACGCCCCGAAGCGCGCCGGGTATGAGCATCGCCAGCGCCGATGATACAACCGCTCCCTGGCTGAAGCCGACTAAATAGAGCCGCGCCGGGTCCACGCCGTAGGCTCCGGGCAAGGCCTCGATGAACTCTCGTAGCTCGCTCACGCTCTCGTTCAGGCTCTCGTCGTCCGGTCTGCCCGGCTCCGACCTGTCATACCATGCGTAGCCCGGCCCAAAGCGGAAGGGCGCACGCGGGCTTATGATCGTGAACCGTGGGTCGAGCGCCCCCTCAAGTCCCATCAAATCCTCTTCGTCGGCCCCTCGCCCGTGTAGCAGCAGAAGGCAAGGCGATGCAGCGCCGCCTTCCTCAGGCTCGACAGCGGGCCTGACCATGTGCGAAAGGTTCAGGGTGGTCTGTTTGTCTGAGTTGTCCATGAGGCTATTGTAGCCGAAACGTGCCTGGGACGGTAGATCAGGGATAATTGCCTGCAAGCTCTAATCGTCAATTCTTCTCGATACCCCTTGACGGGACCCGGTATCTTGCTGTATCATTGTATCATAATTATGATACAATGATACAGGAGGTGCTATGGCTATCTGGCTGGACGTGAACCCGCGCAGTGGAGTGCCCTTATACGTGCAGCTCGTGCAGCAGATCAAGCACGCTATCGAGGTGGGAGCCTTGCAGCCGGGCGAGCAATTGCCTACCGTTCGCCAGCTTGCTACAGAACTGACCATCGCTCCCAATACGATAGTCAAAGCCTATAACGAGCTACAAGACATGGACCTTATTGAGAGCCGGGCGGGAGTGGGCACCGTAGTGTCTACAACCCTCGACGGCGCGGTGCACGGGCATCGGATCGAGCAGCAGTTTGACCGGTTGCACGCCCTGGTGCGCGACGCCGCGAGCCTGGGTATCCCTGCGGACGACCTGGTCGCCCGCTTCCAGGCGGAAATGGACGCTTTCTACGAGCAAAGGAGAGTTTGAAATGGCAACAACAAGAGCCACCACTCCAGGCGCAGTCGCACCTCCGGGCACCACCCAGGATGCGGCCATCGAAATCGACGGCCTGGTGGTCAATTACGGCAGCAAGCGCGCTGTCGATGGCCTCAGCTTGCGCGTGCCCCGAGGGGCGATCTTCGGCTTCCTCGGGCCAAACGGGGCGGGCAAGACCACCACCATCAAGACACTGCTTGGCCTTCGCTCGCCTGACGGGGGGAGCGCCCGCGTGCTCGGTCACGACATCGTGAAGGAGAGCACCTCGGTGCGCGCTCATATCGGCTACGTCAGCGAGGCAAACAGCCTCTACGACCATCTGACCGTGCGCGAAATGAACGACTTCTGCCGCTCGACAGCGCGCAAGTGGGACCAGGCAATAGTCGACCGGTATATAAAGATGTTCGGCTTGCCTCTAGCCGCCAAGGTAAAGCAGCTTTCAAACGGCATGAAGCGCCAGCTTGCGCTCAGCCTGGCTATGGGCAGCGACCCCGATCTACTGATCCTCGACGAGCCGACTTCCGGCCTCGACCCTGTAGCTCGCCATGATCTGCTCAACAGGCTCACCGGAGAGATAGCAGCGGAAGGCAAGACGGTATTCTTTTCCTCCCACATTCTCTCCGAAGTTGAGGCTGTGGCCGATTGGGTTGGCATAATCAAAGCGGGCAAACTCGTGGTCAGCGACGAGCTTGACCATTTGAAGCAGAGCCAGAAGGTGCTCAAGCTGGTCTTTGCGGAGCCGCCCAGGCCGGACGAGATAGATGGGCTGAAAACTATTGCCGGGGGAAGCCAGGTGGAGCAGGAGGGAAGGAGCGTGCGCGTCCTGGTGCGCAATGATGTCGAAGAGGTGGCCCGGCGCATTCGCGAGAGCTTTCCTTCTCTGCGCGACCTTGAAACGGTGGACCTCAACCTGGAAGATCTCTTCCTCGAATATATGAAGGAGGACGGGAATGATCGCTAAAGAGCTTATTGATGCCCGATGGAAGGCCATCGTCGGCGGAATAGTAGCAGCCATTACAGTGCTGCTTGGCACATTCACATTCGACCTGGTGAAGAACGCACTTAGCTCTTCAAATCTGAGTACTGCGCCGTCTATTCTCGGCGATTACGTATCCCACCTGACCAACTACGACTCGTATATCTGGAGCCAGAACTATAACGTAACGGGCAACACCGGCTTAATCTTGATAGTCGTAGCTTTGCTGCTCGGCAGTTCGTTGATAGCCAACGAGGTGCTCAAAGGCACCATCTTTCTCCTCTTGAGCAGACCACTCAGCCGCGATCAGATACTGCTGACCAAGTATGGCGTCGGTGCGGTTGTGCTGCTCGTCATGAACATATTCGTCGGGTTAGTGCTTATAGTGGGTACTATAATTGCGGGCCATTCAGTCGATCTCGCGGGTTTGGCGATGTCGCAGTTGCTCTTCTGGCTCGGTACCCTCTTCGTGCTGGGCATCTCCACACTCTTCTCGGTCATGTTCAACGATGTATTGCGACCGCTGGCGCTCACTGTGGGCGTGGTGCTCGTGCTGAGCCTGCCCGGCCTCTTCCCGAACGGCGGCGATTGGGTGCTGCCCGGCTACTGGGCGAGCCTGCCCGCGTTCCTCGGCCAGGAGTTCCCGCTCAAGGCCCTTATCATCTCACTGGTCGCCGCGCTGCTGCCCATACTCGCCGCGGTGCCTCTCTTCCGGAGGCAGGCGTACTAGTCATAGTGCATGTTCATGAGAGATATTGGGGAACAGGAAGTTTCGGGGGACACCCCCGGCCCCGGCAGGGGAACTCCGTCCTTCGTCCTCCGGCACCCCCTTTGCACAAGATCTCTCGTGAACCCGCAATAGGCATATGCAGAAGTGAGAAATGAGAAGTCAGAAATCGTCTGACTTCTCATTTCTGTTTCCTACTCCGGGCGCAGATTCAGCAGGACTCTTGAAGAATACCTGAGTAGATCGAAGGTCGGCGTTACTTCAATACCAATAAATGTGCCAGACTCAGGCACGTCCCACCTAGTTGCCGGGTGGTTGTGAGGCGGGCGAGTCCACAATCTTGGACATGTTGATGTTGGTGATTCTGTATCCCATCTTCTCGTATAGAGCCTGGGCAGCGTGGTTGTGGCCGAAGACGTGCAAATCTATCTTGAAGAGGCCCAGGGAACGCGCTTTCTCCTCAAGAGCATGCATGGCTAGCTCGCCGTAGCCTTTGCGCCGGAACTCCTCATAGATCTTGATATCAGAGAGCCAGGCCCAGGGCCTCGGGCCATCACGTACGATGCTGAGCCAGAGCACGCCAACGTTCTTATCAAGGGCCTGGTCTTTGATGCTAAAGATACACTGGTCTTTCGTGGCAAGGCCTTCCGGAAGATTTAGGGCAACAGCCTGTTCGGACAATCGCTCTACTTCGGAGGCGTCCCAATTGCCGGCCCGCACCTTTTCTTCAGCATAGTCAATTACCGACTGTCGCACCCAGACCTGGTACTCCTCTTCAGATAAAGGAACAAGGTCAATCATTATGGCCCTCCTGCAGGTTTAACATGCGCGAGTTGTGCGAGGCGTAATTAGGAACAAAGAGAGCGGCGCAAAGTTGCATGAGCGCCGCAACTCACATACTGTTACAATGCGAGCAACTTCAACGGTATGTGCAATGATATCGGAAATACTCCTACTTGTCACATTGTTATGCCGGGGTTGTTGGACTGGATACCTAGCTGCCACCAACAGGCAAACGCTTCGGTACCCTGAATCTGACCTGGTGCCTCTTGCCTCGAGATGTTGCCAGACCCCGCACTAGTGGTAGAATAGGAGCGTGAGCACCAAGTATCCTCGAAGTAAAGCGAGCACGCCCATCGGCCAGGTAGAGGCAACTGCACGGTTACGCCGGCCGAGCGGTCGCGTGTGGGCTTTGTGGGTGCTGAGTTTCGCGCTTGGCGGCACGATGGGAAGCGTGCTTGGCAACGCGATATCCTCTCTTCTTTCCTCCGGAGGTGGAGGGGGTTTCGGATCGGTTATCGGCAACTTCGTTTGGGGAGCAATACTCGGCCTGGCGAACTGGCTGGTCCTGTACCGGTATATGAAAAATATTATTTTCTGGCCCATACTTACAGGCGTAGGGCTGGCGCTTGGCACTTTACTAGCCTCGATAGTCCTCCCCTCCTTTTTCCCTGGCATTCAGAGCCTGAGCAACAGCGATCCGCTCGTGTTGCTAACTGATACAGCCAACGGAGCCGCCATCGGCCTGCTGATCGGACTGGCGCAGGCCACCCTGTTGGTACGCCGGGTGTCGGATACCATGGGAATAGTTACTTTCGTGCTGACCGGCGCGCTTGGGTGGCTGGGGCTGGTAGTGATCGATTTCTTGCTCCTTTCGGTTGTGTCAGGCGGGACGAGCACGAACCCTGTGCTCAGCCTGGCTATTTTGCTCGTGGGCTTCGCACTGGCCGGGACAATTTCGGGCTACGAAATCCCGTCTCTGCTCGCGAACCACCAGAAGCAGCTTGTCGAGGAGAATAAGCCTGATGCCCGTGCTCCGGCTGCCGGGTCTGATTGACCCGCACGTTCACCTTCGCGATCCTGGCGCGACCTACAAGGAAGATTTCCTCACAGGCACGCGCGCCGCGCTGGCCGGCGGGTTCACGATGCTCCTCGATATGCCCAACAACCCGGGCGCACCCGCGATCTCGGTGGAATCGCTGGAGAGTAAGGAGCAAGCCGCCAGGCCCAAAATAGTGTGCGATGTGGGCCTATACTATGGGGCCACCCCACACAATACTTCTACCTACGCCGAGGTCGCGAAGCATGTCTTCGGCCTCAAGCTTTACCTCGACCATACCACGGGCGACCTCAAAATAGACGAGCTTGAGGCGATCAAGGACATCATGCAGGCGTGGCCGAAAGAGAAGCCTCTGCTGGTGCACGCCGAAGACCGCACCGTCGCGATGGTGCTCGGCCTGATTCCGTCGGTGGGGAGAGGCGTGCACTTTTGCCATATCAGCGAGCGGGTTGAGATTGAGCTTATCCGGGACGCCAAAGAGCGCGGGTTGCCCGTGACCTGCGAGGTCGCGCCGCACCACCTCTATCTTACCGAAGACGACGTTCCGCGCCTTGAGGGGTTCGGCATTATGAAACCGCCCCTCAAGCGCAGGGCAGATCTGGACGCGCTCTGGGCGAACCTGGACGTCATAGACGTGATTGCCACCGACCACGCGCCTCATACCGTTAGCGAGAAGCGAGGTGAGAGCCCTCCGTTCGGCGTGCCCGGCCTGGAGACGTCGCTTCCACTCATGCTCACGGGCGTGCATGATGGCCGGTTGAGCCTGGACCGCCTCGTAGAGTTGATGTACACTGCACCCGCGCGCATATTTCGCACCCCGGTGCAGCCTGATACGTTTATAGAGATAGACACAGAGCAGCGTTGGACCATCGAAACGGCAGGCCTCAAGACCAGGTGCGGCTGGACCCCGTTTGAAGGGATGAAGGTGGTAGGAGCGGTCCGCTCGGTCACCCTACGCGGCAATGAGGCGCTCCGCGACGGTGAAATCAAGACCCAACCTGGAACGGGCCTCGTGGTGCGACCGGTGGCATAATCTTTGCAAAGAATGATCTTGCTGCTTACTTCTTACTGCTTTCCCCGATGAAAGAGGTTCATGGAAGCAGTAAGAAGTAAGCAGTACGTGAAGGAGTCCATAATGCCCAGGAAATCCAAAGGAGAGGGCGCAATAAACGAACGGAAAACAACATCGCCAACTCACAATGCCGGGTTGGCATCCGGCCTCGCAATCAGTAGCAATGGGAAGGAGAAGTTGGCGGACGGTGACAAGGTGCTGATCAGCAAATATGCATACGTACCCGCACTGGAGCCTGCCGCCACCGCCATAGCCATGAAAGAAAGTCCGGAAGGCGAAAACCTATATCAGGAAATCAAACAAATGGAATTCGAGTCGCAACTGGACCCCGATCCTGAGGACGAGCGGCTCGAAATGGCTGCTGCCGACGATTTCCCAGAGTTGCCGGCAGATGATAGCCTCGGCACGATAAGCCATCTCACGGTCACACCAGGCAACGAAGCGAACGGCGAGCACCTGGACGCTGCGCTGGCGCGCATCTCGAAACCTGAGCGAAACGGCAAAGCCCACTACCAGGCCGAAGATCTGGAGATCGATGAGGACCCTCTCACCGACCTCGACCGGCTGGCCCACGAGGACCCGGGGTTCGTGACCGACCCGGTGCGCCTTTACCTGCGCGAGATCAGCCATGCGCCGCTTCTCAAGAGCGACCAGGAGCTCGAGCTGGCACATCAAATAGCTAAGTGGCGACGTTGATGCGACCCAGAGGTTCGTACTGGCTAACCTGCGTCTCGTGGTGAGCGTGGCCAAGAAGTATGTTGGCCGCGGGCTCACCCTGCTCGACCTCATTCAGGAAGGGAACATGGGCCTTATGCGGGCGGTACACAAGTTCGACCCCACGCGCGGCTACAAATTCTCCACGTACGCCACATGGTGGATTCGGCAGGCTATATTGCGCGCCATATCCGAGCAGTCGCGCACGATAAGGCTTCCGGCCCACATAGGCGAGGCTATGGGCCGTATCGGGCATGTGAGCCAGGAGATAGCCCAGAGGACGGGCCGGCCCGCCCGCCCCGAAGAGATTGGTAAGGCGATGGGCATGACAGGCGAGCGCATCAGCGAGATCCTGCGCGCCGCCGAAGCCCCCATGTCGCTGGAAACCCCCCTTGGGGATGAAGGCGACGAGAACCAGCTGCAAAACTTCATCAGCGACGATGCGGCCTCGCCCGAAGAAGAGGCGAGCCACGAGCTTCTGAAAGACCAGCTAGCGACTACCCTCGAACAGGTGCTCACACCCGCGAGAAGATCGTGCTGCAAATGCGCTTCGGCCTGGGTGACGGTCACCAATACCCGCTCGAAAAGGTAGGCGAGCACCTGGGCGTGACCCGCGAGCGCGTGCGCCAGATCGAGGCCGAGGCCCTGCGCAAGCTGCGCGCCCCGGCCCTCACCGAGCGCTTCCGCGACTACCTATAGCGTAATTTAGCGTAATTTTCGTCCGGAAAGGGTCTGCCGCGAAGATGGCAGGCCCTTTCCGTATGTGAATAGGAAAAAAGTAAGTTTGCCCCTGCATCCCAACCGTCGGTTATAATATGGGATTGTAAAGCCGGAATTAGCGCCGCTAATTTATTTGCAATCCGCAATCCGCAATTCAGAGAGGGGAATGGTTTGACAACGGTTGGCGAAATATTACGTTCGGCCCGCGAAGCGAAAGGGCTGTCACTCGACTGACGCGGAGCGAGGGACCAAAATCCGCCAGAAGTATCTCGCTGCGCTGGAGGACGACAACATCGCGGCGCTTCCGGGCCCGACCTATGCGCGAGGCTTCATTCGCAATTACGCCGCCTATCTGGAGCTGGACACAACCTCGATTGTTGAGCAGTATGATGAGCAGCGCCTGCCTACACGTGAGAAAATGCGCGCCGCCCGTGGCGAGCCTGCCGCTAAAGCAGGAGCACGTCCCGACGCGGAGAAGATCAGCATCCAGCCGCTCAGCAACGAGCGCATAGATACACGCGTGCGCTATGGCACGCAATACATAGCCCTCTCCTTGCTGGCGATACCACTGCTGATAATCTTCTATTTCATTTACAACGCTGCGGCAGGGCCGAAGAACCAGGGTGTGCCGATACCAACTATCACTATCCGCCCACCCACAGTCACTGCGGTGGCCGTGGGCACTATTCTGGCGGGCGGTCCCGGCGCAGGTGATTTCAATACCCCACCGTTTTTATCCCACCCACCCCGAATTCAGTGGCAGCGCCTATACCGGTAAGTACCACACTGGCCCTCACTCCAACTACGATCGCTAGCTCGGCTAACGGAATATACACTGAAGATTGTGACCGTCCGCGACGCCTGGATGAGCGTGCTGGTGGACGGAGTGCAGCAATATCAGCGGCACCGTAGCCAAGGGCGGCACCAAGCAATGGAAAGGCGCGAGCACCATTCAGGTGCGCACAGGCCGTGCCGACTCCGTGCAGGTATATGTCAACGGGCAGGACAAAGGCCTGATGGGCAATCCCAACAACCTCATCGTGGAAAAGCGTTGGGATAGCGGCGGCAACGAGACAATGGTACAGCCGTAAGCCGAAGTGAGTTGTCAGTTGTCAGTAGACGACCGGCTTCCACCGACGACCATCGTCAACCGGCAACTGACAACTGACAACTCGTAAGAAAGGACCCCTATGCCAGACACGTTTTCTTTTGACGTAGTGAGCGACTTCGACCACCAGGAGGTGGTGAATGCCGTGGACCAGGCGTTGCGCGAGGTGCGCACCCGGTACGATCTGAAAGACAGTAAGACCGAGATGAGCCTGGATGGCAATAAGATCACTATCAATACAGACAGTGAGTACCATCTGACCGCCATCAAGGATATCCTCCAGAGTAAAGCGGTCAAGCGCGGGCTGTCGTTGAAGGTATTCAAGTTCGGCGATGTCGAGCCGGCCTCAGGCGGACGCTACCGTCAGGTGGTGGACCTGCAGAAAGGCCTCAGCGATGACCTCGCCAAAAGTCTTGAACAAGGATATCAGGGCCAATTTTCCCAAAGTGCAGCCTCAAATCCAGGGCGACGCCCTACGCATCACCGCTAAAAGCAAGGACGAGCTGCAGCGTGTAATCCAGCATCTGCGAGGCAAAGAAGATACCTTGCCTGTAGCACTGCAATTCACGAACTACAGGTAGCTCGGTTGTCAGTTGTCAGTAGATGACCGGCGAGGCTGATGGGAAAGAGGGGCGTAGGGGACGCCCCTGCCAGGGATTAGGTGAGCCCAGTTCTATCTCTAAAGCCCGAGCGCCGACCAGGGCGTAAAACGTAAAGCGTAAGAAAGCAGTAACTGACAACTGACAACCGGCAACTGACAACTCCAAAGGAACACATGCCGAAATTTAACATAGTAACGCTTGGTTGTGAAAAGAATAACGTGGATAGCGAGGGGATGGGTGCGCTCCTCACCGAAGCAGGATATGAACAGAGCGCCAATCCTGACGAATCGGACATTCTTATAGTCAATACTTGCGCCTTCTTGCAGGCGGCTGTGGACGAGTCGGTAGGCGAGCTGCGCACGCTCGCCGAGGAGAAGCGCGAAGGCCAGGTGCTCATATCGGCTGGCTGCATGAGCCAACGCTACGCCGGCGATGTGCCCAACTGGGTGCCCGGAGTAGACGGTGTGCTCTCCACCCGCATCTGGCCCGAAATCGTGCCTTTCGTGGAGAATCTCACTCGAGGCGCGGTGATTGACGAAGGACGAAGGACGAAGGGCGAAGGGCGACCGACCACCGATGTCGGTTCAATCCGCAATCCGCAATCCGCAATCCGCAACGGAGAGGTCCTCAATCCTCAATCCTCAATCCTCAGTTTAAATGCTCCGGCGAACATCGCCTGGGCACCTATCGCGCCTGTGCAGCCCACGGCGCAGTTGAAGCGCTTTCGCAGGAAGGCTAACGGGCCAAGCGCGTATGTCAAGATCAGCGAGGGGTGCGATCACAAGTGCGCTTTCTGCATCATCCCTGCTATTCGTGGCAAGCATGTGTCGCGGCCTATCGACGAGATTGCGGGCGAGATAGCCGAGCTTGCCGAGCAAGGGGTCAAGGAAGTCGTGCTGATCGCCCAGGACAGCACTTATTACGGCATCGACCTGGGGATACGAGATGGCCTGGCGCGTCTGTTCGACGCTATCGTGGAGCGCGCCCCCGGTATTATGTGGCTGCGCCTGATGTACGCTTACCCGACGCAGTTGACCCCTGCAATGATCGAGACGATGGCAAAGCATCCGCAGGTTGCCAAATATATAGACATACCGCTGCAACACGCCCACCCCGACATGCTCAAGCGTATGAAGCGCCCGAACGACGTGGAGCGCAACCGCCGACTGATCGCCAGCCTGCGCGGGGCTATGCCCGACATCGCAATTCGCACCACCTTCATCGTAGGCTTCCCGGGCGAGACCGACGAGGAGTTTCGGGCACTCCTCGATTTCCTGGATGAGATGCAGTTCGACAACGTCGGCATGTTCACCTACTCCGCTGAGAAGGGCACGCCCGCCGCCGATTTGCCCGACCAGGTTCCCGAGAAAATCAAGACGAAGCGCTATCGCGAGGCCATGCTGCGCCAGCAGAAGATCAGCACCGCCAAAAATCGCCGCCTTGTGGGCCGGGTGATGGATGTGCTGCTCGATGGCACGGGCACCCTGGAAGACGGTAAGGGCCGGCAGGTGCCGATATATGTGGGGCGCACCCACCGCCAGGCTCCCGAAGTGGACGGTATGGTATTTGTCAGAGCGCCCAAAGGCGTCGAGCTTGCCCAGGGCCAGGTCGTGAAGGTGCAGATCACAGAGAGCACAGAGTACGATCTATGGGGCAAAGCCAGGGTATAAGCTCCTAGCCCGGGATCAATCCGAGCCGGTGCCTGAGGCCGACATCGTGCGCGCCACGGTGCTCCGTCACCTTGCCGTTTGTCACGCGCATGATGTGCACCCCATCGACGTAGACCTGCTTTCCCTGTTGACCGCTTTTCTCCTGAATTCACGGCGGTACCCTTGCATTCATGTCATATGAGTTGTATCGTAAAGTAGTAAGTCTATCTGACTATCACCATTAAAGTAACACAAGTTGGCTAATTTGCTGGGAGGTCTCGGTAAGCGTCGTCGGCGCGGATGCAATGTCGAGAAAATGCCGCGAAGGAGTTGCCCTACTACACCTTGTCATTCCGAATGCTGTGCCAACTAAATTGTTGGGACGAAGAGCGCCACCTTGCCTTTGTCATTCCGAACGAAGTGAGGAATCACTGTGGGGGAGATGGGGATTGGATCCAGGCATATTACTGCCCATAGTGATTCCGCGCGGACGAGGAATGACAAGGCGGAGGGCGAGGGACGAAGTTGATGCTCATTCCTCCAACAATTTAGTTGGTACAGCATTCGGAATGACAAGGTCAAGCCGCCACGCCGGGCACCCACTTTGCAGCCGCCCTACAAGAATTCCCCTACTTATTTTGAGGTCGAAGATGGATTTGCAAAACCCACAAGGGCCTAGGCTTATCGGCGCACTGTTGCGAGTGGCATCGCTGACCGTGATGTCGCGCATACGCGATGCACTTCCTCAAGCGGGCTATGGTGACTTGCATACGGCCCATCTCGCGGTCTTCCAGCAAATAGACGAAGAGACAGGGTCGCGGCTCACCGATCTGGCCGAGCGTGCCCTGATTACAAAGCAATCGATGGGCTATCTCGTCGATTACCTGGAGACGCAAGGATACGTCGAGCGCGTGCCGGATCCTACGGATGGCCGTGGCAAAATTGTGCTCCTGACCGAGCGAGGGCGTGGCGTGCTAATTACGGCCAGATCCGCCGTGAGAGACCTGGAAGAGGAATGGGCCGGAGTAGTCGGCGAGCACAGGATGAAAGAGCTAAAGGAGACCCTGGGCGAGATTGTAGCGATGCTCGAAGGCCCAGGCGGCACTAAAGACGCCAATAGGGCTCGCCATGTATAGGCATAGGTGCGCCACGCGGAGCCTACTTACTGGTTTCTGTTCCTCTGGATACCGAGGCGCTGGATTGTGCCGGCCCCCGCATGGTCCGAGCCTGCCCACGCTTCGGCTATCTTGCCACCGGCGATCCTATAGACGCTCAGGCCGGTTGTAGTGCATTTCGGCGGGGCTGGACCCTCATCCTGGCAGTCGCACGCCGGATACATACTCTTGCATACCCAGCAGGCTACAACTCTGTCACCTTCGGCCGCCAGGGAAAGCATAGTAAAGTGGACGTTCGGGTAGACCTCGCGATAGCTCGATATATAGAGCTTGACCGCCTCCAGCCCTGAGATAGCGCCGCCGCAGCCTTCCACGCTGAAGTGCAAATCGATGAGGACATCGGCAGCCTGAAGGTCGCCTTTGTTCCAGACGTCTTCGAAGTAGCGCCGCACTATAGCCTCGTTCTCCCGTTCATTCACATTCGGACCCTCCGTGGGCTATACGTGAACCCCAGCTTATAAAGGAGCCGCGTCCAAATAACCATAACCCGGAACTTTTACTGATTATACTATGCCACCTCTAATTGCTCAATTACGAGGTCATTTATTGCTCATTTCCTGCTCAATTTTCGTTCTCAGCCGGCTCGAATACTCGCCTCAGCACGCTTGGGCGATCGCTTACCATACCGTCTATGCTTGCGGCCACCAGCGTCCGCATGTCGTCTGCTTCGTCCACCGTGTAGACCAATACAAACTTGCCAAGCTCGTGAGCCTTCGCCACTTGCTCGGGGTGGGCGAGCGCCGTGCGGAAGTATGGACAGTATGCCTGGACGGTGTCGTCCGGCTGCACAAACTCTTCCTCGTAATATTCGTAGAGGTAGCCGAGCGGGATAGCAGCGTCGAGGGAGCGCACCTGCCTGATAGCAGCATGGTCGAACGAGATGCACCAGATATTCTCGGCGCCTCGCGTCCACATCTCCCCGATCAGCGCGACTGTCTTCTCGACCATACCCTCGTACAGCTCCGGCGATTTGATCTCGACAACCACGCCTACACCGGCGTCCGTGCACAACTCCAGCACTTCGCGCAGGGTGGGTATGCGCTCGCCGGCGAATTGTGGGCCGAAGTGGGTGCCTGCATCGAGCTTGCGCAGCTCCTCGAATGTATAGGCTTCCGACGGCACCATGGCCATCGGTTGTACGGTCCACCGTTTCGTCGTGTATGACCATAAGCTCGCCGTCCGCTCGACATCTGCACGTCCAGCTCGACGAATTTCATGCCGAGATCGATGGCATGGCGGAAGGCCGCCAGCGTATTCTCAGGGGCCTCAAGCGAGCCGCCCCGGTGGGCGATGAGAAGAGGTAGCTCCATATCAGTCAAAGTCCTTTACCGGCCAGCCTTCCCGTAACGCGATCTGCTGCATCTTCGCCTTCGGATTGATGACAACAGGGTTGCCGAAGAGACGCAATACTTCGTGGTCGGTGTGGTGGTCGGCGTAAGCAGAAGAGCGGGCGAAATCGAGACCGTGCTCTTCTGCAAAGTGCCTTATCAGCAGCGCTTTGTAGCTGCCATAGGGAAAGTTGCCGAGGATTTTGCCGGTCAGCCTGCCGTCTTTCACTTCCATATGCGCGGCGATCAGGTGGTCCGCGCCGACGTATGCCATCAGAGGCGCGAGGAGGAAATCGAGCGAGCCGGAGAGCAATACGATTGTCTGCCCCTGGGCCTTGTGCTCATTGATCGCCGCCAGTCCTGCTTTCGATATCCTCGGCTTGATATCGGTCAGAAAGCACTGGTAAGCGAGCCTGCACATTTTCTCGTAAGGCTGGCCCGCCAGGTAGGCGCGCTCGCGACGTATCGACTCGAAGGGTGATTGGGGAAGACGTCTGACAATCGCGAAAGCCGTCCGTGCCATCGCGCCGACGCCAAGCACGCGCTTGCGAAGCAGATACCGTATAAATAGCCGCTCGGTGGTCGTCACAGGCACCAGCGTGCGGTCAACATCAAATACGGCAGCGACGAGTGGGGACTGCGGGCCCTTCGATTGCGGATTACGGATTGCGGATTGCGGATTGTCCATACTGCTTACTGCTTACTGCTAGCCACTGCCCACCGGTCTACTGACAACCGACAACTGACAACTGACAACTACGTCACGTTTTCTGTAAGTATCGCCGGCTATCCCAGACAACTACTGCGCCGCGGAGCAGAGAATAGAGGATGGTGACAACGGCCAGGATTATGCCGACCGTTTGCATGATGCTGAGAAGGTTGCCGTAGTTTTTTGCCCACTGGGCGTCGAGCGATATTTGTACGGTGAGAGCCATCTGCAGGAGCAGCCAGACGAACGTGACTACCTTGGCCGAGCCGTATAGCCCACGGTTAAATCGTGATGCGGCCAGCCAGGTGCCAAACTTGGATTGCATCATAGTTGTTTCGCCGAAAGCCGTTTTTCCTTCACGCAGGGCAAGCGTCCTGAAGGCGTCCACTGTAAACGAGCGGGTAAGCTGGACGAGAGGGAACCAGACAGAAATCAGGCCCAGGTGTGCGAAGACGATCCAGTAAGCGTTTTCAACAATTCTATCGCCCGCAATATCGATAACGGCCCCTAGCTCGCTAGCTTCTCCCCGTGCCCGCGCCACCACGCCGTCGATGGCATCGGCAATGAAGACAACCAGAGTGAGCACGGTGGCGACCAGCAGCCATATAGGGTCGCCCTTCTGCCCGTTCTGCGGCCAGCCCAGGTAGATAAATCCGACAGTGATGAATAGGAGCACCACACGTGCCGCTGTAATCAGATTAGCCATAATTCACCAGATGTGAGAAATGAGAAATGTGGAAGTGAGAGGTTCAGGGACTGTCTAACATCGCTTTCACCAATATCTCATTTCTCATTTCTCATTTCTCATTTCTTCGTCGGGCCAGACCGGTGAGAGGAGCACCCACTGCTCCGGGTTCTGGCTGATGTGGCTTTCAAGACGGTGGAAGACCTTTTGGAGCAAAACTCGAACATCTTCCGGGTTGGAAGCAGAACCTTCAGGTTCGATGGGGTCGTCCCACGTAAGGGAGAATCGGAAGTTATCGAGGCGGCGTGCCATGCCTATTATTATGGGCGAATGGGTGCGCATGGCCAGTTTGGCAGCGCCCGCAGCTACGATTGTGTCGTGACCAAAGAACTTTATCTTCACACCGCGTTGCTCAAGGTTCCGGTCAGCCACGACACCAAGCAAGCCACCCTTCTTGAGAAGATTTATGCTCTGCTTGAGCGCTCCAAGGTTGACGCCGCTCCCCTCCTCGTTATCTACCATGATCAGGTCGAGGCCGCGGTCCGCTCGCAAGTCGGTGATGAAGTCCGAGAGCCAGGCGGGTTTTATCTGCGCAACCAGGGCGGTGGCAGGCAGGCCATGGCGCGCAAGCACCTGGGTGACCATGTCGAATGAGCCGAAATGCGCACTCACCATCAGTACGCCTCTGCCCTGCGCGTGGATATCCACGATGCGCTGCCAGCCGACGGCATCGAAGTCGATCAGGCGATCTATATCTTCGTCGGTCATATCGGGTGCGCGGCATAGCTCATAGTAGTTGCGCATAACGTTGTGAAAGACGTGGCGCACTGCTTTCTTGAGCTGGCGTTTCGAGGTTCGGCCCTGGATATGTCCGAGGGCATGGCCGATATTGCTGATGACCGCCCGCCGGGACTTGGAGGCAAAGCGATAAATCAATTCCCCCAGCAAGGCCGCCACAAGGTGGCCGAGGCGTGGGGGAATTCGCGCTACGAATATGCGCCCTACCTTCATCATACGCGTCCGGAATCCCCGTGGACTGGCGGTCGCGTCGTATTCGGTGGCGCTTTTGATCATGAAAGCCCTTGCGGGACTACTGGCCGTGAGAGTGTTGTGACCTGGCCTGTGTGATCCATTCCTCTATTGTGGCTGTGCCGCCGATTACGTCAATCTGTGAGGCTATTGACATCGGCGTCCGCATGCGCAAGGTCGTGGATACTACTGATCCCAATCGCCTGTAGGCGAGCCTCGTAGGCGGGACCAATACCGTTGATGTCAATCAACCTGCCCTCTTCGTGGCCATTGCTGTTGGTGGCCTCGTTGCTTGCCTCGTCCAGGCGCACCGTAGTGGTTGCGCTCGCGCTGGAAGCGGCCTGGCTCGAGGGGCTGGGGCTATTGTCTTGAGACGTAGACGCATGCGTAGCAGGCACATCTATCTCAACCGGCGTCTCCTGGAACTCGAAGCCGGAATCAAGGTCGTCGAAATCATCGAAATCGTCGTCATCGCCACCCATCAATCTGCTGACCGCGAACGCGACAAGGGCTAGCAGTAGGGCGATGATGAGCAGGCGGGAAAGCCGGCGCAGCATAGTATTGTTCCTCCTTGAAAGTGGTCGCTGCGTATAGCGCAGCACGGTGCCGTATCGGCATATGCCACATTATAGCCGATGCTTGCCGGAGGAACAAGAGGGATTGCGGATTGCGGATTGCGGATTGCGGAATTGAGCTTCATGGATCCCAACTACGTTTCACGTGAAACATCCCTAGTTCGTTTCACGTGAAACATTCCGCATTCCACAATTGGATTACCTGTTGGGCAGGTACATGGGCATGATGACGTGCAGGTACTCGTCTTCACCGACCGGTTTCAAAACAGCGGGCGATTGGTAGGTTTTAGTTTCGATCGCTACCTGCGAGGTCTTGATGACACCTAGCACATCTATCAGGAACCGGCCGTTCAGTGCTACCTGTCCTGCTTCGCCGTCCACCACGCAATCGAGCTGGCTGATGTTGTCGCCAACCTCGGCGGCGTTGGCAGATACTGTAATCACGCCGGGTGTAAGGTCAGCACCGGGCTCAACTTGAACGCGCACGATATTAGCCAAATCTTTGGCAAATATCGAGGCCATGCGCACGGCTTTCAGAAGCTCGGCGGTCGAGATAACCGTGCGTGTGCCCCAATCGGCAGGGATCACGCGGTTGATATCCACGTAGTTGCCTTCCACCAGCCTTGACGTTACTTCAAGGTTGTCATGGCGGAACAATACCTGGTTGCGGCCAGGTGTCAGCACCAGGCTCACCGGCTCCGCCTGCTCGTCCTCGATATCAGGTAGGGCGCGTGCAAGCTCGGTCATAGAGCGTGCAGGCACGATCAACTTTAGTATGCTTTCCACAGGCGCGTCCAACTGAGTTACGCGGCGCGATAACCGGAAGCCATCGGCGGCGGCCATAGTCAGCTCGCGACCATCGATCTGAACGTATACGCCGGCGAGCTGAGGGCGACTGTCGTCGCCTGAAGCAGCGAAGGCTACTTGCCCGACCATCTCTTTCAGCAGCGGAGCGGGGATACGCGCCACGGGCTTCTCGGTAACTTCAGGGATAATAGGGAATTCCTCGGCAGCGATACCTTTGATATTGGCCTCGAAGCGGGCGCACTTCAGATGGAGAGTGCGGGTACGCTCATCAAGAGTCATCTTTACATGCTCGTTGGGCAGCGACGACACGAAATCCACCAGCAGCTTGGCCGGCACCGTGATAGCACCCTCTTCCTCCACCTGGCAGCCGATCCAGTTGGTAATACCCACTTCCAGGTTGGTGGCCGTCAGCTTGAGCCGCCCACCATCTGTCGAAAGAAGGATGTTATTGAGCACGGGCAGCGTCGTCTTGTTCGCTACCGCCTTGCTGACCGTCTGGAGACCTTTATGCAGGTTCTCCTGCAAACACGATATTTTCATTAGTGCGGCTCTCCTGCTTTTCCTGAAAATCAAATTTCTTGCTGAGCAATCGAATTATACCACCCAGCCTGCCCGCTCCGAAGCTTACCCACACATTGTGGATAAAAAGCAGGCAGCTGTGGACAATGAGCAGCCTGCCCGAGCCGCTAAATAATCTTATCCTTCTTGCCCGCGAGCTGCCGCAGAAGCTCGGTCTGCCCAACATGGTATGTCTCATGGAAATAGAGGAAAAAGGCCTGCCGACCAGGCGTGGTTGTCCGGTCGCGGTACGAAATCTCACGAGACATATAGGCATCATCCATCTCGCCAAGCCTGGCGGCGATATGCTCCTGGGATTGATCGAGCCTCGCCAAAAGCACCTCAAGGCTAAGCACGCCGTCACCCGCCTCTACCAGCTCTTCGGAGCCGCGGCGATAACGCTCACCATCCCCGGACATCAACGCTGGGGCCTCCAGCATTTCGAGAAGAATGTCCCTGTTCACGATGATATGGCCGATCACCCAGTTCAAACAATTGCCCTGGAAGGGGAGCTGCAGCATGCTATCCGCGTGGCTCAGGCCTTCGCACTGCATTTTGACAATAGCTGCATTGCGCTCAAACGCGCCGGTAAGCTCGACTGGACTTATCATCGTTCCACTCCTTCAGCCCTGGATCAACTCATTTGTTCTATTATATTGTCAACTTGGCTGTTTGTCTATCCTGATCCCTATCGCAACAGTTCAGAAACAAGGTCGAAAATATTTAGTTGGAGCACGGCGTTTCGGGCTGACATGTCTTAGTTGGGTGGTGTCCGCATCATGCTCTCGATCTTTTTCTGCCGCGTCATTTGGAAAACGGCAGATCCAAACCGGAAGCGTATGGGCGCAAGGCTAACTGTCGTGTATCGTTCCCAAAACGAGCGCTCATCACCTTCTCTGGCCAGCTCGGCCAAATCCGGCGGCCAGATGGCGCAGCTAGCTGACAAATCCACATCCGGGAGCCGCGGAGGACGTTAACGACGTTAATTTATCTTCTTAATGAGAGAACCAGTAGCCGTCCTTAGTAGGGGATGTGCATCCGTGCAAAAACGCCCAATTCACGCTCAGATAATCCCGCTTTTGGCCGGGAATCCGGTGGACACCGGTCGGTTCTTATGCACCGTCGCACAGACGTCGTACACATCCATTTTGGGAGGATGTGCATCGAGGGACATTTCTACACCACCCCTTGCACGCCTTGTTGCACATCCCCATAATCTCCGTATCTGCGATTTCACATCCATCGCACATCCTTTATCCACACTCTTCACAGGTTATCCCCGAAAAACATCCACTTTTACACACCTGGGGTCGTTCTACCGCTCCCAGCGGGCGATATCCACAAATCCACTTTATTGCACAACCCGTGGGTAAATCTTGCCTGCGATCATCAGGAGCACAATGTCGATGACCACCAGCACCAGTCCGTCAACCGCAAGCCCGTAGTGCGTTGTGGTGCCGCTTATCGTCAACGTGCGGATAGCATCGACCATGTAGCTCAGCGGGTTGAAGGCCGCAATCGCTGCCACGTAGGAAGGCATAACCTCGATAGGATAAAGAGAGTTTGAAGCGAAAAAGAGCGGCATGATAATAATTTGCCCAAGTCCCTGTACCCGCTCACGGTTCCTCACCAGGGCAGCGATACTGATCGAGATTGTGGAGAAGCAGATGGCGCCCAGGAAGACAAACACCAGCGCCCCAACCCAGGCCAGCGGGTTTAGCTCCAGGTGCACCCCCATCAACGCGGCCAGCACAGCGATAGTAAGTGCCTGCGCCACGCCGCGCACGCCCGATCCGAGGCCTTTACCCAGCACGAGCGCCGATCTCGGCATCGGGCTGACCAGATATTTCTGCAACGTGCCCTGGTCACGCTCCCAGATCGTAGTGAGGCCCTGGAAGATGGCAATCGTCAACACCGACTGGGCCAGGATACCCGGCGCGACGAAGTCCAGGTAGCTCCCGAAGCCTGCCGGCAGCACGCGCAGCCGCCCGAAGACCCCACCGAACAGGAGGAGCCAAAGCACGGGCTGCACCGACCTGCTTACCAGATCCCACTGGTCGTGCATCAGCTTCTGCACTTCCACGCCCGTAATTGCTATCACCTTGCGCACATACTGCGCGACATATGTCACGCCTCGCTCGACCCCTGACGGAGCCTGAGGTGCGATTTCTTTTGTTTCAATTAGTGTTTGTGTCATATTTGTTCTTCTTCCTGGAACGTCCTGACAGAGCATTCTCTTCTTTACCGCCGAGACGCCGCATTGGGGGACCCCGTAGTTCAGCCAAGATATTTACGGTTTGAACCACAAAGGCACAAAGAGCACAAAGGTCTTTATGGGTTTTAAACACGAAGATCACGAAGATCACGAAGGTTATTATGGGTTTGAATCACAGAGATCGCAGAGGATTTTAATGGTATTAAACCGGCAGAAATCTTGGCGAGCCTTTGCGCTCTTTGCGCCGCTGGAGGTTAAAAGTTCACGTTTCGCGCCTCGCCGGCTTATCCGAGCCGTCCGGCTGTACGGCGAACGTTTCGTATCTCTCGGTAGCTGCCGCCCGATTCGAGGGTTGCGCCGGTGAAGAACGCGAATGCGTCCTCCAGGGTGGCCTCGGGCTGCCCGACACCGGCTATCAGACCTTCGGGCGTATCAAGGGCAACTATTTTGCCCAGGTTCATGATAGCTATGCGACTGCAAAGCTCCTGCGCCTCTTCCATGTAGTGGGTGGTTAGGAAGAGGGTCGTGCCGTACTCTCGGCGCAGGTCGTCCAGGTGGTTCCAGACCGCCCGCCTGGCCACAGGGTCGAGGCCTATGGTCGGCTCGTCCAGGAAAAGCACTTTCGGCCTGTGTACCAGCGTTTGTGCTATCTCCAGGCGACGTATCATACCGCCTGAATACGTGCTTACCATTCGCCTGGCCGCGTCTGTGAGGCCCATGAAGTCGAGAGCTTCCTCAACGCGGATCTTCTGCTCGCTTCGGGGCACATCGTACAGCTTGGCGAAGACCATCAGGTTCTCCAGCCCCGTCAGGTTGCCGTCCGCAGATAGGGCCTGCGGCACGTAGCCGATCAGGCGGCGAACATCGCCCGCCCGCCGCACTATATCGTATCCCCCTACGGTGGCGGTGCCCCTGGTTGGAGGGAGGAGCGTAACGAGCATCTTGATGGTGGTGCTCTTGCCTGCTCCGTTCGGCCCGAGCAGCCCGAACACCTCTCCCTGCTCAACGCTCAGATTGATCGAATCGACAGCCACAAAATCGCCATAAAGCTTGCGCAAATCGTGCAGCACTACTACCGAGTCTGCTGTATCGTGGCTGCCGTTTTGATGATTGTCTAACATGGATTAATTATACATCGTCGTCGCTTGAGGGTCAAACAAATTCGTATAGCGAATTATAATTTGCAGCCCTTCGCAGCCCATTGTACAATGCCTCTGCAACTAATTCGTAGCCTCATGCGATTTTTGGATAGCCATTTATGAGCCTGATTAATGTAGTGGCGATAGCGGCACTCCTGGCGCTCGTCCCTACTATTTTCTATGCCCTTTTCATATGGTGGCTCGACCGGCACGAAAAAGAGCCCCTTCCCTTGCTGTTGGTAGCCTTCTTCTGGGGCGCTGTGCCCGCCATTATTATCGCGCTCGTGCTCGAGCTGGTGATCGGCATCCCGCTCGACCAGGTCATCACCTCCGATACGGGCCGCGAGCTAACCTCGGCAAGCGTGGTAGCACCCATAGTTGAGGAGGGAGTGAAGGGCCTCATACTGGTGGTCCTTTTCCTGGTGTTCAGCCGCGAGTTTGACGATGTGCTCGATGGCGTGGTTTACGGCGCTATCGTGGGGCTTGGCTTCGCGACTGTCGAGAACGTGCTTTATCTCACCTCTGCCGCCTACGATGGCGTGCCGGCTGGCGGGGCTCCTGTAGTGGGCAATATGGTCGCCCTGTGGGCCTTGAGGGCAGGGTTGTTCGGACTAAATCACAGCATGTTCACCGCGTTCACAGGGGCGGCGCTCGGCCTGGCTCGCTCGCTACATGGAGCTGCGCGCGGGCTGGTGCCCCTGCTTGGCTTGCTCGCCGCGATGACCTTCCACGCAATCCACAACTTCCTTTCCACCACCGCAGGCTTCGCCACCAATGGCGGCCAGGACCCAACAGCCGTCATCGGCACCTGCCTGGGCATCCTGGCGAGCGACTGGGGCGGCATGCTACTAATTGTAGCGTTAGCAATAATTTCCGGAGCCAAAGAAACGCAGGTGATACGCGAAAATCTACTCGATGAAGTGTCGCTGGGTCGCCTTACACCCGACGAGTACGAGACACTCACATCGAGCAGGCTGAGGTGGAGCACTCGCTGGTCGGTGCTCTTCTCGGCAGGCGTGCGGCGCTGGCGGCAGCTGGGTAAGTTCTTCGATCTGACCACCGAGCTTGCCTTTCGCAAGCACCGCGCCAACGACGGCACCAAGCACCAGCAGGACCTCAACGCCCGCGACATCGCCCACTTGCGCAACGACATCGACAATCTCAAGATGGCGATCCTGGCCGGATAGCGGGCCGCAAAACGTTTTACGACCCGGTCGTTTGGTAAGAATTACGGAAGGAGCATATTATGCCGAGAGTAACCAGGCTAGCCACTGACAGCCGCGGGGCTGGCTGCGATTGTGGCCGCGGCGAGGCGTGTTGCAAACGCGCCTCCCGACCTGGAGGTGGCGGCGCGGGCTGAGACTGCTTCCCATTCCGGCCCCTGGACGCACGGGTACAAGGTGGCTAACGGGATGAAGTTGCACTATGCGGAGATGGGCAACCAGGGCGCACCTTTGGTGTTGTTGCTACATGGCTTCCCCGAGTGCTGGTACACGTGGCGCCACGTCATGCCCCGGCTTGCGGGGCGGTTTCATGTCGTCGCGCCCGATATGCGCGGCTATAACTGGAGTGAGCGGCCTAAGGGCGTCTCGAATTACAGCGTCGATAAGATTGCCGCCGACATCGCGGCCCTGATAGGAGCCCTCGGACACGACAAGGCGCACGTGGTGGGTCACGATTGGGGCGGCGCTGTGGCCTGGTACTTTGGTGCGGCCCACTCCGAAAAGCTGGATAAGCTTGTGGTTCTGAACGCCCCGCACTCCGGGCCCTTTGAGCGCGAGCTTCTGCGGGGCAAGCAACTGCTACGGAGCCTCTATATCTTCTTCTTTCAATTGCCTCTCCTGCCCGAAGCCGCCATACGTTTAGTGCTCCGCTCCAGCCTGAGCAGCACCGCTGCGGTGCCCGGTGCTTTCTCGGACGATGCCCTCGACATGTACCAGCACGCTATCTCTCAGCCCGGCGCGGCCACTGCTACACTCAATTATTATCGAGCGTTCGTGCGAGGCTCTCTCCGTCTGAGGCACACAGATGCCACCGTCAAGCGCCCCACCCTGGTAATCTGGGGTATGAAAGACTTTGCTCTCATTCCCGAGCTGCTCGATGGCCTCGACCACTGGGTGCCCGATCTCCACGTTCAGCGAGTGGAAGACAGCGGCCACTGGGTGCCCGAAGAAAAGCCCGGCCTGGTGGCCGAGAGCCTTCTTGAGTTTCTTTCGTAGATAATTCGTATACTCGAAAGGTCCAAATCCGCAATCCGCAATCCGCAATCCGCAATCAAAAATGCCCACAGATCCTCCTGTCCAGATAATTCGCTCGACCAACCGCACCAAGACCGCTTCGGCGCGTATGGTGGAGGGCACCCTGGTGGTACGCGTGCCGGCAGGCATCAGCAGCGAGGAAGAACAGCGGCTCGTGCGTGAGCTCATGCCTCGCGTCCTCCACAAAGTGAAGAGCGCCGAAGGCAAGCTGCCAGACCTCAAGCGCCGGGCCGCCGACCTCAACCGCCGCTACTTCGGGGGCAAGCTGAAGCTGCAGGAGATCAAGTGGGTCACAAATCAACGCCACCGCTACGGCTCCTGCACTCCAGCCACGCGCACGATCCGCATCTCCGACCGCGTGGCCCCCATGCCCTCCTGGGTGCTCGATTATGTGCTGGTGCACGAGCTGGCGCACCTGGTCGAGGCCAATCACTCACCTGCCTTCTGGAAGCTTGTCGCTCGCTATCCACTCACCGAGCGCGCCCGCGGCTACCTGATCGCCGTCGGATTGGAGGGCGAGGGCGAGCCTGACGATCTGAAAGATGCCCAGCCTGAAGGCGACTAGCCCTTTCCTCCCCATTTTTCATGATCCCTTGCCAGGCGCAATCGCCCGCAGGATCGTTGAAGCCCACAACGGCCGTATCTGGGCGACAAGCACGCCTGGACTGAGCACTACAGTAGGATTTCGCTCTGCCCGTGCTCGCCGTAGGACAAGCCTCGAAAGGCGAATAATCTTAGCTGATTATCTCTAAATCCTGATCGATGGCGCGCAACTTGCATTAGTCCCTCCAAGCGGCAATAATAGTATCCACGAAGGAGGCGTAAAGCTATGGCCGAAAAAAGTAAGAGCGCCAAACCGCGCAAAAGTACCGCCGGAAAATCAAAAGCAAAAAGTGATAGCGGCGTAGAAGTGCTGCTCGAGGATATCAGGGACAAGATGGGCGAGCTTGCGAGCGAGGCTGAGGTAATTATCAAAGAAGCTGGATCAGCGTCCAAGAAGACCGCAGGCCGTGCCCTCGAAGGCACCAAAAAGAAGGCGGGCGAAGCAGCAGCGCACCTGCCCGTGATAGGCGACGGCAAGAAGGCTAAGGCGGCCCCCAAGCGTGCCACTTCTGCGAAGGCTAGCACCGCCAAGTCAAGCACTACTAAGAGTAGCAACGGCGCTTCCAAGAGCACTACCGGCAAGAAAAAGGCAGCCACGGCGAAATCTTCTGCGGCGAAAAGCAGCACCGGCAGCAAGTCAAAGAAAAGCTGAAACCGGCCTAGCAACCTGGTTAGCCGGGATATCCTGAATATTTCCTACTCGCCTGATTCTCCAGGCGCGGCTTAGCCATGTTATGGGCAGCAGGTCTCTTCCGGGTCCGCTATTGTAGACCTTGCACCAGCCCGGTATATTTGTCCACCAGCTTGCGCGCTTCCGAGTCGGTGCCTGCCTCTGCTATCACGTGGAAGAGCGGCCGGTCTGCGTCGGGCAGCACCAGGGCCCACTCGCCACGGCCCAGGTCGATCTTCACGCCGTCGACCTGGCGGGTTGCGCTACCCCTGTACTGCTCGTTGAGGATACGCATGACGCGTCCTTTATCCTCCCACCGGCACTGGACACGCCCTGAGGCCCAGGCGTAATGCGGCAGGTTATCGAGAGCCTGGGTGAAGCGCGTTTTCTGCGTGGCGGTCAATTCCACTATCTTCGCTATAGCGAACAGGCCATCCGCTCCCGGCTGAAACTGTGGAAATATGAAGGACCCCTGGTTGTCTCCCGCGATTACCACTCCGGTCCTGAGCGCCGCGGTCATGAGGGCATACGAGTTGAAGCGCGTCCGGACTATCTCCGCCCCATACCTGGCGGCTATCGCCTCGAATATGGAGGGCGCATATACCGGCACAACGGCTATCCCTCCCGGCCCGTTCTGCTGTGCGTGCTGAGCCAGCGCCAGGTCTGTGACCGCGGCCAGCGCCTTCAGCGGGTCCACTATCCTGCCGTTTTCGTCAACGATATAGAGGCGCTCCCCGCCCGTGTCGAGACGCACCCCGAAACCCGCTCGCAGCGCTTTGGTGATCGCCCCAAGCCTCTCCATAGCTTTGCTCGACTGCTCGGGCGTCTGGTAGAGCGACTGCTCGTGCACGACCGCGTTGATAGCCACCACGTCGGCATTGATGCTGCCCAGAAGGTTGGGCAGCACAAGGCTCGCTGAGGAGTTGGCGTAGTCCACAGCGATACGATTGTAATCGTCGGCGTTCTCTATCGCCGCCACGTTCAAGTTCTTCAAGAATTCGCGGCCATACAACTGCTCTACGTCATTGGCGTAATCAATGCGGCCCAACGTCGTCCAGGTATACCCGGCGGAAGTCCTCGCGGAAGAATAGTCCCTCTATCTTGCGCTCAGTCGATTTATCGAGGTCAAGGCCGCGCTTGTCGAAGAACTTGATGTCCACCACGCGGGCATCGAAGGGGGACAGTCGCACATGAACGCCGCCTGCCGCGTTGATAGCTCGCGTGTAATAGCGCGCCACCGGGGTGGGTACGCTCCTTATATCCAGCACGTTGATACCCGCCGAAGGCAGGCCCGCGATCAGCGCGCGCTTGATCATGCGCGGGGTGTAGTGGCTGTCGCGGTTGACCGTGACAATGGTGCCCTTTGGGGAAGACGCCTCCGTAGGCTGCGCCCAGCTTGGCGGCGAACTCAGGCGTAAGATCGACGTTCACCAGGCCCGTGACGCCCCAGCGCCCGAACAGGTTGCGCCGTCCCTGCGAGCCCCAGATTATCGATGACGAGATGGTGGCCCCGCTCTCGATCTCTTTGGTGGGCCATATTTTTACGTTGGGCCGGATCACGGCGCCTTCGCCGACGATTGTTTCGTCGCCCATCACCGCGCCTTCGAAGATCATCGCGTGAGCCTTGACGTTCACCCTCGTCTGGATGATGGCCCCGCGCACCTCGGCTCGCTCACCGATATAGCAGTTGCGCCAGATTATGGCGCGGTCTATTGTGGCCTTGCTGTCCACTATAGTGACATCGCGGATGACCGCAGGCCCGCGTATAATTGCGCCCTCCTTGATCCTCACTCCGGCTCCCAGGAAGACCGGCCCGGTGATCTGCGCGTCGCGATCTATCTCCACGTCTTCCTCGACCCAGATGCCCGAGCCCGGCTCCGTTTCGGTCCCCAGGCGCGGCACATTCACCTCGCCGCGCAAGTATTCGGCGCTGGCCCTCATGTAGTCGGGGATGGAGCCAACATCGCACCAGTACCCATCGGCCACATAGCCGAACATCGGGTCGCCCTTTTCCAGCAGGATGGGGAAGAGATTGTTGCTGAAATCGAACACCTGCTCCGGCTCGTAATAGTCAAATACCTTCGGCTCAAGGATATAGATGCCTGTATTGACCGTGTCGGAGAAGACTTCTCCCCAGCTTGGCTTCTCCTGGAACTGTTGTACCCGCCCGTCGTCGTCGATAATGACTACTCCGTATTCGAGAGGATTGGGCATGCGCTTGAGCACGATGGTGGCCAGTCGATTTCTTCTGCTGGTGGAACCGTATGGCCGCAGTGAGGTCGAAGTCAGTGAGCGCATCGCCGGAGATCACTATAAAGGTGTCGTCGAGCCACTCGATACCCTGCCGCACTGACCCCGCAGTGCCCAGCGGCGACTCCTCCACCGTATAGTGTGATTTTCATCCCGTAGTTGGTGCCGTCGCCCAGATACTCCTGGATAACCGCGGCCAGATATTGCAGCGTAATGACCACCTCGGTGATGCCGTGCTTCTTCAGCAGCTCAATGATATGCACGATCGCCGGCCTGTCCACTACCGGCACCATCGGCTTGGGTCGAGCGATAGTGAGCGGCCGCAGCCGCGAGCCTTCGCCTCCTGCCATGATTACAGCCTTCATAATGTGCCCCCTTCGAATGCGGAGTGCAGAATAGTACCTGGAATAATAGCATACAGATTGGACGGTACGCAGATAACAGGACAATATAAGGGCGGGCGCAACCTGGTTGGTGCGGTGAGGAGGGAGGCGCGCCGTTGCGCCTGGTATGAATTATACAACATGCATCCAGGGACAAAAAAGTGTATCATATCATCTGGGTTTTGAACGTTCGAACATTCTAGTCTGGAGGAGTTGAAACTTGACCTCTCGCAAAACAATGATTGGTCTGCTTGTCATCATTCTGGCGCTGGGTCTGGCGGCCTGCGACTAGTCAAGCACGCCTGCACCTAATAACCCGTCCGGAGCGCCCGCAACGGTGGTCGTGCCATCGCCCCCACCACAGGCGAGCGCTACCAACGTCACCCTTGTTACTACAGGTGGTGTGGGCGGTGTGCAAAAACTGCTCGTCGTAACTCAGGGGGAAGGCCAAATATAAGAGCGGCTCGGTCACCAGGACCCAGGATGTGGACCCGACAGCATACAGCACTCTCATGCAACAGGTCACCACCGCTGACTTCTTCAACCTGAAAGACAGCTACGACAAGGGTGGCGTAACCGACGATGTCATTTACAATATCACCCTGCAACAAGGTACTCGCACGAAGACTGTCAAGGTAGCCCAGGCCGGTGGCAAGGATATCGCGCCCAAGCCTCTCCTGGACCTCATCACTCAACTGAACACCATACAGGGCACGCTTGAGAAGTAAAGCGTAAAACGTAAAACGTAAACGCCAAGACGCCAAGATTTTTACGGGATTACGCTTTACGCACTACGCACTACGCACCACGAAACGGAGCAGAAACAAATGTCTGACCAGACCGAGGCCGCCGACCTGCCGCAAACGGCGCTAACCAACGTTGAGATACAGAAAATACTACCTCATCGCTACCCGTTCCTGCTGGTGGACAAGATCATCGAGATAGAATGGGGCAAGCGCGCCGTGGGCATCAAGAATGTCACGGCCAACGAGCCCTTCTTTCAGGGGCACTTCCCAGGTTTCCCTGTAATGCCGGGTGTGTTGATGATCGAGGCGATAGCGCAGGTAGGCGCGGTAGCCGTGCTGGGGATGCCTGAAAACAGGGGCAAAATGGCTTTCTTCGCGGGTGTGGACGAGGTACGATTTAAGCGCCAGGTTGTGCCCGGCGATACCCTTCGCATCGAAGTGAACATGACCAGAATTCGCGGCCCCATCGGTCAGGGCGAGGGCACAGCAACTGTAGACGGCCAGCTAGCCTGCAAGGGCACGTTCATGTTCGCCCTTGGCAAGGCCGAGGGTGTCGAGGCTTAGACGCGGTCTTTACACTGAACAATAAGCAAAAGGGCCTCCCACGGGAGGCCCTTTTGCTTATTGTTCAGTATCAACCAAAGTAACCAAGCTCGTCCTTAGCTTCTTCGCTCATCATCGATGGGTGCCATGGAGGCGAGAAGACCAGCTTTACGTCTACCTCCTCTATATCCTCGAACCTTGAGAGCGAGCGCCTGATATTCGTCAGCAGCTCAGGGCCGACAGGGCATCCTGGGCTGGTGAGCGTCATTGTGATATCTACTTTGTGGTTGACCACGTCGATATCGTAAATCAGGCCCAGGTCTACGATATTGAGTTCAAGCTCAGGATCATAAACTTCGTTACGTATGGTCTCGCGCACGTCATCGTATGTTGTCGTTGCTGAAGATGCGGGTGCAGCGGCTGCTGCCCCACCTGCTACCTGATTTGCTGTGTTCTCTATATCTGCCATTTCTTCTATCCTCCGGTACTCCATTATACCTCAGATCGAAACCTGGCGCTCGGTGAATCGCGAACATGATAGACGCCGGGCTTCATTGCTCCGGCAAGGCTCCAACGAGATGCCCTGCTTGCTAGGGGTTATCAGCGGCCAGCGTGAATTGCTTGCTAACGCCATCTACAACGACTGTATACGTACCTGCCTTCAGGCCCGCCGTGTCCAGGTCTATGCTTTGCTGGTATGGTGCCTCAATATCGGAACAAATGATATCTGTTTGCTGGAAGGTGTTCAATGTAACGGTAAATGTGTTGCTATCGCGCTTCTGGCTGACATCCGTAATCTTCGCACAGCTTGCCTGTATGTAGCCCTTCGCCACAACCTGCACCTTCACGGGCGGAGACGTCCCCAGCACGCTTACAACCACGGAATCGACTTTGGCCTGGCCCCGAATCCCTTCCTGCGTAGGCGTAGCCCCAGACCCGCCTGCCGGTACGGGCGGTGCCGTGATCGCAGGCTCAACTGTCGCTGCTCCAGGCGTGGGCGTCGCGTTACCGCCCGACGCCGCTCGTGCACCCGCTTACAATCGCCACTGCCCATAGGACTATGCTCACTGAAATTACCTTAGCTCGTGTTATCTTCATCTAGTCATCCTTCCGGTCCGAGCACGTTTTAGCAGAAACGGGGCAAGGTCTGTGCCTGCTCTATCCCTACTTCGACGGATTATCCGCGTTGAGTGTGAATTGCTTGCTGGCGCCATCGACGGTCACGGTGTAGGTGCCCGCCTTCAGGCCAGCCACGTTAAGGTCTACGGTCTGGATAAAAGGTGTGATAACCTGGATACACATAACATTGGGGGCGCGGAATGTGCCGAGAGTAACGGTGAACGTGTTGCCGTCGCGCTTCTGGCCCACATCTGTAATCTTCGTGCAGCCGTCCGACAGATTGCCCCTGGCCACGACCTGTGCCCGCACAGAAGGAGGTGTGCCCAGTATGTTGATCTCCAACGAATCGACCGGGGCCTGTCCCCGGATTCCTACTCCTGTGGGCGTGGCCCCGGCTCCGCTGCCGCTTGTTGGGGCAGGAGTAGTCGCACCACTCCCTTCGGTGCCGCTCCCACAGCCGCCCGCAATCACCAGCATGAACAATACTAACCCCACCAGAGCAGTTTTAGCTTGGCGCACATCGCATCCTGTCATCCTCCTGAGTCTGGCTTTATAACAATTTTATCGCAAATGCAGCTACAAAAAGAGCCTCCAAATGGAGGCCATCTATCTCATCTTACCTGGATCCCACGAATCTGTACGCGCTGTGTGATCACAATAATGGGCCCCTGTGACCGTTGTGATCGTTGTGGGCCAGGCCGCCAACTTAAGTGTTCAGAGCTGGATTGTAGGGGCCCGGAGCTGACGTGCCCTCGTTAGATCGGCCGCCTCCCCTGCCCGCCGGGGCATGGTGCAACGTGCCTCTACGTAATCTCCTGTATTTCTGAGCTCTCACCCGGCAACCTAATCGTGCGTGCCGTTCTCGGAAGGAGAGGCTAATGGCGTGACGATTTCGGCGTAGCGGCCCATGCGGCGGAACTTCTTGCGCCGGGCTTCCAGCAACTGTCTTGCGCCCTTCTTGGTATTCAGGCTGTACCTGGCCCGCAGCTCGCTGAGATTCTGGGCGATGGCCTCGCGCACGGCCTCCATAGTGGCGGCCGGGTCGGTGTGTGCTCCCCCATCCGGCTCTGCGATGATCTGGTCGATGACCCCGAACTCGAGGAGGTCAGGCGCCGTGATGCGCATGGACTGGGCCGCTGCGGACGCCTGGGCCGCATCACGCCAGAGGATGGTGGCGGCTGCCTCAGGGCTGGCTACCGAATAAGTAGAGTTCTCGAGCATCAAAATGCGGTCGCCGACCCCGATAGCGAGCGCGCCGCCGCTGCCGCCCTCTCCGATTACCACGGCGATGAAAGGCACCTCAACTTGCAGCATCGTAAGGATATTCTGCGCGATAGCCTGCCCGATGCCTCGCTCTTCTGCTTGCATACCGGGGCTGGCACCAGGGGTGTCTATGAACGTGATGATCGGGAAGCCGAAGCGAGCCGCGTGCTTCATCAGCCGCTCGGCCTTGCGGTACCCCTCCGGCTGGGGCATGCCGAAGTTGCGCGCGATATTCTCTTTGGTCGAGCGACCTTTCTGCTCGCCGATAACCATCACTGTCTGCCCGTCGAACGATGCGATGCCACCGATTATGGCTGCATCATCACCGAAAAGACGATCTCCATGCATCTCGACGAAGTCGGTGCAGAGCCGCTGGATATAGTCTAATGTATGCGGACGCTCCGTATGGCGCGCCATTTGCACCCGCTCCCAGGGTGAAAGGGCCTGCTTGGGCGGCGCTTCCAGATCCACCAGCACCTCGGTCTTATGGCTGATGCCCGAAGGTACCATCTCGCGATAAGAGCCGGCCGGCGTCTTGTTATTATTGTTGTGATTGTTGGTCGAGTGTTCGGACATGGGTTCTAGTGCGTAGTGCGTATGCTTTTACTGCTTCCTGCTTACCGCTTATTTCTTCCTGACGTCTTCGTTTTACCCGTTCATCCTTCATCCTTCATCCTTTGTCCCTCACCCCCGGTACAGCCTCAGCAGCTTACTTATTATAGAGCGCAGCTCGCGGCGCGGGGCCACGATGTCGAGCATACCGTGCTTCATCAAGAACTCGGCGGTTTGGAAATCGGGTGGGAGCTTTTGCTTGATAGTCTGTTCGATAACACGCCTGCCGGCGAAGCCGATGAGCGCGCCCGGCTCGGCTATCACTACGTCGGCTGAGGTGGCGTAAGAAGCCGTGACACCCCCTGTACAGGGATCTGCCAGCAACGAGATGTGGGGAAGCTGTGCCTCTGATAGATCGGCCAGGGCGGCGGTGGTCTTTGCCATTTGCATGAGAGAGTAAATGCCCTCCTGCATGCGTGCCCCGCCCGACGACGAGACCGTCACCAGGCCCACCTTCTTATGCATGGCAAGCTCTGCGGCGCGGGTCAGCTTCTCGCCGTATACCGAGCCCATACTGCCGCCGAAGAACCGGAAGTCTGTAACTGCCAGCACGGCGGGCGTCTCTTCGATGCGCGCCTCACCATAAATTACAGCGTCGTTGAGGCCGGTCTTTGCGCGGGTATCTTCCAGCTTGGTGCTGTACTTCTGGCCCACCGATTTAAAGCCGATGGGATCGATAGACATGATATCCGTGCCCTCTTCCTGGAAAGTGCCTTCATCGGCAAGATATCCGATGCGCTCGGACGAGAGGAGGCGGAAATGGTAGCCGCACTTCTGGCAAACCTTGAGGTTATTCTCAAGCTCGCGGTTATAGAGCAATTCGCCGCACTTGGGGCACTTCGTCCAGATATCTTCCGGGATATCGCGCTCCGATTTCTGCCCCCGTGTGTCCTGGCGCTGTTCCTTATCTTTGTCCTGGCCAATCGGGAAGTAGCGCGGGCGGCGCAAGATATCTCTCAACCTGGTTCCCCACTCTTGAAACTGCGGTTTCTCCGCCCGGCGCGGAGACTCGTATATTATACCACAGCATGGAAGCCGGGCAAGCAGTCGGTTGGTCGCGCGGATATTCTTAACTCACCGCAGAGGGAGTTCGCGGCCCAGAGGGCACCCCGCTCATGAGCGCAGAGTTACGCAGAGATTTTGATGGTTTTGAGTGTCATGATAGGGATTCGCTGATTCCTGGTAATTGTTGGCTATGCGGCGGATGCCTGTTTTCAGCAGGGAGACGTTGAAGTTGATAAGCAAGCCCAGAGAAATGTTCGCCAGTTTTAGGTAGGTGATGAGTTGCGCTTCGTGGATTGGCAATAGCTTCTCGACAGATTTTAGCTCCAGAATAATGGAGTTTTCCGCAATCACATCCAAGACATAGCCACAATCCAGGCGTGCTCCTTTATAGACAATGGGAAGAGGCTGTTGGCGTGCGAACTTGATGTTTCTTTGCGTGAGTTCGTAACACAGGCATTCCTCATAAGCCGATTCAAGCAAACCCGGCCCAAGCTCGCGATGCACATCTATACACGCCCCAATAATCCGCGACGACAACTCGTACAAACTCACAACTGCGCTTCTCCCAACTGTCCTTCCGTGAAGCCACTGTCCGCCGTAAAACCTTAAGAAATCTCTGCGTAACTCTGCGCCCTCTGCGCCTCTGCGGTGAGTTAAGAAAGGTGAGCTAGGAACGTGCGAGCATGCGCAAGTAGAGTGTCGAAGCGTCTATTCCATTGAAGACATTTTCCAGCTTCATCTTCTCATTAGGCGCATGGGGGTTGTCGTCGGGAAGGCCGAAGCCCATCAGAACCGAAGGGGCTCCCAGTACTTTGCTGAAGAGCGACACGATCGGTATCGAGCCCCCCGAGCGCATTAGCACCGGCTCTTTGCCGAATACCTCCTTGAGGGCTGCTGTGGCAGCTTTGACATATGGCGTGTCGCTCGGTAGGAGCACAGGCTCAGCGTGGTGTATCTCGCTTACTTCGACCGACGCGTAGTGGGGGCAGAGGCTCTCGACAAACGCCTTGAACGCCTTCGAGATGGCCTCGGGATCCTGGTCGGGGACGAGTCTCATGCTGACCTTGCACTTTGCCACTGCCGGGATGACCGTTTTGGCCCCTTCGCCCGTGAAGCCGCCTATGATACCGTTGGCGTCCAGCGTTGGCCGCGCCCACATACGCTCAAGCGCCGAATAGCCGGGCTCGCCCATCAAATCTATCGCGCCGATTTCGTGGTCACGCAGCTCGTCCTCGCTGAAGGGAAGGCTGCCCCACTGCGATCGTTCCTCCTCGGTGAGGGGTCGCACACCGTCATAGTAGCCGGGCACCTGGATTACTCCCAGCTCGTTCTTCAGCTTCGCCACAATCTGGCAGAGGATATTGATGGCATTAGGTGCCACGCCACCATACATCCCTGAGTGCAGGTCATGCGCCGCCCCGCGCACCGTTATCTCCGTGTAGACCATACCTCTCAGGCCCACCGTGATCGCCGGTAGCCCGTCGGCAAAAAGATCGGTGTCGCTGATGAGCACGGCATCGCACGATAGCTCCCTGGGGTGCTCCTTCACGTAAAACTCGATGCCCTCACCGCCCACTTCTTCCTCTCCCTCAACCAGGAAGCGTACATTGACCGGCAGCTTGCCATCCTCCTTCATGAGTCTCTCCACTGACTTCAAATGAGCAAAGATCTGCCCTTTATCATCGACGGAGCCGCGGGCGAACAGGTTGCCTTCGCGCAGTGTGGGCTCAAAGGGAGGCGAATGCCATTCGTTCAGAGGGTCGGGCGGCTGCACGTCGTAGTGGCCATAGATTATGATAGTGGGCTGGCCTTCGGCATGAAGCCAATCGCCGTACACAAGCGGGTGCTGCATGGGGCCATGCGTCTCGATCAACTGCACGTGCTCTATGCCGGAGCGGCGAAGGTCGCTCGCCACCCACTCGGCGGCGCGCCGCACGTCCCCTTTGTGCTCAGAAAGTGTGCTTATCGAAGGGATACGCAGGAACTCGCTAAGCTCGTCCAGGTATCGCTGCCGGTCGGAAGTGAGATGGTTGTCGCTGTTTGCGCTCATATGGAAACCTCGCTATTCAAGGGATAGGTAACTATATCTCACTTGTTGCGGGTTGTCTATGAGCTATGGGATGCCCTGGTGTCCCTCGTGAAGGGGCATGCTCTGGCCGTGCTCGACCTGTTCGGGCGCACTCATCAGATTGTCAGTTGTCAGTTGTCAGTTGGTCGTACTGTCAACTTTCGATCGTCCGTCAACTGACAACTGACAACTGACAACTGACACCTACGTCCCCTACATCCCTATTGCCCTGCTCCAATAAGCTATATCTTCCGGGCTCATGTTGCCTGTGGGCGGGAGACGGCCGTCGCGGTAGCCCCATTCGTCTACATCTATCAGGAACTGCTCTCGTGAGATCAGCGTGCCCTGTACTACCTTCTCGGACGGGGGCGCAACGTCGATTTCCCCCTGCAAGCGGCCCATAAGCTCCTGCATTACCCATGCGGGTATTTTGTCGCTCTCGCCAGGATAAATAAAGCCGAACAACACAAGGTAGCTTAGGAGCAAACGCCACTTCGATCCATAGCGTGAGAGCAACCTCTGCCAATCCATATCCGCCGCGCATGCCCGTAAAATGTGGGCTATATCGGCGCCATCATATCGCTCACGCTCCATCACGAAGCTTTTGGACCAGATAGCCTCCTCAGGCGGGTAAATAAGCACAGATATGCCGAGCACGTTGGCTTGCACCGCATTATCGAACCACAAGTCGTCTACCGCCGCTTCGCCGTTGCCCGAGCCAAAAATAACGTCCACAAAGAAGTCGCCGCTATGAGCTTTGCCTAACCAGTGCGGAAAGGTTAGCTCAGTCCTATATCCCGCTTCTTCCAGCGCGGCGAGTGCTTGCGTTACATGTGCAGAGCGCACGAAGATGTCGAAATCTTTCGTATAGCGCTTGATGCCCGTATATGGTTCCAGGGCGAAAGCACCACCCACCAGGAAAGGAATATCCGCACCTTTCAGGGCTTGCATTGCGCTCCTGTAAAAGGCGCCTGCCTCATCGTCGGGTGAGGTGCTCACCATATCTGTTGGCAGCGCGTGTTTATCTTGCATCCATCCTGTATTTCGCCGTCGTGCCGGCTCTCCCGGCTCCATTGCCTCGATTGCCGTCATTCCTGCATCCCTCTCTTCAAAAGAACCCATAGACATAGCTAGACACTGAAAAGCAATGCCTGTGCCACAGGCGGGGTACGTATATTGCTCACAGTTGTCAGTTGTCAGTAGACGGACGACCGAGGACAGCGTAAAAGGTAAGTAAGCAGTAACCAGGTCCCTGGCCCTTGGGCCCTGGCCACTTGAGTAAAGGAAGACACGAGCATGAACGGCACTGAAGCTCCCTCCCGAACGCGAATTGCTGCGCTGGGCGATATTCACTGTACGCGCAACTCGCAGGGCGCATTTCAGACCCTCTTCTCGCAGGTAAACCAGCAAGCGGACGTGCTAATCTTATGCGGCGACCTGACAGATTACGGCCTGCCTGAAGAGGCGCAAGTGCTGGCAAAAGAGCTTGCTGCGCTGAAGATCCCTGTGCTAGGCGTGCTGGGCAACCACGATTTCGAGAGCGGCAAGCAGGGCGAAGTGCGCAACATCCTGTGCGACACCGGCATGTTGATGCTCGATGGGGAGGCTCAGGAAGTAGCAGGCGTCGGCTTCGCCGGGGTCAAGGGCTTCGGTGGAGGCTTCGGGAGAGCTGCGCTCGCGCCCTGGGGTGAGGATATCATCAAGAAGTTTGTGCAGGAGGCGATAGACGAGTCCCTCAAGCTGGAGAATTCACTCCAGCGCCTGCGCACGCCACACAGGATAGCCATACTCCACTACTCGCCCATACAGGCCACCGTAGAGGGCGAGCCGCCCGAGATATTCACATTCCTGGGCTCGAGCCAGGCTCGAGGAGCCGCTTGCGCGCTATTCGGTAACGGCAGTGTTCCACGGCCACGCCCACCGCGGCACCTTCCAGGGCCACACGACGAGCGGCATCCCTGTGTACAACGTCTCGATGCAGCTCCTTCAGAGAGCGTTTCCCGATAAACCACCCTTCTTCTTCTTTGAAGTGCCCGCTGCCAGGCCGGAAGAACTCAAAGAAGAGGAGAAGGTAGAGCCCGTCAAAATCGGCTGAGGCTCATTTAGTGCGCATGTCCGCATGTTGTAGAGACCTATTCCTCTATTGCCGGCTCTCGCAGGGTGGATGCAAAGTTGGAGCCTGGCGCGCCAGGATTGGATTTGTCATTCTGAACGCAGTGATGAATGACAAAGGGTAGTAGCTTAACCCTTCCGGGGCATTTTCTCCGCCTTGCAGCATCCGTGTCTGCCCTCAGTAGTCTACGGGCAAGTGGCAACAATGGATACAATCTTGGACGTCTGGCCTCTGCTGGCATTGTTAGCAGGCCGGAAGTACGGCTTGTTGCCGCTACCACAAGGCTCACCCGGGCCGCCGCACGGATAGCCGCTCATCACACCCCTGTTCGCCAGCCTTTGTATATAGTTGTAGAAGATCGAGCCGGAAGGAACGTCCTCGAAAACTTGAGCGCCCGGAGGGTCGCCGAATCCTGCGGCGTTAGATACAATCTTAGAGATCTGGGCGCGTGTGGCGTTATTGTTCGGGCGGAAATATGGGAGATTGTGCGGGCCGCAAGGCTCACCGGGACCTCCACACTGATAGCCGCTGATATATCCACGCGAAGCAAGCCTACCTATGTACTGGAAGAAAGTTGAGCCAACCGGAGATATCCTCGAACATCTGAGTAGTCTGATTGTCGTTGAACTTTGCTGCATTGGAAACTATCTTCGACAATTGCCCTCTCGTCACGTCGTTGTTGGGCTTGAAAGTGCCATCAGGATAGCCGTTGATGATGCCCAGGCAGGCCAGGCAGTGGATGTAACCGTAGAAGGTGCTCCCCTGCGGCACATCGTCGAACTGAGTGGTGCAAGCCGTCGGCGTGAGCGCCGGCGTAGCTATCGATGTAGGTGTGCTTGTCCCTGTGCCCGGTGGCGTGGGAGTTGTGCGGGGTGGCGTGGCTGTACTGGAGATCGATGTCGGCGTGAGCGCCGGCGTGGCAGAAGTAACAGGTGTGGAAGTATCTGTGGCTGCCGGGGTCGCGGAGGTGCAGAGGCCCGATGGACCGTATCGCGCTGTCAGCGTGTAGGTTGTAGTGCCTAGGTTGCTATATCCCACCGCCCATACCTGGTTGGACGCGATCATAGAGACGGCCAGGTAGGCGGCCCCGGAGTTCGGGCTCGGGCTGGGCACGATGCTCCATGCGGTGCCGTCCCAGTGCATTGTCAGGGTTTGCTCCGCGCCGGATGACGTGTATTTGCCCACAGCCCACACGTCATTGGAGGCGCGTGCGTCTGTTCCATACAGGGAGTTCAGGCCTGTGCCGACGTTGGGGCTGGGCACGATGCTCCATGCTGTGCCGTCCCAGTGCATTGTCAGGGTCTGATTCGAGGCGTATCCCACCGCCCACACGTCCGTTGCGCTGATGCCTATCACCCCATAGAGGGCACTAGGAGCACTGAAGGGAGGGATGGCCGATATGCTCCAGACAGTGCCGTCCCAATGCAGCACCATCGGCAGCGTGCTTGAGCCTACGATGTAATTGCCGACAGCCCACACGTCGTTCGGCGCAAGCGCCGATACGCCTGTCAGGTAGCCATTCACGCTCGGGCTACCGACCACTGCCCAGCCGGTGCCATTCCCATGCAAGATCAACGGTTGCGCTGTTTGACCGCCGAAACCATCGGTTGTGCCCACGGCCCATATATCGCTGGCGGTACGCGCCGATACAGCCTCCAATTCGGTCCATTTGCCCCCGCCGCCGTTGGGGCTTTGTACATATGTCCAGCGAGTGCCGTCCCAGTGCTCGGTCAAAGTTCCAGCTCCGCTTCCTTCATACCAGCCAACCATCCACGCGTCGTTGGAGGATATGGCGGACACGCCGTCAAGCTTATCCGCAAAGCCCTCGGGCTGATAAGGTACGTCACTCCATTGGACCCCGTTCCAGTGCTCCAGGACTCCGCTGAGGTTAAGACCTATCCTGCCTACCGCCCATATATCGTTCGAGCTTATCGCGTCCACACCCGTAAACCGGTTATCGCTGTAATCGTTCTGGCTGGGTATTGTAACCCATGCTGCTGGGCATGACGAGGTAGGAGTTGCCGTGGCCGTACGCGTGGGCGAAGGCGTGGCTGTATGTGTGGGTGTGCGGGTAGGGGTCTCGCAGCCCGTTTGTGAATAGTGCTCGGTCAGCGTGAGGATTTGCGAGCCATCCTCGTAAGAGCCTACCGCCCACGCGTCATTCGGCGCAGCAATGGCCACGCCCAGGAGATCATTCGAGGTAGGGGTGGCGCTTGGGCTGGGATTGGGGTTGGGGTCGGGCGTCGTGACCACATTCCATGCTGTGCCATCCCAGTGAATCGCCAGGGGCTGCTGCACCGGCGGCACAATATATGCGCCCAGAGCCCAAACGTCATTTGATGCGCCGGCAGCCACAGCCCAGAGATGGTTGTCATACGAGCCGATGTCGGGGCTAGGCACGACGCTCCACTGCGTGCCGTCCCAATGTATCGTAAGGGTCCTGTCGTTGTATGCCGAGCTTGTCGATGCGTACGCACCTACTGCCCACATATCGCCTGGGCCGATAGCCGCCACCTGTTGTAGGCTGCCTCCCCATGTTAGGATCGGGCTGGCGGCAACGCTCCATGTGCGTGCCGTCCCAATGGAGTATCAACGGTTGAGTAACCCCCAGGCTCACCATGTAGTTGCCGACGGCCCAAACATTGTTAGAGGCAATAGCCGCCACCCCTCTCAGGTAGCCGTTGCCATTCACATCGGGGCTGGGCACTATGCTCCATATGGAGCCATTCCAGTGCTCGATGAGTGCATGCGTAATGTAGGTGCCGTAGTCCCAGTAGCCTACAGCCCAAACGTCGTCGGAGGCCAGCACCGACACATAGGTTAGCTCGTTAACGCTTCCTGCGCTGTTGGGAGTCTGTATCCAGCTCCACACTGTGCCGTCCCAGTGCAGGGCGAGTGTGTTCGCATGGCTACTACCATTCTGGTAGGAGCCTACAGCCCAAACATCGTTGGAGGCCACGCCGCCTGCGCTGTACAGCCTGTGGCCGGTGCCTATAGGTGGTGTCGGCGATGCTATAGCCCATTGCGCGCCATCCCAGTGCTCAAGAAGGGGGACGGTGGTGTTCGCGCCGTCCCCGACCGCCCATACATCGTCGGGTGCGATGGCAGCCACTCCGTAGAAGCCACTGTCCTGGCCGACACTCTGGCTCGGCACCACGCGCCATTCGAGGCCGCAGGATGTGGTGGCGGTAGCCGTGGGCGTGCGTGTGGTAGTAGGCGAGGGCGTTCTTGTCGGCGTGTTGGTGGTAGTGCCTGTTTGTGTGGGCGTGTTGGTGGCACATGGTCCGCCTGAAGGGGTCCATTGTATGTGAGATCTGAAGCGGGCGCTTGTGTTACATGCATAGCTGACGTACTGGCTTCCCCCATCCTGGAGGCCCACCGAGGCGTAGTCGCCGAACATTGCCCCAAAGCCGTACACAAAGTCTATCACGCCCGTGCCTTCGTGCAGCCTGGCCTCAAAGTTCACCGTCTCGTGGTTGCTGCCAAACAGCACCCCAACCCACTGGATGTTAAATATGCGGTTCGGCGCGCTGCCGCTTACTGATGTGTAGATGCCACAGGGCACTCCATAGTACTGTACGCACGGGCCATCGCCGCTTCCGCCCCAGCTGATCGCAAACTCGCTCCAAAATGGGAAGATAGCAGGGCCGATTTGGCGCGATTGGGAAGGGGCAGCTAGGGAAAGAGCTATCTGCCGAGTTGAACTGAATATTGCCCTCGCTCTCAACTTCGGCGCTAGTATAGCTCTGGCCGTAGAAAATGAAGGGAAATGGCAGGGTAACCTGCGTGAGGCACCGATCGCAGTTGCTCGTGAGAATGTCAGTTGCCGTCACGATTCCGCCCCCCACGATAGTGTAAGTGTAATCTATTATGCACGTCGTCGGGCTTGGTGAAGCGCTCAGGGGCGCTGCCGAGCCTGCATCGCCGCCGGCCGCTCGTCCGGGCGCGGAACTTCCAGCTTGTGCGCCACCCGCTGTCGTCACTTTGCCGCTGTGTGGCGCTTCAGCGTTCGTGACGCTCCGCTCGCTATCGCGAAACCAAGCGCCAGCAGCCCAACCAGGCAAACAAGCATAAGCACTAACTTCTTCATCCCCGCACCTCGCAGCTTCGTCGTCAGGTAACTGTAGCGACAGACTCTCTGATTACATTATGCATCTTCATGCACACGCGTGAGTTGGACAATTTTTCGTACAACTTTGTTGTGAAATCGAGTTTGTGGTGCTAGAATAGCAATATCTACTCTCGAAGTACCGTCATTGAGATCTCATGCGCACCGCCGCGCAAGCCATTCCACCGGAGGACAACAAAATGAAACCCGAAGAAACCTCTGATATCGAAACAACCACCGAATCTGAGATGGCCGATGGCGTCGATACAGCCACCAACGGCCACCCGGCTGCGGCGAGTGCCGAGCAGAAAGACTCCTTCCCCATCCAGGGCATTGATTACGTCGAGTTCTATGTGGGCAACGCCAAGCAGGCCGCCCATTACTATCGCACCGTGTTCGGCTTCAATGTCACCGCCTACGCAGGCCCGGAGACCAAAGTGCGTGACCGCGCCTCTTACGTATTGGAGCAGGCCAAGATTCGCTTCGTGCTTACAACGCCGCTCCAGCCCGAAGGCGAGATCGCGGCCCACGTTCTCAAGCACGGGGATGGCGTAAAGGATATCGCCCTGCGCGTGCCGGATGTCGATTATGCCTACAACATCGCCGTAGAGCGCGGCGCGGAGGGCCTTACAGAGCCGCACTGGCTGGAAAGCGATAAGGGCCGTATTCGCAAGGCTGCCATAGCAACCTGCGGTGACACTATCCACTCCCTCATCAACCGCGACGATTACGCCGGCGTATTCGCACCCGGCTACCACAAGCGTGACATCCAGGGCGTTCCTACAGGCGTTAAGGCAGTGGACCACCAGGTCCTGAACGTCGAGCTTGGCAAGATGAACTTCTGGGTGGAGTATTACGCTCGCATCATGGGCTTCAGCCAGCTCATCTCGTTCGAAGATAAGGATATCTCCACCGAGTATTCGGCTCTCATGTCGAAGGTAATGCAGGACGGCACGGGCCGCGTGAAGTTCCCTATCAACGAGCCTGCCGATGGCAAGAAGAAGTCTCAGGTCGAAGAATACCTCGACTATTACCGCAGCCCCGGCGTGCAGCACATCGCCCTCATCACGGGCGACATATTGCAGACAGTGGCTACCCTGAAGGCCAACGGTCTCGAGTTCCTGCGCGTGCCCCACTCCTACTACGAGGAGGCTCCCGTGCGCGTCGGCAAGATCAAGGAAGACCTCGACCAGCTAGAGGAGCTTGGAGTGCTCATCGACCGCGACGACGAAGGCTATCTGCTGCAAATCTTCAGTAAGCCCATCCAGGACCGCCCCACCGTCTTCTTCGAGATCATCGAGCGCCACGGCTCCCGAGGCTTCGGCAAAGGCAACTTCAGGGCGCTCTTCGAGGCGATTGAGAGGGAGCAGGATCTTCGGGGCAATCTGTAAGAATTGGTAGCGCTCTCAACCAAATAAGTAGTATTCTCAACCTGTGTGTAGGTTCGTTCTCGGTCCGCAGTCCCAGTTTGGCCTACACAAGCCGGGATCGATCCGCTCAGCCGGCGATGTGTGAGTTGTTCCAGGTGAAACCAGCAGTTTACAACTACGAAGGAGTGAGTGAGATGCCACGTTACTTGGACATGCACAACCTACCTGGGGTGAAGGCCGAGGATGTCGCCGAGGCACATAAGAAAGACCTGCAAACGCAGGACCAATATGGGGTCAGCTACATTAGGTATTGGGTTGACGAAGACAAAGGCAAGGTCTTTTGCCTGGTTGATGCGCCCGATGCCGATACTGCCCGCGAGGTACACCGTAAAGCTCACGGGCTGGTTGCAGACGAAATCTACGAAGTCGACGAACACTCCTAGTCTCAGCAAGGGGTCTCTACCATCGCCGGATGGCAGGGCCAGCAGTCTTACGAATGGCCATTGCGCATGAAGCTAGTCACCTTCTCCCACCTCCACCGCACCGCCCCCGACCGTGTCGAAGGGCGTGATACGCACGTGGGTATCTATCTGCCCGGCGACATGCCCCGTATCCTCAATCTTGAAGCCGCCAATAACTGGCTTATCAAAAAAGGGGAGCAATCCGCCTTCGTCCTTCGGCCTTCGTCCTCGGAATCCGCAATTGGAACGTCCGCAATCCCGATGACCATGCTTGAACTGCTGGATGGCGGCCCCGCAGCTATGGAGCGCGTGCGTGACCTTGCCCAAACGGTGTGCGCCGATGAAGAAGGGCTATGGGAGGCGTCCCTGCCTGTTGATGACGTTCATTTGCTCGCGCCCATCCCCTTCCCGCGCACCATCCGCGACTTCTACGCATTCGAGCAGCACGTCAAGACAGCCCGCGCCCTCCGCGGCCTCGACATGATCCCCGAATGGTACGATCACCCGGTCTTCTACTACTCCAACCCCGGCAGTGTATATGGCCCGGACGAACAGGTACCCTTCCCTCGCGGCTCCAATGAGGTGGACTTTGAGCTTGAGATCGCCTGTATAATCGGCAAGCCGGGCCGCGATATCTCGGCTGAGGATGCCAACGATTACATCGCGGGCTACCTCATCATGAACGATTGGAGCGCCCGCGACACCTGGCGCAACTTCGAGTCGAAGCTGAGCATGGGCCCTGCCAAGAGCAAAGACTTCGCCAACTCCCTCGGCCCCTGGCTGGTCACTCCCGACGAGCTGGAGGACCGGCGCGACGGAGAGGGAGCAAACACCCGCTACGACCTCGCCATGTCGGCCAGGGTAAACGGCAAAGAGCTATCGAGAGGCAACGCCAGCAGCCTCACCCACACCTTCGCCTCAATGATCGAATGGGCCTCCACAGACGTCTGGCTGCGCCCCGGCGACGTGCTGGGCTCCGGCACGGTCGGCACAGGCTGCATACTCGAATTGCGCCCCGAAAACACCGGCGGCTGGCTCAAGCCCGGCGATATAGTGGAGTTGGAGATAGAGAGGCTGGGTGTGCTGCGGAACAGGTTACTCGATAATAAATCTCACAGGGAAAGCCTGGAGGCGCGTTTATGAGCGTTATGACCATTGAAGGCATAGTAGATCGCGGACAAATCCGGCTGAGGGGCAATATTCAGTTGCCTGACAACACTAAGGTATATGTCGTGGTTCCTGACAGATCAAACTGTAGAACGTACTCATGTCTACAGCCCGCGTTTGGTGCATCCTGAACAAGTTGCTGATTTCGAGATGGAAATTATCGAGGAACCACCTCATGCCGGCGTATGACGCCACCTGGTTTGCCCCACCTGCCCCATTTGCACGAGTTGTGCTGAGAAATGGAAATACCGGGGCGACCTGGGCCGATGTGCCCATGCTCCTGGATACAGGTGCTGATATCACGCTTGTTCCTCATTCGGTAATAGAGCACCTTGGAATCGAGACTATTCCAACCACGCAATTTGAATTAGAGGGATTTGACGGCAATGTCAGCATTGCTCAAGCGGTTCAACTGGAATTTGTCTTTCTCAGGAGAACTTTTCGAGGTCAGTTCCTTTTGGCAGATCAGGACTGGGGAATAATAGGGCATAACATCTTAAACGCACTGACACTCACCCTCAACGGTCCTTCGCTGACCTGGGATGAAATCAGGAACAAATAAGCAATAAGCAATAGGAGGTACCAACGATGCCCTTCTACCACAAGTTAGGCAATATCCCGCACAAGCGGCACACGCAGCACCGGCGCCCTGATGGCAAGCTCTATACCGAAGAGCTGTTCGGCACCGAGGGCTTCAGCGGCAACGCGTCGCTCCTTTACCATCACCACCCGCCCGTCCGCGTGGTGGACATCAAGCCGTGCGAAGCTGCTCCGCTGGAGGATTGGAAGCTGCCGGTGCAGCGCCATATCCATACCCGCACCAAAAAGGCCGAGCCGCTGGGCGACCCTATCTCAGGCCGCCGGGTCCTGATGTACAACAACGACTGCCGCCTGGGTATCGTCCTGCCCGCCGAGCCGATGAATTACTTCTACAAGAACGGGCAGTCCGACGAGCTTTACTTCATCCACGAAGGCACCGGCCGCTTCGAGACGACCTTCGGCTCCCTCCCTTATCGTGAGGGCGACTACGTTTTACTGCCGCACGGTACCATCTACCGCATCGTCATGGACGATGATAAGCCGCAGCGCTGGCTCACCGTCGAGGGCAAAATATCCAGCCGCCCAAGCGATACCGCAACGAATTCGGCCAGCTGCTCGAGACATTCGCCCTACTGCGAGCGCGACATCCGGGTGCCGGAGGAGCTTGTCACAATCACAGGTGACGAGGCCGGTAAAGGCCCGTTCGAGGTGCTGGTGCGCGCCAACGACCTGCTTACCGCCTACTATTACGACCACCACCCGCTCGATGTGGTCGGCTGGGACGGCTATCTCTATCCCTATATCTTCAACATCGAAGATTTCGAGCCGATCACGGGCCGCGTCCACCAGCCGCCGCCCGTCCACCAGACATTCCAGGCGCAAAACTTCGTGGTCTGCTCGTTCGTGCCGCGCAAGTTCGACTACCACCCGCTATCCATTCCGGCGCCCTACAACCACTCCAATATTGACAGCGAAGAAGTACTCTACTACGTGAACGGCAACTTCATGAGCCGCCGGGGCATCGACGTCGCCTCCTTCACCCTGCACCCTCACGGCATCCCGCACGGCCCGCACCCAGGAGCTGCCGAGGCATCAATCGGGCACGAGTTGACCGAGGAGTTGGCCGTGATGGTGGACACCTTCCGCCCTCTCAAGCTTACAAAATGGGCCCAGGAATACGACGATCCATCTTATCCGACAAGCTGGCTCGACAAGCAATCGGAGACTAAGCCTACCGATACGACCACCGGGTAATGCATATGGCCTAGGAGAAATTACATCTCCGGTACCATGCCCAGCGCAACCCATGGCACTTCTCTTGCATGCTTTCTTACATCACGCGCTGCATGCGCGACGATGAATAGGTTGTAGCACCTTTCGAAGGAGGGCACAGCAATGAGCGAACGAGGACTTTTACTGGCATTGCAGCGATTGCATGACGATCCCGGCTTTGCCAATCTGGTTGCGGCAGACCCGCAGAGCACCCTGGGTATTTACGACCTGGACGAAGAAGAGTGCAATGCGTTGATCCAGGCGGTAACCAACAAGGACGATGCCACTCTGCATAATATGGCTTCGAAGGTCGGCATCGATTGGACTTCCGATCATATCAGCGGCGCGGGCGCGCTTGACGATACCGATACCGTCGGGCGTGCATCGAGGACAGGTCTAGGCGGTCCCGCCACCGCTTCTGGGCCGAGCATTACCACTTACAGCAGCGAGAACACTGCCCCTTATGGCGCTGCTTCCCCTCGCGACTACTCCAGCGACGTCCATAAGGAGCCGTAGGGAACGTCAGTTGTCAGTTGTCAGTTGTCAGTAGACGGACGAAGGACGACCGGCCACCTATGGAACTGACAACTGACAACTGACAACTGACAACCGTATTTTGATATACTCGTACCATGCCCGATGCGCGGTACGAGACAGACAGTCCCCAACAAGAAGAGAGCCAGCTTGATGCCGCCCGCCGGGGCGATCTCGACGCATTCAACTGGCTCATCTTGCGCTACCAGACCCGCGTATATAACCTTTGCTACAGGATGCTTTCCGATCCGGACGCGGCAGCGGATGCAACCCAGGAAGCTTTCCTCTCTGCATGGCGCGCAATGTCACGCTTCAAGGGCGAGCAGTTTCGCACGTGGATACTGCGCATAGCCACCAATGCCTGTCTCGACATGCTCAGGAGCCGGAAGCGCCGGCCCACCCAATCGCTCGATAGCTGGAACCCCGGCGATAGCTCCGAAGAAGCATCTGAGCCTCTACCCATAGCCGACCTCGACCCTTCTATAGACCCCGAAAGGCAGGTCCTGCGTGCCGAAACCGTCGCAACAATCCAGCTCGGCCTCGAGCAGCTCCCCGACGACCAGCGTACAGTGCTGGTGCTCGTTGACGTGCAGGGTCTCAGCTACGAAGAGGCCGCAACCGTCACAGGCGCGAACCTGGGCACAGTAAAATCGCGCATCAACCGCGCACGCTCCCGTATGCGCGATTTCCTCCGCGAGCGCGGCGTACTCCCCTCCGGCGGGGAACTATCAGGCCGCGCCCAGCGTTCTATAAGTGTGGGGGACGAAACGTAACCCGGTAGTCAGTTGTCAGTTGTCAGTGCAGAGCGGTGGGAAGTGGGCAGTGACAAAGGGTTAGGCGTAGTAAGAGATAAATGATAATAGCCTTCGCGACTGAAAACAATAAAAACCTTGGCGACCTTGGCGGATCTTGGCGTCTTGGCGGTGAAAAAAAGCTTGACGAACCAAGCAGTAAGCAGTAAGCAATAGCATAATGAGCAAAGATTATCAAAACAATCCTATAAACGGCAAAGAGCACGTCCGGGAGCAGCTTTCAGACTACATGGATGGTCTGCTTGCGGGCGAGGCTCGCGATGGCGTGCGGGCGCATCTCGAAACATGCGCTGATTGCCGTGCGGACTACATCGAATTGCGTGCTACCCGGAAGCTGATGCAGAGCATGCCGCCGGTAGCCGCCCCACGCGCCTTCACCCTCACGCCTGAGATGGCCGGCAAGGCGCGCAAGACATCGTTCTGGGAGGGCTTCTTCGGGCGTCAAAATGCGCCGAGGCTGGCGACCGGCTCGCTCGTCGCCTTCTTGCTGCTCTTTCTGTTCGTTGCCGGCGACTTCCTGGGTAAAGTTAACCCAGAGGCCGCAAGCATTAGGACTGCTAATTCGCAATCTGCGCCTGCCGTCCCAAGCGGCGGCTCCGCCCCGCAGCCGGCTGCTGCTGGCGCTTCCGACGCAGCAGCAGCGCCTACGGATACAACAGCCCCAAGCGGAGCAAGGGGAGCACCAGTCAATCCATATGCTCAAAACCAGACATCACCTTCTAACGGTGCGGAATCACAACCCACAGCCTCTCCGATGCTAGCCGCCGCGCCCCAGGTGAGCAGTACGCCCGGTGAGACCGGTACAGACGGATCTGCTAAGCAGAACACTCAGTCTAACCCTATAACCGCGAGCGGAAATAGCAGCCCAACCACTATAACGCTTGGTGAATTGCCGGACGCGCATAGTTTCGGTACGAGCGCTATTCCGCCCCCATCCGGCGCGCCTTCCGACAACGGCGGCACAGGCTGGATTGTCCTCCAAATCGGCCTGCTTGCCCTGGGGCTGGGACTGGGAGTTGCGGCCTTCATCGCCTGGCGACGCAGCTAGAATTGTTCATGTACTAGAAAAGGAGTAACCGACTGGGCATGGGCCGGACGGTTACTCCTTTTCTAGTAGATAAGTAATGCCCGTTCGCTTGCTATGCAGCCCTTAGCTCTGTTACACTGGTATGCATTGCGAGGGCTATTCTTATAGCACGAAAGGACGTTAATTTGAGCGCGTTAGGCAATATGCGCGGCAAGCTTATCCTGGGACTTTTGCTTGGCCTGGTGGTGGTGGCCGGACTATCTGTGTACGCCGACTTCTCCAAGATGCTGGAGGTGTTACGCAACTTCAACTGGTGGCTGCTACCCGTTATCCTTCTCCTTACGCTTTTCAATTACGTGCTGCGCTTCTTTAAGTGGGACGTCTATATCCGCCTCATCGGTGCTACCGGCGTTCCCAAAACCGATCTCGGCGCTGATCTTCGTGAGCGGAATGGCTATGACTCCCACGCCCGGCAAAGTGGGCGAGATACTCAAGTCGTACCTGCTCAAGCAAGTGCGCGGCACTCCCCTCGCCGCTTCGGCGCCCGTTATCATGGCCGAGCGCTTCACCGACGCGCTGGCAATGCTCGTGCTGGCCTCGGCGGGCCTGGTACTATTCGATTACGGCAGGCCTTTATTGGTCGGCATCGCTATCTTCGCCGTCATTTTCCTGATCATTTTCCAGAACCGCGCTGTCTTTAACCGTCTCCTGAGTCTGGGCGAGCGGATACCCGTGGTGTCCAGGGGTGTGCACCATTTCCATGCCTTTTACAACAGCTCTTACGAGCTTTTCAGGCTGCCTAACCTCCTATTTGGCGTGGTGCTGGGTGTGGTGTCCTGGTCGGGCGAAGTGGCGGCGTTCGTGTTAGTGATGTTGGGGCTTGGGATGCAGTTTTCGGTGACGCTGATGATTATTTGCGCCTTCATCCTATCCGCCTCCACCCTGATCGGCTCAGTGTCGTTGCTGCCGGGTGGCCTGGGCACGGCGGACGCCAGCATCACGGGCATGTTGCAGTTCCTTGTGCAGGCACCCTATATTACGGGCTTCGTGATGACGCAAAATATAGCGGTGGCGGCCACGCTCCTGATCCGCTTCGCCACCCTCTGGTTCGGTGTGGGCCTGGGCCTGATCGCCCTCAGCATCATGCAGCGCCGTATCGGCAGCATCGAGAAGGCTGCTTCTGAGGGTGCCGAGCTGGACGTCGGGCCGGACGTCGGATCGAAGGTCCAGCCGGGTGCCGAGCCGGACATCGAGCTGGGCGTGGCACACGAAGCCGTCGCCCGCAGCAAAAGCTGACAGCCGAGGACCGAGCACCGTGCACCCGTTTCCCCGTTATGTCTGACACCCACAAACGTATAGCTACGCTCCAAGAGCTGATAGAATGGCTCCCAGGTTGGCGTGCAACCGGCAAGCGACTTGTGCTGACCAACGGCACCTTCGACATCCTGCACGTGGGCCACGTGCGCTACTTGCAGGCTGCGCGGGCGATGGGTGATATACTTGTGGTGGGCATCAACTCGGACGCTTCTGCGCGTGGGTATAAAGGGCCGAACCGCCCGGTCGTGCCCCAGGACGAGCGAGCCGAGATTGTGGCGGCCCTCCGCTGTGTGGACTTTGTCACCATCTTCGACGAGCCGACCGCCATCGGCCTGGTGCAGGCTCTCCACCCGGATATATACGTCAAAGGCGGCGACTACGACGGGAGCAAGCCCCTCCCGGAAGCCGAAGCCGTTCGGGCCTATGGGGGCGAAGTGCGAATAGTGCCCTTCGTGCCCGGCCATAGCGCGAGCAGAATTATCGGAGAAATGAGAAATGAGAAATGAGAAATTGGTACTTATAAGGAATCTCATTGCACATTTCTCGTTTCTCGTTTCTAACCTCTAATGCTATCCAACACCGACATAACCCTGAACGAGTCCCAATCGCAGGTTGATGAGCTTGAGGCCGAGGCTACCGCCTTAGAGCCGACATCCGGGCAGCCAGGCTCCGGGCAGCGCGGGTCGTCTACCGCTGCCAAAATAGCGGGTGCGGCCCTTCTGCTGACAGCGGGGACGATCCTGAGCCGCATAGTGGGCGTGGGGCGCGAGAGCTCTATCGCCTATCTTTTCGGCGCGGGCGCGAAGGTTGACGCCTTTACTATCGCCAACAACGTTGTGACGATCGTGTACGACCTGCTTCTTTCGGGCGCTGTGAGCGCGGCGCTGGTGCCTGTTTTCAGCGAATACGCCAACAGCGAAGAGAAGCGGCTCGAGTTCGGCAAGGTGGTCAGCACCGTGCTGACCGTGGCGGGCCTCTTCCTTGGCGCGTCGGTGCTTGTGCTGGAGTTGCTGGCGGAGCCGCTGGTCAACTTCATGGGCGTGGGGTATTCTTCCGAGACCCAACAGCTTGCGCTGGAGATGACGCAGTGGGTGTTACCCGCCGTCCTCTTTATGGGGTTGTCAGGCGTGGTGATGGCGGCTCACTACGCGCTCAACCGCTTCGTCTTTCCCGCTTTCACTTCCGTGCTGTTCAACGCGGCGATTATTTTCTGTGCCTTCTCGCTGACGGGTATGTTCGGGATAAAGAGCCTGGCGCTTGGGCTGGTGGTGGGCGCGTTCGCCATGCTGGCCTTCCAGTTGCCCGGCCTGCGCGACATATCGCTACGCCCTACCCTGGCTCTGGGGCACCCCGCCGTCCGCAAGATAATCAAACTGTACGCGCCTGTCGCAATGAGCGTGATGGTAAGCTCTGTGACCCTTGTCATAGATCGAAGCCTGGCCTCGCAGGTGGGCGATGTGGCGATCAGCGCCATGCGCTACGCGACCACCCTCGTGCAGTTCGGCCTGGGCATCGTGGCCGCCGCGATTTCGATCGCTTCCCTGCCGACGCTGTCGCAGCATTTCACCAACCACGATAACGACGGCTTCCGGCGAACCCTGTCGTCGGGCTTGCGGCTGGTGACCGTGCTGGTGTTGCCTGCTGCCGCCGGCCTCATGGCTCTGTCAGTGCCCCTGGTGGGTCTTATCTTCCGGAATGGCGCTTTCACCGCCGCAGACCAGGACACGACCGTGCTGGCCCTCCGCCTCTATCTGCTCGGCCTCCCGTTCAGCGCGATCGACCAGGTGCTACTGTTCGCTTTCTACGCCCGCAAGAACACAGTAACGCCCGCCCTCATCGGCATCGCGCAGTTTGCGGTCTACCTGTCAATCGCCTTCGCCACCTACAAGACGTGGGGCATGTCGGGGTTGGTGATAGCGAACTCAGCACAACTGGCCTTCCACGCCATCGTGACGGGCATCTTCCTGCTCAGGGCCATGCGCTCGGATGGCGGCCTGCGCGGATACGGCATAGGCGCGACCGCACTGAAGGCGCTAGGTGCCTCACTCGCCCTCGGCGTGGTCAGCTTCGCCTCGTGGTGGCTCTTGTCGCAAGCCATCAAAGCCGACACCCTGATAACCCGCGTCCTTCTGCTCGGCGTGCCCGCATTGCTCGGCGGCAGCCTCTACCTCGGCCTGGTCTGGCTTATGCGCCTGTCCGAAGTAGAGCTGATCCTGCACAAAATTCGTGCGCGGCTCCGGCGTGGAACGTAAACGCCAGGACGCCAAGGATTTTACGGTTTGAACCACAAAGGCACAAAGATCACGAAGGTTTTATTGTTTTGAATCACGAAGGTCACGAAGATCACGAAGGATATTATGGGTTTGAATCACAGAGCGCACGGAGAACACAGAGACCACAGAGGATTTCATGGTCATAAACAATAAAAACCTTGGCGAGCCTTGGCGGATCTTGGCGTCTTGGCGGTTACGTCTCACGTTTTACGTTTTACCTGGTCGACGGAATAAGCAGTAAGCAGTAACATGATTATCTCAGGCACTTTGCTGAACGTATTTACCGTATTGTTGGGCGGCACGCTTGGTCTGCTCGTGGGCGGGAGGTTGCCTGAGCGCTTCCGGGATATCGTGATGAACGGGCTGGGTCTCTCCGTGCTCGTAATCGGCATGCAGTATGCGCTTAGCACGCAGAATATTCTCATCGTGCTCGGGGCGATCCTGCTGGGCGGGCTGGTGGGCGAGGCAATGCGTATCAGCGACGGCCTGGACAACTTCGGCAATTATCTCCAAAAACGGCTGGCAGGTGATGGCGAGGGTTCATCGACTTTCAGCAAAGCTTTCGTGACGAGTAGTCTCGTCTTCTGCGTCGGCCCGCTTTCCATCCTCGGCTCGATACAGAACGGTGTGAGCGGCGACATGACATTTCTCGCCATAAAGTCGCTACTCGACGGCTTCGCGGCCTTTGCGTTCGCTTCAGCGCTCGGCTGGGGCGTGCTGGTGTCGGCGGTGACCGTGCTCCTATACCAGGGCGTATTGAGCGTGGCGGCCTTCCTGGTCGCGAGCGGCGTGCCCAGCCGGGACAACCCCTATATAGTCGAAATGACGGCGGTGGGCGGCCTCATCATAATAGGCGTGGGCCTGCGCCTGCTCAACATCAAGGAATTGAAGCTGGCAAACTACCTGCCCGCCCTGGCGATAGCGCCGCTGATAGTGTGGGTGCTGGCGGTCTGGCCGTGGAAATAATCAGACCATACACCCCCGCGCCGCCACCTTCCACCTATCTACAACTTTCCCATCGCGCACCACGGCTACCTCGTTGAAGAGGTTGGCGACTACACAGGCGTGATTGGGGATAATCTCCAGCCGTTCGCCTATGGCAAGGTTCTCGCCAGGTGCTAGATGGAGCCAGCCGTGCTCCTCCGATAGCTTTTCGACCATAATGCCGGGGCGGCCCTTCACAATGCCATGCCCTGCGGTGGTCTGTGTACCGTGCGCACCCTGGTCAGTCGAGAAGGCCTTGGCCCCGGCGTCGATCACGGCCCGCTCAGGCGACTGGTGGCTAACTACCTGCGCCACTATTGAGAGAGCGCAGTGGTCAAGGTCGGTCACGCCGAAGCCAACCTGCATCGCGTCGTAGAAGACGAAGTTGCCGGGCCGCATCTCCGTGATACCCGCAACTTCGAGCGCGGCCTTCGCGCCCGGCGTCGAGCCGGAGCTCACGATTTCTATGTCGTGTCCCTGGCTTCTTAGCTCGTTCGCTATGCTCACCATCAGTCCTACCTGCTCGTGCGCAATTGCCGCCCGCTCGGCCATATCCGCCGCAGCGTACACAGTTCCCTCGTGCGTGGACACACCGCGCAAGCGCAGCCCAGGCAGCGACGCCACAAGCCGCGCCAACCCGGTCGCATGCTCCTCGTCCACTCCGACCCTGTGGAAGCCAACGTCCAGGTCGAGCAGCACATCCAGCGGACGATCTTCGCCCCGCATGGCCTCCGACAGGCCACGTGCGCCCTCCTCACTTTCTATAAGTGTCATCAAATTGGTTTCGCGGGCGAGATCGCGAAGGCGGCGCAGCTTTATCTCGCCAATAATGGGGTAGCAAACAAAGAGGTCACGCAGGCCGTTCGCCGCCAGTACCTCGGCCTCCGACAGCTTGGCGGTGGTCAGCCCCAGCGCGCCCAGCGCCATCTGCCTCTTGCCGATCTCCACCATCTTATGTGACTTGATATGAGGCCTCAGCCCCACTCCGCGTGCCTTCGCGGCGGCGGCCATCTCCTCCAGGTTGCGCTCCATCTTATCAAGGTCAATGCAGAGCGCGGGCGTATCGAGTTCCGGGTATAAAGTCATTAGAGTCTCCGTAATTTTGTTTACAACGCCAAAACGCCAAGAAATAGCAAGTGTATTATAATCCACACGAGCGGCACATAACCTAACGTTTGCTGTATAATCGTGCGGCGAAGCCTGGAATGAAGGGCCAGCGACCAGTGAGGCGTAAGACGTAAAACGAAAGACGTAACCGCCAAGACGCCAAGTTCCGCCAAGGTCGCCAAGGTTTTTATTGTTCTAACCACGAAGAGCACGAAGGATATTATGGGTCTAAATCACAGAGACCCTAGAGGATTCTTTTGGTATTAAAGGCGGAACTTGGCGTCTTGGCGGTTACGTCTTTCGTTTACGCTTTCACGTTTCACGCTTTACGCTTTACGCCGTCGTCATTCGTCCTATCGTTCCGTAAGTAGACCATATGCCAGACCAAACGCCATACTGGGTAGGATTGAGCAAAGTGCAGGGCATCGGCCCGGTGCGGATGCGCCGGCTGATCGACTATTTCGGCGATGCCGAGGCCGCCTGGCACGCCACGCCTGGCGATCTGAGGGCCGCTGGACTTGAGAGCAAGCTGGCAGAGGCCCTGGCAGAGACCCGCCGCACCACCAACCTCGAACGCGAAATGGAACGCCTGCACGCCGTCGGGGCCAGGGCGCTCACCTGGGCGAGCGAAGACTATCCGGAGCGCCTGCGCGAGATTGACGATTCTCCGCCTGTGCTCTACACGCTGGGCAAGTTCGCGCCCACCGATAGCTGGGCTGTGGCCGTGGTGGGCACGCGCCGCGCCACGCATTACGGCCGCGAAGTCACCGCCCGCCTTGCTTCCGATTTGGCTCAGGCTGGAATCACTGTTATAAGTGGCCTCGCCAGGGGTGTGGACACCGAGGCGCACAGAGCTTCCCTGGAGGGAGGTGGGCGCACCGTGGCAGTGCTTGGCTCGGGGCTGGATGTTCTCTACCCGCCGGAGAACCGAGGCGTTGCCAGGCGCATCGTTGACGAGGGTCGAGGTGCGGTCGTGTCGGAGTTCCCGCTCGGCACGCAGCCTGACGCCGTCAATTTCCCCTCCCGAAACAGGATTATCAGCGGCCTATCGCTGGGTGTGCTGGTGGTGGAGGCTGGCGAGCGGAGCGGCGCACTGATCACTGTCACGTTCGCGCTGGAACAGGGCCGCGACGTGTTCGCGGTGCCCGGACCTATCACCTCACGCATGAGCGATGGCCCGAACAATCTCCTCAAGCAAGGAGCGAAGTGCGTCACATCGGTGCGCGACATCCTGGAAGAGCTTGATATAGAGATGGTTACAGAGCACGTGGAGGCCGCCCGCTCGCTGCCCGCCGACCCTACCGAGCGCATGCTTCTCGAATACCTGCAAGAGTCCACCCAGCATATAGACGACCTTACTACCCGCAGTGGCCTCCCCGCCTCCACCGTGAGCGCCGTGCTCACCATGATGGAGCTAAAAGGCATGGTACGCCATTTGGGTGGGATGCAGTACGCGGCCAGGTAGAATTCAAGCGGTATATCCAGCTCGAGAAAATCATTCCATCAGCTTGGCACATCCGTACCACGAACCAACCGGGTATAATCTGAATGTAAATGGTTCCTTAATGCGGCACCGGCGGTGGGCCTGGAGCCGTGAAGATATCCGAATTGGCGGTATAGTTCTAAATTTGTAGCTAGCACTCAGGGAGGAATAACATGAGCGCACGTGGTCTGGCTCTCGTAATTCAACGCTTGCACGACGATCCTGGCTTCGCAGATACGGTCGCAGCCGATCCACAGGGCGTCCTTAGCCTTTATGACCTGGATGATCACGAGCGGCAGGTCTTTGCCGATACATGCATTACACGGGATGACACCGCTTTGCATGAGATGGCCACGAAGGCCGGCTTACAGTGGCATGAGGGGCATTTTCATGGCGTGGGCGCGCCCCCTGACGAAGGGACCGGCGATGGCAAGAAACGCGGCTCCTGAGAGTTGCCTGAGAGCCGTCGGTAAAGTCGCGCCCACCGCTCAGGTGCAACTGCAACCTCTAGCGATCTCCCCATAGAAGGCACCGGTAATCGCTTATCCTGTAAGCGGCCATCAATGACGGGTTATTTCTCCGTGAGCCCCTCTTATTTGTCTGCCGGCACTAACATGGCCTCAAGATGACACAAGGGAGGCATTGCCTCTTTGCTCTACAATCTGAGGAATGCGGTCTATAACCAGGGCGACGACCACGCGGCGCTCTCTCTATACGCCCAGAGCGTAGAAATGAAGAGGAACCTGAGAGACAAGGACGGAATACATTGATCTTGTGTTGGGCGTGGGAAGAGTGGCAGTTAGGCTCCGAGAAGCCCAGCGAGGAGCCCGGTTGCTGGGAGCATCCGAATCGCTTCTGCAGACTAACGGTGCCGTTCTGGAGCCCGTCGACCGCCTGCTACAGACAGTCGGCATAAATACAACTCGCATCCAGTTGGGCGATGGGACTTTCGAGCGGCTGAGGGCAGAAGGACAGGGGATGACCATGGAAGACGCAATCGAGTATGCCCTTCAGCTCGCCGCAGATGGGCCTGCCCGCGTCCAGTCCGACGAAGACCGGCTCGAACGACAACGGCAGGCCGCGGAGCTACGCATCGAGATAAACCAGGTCAAGAAGGCGCGCCAGGTGGAGGCTATTACCGGAACAGAGTACTTCATTGAGCTGCAAGCAAGAGCCAAGACATTGATCCTGGGGCGCAACGAACGAGAAGCGAGGAATAGCAGACGTCCCTGAGCTTAGCTCCGTCCTTCGCCCTTCGGCGCAGGCCTGGCGACGAGGAAAACACTCATCATTCGTCGGTCGTCCTCCAAACTATGATATAATTATGCTACTCGGCGGCGCTAGAGCGCTGCTGAAGAGCCACGTTGTATATTACTACGTGGAATTGAGTGGAGGACCATAATGGGAAATATAGGGCGGCGCAGGGTGGTAGTGACCGGAATGGGTGCCGTGTCGCCGTTAGGGAACGACGTTGAAAGCTCGTGGGCAGCAGCTATCGCAGGTAAGTCGGGCATAGGGCCGATCACCCGGTTCGATCCGAGCCGATTCGAGACCAGGATCGGCGGAGAGGTGCGCGATTTCAATGCGGAACAGTATGTGCCGGCCAAAGAATTGCGGCGCATGGACCGTTTCATCCATTACGCGGTAGCAGTCTGCAAGCAGGCTGCCGCACAGGCGGGGCTTGAAGTCACCGAAGAGAACGCCAACGACATAGGCGTGCTGATGGGTTCAGGCATCGGCGGTATCGAAACCCTCACTGAAGCGGTTTTGACCATACGAGACAAAGGCCCCTCCAAAGTCAGTCCCTTCACGATTCCGATGATATTGACCGACCTGGCCGCCGGCCAGGTGTCGATCCAGATGGGCATCAAAGGCCCGAATTACGCCGTGGTTTCGGCCTGCTCGTCTTCGGCGCACGCCATTGGCGAGGCGGCGGAGATCATAAAGCGCGGGCAAGCTAAAGCTATGTTCGCGGGCGGCTCCGAAGCTACCGTGTGCGAAGTTGGCGTGGCAACCTTCGGCGCAATGCGAGCTCTGTCCACCAGGAACGATGAGCCGCAGAGGGCTTCTCGTCCGTTCGACAAGCTGCGCGACGGTTTCGTGCTCGCTGAAGGCGCGGGCGCGTTCCTTCTTGAAGACCTTGAGTTCGCGCAGGCAAGGGGCGCTAAGATACTGGCGGAGTTAGTGGGCTACGGCTCCACAGCCGATGCCTCGCACGTGACCGCGCCCGCCGAGGGGGGCGTAGGAGCGGCGAGAGCCATGCAGATGGCTATGACGGACGCCAGGCTCAACCCCCAGGATATCGACTACATCAACGCGCACGGTACCGGCACCCCTCTCAATGAGAAGTACGAAACCATGGCCATCAAGCGCGCCATGGGCGATCATGCCTACAAAGTGCCTATATCCTCCACCAAGAGCATGACAGGCCATATGCTGGGCGCGGCGGGTGCCGTAGAGGGAGTATTCTGCGTAAAGGCAATAGAGACCGGCATAATGCCCCCCACCGTCAACCAGGAAGTGCCCGATCCCGACTGCGACCTGGACAATATCCCCAACGAGGCGAGATGCGCCGAAGTGCGATGCGCCATGTCTAACAGCATGGGCTTCGGCGGGCACAACGCCGTACTTATCCTCAGCGCATTTGCAGACTGATCTACTCAATTGAGAATAAGCTAAAGGTCCGTCAGCGGACCTTTTGCTTATTCTCAAAATTACTAGGGCTCCTGGTCGGGCCAGAAGACGTCGAAGCTCACTTCGTAGCGCCCGCCGTTGTACTGGCCGAGGGCGTTGAACGTCTCTTGTCCCAGGTCTATCACGATACCCCTCGAGCGGACATAAGGTATATCGGGCCAGTTTATAACATCTATGAACTGGATATATACCGAGCGGTTGCCGCGCGTGACGCGAGCCTCGCGGCCATACAAGTTCAGATCGGCGGGGGCCGCTGCATATAGCCCGCGTCCCACGAAGCTGGGCGAGAGGTTGCCCCATTGCTTATTGAGATCGATCACGTGCTGCCAGTCGGCGCTAAACACTGTGGCGTTGCCGGTAAAGCTCATGTTGTAGGGTGGCCGCGGGAGGGGCCGGCGAGGGAAGCGTCAATGGTGCCTGCGGTAATATCTTTGTTCATCATCTCCAGGCCGACAAAGCCAAGCTGCACCCGGCCCTGGGCGGGAAGCTCGAAGCGGGCACGCTCGAAATATTGCACGATCATGCCGTTTTCGATCAGCTCTTCGGAGATCGGGTAGCCGAAAATCGCCAGCCCGCCGTTGTTCTTCCAGAACTGCTGGAACGCGCCCCCGAGCGTGTGCCCCGTCTGCACATAGAAGGTGCGGTCGCCTGTAGCTGCAGCGGGCGTGACCTGCTCAAAGTTGCGCCCCGCCGTAACCTCCGAGCCCGCGTTAGATAGCTCGACGTGCCAGGGGCTTGAGCTATCAGCGTGGTATTCGAAGCGAGAGCGCTGGAAATATTGTACAGGCATTCCGTTCACCGAAGTCTCTTCGGAGACCGGATAGCCGTAGAGAGTGACGCCACCATTCATCAGCCAGTAGTTGAGGAAGGCGTCCTTGATATAGTGGGCTGTCTGGCGGAAGTAGACAGAGTTGGAAGAATTAGTGTTGGTCGGTGCGGCTTCCGCTATGTGAGCAGAAGGCGATGCCGGAAGAGCCGTGGGGAAGATAGCGAGTAGAGCGGCGGCTGCCATGCTGAGGGCCAAAGCGAGTGGCCGTAAGACAGCGCGGGGTGCTCGGGGTCGTTCCAAAGGCAATCTCCTTACAAAGAAACCGCACGCGAGCGGCCATAACACGTGCTATAAGCTGGATCTTACCGGATGTGTAAGCGACCATGCTCCAAATAAGGTACACGTACTTGTACGCTTATATGCCCGAATTGTAGCTGAATATTGACGTATTTGTCAATACCTCGTTCGAAGTAGATGCTGCTTTTTCGCCCGGCGGGGTCCTACTACCAAAATTCGTGCTAAAAATCCGATCAGCAGTAGGAGGGAAATCCACAGAACGGGGCCGGTACAACGCCGGCGATCGAGATTTAGCAGTATGTCAGCTTGCCGGCATCGCCGGTCACTATCTCCGACTTCCGCCGTAAGGAATCGGGCCGCAGGCAGTATATTTCTCCGAATCGGTGCGTTTTGCACTTGACATGCCTGTGGCCCCTCTGGTATATTTGACTCAACGAGACCCGCGCCTTTCAAGCAAATCCATGATGAGGTTTCGTGCTAAGTATAAGGAGGTGATGCTTATGAGTACAAATTTTGAACCTATGAGCATCGCCGGTGAGGTAAGCGCCTAGGCGTTTTCGCCGGTGATGCTCAATAACCTGAACAAACCCCTCGATCCTAGGACGAGGGGTTTTTCTTATCCTCGCGGGCCGCGACGCAATCTCTCCCGCACCTGTTCGACGGGCGAGCTGAACAACGGCTCGATATTCTCCAGCCACCATGTGACGCCGGCATCCTCATATTCGGAAACGGTCTCGTCTGCCTGGGATCTGTCCGTAGACAGAGTCCCGATGTAGACGATATCGAAAGGCGCATCCGTAGTGCGATACTCCTTTATGTAGCTCTTTATCTCCCGGATGTTTTCCGGCGTGAGAGCGCCGTATATGCCTTGCGGCACGATACCGTCCCAGTTGGCCGCTCGCCTGAACGGTCTTTTGCGCGGCCAGCCTCCGCCTACCCATACGGGTATCCTGGGCTGCTGAAGGGGTGTCGGGAGAAACTGCACGTCCGTTACCCGGTAGTGCTTGCCTTCGTAGCTAAACGCCTCGCCCGACCATAATCCGGCGAGCACTGCCAGGCCCTCGTCCAGTTTCTCCGCATGCGTTACATGGTCTGCAGGCTCGCCGAAGGCGCTGTACTCTCTGAAATCGTCCTCTCCCAGCCCGACACCAAGCACCATGCGCCCGCCCGACAGATGGTCAAGGCTTGTGAGCTCGCGAGCCAGCTTCCAGGGCCGGCGCCGCGCCAGCGGGGTGACCAGCGTGCCCAGCTTGATGCGGCTCGTCGAGATGGCCATCGCGGCCAGGGCAATCCCCGGGTCGGCCAGGACCTGGTTTACCGGCTGAGTCCACATTAGCTGGTCCCAGATAAAAAATCCGTCCCAACCTGCTTCTTCGGCGTCTCGTGCAAGCGAGGCCAGGGTACGTGGATCACCGAAACTGCCGAAGTTAGGGGCATGAAGCCCGTATTTCATTTCGCAAGTCTCCTTTGTGCTAGGTGCCATTTGTAGCACTATCCGTCTGCCTCATCGGTTCATTGTTGCGATTATTGCCTGGAGCTACCGGCCGGTGGTGCTATAAGCTGGGTGTGCGTCACTTCTACGTTTCCCATATTATTGAGCGGGGCTTTCCATTTCAATGGCGTCACCTGCCCGAATTGCTTGGCGAAGTCTTATACTTGGATGGCATCTGGCCACAGTAGGATAAGAGATGTGTATGTTGCTTCTCATTTCTTTGAACCATTCCTCCCTTTTCGGGTACTCACTTTACGAGATGTCCGAATGAGGGGGCGGGGCGAGTTGATTGGTGTGGGATCTTCCGCGTACACAAGCGATATCAGCCGAAGAGTGATGAGTTGAGAATCTCCCGAAGACCTCTTGCTGGCGCGAATAGCAAAAAGAGATCGTGATGCCCTGACTGAGATTTATGCACGGTTTCAGCGCCCGCTATTCGGTTATCTTTATCATCTGTTGGGACAAAAAGAGTTGGCTGAGGATGTTCTTCAGCAGGTTATGGTGATTATCTGGCAGAAGGCACACACCTTTCAGGGCACCGCCCAGGCTGCAAGCTGGATTTTCGGGATAGCTCACCACCAGGCTTTTAAGGCTCTGCGCCATACTGAAAGCGCAAACGCCGCTAATATCGCGCTTGAGGCGGCTTTGGATCTCCCCGACGAGACGATGAGCCCTGAAGCTGACATATTGCGCCAGACGACTTATGACGAGATCACCAAAGCTCTGGCCTGTTTGACACCCGAGCATCGAGAAGTCCTGGAACTGGCCTTTTTCCAGGATTTCGCCTGCAAAGAGATTGCTGCCGTTATCGGCATTCCTTTAGGCACAGTGAAGAGCCGTTTGAGTTATGCTCGGCGTGCTTTGAAAGTGGCCTTAATCCGCAATGGATGGGAGGCGTAGCGTTTCTTATGGCCCTCCATGATAAATATGATAGGCACGACCCCACCCTTTCCTCCCGTTCTGACTGTCCTGTTGGCCAATTAGAATGGTTTGCCAACGGGACACTCTCCGCAGAGGAAAGAAGAGCCGTTGAGGCCCACCTCAGCGAGTGCGCTGCCTGTCGAGCAGATGTCGAGGCATGGTCTGAGTTGCGCCTGGCCTTACGAGAGGTTAGTGCACGAACACCTGATCCGCGGGCCGATCTTTTCGCCCAGGTTGAGCGAGAACTCGATATCCTTCCGGCATCCTCCTCTCCGGCTGCATCGCAGATCGCCTCGCCTATCCTGCCGTCGAGGCAGCTCCCGCTGAGCTTCCTGGTAAGGGCGTTGCGGGCATGCACGCTGGTTTTGAGCGTGTGTGGAGAGCATTTCCGGGCGCAGGCCCGTCTGATCCGCCGTGATCTCTTCTGGATACCATTGCTTTTAGTGCCTCTAGCAGCCTGGGTCATCTACCTGGCGCGATCCGGGCAGCAGGCGGCAGGCACCGCGCCTGGCACTGTGCCGGAGACAGCTGCTTTGCTGGCCGCCCTGCTCACCGCCCTTGGCATGGCTTTTCTCTATGGCCAGGAGGTCGATCCCGCTCGCGAGATGGCGCTGGCTACCCAAACCTCGCCTCGCCTGGTACTGGGGGTACGTTGCTGCCTGGTTTTCGGCTATGACCTGCTCCTCAACTGTGGCGTGGTGCTCCCGCTTCTAGCCTGGCAGGGCATCGTCACGCCCGACTGGTTCCTGACAAACTGGTTGGCCCCCCTCTGCTGCCTGAGCGCTATTGCCTTGCTACTCAGCATTGTGATCAACGCGGGGACCGCCGTGCTCGTATGCGTCCTTCTGTGGGCCTTGCGACTGCTTGATAGCATGCAAATACTCCAGGGGCTGGCCTGGCAGCAATTTTATGAGGGCTTCTGGCGTCAGGGACCGGTGCTGTTCGTGGTTGCTCTCCTGGTTTTGCTCCTTGCCATCGGTATTCTCGAAAAAAAGGAGGGTTTCGCTTGATGAAACCTGTCCCCAATCTTCCCGGCGCTCGCTGGCGCTCCTGGCGTTGCATCCGGCTCCGCGTATGGGATCGCGCCTGACGCTGCTTCCGGCAGCTTCTTCGGCTCAGCCCGGCAGGTGTGGGCCACGATGTGGGTCGAGATCATAATGCAGTGGAGGCGCTGGGGCCTGTGGGCGGCGTTCGGGGGCGTTGCCGGTCTGCTGCTGCTGGTCACGCTGCAAACCGCTATCTTCCTCAAGAATCTTCCTGCAGACTCGATATATGCGCTCCAGCACTACACATTACCTGATTTGGAAAACCTGCTGGTCTATGGCACGACCGCCTATGGCGCGGTCCTTTTCGGTCTGGTGGCTGCTCTCCTTGTGGTTGACCGCATGGAACGGGACCGCCGCCTGGGAATGTTTGAGTTGCAGCGCGCCACTCCACAGGGCTGCGGACGATATCTGCTGGGCAAGGTGCTCGGCAGCTACACGGCTGTGGTTGTGCCGACGCTGGCAGGCTATATCTTCTGCGCGCTGATTACGCTTCTGCTTGGTTGGTCGCCCCTGCTTCTCCCCAAGTTTCTCCTCGCTTTTGCCCTTATTTTTGTCCCTTCCTCCCTTGCCGCCGTGGCTCTGACGCTCCTGCTGGCGAGTTTTCTGCCTGTACGCATCGTCCAGGTCGGTTTTTCACTCCTCTGGTTTGAGTTCTACCTGGGTTTCGGTTGGCATGGCCTCGCTGCCAGCATTTTCAATATAGGCGGCTTCTATATCTATCCCGTCTTCTTCCCCACACCTCCTCTCCCCTCGGTGATGCCGATGGTGGTCTCGTTGCAACTGGCCTTGCTCAATATCGCGGCTTTGCTCCTGACTGCCATCGTTTCACTTTTCCTGACATATGCAACCCTGGTCTTCCGGCAGAATCGCGCTGAGCGAGCATGAGGCACCATAGAATGCAGACGAGCGACACCACGATCCCTAAGAGCGCCTCACCCTTGCGCTATACGCCTGCCGCGGCTCCGGCGAAGGAGCGGATCACTTTGCCCGAAGCCGTATTGCTGGCCCGCTATCACTTACGCCTGCTCGACTTGTGGCTATTCTTGCTCATGATATTGGGCTTTCTTGGTGCCGGTATCCTGATATGGATCCAGCAGCACACCGGCAATCCTCAAGGATCGAGTAATGCGACCGAGCTGAGCCGGTTTGTCATGGAACCTGTTCCAGGGCTGCTTGCGGGCATGTTCGCCAGCTCCCTCATCGTGAGCGATCCTCTGCTGGAAGTGACGATGGCGACGCGAGCGGGAGTGAATGGCGTGGTGATCCCGCGTATGCTGCTGACGTTTTTCGTCCTGCTGCTTTGTTCGGCTGCATACCTGGCATGGTCTCTTGACAATGGGATCAGCTATGCGAGGCAGCAAAGTCCTCTCTTTCTGCTGCTGATGTGGCTGTCCCCAGTACTACTGATGAGCATGCTGGGCCTGCTCGGCTCGCTACTTACACGCAATGCCGCTCTCGGTATGGCAATAGCCGCCATTCCCCTGGCAGCTTCGCTCTTTTTGTACGGTCCTCTGCTCCCTATACAGGCTACTCGCCCCTTCCTTATTTCCTACACCTACTCAGGCGGGCAAGACGCGCCTGATTGGTGGACGAACCGCCTGGTGTTACTGGCAGTGGCTCTGGCGTTGGGCGCTTGGAACTGGTGGCTGCTACGTCGCGAAGAACCCTTGCTATTTAGTGCTTAGTGCGTAGTGCGTAACCCATAAAAACCTTGGCGTTCTTGGCGTCTTGGCGTTGAAGAAAATACGCACTACACACTACGCACCACGTGCCTCGGCTCAGGTGTCTGCGGAAAGGTTATCGAAGGAAAATGTACTATGGAAATCGTAATTGAACAGGTATCCAAGCGATATGGCTCGCATGAAGCCCTACATGGCATCGACCTGCATATCGAGCAGGGGATGTTTGGCCTGCTTGGCCCAAACGGGGCCGGGAAAACGACTTTGCTGCGGATCCTTGCTACGCTGCTGCGGCCCACCAGTGGGCGTGTGGTCATCGGTCCTTTTGACCTGAGGCAGACCTCACAGCGCAAGGCGGTGCGAGCCCAGCTTGGCTATTTGCCTCAGGAGCTTGGCTTCTACCCCGACCTGACCGGGCGCGAATTCCTGGACTATATGGGCTTGCTCAAGCGCCTTTACGACCGTACTGCGCGCCGCCGTCAAATTGCGGGCATACTCGATGCCGTGAGCCTGGGAGCTAATGCCGACCGTCAAATCAAAACCTATTCGGGTGGGATGAAGCGCCGTCTGGGAATAGCCCAGGCGCTCTTGGGCGACCCTCGGATCCTTGTGGTCGATGAGCCAACCGCCGGGCTTGACCCTGAGGAGCGCATACGCCTGCGCAACCTCTTGACCGGGCTGGCGGAGGAGCGTGTGGTAATTCTTTCCACTCACGTTGTTGAGGATATCAGTCAGACCAGCGAGCGGATGGCGGTGCTTGACCAGGGTGCGCTGGTTTTTGACGGCCTGACCCGCCAGCTCATCGATGCTGCTGCCGGTCATGTCTGGCAATTTCTGGCGGCACCAGGCTATACGGTGTCTCCAGAACTGACTGTTATCTCGGCTTTGCCGCACAGAGATGGGACTCTTTACCACATGGTGGGGCCGGATCCTGAGCCACAGGCGCAGGTGCAGAATATCCAGCCGTTGTCACCGACACTGGAAGATGGCTATGTTTGGCTTCGCCGGCAAACGGGGAGCGCAACAGCTGGGACCGCAACGGCAACTTTACCTGCTGCAAGCTTCTAACGGTCTAATGGAGATATCAATATTAAGACTTTTGGCGTATTGACAAAGGTCCCGAAACCGTGTTAGAGTAGCAATCAAGATATATCGTTACCTGCCAAAGCTACGCGGAAATTATAGAAAACAGCTACAAACCTCTTGACAATTCGCGGATCGCGTGATATAGTTAGGTAGCCTAATAAATTATTCGCCTACCTAAGTAACGAGAGGATTGATAGTGATAGCAAACGCGAACCCAGGCATCGTAGCAACGGGTACGACCGGCGCGCACAAGCTGATGGAGGCTTTTGTGCGGTTCAGGAGATTGCACTGGCGGCAGAACGCCTCTACTTCCGGTCTCACGCCGAGCGAGATGATTTTGCTGTCATATGTGAAGGATGGGATCGGCCCGCGACGGAGATGGCGTGAAAGTCTCGGAGCTGAGCAACACACTGAACGTCGCATCCCCCACGATTACGCAGCAGATAAACAACCTTGAAACCCACGGCTACGTAGAGCGTAGCATAGATAAAGAAGATAGGCGCGTGGTCAGAATTAAGCTTACTGAGAAAGGTCTGCAAGCCCAAAGGAAAGCAGCTGAGGCTTTTCTGGTCACCGTAAACGGCCTGGTGGAATATCTAGGCGAAGAAGACACCGAGAAGCTGGCCGAGCTGATGACGAAGGTGTCTTACTATTTCACAGAAGTGCGGGTAAATTCGTGACAGCTCTCGGTGAAGGACGAAAGACGAAGGAAGACCGACGGCTGATAGCTACTGACAACTGACAACGGAGATATCATAAATGATTAGATTACTATCGTTCCTGAAGCCCTTCTCCACATTGGTGGCGATAATGCTGGCTTTGCTGTTCCTGCAGACCCTGGCGACGCTCTATCTGCCCACTCTGATGGGGGACATCATTAATATCGGCGTGGTACAGAACAACCAGAACTATATCTGGAGCACCGGCGGCCTGATGCTGCTGGTTGCGGCAGGCAGCGGTGTCTGCTCGATCCTGGCCGCGCTCCTGTCGTCCATGAGCTCTACGGGCTTCGGGCGGAACCTGCGCAGCACGCTCTTTTCGCGTGTAACCAGCTTCTCTCTCAATGAGTTCGATAAGCTTGGCACGGCCACTCTTATCACCAGGACCACAAACGACATCAACCAGGTGCAGCAAGTCTACCTGATTATCATGCGTATGATGATCACAGCGCCTATCATGGCGGTCGGTGCTATCATCCTGGCAGTATCCAAGGATGCCACGCTCTCGCTGCTGTTCGTGGTGGCCCTGCCGGTTCTCGCTGCTGCTATCGTGATCATCTTCATGCGCGCCTTCCCGTTATTCAGGGCGATGCAAAAGAAGGTAGACCGCGTGAACCTGGTGTTGCGTGAAGGTCTTACAGGCATCAGGGTTATCCGCGCATTCAACCGGGTGGACTACGAAAAAGGTCGCTTCGATGTGGCCAACACCGACCTGACCAACACGGCAATCAAGGTCAACCGGACGGTGGCCTTCCTCTGGCCGATCATGATAATCGTGCTGAACTTCACATCGATTGCCATCATCTGGTTCGGCGGGCTTCGCATCGATAGCGGCGCCATGCAGATAGGCGACCTGGTGGCCTTCCTACAGTACGCCATGCAGACGATGTTCTCACTGCTGATGGTATCTTTCCTCTTCATCATGGTGCCCAGGGCGCAAGCATCGGCAGTCCGCATCAACGAAGTGCTGGACATGATGCCGGAGCTAAACGACCCCGATCAGCCTAAGACACCCGGCCTCAAGAAGGGTTACCTGGAGTTCAGGGACGTCACCTTCAGCTATCCGGGCGCAGAACAGCCTGCTATAAGCGGTATCTCCTTCACGGCAAACCCCGGCGAGATGGTGGCCATCATAGGCGGCACGGGCGCAGGCAAATCGACCATGGTAAACCTGATTACTCGCTTCTACGATGTTGATACAGGCGCTGTGCTGGTGGATGGCGTGGATGTGTCGCAGATGACACAGGAAGATTTGCGGTCGCGCATAGGTTTCGTGCCCCAGGTAGCGGTGCTCTTCAGCGGCACCGTTGCCGACAATATAAAATACGGCAAAGAGGACGCCACCGAAGACGAGATACGCCACGCGGCCGAGACAGCCCAGGCGCTTGATTTTATCCTGGCAATGCCCGATAGCTTTGGCTCGGTCATCTCTCAGGGCGGTACCAACCTGTCGGGCGGCCAGAAGCAGCGCCTTTCAATCGCCCGCGCTCTGGTGCGCAACCCGGAGATATATGTGTTCGATGACAGCTTCTCGGCGCTCGACTTCAAGACCGATGCGAAATTACGACGAGCGCTCAAGAGAGAAACAGCCAATTCGACCGTGATTATCGTGGCCCAGCGCGTCAGCACAGTGCTGGAAGCAGACCGCATCATCGTGCTGGATGAAGGCAAGATCGTAGGGATGGGCACACACAAAGAACTGCTCAGAACCAGCGAAGTATATCGCGAAATCGTGGCATCACAACTTTCCGAGGAGGAACTAGCAGCATGAGTGCAGCACCTCGAGACGCAAGACCCGGCGGAGCGCCGTCAGGTCCGCCTCCGGGCAGACCCGGAGGAATGGGACGCGGACCCATGGGTATGGGCATGGGCATGCCCGTAGAGAAAGCAAAAGACTTCAAAGGTACGCTCAAGCGGTTGCTGGGCTATCTCAGTCCGTTCAAAATCAAACTCCTTCTGGTATTGGCGCTGGCAATTCTGAGCACACTGTTCAGCATCATAGGCCCCAAGATCATGGGCAACGCTATAACCAAGCTCGGTGAGGGAGTTATAGCCAAGCTCAAGCACGTAGAGGGGGCAGCTATAGACTTCCCCGCCATTGGCCAGCTATTGCTGATCATGGCAGGACTGTACGTCGTGAGCGCCGTCTTCAACTACCTTATGCAATATACGATGGCGGGCGTGGCGCAGCGCACTGTGTACAACATGCGCCGCGATATCGAGAACAAGCTGGCGAAACTGCCCTTGAAGTTCTACGACGGTCGTACACACGGCGAAATCCTGAGCCGCGTTACGAACGATATAGACAACATTTCGCAGACCCTGCAACAGAGCGCTACGCAGATCATAACTTCGCTCGTGACGATCGTTGGCGTGCTGATTATGATGCTCACGATCAGCTTCTGGCTGACCCTGATTGCGCTCGTGGTGCTGCCGCTATCGATAGGCGTGGCGGCGATGGTCGGATCCCGCTCCCAGAAGTTCTTCATCGCCCAGCAGAGATCTCGGCCAGCTAAACGGCCACGTCGAGGAGATGTACACCGGGCACAAGATCGTAAAGGCATTCGGGCGCGAGCGCGAATTTGTCGAACAGTTCGACAAGATCAACGCTCGTCTCTACGAAGCAGGCTGGAAGGCGCAATTCGTGTCGGGCCTTATCATGCCGATCTTGATGTTCCTCGGCAATATCAGCTATGTGGCTATTGCGGTAATAGGCGGCATACTGATTACACAGGGCTCCATTGCGATCGGCGATGTCGTGGCGTTCATCAACTATTCGCAACAGTTCACGATGCCAATCACACAGACGGCCAATATCGCTAACGTGTTACAGCTTGCTGTGGCTTCAGCCGAGCGCGTGTTCGAGCTTTTGGACGAGACCGAGGAAATCCCTGACAAAGTTGACGCCACGGTTATCGAGGTCCCGAAAGGCAACGTTCGCTTCGACCATGTTGACTTCAGCTACAAGCCTGAGGCTCCATTGATCGAGGAGATGAATATCGACGTTCACGAAGGACAGACCATCGCAATCGTCGGTCCCACAGGCGCGGGCAAGACTACCCTGGTGAATCTGCTCATGCGCTTCTACGACGTGAACAGTGGCAAGATCACCGTCGATGGGGTCGATATCAGAGACATGAGGCGCGGTGACCTGCGCAGTATCTTCGGCATGGTGCTGCAGGATACATGGCTCTTCAACGGCACTATCCGAGATAACATCGCCTATGGCCGGCAGGGAGCCACCGAAGAAGAGATCGTCAGCGCAGCCGACGCGGCGCATGCCGACCACTTCATCAGGACGCTGCCTGATGGCTACGACACGGTGCTCAACGAGGAAGCTTCCAATATCTCGCAAGGGCAGAAGCAGCTTCTCTCGATCGCCCGCGCCGTGCTGGCTGACCCCGCCATCCTCATTCTCGACGAAGCCACGAGCAGCGTGGACACGAGAACAGAGATATTGATCCAGAAGGCGATGTCGGCCATGATGGTAGGCAGGACCAGCTTCGTGATCGCTCACAGGCTCTCCACGATCCGCGATGCCGAGCTGATCCTCGTGATGAACAACGGCAGCGTGATCGAGAAGGGCACCCACAAGGAGCTTCTCGCGGCAGGCGGCTTCTACGCCGACCTCTACAACAGCCAGTTTACAGGCGCAAACCTCGACGACCTGGAGCCCGAGCCCGAGTTCCAACTGGCTGGAGAACGGGCCTCATAAGCCTGAGACTTTCATCAAAAATGGAGCGCTTAGCGCTCCATTTTTGATGAGAACGATTTCACTGAGTCAACGTTATCTTGCGCAGGGTGCGCGGTTTCTCAGTATCGAGCCCTTTGGCAAGGGTAAGGTGATAACAAAAGAGCTGCGCCGGAACGATATTGGCGATAGGCGTCAACCACTCGGGCAATCCATGCGGCAAATGCAGCCCGGCGTGCGCCAGAGCCAGGGCTTCTTCGTTGTCCGATATGACCGTAAGCTCGGCCCGGTATTCGTTGCGCAAACGTTCCAGCAGAGCTAGCTGGTCGGCAAACACCGCCCCCTCAGAGGCAATCGCCAGCACCGGAAAGCCTTCTTCAAGGATAGCGATCGGCCCATGCTGGAAGTCTGCCGTCGAGTAGACATCAGTGAATACGTATGCGAGCTCTTTGAGCTTGAGCGCCCATTCTTGCGCGGTAGCGTAGTTGTATCCACGCCCCAGCACCACGCAATGCGCCATCTGCCGTTGCTCTTTCGCGATCCGCTCGGCTTCTCCCTCCAGAGCTAGCGCCCCTTCCACCGCATCCGGCACTCGCCCCAACGCCTCCAGATCCTCTCGCTTGTTCCCGGCAAGCGCAACCGAAAGGCTTGCAAGAGCCATCAGCTCCGCCGTATAAGTCTTGGTGGCCGCCACAGCGCGCTCCGGCCCTGCCTGGATATCCAGGGCCAATTCCGCCTCTTCGGCGAGGGGCGAGTGGGCATCATTTGTGATAGCCAGCGTAATCGCTCCCTGCCGTCTTCCCTCGGTTATGACGCTCACGATATCGGGCGACTGGCCCGACTGTGATATCCCTATCACCAACGCATTACCGAGCCGGGGAGCCTCGTCATACATGGTGAAGAGCGACGGAGCCGCCAGCGCCACAGGCAGGCCGTTGCGCGAGCCGAGCAGATATTGCGCGTACACCCCCGCATTGTCCGAAGTGCCGCGAGCTGCCAGGAAAACATATTCCACGTCCCGCGCCTCGATTGCCCGCGCAATCTCGCCTACCCGCTCAATCTGCGTATCGAGCCACCGCCGCAATACGGCAGGCTGTTCTATTATCTCGTCTCGAAGGGCCATTGTGTTCCTTTGCCAGGGGCTAGTGCATGTTCATGAGAGATATTGAGGAATAGGAAGTTTCGGGGGACACCCCCGGCAGGGGCGCCCCTGCACCCCCTTTGCACAAGACCTCTCCTAACCTGCACTGGGGGTCAAGGGTTAGTGCATCTCCAACCAACATAGTAGAGAGTTGAGAGATTTTTGGGGGCACCCATGCCCGGCAGGGGAGCGCCCTGCACCCCCTCTTTCCCTATGATCTGTCTTCATCGTTCGCTGGGGGCTAGGAGTTAGCATTTTAGTACCAGCCCCTGGCCCTTGCCCAATGGCAACTAATGACCATAAACCACCTTCCCACCCACGAACGTCGCCGCTACTTTCATTTCAGGGGTGAAGAGTGTCATATCGGCCCGTAGGCCGGGGGCTATCTCGCCTCTCTCTGCCGATATTCCTAGCAGAGATGGCCGGCACCCTCGTTGCGGTCTCAATGGCGTCCGCGGGCGAGCAACCTGTGAAGGCGACCAGGTTGCGCACCGCCTCGTCGAGACTGAGAAGGCTCCCTGCTAGCCGTCCCTCCTGCAGACGGGCAGAATTGGCGTCTACGATCACATCCATGTCCCCCAACAAATAGTTCCCGGGCGGCATACCCATGGCAGCCATCGCATCTGTTACAAGGCTGACCCGCGCCGGGCCTTTTGACTCCCAGACGAGATTGACCATATAGGGGTGAACATGCATCCCGTCAACGATTATACCAACACTAATGTGCCGGTTTGCGAGCAGAGCGCCCGCAAGCCCCGGCTCGCGATGGTCGAGCGGTGGCATGGCGTTGAAAAGGTGCGTGCCGTAAGTAATGCCGGCATCGATGCCCGCTTTCGCCTCCTCCAATGTTGCCATCGAATGCCCGGCGCTGACGATTACCCCTCTTTCCACCAGCGTCCGTATGATAGGCAGCGCCCCGGGAAGCTCAGGAGCCAGCGTCACCAGCCGCACTCCCATTTCGGGCGACCAATTCGCAATCACCGCCGGGTCGGGGAGGCGCAAATGGGCCGGATTGTGCGCCCCGCGCTTTGCGGGGTTGAGGAACGGCCCTTCCAGGTGCAGACCCAGCGGTATCGCGCCCTCGAAGCCCGGCGGCGGCCCCTGGTTAATTACCTGCCGGGCGGCTTCTACGCTCTCCAGAGGTGAGGTAATTATCGTGGGCAGGAACGAGGTCACGCCGAATTGCGGCAGCTTCGCAGCCACCTCCCAGATCGCTGACGGCCTGGCGGTGAAATCGAGGCCGAACGCGCCGTTGATTTGCAGGTCGATCAAGCCGGGCGCTAGCAGCAAATCTTCGACAAGCATCTCGGCAGCTTCTGACGGCCTCGGCAAGTCGTGAGCCGGGCCAACAGCAACAATATGCTCCCCTTCAACCAGCACGGCTCTTTCCTCTACCATGCCACCGCCGGACAATATCGCTCGCGGCTTGATATAGAGCAGCTTCATCATAGGTTGGGAAGGCTCACAGGCGGCACGCCTGAAATTGGGATGCGGCCCCATAGCGCGTCCGCAAGCGCATCCATCGAAGCGGGCTGAATGCTGTAGGTGCAAATGTAGGTCGGCGCACCTGGGTAGGCAGCTATGTCGTAAGGTAACCTCAAAGCAATCGCAACCAGTGGCACTCCGCTTTCAAGCAGCGCGTTGATCAGCGCGCTCTGACCGGGATAGTCGGAGGCGTTGATGCTCCCTACAACGATCAAATTATAGCCGGTCGCCTTTTCACGCAAGCCCGCGACGTCGGACTGGGTCGGATTGATAGGTATGATTACCTCATCCACGGCCTGATGGTGCCGGCGCAACGCCTCGGCCAGCGGAGGCATTTCATACGAAGAGGTATCGGCAGGCGTCAGGTCGGCCGGTTGCGGCACGATTGCCATGATCCTGGCATCCGCCGGTAGCTTCAATGGCAGCATATTGGCCTTGTCGCTCACGAGAGTGCAGGCTCTGGAGGCGATTTCGTATGCCAGCGCCTGGTGCTCCGCACAATTCACCACACTCAGCTCCGGCTGCTCGTGCCCGCCCAGCCATGCCTTGAGCGCCAGCACCCGTTCAGCCGACGCCATTACCTCATCGTGCCGCAACAGCCCGCGCTTCGCTGCCAGCAGGACCGCTGAATAGATGGTATCGAGACCTTCGGGCGTATCGACCAGCATCAGCAGGTCAACCCCCGCCGCCGCAGCCGCGATCGAGTCCACAACAAGCCCCGGCCCCTGCTCTATCGCGCCCATATTGAGAGCGTCGCTCACTATCACTCCCTCGAAACCAAGCTCGCCGCGCAGCAAGCCCTGGAGAATGTCGGGCGACAGCGTAGAAGGTATCTCTAACCCTCCAGTGATGCTCGGCAGCGAAATATGGGCTGTCATAACCAGCTTAGCGCCCGCATTTACGGCGGCTGCGAAAGGTGGCAGCTCGGTGCGGCGCAAACGATCTATGTCGAAATGGAGCACCGGCGTGCCGTAGTGCGAGTCGGTGGTGGTGTCGCCGTGCCCTGGAAAATGTTTGGGCGTAGCAGCTATGCCCGCCTCCTGCAGCCCCTGGACCATCGCCGCGGCCATCGAGGCCACCAGCGCAGGGTCTTCCCCGAAAGAGCGCGGCCCGATTACGGGGTTGTGTTGGTTGCTCTGCACGTCGCACACAGGCGCGTAGTTGACATTGACTCCCATGGCTGCAAGCTCGCGCCCGATCGCGAAGCCCGCCTTCCGCGCCAGCTCAGGCGAGCGCGTGGCCCCAAGCGCCATGTTCCCCGGAAAACGCGTGCTGCCCACCAGCGCTTGCAGCGTTCCTCCCTCCTGGTCCGCGCCCACCAATAGAGGCGGCTGGCCCGATGCCACCGCGGCCTGCTGCAAGGTAGCCGTCAGGTCGCGCACCTGCGCCGGGTCCTGAATGTTATATCCGCGAAAGAGCGTCACCCCGCCGATATGCCGCCCCTTCAGCATCTCCATAAACTCCGAAGGCGGCTCATACCCCGGAAATGCCACCAGCATCCGCTGGCCGATGGCCTGCTCCAGCGTCAATTTCGTTTGCATCACGCATCTCCCTCCGAATCTTTTTTGACACTCACCTTACGCAGGCACCTGGAAGGCTTTCCTCACCCTTATCATTGTTCTCACCTCCTGTATTGCTGTCGCCCTTGTCGTTCCCGTCGTTCCGTCGTACGACAGCCCTTGTCATTCCGAACGAAGTGAGGAATCACTATCCCTGGCAGGATCTCGGGTTATTGAGTACCATGCGGCAGCAAGATCCTCCCATTCCGGATTCATCTTTTCGATCAGCGCCACCTTTTCGCCTCTATACTCTCAATCCCGGCTGATTCCGAACGAAGTGAGGAATGACAATGGAGAGGCGATTTCTTCCTCTGGAACGACAACGGACAGCAGACAGCTTCCATCGAGTACTTCTATATACCGGCTTAATACCTCAAAATTAAGAATTAAGAATTCAAAATTACCGAAGCCAGCACGACGGCTCCCCAGGCTCCTGCATCGTAGTCGGGCGGCACGAGACGAATCATGTCGGGCTGTATCATCTCGCCGGTGAGCACCGAATGCTGCCGGATTTGCGCAAGCTCGTCCAGGATGGGCTGCAAGAAGGCGTCACCGTTGCGAGACACCCCGCCGCCCAGCGCTATGTACTCAACATCGTAAGCAACAATCAACTGCTGGAGCGCCAGGGCCAGGTAGCCACCCACCCTGCGCGCTATCTCTCGCGCCGCCCCGTCGCCTTCCCTGGCGGCCCGGTAGACTGCTTCGGCTGTTATGAGCCGGTATTGGCATAGGAGAGAGTGCGGGTCGCTCTCGGCGGCTTTTTGTCCCATGGCGGCGATAGCGGGCCCCGCTGCCAGCGCCTCAAGGCAGCCTCTCGCCCCGCACTGGCAGAGCGGCCCCTCGCCTGCGGGCACGATCACCATATGCCCGATCTCGCCTGCGAGACCATGTGTACCACGATAGATTTTCCCATTCAGAACCAGCCCGGCCGCGATGCCTGTGCCCACGCTCACGTACGCCAGATTTTGCGGGGCCGCATCCCCAAGATAGCGCTGCATACCCACAGCCGCCAGCCTTACGTCGTTCTCGACGACACAAGGCACGCCCAGCCTGGCGCACAGCGTTTCGCCCAGCGGCACCTCCTGCCAGCCCAGGTTGACTGCCCTTCTCACCAGGCCCGTATTCGGGTCCACCCGTCCCGGTACGCCCACCCCTACAGCCGCTAACTGTTCCATGCTTGCCCCGGCCAGCGCCACGGCCTCTTGCACAGCCGCCACGACGCCGGAGAGTGTATCGTCCGGACTACGCAGGTTCGTGGGCATCGTAACCTTGCCTCGCACTTGATACTGGCCGTCCGCCACCAGCACGGCTACCTTGGTACCTCCCACGTCCACGCCCGCGAGCAGACTCTTTGAAGCGTAGTGGTCACTCTGAATGTCCATCAAGGCTGGCACTGCGGGAAGAAGGTGTTGGCGACGATCTTGGCGACTTGCGCCCTCGTGGCGTTCTTGCTGGGGCGGAAGTATGGCCGGTTGGCGGGCGGCACGCATGGCTCACCCGCAGCGCCACACGCGTAGCCACTCATGACGCTGTGAGCCGCTAACCGCTGCACCCAGGTGTAGAAGGTGCTGCCGGGCGGCACATCCTGGAAGCTTTGTCCGGTAGGTGGATCGCTAAAGCCTTTAGCGCTCGACACGATCTTGGCGATCTGCCCTCGCGTTGTATCGGCGTTAGGGCGGAAGTAGGGCAAGTTGCCGGGAGGCACGCATGGCTCTCCCGCGCTTCCGCACGCGTAGCCGTTGATGATGCCTCGCGAGGCCAATCGCGCGATGAACTGGTAATAGGTGCTGCTGGTGGGTATATCCTGGAAGGTCTGCCCCGTGTGGCTCTCGGTGAAACCTGCCGCGTTCGCTACGACTTTGGACAATTGCCCCCTGGTAATATCGTTGTTGGGGCGGAAGGTGCCGTCGGGGTAGCCGGAGATGATGCCGCGCGATGCCAGGCACTCGATGTATGTATAGGCCCAGAAATCGGGGCACACGTCGCTGTAGCGCGAAGTGCAGGCGGCCGTCACCACGTATTGGGGGCGTGAGGTTATGGTCAGTTGTATTGTGCCGTTGCTCGGCGTCTTATGTGTGACACCGCCGTCGCGGTCCACTACGTCCACGCTTGTGCCCTGTACCGGGTAGGCCACCGTCACGCTGCCGCTCACCCTCCACACCATGTTGATGTACTGGTTGCCCTTGCGGAACCTGTAGTCGAAGCTGACGTAATCGGAGCTGGCGGGCTGGTGGGCATCGTTGCCGTGTATCATCTGCGGGCCCTGCCCCACGTAGGACGCGCCGCCAAGCTCGCCGGCGATAGTCTTGTAGGTGGTATATGCGGGTTTGGTGGAGAGATCGTCGCGGATAACCGACATACCTCCGTAAAGGTTTGCAGGATTGTTGAACTTGTCCTCTGCCTGGAAATAATCGTACTGCACCACCCTGGGGCTGGCCGCGGCGATCCCATACATACGGGCCAGCATCGATGCCTGCGCGTCCTCGCTCCAGCTCATGTTCGCGGGGCAGGACGCCGACACGGTGCAGGTGCTTTTGCCGTCCTCGGTGATCCATATCTCGGCCGGGTGGCCGCCGTGCGCGTTGATCCAGTCGTTGACCAGGTTCAGCCTGTACTGGAAGTTTTGCACTACCGTGTTGGGGTCGGTGCTCTCAGGTACGCGATCGGGCATGTAGGTGTGGATCGACAGCCCATCGAAGTTGATCTGCCCGCCGGAATCGGCCACCACGCTGTTCAGGAAGGCCATCCCCTCGTTGTTGGTATCGTGCACGTAGAGGCCGCCTATGAGCACCCTGGCGGTGGGGTCCACCGATTTGACCGCGGCGTACGCGCCTTGCAGTAGGCGGGCATAATCGGCGGCGCGGTCGCAGTTATTCGGGCATTTCCAGGTGCCGACGGCGTTCGGCTCGTTCCATATCTCCCAGGTATGGATGCTCCCCTTCCAGCGGTTCACGGCAGCCCGCACGAAGTCGTAGTAGTCGTTGAAGTTGCTCGGCTCATACCAGTACCAGTCGGGTGCCGAAGGGTCGGTGGTGGCCCAGCGCGGAGTGGTGAGAAGCATGCCGATCACCTGGATGTTGTTGTTGAAGTCGGCTGCGAGCCTCTGGTCGTACGATGTCCAGGCGAACGTGCCCTTGACATCAGGCTCGAGGTTGGCCCAGGAGAGCTCTTCCCGCGACCACTTGACGCCCGCCGCCGCAGCGAGCGCTCCGATCTGGTTCGACTGGCTCAGAGGCCGTTCTAGGCCGGTCAGGTAGAGGTTCATGCCGAAAAAAGAAACCGAAGGGAAGGCAGCTGCGCCCTTCGGCGGCACCGGTTCGGCTGGCACAGGCGTCTCGTGGGTAAACGGCCCTACGATTGGCCCCGGCGTGAACATAGGAGGGCGATCTCCGTACCCCACGCCACTCTGCGCATAAGAGCTGCGGTTGGCGATGGCTATAAAGCCGGTGATAGACAATAGCAAGCCGAAAAAGAGAAGAAATTTCCGCATATCTACTCCAATCTAAGACGATCCCGGAACGCTCGCAGCTTGTGCATCCGGTATAACAACGGGAGTTTCCCAGTCTAACCTATTTCCGACGAAAAACGCAACAACACCATGCCGGCTTGTGGAAGATAATATCATTATTCGCAAACAAAACAGAGAAAGTAGTGCCGATGGCACTACTTTCTCTGTTTTGTTTGCGAATGAATGTCAGGGTCGCACTTTCATCTGAGGCTCAACGTGCAGCGGCGGTGGCAGTAGCGAAGATATTGGTTTGCTGCTCCTGGAGGGCCTGCAAGCGTGCGTAGCTCGGTTACGTCTTGCAGCACGAAGAGGCCGGTAGGATGGCCGTCGGCCATGGGCGCGAAGGCGACGGTGGTCGAAACGATGCGGTTGCCGAGGGCGATGTCTACCATGTAATGCTGGCCGGGGGCGGCTATGGCTGCGGCAACCGTATCCTGCAAGCGGGGCTGCCGGGTGAGATCTACCAGGGAATGGTTGACGGCATCTTCGTATTTGATGCCCATCAGCCTGCTCGCCGCGCCGTTCAACACTCGCACTACCCCATGATCGTCGGTTATGACCACACCGTCGTGCATATGCGCGAGCAGGAGGGCCACTTCGGTAAGCTCGCTGGTGCGGGCGCTGATGGCGCTGTTGAGGGTGTTGGTGGTGCTTGCCATCTTGCTGATAGCCTGGGCGGTGCGCTGGCTCAGCTCGTCCCTGTTACCCAGGTCAAACGACGACAGGTTGCCTGTAGCCATCATCTTGCTCGCCTCTTCGAGGCCGGTGACGGTGCGCATGATCGCCATGTAGAAGCCGACCCATATGTATGCCACCAGCAAGAGCACAGTAGCGGCAAGAAGGAGGGCGAAGTTGCGATTGCCCGCGTCGGAGGCGCTCCTGGCCTGCAACAGGCTGTCAAGCTGAGTTGCCTGTATGTCCCACTGCTGCGTGCTGTTATCGAGTGCTCTGGCAGCAGTCGACATCCAGGTGTCGAGCGGCAGCAAGAGTTGTGGGGCGGTAAGTATCTGGTCGGTGAGCATACTTACGAAGGCATCGCTGGCGGTGATCGAAGCGGTAAGAGATTTGTCAAGCGAAGCTTTCAGGCTGCCTGAGGGGTCATTCGCGTACGCGACATCGGCATTATGGCGCAAGGTGATGTCTGTATCGAGTATCTGGCTGCCCAGAACCTGAAGGTCGGCCTTGTCCTGATCCTCGATATTGCGGGTGTTCAGCACGTTGTTGCCGAGCACAGCCAGGTGGGCTATATCGTCCTGGGTGGAAGGGAGGTCCACCACCAGGGTTTGCATGGTGTAGTGGGTGTCCAGGCCGGAGTCGAGGATGAGGTTCGACTGGTCGCCGACCTGGGCCACCAGGTCGCGTATCGAGGCGATGAAAGGCTCGTAAAGCACCTGGCGGTCGCCGGTCTGCGGAAGGGCACGCATGGCGGCCCAGTCGGATTTGAGCTTGTTGAACTTCGCAGTGGTGCCGAAAATAGCCCCGTACTGGCCGTCCACGGTGGTCAGGTTCTGGAAATCTTTATCAATACTGGCCGCGCTCTGCTTCAGGGCGTCGTTATTGGTGTCGAGGCCGCGATACGCCTGCTGGCTGAGAAGCCAATCGTTGAGAGCGTGGCGGAAAAGCGCACTGGTGGGACGGAGATAGGCAGTGCCCTCGGTTTCGCGCTGCGCGAAATCAATATCATGGTTTATCTTGGACACAAGCATGAACAGGACTATACCGAGAGGCAGGAGGAACAATACCGTGATGAGAACAAATCGTTGCGGATATTTGAGCCGCGCCATCAGGGTCGCTGCGGGATTAAAGATACTTTTCATCTTCCCTCCAGAGGTGTTGGCGATGCCAACCTGAAGTAGCTGCGGGAGGAACGGCCAATCAAAGGCAGGCTAACGCATGATGCTGCGACGCAAGCCAATCGCGATAGCCCCAACATTACAAATACACGTGGAGGGAAGGCAGATGCAAGCGCTTCGGGTAGTACAAAGCGCATATGGCGTTATGGAAAGAAGTACCTGGTACCAGCAGCCGTGTACGAGAGGCGCTGAACGAACAGCGCACGGCGGAATTTCAACCGCACGTGCGGTGCCCGGCAATCATATCAGTTGGAGTTGATGCCCCTATGTCCTATCAGCTTTGCGAATTACAAAGCGCATGGCGCTGCACATGCCGGAGACCGAGCAGGTTTTGTTGTCCACCAGCCCGGCGGCCAGACCCGCAGGGATGAGGTCGCGTTGGTCGATGTAGCCGGGCAGGCCGCGCTTGGGCGTGAGGAGCCAGATGCCGCCGCCTGGGACGATGCGGGCTTTCCATTCTCGCAGGAGAGAAGTCACATCCGTAGTGCTATCTACAGATGCAAGCACGATATTAGCAGCCTCGTCATAGCCCGCAACCTCACGTCCCACGCGCTCCAATACCCGCTCGCGCAGACCCGCATCCAGCCGGCCCTCCACTTCGACGAACACTACTGCGTCGCCGCGCTTGACGCCCAGCTTATCCAGAACATCGCGGTGGCTATAGTCGGTCATTTGCAATGTGCGGAAAGTTCCTTACCGCCTGTCGGGTGGTCCATCTACATACCTCACTCGAGCTAGCCCAAACATAGGAGACATATCAGGTTGTAGGGGCACGGCGCTGGCCATCGGCTCCAACTAATTCGGTTAGGGGACATCGCACAGCGGTTAAAACCGCGTGCTAGGCATACAAAGTCCGCCTACGCGGACTGCTCGCTTCAAGATAATGTCGCAATGTGAGCATTTCCTTCGGCTCGTACTAGTCCGCGAAGGCGGACTTCGTAGACATAGCACGCGGTTTTAACCGCTGTGCGCTGCTCGTGCCGCGTTGCATGTTGCATGCCCGAATTAGTTGCAACACATGGGCGCTGACCCACCCTCTTCGGATCGCACCTTCTCATGCCGTGGGGGCATGCCAGCGCCGTGCCCCACAACCGCCTTATTCACAAAGGGATCCCCTGGCCTTGCACTAAGGTGAAAGCTGATAAACAGTCAAGGTTCCTTGATTGCCGGTGACTACGCGGGGTGTCACTCCTACGAAAATGCGTGCAATCTTGTTTCTTAGGGCTATTTGATCCGCCGTTTCTGCGGTAAAGGGCCACTCGTGGAGGATTACGTAGCGGATGTTCGCGGCCTGCAACTCGGTTACACCGTCGCGGGCAGCCTGCACGCCAAGCGGATCGTCGACCTTGATTGAAGTCAGCAGATAGTGCAGCACAGGCGTATTGTCCACCAGCGGGTCCGGTGGCTGGCGCGCCAGGTAACCGTCCACGATTGGCTTCCCGTGGATTGTCTGGTAGCCTTCATAGATTGCGTTCTGTGTCAACGGTAGGTCCAGTATGCCGAATTGACCCGGCTCCCGGGCGATTTCCTGGTAAAAGGGCTCTTCATAATTGAGGTATTGCATCGGGTAGGGAATAGGCAGGAATTCGAAGATCACAAGCAATCCGACCACCGCCCAGGCTATCCTGCCAATCTCTATTCCTCGGAACTGCAACAGCTCTCTGCCGGCTGCGGCAAGGCCGTAGCCTACGAGGACCGCCAATGCGAGCATTACGAGCAGAGTGAAACGGGATGGAACGCGCATGATGTTGAAGAACGGCACGTAGTATAACAGCGAGTAAGGCATTGGCACTCGCGTACCGAAGAAGAAATGCTGGCCCCATATATAGACAATGGGCCCCAGGCTCAATATCCATGCGCCCAGAGCTGACCAGGCCCAAAAGAGCACCCCAGGCCGCCGTCGCAGCACTATCGCGGTCGCGACAGCAACGAGCAACACCGTATAGCCCACAAATACAATCTTCTCGGACCTCGGCCTCGTTTGCCACCTATCATTCATCTGGATACCCAGCGTACTCCACAATGGGTGGAAGAGGCTTGGCACAAAAGCATCTGTCAGGTCGGAGCCGAAGTAGGCGGCATCGTTGAGCGATGTCTGGCCATAGTTAGTGGTGCGCGCCTCTTGAAGCATCGGGACCAGCACAGGCGCGACCAGCACCAGCCATACTCCGATGGTAATTGCAACTCGTGCCAGGCAGGCGCGCCAACCAAGCCTGGGCCTCACCAACAGTTGCCAGATGATGGCGGACACGGTGAATATCAGCAAAAAGAGCGCGTAGGTCCATTCCGTGTAACTGGTGATCGCGAGCCATATCCCTGCAATCCCGGCCCAACGAAGCTGCGGGCTGTTAAGGCTAGAGAGGCCCGGTCTATCGCTTTGCGCGACTTCGGTGTGGTTTTCAGTAGTGGCCGCCCGGGGCCAATCGAGGGCTTTGAGAAGGGCCAGGGCATAGAGGGGAATCCACTCGATCGACGCGATGTTGAGGTGACCGAGCATGTGGGCAAAATGGTAGGGCGAGAAAGCAAAGACGATCCCACTGACAAATGCTGCGGGTCTGTTGCCTGTCAGGTGCCTCACGAGCAGATAGGTGCCATACCCCGCTATAACGAAGCTCAAGGCCATCAGCAGATTGTAGATTGTAACCAGGTTTAAGCCGAGCAACTGAAGGGGAATGCCGATCGCGCCCAGCAGGGGCGTCGGTGTGTCAATATATAGATCGACGCCGGTCGGGTAAAAGAGGTAATTGGTGTGAAAGAAGTCGGTGTGCAGGTCCAGCAGGGACGCTTTTGCCCACCAGAGGTTCCACAGGTAACGCCAGGAATCGCCCCCATCGGGCAGATTTGTAGTGAATTGCGTAGCCAGAGGCCAGGTAAGAGCAACGGTGAGCAGGCTATAAAGCAGGATCACCAGGGCGGTTTCCTGCCGGCGCGCTAGCGTCTTCCCTACGAATCTAGGCACAAGGCAAACCGCTCCCCTTACTGCGTCAGGCTTTGCCCACCAGTTCTTTCCCTAACGGGCTGGGGCGGTCGCCGGGCCGGTTGCGCATCTCCTGATCAAGGAGCATCATTGGGAAGCCGCGCTCGATGGGGTAGACGTTGTTGCAGCGGGTGCATTTGACCGCATCGTTGAGCATCTTGACGTCACCGCCGCATGCGGGGCAGGCAAGGATGCTTTCCAGGTTTATATGGCGCGCGGCGGTGCGCTTCTTACGCCGTACCTTCGTGATAAGGTTCTTGGCAGGCTGCGGGAGAAAGGTATCGGCGAGGGTAATGCCCGATCTCTTGAGCGAGCCAAGGGGCGATTTCGCGTGGGATGACCATCCGCTTGAGGGCGCGTGGGTCGTCGAGATTGAGGGGAGAGCGGTCGCGGATCTCGATCTGGATGACGCTATCCCACTCGTATTCCATCCAGAACATATCGGGTAGCGAGCGGTGGAAGCGGGCGAACCAGGGGTTATATTCGTAGAGGTAGTCGAACAGGTCGCCGAAGATGTTGGGCACATCCACTTTGGGGTGGAGGATCAGGCGGTTGTTGATTTTGTTGACGTACCACTTGTGGAACGTCCAGTAAAACATGTGCTCGGCAAGCTCGGTTGGCGAAGCGATAAAGCCACGCTTGGAGACTCGCTGTAGCTCGGAGCAGAAGCGGGCGGGATCGTCCATATGCTCGATGATGTGGGAGGCGATCACGTAATCGAACGCTTTGTCCTTGAAGGGGAGGTTATGGCCGTCGGCCACTATCAGGGGGCGGTCCACTTTGATAGCCCCGCCGCGCTCGGTGTCGTCTTCTATATAGCGGTCACAAAGGATGTCGCTGCGAGGGTTGGGGTTGTGCCCGCTCCCTACATCCAATACCAGGTCGTCAGGCCCGATCTTCATGCTAAGTTGCTCCTGTATTTCCGGGAAGGCTGAAAGCAATGCTAACCGAAGGATGATAGCACGCGGGCGGAAAGGGTGTCAACCTTGCTTTTATGCTCCTAAAGGGCTATACTATACGTGTAGATAATATAAAGAGGCCAATGCAATAAGCATTTTGTTGAAGCCAGGTTATCCGCCGGGCTTCTTTTTTGTTGCGAGCGAAGTAACGCCCGGCAACGCTTTCGAAAATAAAGGAAAAATATTACAGTGACATTCAAATCGTTTAATCTCGACCCGCGCATCATGGCAGGGGTGGAGGCGCTCGGATATAGCGTGCCCACGCCTATCCAGCTTCAGGCTATACCTGCCGTCATGCGAGGCCGGGACGCTATGGGCCTGGCGCAGACCGGGACCGGCAAAACTGCGGCATTCGTGCTGCCTATTTTACAGCGCCTGCTGAACGGCCCTCGCGGCCAGGTACGCGCCCTGATCCTCTCCCCTACCAGGGAGCTGGCCGAGCAGACCCACGATGCTATCGAGGCGCTTGGCAAAGATACCGGATTGCGCAGCACCACTATTTATGGTGGTGTGGGTACGCAGCCTCAAATCGTGAAGCTCCGTAGAGGGGTGGACGTCGTAGTAGCCTGCCCTGGACGCCTGCTGGACCATATCTCGCAGAATAGCATCGTCTTATCAAAGGTGGAAGTGCTCGTGCTGGACGAAGCCGACCAGATGTTGGACATGGGCTTTTTGCCTGATGTTCGCAGAATCTTGAGGCACCTACCAACAGAGCGACAAACACTTCTCTTCTCGGCGACAATGCCGACAGACATCCGCCAGTTGGCGCGGGAGGTACTGCGCGACCCTGTGACGGTACAGGTGGGCACCACCGAGCCGGTGGGCACAGTCTCGCATGCCCTCTACCCTGTTGCATCGCATCTCAAGACCGATCTGTTGATGAAGCTGCTGGACCATACAGACACAGAGTTTGTGCTGGTATTCGCCCGCACCAAACACAGGGCTAAGCGGCTGGGCGAGCAACTGGGAAAAGCGGGTTATAGCGTCGCCTCTCTGCAGGGTAACCTATCCCAGACCAGGCGGCAGGCCGCGCTTGACGGCTTCCGCGACGGCACCTACCAGATACTGGTTGCGACCGACATCGCGGCGCGCGGCATCGACGTAACGCGTATTTCACACGTCATAAACTACGACATGCCCGACACTACAAACGCTTACACGCACCGTATCGGGCGTACAGGCCGCGCTGCCAAGACCGGTGACGCTTTCACGCTCATCACAGGCGAGGATGAAGATATGGTCCGAGCCATAGAGCGCGTGCTGGGTGCCAGAGTGGAGCGCCGCACTTTGCAAGGCTTCGACTATAATCAGCCGGGTCCCGCGCGAAATACGGAGTTTGCACGCCCACCTCGCGAGCCTCGCAACCGCCGGCCACAGCCCCGTTCGGAAGCGCCCAGGACGCAAAGGGCGCAAAACGCTCCTGCTTCGGCTCAACCATCACCCGCTCCCCGACCGGACAGACGCCCCGCTCCCCAGAGTTCCCACGCTCCAGGCAGGCCTCTTCAGAAAGAGCGCTTCGCCCGAAATGAGAGAAGGGTTACAGCCTGATCTTCCCGAAGAGAGAATATTAATCTGAAAAGAGACAGGTCGCCGCAAGCGACCTGTCTCTTTTCAGATTAATATCGTCAAGGGCATGGACTCTGCTATCTATTTGCTTTGTTAGCATTGGGTAGTGAAAGGAGCATAGTGATGGGTGGACCGTTGTTTGGCCTGATTATTTTATTGATCGGCCTTGCGCTCTGCTTTGCAGGCTACAGGCTGTTCCGAGTTATCCTGATAATCTGGGGTCTGTTGACCGGATTCCAGCTTGGCACGCTGCTGACTACGCAATTGTTCGGCCCGCAATACGCAGGCACTGCATTGCAGTGGCTTGTCGGAGCGGTGGTGGCTGTTGTGCTCGCCTTGCTTGCCTATCTTTTGTACAAGTGGCAAATAGTGCTTGTGGGCGCGCTGATCGGCTATTTCCTGGGAACGTCCCTGGCGAGCGCGTTGAATATAACGCCCGGATGGGTGGTCATCGCATTCGGGGTGATCGGGGGGATAATTCTGGGGGCGCTGGTGCTGATTCTCGACCTTCCCAAGCTGATCATCGTCCTTTCCACGGCGATAGTGGGCGCGGGTGTCACCGTAACCGGGCTGCTGCTCTTGCTGTCTCAGGTCAACCTGGGCGATCTTACCGCAGGTATCGCCGGGCCGATCGCTCACGTATCCTGGCTCTGGACAGTAATATGGCTGGCGCTGGTCATCGTCGGCGCAATATTCCAGTGGACAACCACCCAGGGACGCACCGTGAGCGCCTACCCCGCCAGGCAGGTATAGCTCTCCTTGACCGGCGATAGTTCGCTGCGCTCATCGACCGTTATTAACTCACCGCAGAGGGAGTTCGCGGCCCAGCGGGCACCCCGCTCATGGACGCTGAGGTTCGCAGAGAACGTCTATAGTTTAATAGATCGAACCTAAAATAATCTCTGCGTAACTGTGCGCTCATGAGCGGGGTACGGGGCCCCTTTGGGGAGGGCCCCATGAGCGGGTACCCTTTGGGTCCGAACTGACCGCGAACTCCCTCTGCGGTGAGATAATAACCTTCGCGGTTCCCTACCGGCTTGGCGTTTCAACCGATCGTAGGTCGTCCGTATGTTATAATTACTCTTACCTCCAGCGGAGGAGCTCTGTGTGGAAATGGGGAGTTGGGGCACGAATTATGCAGCCGATGGATATAAGAATTGGGGACGTTTACACATTACGCAAGCCCCACCCATGCGGTAGCTACGACTGGCGCGTGGTGCGTGTTGGCGCTGACATCGGGATGAGGTGTGCGGGCTGCGACCACAAAGTGATGCTGCCGCGCTCCGAGTTCGAGCGGCGGGTGAAGAAAATGGTCAGTCGAACAGAGTCATGATCGAACAGTCAACAGCAACAACGGAGCAATATCAGTCACCGCAGCAGTTTGAGGCCTGGGACACGGAAGACCCTCCGGCGACTATCCGTGACGTGCTGCGAAACCCCAACTTCGTCAAGCTGTGGGCGGCGCAGATACTTTCCCAGACAGCACAGCAGATCGTCAATTATGCGCTGGTATTGCAGGTAGCAAACATCACCGGGTCGAGCACGGCCGTGTCGGGTATTATCATCGCGTTCACTATACCCGCCATCCTGTTCGCGGCAATAGCGGGCGTATTCGTTGAGCGCAACTCGAAGAAAACCATGCTGGTGCTGACCAACCTGGCGCGTGGCATCATGGTGCTGGCTTATCTGGCCACCAATCCCGATTGGGGCGTGGGCGCGGTGCTGCCCATCTTCTATATCGTTACGCTGCTGTTCGCAGCCGTAAGCCAGTTCTTCAATCCTGCTGAGGCTTCGATGATACCGCTCGTGGTGTCGAGGCGGGAATTGGTTCCGGCCAATTCGCTCTTCAATCTCACTCTGCCGGCGGCGCAGCTTGGCGGTTTCATAATCCTGGGGCCTCTGCTCCTTAGCACGATATTCCATAATAACTACAACGGCCTCTATGTCGTGATCTTCATACTCTGCCTGGCGGCGGCGGGCATGACCTATCTGCTGCCACAAGACAGGCCCGAGGCGACCGCCAGCGAGCTACGCAAAAGGGGTGAGAAAGTAGGCGTGAGCCAGGTGGCAGCCGGGGCCGGTGTGATCGCCAGGAAAGGCTACCGCGAGGCGGGCGAAGAGCTTGCCGAGGGCTGGAACTTCATCCGGCGCGACCCGGTAATTATGAGCGCCATTATCTACTGGTCTATCGCTATCGCGGTATTTATGATGCTCGGGGCGATAGGTCCGACCTTTCTCAAGACTATCGGCATTGACCAGGCCAAGCTCTTCTATATCTTGCTGCCGGGCGGCCTCGGGTTGGTCGCGGGCGTGCTGGTGGTCGGGCGGATATCGCGGCCCGACAACCGCGAGACGATGATAAACATCAGCCTCCTTGCGGCAGGCACAGCGCTCCTGTTCTTCTCGCTGCTCTACCCTGTGTTGAGCTGGATTTTCTCGGCGACAAGCCATAGCACCCCGCCCGAGACGCTGGTGCTGGTGTCGCTCGGATTTCTGACTATGCTGCTCGGTTTTTTCAACAGCTTCATATCTGTGCCCGCGCAGACGGCACTGCAGGAGCGCTCGCCTCAAGCGATACGCGCGCGCGTCTTCAGCGCCTTCTTCACCATTTCAAACGCTATAATGATCGTGCCCGTCTTCTTCGCGGGCGCTCTGGGCGACTGGCTCGGCTACGAGCAGGCGGTGTTCGGTATCGGCCTGGTGGTGATCCTGATAGCCGGGTTGGGCCTTTACAGGAGCCGCCATCGCCGGGCCACTATACGCCATTTGCGCTCCACCACTACGGAAAAGAGGACCGGTGGCCGGTTCGTCACCCCCGAAGAAGCCGAAGCCGCCCTGACCAGCGCAGGCCCCGCCCCCCGGCCCCTCCTGGCTCAAGAGCAGCAAAAGGTCATCAGGGACGAAGAAAGAGCCGACGGGCTGAAGTAGGGCACGAGGGGTCAAAGCTCCTAGCCTCTAGCCTCTAGCCCCTAGCCTCTAGCCCTAGCCCCTAACCACTAGCGCGTCAGCGTTCCGCATCCGCGTCCGTAAGTCGAAGACCCCAGAGAACGAGTGCCATCGAAACGAAGAACGTTGGCGCAGCCGAATAGACGATGACCTTGATGGCAGCTTCTTGACGGGCATTCCCACGCGCAGTTCCCGCTGCAATCGGCATCGTGGTGTTGCCTGCTCCCCAAACGGCAGCCAGCACGAAAGGGACCAAAGTGGCGAAGCTCGAATAGTTGTACGTCCAGAATGCGATCTGTGCAGCTTTAGTATCGAGTTTTAGCCTGGGCCAAAAGAGCCCCAATGCCAGGCTCATGACCCCCTGCAAGGCACTCAACGTATGCACTGATCGTCCAAGAGGCGGGGAGGGGAGGCGTGAAATCACAAAGCCTTCCAATCCCGAAAAGACGAAGAGACCAATGCCGATCTGGAGCATGCGCTGGCCCTGACGTGACAATATGGTTGCTGAGCTCATATTACTTTTCACCTTTCACCTCACTACTTACCTCACATTATACTCCCGCGAGCATTCCAATAACTTGCTATTTCCTCATTACTGTGACAGAACACGACAGACGAATGTGACGCTAGGGGTCAGGGGTCAGGGGCTAGGGATCAAAGATCAGAGATCCATGAACGGTGGCCATCGATCGTCGGTTCCTAGTCCCTGATCCCTCAAATACTCCCCACCTATTGACTAGAACATATGTTCTATGGTATGTATTGTTATGTAACGCCACACGTCGCGACGTGGAGCTTTTTATGAGTTTTGTGCATTTGCACTGCCGCTCTGCATATTCCCTTTTCGAGGGGACGGCCACCCCGAAGGCACTGGTGGCTCAGGCCCGCAAGCTCGGCATGTCCGCCATTGCGGTGACCGACCGCGCTAACCTGTACGGGGCCATTCCCTTCTATCTCAGCGCCCTGAAGGCGGGTATCAAACCGATCATTGGCATGGAAGTGGACCTCACGGGCGGCTCATCGCTGGTATTGCTGGCTCGTAATATGGATGGCTACCGCAATTTGTGCCATCTCGCTTCCATATTGCGCCTGAACGCCCCGCCCGAAACGTTCTCTCCTGCAGGCTTCGGCGAGGATGACGATGACGACGCCCCGATCCTTCCCTGGGATACCGGCGTGTGGGGAGTGCCCACGTTCGGCTTCACTCCCGCCCCTCCCAGGCAATCCAGACAGCGCCCCGCCACCCAACCATATCTGGCTGCTTCGTATGCATATACGGCGCACGGCCTCAAGCTGCCCAGGGAGCTACTCCTGTCGGGCAGGCACACTCGTGGGCTGGTAGCCCTCTCGGGTGGAACTGCGGGGGCTGGTGAACAGCCTGGTTATGCAGGGCAAGGTCAGGCAGGCCGCCCGCGCCGCCGGTATGCTCCTTTCGGCCTTCGGAGAGGGAAACTTTTTCATCGAGCTCACGCCCCAGGACCAACCATACCTGCCGGCCCTGGCCTCGCTGGCCGCCGAGCTCAACATCCCCATCGTGGCTACCAACGATGTACTCTACCTCAAGCCCGAGGACGCTCCGGTTGCCGAGGCATTGGCACGGGCGAAGGGAATGCGGAGTGTGGAATTCGGAATGCGGAATAAAGACGAGGGATCGGGGGCTGGTGATTGCGGATTGCGGATTGCGGATTGCGGATTGGAGACCAGGGGTCAGGGATCAGCGAATATTGGTGAGAAAGATAATCCCGTCGATAATCCGCAATCCGCAATCCGCAATCCGCAATGGGGAAATCCGCATTCCGCATTCCGCATTCCGCATTCAATGGTTTCTGCCGAGGAAATGGCGGCGTTCTTCAAGGATTACCCGCAGGCGATTGCCAATGCAGGGTATATAGCGGGTTGTTGCGACCTGGAGCTGCCGACACACAAGCCGCTCTTTCCGTCGGTGGACCTGCAATCGGGCGAAAACCCTTATTCTCGTCTCTGGAAATTATGCTTTGCCGGGGCTACCAGGCACTATAAGCCTCTCAACGACGAGGTTATCTCGCGCCTCAAGCACGAGCTGGAGATAATCGAGCGCCTGGGTTTCTCGCCCTATTTCCTCATAGTGCACGATATAGCCCGCTTCGCCAGGCGGCAGGGTATCCCTATCATGGCGAGAGGTTCCGCCGCCAACAGCCTGGTCGCGTACGTGCTCGACATAACCCAGGTGGACCCGCTCGCGAACGACCTTCTCTTCGAGCGCTTTCTCAGCCCATCGCGGGCCGAATTTGAATTGCCGGATATAGACCTCGACCTCTGCTGGCGGCGGCGAGACGAGGTGCTTCACTACGTATATCGCAAATACGGAGCGGACCACGTCGCTATCGTGGGAACACACATCACCTTCCGCCTCCGCTCCGCCTGGCGCGAAATGGCTAAAGCCCTGCAGATCCCTCCGCACCGGATCAACCGTATCGCCTCCCACCTGCCCCACCTCCTCGCCGAGGACCCCGACGATCCCGAAGGGCTGATTGGTGACGACGAAGGACGAAGGACGAAGGACGAAGGATGGACCACCGAAGACGAAGCTTCAATCCGCAATCCGCAATCCGCAATCCGCAATGGAGAAATCCGCAATTCCGTTGAGCGTGAGGCGCTTGAGATGGCGCGGGCTATCGAAGGGCTGCCGCGTCATGCGGGGATGCACTGCGCAGGGGTGGTCATCTCGCCGCAAAGTATGCCCATAGCCGACCTTGTGCCCCTCCAACGCGCCGCCCGCGATCCCTCACTCTCCATTACACAATATGACAAAGACGCTATCGAGGCTATGGGCCTGGTGAAGATGGACCTGCTTGGCTCGCGAGCTCTTACCACCCTGGTGGACACCTTGCATTCGTCGGGGCTGGCTGTCAGCGCAGGCTCCGCAGGTGCTCGGTCGGGTGGAGATTTGCAAAAGACCTTCGCGCTCATTCCGTTCGACGACGAGCGCACTTACAATATGATGGCCCAGGGCGAAACGCTTGGGTGCTTCCAGCTCGAATCGCCTGGGATGCGCGGCCTGCTCAAATGGCTGCGCCCGCACAATCTCAACGACGTGGCTTCCGCCGTTTCGCTCTTCCGCCCCGGCCCTCTGGAGGGAGGTTTTCTGGAGCTTTTCATGCGCCGCCACCTGCGCCAGGAAGCGCTCAGCTACGTTCACCCGGCCATGGAGCCGATCTTGCGCGACACCTACGGGGTCATTCTCTACCAGGAGCAATTCCTCAAGCTGGCGCACTCGCTCGCGGGGCTGAGCCTGGGAGAGGCCGAAAAGCTGCGCAAAGATCTGGGCAAGACCCACACGCCCGATGAGCGAGCGCGCCTGGGAACCCAATTCGTGGCTGGAGCAATCGAGCGCGGCATAGACCAGCTACAGGCCGAGCAGGTCTGGGATATCATCGCGGGCTACTCAGGCTTCGGATTTTGCAAAGCCCATGCCTGCTCCTATGCCCTCACCGCCTATCGCTCGGCCTACATGAAAGCGCATTACCCGTCACACTTCCTGGCCGCGCAAATAAATAACGGAGGAGGTTATTATGGGCCGTCCGTCTACGTGGAGGAGGCCAGACGGCTCGGCATAACCCTTCTCGTGCCGCACGTCAACGAGAGCAACGCGATGTGCGAAGTCATCGCCAAAGGGCGGGCTATACGCTTCGGCTTGCAGTTTGTGAAGGGTCTATCAGTGAATACTATCTCTCTCATCCTGACCGAGCGCCGCGCCGCCGGGCCCTTTTATTCTCTCCAGGACCTGCTTATGCGCGTCGAAATGACCCCTTCGGAGGCCACATCGCTGGTGAAAGTAGGCGCGTGCGACCAGATGGAAGGAGTGGAGAATCGCAGGCAAATGATGCATATACTCCCGTCGCTGATAACGGCGCGAAGGCCGCGAGCCTCTCGCTATGGGAGCGTGGCGCAAACGCAGCCGCGCCCGGAAGCAGGCTCTACAGGGCCTTTACAAATGGTGCTGGGCGATTTCCTGCCCGGCTTGATGGTATCGCCCAACCCTCGCATCCTGGGCGATCTCCGATTTCAGCCTGAAGCGCCGTTTATGGAGGAATACAGCCCCCAGGAAAAGCTGGTTCTTGAGCGAGAAGCGCTGGGCTTCACCCTCACTTGCAACCCCATGGAGCTGCACCCTCAATTCATAAAGGAGCACGACGTGGTGCTCTGCCGGGACCTCCACTCGCAAGCCAACAAGCGTGTGATGGTTGCCGGAGTGGTCGTGGCCGGGCGCACGCACCGGACCAAGGCGGGCGAGCAGATGCTCTTCATGTCGGTGCAGGACACGACAGGCCTGATAGAGATTGTGCTTTTCCCTGAGGTGTACAAGCAGCACGCCGCGACCATCGCCAACAACGGCGTCGGACCCTATCTGGTCACCGGCCAGGTGCAGGTAGCGGGCCGAGGCCGGGGAATAGGCGTCCAGCCCCCGGCGGATTTCACCCCCGCCGACATCGCCACGATCAAAATGCACCCAGTGATAATAGCAGAGAGCCTACGCCCAGTGGAAAGCCCTGAGGCTGCCCTTCTTTCCTCTGCTTAGCGCCTACCGGGTTGAAAAGGGTCGGAATTCAGATCGGTCCCGAGGCTCTTCATTATGAGCCGACATGATGACAAGGTTTCTTATTAGGTAAGTTGACACTTACGTAAGCTTATGCTAACATAAAGGCATGCTGGATCGTGTTTTACAGGCAATTGCTGAACCGCATCGCCGTGAGATATTGTTGCTGCTCCAAAATACCGAGCTTCCGGCGAGCAAGATTGCCGCGCACTTCACCGACGTGACTCGCCCGGCCATCTCGCAACATCTGACTCTGCTCGCTCAGGTTGGCCTTGTCACTATGCGCCGCGAGGGGACACGACGTCTCTACAGGACTCGTCCCGAAGCACTCGAAGAATTGCGCCCCTTTCTCGAACGAATATGGGATGAGAAGCTTGGCCTCTTGAAACACGCAGCAGAGACTGAAGAAAGGAGGACTGACAATCTTGGTTCTGCACCAGCCTGATGACGGCACAGCCGTGACGCGCACGATTCATATTGCTGCACGACCTGAAACCGTGTTTGCATTCTTGATCGACCCAGTGAAAATGGGACAATGGAAAGGCATCAACGCGACCCTCAACCCCCATCCTGGTGGGCAGTTTCGGATCGAGCTCAATGAGCACGAGACCATTCAGGGAGAGTATGTGGAAGTGATTCCCTATCGGCGTGTGGTCTTTACCTGGGGCTGGGATGTCCCGAATAGCCTGGTGCTGCCTGGCTCCAGTACCGTAGAGATCGACCTGGTGCCTGATAACAACGGCACACTCTTGCGCCTGTGCCACCGGGGTTTGCCGGAAGAGTCGCGACCTGCCCACGAGGAGGGGATGGGATTACTATCTGCCACGCCTCGTTGTGGCTGCTACAGGCCAAGCTTCAGGCACCGGTACCAATCCTTGAGCCATCGCATATAGATAGCGTCACCCGTCTCTTGGTATTACTGCGAGCCTCTTCGGCGTGCAATGTCAAGCCGCCAAGACGCTCTCAGTCCGCGAAGAACCGGCTTGGCGGCCTGGCGTTCCGGGCCCCTTGACGCTTCAAAGACGAGCAAGTCACTTTGAAATACGAGCCTCACTAGATCACCACAAAGGAGAAGAGGATGGACCAGAAATTAGACACGAACAAAACGATGATACGTCGCTTCGTTGAAGAGGTCAAAAACAATCGACAGCTTGAGCATCTGGGAGATATTTTCCACTCAGATTACCAGGAGCATAACGATACAGTGCGCTCTTTCGGAGGAGGCACCGAAGGCTACATCACCTTTCTAAACCACCTGTTCGCTGCATTTCCCGATGATGTAGTGACTATTGATGAAATCGTTGCCGAAGGCGATATAGTGGTCTACCGTGGGACCGAGTCCGGCACTCATAAAGGAGAATTCCTGGGTATTCCGGCCACAGGCAAACATGCAACGTGGACGGAGACTCGAGTTCTTGAGGATAAAGGATGGAAAAGTTGCCGAGCACTGGGTTGAGATAGACATCTTTAACTGGTTCCAGCAGTTAGGGATTATCCCCTCGATGGGGGCGTAAAATCACCGCCATTTTCAATAGGTCTCCCGGATTGGAAAGAGGCTATTCGACCATCACGTTCGGCTTTTGGTCCTTTTCGGACGCCTCCAGCCCGGGTAGCGCTACGGCACGGCGACCAGGTAAGGCAAACGCTATCAACGTGAGGGCGATGGTGCCGAATGTGACGTACACGAATACGTCCTGGAAGCCCTGGGTGCCCGCCTGGGAGATTATGTTCTTTAGTGCAGCTTGCGCTTGCGGGCTGTTGGGGTCGATTTTGACGCCTGCGGGGATTTTGCTCTGAGCCTGTTGAACTAATATAGCGGCGTGGGAAGACGTCTGCTGGACGAGCAACGTAATCGTGGCCGCCACGCCTATGGAGCTGAATATCTGGCGGGTGACATTGTACAGGGAGCTTGCTTTGGGGAGGGCGGGGCCGGTGATGGTTTCCATGGCCAGGGTTTGCACGGGGATCAGAGTGAGGCCAAAGCCGAGGCCGCGTATGATAAGCATCGGCATCAGAGAATACCCGTCGCTGGTCGGCGTCACCTGGGTAGCAATCAGCCACGAGCTGATCGCGAGCAGGATACCGCCCGCCACGACCAGCGGGCGCACCCCTACCCTGTTATAAAGCTGCCCGCTCAGTATAACCCCCACGGCGGAAGCCAGGCCCTGGGGCACCAGGGCGAGCCCGGAATCGAGCGGCGATAGGTTGGGTATACGTATCTGTTGCAGGAAGATCGGGAGGAGCAGAAGGCTGCCGAACACTACCGCCGCGTTCACCCAGCTTACGATACTCGATAGGGTGAAATTCCTTTCCTTGAAGAGACGCAGGTCCATGACAGGGTCTTTGCTCACACGCAGCTCATAGAACGCGAAAATAACCAGCAGCGCCACTCCAAGCGCGAGCAAAGCCCACACCTCCCAGTAGCCCCAGCCGTACAACTGCCCGTTGGGGTTGGTGGGAGTGACTGTTCCGGGCTGCGCCTGGCTGACCACGGTAAAGGCGTACACCACGGCGAGCACTCCGAGCGTAGAAAGCACGAGACCGGTAAAGTCGAAGCTCTTCCGCAAACCCCCTTCGGGCAACTTGTCAGGGGGCAATATGAGAAACGAGAGGACGAGCGCTATCACGCCTATAGGCAGGTTGACCAGGAAGATGGACTGCCAATCGAAATTGACTGTGAGCCAGCCTCCAATGGTGGGGCCGAAGGCAGGGGCCAGCAACACCGGCACGCCGATAATGGCGCCGGATTTGGCCCGCTCGCTGGGTGGGAAAGCTCCGAAAGCGATCGCCTGAGCGAGAGGAAAGAGCGCGCCTCCTCCCAGCCCCTGCAACACCCGGAAAGTGATGAGCATAGTCTCGTTCGTGGACAGCGCGCACAGCGTCGAGCCAACGGTGAATACGAAGAGGCATATCATGAACACTCTTTTTATGCCGAACCTGTTGCTGAAATAGCCGGCTACGGGGATGATGGCGGCCTGAGCGAGGAAATACCCGGTGACAACCCATTCTATGGTCGTCAGGTCGGTCTTCAGGGAGTTCGCCATGGGTACCAGGGCCACGTTCACGATCGTGTTGTCCAGGATAGCCATGATGAGCCCGAGGGATGCCGTCAACGCCACCGCATATTTTGACCGTGATTGCATAATATATCCCTCCTGATATGGCGCATTCATTTTGTCTATGGGGCTTATGTGCGGGGATTTTACGTATTGCAGTTATACGATGCTTTCTTATTTCCTACAATGAGCAAAGGAGCCGCTAGCAAGCGGCTCCTTTGCTCATTGTTCAGTACTAACCTGTCAAACAGGCTATCTTTGCGGTGTGTTGCAATCCGGCAAGAAGGTGTTAGCGACTATCTTGGAGGTCTGGCCTCTGGTGGCGTTCTTGTTGGTGCGGAAGTAGGGAAGGTTGCCGGGGGCAATGCATGGCTCGCCTGCTCCCCCGCATGGGTACCCACCCATAATTTCGCGAGAGGCAAGGCGGTCAATAAAGTCATGGAAGGTGCTGCCAACAGGCACATCCTGGAAGAGCCGGGTAGTTTGCGGGTCGTTGAAGCCCGCAGCGTTCGATACTATCTTGGAGATTTGGCCCCTGGTGGCGTTACTGCCGGGGCGGAAGTAGGGAAGGTTGCCGGGGGGCACGCATGGCTCGGACCCAGGGGGTACCCCGCCTCCACAAGCATAGCCGTTCATAAAACCGCGAGAAGCCAGCCTGCCGATGAATTGGAAGAAGGTGCTGCGAGCGTGGTACGTCCTGGAAGAGCTGGGTAGTTTGCGGGTCGTTGAAGCCCGCGGCGTTTGATACTATCTTGGCAAGCTGTCCACGACTGACATTATTGTTAGGCTTGAATGTGCCGTCAGGATAGCCGTTGATGATGCCACGGCAAGCCAAACAGCGGATATTATTGTAGAAAGTGCTTCCCTGAGGGACGTCGCTGAACTGCAGTGGGCAGACAGTGGGCGTGGGTCCGCCTGGTGTAGGGCTGGGAGAGGCGCACGATGTTTCGACATACTGCTGCACCGTATTAGCAGGGGCATAACTGTGGCCCGTGCCGCCTACCACATAGAAGGCTCCGCCGGCAACTCCACCCCCCGCCTGAGTGACCAGATCCGGCATCTCGTCGAGGCTGCTCCAATTATTCGTTGACGGATCCCAGGCCAGGACATTTCCGTTGGGGCTGCTCGAAGCCGAAGCCAGAATCCAGCGATTGTTATAGAGCGCGGAGGCCATATTGCCGGCGCCTCCGGGCAGATCGGCTATAGGGCCGTCGTCCCAGGTGTTACTGCCGGGATCAAAGCGATAGGTCTTATTAACTGGTCCCAAATACTCATCGCCGCCCGCTGTGTAGATATAGCCGTTGAGGGGCAGCACAGCCAATCCAAAGAGCTGCTGCGGGTAATTTGCGACGGGTGCCCAGGTGTTGGTGGCGATAGTATAGGCCTCGACCGTATTCGTGCTAGTGCCCTGTGTCGGGTCAATTTCACCGGCAATGCGATAGATACTGCCATTCAAATAGGCAGCACCCTGGCCTGAGGTAGCCGTGGTGAACGGGGCGAGGGTCAGGTAACTGTTCGTGGTGGGGTCGTAGCGCCAAAGTGTAGAGGTCGGACCGTTGTTACTGTCGGCCCCACCCAGTATGTAGATATAAGTGCCGTCGGTAACCGCACTGGCGAAGACCCTGGCTGAAGGGAGTGAGGCAATGGGCGTCCAGGTGTTGCTCCCTGGATCGTAAGTATAGGAGGAGGTGGAGACGGCACTCGTGGTTTTCCCGCCGAAGCTATAAAGCAGGCCACCCAGGCTCACCACTGCCTGCCCGTACTCGGCTGCCGGGTAGGGGCTGGCCGTGGTCCAGGCCTGCCCGCAGGAGGCCAGTGGTGCCTGTAGCTCACCTGTACGTCGTCCACCCACCATCCGGTCGCGCTGAAGTCGTTGCTGCTGTCGGTGCCCAGGCGCAGGCGAAAGAGGAAGCTGGGGCCGCGATAAGGCAGCAAGTTGAGCTGCACCTGATTCCAGTTGGCTCCTGTCGTCGCGACCCACCCGGCGCGGCCGGCGAGGGGGTTGCTGTAGCCGGTAGCGATAGTGCCGCTGTAGCCGCCCGAAGTGATGTTAGCCCCGGCGTCGGCCCAGGTGGTGCCGCTATCCGTCGAGACTTCGATTACACCTCCGTCGTAATAAGAGGCACCGTTATATTCAAAGCCATAACGGTGCCAGAAGGTGAGGCTGGCGCTTGTCGCGTTCGCCGGGATCGCCAGGGCAGGTATCAGTACGAGGTCATCATCGCCCACTTCAGCCACATCGGTGGCGAAAACTGAGTGCGTGCCCGTGTGATAGTCGGTCGTGACCGGGCCCCACAGGCAGTGAGTGGTCGCACAACCGATGCTGAAGCTGGTGAATTCGCCAAAACCCCCTTCGAAGCCTTCCACCAGCGGAACAACCGTACCCGTTGTGGCCGGGACGCCAGGCTGGTGAGTATCGGGGGTTGCTGTAGGCGGGCCGCTCTTCCCGGAAGATACGGATTTGCTTGCGGCTGCACCGCTCGGCCCGCCGGCCAGCGCGATGCCCAGGACCGATAAGAAAGCTAGCGCCAACACCAGGCTTGCTGAGTTCAGCACCTTGATTGATCCCACACTCATAATGAGCTCTCCTTTTGTAGCTTTGTCCCAATTGCTATACCCTTTCTTTCCATTCGATCAAAGCGGGCGGCAACAGGAAAGTGATTTACAGGACGCCAAGGGCCGCCCAGATTTCTATGAGTTTGAATCACGATGACCACGAAGATCACGAAAGTTTGTGTGGCCTCACCTTTTGCTAGCCCCTAGTGGATGTTCGTGAGAGATATTGTGGAATAGGGAGTTTCGGGGGACACCCCCGGCCCCGGCAGGGGCGACCTCCTCCTGCACCCCCTTTACACAGAGAACTCTCGTGATACACTGCACCAGCCCCTAGCCCCTGAGCCCCTAGCCACCTCACTGGTCACTGGTCACTGGTCACCGGTCACTACCCACTCGTCAGGGGCAACGTAAAATAGAAGGCAGCGCCATGCCCCAGCGTGCTTTCGGCGCGCACCTGCCCGCCGTGCATCTCCACCAGCTCTTTCACTATGGCCAGGCCCAGCCCGGCCCCACCTGTGGAACGTGCCCGCGACTGGTCGGCCCTGTAGAAACGGTCGAATATATGCGGCAGGTGGTCAGGTGAGATGCCGGGCCCGCTATCCTTGACGCTCACCTCGATCATGCTGCCTCGCGTGCAGGCCCCAACGTCTACATGCCCACCCTCGGGCGTATGCTTGATGGCGTTATTGAGCAGATTTCGCAGCACCTGCCCTATCCGCTCCGGGTCGGCCTCTATTTCGGGGAGATCAGGCGGTAATTCCGCTCTCAGGCTGATCTCTTTCTCGGCGGCTGCCGGCTGCGTAGCCGTCACAGCCTGCTCTATAACTTCGGCAGGCTCTACGCGCTGCTGTACCAGCTTGAGCTTGCCCGCTTCCGCGAGCTCAAGCTCCTGCAAATCTTCCACCAGCCGTGTAAGCAGCATGGCTTCCTCGTGCAGCAACTCGATAATGTTGGGGTCGGGCTTCACTATGCCATCTTGCATAGCCTCAAGGTAGCCCCTGATATTGGCTATAGGTGTGCGCAGCTCGTGGGCTACGTCGGTGACCATATTGCGCCGCAATTGCTCCAGCCTCGACAGGCCATCGGTCATAGAATTGAAGGCGTGGGCCAGCTTGCCAATCTCGTCGTGCGATTTCACCTCCACGTGCTGGCTCAAATCGCCCTTCTCCATCCGGCCTGCAGCAGCAGTAAGCGCCTCCACGGGCCCTAAAATGCGCCGCGACAGCAGCCATGTGAGCAGCAGCGCCACCAACCCCGCCACCCCCATGGCTATAAGGAGCTCTTTGTTCACCGAATCGAGGAAGCCGGCCTGGTTTGGATTGCCTTCTCTGCGGGGCAGCCGGGCCACGATCAGGCTGGCCTTAGCGTCAGGCTCTCCGCTTCTCGGCTGACCCGGCGGTTCAACGCCGGTTGCCGTTCCGGAGCCTGCAGAAGGTATCACCACGAGCGGTATGAAGCCGAAGCCGAATAGTCTGCCTGCCCTCTCATCCAGGGTATTCGAGATAGGCACAGCTCCCACACCTACGCTGCCCGTTATGCTTTCGGTAGAGGTGAAAGCGAAAGGCCTGGGAAAAGAGATGCCATCATTGAACCCCTCGGCGCTGGAGGTGACCACACCGGTTGCGCCACCCGTGGTGTAAATAAAATTGGGTGGTGGGCCCTGCCGAGGAAGCGTCTGCCCTACCAGCTTGCCATCTGAATCCGCTATTACATAGCCCGTGCTATCCATCACGACAAAGCGATCACTCGATTTGTCGGCCATATTCTTAACTACAGACTTGCAGATTCTGCGTGCTGGGGTCGCTCTGGTACGCGGTCAGGAAGTCGGACACAAGCTGCTGGTTGCGCTGTGTGTCGACTTGCACGTAGCGCTGGAATTCATTGGTGGTCGAGCTGCTTGTGAGGAAGGCAATTACGCCCACAGCCACCAGCACCACGATGCTCATGGTCATGAGCAGCCGGAATCGCAGGCTATTGAACATTGGTATTAACTCGAGCTTCCGTATGAATATCTCCAATTTTGTAGCCGAGCCCGTAAACGGTCAGCACATATTTCGGCTGCGCGGGATCAGCCTCTATTTTCTTCCGGAGGTTCATCACGTGCACGTCGAGCGTGCGCTCAAGCCCTTCATAATCGTAGCCGAACACCCTCTCCAGCAGCTCCAGCCGCGAGAATGCCCGGCCCGGCTCCCTGGCCAGCGTGGCAAGCAGCCTGAACTCTTTAGGGGTGAGATGGATGGGTTCGCCCTGCAAAAGTGCCTCGTGCCTGACGAAATCCACCACGACCTCACCGAACTGCACTTTTTCAGGCCCCTCGTCCTCGCCGGTACGCCGCAATACGGCACGCACCCTCGCCACAAGCTCGCGTGGGCTGAACGGCTTTGTAATATAATCGTCCGCCCCGATATCCAGGCCGCGCAATTTGTCGTCCTCGGTGCTCCTGGCGGTTAGCATTATTATCGGCACCTTCAACTCGGCTCTCAGCATACGAGCGACGTCGAAGCCGTCAATGGACGGTAACATCAGGTCGAGCACAACCAGGTCTTGCCCGCCCTTGCGGCCCAATTCCAGCCCTTCGCTGCCGTCATATGCGACCTGCACACGGTATCCGTCCTTCTCAAGGTAGAGCCGGACAAGCTCGGCTATTTTCCTGTCATCTTCGACCACCAGTATTCTTCGCTTCATGCACTTATTCCAGTGGTTAGTGACCAGTGACCAGTGACCAGTGACCAGTGGCTAGTGGCTCGTTAACGTTCTAACCACTAACCACTAACCACTGCCGTTATCATTCTCCCCAGGTCTTGCGGAGCACTCGCACCCAGTTCTCGTGCGTTATCTTGCGTAGCGATTCGTCGTCGTAGCCTCTCTGCGCGGAACGCCTCCAGCAGCTTCGGCAGGCCCGACACGTCGCCCAGGTGCTTTGACATTGTGGCTCCGTCGAAATCGGAGCCGAAACCCACCCGGTCTATGCCAATCCTCTCTATCAGGTAATCGGCATGCCTGACGATCTCGGTGAGAGGCGTATCGGGCTCACCCTTGCCGTCAGCGCGCAGGTCGCGTACGTTGAAGTTGATGCCCACCATCCCATCAGTTTCTTTGATGGCATCCAGTTGCTTATCGGTAAGATTGCGTGTGGATGGGCACAGGGCGTGCGCCGCCGTATGGGTCGCCACAAGGGGCGCATCCGAGAGCGATGCTATGTCCCAGAAACCCTTCTCGTTCATATGAGCCAGGTCTACCATGATATGAAGGCGGTTGCATGTGCGTATCAGCTCTTTGCCTAATTCTGTAAGGCCCGGCCCGGTGTCTGGGCTGTGTGGGAACCTGAAGGGCACGCCGGTCGCAAAGATATTCGGCCTGCTCCAGACCGGCCCTAACGAGCGCAAGCCCGCCTCATGGTAGAGATAAAGAGCGTCAAACCGCGGGTCAATAGGCTCGGCGCCTTCGAAATGCAGCACCACGGCTAGGACACCGTTGTCCAGGCAATGCTGCAACTCGGCGGCAGTGCGCACCACCCTGACCTGTCCCTTCAACTCCTCCACGAGGCGGAAGAGAGAGGCGGTCACAGCTATCGCCGCGCCATGCGCGAAATCGTGAGGCACCTCGCTTGCCATCCGCGTCGTGTAGCCGGTATCCGTATAAACCGGCTCGGAGCCGGATATGGCCTTCTGCTCAGGAGTGGCCGGAACGTAGACGGCAAAGAAGCCGCCCCCGAAGCCACCCTCCCGTGCGCGCGGCAGGTCTATATGCCCTCGCCCGCTCCGTACGAAGAACGTCCGCTCTTGTCCCTCCTTTGGATAAGTGAGGGACAGCAGCACGTCGTTGTGCCCATCGAAGATAACTAAGTTGCCTGTTTTACTTGCCGAATGAGCAGCGGTCATTTGTTGGTACCTCTTTACGAGAAATTAGAAATTAGAGATCAGAAACGTGAAGGGGGAAGTGAGTCCCGCTGATCTCGCATTTCCGGTCTCTATTTTCTCATTTCTAATCTCTAATTTCTAATTTCTCGTTCACGGCGTGGGCGTTTGCCCCGGACTGCGCGCTCCCGCCGCCTCCGCCGAAACCTGTCACCACCTGAATCGATGTAGCCTGGAAGACGTTGCCGCTTTGCTGTCCGGCGGCGACGATATTGTCGCCAACTTGCAGGTCCGTGAGCTGTATAGTGACGTTTTTCTGGAAGCGGGTAGTAGTGCTGATTGTGAAGGTGCCCGTAGAGCCGTTTGCCATATTGAGCGTAACGGTATTGCCGTCCACTTTAGCAACCGTGCCTACTGCAAAGTTGCGCCCTGCCCCCGGCGCGCCGGAGCCGTTGGGGCCGGGTGTGCCTCGGAAGCGGCCGCCCGCGCCTGGAGTACCATTGAAACCTCCGTTGCGTCCAGCACCTGGAGTGCCGTTGAAAGCCTCCGCGTCCCGCGCCGGGCGTTCCGTTGAATCGTCCGCCTCCAAAGCCGCCACCACCGAAGCCACCTCCGCCACCGCCACCAAATCCAACGAAGTTGCCTCCGCCTATCTGCACAACCTGTGCGTCGAGCACGCCGCCGGTCATCGTGCCGGTGGCGGCGACCATCATTCCCTGCGTGATGTCGGAGGCTTGTGCGTCGGCCTGTTTGCCTATAGTCGCACTGTCGCCAGGCTGCACCACTGTCTCCGTGCCGTCAGCCTGGCTTTTGACGGTTATCTGGTTGCCGTTTATCTTCGTTATCGACCCGAACACGCCCGGTGGCCTTCCTCCCACTCCAGGAGTACCCGAACTGGGGCCGGGTGTCCCTGAGCGATCGTTGAGGAACTGCTGCTTCGCCGCATCCTGGCTACTCGTGCTTCCGGTGGTGCCCGTATCCCCGCCACACCCCGCGAGCAGCAACCCCATCCCCAAAACCCCTACTATAGATAACGCCACAAATGATCTGTTCAATTTCACTGAATAATTCTCCTCTGTCTGACCAAGTAGTCAGTTGTCAGTTGTCAGTTGTCAGTATTCCCAAGCTATAGAGTCGTCGGTCTACTGACAACTGACAACTGACAACTGACAACCGCCGTCACTCATACCTCAACGCCTCTATCGGATCGAGCTTGGCGGCTCGACGGGCCGGCTCGATGCCGAAGAAGAGGCCTACAGCCATTGCGAAGCCGACCGCCAGGGCCACCAAATCGGGGCTGACATATGTATGGATCTGCCCTATCTGGTTGGCGAGTACGGCTATCAATACTCCTATCCCCAGTCCGATCAGCCCTCCTGTCGTGCTCAGCATCAACGCTTCGATCAGGAATTGTGTCAGGACGTCACGCTCGCGGGCGCCGATAGCCTTGCGAAGTCCTATCTCTCGCGTCCTCTCGCGCACCGACACGAGCATGATGTTCATGATCCCGATGCCGCCCACGATGAGCGAGATAGCTGCGATTGCTCCCAGGAAGAGGGTAAGGGTGCGCGTAGTGCTGGTAACAGTGTTGATCAGGTCTTGCTGGTTGCTAACCGTGAAGTCGTCCGCGCTGCCGTCCGCCGGAACTTTGTGCCTGGATCTCAGCAGGGAGGTAATCTCGTTCTGGGCCGCGGTTACGGTATTCGAGTTGGTGGCCTGCACCACGATACTGGCTACGGCAGCCTTGTTATTTGCGCTCTGCACGCGCCCGCCGAATATCCTCTGCTGGCCTATGGCAAGCGGTATTATCACACCCAAATCATCGAAGTTAGCCACGCTTGTGCCTTTAGATTGGAGCACGCCTATCACCATGAAGTTGATTGCTTTGACACGTACGGTCTGGCCTGTGGGGTCGCCGCCGTCAGGGAACAGCTTGGTGTAGGCGGTCGCGCCCAGCACTACCACGTTCTGCTTGGCCTGGTCATCGGTGATAAATGTGCCGTACTGCATGGTGTCGGCGTGTAGTGTCTGGTATATGGGGGCAGCGCCGATGACGATTGTATTCTCACTCACCGAGCCTACCGCCACAGCTGCAATGCCCTGCCCTTCCGGCGATACTGCCGCAGCGTCAGGGACGTTGATGGGGTCCTGTATGGCCGCCACGTCATCGGTAGTGAGTGTGGCGTTGCCACCGCCCGCCGCTCCCGATGCTCGTATAGTCAGCAGGTTGGCACCGTTGGAGGTGATCTGGTCGGTGATCTGCTGCTGCGTGCCGTTGCCGATCGACATCAGCGCAACCACCGAGGCCACGCCGATAATAACGCCCAGTGCCGTCAGCACCGTACGAACCTTGTTCGCCATCAGGGTTGTCCAGGCCAGGGCGATACTCTGCCCCAGGCCAATACCGCTGGTCTCAAGGTCTTCTAATTCTTCTTCTTTTTGCCTCGGTACCGGCACTGCCTGGCCGGCTTTTTCAACTCTGTCGAGTTCAAGCGTCGACATGTTTGGCCTCCGTTGTATGACCAAGTTGTCAGTTGTCAGTTGTCAGTTGTCAGTAGACGACCGACTCCGAGCCACTAATCACGGTCACTGGTCACTGGTCACTGGTCACTGGTCATTGCCCACTGCCCACCGCCTGGGCATGTGCAAAAGCTGCCTGCTGAAAACTGATAGCTGATTGCTCGTTACTCGTGATGTCACTCGCCACCAGGCCGTCGCGCATGGTGATGACGCGGTGCGCGTGAGCCGCCACGTCGTGCTCGTGGGTCACCAGCACGATTGTGATTCCCTGGCGGTTCAGCTCTTCAAAGACATGCATTATCTCTTCGCTCGAATGGGAGTCGAGGTTACCTGTAGGCTCGTCGGCCAGCAGGATGGCGGGCTGGGTCACCAGGGCACGGGCGACGGCCACCCTCTGTTGCTGGCCTCCGGATAGCTCGCGCGGATGGTGGTCCATCCTGTCTCCCAGTCCTACCATTTCGAGGGCTGTGGTTGCTCGCTCTTGCCTCTCCTGTTTCTTCATCTTGCCGCGGTATATGAGTGGCAATTCAACGTTCTCAAGGGCAGTGCTGCGAGCAAGCAGGTTGAATTGTTGGAAGACGAAGCCGATTTTGCGATTTCGCACCGAGGCGAGCATATCGCTATCAAGATCCTCTGTAGGGATGCCGTCCAGGATATACTGGCCGTCGGTGGGCGTATCCAGGCAGCCGATCAGGTTCATCAGGGTCGATTTACCCGACCCCGATGGGCCCATAATCGCCACGAACTCGCCCGGGTAAATGTCGAAACTTACGCCGCGCAAGGCATACACCTCTATCTCTCCCATCGTGTATGTCCTTGCCAGGCCGTGCACTGCTATGATTGGTTCCATACTACCCTTCCCATATTACGAGTTCTGAGTTCCGAGTTCTGAGTTGCCCTTACGAGAAGCCACAACTCAGAACTCGTTTTGCTTATGGCCTATTTGCCTGGGCCCTGGATTATGACCGGCGCGCCCCCGTTCCTGCCGCCTCCACCACCAAAGCCGCCACCACCGAAGCCTCCACCACCGAAGCCGCCTCCACCGAAGCCGGTATTCGCGCCATTATTGGTTGTCGTGCCGGTAGGGAGGGTCACCTGTACACGATCGCCTGGGCGTAGGCATTGGTTACCCGTGTCGGTGCAGCTTGTGATTTCCGTGTAAGTGGTATTGCTCGCTCCTGTAGTCACGCCTATCGTTACGGGCGTCTGGTTATTCGGTCCGGTAAGAACGGTCACGCTCTTGTTCTGGCCTTTGCTGGTGATCGCTCTGGTGGGCACCTGTATCACGTTAGGGTGACTTTCCACAACCAGGTTCGCAGTGGCATTCATGCCCGTTTTCACAGGCAATCCGCGTGGGTTGAAGTCTACATCGACCTCGTACGTCACGACACTCTGGCTGGTCTGCGACACGTTTGACACAGTCTTAACCGTGCCTGTGAACACCTCGTTTGGCAGGGCGTCTACAGTAATTGATGCATCTTCACCCGGCTTTAACTTCTGGATGTCGGTCTCGTTCACCTGGAGGTTTACGTACATGCCGCTCTCGTCATAGATAGCGAGGGCCTCTGTGCCCACCGCCGTCTGGTCGTTAGGCTGGGCGGTCACGCTGGCTACCGTTCCGCTGAAAGGCGCCTTAAGCACGGTCTTGGCGAGGGTTTCCTGGGCCGTGAGGAGATTGTTCTGGGCGGTAGTTACATCCTGCTGGGCTGTCGCAATGTCGCTTGCCGTCGCCGGTAGCATCAGGGTCGCCAACGCTGCCTGCTTCTGCGCCAGCGTTGCCTGGGCTGCCGCTACGCTGGATGCGGTGGGACCCGCGAGCAGCGCGTTCAAAGCGTCCTGGGCCTTATCCGCTGCCGTTTGCGCTGTCGCAACGGTCGCGGCAGCCGGTCCTGCCTTTAGCTCGGTCAACGCGTCCTGAGCTTTGGTCAATGTATCCTGTGCAGTCGCGAGGTCGGCCGCTGTAGGCCCTGCCTTTAGCTCGGTCAGTGCAGTTTGCGCTTTGGTCAACGTATCCTGTGCAGTCGCGAGGTCGGCCGCTGTAGGCCCTGCCTTTAGCTCGGTCAGTGCAGTTTGCGCTTTGGTAACAGCCGACTGTGCGGTTGCAAGATCGCTCTTCGTTGGCCCTACTGACAGATCGTCAAACGTCTTCTGATCGGTGGCTACTGTGGCCTCCGCCGCTGCCAGTTGGTCCGGAGTGGCGCCCGCCTGCACTTTAGCCAGTTGCGTCTTGGCGTCGCTAAGCTTGGCCTGTGCCGCATTGATGTCGAACGTTTCCTTGTTGACGGCGTTGTTGAGTACAGCCGCAGCCGAAGCCTGGTCTGCCTGGGCATTCTGCATGGCATAATAGTCGTTCCAGTAGGTGGTGTACTTGGCGTTCGAGGAGGGCACGTTCAGCGTGCCATCCGGGTTGAGTACCTGGCTAGCGATCACGGAATATGCAAGCTGGGCTTGCTGAAGAGCGTGGTCGGCCTTATCACGGGCATCTTGATCTTGCTGCTTGGCCAGGTCATCGGCTGCCTGGGTTGTATTGAGGTCGGCCTGAGCCTGGGTGACGGCCAACTGGGCAGTGCTGAGATCTGCTGGAATGGGCTGGGCTTTGAGGGCAGCGAGGCTGGCTTTGGCTGCATTGAGCTGGGCCTGAGCCTGGGTGACGGCGTCCTGGGTTGGCGGGACGAGAAGCTGGTTGTAAGCAGCCTGGGCCGTAGCGAGATCTTGCTCGGCGTCAGAAATCTGCTTGGGAGTAGCGCCCGCTTTGACATTGTCGTAGTTAACCTGGGCAGCTTGCACATCGGCCTCGGCATCTGCTAGCTGCTTGGGAGTAGCGCCCGCTTTGACATTGTCGTAGTTAACCTGGGCAGCTTGCACATCGGCCTCGGCATCTGCTAGCTGCTTGGGAGTAGCGCCGGCCCTGGCAGAGGCCAGATTAGCCTGTGCGCTACGCACGTCAGCCTGTGCATCGGCTAATTGCTGGCTGGTGGGGCCGGCTTTGGCGAGATTGAGAGCAGCCTGAGCAGCCTGCACATCGGCTTGAGCGCTCGCTATATCGGAAGCGGTGGGCCCCTTCTTGAGGTCATCCAGCTTGGCCTGCGCGGTATTGAGGGCAGCCTGTGCCGAATCGACGGCGGCCTGCTGGTCAGTGTTGGTCTGCGTGAGCAGCGTCTGCCCGGCTTCCACTTTGTCCCCCGGTTTCACCATCACCTGCACGACATTACCTGTTGCCTGGTAAGTAATAGAGGCCTGGCGGTTAGCGGCCAGGGTGCCATTGCTCTGCACGGTGACATTAAGGTCGCCCTGTGTGACGGGCAGGGCGAGGGTTGGTGAAGTCGACGCGGCTGCTGTCGTCTGCGTCCTCCAAATATAAATGCCGCCCGCTATCCCGGCGAGAATCACCAGTACGGCGAGAATCTTGACAAAGCCCGGTATTCTCTTTCTCCGGGTCTTATATTTCTTGGTCGCGCTCTGGCCTGGGGTTGGTTTTGTATCCTGCGAATCTCGTGAAGCGGGAGAAGTAATATCCATGCTCACTTTTTTGCGGCGCTGCTCTCCTATGCCTGACGCCGCGCCTCCTTTCGTATCTCTGTGCTGCGACAATCTGTATGCTACTTACTGCTGCAAGTACCACGTATCATGAATACGGCAGAAATAGGGCTATCTGCCGGTCCTTATCAGCATACCAGGACAATGTAAAGAAAATATGAAGAAAAGTTTAGAAAGAGATTAGAGTTGGGGTACGAGGGGCGATTATCGGAATGCGGAATGCGGAATGCGGAATGCGGAATGCGGATTGCTAGCCCCTCATGGTCACGCAAAATACCTGTCCTCCAGCGGATCACTCTCGTTGCGATGAGGTTTCTGCGTGTTCAGATAGCTTTGGAGGATCACGGCGGCTGCAACGGCGTCGATCTGCTGGCGGGCCTTTTTGGGTGGCACCCCGGAATCGTGGAGAATGCGCTGGGCCTCCACGGTGGTAAGGCGCTCGTCACAATAGACTACGGGCAGGCCCGATATCTCATGGAGCGTTTCGCCGAACTTATGAGCGCGGTTCGACATCGTGCCAGGATCGCCGCTCATATGTATAGGGTCGCCCACGACGATAAGCTCGGCCTCAAGCTCTCGCGCTATGTCGGTGATGCGCGCCACGTCCACGTTGAGCGACACGCTCTGAACGGTCTCTACAGGCCGCGCCACCATGCCTAGCGGGTCGCTGACGGCCACGCCGATGCGTCGTTTGCCGATGTCAAGAGCGAGCGTTCTCATTGCCTTGCGACGAAGGACGACCGGCGACCGGCGACCGTTATTAACTCACCGCAGAGGCGCAGAGACGCAGAGTTTCGCAGAGAATGTTATTGTTGGATTCTCCCAAACCATAAAAATCTCTGCGAAACTCTGCGCTCATGAGCGGGTGCCCTCTGGGCCGCGAACTCCCTCTGCGGTGAGTTATAAATCTTCGCAGTTCTCTAATATCTTTATGGCTCAACCCGTCGTTTTCCGTCCTTCGTCCCCCTCGAGACTCACCCATTCTATGTCGTTCACTCTCGCGAACCTGCGCGCCATCACATTGATCGCCTGTTCATTGTTGTCTACCAGAATGAAGCGTCGTCCCAGGTCGAGGCACACCTGGCCTGTCGTGCCGCTGCCGGCGAAGAAATCGAGCACGATATCACCCGGATTGGACGACGCTGCCACGATGCGCCTGAGCACGGTTACCGGCTTCTGTGTCGGATAGCCTGTTTTCTCACGGCCGTTGGTGGGCACTATTGTCAGAAACCAGGTATCGGTGGGCAGTTTGCCCCTGCTCGCTTTTTCGGGCCCCACAAGGCCGGGGGCCATATACGGTATACGCTCGACGGCGTCGGGATTGAATGTATAGTTGGCCGGGTCTTTCACGTACACCAGGATATTATCGTGCTTGGGTGGCCATCTCTTGCGGCTGCGTGCCCCATAGTCGTAGGCCCAGATTATCTCGTTCAGAAAGGATGCCCGTCCAAAAATAGTATCGAGCAGAACCTTGCAGTAATGGACCTCGCGATAGTCGATATGAAAGTAGAGCGTGCCATGAGGCGACAGCACGCGGTATGCCTCGCGTAATCTCGGCTCAAGAAATGCCATGTAATCATCGAAGGTGTCGTTGTAGGCCTTGCTGCCCACCTTCACTGTATCATACCGCCGCCCCGCGAAGCCTGTCCTATCGCCCGCGCCATTCTCTTGCGTGCGCAAAGTCCGTACCTCGGTGCGCCTCTGCTCTCTGCCTGTGTTGAAAGGCGGATCGATATAGATGAGGTCCGCCAGCGCGTCCGGCAAGCATTGCAGGATGGCGAGATTGTCGCCGAAGTAGATACGATTTTCACATCGACCTGAGATAATATTAGTGTTTGCGCATGACCAATATGCGCTCGAATTTGGTTGTGCTTGTCTGTCTTCTGGAGCGTCGTTCGTCGGGTATGACGTCGTCATAAATAGTCTCTGCAACAAGCCTTCCAAGACTTATCTCAACTGCCAAATCAGATAGGATCTCCGCTGTGCGATGAGTGTGAAGCCTCTCGACATCTCCTAGCACCGCGCGTAATTCTCCGCCGGTCTTCAGAACCGGATCCATCTCTTTCAGGCAGTCCGACATTTGTGGGATATATATCTTACTTTTGGATGTCAGAGAATTGTCCAACTCTTTCCAATCTTCACAACCCAGAAACCAGAGGCGAAGGTGGTTATCACGGGCATAATCTAATGCCCCGAAGTAAGGAGGGCTAGATATGATAGCGTCTACAATACCATCGTCGATAGGAAAGCTCCATTGCATTTTTCTGCCAAACCTGATAATGCCTCTCTACTTTGGACACGGTAGCGTGCGCGTGCACGCAAGTATATCCTTGAAAAAGAGCATATCTACTTGCTTTTGCCTTCTAACAAGCTCATTGATCAGACGATTTACAATAGCGTGTGCGCCGTGGGCCGGTTGGTTCGCAATAGCGCCATCCAAATGGCACCACACTCCGAACTCGCTCGCCCAGATAGGCCGCTCAGAAATATTAATACTGTTGCCCTCGCCACCTTTTACCTCAATAGCCGCGAAGATATCAGGGTTTTGCTGTAATACGACCGTGAAATCAAAGCGACCGCTTCTACTGCTTTGTCTATAATCAGCAATTCGACCTTGCTTGAGCAGGCTATCCAGAACGCTTCGCACGAGTGCTTCCCTTCCAACAGTGGAAGTTGCAATAAATATGCCACGGATGCTCTCAACTGCCGAGCGAAAGACCAGGCTTCCCTTGTAGTCAGAAGGCTCGATAGCGTGCTCAAGCAATATGTCAGGATGCAATACGTCCATATTGCTAAGCAGGTTGATAGTTGGTTGAACTTGGTCAATCACTGTTTTTCGTGCCAGCAAGGAAGCACCAAAGGAATACTCCAGCCTCTAAGCCCAACTATTGCTAGAGATTAAGATTGAGGACGGCATAACTATTATCGCTGTGCGGGCCGCGCGTTCTGTGCTGTTGGCTGTTGCGACGGCTGGGATGGATTGCCGGTACCGGCTGTATTGGACGCAAGCTGTACAACGATATGAGCGGGATCACCGGGCAACCTGGTGGTATCGAACCAAACCACCCTCGATTGGATGGACCCCACGCTAAGATAGCCGCTGTAGGTCTGTCTGATTAGCTCTTGTGCTCTTCCAACGTCCTGGCCCTTCACGAGATCACGTATCCTGGCAGCCATTCCAGCAGTTAGCGTGAACTTTACCGGAGCCGTAGCGCTCGTGCTAAAGATTACCTGGCCGGTAGCATTGTCTGCTGAGATCAATGTGATCGCGCTGTGGGTGATATTGCCGACCAGTTGCGCGCCGGCATCAGAGGATATGGCGCTCGACGTGGCCACCCAGTTCTCAACCGCTCCGGTTATCGAGCCGTTCATATCGTTTTCGCTATACGCATATCCCATGGCGACACCGGTTATCGTCACCTTGACCGTGTCCCCATCATCGCCCGCCTTATGGTCCGCTACCACCTGCTTATTGGTTAGCGAAACCGTCTGGGTGATAAGCTGTTGGCCCTGTTGCAGTTGCTGGTTTACAGCGCCTCCTACTTCGTCTTCGATCCTCGTCATAAGGGTCGATGTCAGCCCATCAATGTCGGCCTGCGTCACTACCTTGACGGTGTCCATTGCGCCGCCCGTCAGCGCGCTATTCTGGTACTGGAGCGCGTTTGCATAAACTCCCGTCAATTGGCCCGCAGTCAGGTTGCCATCCGGGCCATCCACATTGGCAACGATAGGCACGTCTTTATAACCTACCGTCTGTCCTAACAGGTCGGTAGGTGGCACGGTGGCGTTCTGCGTGGTCTCGACGATGACCCCGTTGGGGGCATTGAACTGCGTCCCGGCGGGTACAACCTTGGAAAGCGAAGTTGTGTTCGCAAAATGCATAATGCCGTGCGCCTTCCCTGTGGGTACCTGGCGCGTGCCCGTGGCCGGGGCCGTATCCTCGACTGATAACGGCGCTGACAACTCGATGCCGTTGACGGGTGCGCCGGTGAGTGTGCCGGAGCCGTTAGTTGTGCTGCCGCCAGGTGTGCCCGGCTGCCCGCCGGGTTGGACAGGCGCTGTCAGCACGGTTACGTCAACCGACAAGTTATACGTCTTACCAAGCGGCGTGACTGAAATGGTGCCCTCAGGCAGGTAAACATACGCGTACGCCGACCCTGCGATAAGGCTCACCACGAGCAATACGGCGACGATCACGAATACGCGGCCCAACCGCATAGTGCGGGCGGCTCTGTTGTACCGCCAGCGCCGCCCGTTCTTGAACGCATTTGCTTCTATGACAGCGCGCCGCGCCTTGGCGTCGCCATCCTCGGTCCTGGGGTCGTTCACCTTCGCGGGGTCGATTACGGGAGTGAGCGGAGGCGCATCGGCAATATTCGTGGCCAGGAGCACGCCCGTCTGGCGCGGCTTCGTCCTGGGAGGCGGCATACCGGCACGCTTGATAGGCGGTGCCGCGGCACGTGTTTGCGGCGTATCACCCGGCATATTCAGCCATGTGGACGTGGTCAGGCTGCTCGACGGCGTGGAGATTACCGGTATGGAGGGCGAAATAACCCAATCCGGTAAACCGCCCAGAGGCAGAGGCGCGGTCGGCTGCTCGATATCGTCGCCGGGCTGCTCTCCCTGGGCGAACGATGGGTCGCCGGCGAGGGCAGGATGGTCCTCAGGGGGGTCAATAATATGGAAGCCAAGCACTCGCGCCAGCCCGGCGATCGTGGGGTCGGGCGATGCCACCGACACCCTCACTTCGCCCGTCCATTGCAGCTTGCTCAGGGCGAGGAAATCCTGCGTGGTGTGGAAAGCCTCCGAGCCGCGCGGAATCACCAGCACGACGTTGGGCGTACGGCCCAAAGCCTCGCCCACGCGGCCAAGGATTGAGGAAATGGCTTCGTCTTTCCCCACCGCCAGCAACTCGGCGCTGAACTTGGTAGGGTCGAAATCTTTTTCGATAGGTCCCATGCGGCTTTGTAACCTGCTACGTCCTTCGTCCTGCGGGGTGCGGTCGACAAACCCCGTTGGCTCCTGGGCGTCCTACCGCATTATATACCGCCAGCCGCAACGCCATGGCGATATCCACATCGTCGCGATTCCTGGAAAACCTGTTCTCATGAGCAAAACTTTGGAATGGCGGAGTTCCGGTACTTGGGCAAAATTGGTAGAGTGCGGACAAGCTATTGACTTCTAATCAACACAACGGTACACTGCGAATGCTACAAAAACCGGTGAAGTCTTTGTAATGCGTACACTGCTCAGCCTGGCCGTAAAGTCGGTGCAAATTCGATCCACCTCTCCTCAATGAAAGGGAACTAATATGCCGGACAACCTTAGGCCAGGATTGTATTGGTCAGGCGGTATATTCGGCCTTTTGCTGTGGCTGCTGTTGCTCAGTGGGCTCGGCCATACTCAGGCATCGTCTGTTCCGGCTCTAGACAACAGTCCAGTTACGGCACCAACCCGCTTTGCGACCCCGCCTGGCATGTTGTAGGCAGCCCTAATCCGGGGTACGAAGAAGATATCTTGAATGGTGTATCGGCGATATCGGCAAGCGATATATGGGCTGCGGGCGACTATCGTCGATAATACTGGTACGCGTTACCCGCTAATTGAGCACTGGAACGGATACTTCTGGACCGTCATTTCGGCTGCTCCAGCTCCTGGTAATGACAACGAGTTCCGCTCTATTGATGCCATCTCAGATAATGATATCTGGGCTGTAGGGATTTCCTTTCAGTACCCAGGCAATGCTATACGCCATACTCTCACGCAGCATTGGAATGGCACAAGCTGGAGCCTGGTTGCAAGCCCTAACCCAGGGGACCAGGACAATGTCCTATCTGGAGTAGAGGCGATTACTTCAAATGATGTGTGGGCCGTCGGCTTCTATCGAGACCTAGGACACCACCACCTCGCCGCTAACGGAACATTGGAATGGCACGACCTGGAGCGCCGTGCCCAATCCTCCTCCCGGCCCAATAGACAATATGCTCAGGGCGGTGTCTGCAAGCTCTTCCAACGACGTGTGGGCTGTTGGGGACTCTTTCACCTATGATAACTTTCCCGACCTGATTGAGCATTGGAATGGCATAAGCTGGAGCATTGTTCCTGATCCAAGTCCGGGATCCGATACCAACCTTTACGGAGTAGATGCCGTGTCCCCCAATGACGCCTGGATTGTGGGAGAGGACGGTAATAATACACTCACAAAGCATTGGAATGGCACTAGCTGGACCACGATTCCTAGCCCCAACAGACCGAATGCCAAGAATTTTCTGTATGGCGTTGCAGTCGTTTCTCCATCTGATGTGTGGGCGGTTGGCTTTCACTGAGGACGGCTCTCCTTATGATCAGGTATTGATAGAGCATTGGAATGGCACGACCTGGAGTATTGTCCCCGCCGACCAACCTCCTAACGGTGCCGATCTTTTCGGAGTGGCACGAGTTACGTCAACGGATATTTGGGCCGTGGGCAACACGTCTGGTTTCGGACCTCAGACGGCAGTAACCGAGCACTATTCTTCACAATGCGTCAACACCCAGACCCCTACACCCACAGCAACGCAGGTGAACACGCCGCTCCCAACCCAAACGCTAGGCGGCCCAACCGCCACGGTTGAGCCTTCGAGCACACCCACAGCAACTCCCACGTTCTGCTCAATACGCTTCACCGATGTGCCGGATACGAATACATTCTATCCCAACATAATGTGTCTGGCCTGTCTGGGTATTGTGAACGGCTATGCAGACGGCACTTTCCGCCCTAACCGGAGCGTGACGAGAGGACAGCTTGCTAAGATAGTATCCAACTCCGCGGGCTTCAACGATCCTCAGACGCCCCAACTGTTCCAGGACGTGCCTCCTGGCTCTACATACTTCGAGTTCGTGGGCCGCCTCGCTTCTCGCGGCTACATCGGAGGCTATCCATGCGGCGGCCCAAGCGAACCGTGCAAGCCGGGCAACTTACCTTACTTCCGGCCCAATAACAGTGCTACGAGAGGTCAGATCAGCAAGATAGACGCTAACTCTGCCGGGTTCAGCGATACCTCAGTAGTTCAGCAGTTCCAGGATGTCCCTGTCGGCAGCGCCTACTATACATACACCTACCGTCTGGCCAATCGCTTCATCATGGGAGGCTATCCATGCGGCGGGGCGGACGAACCATGCGTAATGCCCCTGACGTTGCCATACTTCCGGCCCAATAACAATGCTACGCGGGGCCAGACCTCGAAGATCGTGAGCAACACATTCTTCCCTGACTGTTATTACCCCGCCCGTTAGGAGGGTTGGACGGCCTTGAACTACTTTTGCAGACATCAAAATAATGGATGCCAGTGCTCCTTGCTACAATCAATTGTATAGGTTGCTACGAACCTGCTTTTTGATTAGAGGTATCTGAGAATCCCCTGATCTTAAATGATGCAGCCAGGAGGGCCAATGGCAACTTACTCGGTTTCGTTCAGGCTTCAGCGGGTTACTGTAGAGTACGCGTACGTCAGCGTGCCTGTCACTGCTGACATAGTCGCAGAGCAGGAAGATGGAACAGGTCGGATAGACCCGACCAGGTTGGTTCAGCAGGCCATAAAGTTGGGGTCGCTATCGGACGTGAGATGGCATCAGGAAAGTGTGGAAATAAGCCCACACCCTATACAGAAGGCACCGGAGCCTGGAGAGAGCGATTAAACTTCGAGTCAATTATCAAGGCCGAAGTCAACGCCAGGCTCTACCTTGTGACTTCACTTCCCGTTAGCTCCGCCCAGTTTCTCGGCCACCAGGCCAACAACCATATCGAGGGCCTTATCCAGCCCTGAGGCATCTTTTCCGCCCCCCAGGGCCATGTTGGGCCTGCCGTCCGCCTTTGCCGCCCACCATGGGGCTTATGCCGGCGATAATATCCCCGGCGCGGATGCCTTTGGCGATCACGTCCTGCGTGACCATCGCCACCAGCTTCGGCTCGCCCTCAAGCACGGTGCCGAGCACGACCACGCCCGATCCAAGCTTGTCGCGCAGGTGGTCGCCGGCCTCTCTCAGTGTCTCAACGCTGGTGGCCGAAGTCTTGCCTGTCAGCACCTGCACGCCATCCACGTTGCGCACTTGCTGCGTGAGATTGCCCGTATCGCCCCTGGCGATCTGCCTTTCTAGGTTCTCCAGTCGCTTCTGGGCATCCTTGAGCTGCTCTTGCAAGGCTGTCACGCCCTCGACGGCCCGCTCCGGGGTCGTATGCAGCCGCGTAGCCACGGCGTTCAAGCGTGTCGCGTCGCCCCTGGGCGTATTCCACGGCGCCTGAGCCCGTCACAGCCTCGATGCGCCTGATCCCCGACCCGATAGAGCCCTCGTATGTGATGAAGAAAGCCCCGATCTGCCCCGTTCGCTCGACGTGCGTGCCGCCGCAAAGCTCTTTGCTCTCGAAGCCCGGTATCCTCACCAGCCTCACCACGGCTCCGTACTTCTCGCCGAACAGAGCCATAGCGCCCTCTTTGACGGCCGTCTGGTAGTCGGTTTCCTGCGTCAGCACCGGGTAGTCGGCGCGAATCTGCTCGTTGACAATCCGCTCGATCCTGGTCAACTCCTCGTGGGTGACCTGCTGGTTGTGGTGGAAGTCGAAGCGCAACCTGCCAGGCTCGACCACTGACCCGGCCTGGTGCACGTGTGTGCCAAGCACGTCTCGCAAAGCTTTGTGCACAAGGTGAGTGGCCGTGTGGTTCCGCATCGTCTCCCATCGCACCGACCCCGGGACCACGGCCTCAACCTCGGCCCCCTTCTGAAGCGTACCTTCCAGGATCACGCCGCGATGCACGATAATGCCGCCCACCGGCCTGCGTGTATCCTGCACTTCCATCCGCCCGCCGTCCCACACCAGGTAGCCCTTGTCACCAACCTGCCCGCCGCTTTCGGCATAAAATGGCGTCTGGTCCAGCACAACCTCCACCTGCGTGCCCTGCGTAGCATCATCAACGGCCTCTTTATTCACGATAATGCCAAGCACCCGTCCGATTGCGGGTTGCGGATTGCGGATTGCGGATTGTTCGACGTGCGAATGATCGTCTCCGTTCGTCCTTCGTCCTTCGTCGTTCGTCAAATAGGAGTAATCGTACCCCAGGAATTTGGTCGGCTGCGGCGATATTGTCTGGTAGATGTCGAAGTTCTCTCGCTCTCCGGCTTTGAGGGTGGTGGTGCTCTTGCTCTGGGTGCGCTGCCTTTCCAGGGCTTTCTCGTATCCTTCCAGGTCGACGCTCAGCCCGAGTGAATAGGCCATATCGATGATTAGCTCTTTGGATAGGCCGAATGTGTCGTAGAGCTTGAACACCTCGTCGCCAGGCAACATATCGCCTGTCTTCAGCCCCAGGCTATTTACAAGCTGGTTGAAGCGATTGGTGCCCTCCTGCAAAGTCTGGCCGAAGCTCTCTTCTTCCTGCAAGATCGTCCTCAGGATGAACTCGCGCTTCTGCAGAATGTCTGGGTAAACGTCGCCCATTACCTCCATCACGCGCTTGGCGATCTCGCCCAGGAATGGCTTATCCAGGCCGAGCTTGCGCCCGTGCACCATGGCTCGCCTCATTACTCGGCGAAGCACGTAGTCGCGCCATGAATTCCCTGGCCGCACGCCGTCGCCGATCAAAAATGTGGTGGCCCGCCCATGATCCGCGATCACACGGTAGGAAGTTTTCAGGCGCAGCATCTCTTCTTTCGTATGGCCGGTCAGCTCGCGGATTCGATCCATGATAGGCGTGAAGAGATCGATATCGTAAGTGTCGCGGACGCCCTGCATGACAGCCGACATCCGTTCGAGACCCATGCCCGGTGTCCACGCCGGGCTTTTCGAGCGGCACGAGCGAGCCGTCGCCCGGCTGGTCAAACTGCATGAATACCAGGTTCCAGACCTCAAAGAAGCGGTCTTCGTTGGTAGCGGGATTCTCGCCGTTATCGCCTAGCTCCGGGGTGAAATCCCAGTATATCTCGCTGTTGGGTCCGCATGGCCCCGTGTCGCCCATGGCCCAGAAGTTGTCCTCTTTGCCGCGACGGGTGATCCTGTCGGCGGGTATGCCGGCGACCTCCTGCCATAGGCGGAACGACTCATCGTCGTCCAGGTATATCGTCGGCCAGAGCCTGTTGGGGTCCAGCCCGAACTCTTCGGTCAACAGCTTCCAGGCGAAAGCGATAGCCTCACGCTTGAAATAGTCTCCGAACGAGAAGTTGCCAAGCATCTCATAGAAGGTCTGGTGGCGTATCGAAGGTCCAACGTTTTCCAGGTCGTTGTGCTTGCCGCCTGCGCGCATCACTTTCTGGGAGGTTGTGGCCCGCTTGTAGGGTCGTGTCTCGTTGCCCAGGAACACGTCCTTGAACTGGACCATCCCCGCGTTCGTGAAAAGGAGGGTCGGGTCGTTGGCAGGCACGAGCGGCGAAGACGGCACCATCTCGTGCCCGTTCTCGGCAAAGAACTCCAGAAAGCGCCTGCGTATATCGCGGCTAGACATGTATTCCATCAGACCTGACCCCCTGGCAATTGCGAATTGCGGATTGCGCGCTCAAAAAAATAATAGAGTACAGATTATTGTACAAATCTGCACAAGCGAGCGTCAAGGTACTGCGGTCGTAGCTTGGTTAGGGCGATGGGTGCAGGTGCCCAGGTCTAGAAGTCACTAAAATCCAGGAAATAGGAAAAAGCCCGCACAGCGCGAGCTTTTTCCTATTTCCTGGATTAAAGATTATGCTATGCCTGTCAGGTTGGCGCTTTCCAGGGCTAACTTGAAAGCGCGTACACGGCGAACGATGCAAGCCAGTGCTCGCCCATGTAATCGCCGCTCGCCATGTGAGGTAACGATGCCGCCACGTGCTCCTTCGCGCTTTTAGCAAGCAGCGAGCGCAAAGCGTAGCCTTCCGGCAGCGCCGAGGCTATACCCTTCATGCACCAGGCCCGGCTCAGGTTGAGGCCGTCAAGGTGCACGATCTGCGGGTCGGTGCGGTCAGCTACGGTGGCGGGGCGCAGCAGTGTTTCCGGCCTTCCCTCTTCCAGGCCGGGCAAGAAGCGCCCGAACCACTCCCCAAACTCCCCGGCGGTCAGTACGCGCCTCATCAAATCGGCTTCCACCAGCGAGGGCGAGAAGAAATCGTTGCCGTTAGGCTCCCAGCTAGCCGGGTAATCCTCGTCAGCCGCGAAATAGTGCCTGCTGCGCTCGACTACCATCTCTTCCAGCTCGTAATGCTCCGCTGCCCGTGCATAATCGAGAGCGAAAGCCAGCCCGAAAGCGGTGTTTGGGTGCGTTCCCACGCGGATAGGGTAAGTCTGCCTGGGCAGGAAATCAAGGTATCGCTGCACGAAAACTCGTGCAAGGGGCTGCAGGCTTTCACTCCAGGCGCTGCCGTCCGGGTCGTCCCAACCGTCCAACTCCTCCACCAGCTTGAGCAGCCAGGCCCAGCCATATGTGCGCTCGAACGATTGGCGGTTCGGCTGCTCAAGATAGCCAACCTCACCCAGGATATTCTCCGTGCTCAAATTACGTCCCAGCGCCATTCGCGCCCCTGCCGCTTCGTGCAATCCCGGAAAGAGCCGCAGCAATCGCACCAGCAACCAGTGGCTATGCACCGAAGAATGCCAGTCGAAGCACCCATAAAATGCCGGGTGCAAAGCCCTGGGGGTAAGCGCGTCTTCCCCACCGTTCATCACAACACCCGGCGCATTAGGATATTCCCGCGTAATCCCCGCCAGCGCCATCTGCGCACACTGCGAGGCCTGTTCGATTGTAAGATGAAGTGTTGGCATATATCTTACTTCTTACTGCTTATCTGATCGTTGCTGAAACGTAAAACGTGAGACGGAACCGCCAAGACGCCGCCCCGGAGGGGACCCCGTAGTTCCGCCAAGGTCGCCAAGGTTTCTATTGGTTTAAACCACAAAATCCCCTGTGCTCTCTGTATCCTCTGTGCGCTCTGTAATTCAAACCCATAAAAACCTTCGTGATCTTCGTGACCTTCGTGCTCTTCGTGATTCAAACCCATAAAAACCTTCGTGATCTTTGTGCCTTTGTGGTTCAAACCGTAGAATTCTTGGCGTCTTGGCGTCTTGGCGTTGAATAAACGCTCGTCGGTCGTCGTCCGGAATCACACGCTCCGTTTGAGCGAGGCATAGGCAGGCTCGATCACGGTGGAGCGCATATAGCTGAGGCGGGCCAGCAGATGGGCGCGGTGTTCCAGGATTGTAGGAGGCCAGAGTGTGGCAAAGCGCCAGGCGCGCGCCGCATCTATGCCTATGTCGAAGATGTAGCGATCGACCTTGTAGCCAAGCCGCTCATTCAGGCAGGCCATATAGTGGCTGCGCATCTCCACCAGCGTAATGGGCAGTCGCCCGAACCACCAGCGGGAAGACGCGTGGAAGCAGGCCAGGTCGTACGCAGCGGGACCGACCCCCACCTGCTGCCAGTCAAACACAGCTGGCCCATCCCGCCTCATAGCGATATTGCCCGGCCAGTAGTCGCCGTGTATCAACGTTTGCGGCACGCCCGACAGAATGTCGAGCAGGCACTGTGGGTCATCAAGCACCCGTAGCCACTCGCGCAGTCTATCATGTGGGAAGAATTTCTCGCCCCAGGACGCGCCCTCAATCTCGATCAGAGCCGAGCGCGCCTCTTCCAGCAGGTCATGGGTGTGAGCGCCCATGGGCATCCAGACCCAGGGGAATTCTTCAGGCGTTGGGGGGCGGTCCCACCACTTCGCGTGCAGCTCGGCCAGCGCGCCCAGCGCCATCCGGTAATGTTCGGCGGTCCAGGTGGCGTGAGGCCAGATGCCGTCAGGCGGCAACGCCTCGATCAGTACCCAGTCGCGGTCGCTCGCCGCCCCCCAGCCGTATACCAGCCCACTCGACGCACCCACCACCAGCGGCGTGGCCGGTTCGCCTGCCCCGTCGTCACCACTGAGTAGAAGTCGCGGCGTTCGCAGAGGCAGCTGAGACGCCAGCGTGCTATAGAAGCGGGCCTCGCGCCGCGCCGCCCCCGCCAGGTGAGCGCCCGCCCGTTGCGTGCCCCGCTTCAGCACCAGGCTCACCTTTCCGCTGTCTGTATAGTCGCCCAGCCCGTTGTTATAGCTTACTTCAAGCTTGTACACAGGGCTGCCCGAAGCCCCACCTCCCATCTTGGCAGGCACAACCTCGCCCACAGACAATCCTGGTCGCGACAAATGGTGGCGCAAAGCTATTTGCAAGGCTTCCAGGCTAAACGGCAAAGTAATAGTAAGCATAAGACAGCATCCCTTTATATGAGGATAGACCCGTCGCGTCCGGCCGAGGATAGCCGTCGCCACCGCCTGGCGCCGCGTTGGAGCGGTATTCTACCATATGAAAATGATGGGGTCAAATGGGGGCGAAGTTGTCAGTTGTCAGTTGTCAGTGGACGGACGAAAGACGAAAGACGAAAGATCCTATCAAGAAAGAAGGGCGGCAAGCGATCCTGCCGCCCCGGCGGCTTACCACAACTCAAACTAGCACGACCGTACCTCTGCGCCTCTGCGGTGAGGTACGGACATTCACCGATAAAGCTCTTTCGATGGAATCGTGCAATCCCTCGTAAGTCTTCCTCCCATTCCAATGTTAGTATCTATACAGAATCGCCAATCCGATTTGACAAACGCGCGGCCAATTGAGGACAATTAGATACCGCCGGACCATATCTGATTACTGCCCGCAGTAGAGGAGTCGCGCATAATGCTGTCTAACCCACGACGCGCAACCGCAGCTCGCAACCGTGCCTTGCCCGTCCTCATCTTGCTCGGCTTCCTTGTCCTCTGCCTGGGCGCGCTGGGCCTTGCCCTCAACAGTGCCTCCGCCCAGACCGGCAAAGCCCAACCGCCTACCAACCGGAAACCCCCACCCCAGTCACCCACCACCAATCCGCAATCCGCCGTGCCTCTGCCCTACGAGACCGGCTCTCAGCCACAAAAAGCCGGCGCGCCCGACCGCACAGGCGGCCCCGACGCCTACGGCTATACCTTCATAGACGATCGCGACCCCGGTGGCCCTGTCTATACCTGGCAGCCTGGCAGCCAGCATATCGACGATAGCGCCTGGCAGACGGTGGGCGGCGGTGGTGGCTCCCCCTGGGACGACGGTGTCGTTACCTATACCCTTCCGTTCATATTCAACTTCTATGGCATCAACTACAATGTAGTCCATGTCTCCACCAACGGAATTATCAACTTCGGCCCTCCCAACGACTACTGGCCTGGGGCTAGCAATAACCAGTGCATCCCTACAAATAGCCCATATGTGCCACAGGCCATGATCGCACCCCTCTTTTACGACTTCGTGGTGTCCAGTACGTTGCAAGGTGGGGTTTATACAGACATCCTGGGCACAGCACCCAACCGTACCTATCTGGTCGAGTGGCGCAACGTCACCGACTTTAATGCCCCCAATGTACGCGCTACCTTCGAGGTCTTGCTCAACGAGGATGGCGACATTGTATACCAGTACAACAGCTTCAACGGCGGTGGCGTCACAGGCGCGGGCGGCTTGATTGGCATACAAAATGAGAGCGGAACCATCGGCCTACCCTATGGCTGCTTCACAGATGTGCTAGCTCCGGAGCGCGCCATCCTCTACCAGGTCCGGCAGGCAGTATTTCTCCAACCTGGTGACACCACTAAAGGGGGTGCGCCGGGAGCCAGCGTCACCTACACCCAGACCGTGCTGAACCAGACCGGCATCGCGAATTCGTTCGATCTATCCGCCTCCGGCCAAAACTGGACCGCTACGGTGAACCCCGCCAACACGGGCACCATACCGAGAGGAGGAAGCACGCAGGTAACCGTTCGCGTGGACATTCCCAGCGGCGTGCCGCTCGGGTCGAGCGACCAGGCTACTCTCAACGCCAGCTCTACCCTGCCCAGTCCAGGCGCTTACACCGACACCGCCGTGCTCACCACCACTGCCAGCACCCTGGGAGCCGATTTCACCCCGGCCGGCGCGACCAAGGCGGGTGACTACAATACGCCGGTCACCTACACGCTCAGCCTCACAAACAGGAGCGGGCAAACAAACAACTTCCAGATGTCCGCTGCCGGGGCCACCTGGCCCACCACAATCACGCCCACCCAGACCCTCAATATCGCAGCCGACGCCTCCACACCCATCACCGTGTCGGTGCTGGTTCCCGCCAACGTGTCGCTCGGGGCCAGCGATGTGGTGAGCGTGACCGCGGCGGCCCAGCTCCCCGCGCCCGGCCAGTTCTATGGTCAGACTGTGCTGACCACCACGGCGGGCATCTGGCGGCGTGAGAGCAATATGCCCCTGGCGAGAAGTCGCGGTGCGGCGGTCGCTTTCCCGGCCAACGGGCGGATTTACGTGATCGGCGGCGAATATAACAACGGCGATACAAATATGCCCATCGAGGAATACGATCCTCTCGTTGACACCTGGGCCTCGCGCGTGAACCTGCAGACAGGCGTGAGCAACGTGAGCGCGGCTGTTATCGGCAACGCCATCTACATCCCCGGCGGTTATAGCAACACCTCACCCGCCGGCACCCGCCGCACTTTGCAGGTTTACTACCCGCTCGAAAACAGGGCAGACACCATCACAACCGACCCCTTGCCGGCGGCCCGCTTCGGGGCGGGAGTGACAGCTTACAATGGCAAGCTCTACGTGATCGGCGGCTCCGACGATACGCTGGCCGCCAGGAATACGGTATACGAGTATGACCCGGCACGCCCCGCCGGCAGCCGGTGGCAGACCAAAGCGCCCATGCCTACTGCCCGCGTCTACCTGGGTGCGGCTGAAGTGGATGGCCTTATCTATGCTGCGGGCGGTGTCCCTGGCAACTTCACGGATCTTGCGACGGTCGAAGCATATAACCCGGCCACCAACGCCTGGACCACCCGCCATGCAATGAGCATGGGCCGCGGCGGGCTCGCTCTCGTCGGGGTTGATACCACCCAGCCCGGCTGCGGGGGCTATCTGTACGCCCTGGGCGGAGGCTGGACCAACTACACGGCCACGGCAGAGCGATACAACCCCGCCACCAACAACTGGCAGCCGATTTCGAGCTCTCACCGCCGCGCGCCGCACCCTTGCTGCCGCCTACAGCCCCGAAACATACTCGCTCGTGGCGGCAGGTGGTTGGGACGGCAGCTACGACGCCCGTGTCGAAGCCATAGGGTGCAGCGGCGACCTGATCCCTCCTACGGCCACGCCCACGGTGCCCGTCACGGTCACCGCTACCCACCCGCCTACGCCTTCATCCACGCCTCTTCCCAATTGCACTATCCGCTTCACCGATGTGCCCTCCGGCAACACCTTCTATTCGAACGTAACGTGCCTGGCCTGCATAGGCATCGTGAGCGGCTACGATTGTGGCGGCCCCAACGAGCCATGTGTGCCGCCCGGCAACAATCCATATTTCCGCCCCAACAACGAGGTGACAAGAGGGCAACTGGCCAAGATAGTATCTAACTCCGCAGGTCTCTCAGATCCCGCCACCGGCCAGACATTCCAGGATGTGCCGCCGGATAGCACTTTCTACCTATATATCCAGCGCCTGGCAGCACACGAAGTGATGGGCGGCTACCCATGCGGCGGCCCCAACGAGCCATGCGTGCCGCCCGGTAATCGCCCTTATTTCCGCCCCGACAACAACGCCACAAGGGGGCAAATCTCCAAGATCATATCCAACGCGGCAGGCTTTAACGACACGCAAAGCACCCAGATGTTCGAGGATGTGCCCGTTGATAGCACATACTTCACCTACACCGCGAGGCTGGCCTCCCGCTCCATAATGTCCGGCTACGCCTGCGGCAACCTCAACCAGCCTTGCGTCCCCCCCGGCTTTCTCCCTTACTTCCGTCCCAACAACAACGCCACCCGCGGCCAGACCTCCAAGATAGACGGCAATACCTTCTACCCCGGCTGCAATCCGGGCCCGTAGGGGGCTAGGGGCTAGGGCTTACTTCATCGGTAGTCGGCCGTTTACTGCCCCTAGCCCCTAGCCCCTAGCCCCTAGCCCCTAGCCCCTAGCCCCTCCGTCCGGATTGACGACCCACCACCGTTGCGCTATACTCAGGCCGTGCGTGTACGAGCAAGCGCGACACGCAAAATGGTAGGAGCTGAAACCTCAGAGCTGTTGTTCACCTGCTACCCTCGTTGGGCATCTCGCAAGCAGGTTTGTGTTGTCCCTAGCATAGAAGGAGGTTACCATGAGGCGCATTCATGTCTGGATCGCTCTTGCAGTGCTGCTTCTCTCCGTAGCAGCGTTTGGGCCCTGGGGCGCGTTGGCCCAACCGGCAAACTCTCTATCCTCCGGCTCGTCGGGCACCGCTATTTCCCGGCCCGACCCTGCTCTCAGCAATCCCGCTCTGTTGGGCGTGCCTTTGCGCAGCAACTGGTGGCTCAACATCCCCGATGTGGACCCTAATACCAAGCTCAATTCCGAGCTTGCCTCCCAACTGGCCCAGGCCAACGGCTCGCCCGTAGGCTTTATGGTATACCTCAAAGCCCAGGCCAATACCTCCAACCACATCACCGATTGGAACGCTAAAGGCGAATACGTCCTCAACCAGCTTGAGCGCGTCGCCAACGCTACCCAGCCTGCCCTCATGCAGGCGGTGTCGGGCCTGCAAGCTAGCAGTCATATCTCAGGCAAAGTCTCGCAGTTCACGATCATCAACGCCATATTCGTGCATGGCGATAGCGCCGCAGCCGCCAGCCTGGCGAGCCGTGACGACGTGGCTCTCGTGGACGCCGACCACACCTATTTCCTGATGGACGATGGCAACTCCACCTCCGTCGAAGCATCGCTCAACGCCGCCAACAGCGCAAGCTCGCCCAACTCGCCCGAAACAGTTGAGCTTGGCGTGCAAACGGTTCACGCTCCCCAGGCCTGGGCAGACGGCTATTTCGGCCAGGGCGTTGTGGTAGGTAGTATCGACACGGGCGGGCAGTTCGACCACCCCGCTCTCGTTCGCCAGTACAGGGGCAACGAGGGTGGCGGCAACTTCGACCACAACTACAGCTGGTGGGACACTACGCCTGCTCACGCTAACGCCCCGTATGACGATAATGGACATGGCACGCACACTATTGGTACGGTGATGGGCGAAGATGCTTCATTGACTAACCAGATCGGCGTAGCGCCCCACGCCAAGTGGATCTCGGCCAAGGCATTCAATGCCGGCGGTTCTGCGGACAACGAAGCGACCACCCCCGCCGAAGACTTCATGATCGCCCCATGGGACCTCACCGGCAACAACAGGCGGCCCGACCTACGGCCCAATATTGTCACCAACTCCTGGGGCGACAACGAATGCTTCAACACCGACAGCTTCCTTATCACCCAGGTCTGGATTGACGACGGTATTATGCCCTTCTTCGCTAACGGCAATGCGGGTCCCGGAGCGCACACAGTCGGCTCGCCGGGTGGTTTCCCATTCCTGGTGGGCGTGGGCGCTATCCAGTCCAGCAACCTTCAAATAGCAGGCTTCTCAAGCCGCGGGCCATCCTGCTACGGCGGCGTAATCAAGCCTGACGTGGTAGCTCCCGGCGTAAACGTCCGCTCCAGCGTTCCTACCAACTCGTATGGTGTAGAATCGGGCACTTCGATGGCCACACCGCATACGTCAGGCGTGGCAGCACTCATCCTGAGCGCCAACCCGACCCTCGACTACACCGACGTAATGGGCATCATGACCCGCACGGCGTTCTTCACATCGACATGGGGCACAAGGCCCAATAACAACTACGGTTGGGGCCTCGTGCAGGCCGATAGCGCGATAGATATGGCCCTGCATGGCCCGCACCTCAGCGGCACGGTGCAGGGCAATAGCTCGCCTCTCCAGGGCGCGCAAGTTACCGCCCAACGCTTGACCGACGGAGATACGTACGGCAAGCTGACCCACTCGGGTGCGTATAGCATGACGTTGCTGGCGGGTACGTACGATGTTTCGGCCTCCGCGTTCGGCTATCTACCCCAGACAATGGCGGCGCAGGTGCTCATGACCGACACCACCCCTGTGCTGAACTTCAACCTGGTAGCGCTGCCCACCTTCCCGGTAGGAGGGCAGATACAGTTGAACGGAGCTTGCACGCCTGTCTCGGGCACGGTCACAATCGACCCCTCGGGCTGGGTCATACCCGACAACCCTGCCACGGGTCAATACAACGTCAACCTACCGGCCGGCACGTATACCTTCACGGTGAACACGGGAGTGGCGCACCAGCCCATCGTCCAACCGGTGGTGGTGGCAGGACCAACCACGCAGAACTTCACAGTGGGGCCGGCATACGATTCGACCTATGTGGTTGACGCCCCCGCCTTCTCATGGATAATGGGCACAAACCAGCTCACCTTCAGCGATGCGGAGGAAGGGTTCACGAGCGTAACGTTGCCATTCAGCTTCAGCTACTACGGCAACAGCTACAGCACTCTGTATGTGGCGGTGAACGGCTACGGTACGTTCAATGCAATATCGGGATCATCGATGTGGGCAAATACGAATATACCGAACCCTGGTCCCACCCCGGCTAACGGAGATCCGGCCTATCCGAATAACGCCATCTACCCCTACTGGGATGACCTGGCGGTAGCACCGCGCTACTATGGTGCTGTATACACCGCCGTCACGGGCAGCGCGCCCAACCGCGTTTACACGGTCGAATGGCGTGGTGTGGCGGGCGCGGGAGCACCGATCACGTTCGAGATGCAACTGGCAGAGACCACCAATACGATTACATTAGAGTACTCGACTGTTGCGGCCCCATACGGCTATGGCTATAGCTCGACAGAAGGAATAGAGAATAGCACAGGCACGTCGGGGATTCAGCTGAGCTTCAACCAGAAGGGCGCAATCGGGGACAACATGGCGATACGCTTCACAGCGGGTACTCCGCCTGTGATAACCCCCTGCCCGCCCTCTACTCCCACTCCTACGCCGCCTGCCGCAACTGAGACAGCAACATCTCTACCCATCCCCTCGCTTACGGTCATCCCCTCGATTACCGTTACGCTACCAATAGGGTCGCCCACCGATACCAGCACACCTGCTCCTACAGCCACAGCGTGCACCATCACCTTCACAGATGTACCACCCGGCAGTACATTCTACCCGTACATCCATTGCCTGGCCTGCCTTGGGCTTATCAATGGCTATCCTAACGGCACATTCCGTCCTAACAACGATGTGACCCGTGGGCAGCTGTCAAAGATAGTGTCCAATGCCGCCGGCTTCGAGGATAACCAGACTACCCAGATGTTCCAGGACGTGCCCGTCGGCTCTACCTTCTACCAGTACATAGGTAGGCTGGCTTCTCGCGGATACATCAGCGGCTATGCTTGTGGCGGACCAGGAGAGGCGTGCGTGCCACCTGCCAACCTGCCGTACTTCCGCCCCAACAACAATGCTACTAGAGGACAGATCTCAAAGATCGTGTCTAACGCGGCGGGGTATAACAACCCACCGATAGGGCAGCAGTTCCAGGACGTGCCGGTGGGCAGCACATACTACACCTACACCTACAGGCTTACCAGCCGCAACGTCATGAGTGGTTATCCATGCGGGCACTCCCCGGCGGGGCAGTGCCAGCCACCGCTCAACCTGCCGTACTTCCTACCGAACAACAACGCCACGAGAGGGCAGACATCGAAGATAGTAGCAAACACCTTCTTCCCAGGCTGCAACCCTCCTGAGGCACTCAAGCCCTAAAGCTAAACTGCTTGTTGTCGGACGAAATGGGAGAACCTTCACGAAGGTTCTCCCATTTCGCCCAATTGGCCGCAAGATGGCGCGCTCTTCCCTGTGGGCGTTGCAGGGGTGTCCCTTAGATTCCTTATCTCCTTTTCAAAAGCATCAGTATAAGGAGGACTCGATGGACGGATACTATGCGCAGCAAAATCACCAACGCTTCTAACGCAATAGCATCACGTGCTCTTCCACTTGCCTGTTTGATGGCGCTCCTGGTCGCCATCGTTGCACTGGGCGCGACTTCAACAGGTGGTGCCGGCGCAACAACCTCATCGCACTCAATCGCGGACGCCCCGCCCGCAGTGGCGGACAACGGTGTGCTCAGCGAGTGGCCGCTACCCTCTCCCGCCAGTTGGCCCTTCGAGATGAAGTGGGACAATTTTCGCAACGTCCTCTGGTTCAGCGAGGGCAACCCTGGCAGTACGACAATAGACCGCATCGGGCAGATCGACCCGAGCAGCGGTCTGCTACGCGAGTGGGGAGATCCCACGACCGGAGGCTATGTACATGGCCTCGCTCTGGACCGCAGCCATAACTTCTGGTTCACTGAAGTGGAGCTAGGCAAGATCGGGCGGCTCCAGCCCGCCACCAACTCGATAACCGAGTGGTCGCTCGACTCGAGCAGCCAGCCGCATGGCATTGTAGTCGATGACGTGATAAGCAACAGCGTAACCATCTGGATCGGCGAGCGCATCGGTAACGCCATCAGCAGCCTGGACCCTGCTACCGGGCGCTATATTCGCCACGTAGACCCTCTTGCGTTTGCTGAGCCTCACGACGTGGTGGTCGCGCCCGACCATAGTGTCTGGTTCGTTGAGACGTGCGGCAGCCGGGTGGGCCAGCTTGTGCCAGGCACGACCGACACCTGGCGTTTCTGGCAGCCGCCCACAGCGCCATTCCAATGCGGCCCGCCCAACCATATAGGTCCGCTTTTCGGGGTCTTCGTGGGCGGCGATTTCTGGTACTCGGAGCCCTACAATAACAATATCATCCGCTTGCGGCCCTCCGACAACAGCTTCGCCATCTGGCCTGCTCCCAATCCAACCCCGGGTGCCAACCAGATCACGCAGATTTCACCCGACCCGGACGGCAATATCTTCTTCACCGAGATGCAGTCCAACAAGATAGGTCGTCTTGAGCCTGCCGGTCCTTCCATCCCTACCGTGGTCGTGGTCACCCCCACCGTGATAACTCAGCCTGCTCCCGCCGAGGCTACCGCCCAGTCGGTATCGGTGGTCTTCACGCCCATAGTCACGCAACTGACACCTGACACGCAAGTGCTCACCGGCACTCGCACCGGCAGCTTCGTTGAATGGCCGCTCCCTACCATCCCGGCTACAGGCACTCCCGGCCGTCAGGTCGGCCCCGCCAGAGGAGAATATGGTGGAGGGTCGCTCTGGCTTTCCGAGGTGACTGCTAACAAAGTGGCCGGTTTCGCTGTCTTCACAAGTACCCCTGTGCCGCCCACCGGCACGCCCGCCCCACCGACCAATACGTCTACCAGCACAAGCACAAGCACACCCCTGGCCGCAACCAATACGCCTTTATTGGCCACCGATACACCGCAACCGCAACCCACCAACACACCTGCTCCCACAGCCTGCACCATCACATTCACAGACGTACCTCCTGGCAGTACGTTCTACCCGTACATTCATTGCCTTGCCTGCCTGGGCCTCGTCAATGGCTACTCTGACGGCACATTCCGACCTAACAACGATGTGACCCGTGGGCAGCTATCAAAGATAGTGTCCAACGCCGCAGGCTTCGAGGATAACCAGACCACCCGAGATGTTCCAGGACGTGCCCGTGGGCTCTACCTTCTACCAGTACATTGGTAGGCTGGCTTCTCGTGGGTTCATCAATGGCTACGCTTGCGGTACCCCACCTGCCGGATCATGTGTACCTCCTGGTAACCTCCCCTACTTCCTGCCCAACGCCAACTCCACGAGGGGACAGATTAGTAAGATCGTGAGTAATGCAGCAGGGTTCCACGATAACCCGAGCGGACAGCAGTTCCAGGACGTGCCTGTCGGGAGCACGTTCTATGTATACATCTACCGGCTAGCGTCGAGGGGCGTGATGTCGGGGTATCCATGCGGGACGCCGCCTGCAGGGGCGTGCATACCACCCGGTAACCTTCCATACTTCCTGCCGAACAAGAACGCGACGAGAGGGCAGACATCCAAGATCGTGTCCAACACCTTCTTCCCTAGACTGCACTGTCGCTGACAGACCGTAATTTTTGTCCATAGGAAACAGAGGAGAGTGCCGATTCTGGCTGCCCTCCTCTGTTTCCTGGGGCATCCGGGACATAGGGGAGTGTCTAAAAGTACAGCGAGAGGCAAGCCCTCTTGTAGCGAGACAGATTGTTAGCCAGGATCACTCGCTGCCGGCGGTTGTAATACCAGGCGAACAGCCTCACGCTTCGAGCCAGTGCCTTGAAGCATTTGGAGAAGCATCGGGTGCGGCGGGCCAGCCTCTTGAGGTAGTGGCGTAGGTTGGCATTCAAGCTCTCTATCGTGTGGGTCTCTTCCTTGGCATGAGAGATGATATGCGCGCTGCCTTGTGGCCAGTGCAAGTCAGGGTAGATTGGTGAGCGATCAGAGCAGTAGCTCTCTGCTTTAGGCAATTCGTCCACCACCTCTTGCATCTGTTCCCACTCTAGCTCCTCCAGCACCTTCATGCCTACCACCACCTACCACCAACCCTGTCTCACGAGCTATGGCTGCTACTACATAGACGCGCTTCTTTTTTTGCCTACATATGTAAACAACTCATCTATCTCTACCACCTGAGTAGGAGTGTTATCAGTTACCTGCTCAGGAAGTGCTTCAGAGGCTCTCTTTATCCAGTTGGCTACGCTCTGATGATGTACACCGAGCACGCGGCCTATCCCTCTCAGGCTCATCCCTTCCAGGTAGAGTTTGAGGGCTTGCTCTCTAAGAGCTATGTCGTGGCCCAAGGGCCAATGCTCTTGGGTGAAGTAGCGCTGACACTTCTGACACCGCAGCCGCTTGTTGCCGCCTTTGTTGTTCAGTCCTGCTTTGACCACCGAGCGGGTCTGCCCGCAGTAGGGGCATTTGGGCCGTTCTTGTTCTTCCATTCTTCTATTTTATTGCTTGACTGTCATTTGTCGGCACTCCCGGAACATAGCGCGTATTGATTCCTGTGCTTGATTCAGCTATACTAAGCGCGCCTACTTCGTACAGTTTTGATCGATCAGGTAATACGCCGGTCAAGAGTGAATGATTCGGGGAAGTCTACCGTGCCTATACTACTCAGCATTCCATAGCTCAGGAATGGCCTGGAACCGACCCGTATAGCGAGGCGGCTTTTCCCTATGCATTACTCTCGCTACACAATCTGTCTTCCGGATTGTGCTAGCCATGACAGCCGGCACCAATTCGTGATCCAATCGGCAGCTTTATCAGCAGCAATCCGTGTTGTCAGAGCTTGAGCCGCCTGGCACGTCTACTTTGAAAAGGCGATCTTACTTTCTCTTGGGAAGGAGACCATGATGCTATTTGATGCACTTGCTCAGTTGCAGACGGCGACTTACTCTAGTCCACTCCTTTGCGCGTAGCCTCGGTGTCAGACGTGGACGAACGGCACGCACCGGTTGGGCGGCACTGGGTGTGGTAGCGTTGGCTATCAGTCTCCTGGCCAGCTTTCTGATCGCCGGCACCGGTTCAACCTCCAATAAAGTCGTTGACAACGGCGAGACCGCGGCATTATCAGGTTGGAACACGATGCCTCTTGCTTTCGAGCCCAACGCCGGTCAGACCGACGCCTCCGTGCGCTTCCTGGCACATGGCAACGGCGGCACTGCATTCTTTACCCCTTCACAGCTTGTGGTTGCACTCCGAGACCAGGCAGTGCTGCGGGTCGGGTTTGTGGGCGCAACCGGCACAGCCAGGGTCCAGGCCACACAACTACAGGAAGGCAAGGTCAGCTACCTGATTGGTAATGATCCGGCCAAGTGGCATCGCGACCTGCCTACTTACGGCAGCGTCACGTACACGAGCCTCTACCCTGGCATCGATCTCGCATATTCAGGCACGACTGACCAGCTTGAGAGCGTCTATACACTCGCTCCCGGAGCCGACCCGAGCCTGCTCCGGTGGAGTTATATCGGCGCGAAAGAGGCAAGCGTAGACGAAAACGATAATATGAAGATCACTCTCGCCTCAAGCGGGGCAGATCTGGTCCTGATGGAGCGAGCGCCTATTGCCTGGCAAGAGATAGGTGGCCAAAAGCATCCAGTAGATATCCGGTTCCAAAAGGAGACCGACGGAGAGGTCGGGTTCGAACTGGCAGCATATGACCGCTCGCAACCGCTCACGATAGACCCCATCCTTACCTTCTCAACTTACCTGGGCGGATCGGGCGATGACACCGCGCAAGCCGTTTCGGTCGAGTACAATCCCGCATTCTCTTTGATCGCCGGCTGGACGATGTCCACAAACTTCCCTGTGCAGTCGGCATGGCAGCCGACGAACCATGGCAATAAGGACGCGTTCATTACCAGGATGCGGTCAAATGCCACGAGCTCGGTACTGGTGAACTCTACATACCTGGGCGGCTCGGGCGATGATATTGCCTACGGCGTGGCAACCGAGCAGGGCGGGGAGCCGATCATAGTCGGCTCGACCACCTCGACCGATTTTCCAACAGCCTCCGCCTACCAAAACCAGAACGCCGGTGGGATGGATGCGTTCGTGTCGGGCTTCAATGACAACGGCGGCCTTACATTCTCCACCTATCTCGGCGGGAACGCCGACGATGCAGCCTACGCTATAGCCGCCGAGCCGCATCCGGAGAGCTATTCACCCGCAGTCAATATCTATGTCACAGGCTCCACTGCCTCGACCAACTTCCCTATACTAGGGGCCTTCCAATCCGTTAAAGGTGGCGGCACTGATGCCTTCCTCACAAGATTCAACAACACCTACACCGGCCTCTCCTACTCCACCTACCTGGGAGGCGCTCTCGATGACTCTGCGCACGGAGTGGCCGTTGACGGCAGTCAAAACGCGATCGTGACGGGCAGCACCGCCTCCATCAACTTCCCGACCGCCAATGCGTACCAGAGCACCTTCGGAGGTGGAGCGACCGACGCCTTTGTAACGAGCTTTGCTTCCTCTGGGGCTTCGCTAAACTTCTCCACATACCTGGGCGGCAATGGCGACGACCACGCAAATGGCGTTGCAATCTACTCAGGAGGCTACGGGCACGTCGTCGGCGCTACAAACTCGACTAACTTCCCGGTGGTAAATGCTTTCCAGGCCACCAAATCGGGAGGATTTGATGCTTTTATCACAAAGCTGAGCAGCGCGGGCCTCCCTGCCTACTCGACGTATCTCGGCGGTAGCGGGGACGACTCGGCCAATGGAGTGGCCGTAGATAGTCAGAACTATGCTTATCTGGCCGGCTATACCGAGTCGATCAACTTTCCAGTAGCCAATGCGATCCAGCCCACGCTGGCCGGTGGTCGTGACGCCTTCCTGACCAAATTCAACGACCAGGGCTCGGCTCTAATCTACTCCACCTACCTGGGTGGAGCAGCGGCGGATGAGGGATTGGCGGTTGCGGTGCCCACCTATGAAGCGGCTGTAGCTGTCGTCGCAGGCGACACACTGTCCGAACTCGTTCCCTACTGTAGTGCCGTTCCAGGCCGGCCGCGCAGGCGGCCGCGACGCTTTCGCTTCAGAAGTCAACGATCAGTGCGGACCGGATTCCGAATACCGGGTGACGGCATCGTCGGGCGCGACAATCGTGCCCGGCACGGTCGATACGGGCAATCACTGCGACGACTGCACAACCTCGCTGACGTTCCCGTTCCCGATCGGATTCTACAATACTACCTATTCAGATGGAAGCGTGAGCTCCAACGGCGTCCTGCAGCCAGCCTTGATTAACGATGTGACCCCCAATAACGTCTGCTTGCCGTTCACTTATAGCGACAACTTATACCTGGCTCTTATGCCGCAGTGGGACGATCTGACCACGGCCTGCGGAGGCTGCGGCATCTACACTTCGGTGACCGGCTCGGCGCCGAACCGTATCTGGAACGTCGAGTGGCGGGCACAGATTGTGACAAGTGGGCTGCAGACCAACTTCGAGATCCGGTACTATGAAGGGGGAAATACATTCGAATATCTCTACGCAGCGGAACCCGGCGGAGGGGCCGGGGCCACGGTCGGCGCACAGGAATACCCGCCATGGATGGGCGAAAATACGCGGTTCACAGAGTACGAATGCAGCACAGGCGGCCTCTACGCCGGCCTATTGCTAAGGTTCGAACAGCCTTCCTGTAATCCAGCCCCCAGCCCAACAGCCACCGCCATGCCCTCATCCACACCGACAGCTACCAATACACCCCTGCCACCTACATCCACACCCACGTCTACACCCACAATCCCGCCTAGCACGCCTACATCGCCTTTGCCAACTGACACATTACCGGTACCCACTGTCACCCCACCTGGCACGCCCACAGCCACGCCTTCTACCGTCACAGCCGGCACACCCACAGCTATACCCACAGCGTGCACCATCACATTCACAGATGTGCCACCCGGCAGCACTTTCTACCCGTACATCCACTGCCTGGCCTGCCTTGGGCTTATCAATGGCTATCCTAACGGCACATTCCGTCCTAACAACGATGTGACCCGTGGGCAGCTATCAAAGATAGTGTCCAATGCTGCAGGCTTCGAGGATAACCAGACCACCCGGATGTTCCAGGACGTGCCCGTCGGCTCTACCTTCTACCAGTACATAGGTAGGCTGGCTTCTCGCGGATACATCAGCGGCTATGCTTGCGGCGGGCCAGGAGAGGCGTGCGTGCCACCTGCCAACCTGCCCTACTTCCGCCCCAACAACAATGCTACTAGAGGACAGATCTCAAAGATCGTGTCTAACGCGGCGGGGTATAACAACCCCCCTATAGGGCAGCAGTTCCAGGACGTGCCGGTGGGCAGCACATACTACACCTACACCTACAGGCTTACCAGCCGCAACGTCATGAGTGGTTATCCATGCGGACACTCCCCGGCGGGGCAGTGCCAGCCACCGCTCAACCTGCCGTACTTCCTACCGAACAACAACGCCACGAGAGGGCAGACATCGAAGATAGTGGCAAACACCTTCTTCCCAGGCTGCAACCCTCCTGACGCACTCAAGCCGTAGACTAAAGACAAGGCAAAAGACGAAGGACGAAGGCTAACTACCTTCGTCCTTCGTCTGATAGGTCGGTTTTTGGTATGATATGGGGCGGGGTTGTGGGGTATCCCACGTCCCGCCCTATTACTAGCCATGCCGAGGCACCGGCAGGGCATATTCGACGGGATCGAACTCGACGAGGAGTATATGCTGACGAAACCTGTCTCCACCGGCGCGTGGCAGCCGCTGGCCGCGCCATCCGACCTCAACAATCCTGATACCGAGTGGTGGCTCTCTATCCTCCGCCGCGCCCTCATCTCCCGGGCTATGGACGACCTGGAGGTGACCAAAGAGTACCGCCCGAACCCCGACAAGCCCTTCGAAGGCAAGCTCAAGTTCCAGTTCGGGGCCAAGGGGCACGAGATACCGCAGCTCATCGCGGCAGCCCTTCTTCACCACCCGCACGACGCCGCGACGGTCTACTACCGCTCGCGCCCTCTCATGCTCGGCGTGGGCCTCAGCCCGTTCGAGGCGTTCGCCAGCAACATGCACAAGCTCGAGGGCGTGTCGGGCGGGCGCGATATCGGCGTGGTATTCAACCACAAGCAGCCAGGCGGCGTCACCGTTTTGCCCGCTTCGGGCGACGTGGGCGCGCAGTTCACACCGGCGATCGGCTGGGCGCAGGCGATCAAGTATCGCGTAAATGTGATGGAGCAGGACGACTATAAAGGGGCAGTCGCCCTGGCCCACGCAGGCGACGGCGCGACCTCCACTAACGGCTTCTGGAGCGCGGTCAATATCGCCGCGCCCCTCAAGCTCCCCTATGTAATGCTTATCGAGGACAACCGCTACGCTCTCTCGGTGCCCTGGCGCTACCAGAGCGGCGGCTGCCTCCATAGTCGAGAACCTGCACGATTTCCGCGACCTGCACATACAATCGCTGGAAGGCGGCGACATCCCGGCCCTCTACAGAGCCTTGCTGAGCGCGATCACGGATGCCCGGGATGGCGGCGGCGCGCAGATGGTGCATGTGAAAGTGCCGCGCCTCACCGGGCACAACTGGCAGGACCCGGCGGCGTACAAGAGCTGCCGACGAGAAGGAGGAGGACGCCCGCCGCGACCCCCTCGCCCGCCTGATAACCCTCCTGCAAGACCGAGCATGGCATCCCCCAGGCGCAGATCGATGAGATGCGCGAGCAGGCCACCGACTTCGCCCGCGAGCAGGCCGAATCCGCCTGGAACGACGGCCACGACCCGCAAAGCAGCGACGCCCTCACTCATCTTTTCGCCCCCGACCCCGCAATCCGCAATCCGCAATCCGCAATCCGCATTACCGAGGGCCCCCGCCTCACCATGCAGCAATCGATCGGCAAGGTGCTGGCCGACGAGATGGAGCGCGATCCCTCGATCCTGGTGTTCGGCGAGGATGTGGGGGCGTTCGGCGGCGTGCACCGCGTCACCGACGGGCTGCAAACACGCTTCGGCGAGGAACGCTGCTTCGACACCAGCCTGAACGAAGAGGGTATCATGGGCCGCTCGGTGGGCATGGCGATGAACGGCCTGCGGCCGGTGCCGGAGATACAGTTCCGCAAATACGCCGACCCCGCGCACGAGCAGATCACCGACGCGGGCAGCGTCAGCTGGCGCACGCATGGGCGCTTCGGCGGGCCGATCGTGCTGCGCATCCCCGTTGGCTACCAGCTAATGGGCGGCGACCCCTGGCACGCCGTTACGGGCGAGGCCGTGTTCGCGCACCTGCCGGGCTGGCAGATCGCCTACCCCTCCACAGCGGCGGACGCGGTGGGCCTCCTCCGCACGGCGCTGCGCGGCGACAACCCGGTGATGTTCCTGGAGCATCGCCTGCTTTACAGGTACAGCGAGGCCAACGCGCCCTATCCCGGCCCCGATTATGCGCTGCCCTTCGGCCAGGCGCCGCAGGTGCGCGAGGGTGACGATGTGCTGATCGTAACCTGGGGCGATACCGTCTATCGCTCCATGGAAGCGGCCAACGCCGTGGCCGCGAGCACCGGGGCACGAGACGCGCATCCTCGACCTGCGCACCGATCGTGCCCTGGGACAAGGAGGCGGTCATGTCGGCTGTCAAAGGAGATAGGCCGGGTGCTCATCGTGCACGAGGACACCCTTACTTGCGGCTTCGGCGGCGAGATCGCCGCGCAGATAGCCGACGAAGCCTTCGTCTACCTCGATGCGCCCATCAAGCGCGTAGCCTGCGCCGACGTGCCCTCGCCCACCCACCACAACCTCTTCGAGGCAGTCATGCCCACCGCGAAGAAGATAGAGAAGGCGTTGGAGGAACTGGTGCGGTTCTGAGCTGTTACCCGCTTAGTTGCCGGTTAGCGTCTTGACCCGCCACGACATGGCTATTGCTCCAACGCCCGCCACTATCGCGAGTACACCGAATACAATGAACAGATGCAGCCAAAGCCCCGCGCACAGCTTCAGCGAGGCGTGTTGGGATGATAGCACTCTTCAATTGCTTGTACAATAGGATCTATTTTTGAAGTGCAAGGCAAGGGTGGAGGGCAGAATAGAGTTTATTATCTTCCAAACTTTGGCCCGCAGGGCCAAAGTTTGGAAGATAATAAAGGTCCCATGGCTGTGCCAGCTAGTAGCGTGGCATTCGCCTGTCCACATCGTTGGCCCAGGCGGTGATGCCTCCGCTCAGGTTCCATAGCTTGCGGAAGCCCAGCTCTCGTAGGGCGTGCAGGGCGCGGGCGCTTCTCACGCCCGACTTGCAGTAGATCACGATTTCGTCCGCCGTGGATAGCTCGCTGGCGCGGGCCACTACGCTGTTTACCGGGATCAGTCTGGCACCTTCCAGCCTGGCGATCTTCCACTCGGCGGGCTCGCGCACGTCGAGCAGCACCAGGTCGTCGCCCCGGTCGAGGCGGGCCTTTAGCTGTTTGGCCGAGATGTCGAAGTCGGTCTCGCCGCGCTCTTCGCGTGGGTTGATGCCGCAGAACTGCTGGTAATCGATCAGCTCTGTGACGGTGGGGTGCTGGCCGCACACGGGGCACTCGGGGTCCTTGCGCAGCTTCATCTCGCGGAAGCGCATATCGAGCGCATCGTACAGCAGCAGCCTGCCTATCAACGGCTCACCAATGCCGAGCAGCAGCTTGATGGTCTCGGTAGCCTGGATCGTGCCTATCGTGCCGGGCAGGATGCCGAGCACTCCACCTTCGGCGCACGACGGCACCAGTCCTGGGGGCGGCGGCTCAGGGTAGAGGCAGCGGTAGCATGGCCCGTGCTCGGCCCAGAAGACCGACGCCTGCCCCTCGAACCGGAAGATCGAGCCGTAGACGTTCGGCTTGCCCAGCAGCACGCAGGCATCGTTCACCAGATAGCGCGTCGGGAAGTTGTCCGTGCCGTCCACGATCACGTCGTAAGGCTTGAATAGCTCAAGCGCGTTCTCTGAGGAGAGCGGAACTTCGTAAGTATCGACCTGCACATGCGGGTTGATGTCGAGGATGCGCGCTTTCGCGCTCTCCAGCTTGGGCCTGCCCACGTCCGACGTGCCGTGTATCACCTGGCGTTGGAGGTTGCTTTCGTCAACAACGTCGAAGTCGACTATGCCGATGCGCCCCACGCCTGCAGCCGCCAGGTAGAGGGCCAGCGGCGATCCCAAGCCCGCCCGCGCCTATCAGCAGCACGCTGCTCGTCTTGAGCTTCTTCTGCCCGTCCATGCCCACTTCGGGCACGATCAGGTGGCGGCTGTAGCGCCTGATTTCTTCGCGGGATAGCTCTGTTTCGTCCTCATGGCCGTTCGCTTGTGTCTGACGGGGTACCGCGATGCCTGATGCACCGCCCGCGATGGCCGGGATGATGTAGATGGTGTCGCCCTCGGCCACCTCGGTTGCGCCTTTCTGGAGATAGCGCACGTCTTCATCGTTCAGGTAGATGTTCACGAAGTTACGCAGTCTGTTCTGCTCGTTATAGAGGTGTTTATGCAGGTCGGGGTAGCGTTCGGTCAGGCTCGTGAGCAGGTCGTTCACCGTGCCGCCCGCCAGGTCTATTTCGTCAGCTTGCGCTGTATATTGCCGCAATGCTGTCGGAATTATGATTTTCGCCATTATTTTGTTTTCTCCTTATTACTATTTTACTGTTTCTTGAGGTTTATCTTCGACCCACCCGTTAGAGAGTAGAGGGATTTTGGGGTGTCCCCCAAACCCCCGGCAGGGGAGCGCCCCTGCACCCTCTATCCGCTAGGGAAGGAGGAATATGGGGACACCCCAACCCCCCGCAGGGGAGTTCTCCTGCACCTCCTACCGCGCTCCGAAGAGGCGATAGCGGTATACGCGGAAGCGATAGAAGAGGACGCAGCCCAGGCAGAAGCCCATCAGAGCTGCAGAGGCCGCGACGACTACCAGCAGAGAGAGCGCCCACCCTACCACGGGCACGCCCAACAGGAACGCTACCTGGGCGAGGCCCAGGAGCGTGAGGGCGATGGAATTGTTGAAGCGCATCAGCTTGCGATCTTCACCTTCTTCATCACCATTCGACTTCAGCACGCCAAACGCTATAAGCCGCTTGCCCGTTTGGAATATGAGACTGCCCCGCTGCCCGAAGGTGACGGCAAAGAGCAGTATCACGAAGAGCGCTGTTGTGACCAGCGGCCATTGGAGTATCAGGCCCGCCAGTATACTTATCACCAGCGTCCAGCGGTTCAGGTTGACGATCGGCATCGGTATATTGTCGTTGCATGTATATCCTTCTGCCTGTGCCGTGCTTTTCAGAGACGTTATTATGCTCACCTTTTTTCCTCCTGTAGTTCTTATCCTATAACCAGTTCATCTTCGTCAAAGGCGCTACGATCCTCCCGCAGCTTCCACGCTCGCATGCCCTCGGTACAGCCTGAGCGCACCGACACGATGATGTATGCCCAGGCCGACCAGGCAGCGTGGTCGCGGTCGTATTCCGACGGGCGCGCTTCCTCGTTTGGGTGCGAGTGGTAAATGCCGATCACGTCAAGCCGCTGCTGGCGCGCCAGCCTCTCGGCCTTGAACATTTCTTGCGGCGTGATGAGGAAGCGATGGTATTGCTCGTCCGCCTCGAACGAATTATCGATGCGCATGATAGCGTGAACGCTCCGCTCGCCCTCGCTACCTTTGCCAAGCAGCACGCCGCATATCTCGTTAGGATATCCCTCTTCGGCGTGCGCGCTGATGGCTTCCTGCGCAAGTTTTTCTATATGTAGTGTCATTTGTTCCTTTCCAGGGGTCAAGGGCCGGTGCCTCTTCCTTCAACTTATTAGAGAATAGAGGTATTTTGGGGGACACCCCATGCCCCCGGCAGGGGAGCGCCCCTGCACCCCTCTTTTCCACTTCAACCAACCTTACTGGGAATACGAGAGTAGATGAGAGTATTGGGGGACACCCCAATGCCCACGGCAGGGGAGTATCCCTGCAACCCCTCTTTCCCTAACCCCTGGCCCCTGACTCCTAACTCCTGACCCCTACCGACGCCAGCGCCTGCTCGAAGTCGGCTATTATGTCTTCTATATCCTCGATGCCGGCGGAGACGCGCACCACACCGGGGGTGATGCCTGCCCTTCGGAGCTGGGCGGGCGACCACTCTCGGTGGCTCGACATGAGTGGGTAAGATACCTCGGTGAAGATGTCGCCAAGGGTGGTACATGGGAGGACCAGCTTGAGCGCATCAAAGAAGCTCAGCACGTCGGCGTATTCCGCCCCGGTAATCTCAAAGGCAAGCATCGCGCCCCAGTAAGGTCGCGCCAGCAGCCGCTCGGCGAGGGCGTGCTGCGGGTGGGTGGGAAGACCTGGGTAATGCACTTTCGCCACTTGCGGCTGCTCGCTGAGCCATTGCGCAAGGGATGCCGCGTTCTCGCTCTGGCGTGTCACCCTCAGGACGAGCGTTCGCAGGCCCCTGGCGATCAGGAACGCTTCAAACGGGCCGAGGATCGAGCCCGCCAGCTTGGAGATCTGCCGCAAAGCCGCCACCCTATCGGTATCGGCCACCGTCACCAGCCCTCCCATCACGTCGCCGTGCCCGCCGATATACTTGGTGGCGCTATGGATGACGATGTCAGCACCGAGAGCCAGGGGCTGGATGAGCGGAGGTGGCGTAAAGGTGCTGTCCACTATAGTGAGCGCGCCCACCTCCCGCGCCGCTGCGCATATACCCGGCACGTCGGCCAGCTTTATGAGCGGGTTGGAGAGGGTCTCGAATAGCACGACGCGAGGGGCAGGGCTTTCGCGCAAGGCCTGCTTGACGGCGTCCAGGTCGGCCATGTCCACGAAGCGGGTTTGCACATCGAACGAGCCGAAAAGCGTCGCGAGGAGGGTATGGCTCGCGCCGTAAAGCTCGCTCCCTGCCAGCACCACCGAGCCCGGCTCCAACTCGCAGAGCAGGAGAGCAGCGTGCAGGGCGGCCATCCCGCTGCTGAAGGCTATAGTGGCCGTCTCGTGCGCGCCCATCAAGGCAGATGCCGCCTCTTCGAGCGACGCCACCGTAGGGTTGCCATAACGCCCGTACACATATCCGGGCCGCGTACCGCCAAGCACGCCATCCAGCGCGTCGGCATCATCGCCGAGGAAGGTGGTGGTCGCGTAGATAGGCACAGCGGTCGGGTGCGTGCCCTCCAGCTTCGGGTTCAGGCCGCTATGCACCGCCCGCGTTGCGAAGCCCTGCTCCCTACCCTCTTTCTCGCCCGGTCCCACACCGTTTGTATGTTGTTCGGTCATTTAATTGCTCCCCCTGTTTTGAATGCGGAATGTGGAATTCGGAATGCGGAATGTTGTCCGGTCCGTCTTTATTCCGCATTCCGAATTCCACATTCCGCATTCAGTATGTCCCCCAGCACGCCACTGGCAGTTAGCGCACCGCCTGCTCCCTGGCCCCGCACTATCAGCGGCTGCTCGTTGTAGAGCGTGGTGCGGAACATGAAGAGGCTTTCGGTGCCGCGTGTGCTCGCTAACACGCTATCCGCGGGCACTGCCTTGAGCCCGACCCACGGCTTTTCGCCGGGCTTGATGATCGCCAGGTAGCGCAACGCCTTCCCTTGCTCTCTTGCTTCGGCCACACGCTTTGCGTATTGCTCGTCGAGGCCGGGCAACTCTTCCCAGAAGCGTTCCAGCGATATATCGCGCAGCGCAGATGGCAGCAGGCTATCGACCTGCACGTCGGCAAGGTTCCACCGTTGGCCGATCTTACGCGCCAGGATTAGCGCCTTGCGTTGGGCGTCAACGCCGCCCAGGTCCACACGGGGATCAGGCTCGGTGTAACCCCGTGCCGCAGCTTCGCGCAAGGCATCCGAGAAGGGCTTGCCCTCCATAATGGAGCTGGTCACGAAGCCGAGCGTGCCGCTCACCGACGCTACGATCTCGTCGACCTGGTCGCCCACTGACATGCGCTCCTCAAGGGGGCCGATCACGGGCAATGCCGCGCCGACTGTGGTCTCGTGCCCCAGTCGGTTCGTGCCATCGCCCGCTTGCCACAGCCTGGTGTAGTCGTCGTATGGCACGGTGAGAGGCCACTTATTCGCCAGCACAAGATGGTGTCCCGCCTCGCGGAGGGCGAGCAGTGTGGAGTAAAGATCCTGCGAAGAAGTGAGGTCCACAACAACAGTGCGCTCCAGGCTAAGAGCTGCCAATCGGGTAACGAGAGCCGGGCTGTATGCCTCGCCTGCCGGTATGAACCGGGCGTCTTGAGAGGCCGGGCGCCACGCCGATAGAGGCGAGCCGCTTGCTCGGTGTCCGAGTGCAGCGTGGCGCTCTTCCGCTGAAAAGCCGGCCGGTGCGAGCCAGAGACCGCTGCTGTCCGCGATGCCGCAGAGCAAAAGCCAGGGGAATTGCTGCTGGGCAGCCTGCAGCTGTGATACCAGGGCGCGGCCTACGTTGCCGAACCCCAGTTGTATTATTCTAAGCGGCTGCTTTGTTGGCACTTCTAATCTTTAACCTCTTGTCTCAGTTTACGATGAATAAGCGTGCTCGCGCCATCTATCGGCGTGTGCGGTCTCTTGCGCCTCAAGAAAGCCGGTTATAGCTTCTGTTAGCTGCGCATGTTCAATAAGGAAGGCGTCGTGGCCCCAGGGCGAGCTTATCTCGCTGTATTCGGCGTGGCGGCCTACGACGTTGAGTTGCTCCACCGTCTCACGCTGGAAATATGTGGGAAAGAGGATGTCGCTGCTGATGCCTATTACCAGGGCGCGTGCCGATGGGCTGACCTGCTGCAGCGCTGCCTCTGTCCCACCACGCCCGTAGCCCAAATCGTGCAGGTCCATCGCCCGCGATAGTAGCAGGTAGCTATTGGCATCGAAGCGCTTGACCAGCGATTCGCCCTGGTAATGGAGGTAGTTCTCCACCTGGAAGCGGCTGTCGGGGTCGTAGTACAATTCGGCCTCTATCTCCACACGCTCGCGGTGGAACTTGCGGCGCATCGACTCCTCGCTCTGGTAGGTAATGATGCCCACCATGCGCGCGAGCGAAAGGCCGCGCTCCGGCGAGCGGCCGGTCCCGTAATAGTCGCCACCCTGCCAGGCCGGGTCGAGCATGATGGCCTCTCGTCCCACCAGGTTGTAGGCGATACCCTGCGCGCTGTGCGCCAGCGACGCCCCTACCGGGATAGCGGCCTCCACAAAATCTGGGTACATCACCATCCACTCAAGCACCTGCATCCCGCCAAGCGAGCCACCCACGACCACCGCCAGCCTACGCACGCCCAGACTACGCAATAGCTCGCGCTGCACCCGCACGATGTCGCGCACCGTCACCTGCGGAAAAGCGCTGCCGTAAGGCTTGCCGGTCGCCGGGTCGAAAGACGAGGGGCCGGTCGTGCCCTTGCAGCCGCCTAGCACGTTGGCGCACACCACGAAATATCTCTCGGTGTCGAACGCCCGCCCCGGCCCGATCAGCGGGTCCCACCAGCCGAGCCGCGTATCGTCAGGCGAGTATCTGCCCGCCGCGTGCGAGTCGCCCGTGAGGGCATGACACACCAGCACGGCATTGTCGCCCGCCGCGTTGAGCTCGCCCCAGCTCTCGTAAGCTACCGCTATCGGGGATAGATGCGTCCCGCATTCCAGGTCGAGGCCCTCCGAGAGTGTCATTGTACGCATTGGGCCTACAGGCACGCCGGAAGTGACGCCATCCAACCCGTGCGCGGTGATGGAAGGGTCGTCGTCCAGTATGGCGATATTATTCTGTAGATCCTGCTGCTTCATCATCTTCCCTGACGTGCATGCCTCTGTTAGCTAATCTAACAGGCCCGAAGCGTGGAGCAATTCGGCCAGCAGGAGGGTGCCTCCGGCAGCGCCGCGCGCCAGGTTGTGGCCGAGGGTCACGAACTTATAGTCGAGTATGGGATCGGACCTCAGGCGGCCTGTTATCGAGGCCATGCCGTTCTCCAGGTCGCGGTCTATGCGAGGCTGAGGGCGGTTCGGCTCGTCAAGATAAATCACGGGGTGGGCCGGGGCGGTTGGCAAACGCAAGCCTGCCTCTTCCAGCGGGTGCCAATCCTGCCAGGCGGCGAGCACGTCTTCCCGGCTCGCACGGCTCGCCAGTTTCACTGCCACGCACTCAAGGTGCCCGTGCAAAGTGGCTACCCGGTTGCACTGCGCGCTGATCTTGATGTCCAGAGGGTCGATGCCCTCCGGGCCGAGCGTGCCCAGCAGCTTTTTCGGCTCGGCCTCCATCTTCTCCTCTTCGCCGGCTATATAGGGCACCACGTTATCGAGCATATCGAGAGCGCTGGGGCCGCTAAGCCCCGCGCCGGAGAGCGCTTGCATCGTGGTGACCTGCACCGCCTCGAGGCCGAAGCGGGTGGCCAGCGGGGCCAGGGCCAGCGTCATGGCGATAGTCGAGCAGTTCGGGTTGGTGACAATGCACCCGCGCCAGTCACGCTTCCGGCGTTGTGTCTCGACCAGGGCGATATGGTCATGGTTCACTTCAGGGATCACCAGCGGTACATCGGTTTCCATCCGGTGCGAGCGCGCGTTGGAGACGACCGCGTACCCGGCCCGGGCGAACGCGGGCTCGACTTCATTCGCCACCTCTGCAGGAAGCGCGCTGAAAACAAGGTCGCAATCGTAGGCGTGTCCCGGCTCGCAGGGCTGCATCCGTAGGTCAGCCAGCAACTGTGGTACCGAGGCTTCGTGCAGGTCGCCGCCCGCCAGCGGGTGGAGGGCTTCGCCGAAAGGCGTGCCCGCGCGCCGCTGCGACCCTCCCACAGCCACAAGCTCGAACCATGGGTGGCCCACCAGAGAGCGCACAAGACGCTGGCCGACCAGTCCCGTCGCCCCCAGAACGGCCACGCGCCTCTTGTTTGCTACAGACACGCCACACCATCCGTTTCGGCGCGCTGGTGCCTATGTGCGCCTACGGGCACTTTGTCTTCTGCCTCGTCAACAGAGCCTTCTTCCTCGTCCGGCTCTCTGTCCAGCCCGAAAGCGGTATGGAGCAGTCGTGCCGCCTCCACCAGCCGGCCCTCAGGCACAAGGCAGGTGATGCGCACCTGCGAGGTGGTTACCATCTCGATCTTGATGCCTGCACTCTCGAGGGCTGCGAAGGTCTGCGCGGCAAGCCCCGGCACGTGCTGCACGCCCAGCCCAATTACGGACACCTTGCCCAGGGCCCTATCCCCCTCCACAGCCGACGCGCCCAACAGGGCGGCGGTCTGCTCGGTCAGGGCCAGTGCATGGGCGAGGTCGGCCTCAGCCACGGTAAAAGTGCAATCGGCGTGCTCGCCGCCAGGCTCGATAGAGTGAGCTATGGCGTCCACGTTGATGCCCGGCCTCGGCCAGCGGCCCGAACAGTCGATGCAGCGCGAAGGCGGGTTTAGGGAGGCCGAACACGGTCAAGCGCGCCACGTTCGTATCGTGGGCTATGCCGGAGACTTTATTACGGAGTTCCATTTGCTCCCCCCCATTTGAATACGGAATGTGGAATTCGGAATTCGGAATAGTGTCATTTGAATACGGCATAGAGTCGGCGCGGGCGTCATTCCCAATTCCGAATTTCGCATTCCGCATTCCAGGCACGGGCATATCGGGCGATAGGATCCAGGTGCCTGGACGGTCGCGAAAGCTGGAGGCCACCAGGATGGGCATTGCGTAAAGGCCGCCAAGCTCGACGGCACGGGGGTGCATCACCTGGGCGCCCTGCTGGGCCAGTTCCAGCATCTCGACGGGGCTGATCCGCGAAAGCTGACGAGCGCGAGGCACTGCGCGCGGGTCGGCTGTGAAGATGCCATCTACGTCTGTGAAGATCTCGCACCTGTCGGCCTTGAGGCCCACCGCGAGCGCCACCGCGGTAGTGTCCGAGCCGCCCCGCCCCAGCGTAGTTATCTCGGCGTCGGTCGTCCTGCGGCCGTCGCCGCTGATACCCTGGAAGCCGGCTACGATCGGTATCTCGCCCGCGCCCAGGGTCGCCCAGAGGCGGTCAGGCTTGAGGTCGGCTATGGTGGCGCGGCTGAAAATGCCGTCCGTGACGATGCCTGCCTGAGCACCGGTCAGGGCACGAGCGGGCACATCCACAGCCTGCAACGCCAGGGCCAGGAGCGAGCAGGACACGATCTCGCCTGTGGAAACGAGCAAGTCCACTTCCCGGCCTCGCGCCTCGGAGTTGAGCAGCTTGCCGAGCGCCAGCAGGTCGTCGGTAGTGTCACCCATGGCGCTCACCACCACGACCAGCCGATCCCCCGCCTGCCACCGGGCTTTCACGCGCTGCGCTACCGCCCTGATGCGTGCAGGAGTGGCTACCGAGCTTCCGCCATATTTTTGGACTATCAAACTCATTGCAATGTAGCTTCCAGCTATCAGCTATTATTCCCAACCTGACAACTGATGGATAAAAAAATCACCCCCGATAAGGGGGCGTTGGTTTATGCTTCTCTTACCTGTTTGCGGCTCACCTGGGGGACGAAGAAGCCCCTCAAGGTGAGGGGCAGGTATGCGCAGTTAGCATCACACCAACCACTCCCTTATCTCACAGATCGCTCTGTCGGAATTGGCACCTGGACCGCCGTTGGTCTGGTTGCCGGGCTTCATCGGGCCGTATCCCTCCACCTCTCTTGATAAGAGCCTGGTTGTATTCGATTGTCAATATATATCCGAGTATATCACGCCAGGTCGGATGGTGTCAAGCGCTTTCTTGTGGCCACAGGATCTATTCATTCTTGGCACTTGCTAGGCGGTTTGGGGCGTAGGGGCAGACCCACGTGTCTGCCCTGGTGGGATAGAGAATTTGCGCCCGACCAGGGCAGACACGTGGGTCTGCCCCTACGATAGTGCCAACCGAGAATGAATTGACCCTGCTTTTGTGACCATTAGGGCTGATGAAAAGTCGGTGCCTGATGGCCACCTTGACCTTGTCATTCTGAGCGAAGCGAAGAATGACAAGGGGGAGTTGGATGCCCCTTCCTGGGCTTTTTCTCGACTTTGAATAGACCCTGGGAGTTGATCCGACACCTGTGATAAACTGATAGGCATCCAGGGGACTTCCCCGCACATGCCGCCTGCTAACTGCCGGCTTGTGTGCTATGCTAGAAGCAAGCAGCTTCACTCTGCATCGGCCATTTCGGTTCCTCCTTGCCAGGCACCACCCCGAGTACTCAATTGCGCGACCGGCATCTTTTACCTTGTGCCAACCGGCACAACCATGGAGGAGAGGTTTGCATTCAGCCGCGATACCTGCACCGGTTGTGTCGTCCGACGATCCCATCGTAGGTGCTGGGGAATCTCGAGGCCCCGGCGAGATAACCGCCAATTCGCGAAGCCTGGGCCTCGCGGTGCTGGCCGTGGTGACCATTGCGCTTGCCTCAATAGTCACCAACACATACCAGCTCGGCGTGAGCGATCACGATGACGAGATACCGGTGATCCAGCATATACTCGATCCTTCGCTCTTCAAGAACGACTGGTTCGTGCAGTTGAGCACCAAGCTCAACCCCAGGATGATTTTCGACTGGCTGATGGCCGGGCTGTCCTGGCTCCTTGGCATTGACGGCGCTTACCTACTACTATATGTCCTGTGTACGGTGGGCCTGGCGCTCGGTATATTCTTTCTTTCCCGGCTGCTCTCCCCTTCCGTTGCTATAGGCGCAGGTGTTATTGCGGCAACAATTGCCCTTTTCAACAGAGAAGGTTCCCTGGGCAGCAGCCAGTTGGTCACCACACTATTTGTCCCGGCCTCTCTGGCTTTCACTATCGTGGTGCTGTCTGCCTACTTGCTGCTGTCGGGCCGCTACTACTTCGCCGCCTTGCTCATTGCCGTGACCGGAGCCCTGCACGCACTTATCGGCCCTGAGGCCGGCGGGTTGTTCGTTTTCGCCCTGCTGATGTCTACGCGTGGCGCCGAAAGATCACGACTGTTCAGGGCTCTGCCCGCGCTGCTGGCGGCTGTATCTGTTGGCTTGCTACTCGGCTACTTCATGAAAACCGGCAACTCGACACCTATTGACCAGTCGGAGTTGATGTATCTCTATGCCTGGCAAAGGCAGCCCTGGCACCAGCTACCCGCGTCATGGCCGCTGGACTCGTGGCTCGCCTTCGGTGGGTTTATGGCTATCGTAGCCGCAGCACGCTTCAGGGCCGGGCGTGTGCTCTTCCTGGACTGGCTTATCATAGGTGTCGTGGCATTTTGTCTGCTAAACTCTGTTGGCTTCATCTTCCAACCACTTATCTCCGTGGTCATCCTTCAGCCTTTCCGTATGGTAGTGTTCATCCAGTTGGCGGGTGCCATATACATAGGTCGCTACTGCTGGCTTCTAGTCGAGAGTGCTGATTTGCCGCAACGCATTGGCGCGGTGGCTGTGGTGGCTGCTCTTGTCTTCGACCAGCTCGCAGATACTTCTCATATACTTGTAGTAGCCGCAAGCGTCGTGGTAGCCGAAGTGGTGGTCTTTCTGGCCCATAAGCGGTACATACCGGTGCGTGCCGGGTCCATTGCATGGGCGGTGGCTACCGTGGTGGTCCTTGCACAAACTGCGTTGGTGGCTACAACGCAAGCGGATGCCAGGTATACTCCGCTTGTTGCCTGCTGCCTTGCTGTGTTGCTGTTGACCCTATTGCCGCTGGCCACCGCAAAGTATCGCAGGGTTGCGCTTGTGGGTAACTCAGTTGCGCTTGTCGCCGCGCTCTCGGTTATCATCCTCGCGTGGGTCGCCCCCCAGTCTCCGCAGCCTATGGCCTCGGTTCAAGTGCACCTGAACTATTCGGGTGCGTACGCGCAGGTGGAGTCGTGGGCAAGAGATAACACCGCGCTCGACGCTGTCTTTCTCGTGCCCCCTGCTGACGATACGTTCAGGATTTACGCAGAAAGAGCCGTCGTAGTTGATTTCAAGGCGGCTCCCTTCGAGGACGCAGATATGTTTGACTGGCGCCAACGTATTTACGACGTCGCCGGTGGCAAGCCTCTGGCGCTCGGGTGGAGCTATTATGAGCAACTTGTGTCCGGCTTCAACTCGCTGACCGACGACCAGTTGCTTGATCTCGGCCGTAAGTACGGCGCAGGCTATGCTGTTGTCAGCATCAAATCAAAGTCGGATTTGCCGGTAGTGTATAAAAACAGCGTATGGGCAGTGCGCCAATTGCAGGCACCACAGCCTACGCGCTAAGCGCGTACATTCTGCGCCCACGAACGCTGGAAAGCCCGGAGATTGCTCCGGGCTTTCAACTTCCATTGTTGCCACCACACCGCTCAGATCAAGTTGGGTGAGCAGCGTGGGGGCCACCACCAACTCGTTGGCTTTCTCTGCTACCTCCACCTGAGCCGGCACCACTCCTATTTGGGGCAGGTAAGCACACGCCAGGTGCACTCCCCTTATGCCTGTGAACGAGCCGCTTTTATGGACTTTACCATCTCGGCGATATGTGTGCGGTAGTGGTCCTGAAAGGTGCTAAGCCAAATAGCTACGGGAGTATATAGATGCTTGTGGGCTTGTGTCTCGGTGGGCATGGTAGCCGCCTGGGCTATAGTTACAGCTTCGGCGAGTTTCAATTGCTTGGTGAGGGTGGCAAGCGTGCCATAGGTTGAGGCTACGGCCCTAATTCGTCGTGGCTCGTTGGAAAAGAAAGGCGCGTTTACGTCGGTGTCCTCTATAGCCGCGTAAATCTGGCTCTGGGTACCCTGCTCGACAGTGATCAGGTGAGCCAGGATCTCTTTCGCATTCCAGTCGTCAGGCCCGACGCGATATTCTGCTTCTTGCTCGGTAACACCTTTGAGAGCCGCGTCCAGCTCTGCATCAAGTGCGGCATAGGTGGTGCGCAGCCCTTCCATGAGAGCATCATGCGTGGCGGGTACGGTAGGGGCAGGACGCTCGGATAGATGCATGGTCACGGCGTGGTGGTCGGCTCCTCGATAGTAGCCGACCTCAATCTTCTCTCCGGCGCGATAATTTTGTATCGTGTTTCCGAACGTGGCGAACCCCGTGACAGGGTGGCCGTCCAGGCTCACAATGACATCGTCCCGTTGCAAGCCAGCCTTTTGCGCGCCCATCCCTTCCACAAGGCCGGAGATCCAGAGACCCTCGGACACGGGTGAGACCCAGCCTGGCTATCAACTCGTCGTTCACCTCGCCAAAGCCGTTCAGGCCGACCATGGGGCGGCGCGAGATGCGCAGGTCTACGCCCGTCTCCAGAACGGATTCGAGATTTTCGAAAGCGCTCTCCCAGCCTCGCCTGTCCTGGAAAACTGCTTCAGCCCACTCTTCACCGGGGCCAAGGCCGCTGTGGGTCAGAGTAACACGGGTTCCATTGTCGCCGTGCGGCGCGAGTGAAACGCGCACTTCGGTGGCCTCCGGGTCGCCGGCGCCGCGCCATGTGAAGGCGACCGTCTTGTTCCTATCGAGGTCGGTGTATACACCGCTGGAATAGTAGCCTTTGTCCCACCACAGATATATGCGCCCGCCCATGCGCGCATCCACATCAGCGGAATCGCAGAGCCAGTATTGCAGTGCTGACTCGTTCGTGAAAGCCCTGTAGACCTCGGCGGGCGCTGCCGCCACATCTCGCTCAACTGTAACTGTCAGATCCTCTTTCGTTAGCATTGCCTCTCTCCCATTTCGACGGATGATGAACTGTCGGAGTGGACGGGTGCAGTCCGAATGCCGCCAGTTAGCCTCTGCTGTCGCAGCTTATGATAATAAGACAGTTTTTTTCGGCAAAGGGTTCATGCTTTTCGAGAGAATTAGATAAATATATCAGAATAGGAGATTACGATATTTCACCGCAGAGGGAGTTCGCGGCCCAGAGGGCACCCCGCTCATGGGCGCAGAGTTACGCAGAGATTTTTATGGTTTCGGTGGTTAGGCACGTTTCATAATTTACCGAACTCACCGCAGAGCCACGCAGCCCGCAGAGTTACGCAACGAATGCCCATGTTTATCCATCAAACCCTAATAATTCTCTGCGTAACTCTGCGCTCTCTGCGCCTCTGCGGTGAGTTCGTTAAGTTACGGGTCACGATAATCGATGGCGCGGTCCGTTTTGCGAGACCGGCTATGCGTTCGTCTGCTCTTCGTAGAATTCGTTGATGTTGTCGTAGATGCCTTCAGGGAAGCGGAGTTCGCTGTAGACGTTGCAGGCGGAAGGATCGTCCGGGTTCGGGCAGATTGGGAAATCCTGCTGCGCTTGCCATTCGAGGATGCGCTCGCGCCTGGGCGGGTTGTAATCGCGGGCCGTCACCTGCTGAAGCAGGGCGCGAGCGCTCGCTTCATCCTGGTTGGGCTGCTTCGCGAGGAGGCTAACCATCTCGTCCTCATCGAGGAAGTGGCGGGCCACCATCGCGAAAACGAGGCGGCCATAGTGGCCGATGTCCGTGCCGTCCTGGAGAGCGTCGAGCAGGTGCGCCATCATCGGGGAGTCGCGAAGGTTATCGCTCTGGGCGGGGGCCTGCCGGTCGTTCCGCCTGTCTTCCCTGTTACCGCTTTGATTGCCACGGTTGGCGTTAGAAGAGTGGTTGCTATGTGTTGTGTTTGCCATTGTTGCACTCCTTTCTAGAACGTATGTACTAGCAAAGAGCGTGCCAAAAGGCGGAAGAGTGCGGCATTTCATTGCTTCCTCTTCCGCCCTTTGGCTCTGGCCTATGTTCTTACTTGGCGGTCGCCTCGTAGGTTACCACCAGAGTGCTGGTTATATTCTGCTGGCCGGGGGTGATGACGGCTGCGCCGGCCACTGCCGCCGACTTGTTATCGAATGTAATGGGAGTGCTCGGGCCGTTCTCGCTGACGCTGACGATTTTGCCGAGGGTCAGGTTGGAGAGGGCGGCGATCTTCTGTGCGCGGCTTTTGGCGTCCTGCATGGCCTGATCGTAGGCTTGCTGCTGGGGAGTGCTGGTGTCCGAGACCGAGAAGTTGATCCCATACAGACTGTTTGCACCCGCGCTCACCAGCGAGTTGAGCAGAGGCGCAGCCTGCGCGGTGTCGTGCAGGGTGATCTCGATCATGTTGGTCACATTGAAACCGGATAGCTTGCCGATGGACTGACCCTGAGGGCTGTTATTGTAATCCATTACAGGCTCGATGCTGTACTGGACGGTGCGATAATCTTTCGCATCGATACCTGCCGCCTTCAGCTTGCCGGTGATAGTTGCCACGCCGCTATCAACCTTGCTTTGTGCCGCCGCGACTGTGGATTCCTGGTCGGATACGCCAACGGTTATCTTGACGGTATCGGGCGTAACGCTCACGCTGCCCGTGCCGGCAACCGTGATTTGTGAAGCGTTGCTTCCAGAGCTTTGAGCGGCTGCCGGGGCTGCGTCGCGAGGCAGAAGCCATACGACTGTGAATGCGCCGAGTATGAGCAGCACCGAAAGGGCCATGCTAACCATTGCCAGGGTTCTATTGCTTGCTGATTTCATTTTATTTCTTTCTCCTCCGGTCGGAATTGTGGTGTTTTATTGGGTGCGTGAAGGTAGAACGTCACTACCCTTATGAGGTAATGACGATAGTGCCGTGGAGAAAGTTCCCGGATGCGCAGCGAACTACATGCGCCTACACACGATCGAGGTGGGTGTCCTTGAACGCCGAAGGATATTTCAAGCCGAAACCGAGCAGGCGATCCCCACCGATATGGGCGAACCATATAAGCGCGATTTGCAGAGCCAGCGGGTTCGAGCCCAATAATCCGTACATGCCGAGGATTGCAGGCAGCAGATACATATGGAAGAGATTATATGTGTAGGCCCCGGTAGTGTTGCCCGCCAGGTAGCCCAGCGCTGACAGGTCCGGCGCGAGTATCAGCAATGCAAAGATGAGCCAGTTGCCACCTGTATAGCCATATAGAATCAGCGACACGATTAGCAGCGTGCCGCCTTCGAGGTGGAGGAGTATTTTTGGTCGCATGTCGAATATTATCGCTGATCCTGCACTAAGATAGAAAGGCAGGCAATTCAAGAAATTTCCCATAGCGACTTGCTGCCTCGGCTACGACCTCGTTCTCCATACCGGAGAGTGTCCCGAAAGGTTGGGCTGTAATAACGACCGAATCTTTTCCAAATATGCGCTTCCAGGTGCCCACGATGCGGCCATCTACTTCAATGCTCGGATTGAGGACGCTGCCCCTGACGTCAATTCTCGCTGCGTCCGCATGCGCGGGATCAAGTATGGCGGCGCGGTCTTTGTAAGCAACGGTATACTCGTCAAACGCGGGCAGCAAATGAGCGGTTGGCTTTGTTGCTCAGCATCTGTGGACAGGCGTGGACGGGCTGAGCCAGTATGTCTTGCCATCGACTACTTCTTGCACGAATTCAGACTTGACCATCTCAAGGCCCGCGCGTGCATCGGCGGCCGTCAGGCCCGACCACCAGGCGAAATCTTGTATGGTTGCGGGACCGTGGCTGGTGAAGTAGCGCTTACTAAGCTCCGCAAGCGCTTCGTCGCGCTCCAACACTCTACTCGCAGGCACCCACTCATCCAGCAACGCGAACGTCTGCTGCTTGCCCTGGCGTGGGCCGAAACAGATCACCCCATCCATCGCAAGCCACCCAATGATATGCAGGTTCCTCTGCGGGGACGGGCGAAATATCGCTCTCTTCAAGCACTTTATACAATCTATTGCGGGGCATGCATTTGCCACCTCCGAGGGCATTCTCGATCAGATCTCTGCTGCGTGCAATAGCAACTGCGTCGAGACCATAATCGCGGTAAATCCGCTGCGCGTTGTTTGCAATTACGCGGGGTGTTAGCAACTTGAGCATCCACCTGATATCTTCAGGCGCGACGAAATGAAGCGTGCCTCGCATCGGCCAGGTGCGGACGATAGTCCGATCGATGATAGCCTGTTCGATAGCGGCTTCCGTGGCGTTTCCCATTCGTAGGCCAACCGCCCAGAGCGCGCCCAGATAGTCCTGCGCCTGCACCGCACCGAACCATTTCACGACATCACCCGGCTTTTCGAATGTTGGCCGGGTGATGAACTGGTTGTGAAGACGCTGTTGGGTGAGGTCGTGGCTAGACTTCAACTTCCATCATCCTACGAAGCTCCACGATCTTGTCACGGAAAGCGGCGGCTTTCTCGAATTCGAGGAGCTTGGCAGCGTTCTTCATCTGGCTTTCCAGGTCTTTGACCATGCGGGCGATCTCGTCCCTGTTGAGGGTGATCTCTCCGGTGGGCGTGACCGTGTACTCGCCTTTGACCTCGGCTATCTGGCGCACCCGCTCGGTGATGTCGCGCACTTCCTTCTGGATGGTGGCAGGCTCGATGCCATGTTCCTTGTTGTGGGCTATCTGGATTTCGCGGCGGCGGTAGGTTTCTTCGATGGCGGCCTGCATCGATCGTGTGATAACGTCTGCGTACATAATGACGTGGCCGTCGATGTGGCGGGCCGCGCGCCCTATTTGCTGGATCAGCGCATCGCGCGAGCGCAGGAAGCCCTCCTTGTCGGCGTCCAGAATCGCCACGAGCGACACTTCGGGCAGGTCCAGTCCTTCGCGCAGGAGGTTGATGCCGACCACCACGTCGTAGATACCCAGCCGCAAATCGCGCAGGATCTCGACGCGCTCGAGCACCTCTATCTCGTGGTGGATGTAGTGCGCCTTGACTCCGACTTCCTTGAGGTAGTCGGCTATCTGCTCGGCGAACTTGGTGCGCAGGGTCGTCACGAGGACGCGCTGGCCCTTGCTTGTGCGCTCTCTGATCTGCTCTACCAGGTCGTCCACCTGGTTCACAGTCGGCTTGACCTCAATAGACGGGTCTACGAGGCCGGTGGGGCGGATGATAAGCTCCACAATCTGCTCGCTATGCTCGTATTCGTAAGGGCCCGGCGTGGCGCTCACAAACACCGCCTGGTTGATATGTCTCTCGAATTCCTGGAAGGTGAGCGGACGGTTGTCGGCAGCAGAGGGGAGGCGGAAGCCGTAGTCGATGAGGGTGGCTTTGCGCGAATGATCGCCACCGAACATACCACGCACCTGCGGCAGGCTGATATGCGACTCGTCCACCATCACCATGAAGTCGTCCGGGAAGTAGTCGAGGAGGGTCCAGGGCTGGTCGCCCGGCTGGCGGCGGCTGAGGTGGCGCGAATAGTTCTCCACTCCCGAGCAGTAGCCCGTCTCCTGCAGCATTTCGAGGTCGTAGCGGGTGCGCTGCTGCAATCGCTGGGCCTCTACGATCTTGCCTTCAGCCTGCAGCTCCAGCACGCGGTCCTGCAGCTCCTGCTCGATGTCTATGATTGCGGCGGCCAGCTTTTCGTCGGACGTGATGAAGTGCTTGGCCGGGTAGATATTCACTTCGGTGCGCTCGATGAGCACTTCACCGGTGAGGGGGTCGAACTCGAGTATTCGCTCGATTTCGTCGTCCCAGAACTCGATACGGAGGGCTATCTCTTCGTAGGCGGGCTGTATCTCCAGGGTATCGCCACGCACGCGGAAGGAGCCCCGGATCAGCGATTGGTCGTTGCGTGTGTAGTGGCTGTCTATCAGATGGCGCAGCACTCGCTGCCGGCGCACGGTTTCGCCTTTCTTGAGGGACAGCGCGATTTTGCCATACTCCTCAGGCGAGCCGAGACCGAAGATGCATGACACCGACGCCACGATAATCACGTCACGGCGCTCCAGCAGAGCGCGAGTAGCCGCGTGGCGCAGCTTGTCGATCTCTTCGTTTATGTCGGCGTCTTTCTCGATATAGAGGTCGTGCTTGGGCACGTAAGCTTCCGGCTGGTAATAGTCGTAATAAGAAACGAAGTATTCGACGGCGTTGGTGGGAAAGAAGTCTTTGAACTCCTGGTAAAGCTGGGCGGCTAAGGGTCTTGTTGTGCGCCAGCACGAGGGTTGGCTTCTGGGTAGCCTGGATCACCTGGCCCATCACATAAGTCTTACCGGTCGCTGTTGCCCCAAGCAGGGTCTGCTTCTTCATGCCACTATTGATGCCTTCAACCAGCCCCTCAATGGCCTGGGGCTGGTCTCCGGTCGGTTGAAAATCCGATACTATCTGAAACTCCGGCATTCGCTCTATCTCTCCTAAATACGGTCTTCTAAATAACGTTCTCTCACTATATATTATACCAGGATAATGGTGACATCTGTTGTCAGGATTAGGCTGCACAGGCCCGTTCATATGCCTACATTGTCAGCTGTTGCGCTTCTTCCAGGGCAGACGCGGTACTCTCGCCCTGATCAACTCCTTTTCTAACTCTCTTACCCGATCCTCCAGGCTGCTTATTGCCGCGTTCTTGCGGGCAAGCTCGGCCTCTATATGCGAAGAATACGACTCGCTAATCGCAGACACGCTTCTCAATGCGTCCAACTGGGCTTCCAAAGTGAAAATATGTTCCGATTGCTCAGCCAACTCGCTTGTGCTTCGCTGCAGTTGGTAGACAAGCGATTCGGCGCTTACACTCGACGTGATGCGCGAAAGATTCCCCTCCAGGTCGTCCGGATTCGGCTGTTCGGGCGTCAAGTGGAAGAGAAACCATTGGCCATCCGCTCTCATTTGCTCGATAGCCCGTTCGTTGAAATCGACGAGCAGCGCCGAAAGATAGTGTTGAAAAATGCGTTCAGGCTCGCTCCGCGGGGGAGTGAAGTATTGCTCGGGCGTAATCAACGGGCAGATGGTCCGGAAATGCTGCGCTCGGAAGGTTTCGAGCAGCGTCCGCATGACGCGCTCGGCGCTCACATCCTCGAACGGGGAGACCTCTTCTCCTGTGATCACATCGGATTTGTCGGGCAACCTGCTGTTAGGACCAAGCTTGTGGAGCGTCTCTTGCGGCTGCCCATCCCTGATAATCGAAAGCATCTCGTCCCGTACGAGAGCTTCGAAAGCCTCGAAACCGGGGATAGGCTTTACATCGTAATCTACACCCAGCACTCCCCAATCATACTGGCCTGCCGGCTCGTTTACTCCCTTGTAGAGCCATTCAGGGTTCGTGCGGGTTAGCCACCGGTTGAGATCTCTGAGCCAGGGCCCCACTATGTCATTAAAGGTTATGGTCAGCGGGGTCGCGAAGGCATGGTCGACCCCTACGAATACCCCATTGGGTTTCAGGGACAAGCGTACCTGGTCGAGCAGTTGTTCCAGGTCTCGCACATGGTGGAGAGAGTCCCATACCACTACCGCATCGTATTCGCCCTTCGGCAGCTCTACGCTGTTCAGGTCGGCGTAGATGTACTCCACACTTCCGAATTGCTCCAACCTGCACGGCAGCCCGGCGAATTTCCGGTAGAGAAAAGGGAAGTTGCGAGCATTGGTTTCCACCATATGCCTGCCGAGCGCCAGATTCGTTTGGGAGATATCGAGGGCGGTAACGTGCGCGCCCTGGCGAGCCAACTCCAGGCTGAGCCAGCCCGCGCCGCAACCGAGGTCGAGCACATGGCTGCCGGGAACCCTGGTGGCCTCTGTGAGAAGATACCGTATTTCGCGCTCTCTGAAGTTGATAGCTATAGGCCCAAGGCACGGCGGGCCCCATTTGTGCCTGTAGCTATACTGCGTGAAGAAAAGGCGGAAGTCCACCGAGCCCGGTATCTCATTGTGTTCAATCAATCGCTTTGCAATGAAATTGCCCCAGTGCTCTCCCTCGCCAGCCAGGCTTTCGGAGTACTTGCTGTCAGAATCGCTATCGGAATTTCCCGGCACAGCCATCTTGCCTCCTCGCGAGCCTCTCATGGACAAGCGCGTATTGGTGTGGCGATTTTAGCCTATCGAAGCCGGCCTGTCCACCGCCTCCAGTCATAATAAGCTTTCAAATATGTGGGGTAGGAGATAATGCAGGGGCACGGCACTGCCCATTTGTTCCCACTAATTCAGATAAAGGTGGCGACACGAGCAACGCACGGCGGTTGAAACCGCGTGCTATGTCTACAAAGCCTGCCTTCGCAGGCTGACATTCCCACCATTGTGCTTGATAGCGAGCACAATGGTGGCCCGACTAGTCCGCGAAGGCGGACTTCGTACTACTAGCACGCGGTTTCAACCGCCGTGCGATGTCCCCTAACCGAATTAGTTGGGGTCAATGGGACGCTGCGAGTGCCCCTACAACCCAATCTCGAACGCTCACCTGTCCTGTAATGGCTGGAATTGCTTGTGCTATAATCTTGGGCGTGAGCACTCTGAGCCAGGTTGAACTTAGCGACACCAAGCAGAGCGACCCTGCAGCCACAAAACCGACCGGCTCTCCGGTTTTGCGCTTCGGAGTGCTGGTGCTGGCTGTGGTAGCCGCCTACGCCAGCACTCCGTTCAACTTCTGGGTCGCGGACGACTACAACTACATAGTTCCAAAGAGTATCGACAGGGTGGTCGCGTTTTTCGACCCGACCGTGCCTTCGAGGGCCTTTTACCGCCCTCTGAACTGGACAAGCTGGTCGATAGACTACGCGCTCTGGGGAAAGTCCCCCTTCGGCTGGCACCTGTCGAGCATCCTCTTCCACGCTGTAACCACCATAGTGGTCGCCTGCATAGCCTATCGCCTGCTGAACGATTGGTGGCCCGCGCTTCTCACGGGTGCGCTTTTTGCCCTCCAACCTGCCCATACGGAAACTGTTTCGTGGATAGGAGGTCGTGCCGATCTGGTAGCGGGCCTTTTCTATTTCCCGGCCGTGCTCTTTTTCGTAATGTACCTGCAAAAGAGGCACGAGGCGGGACGAAGGACAGAAGACGGAGGACCAAGGAAGACCGACGACCGGTCACCGGCCACCGCTCACCGGTTACTATTATACGCTTTGGCATTGCTATGTGCCCTGGGAGCCCTGCTTGGCAAGGAGATGGGCGTCACTGTGCCCGTGGCGCTCGTGCTCACCGATCTATTTCTATATCCCCCTCCGCGATGGAGATCTCAGGGCATTCGCTACTGGCTTGGCAGGCTCGCTCCTCACATCCCGTTCCTGGGGATCGTGGCAATATATGCTCTGATGCGCTACTACCTTGTGGCCGCGCATATAGTCACGACTGTCTATGGCGGCCCTAAACTGTTGGACCCCACCGGCCTTCTGAATGCCGCTGCGAGCAACGTGATGCTGATTGTGGGGCTGCCCAACGGGCCGAGCTTTGTTCCCGGTGCGCCGGTCTTTCTCAAAGTCGCTATCGTACTGGCCGGCCTGGCCGCAGCACTGCTGCTTGCACGCTGGCTGGGACGGTGGGCGATTTACTCGCTCCTATGGCTCGCACTTACCTTGCTGCCCACGGCTAATCTCTCGCAGTTGCGCTGGCTCTACATCCCTTCGTTCGGCGTCTGCTTGCTCGGAGCCTTGATAGCCAAAAGATTGGTGGAAAGGGCTGAGAAGCGCCGGAACAAGCAATCCGCAATCCGCAATCCGCAGGTTCTTGGGCTGCGCCCAATTCAGGCAATCCGTACTCTGAACCCCGGCTACATATTCATAACCGCGCTCCTCCTTTTCTGGGGCCTCGGCACGATCTACCAGAACGTTGTCTGGTATGAATTGGGAGAGGAAGCGCGAAGCATCCTGCGCCAGATTCAGACCTTTGTGCCCGACACCAACCAACCTGTTACCATATACTTTGGTGGCGCGCCTACCTACTATAAAACGGTCTTCCTCTTAAATACGGGCCTGGCGGCGTCTATGACGTATCTCTACCCCGGTCGCCCCATAGACCTTCATGAAATCGAGCAGCCCCTCCCTGACCCCGTGATCAAGCAGGCCCTGGCTACCCCGCCAAAGTTGGGCCCTAACCCTATCTATCTCGGCTACCGGAACGGTGTAGTCAGCCCTTATCCTTCTATACAGGCGCTTGTGCATGCCGGCCTGAAGAAGGAGTAAGTAGGAACAATATATATTTCCAATAGGAAATCTGGACTATACCGCGCACCTCCTCAATACCCTATGATGTAGATGGGCCAACCACGGTAGTGGGCGGACGACGCCCGACCGCACTACGCACTACGCACTACGCACTACCGCACTACCCACTCGTTTACGTCCCAGCCGACCGTGAGGTGCATCTATGCGAAATCCTATCATTCCTATCTTCATAATAGGGCTTATAACGGTGACTGCGATAGTGGTGGCACTGCATGCCCTCGTTTCGGGTAACGCCTCCGCCAATGGCAAGCCTCCTCCAGTGGCTGTCAGGCCCAGCCCGACGGTTGTGATCCATGCGCTGGTGGTAGCCACCCCAACGGCTGCCGGGCCGGTTGATACTCCCACCGAAATGTCAACACTCGAGCCGACGGCTACTTTCCAGCCTGTACCTCCCAGGTTGCAGGCTCAGATCAATTGGATCGAAGGAGGCGCGTCGGACCTGCGGGGCTTGCAGCCCCTGGACAAGCTGCCTGTGATCTTTCTCACCCGCAATCAGTTTCGCGAGCAGTATAAAAAGGAGATGCAAGCCACCGTGCCGCTCGACCAGGTGCAGCTTTACCTCCAGCAGCTCTGGATGTTGAGGCTGGTCAGCGACCCTTCCATCGATTTCTACGAAGCTAGCGCCGATCTCGGCAGCGACGATATTCTGGGCCAGTACGACCCCATCTCCAAGCAGATGATCGTCATTACCGACACGCCGCAACAGCTTCTCGATCCACAGGCGCAGGTGACTATGGCGCACGAATTCGTACATAGCTTGCAGGACGAGAACTATAAGCTGGCGAAGCTTTGGCCCGTGGGTGCCCCCGACCAGGATCGCGAGTTGGCCGTCAGGTCGCTCATAGAGGGTGACGCCACGCTTGCCGGGTACGCCTGGGCGGCAGAATATATGAACGGGCAGGACTTCCGCAGCCTCTTCGACCAGAAGACCGTGTCGACGGATGTTGCGAACAAGACCCCGCTCTACCTGGGCATGAACACTATATTCCCCTACACGATGGGGCCGGAGTTCGTTTCCACCATCATGCAGGTGGGAGGCTTCTCGACGGTGAACCTGTCGCTACAAGATCCTCCCAGCTCGACCGAGCAGATCATGCACCCCGAAAAATTCCTGCAGGTACCTATGGACCAGCCAAAGACGGTGACATTGCCTGACCTCTCCGGGCCGCTTGGGCAGGGCTGGGTGCTCAAGGAGACCAATACGCTGGGCGAGTTCGACCTTAACTTTATGCTCAAGCAAAACGGCGCGAGCGACCCCGACAGGGGGGCAGCCGGCTGGGGTGGCGGCAAGTTCTCCATGTACAAGCTGGCAAACGAGCTTATGGTCTACTCGAGTGTGGTATGGGACACCGACAACGATGCAATCGAGTTCGAGGGCGCGATGAACGAAACCTTCGCCAAGATGCCCATGTCCGGCAAGTTCCGCACCGACGCAGGGCGCTATTTCTATATGGTGCGGAGCGGCAAGACGGTCACATTCATCGCCTGCACCAACGAGCCTGCGCTGGAGCGAGTTGTGTCTGCCGCTCAATAACTGTTTGTTATCATAGAAAGTGAACGAGCCGGCCACAGGGCCGGCTCGTTACTTTCTATGATAACAAACGTGACTGCGGATAGAGTATAATAGATGTGACGCTGTCATCGTCCCGTGCGTACATCCAGTAGGAGGATTGTTATGGGCAACGCGTCATTTCTGTTCCGAGTGTTGCGATGGGGCTATCTCGGCAGCCTCACCCTCGGCGTGCTATTGCTCACGCTTGGTGGGCTGTTGCAGCCTTTCGCCATTACCGCAAACGCATCTCCTCTCCACCAGACAAACGGCAGCGGCTTCGTCTATGTAGCGACGTTCGATATGGCGATAACGCCTATCAGCGAGCAATACTACAACCGTATCATCAAGGCGGCCCAGGACGACGGTGCCAACGCGCTTGTGGTCGAATTGGACACGCCGGGCGGGCTGGTCAGCTCGATGCAAGACATGGTGAAAGCCATGCTGGCGAGTAGCGTGCCGGTAATCGTCTATGTATCGCCACAGGGGGCAATGGCCGCATCGGCGGGCATATTCCTGGTCTACGCGAGCCACGTGGCCGCAATGGCCCCCAACACCACTATCGGCTCGGCCCAGGTCATATTGAATACGGGCGATACCAGCAGCGGTTCCACGCCTGAAACCGGCGATGCGGCCGCCGAGCGCGCCAAGGTTACGAACCTGCTGGTGTCGCAGATACGCAACCTGGCCGACCAGCGAGGTCGCAACGCGGACTTCGCCGAGCAGGCCGTCCGGCAGAGCGAGAACGTTGGCTCACAGGCCGCGGTTGACCAGCATATCGTTGATTTCCTGGCGCAGGATGTGCCGGATTTACTCACGAAGGCCGATGGACGGATGGTGAGCATGTCCGATGGGCACCAGATGGCCGTGCATACTAAAGGCGCGGAGATCAGGACGCTTGAGCCCACCTTTTCCGAAGACTTGCTGCTTCTTGTTACAGACCCCAGCGTGGCGTTCGTGCTGATAAGCCTGGGCACGCTGGGCATAACCTGGGAGCTTATTAATCCCGGCGCGGTATTCCCTGGCGTGATCGGCGCGATATTCCTGCTTGTAGGTTTCCTGGCGCTGGGCACCCTTCCGGTGAACTGGGGCGGGGCGGTGTTCATCGTGCTTGCCTTCGTCATGTTCATTGCCGATGTTTTCCTCCCCACTCACGGCATTTTGACCGCGGGCGGAATCGCCTCGCTGACTATAGGGGGGCTGCTGCTGATAAACACGGCGGCTGCTCCAGGTGTGCCTGGCGTGTCGCCCTGGGTGGTGACGGGCACCGCCGCAGGCCTCGGCCTCTTCTTCTTCTTCGCCATCTATAAGGTAGTACAGGCCAGGCGGAAACGCCCGACCACCGGCAGGGAGAGCCTCGTCGGCAGCATAGGTCGTGCCCGCACCGAGCTGGCGCCTGCCGGCATGGTGTTCGTGGCCGGAGAATTGTGGCGCGCCCAGAGCAACAACGGCACGATCCCGGCGGGGCACGCTGTGAAAATCGTGGCCGCCGATGGCCTCAAGCTAACGGTCGAAGCGGCGACCCCAGCAGAGCAGCCGGCAGCCGGGAGCGGATGACCGTATTTTCAACGCCAAGACGCCAGGGATTCTACGGTTTGAACCACCAAGACACCAAGAGCACGAAGGTCTTTATGGGTTTAAACACGAAGAGCACGAAGAGCACGAAGATCACGAAGGTTCTTATGGGTTTGAATGTCACAGAGTTCATTAATGGTTCAACCCCAAAAACCTTTGCGAACCTTTGCGTACCTTGGTGCTCTTGGCGTCTTGGTGGTTCCGTTTTACGTTTTACGCCGTCTACTGACAACTGACAACTGACAACTGACAACTAGGAGCAATACATTGGACGCATTATTGAGCATACTGATCTTTCTGGTGGCCGCGCTAGTGGTGATATTGTGGTTGGCCGGAGCGGCGGTCAAGATCGTGCAGGAGTACGAGCGCGGCGTTATCTTCCGGCTTGGGAGGCTGGTGGGCGCTCGCGGTCCTGGGCTTTTCCTGATTATCCCCTTCGTTGACCGGATGATGAAGGTTGACCTGCGTGTGGTGACGCTCGATGTACCGGCGCAGGAGGTCATCACCAAGGACAACGTTACGGTAAGGGTGAACGCAGTACTCTACTTCAGGGTGTTCGACCCGGAGAAAGCGGTTGTTGCGGTGGTTGATTTTGTGCGCGCCACCCACCAGATAGCGCAGACCACCCTGCGGAGCGTGCTGGGACAGTCGTCCCTGGACGAGCTGTTGTCACAGCGCGAAGAGATCAATATGCGCTTGCAGCAGATTATTGACGAGCAGACCGAGCCATGGGGTATCAAGGTCGGCATCGTCGAAGTGAAGGACGCGGAGCTGCCGCAGAGTATGCAGCGCGCAATGGCCCGCCAGGCCGAGGCCGAGCGTGAGAAGCGCGCCAAGATCATTCACGCATCAGGCGAGTTCGAGGCGTCCAAGATGCTCACACGCGCAGCGCACATTATCGGCTCGGAGCCTGCCACCATACAGCTGAGATATCTTCAGACCTTGACCGAGATCGCCTCGGAGCGCAACTCCACGATCATCTTCCCGGTGCCTATCGAGCTATTGAGCATGATACCGCATATCATAGGCGGTTCAGGCAACAGCTCGAGCGGTAAGGGTGGGAGTGTACACACCGTTGACGATGATCTGGACCTGGAAGAACTGCCCGCGGAGCCTACCCCTGGGAGCTTGCCTGAGCCGATAGCAGGCTCCGAGGCCGAGGGAGAAATGGAGCACCCGCAAGCCAGCGGCCTGCAGGAGATGAACAAAGAGAGCCTGGAAGAGATGCGAGATGAGCACACCAAGTTCATGGTGGGCGATGTCGTTACGCATACAGATAACCCGCCGAAACAGTGACAAACCACCTCAAATAGGGAATAAGCAAATGGCTCGCATACAGGCGAGCCATTTGCTTATTCCCTATTTGAGGAATCTCTCCTCTTGCGGACTAGTTGCAGGAGTTCAGCGCCACGTCGTCCACGAAGAAGGCTGTTGGAAGCGAGACATCGTTGGTCACACGGAACTCTATACGAACGGTCTGGCCTTTCCATGCCGAGACATCCAGCGTGGATTGGGTCCAGGTGTTGCGCGTGTTCCTGTTACTCAGCGTTTGCAGCGTGCCCAGGAGCGCGCCGCTCGTGCTCCGTACTTCGACGTACATAAAGTCGTAGGCAGTAGTCGTGCCTTCCGATGATGTCATGTACCACCAGTAAGATAGACTGTCCGACGTAGAGCTTGCCGGTATACTCACGGTCTGGTAGATCGAGTTGCGGGCATTATTGTAGTCGCCCAGGTAGGCGCTACGGGTGCCGGTATGCGGTCGAGTGCCGTCTATGAGCTCATAGCCACCGCTGGAGCTTTCTACCCACGACGCACTGCCACTCTCGAAGCCGCCATTGACGATGATATTGCTGCAGCCGCCAGGTGTGGGGGTATTTGTGGGTGTACGTGTGGACGTATTAGTCGGCACGGTAGTTGGAACTGTGGTGGGTGTATTCGTAGGCGTCTTTGTAGAGGTATTGGTTGGCGTGTTGGTTGCGCCCGCGATTGGGGTATTTGTGTTTGTTGGAGTGTTAGTCGGTAGATTGGTGGGGGTCCTCGTAGGCGTGTTAGTGGGGGTATTGGTAGCTGCCGCAGGGGTATTGGTCGGCACGGCAGTTGGCGTTTTGGTAGGTGTGCTCGTTGGCGGGGGCGCGCCGCCGCAGCCCGGGAACTTGAAGCTGCCGATGCGTGTTCGCCAGTTGTACGTCCCTGTGGTCGCGTAGTATTCGTTCGTGTACCAGAATGTGCAGTCGTCCACCGGGTCAACCGTCATGTCGCTATAGTCGCCCCATCTGTTCCCTGTGCCCGACTGCGCGCCTGTGCCTGCGAACAGGGTGGTTTCTCCCTGTCCCAGCGTGTTGATCGCGTCAGTCGACAGCCTGCCCGCATATCTCACCTGAGGGAAGATAGCGCTGCTCGATGCGCTGAACCCCACTGCAATGTCTCCACTCTGGTCCATTGCGGCGCTGCCCATCCATCTCCAGGTCGTATCAGGTTGATATGTGCTCTCCTGGAATACGGTCTCAGGCCCGGATGTCACTCCTCGGAGTTCGAACCAGCGTATGCCCGCCACTCCTGCTGAGCTTACCGTGTAGTTGCCTACCAGTGATTCATGGCCATCGCTGAACTTACGATATGCCAGCCGGAACATCAGCCTGTCACCGATTCCATCCAGGTAGTTGGCCGAAGTTTGGCCCGACTCAGGCACGCAGGCCCTTGCTGACGCGCAGAGGGCTGTGAAGCCTGCGGCTGCAGGTGACGCGAAGGTGGTCCAGGTCGAGTTGGCCGGGGTAGTGAAATCGACGTGGAAATGATAAGTTGTATATACTCCCCCTCCAGGGAAGCGTACAAATGTCTCGGGTGCTCCCGATGTGGGTAGATTGGACCCGTCAAGGTCAGCCGGCAGGATGGGATCGATTGTCGATCCCAACGGCGCAACAGGTGCTATGAAGGTGGCGGCTGTGCCGGCCAGCATGGCGGCGCGATTGAAGGCGAAAGGCTGAGGTCCCAGGAAAGTAGTACCTGCAGCGTTGAATACATTCATGCTCATGTAATAAGCATCGGGCCACACACCCAGGTGAGGATAGTCGAAGAAGTTGGAGCCAAGGTGGAAGCCGTAGCGGTTCCATGTGCCTGTGGCATCGCTGGAGGTGGACACTGCGATGCACTCGTCAGTGATAGGCGAGCCTCCGGTGGCGCTGGCGAACTGAGATATGAGCCAGCGGTTGGCCATCTGGTCGTACAGGACCACGGGATCACCGAAGCCGCCCGTCTGGCAAGCACCGCCGAAACCCGACCAGACGCTCTCAATGGCGTTGGGCCCCAGCAGGGATGCGCCGGTGGTCTTGTCGAAAACCTGGAAGCCCTCATTGACCATCTGCACATACTGAGTAGCCCCCACCTCACCATCGGTATCAGGTGGAGCGCAAGAGCAGCCGACACCGGGAAAAGGAATGCCGTTGAAGTTGAGAAGAGGGGCGGGCGCAGCCATCGGAGCTATGATCTTCTGAACTACAGGATCGAGCTGGTTAATATGACCGTCCATCAGGAAGGACATATGGGGGTTGGCGGCAGCTTCGCGCTCAGAGCCCGGCTTGATAGGCACCTGGGGCATATCGCGGAGGGGTGGCGATGTATCGTTATGGTACGACTGCCCGACAGTGACACCCGATTGGGTTGAGCCGGCAGGCGATGCGCCGGAAGCTTTGCTGGAGAGCAAATTGTTTGTGCCGGATGGGCTTGCAGCGGAGGCCGTGTTTGGCCCCTTGCTCAGCTGCAAACTCACCCCTGCCAGCATAACTACCAGCAGTAAATAGAGCGCGGCCTGCGCGAGATAACGCCGGTTCTTGAGCATGAACGTTTCTCCTTTCATGGATGCGATTTCGCCTTCCGCTCAACCCTGGCTGCCGGATGCCGTTAATTGCACGCAACGTGTAACGCGAAACGTAAGCTGTATTGGCGAGTTGTTATCTTTTGGGTAATTGCGAGGTGATGGTTGATGTAGGAACATGCAACGGTAGACTACCGCCGAAAAAGTAGGCCAATTACTATGTCTGGTCTATAAGTCGTCCGTGGTCCGCCGTTTATCGTCCGTAAAGGAGCATCCAGGCATCAATTGTCTTGCTTCAGAAGGTAACTGAGTATACCCTTTGGAATATTCTTTTGCAATAGAATATTCGCAGGCATAGGTTATTTCGAGCTAGTACCAAAGTACTACGACGATCGGCGACGGTTTTTTCCAACGCCAAGACGCCAAGACGCCAAGGATTCTACGGTTTGAACCACAAAGACACCAAGAGCACGAAGGTTTTATGGGTTTTAAACACGAAGGACACGAAGGACACGAAGATCACGAAGTTTATTATAGGTTTGAAATCATAGTTCGCGGCCCAGAGGGCACCCCGCTCATGACCACAGAGTATTCAGAGTGCACAGAGGTTATTACGCTTTACGTTTTACGCTTCACTGCCCACTAACCACCCGTTTTGATATACTGGCCTATGAGCTTGGATCAGGCAGCAGAGCGCGGTAAGGTGGCGCTCTATTACCACCCAGCCTACCTGGAGCACGACACCGGGTCGCACCCCGAGTCGGCCCGGCGGCTGCGCGGCATATTGGCTGCCCTTGAGAGACAGGGAATACCGGAGAGCAGCCTCCTGCGCCCTCAAGCTGTGGACCGCGCGCTCCTGGAAGATGTGCATGACCCGCGTTATATAGACGCTGTGGCGGAGGTAGCACGCAGAGGCGGCGGAGCCTGGGATCTCGACACGTACATTTCGCCGGGGTCATATGATGCGGCGATCCTGGCGGCGGGCGCGGCTACTGCAGTTGTGGATGCCGTCATGGAGGGCGCACGGTCAGCCTTTGCGCTGGTAAGGCCGCCGGGGCATCACGCGCTTCGTATGTCGGCTATGGGCTTCTGCTTGTTCAACAACATCGCGGTGGCGGCCCAGCACGCGGTGAAAAATCACGGCTTGCAGAGGGTGATGATTGTAGATTGGGACGTGCATCATGGTAACGGCACGCAGGACTGCTTTTACGGCAGGTCGGACGTGCTTTTCTTCAGCAGCCACCGGTATCCATTCTACCCGGGCACCGGAGCCCTGCACGAGACGGGTAGAGGAGAGGGCGCAGGCTACACCGTAAACGTGCCCCTCCCGGCAGGCGTGGGCGACGAAGGATACGGCAAGGTGTTCAGGGAGATAGTGGCGCCGCTTGCCAGGCGCTACAGGCCCGAGCTACTGCTGGTCTCGGCGGGCTACGACGCGCACCTTGCAGACCCCCTGGGCGGCATGGCTGTCAGCGTGGCGGGTTTCAGCGAAATGGCGCGCGCCGTGCGGCTTCTCGCTGACGAAATCGAAGAGTGCAATGGCCGGGTGGCAGCTATCCTCGAAGGGGGATATAATATCGAAGCCCTGGCTGCATCGGTGCTCGCCACAATCGCGATGCTCGGCGCGCCCGGTGGCGGAAGCAGCTCCCTTACGGAAGTGGAACCTACCCGGCAACCTGCTTCGCCAGGCAGCCGCGCCCCCGACGTGAGCAGCATAGTGGCTCAGGTCCGGCAGACGCATAGACTGGACCGAGAATCGCGCGGAATAGAAGTGTAAAAGGGGGTGCAGGGGGCTCCCTGCCGGGGCATGGGTGTCCCCAGCTACTTCCTTTTGACCCACGGGTGGGGAGCCAGGCTCGTACTTACTCTTCGCACTCTGTACTCTCTGTGATTCGAAACCAATAACCTTAACCAGGAGCAAGCAATGGTGGATATGCTCAAATCTTCGCGGGACGAGGACAACAAGCGGCGGGACGAAACTCAGCTTTACAACATGCAACAGCAGCTTGACGAGCTGAGACGCCAGCTTAAGGAAAACCTGGCACGCCAGCAGTGGTTCGAGGAGCTATACAAGCAGAACGAGAGCAAGGTAGTACAGGTCCAGCAGACGCAAGACCGCCTGAACCAGGATGTCGCCCAGGCCATGCACGCCCGCCAGATGGACGATACGCGCATGAAAGGCCAGATCAGCGAGCTTTCCCAGAAGGCCGAAGCGCCCGAAAAGCAGTTGCGGGAGCTGCGTGCCCAGATACAGGATCTCGTCGACAGCCGCAAGAGCGATCGCGACGTTGATGCCACGTCCCAAAAACAGATCGAGGCGCTGCAGGCTCAGATACGCGACATGAACTCGCATATAGGTATCGTAACCGACGCCCAGCGGCAGTTGCGCGACCTGATTCAGGATCTTGATTCGGCTATCGGGGAGGTGCGCCAGGAGTCGCTACACCTGGCCGAGCTGCAGACCATGGAGGAACAAAGGCTCAGGAGGCAGGGTGTCGAGCTGCAAGGCTTATTCGAGGGATTGCGCCAGCAATTCGGCGACGTATCGGCCAAGTCGCAGCGAGTAGACGACGTGCGCCGGCAGTTGACCGAGCGCATCGAAGCGACAGAGGAACAGCTTACTCTAATAAGGAACGAAGCAGGCTCCGTACACCTGGATGTAGAGCGTGTGGAAAAGACTTCCAACGAGCAGGATTTAATTCAGCAAGAGCGGCTAGAGACGGTAAGAGTGCAGCTTGAGTTGCAGGTGGGGGAGCAGCGCGGCATCAACGACCAGCGGATGGACCGTATCATGACGAGGTTCACCGGGGTGGAAGAGCGGCTGCGCGGGGTCGAGCAGTTGCTTAGCGAGCTGCCAAGCCGTTTCGACGCCCTTGAGAGGCGTGACGATGTGATCGGCACCGAGACCGACGCCATCGAAGAATGGCTGGTGCAGCGGCAGATAGCGGCCCTCGAAGCAATTCTGGACGACGCCAGGAAGAGAAGGACAGATAGGGCATCGAGCATAACCCCCACCTCAAGGCAGAAAGAGAGTGCCACTCCGGGCTCAGTCTATAACCCGGCCGGCCTGATAAAGAGCGTAAGGGACGCCAAGCCCCCCAGCAGAAACGTTAGTGGCGAAGACATTCCCGAGTCCTAAAAAATCGCTCGGGCAGCACTTTCTGAAGGACAGGTCGGTGCCTCCTCGAATCGCGGAGGCTGCTCGCCTTGAGCCTGGCGATTGCGTGGTGGAGGTCGGACCGGGCCTGGGCGTGCTGACCGACGAGCTTGCAGGCAGGCTCGACCCCGCGCTCGGCGGACGGTTGGTGGCGGTGGAGCTTGACAGCAACCTCCTGCCTATTCTCGAAACCAGGTTTGCGGACCGGCCTCATGTAAGCTTTGTCCGTGCCGACGTGCTCGACGTGCCCCCCGGCGACCTGGCAGGCATGCGGCCCTACAAAGTAGTGGCGAATCTTCCATACTATATAACCTCGGCTATACTGCGGCATTTTCTTGAGGCCTCTCAAAAGCCTCTCTCCCTCACCGTGATGGTGCAGCGCGAGGTGGCCGAACGGATGTCGGCCCGCCCGCCCGATATGAGCCTGCTGGCGGTGGCCGTTCAGTTCTACGGTAGGCCCAAGGTGATCTTCCGTGTGCCGCCGGGTGCGTTTAGCCCTCCTCCCAGAGTGGAATCGGCTGTGGTACACATACAGGTATACGCGCCGGGTGAGGAGCCTGTGCGGCCACGGAGCGAGGCAAGCTTCTTCCGGGTGGCGCAGGCAGGGTTCGGGCAGAAGCGCAAGCAGCTAGGCAACACCCTGGCTTCCGGCCTGGCGCTGCCGAAAGAGATGGTTGTGAGCCAACTTAAGGAAATGGACATCGACCCCAGCAGGCGCGCCGAAACCCTCAGCCTACAGGAATGGGCGCGGATTGAGGCTGCGCTCGGAGAAGAGAGCTAGCATTGGACGATGCAATCCGCAATCCGCAATCCGCAATCCGCAATTGGACGGCTTACGCCAAGATAAACCTCTGCCTGGAGATTATCGGCAGGCGCGACGATAACTACCATGACATTACTTCCGTAATGCAGTTGGTCGATCTGGGCGACACGCTCACCTTTTCTCCGGCAGACGAATTGACCTTATCATGCGACAGTACAGCCCTGGCGGCAGAAGACGGCGAGAACCTCGTACTGAAAGCAGCACGTCTGCTCAGGCAAGCAGGCGGTGCGCGTGAAGGCGCGCACATAGAGCTTCAAAAGACGATACCACTGGCGGCAGGGTTGGGCGGAGGGAGTAGCGATGCCGCCACCACCCTGCGTGGGTTGTCGGAGCTGTGGGGGCTGAAGCCCGGCAAGGAAGACCTGCTTAATATCGCTATGCAGCTCGGGTCCGACGTCCCCTTCTTCCTGGATGGTCCCACCGCCCTTGTGGAGGGTAGAGGCGAGCGTGTGACGCGAATACCGTCGCCTCCGATGGGGTGGGTCGTGCTGGTCTGCTCTCAATACAGCCTGAAGGACAAGACCAGGCAATTATATGGAAGCCTCATGCGCAGCGATATGAGCGATGGCATCGTCACACACCAGTTGATCGCGGCGCTCGTCGCGGGCGAGTTCCCACGTTCTAATCTCCTCTTCAATGCGTTCGAGCGGGCTGCTTCAACTCTGTTCGATGGCCTGGATGCCGTTCGCGGCAAAGTAATGCGAGCAGGGGGGCGCGATGTCCACCTGTCAGGCAGCGGGCCGACCTTATTTACGCTCTACCCGGCGCGGGAAGAAGCGCCCGCTCGCAAGCTGGTCGAGACGCTAGAGACGGCGGGCATGCGGACCGTCCTGGCCCGCATCATTCGATAAAGCCTTTCACATCTCCAAGACCATGCCATTTGTCATCAACCAGAGACGGCCTTACAGGGTATATGTGGAAGAGGGCTCAAGCGGTGCGATGGCCCATGTAGCCGAGCTACCCGGCTGCTTTGCCATAGGGTCGAGCGCGCCGCTGGCGGTGGCGGGCTGCCCCACAGCCATAACCAGGTTTCTGGCCTGGCTGAAGGCGCACCGCGAGCCCCTGGTGCCTGAGGCTATCGTGTCGCGGCCCAGCATGAACGACCTGTCGGTTGCCGAAGTGAGACACAGCGGCGCACCCAGTAAAGCAGGGAGCCTGGCGGCGCTTTTCGACTTCGATACAGTTGCCTGGGACGATTATAAGCTGGAGCGCACGTTGCGCTGGCTGGAATACAGCCGAGCCGACCTGCTGGCAAAGATAGAGGGGATGGACGAGCGGGCGCTTAGGGCGCGCCTTATCGCTCCCGACCGGTCAGTATGGCAGACACTGTGGCACCTCGCCAACGCAGAGCTCGGCTACATAGACCATGTGACAGGCCCGCTTGAAGGAGCGGAACCCCTCACACAAAGCGAGCCGTCAGACGTGCGCGAACGGCTGGCCGCTGTCCGTGAGATACTGGCGCGGCGAGCGCGCTCCATGCCCGCCGGAAATCGAGGGGAAATCTTCTTATCCACATGGACAGATAAACCCAATCGAGCCCTGGACTCTCGCTAAAGCCCTGCGCCGCGCTCTCGAACACGAGCTGGAACACCTTCGTCAGTTATGAGTTATGAGTTGATACGCGCTAAGGCATAACTCACAAGGTATCTGTGACGTCGTAGCCCACTTCGGTCAGGGCTTCTTCGAGCCTGGATAACGGCACGCGGTCAGGGTCGTAGACGAGGGCTACGCGCTGGTTGGCGATATCTACTATGGCCTCTTGCACGCCGTCTATCCCTTTCAGAGTGGACTCGATAGTATGCTTGCACTCCTCGCAGGAGATCGAAGGCACGACGAGGCTGATACGACGCATGACTACTCCTTGCTAACGTGGTGCGTAGTGCGTAGTGCGTAACTCCTATAAATCTTGGCGGCCCTTGGCGGAACCTGGCGTCCTGGCGGTAAAGAGAATACGTAGAACGTACTACGCACTACTGGTTTAACGGCGCTACGAACTGGTTGGTGAACATTTGCGTGACATCGCCTTTGGTTGTGATAATTTTGGCGTCGAACAGGAAGTCCTGGGTGGCTTGCCATATACCGGGGTCGGTGTAGCCGAGAGGGATAATGGCGGGTCCGGCTCCAGGTCCCGCGCTCCGTGGATCGCCCGTTTGCATCAGCTTGACGGTTTCGGTGAGGATTTGCGATTGCAAAGCCTGGTTCTTGCCCCCAGCGTCGGGCACTTGCTTGAGGGTGGACTGGAAAGCGGCTGCCGGGTTATTGATCGTATCCTGGATACCCTTCAGGGTTGCCTTGACCACTTTCGCCACCAGGGCGGGGTTTTGCTTGAGAGTCTGGTCGTTGGTGGCGAGACCATTCGAGGCAAGGTTAGCGTAGTTGGCCACGTTGAGAGTGGTCACCTGTAAGTTCTGGCTCTTTAGCTGGGTCGGCTCGTTGGCCGCATAGACCATGGCCACATCCACCTGCCCGGTCGAGAGGCTGGCTACCTGCGTGAAGTTGATCGACTCCATCTGGATGTCATTAAGGGTCAGGTTGCCCGCTTTGAGCAGGGCCAGCAAGCCGGTATAGGTCGAGCCGAAGGGGCCGGGCACGCCCACTCTCTTTCCCTTCAAGTCGGCGGGAGATGTGAGGGTTGGGCCTTTGCCTGTGATGGAGACCGCGGCTACCGGATACTGGCGGTACCATGTCATTACGTAGTCTACCGGAATCCCTTGCAGGCGGGCCGGGATCAGCTCGTCGCCCGACACGACCGCGAAATTAACGTTGTTGGTGCCGTCGCCCAGTTGCTTGATGAGGTCGGTGGCGATGCCGTTTTGCAAAGTGACATCGAGTCCTTCAGCCGCGTAGTAGCCGTTGTTCAAAGCAAGATAGAAGGGCGCGAACTGCACGTCGGGGAGGTAGCCGAGAGCGATTGTCACCTTCTGAAGGGAGCCTGTGCCGGATTGGGCAGCACGGGTGGTGGTTGCCGCCGGCTGTGGTGCGCTCGTTGGCGTGGGTGCGGGCGCAGGCCCGCTGTCGCAGGCTGCCAGCGTCGTAGCGGCCAGCGCGATGAGGGTTGCGATTGACAGTTTCCTGTATATTCCGTTCTTCATTTGCTTCTTATCTCCTTATTCCCAGGTTATCAACGCTTTTTCCAGCAAGGTGACACCCACATAGACAAGCACGGCAAGGAAAGCCAGCGACACCAGGCCCACGAAGATGAGGGTCGTGTCGAACAGGTTCTGGCCGAGCACGAGCAGAAAGCCGAGGCCCGAGCGTGGCGCGATCAATTCACCGATCACCGCTCCCGTTATGGAGAGAGTGAGGCCAAGCTTGATGCCGCCCAACAGGGGCCGCAGAGCCAGCGGCAGCTCGACGTAGCGGATAGTCTGAATTGCATTGGCCCCGGAAATTCGCGCCACTTCGTACATCGAGCGGTCTATGCTGCGCAAGCCTACGATTGTATTGACCAGGATGGGGAAGAAGACGATCAGCGCCACGATCACCACCTTACGGGTGAGATCATCTCTCACCCAGATAATGAGGAGCGGCGCGATGGCCACCACGGGCAATCCCTGGCTGATGGCTATGTATGGGCTGACCAGGCGCTCCAAAAGATGGGAATGTGCGATAGGATAGCCGAGGCCGAGGCCCAACACCGAGGCCAGCATAAAGCCCAGCCCCGCTTCCAGCACAGTCACGCCGAAATGCCCTATCAGGCTACCGTCGAGGATCATCGACCAGAGGCGCTCGGCCACCGCCTGCGGCGTAGGGAGGATATAGGGTGGGTAGTTGCCCACCACTACGATCAGCCACCACACCCCCACGAGCAGCCCCAGCAACAGCAAGCCTACGCCCAGGTTGATACCCAGACTCTTGCCTTTGTCCCGCGGACGCTCTCCTGCCATCTCTATTTGCGGCTCGATATCCGAGGATAGAGCAACTGTGTCGGAACCGGCGTTGCGGCGGCCCGACATTCCCATATTTTTCACCTTATTAGTTTCTATTCTCATCTCTTTCCTGATGTCCAATTTCTAACTTCTCATTTCTCATTTCTCATTTCTCATTTCTCACTTCTCGCCGCCCAACAAAAAACCCCGGCGGCTTGGCAGCTACCAGGGAGTTATCGGGAGAGGGGACGCCGTACGCAGACCTGCCTGGACGCGACGCCTGCGTGGAATGAAGGCGTGAAGCGCACCGGGGAGACCGTTGCTCGGCTGTCGACTTTCTTCCATCCGGACTATACCGTCGGCCCCGGAACTGCACCGGGTCCTGCCTTACGGCTCGCGGGCTTGGCCTACGCCTTACCGCCGATCGGGAATTTCACCCTGCCCTGAAAGTCTGCGAATTTATTCAGTTAGTATATCCAGTATATGCCAGATAGCGAATCGCGTCAAGACACTTTTCTAGCCCATCGTTACATAGCAAAATAGAGAAAATGGTGCGCCTCGCGCACCATTTTCTCTATTTTGCTATCTACTTTTACCGAGATTGCTAATTAGAAGTGGGCAGCGCCTTCGACAGTGGGTGGTCGGAGGCCGCGCCCGGTACGGGCACGTCCTTACCGGCCCTTACCAGTGGGCCTTTCACATTCAGCGATAGACCCTGCATGGGAGCGTACATGCCCTGGTCCAATACGCTACCGACCGGCTGGTGCGCCACGGCGAAGACCGTGTGCGATTTAGAGTCGTTTCCTATGGACGTGGAGATATAGTCCCCGACCATGTAACCCTGGTTAGTGAGCGGGAGCCAGCTTGGAGTCATCGGCCCGGCCACCTGCACGGGCGCGGACCAGGTAGCACCACTATCATTGGAAGATACGAAACCGACCTCAAGCTGACAATTGGAGGTACAGTTGGCTACCGGATAATAGTAGTAGGTGAGGCCAAGCTGGTCCGGAGGTCCGCTCTTTAGCTTGTTCACAGCGATACCGGGGATGAAATGGTCCACAGTGCTAGTTAACAGGGTCTATCGGTATGCGCGTAACGGCGGACCATGTGAGGCCATCGGTCGAGGTAGTCATCACAATATCGTTCGAGGAGCAGCCGGAGCGGAACCGGCAATCCTGCCACACGACATAAACCTTACCCTGCGGGTCAATCTCGGCGGATGGCAGGGGGCTTGTGCGTATATTGCCAGCCACGCCGTGGTCGGTTGAGCTGGCCGCGTTCACGCTGTTGCTCCAGCTATTGCCCCCGTCAGTGGAAATGAAGGAGAGAATGCCCGAATCGTTGGCGCTGGTGGGCACGATTACCCGCCCGTTAGGCTGCACGAGAGGCTGGCCGCCCAGCCCACTGGCCGAGTTAGGGGTGGCATGTGCAGCGCCCCATGTGACGCCACCATCTGTGGACGTGCTCATCTGAATGATGTTGCCCCCGCCGTTATTGTCCCACTCGGTATAGCAGTGCCCGTAGTAAGGGCTGTTGGCCGAGTTGTCGCAGGCGATCCAGGTCTTATCGAGGCCATTCTGTACGTGTACGTCCACCGGGTTTTGCCAGGTGATACCGCCGCTGGTCGAGCGGCTGACGATCACATCCGAGCCGGTGCCCCCACCTTCAAGCGTCAACGAGACGATCATCCAGACGCCATGTGCTACATCGTAGGCTACGGATGCGTCGGTGGCACGCTGGTGGGTGCCTGGAGGGGTTCCGTATATGGTTATGCCGGGCAGGAAACCGTTGGTCCAGGTGGTGCCGTTATTGGTAGTGGTGGCCCAGCCTATATTGGAGGACCCACCATCAAAGAAGCGCCCTACCTGGAAGGCGCTTACTGTGGTAGCGCCCCACGAATAGGTATCCGGCTCGACCTCGCTCGCGTGCATGCTGCTGCTGTTGGTGTAAGGGTCGATGCTTACCTCCGTCACCGGCACAACCGGAGCGGTCGCGAGAGCAGCCAGTGAAGGCGATAAGGCCATGGCAAGGGCAGCCGCGGCAACTACGATAAGACTACGTTTTTGAACAATGGCGAGAATGCGCATCCTTCTAAAGCTCCTTTGCATGGTGATGCTTAGCTATTGCGTTGAGTTGTCTCTGCGCCGCTGCGATATATCGTCGGGAGGATCGCAAGCAGGGCCTTGCTATTGTAGCACCGACCCTGTTTGACATCAAGATGGGCATAGACGAGCGGCCATACTTAGTGTAAACTATAGAACTAAAGTCGGGAGATAAAGCTGCTTGTGTGCCATGTCTATGGGTAAAAGGTATGGCTGCATACGACACGGTTTTGGAGCCTGACTTTTATCATCTGAAGGAGGAATTTCCGCATGATAGGCACTATCTCGAAAGGGCGCGCCTGGATGGTGGCGCTCCTTATGCTGTTGGGATTGCTGCTGGCCGGCTGCGGCGCAGACGCCACTCCCACCACTGCTCCCGCTGCAGCGCCAACCAGTACGGCGGCATCGGCCCAACCGACCAACACAACAGGCGCGGCGGCTACTACGCCAACCGCGATGGTGGCCATTACACCAACGGCGAACGATGACAGGCTATTACGCCTACAGCGATGGCTGCAGGGACCACCCCGTCGGCAGGTGCTGCCAACGCACAGCCCACCCCGGTGTCAAGCTGGAAGCCGGGCACTCATGCCAATAGCGTGCCCGCCCCGTCGAAACTGGTAAGCGGAGGTACCCTGACAATAGGCAGCGACGTCAGCTACCCACCTCAGGAATATATGGACGCCTCCAACAACGCTGTCGGCTTTGACATTGACGTTGCCACCGAAATAGCCAGCCGCATGGGCCTGCAGCCCAAGGTGGTCAACTTCAATTTCAACGACATCATCCCGGCGCTCAACGCCGGCCAGTTCGACATAGTGATCTCGGCCATGAACATCACACCCGAGCGCAGCAACGCCGTCAACTTCGTCCAATATTACGCGGCGGGCCAATCGGTACTGGTGGCTAAAGGTAATCCCAAGAATATCAAGACCCTCGACGACCTCTCCGGCCTGACCGTCGCCGTGCAGCAGGGCACCACCGAGCAGGATTCCCTCACCGCTGAGAACACCAAGCTTACCCAGGCTAACAAGACCAAGATCAACGTGCTTGTATACGGCACGGACACCGACGCTGTTGACCAGTTACGCGTTGGCCGCGCAGATGCCGCCATGGACGATGACCCTGTGGCAGCCTACTATGCGGTCTTGAACCCGAACTTCCAGGTTGCTATTGCCGCCTACACCCCTCAGGACGAAGGCATTGCAATAGCCAAGACCAACACCGACATGCAGACCGCCGTAACCAAAGCAGTATCCGACATGAAAAGCGACGGCACCATGGACGCCATCAAGGCGAAGTGGATGCTGAAGTAGTGTGACGAAGTTGTCAGTTGTCGGTTGTCGGTTGTCAGTAGACCGACGACCGACAACCGACGATAAATGACCGCTACAAGCAGTAAGCCCTGACCCCTTGGGAGGTGAGACAATCGCAACTCAAACCCCAAAAATCAAAACACAGCACTCGAGCGATGCGGGCCGAACGTGGGCGCTGATTGCTATAGTGCTGGTCGTGGGCGTGGTGGTGCTCTTCTACGTCTGGCAGTTCGCTACGAAGCTTGACTGGGCCTACATCTTCCAGCACTTCTTCGACAGCTCGCTGGTAGAAGGCGCGAAGATGACCATCTTTCTATCAGTGACTGCCCAGGCCGCAGGCATATTGCTGGGGCTGCTGGCCGCCCTCATGAAATTGAGCAACAGTCCCGTTCGCATCGTCAATGTGCTTCTGCGGACCATCTCCAACTTCTATATCTGGCTATTCCGCGGCACACCTCTTCTGGTACAGCTTATCATCTTCGCCACAGGCCTCTACGAGGTCGGCATTCACCTCGATCTGCTCACCGCTGCGCTGCTGGCCCTCAGCCTGAACGAAGGCGCGTATATGGCCGAGATCGTGCGGGCGGGCATCCAGAGCGTGGACCCCGGCCAGATGGAGGCCGCCAAGTCGCTCGGCATGACCTATGGCACCGGAATGAGGCGCATTGTTTTGCCACAGGCGCTACGGGTGATACTGCCTCCTACAGGCAATGAGTTCAACAACATGCTCAAAAGCTCCTCGCTCGCCTCTGTCATCAGCGTGGGCGAGTTGCTGCAGCACGCGGGCGACCTGAATCACCTCTACTTCAAGACCCTCGAAACCTTCACCATCGTCTCCTGCTATTACCTGGCGATGACCACCGTCTGGACCTGGGTCCAGGGCCGGATCGAGGGCAGCCTGGGTGAGCGCAAGATAAGAGAGGTACAACTAGGCTTCTGGAGCCGTCTACGCGGCAATATAGTGAGCACCAGAGGGGCATTAGATCACAGATAGTTGTGTGACCAAGGAGTAGTTGCCGGTATACGACAGACGACCGACGACAGACGGATAGATGAAACGTAAGACGGAACCGCCAAGGCGCAAAGCGCGCAAAGGTTCGCAAGGGTTTCTATTGTATTAAACAATTGGAACCTTTGTGATCTTTGAGTGCTCTGTGCACTCTGTGATTTAAGCAATAAAAACCTTCGTGATCTTCGTGCTCTTTGTGTTCTTCGTGATTCAAACGCTGATAGCTACTGACAACTGACAACTGGAGCAAAGCGATCCATGGCTCTAAAACTCAAGACGAAGCCCCGGCCGGGCCTATCGTCAAGGCAGAAGAGGTGCACAAGAGTTTCGGGCAGACCGAGGTGCTGAAGGGGATCGATCTGATGGTGCAGCCGCGAGAGACTGTGGTCATCATCGGACCCAGCGGCTCGGGTAAGACCACCTTCTTGCGCTGCATCAACCACCTGGAGAAGATCGACAGCGGGGCCATCTACGTGGGTGGCCAGTTGATAGGCTACCGCAGGCAGGGCGACCGGATGGTCGAGGATAGCGAGCGCAACATCGCGGCCCAGCGTGCCAGGATCGGCATGGTTTTCCAGCGGTTTAACCTCTTCCCACACATGACTGCCCTCGAAAACGTCATCGAAGCGCCCGTGCACGTCAAGAAGGTGCCCAAGGAGCAGGCAATCGAGAAGGCCAAAGAATTGCTTGCCAAGGTCGGTTTGAGCGAGAAGGCCAACTTTTACCCCAGCCAGCTTTCGGGCGGGCAGCAGCAAAGAGTGGCAATCGCCCGCGCCCTCGCCATGGACCCAATGCTCATGCTATTCGACGAAGCCACCTCCGCACTCGACCCGGAGCTGGTGGGCGAGGTGCTCAAAGTGATGGAGCAGTTGGCGGTAGAAGGGATGAGCATGGTGGTGGTCACCCACGAGATGGGCTTCGCCCGCCACGTAGCCGACCGTGTGATCTTCATGGATGGCGGCAAAGTCATCGAGGCAGGGCCACCCGCGAATATATTCGACAACCCCCAGCAAGAGCGCACCCAGGCGTTCTTGAGCAAGATACTGTAGGACCGACGACCGACGCCAAATCGCCTACATTCGGTAGAGAAGGCCGCCAAGGCGCGCTATGTTTATGTAGCCCGACAATTAATTATGCGGGCGGTGCGCAGTTAAGTCAATGCGAGTGGTAATGGGGCCGCATGTCCTGATTTAGCGCTTAGCAGGCGTTGGAACTGGGCTGCCGTTTCCAAAATCCCCGACGATCGTCTGCGTGAAAGGGATTGCCATATAGCCGCGGGCAGCTACCCATCCTTGTATTGTGGCAGGTCCTGCACTCGACGGGTGGGGCACGCAGTCATCCCATGGAGTGGTCCATGTACCATCAGGTGAATTGAAGAGAGGAACGGTTTCAGTACAATTCCCGGCCTGGGCCGATAGCAAACCCCAGGCCCCACCCGGCAGTGGGTGGCCCTGCGCATCCGTGACCCTCAGTGTGTACCCTTCTCTGTTTGCTTCCGTCACGACAACCAGATGCCGATCAGGTCCGGGAGCCGTCAGGTGGAGTGGAATTGCCCCTCCTGCTAACTCCATCCAAACTCCATCCGACACATCACTATTAGGTTTCGCTCTGCTGAATTCGACCGACGTGCTCGCCGTATAGGTATGACCTGCGCTCTGCTCGATAGTGGGCATCTGGAGGGTAATCGTCTCGCTGACGCTCTGGCCTGGGGCAATAGATCTCTCGAATGGAGGAGTGCTGTGTCCGGGCCACGGTTGCGCCCACTGGGCCAGGGCCGTCCACGAATCGGGCTGCTGACCTTGCTCGTCCAGCAACTCCACACTGCTTGCCCGTACAACCAGGATCTCGTTCGAAGCATTTCGCAAAGTAACCTCCGCGAGTGTGTTCTCGCCAAAGACGTAGTTATCACCAACCAGTCGAAGCTCCATCGAGAGACCGCCGCGCGTATCCGTCACGATAGCCGGGGAGCCTGATCTGCGGGACGACTGCCCTGCCGTAGGGAAAGGTGAAACAGTGGCGTGGGCTACCATGGTCTCTTGCAGCCCCGGCACTTCGGTGGGCGCGGGGAGGATTGTGCCTGACAATGCCATCGCAGTGGCAGGATTTCCCTGGCCCGTTGCCACCGCTGGAGGGATGAGCGGCTTCAATGGGGTAATAGTAGGCGGATAGGTGGGCGCGATAGACTCGTGTTCCGTATCCTCGGTAGGGAATGGCGTACCTGACGGCGATAGCTTCCTGAAGTACTCCGCCTCACTCATCAGCACGACTGCACCATAAGGGTCTATGCCCATGATCAATGGCTGGGCGTCCCGAACCGGCCGGCCAAGTATCGCCAGCCTGAATGCCTGCGAGCCATACGGACCCGCCACCATAACCTGCCCCATCTCAGGCGGGCTAGCACCCGGGCCAAACTGAAACGTCCCCTCATGCGGAAGCCCTGGGGCGATGTCTCTCAACGGCGTAAACGTCCATGGTTCACCACCTCCAGGCGGCGTAACCGTCAATACGAGAGTGCGCCCTGCCAGGTCCAGCCACTCGGTGTGAATGACGCCCACTTCGAATTCGGCGATCTGCCCCAGCGGCTGAATGCCGATTACCTTCAGGGCAGTCGTAGTGATAACAGTGGTGGCAGTGGGCGATACTACAACGGAGCGAACGCCCGGAATAGCGGTGGAGACAGGGGTTGGAGGTACAGGGACGCGCGTGCTATTGGGGGGGAACTGCAAAATCGCGGTTACGGTCGGTATCCCGCTATGCGTAGCCTTCATCGCATAGAAAAAGAGATATTGGCCTGGCTGGTTAGCCTCAGAATTGTAACCGGCGACCGCTACAATATGAAAGGTGCCTTGGGCGTTTTGGGCTGTGTGAGGGCTAGTCTGCATCACGGCGGTAGCCGTAGCAGGCGCTGCCGGGTTGCTCAGCGCCTGCTGTCTCGCATGTAGGAGCAAAGAGAAAGTGGCGAACAGCGCAAGTAGGAGTACTATGCCGATCACTCCGCCCGTCATTCGGCGCATTCTGCCTCCCAGGACTGACCCGGCTTGAGAATTAACCGGACTGCGCGAGTTGTGTTTCTCGGGGGTGACAAGCTTATCCTCCGACGTCACACCAACTCTGGACCGTCCGCGCGAAGACAGAGAAGCTCGTACCGCGGCCACTACATCGGCCGACCACCCATCGTCGGGGGGCACGGCGATAACAAGAGGAACTTGCGCGAGTGCTGCCACCTGCTTTCGGCAGGCGACGCAGGTCCGCAGGTGCTCGGAAAGCCTGAAGGCTTCCTCGTCGCTGAGCTCATCGCTATGCGCAAGTGCTAGCAGATCGGCAAAGTCATCGCCCATGATTGCTTTTCACACCTCTTTCTCTGACTAACAGGATCCCTCGATCGTCTGTACTTCCTAACGGTGTTGGATTTCCTGTCCCACCTCGTCTGCTTCGGCTGCCGGTGCCATGCGAACCGGCATATCCGACGTATCCACTGGATCTTCTCCTTCGTGTAGGCTGCCTTTGTACGCCGCTATGAAGGCCCGGCGGGCACGAGCCAGGCGCTGCTTGGCGGCCTCAAGGGTGATACCCTGCTGCTCGGCTATCTCTGAGCATCTGAAACCGGCGGCGTCATGTAAGAGCAGGCAGCTAGCATGGTGCGCCGAGAGGGTGGCAAGTGCCGTCCTTACAAGATCTCGCTCGATAATATGGCTTTCGATACTCACAGCGTCAGATGGGCGACCATGGAACCAACTCAGTGGCAGCCACGTGAAGCGCCTGCTCCTGCGAAGCGCGGATAAGGCATTGTTGGTGGCTGCCCTGTATAACCAGGCTTGCATTTGCCTTATCTGGCCCGCTTCGACGCGTTCCAGGCTCTCAAATAGTTCGATAAAAGTGTCCTGCGTCAGATCTTCAGCCAGAGCGGTATCGCCCACAATATGCAGCAGATATCTGGATAGAGGCTTTTGAAAATACTCTACAATCCGGCTGAACGCCTCCAGGTCGCCGGCATGACTGCGAAGCAGGAGAGCCCGGAGCTCTTCACCTTGCATGAGCATCCTTTCAAGAACTCTAAGCTAACTACCAGTGCATACGATGGCCCGCATAGCTACTGTACATTAATATAGCGCACAGCGGCCCCGTTTGGTGACATCTGGAAATGGAGAACACAAAACAGGGGCCAGAATAACATCTGACCCCTGATTCTTAGCCCCTGAACCCTAGCCCCTGACTCCTACCGACTTTGCCCCGAATTGGGATCAATCATCAGGCTCGATTCGTCTATGGCCTCGAAATCGGAGCCCTGGAGGGGGTCCATCGTGTGCAGGAGGTCGTTGTTCCAGCGGGGATCGGGCGCGCCGCCGATATACCAGGGCGAGCCGTTGTCGGCCACGAACATACCGTAGTCTTTCATGGCCTGCAAAATGACGCGAATCTGGGGGTCGTAGCCGCTGATATTGACGCTGGCTTTGAGGCGGATGCGCAGGCCCATAGGTGGCATGTTGGGATCGGTGGTGTCGCCTGCCTGGTGGCGGGCGGGCCAGATGAACGCCTGCTGAGTTTCGGGCACTGTGAAGCGGATCGCATGACGGATGACCCCGCTCGCAACCTCGTCATACCTGACCAGGCCCGGATAGATCGGCAGGCCGGCTGCATCGGCGGAAGTCCAGGTTGCCGGACGCAGGGCGTTGGAGTTGAGGTTATAGACCGCGCCGCTGCCCGCGTCCCATGAGCCGTTGCTTTGTGGCTGCGAGTGGTACATCTCGTAGAGGGTACAGTTTCCCTGGTCGATCACCAGCACATGGCGGTCGCCGCCCGAGGTGGGTCCGCCCTCGATGGGCGCGTTGGTGGGCACAGGGTAGGGACCGGGATCACTCTGGTCGCCGTATTCGGTGAAATTGATAGGCACGAATGGCTGTGAGCCTGACACGAAAACGAATGGAATGCCGATGGGGCCGCCGTCCCACAGGCCCGAGCCGAAGTCGGCGTGCACATGAGAGCCGGCCCCGATGCTGTTGATATAGGCGTTGGACCTGACGCTGGTGGGCAGCGCCGAAATGTTGCGGTTCCAGATATTATCTGCGGGCAAGACAGGGCACGGCCCTCCCCCCACCGGAGTAGCGGTGGCAACGGGTGTGCGAGTGGCCGTTCGCGTAACCGTGCGCGTGTGGGTGGGCGTCGTGGATGGAGTAGCTGTCATTGTGGGAGGCGTGCCGGTCAGGGTGGGTGTACTGGTAGGAGGCGTGCCGGTAACGGTTGGCGTTCTGGTTGGCGTGGGGTTATGGTGGTGAGCTATATCGACCATTTTACTTGCCTGGGCGCGAGTTGCAGTGCCGTTGGGCCGGAAATAGCGTCCAGGGCAGGGCTCTCCTCGCCCTCCGCACGAATAACCAGCGATCACCCCCTCGGCAACCACCCGCTCGACGTAGCCGTAGAATGTTGAGCCCTGGGGCACATCGTTGAAAGTAGCGGTAGATGGGTCGAGCGTGGGCCAATCGCGGGCGATGGTGATCATTTTGGCTACCTGGCCCCTGCTGACATTATTATTGGGGCGAAAATATGGGCGATGGAGACTATCGCAAGGCTCGCCTGCTCCGCCGCAGGGGTAACCTGAGGTCACGCCGTTACCTACGCCTGTCTCCACGTAATCGTAGAACGTGCTGCCAACGGGCACATCCGCGAAGGTGGCGGTGCCGGGGATATTGGCTTCTAGACCATAGGCGAGCACGATGGTCTTCATGATCTGGGCACGGGTGATATTGTTGTTTGGCCGGAACGTGCCATCGGCGTATCCTCCAACCGCGCCCGCGTTATACAGGTCCATAACGTAGGGGTAGAACCAGTCGCCTGCGCACACGTCGGAGAATGTGCCGGAGCACTCCGGTGTTTGGGATTTTGATCCCTGGGTATTGAGCTGCTTTGCCGAGGGTGAAGCAGTAGCCGTGAAGGCGATAGTAAGGGTGGCGATTAGAAGGAGTACGGGGAGCAAGGCTGCCAGCCGCTGGGCCTTATCGATTTTATTCATAGCATCTACCTGGGAGAAAAGTCTCCAATAAGACGATTCTACCTGCGGTCGCGGGACGAGGTCAATGGGCAGATGGTCCTATAGGGGTCAGGGGCCAGGAAAAGAGGGGTACAGGGGCGGCTAACCCTGCCGGGGCATGGGTGTCCCCAAAATATCTCTCTTCTCTAATAAATTGCTTTGGGCTGCACTAGCCCCTAGCTCCTAACCCTAACCACTAACCACCGGCCTGCCTCATGCGCTCGGCTTTGGCGTTTTCGTAGATACGTTTGCCTTCTTCGAGTCGGGCTTGCTCTTCGGGTGTTTCGGCGAGGAGCGGGGGGACCTGAATAGGGCGGCCATTGTCGCCGAGGGCCACGAAAGTGAGCACACAAGAGTTAGTGAGCACCTTCTTGCCGGTAGTTGTGGGGTTTTCGGCTTCAACATGGGCGCGCACCAGCATAGAGGTGCGGCCTACATATTCTACCCGCGAGGTAATGGTGACAAGGTCGCCTATATAGACGGGTTGGAGGAAGCTCATGTGGTCGAGAGCCACGGTGACCACCTGCCTACCGCAGTGGCGCATGGCAGCCACAGCCGCGCTAATGTCCACCAGCCTCATTATTGCCCCGCCATGCACATTGCCTAAAGGGTTAGCATCGTTTGGCAGCATCACCTGGTTGATAACGCTCTGCGATGCAGACATGGGGCGTGGCTCAAGCGGCGCAGGCTCGCCGAACTCGCGGCGGCGATAAGGGGATGGGGTGGGCATAGGATCTCCTCTAAAGATGTCACTGTTACCGGTTGTTCAACGCGGGAAGCACCTCGTTGATGAGTAATTCAAGCGTGGTCAGCCTGGGGAAGCCGCCGCAATCCAGTATAAAGTAGTCCACTCCCTCGTCAATAAAAGGGAGCATTTGCTCTACCAGTTGCCTGGGAGTGCCGATGAAGTCGAAGTTGTCTTCACTGTCGGCGCTGTAGCGGTCTCCGGCGACGGTCTGGGCTTCGTCCTGAGTAGGCGCGCAGACGCACCCGCCTGACCACGACCGCCTTATGGTTGCGCGGTCACGTCCGATCTCGGCGCAGGCTCGCTCGAATTCAGCCGCCATGCGCCGGTAGGCAGCGATGCCGGTTGATGAGACGTCCCACCAATCAGCGTATTTGGCCGTCAGACGCAGCATCTTCGACCCGAACGCGCCAACCATTATTGTGGGGACCGGATCGGGTTTCGGCTCGCAACGCGCTTCAGCTATCCTGTAATAGTTGCCCTCGAAGGAGGCTCTGTCCTGGGTCCACAGAGCTTTGATAACCTGTATGGCTTCTTCGAGTTGCTCCACCCGCACACGGCCTGGAGGGAAATCATAGCCGTATGCCAGGTATTCTTTTTCATTCCAGCCCGCGCCGATGCCCAGTGTGAAGCGCCCGCCGCTCAAGAATTGCAGTGTGGCGCCCATTTTGGCGAGCAAGGCCGGGTTGCGGAAAGACTGGCACAGCACAGTATGGCCAAACTTGAGCTGGGGCCGCAGGGCGGCCATGTACGTCAGCGCCGTAAAGCCCTCAAGCATATCGGAATCACCGGCCTGCAGATGGTCGATAAACCATGCCGAGTCGAAGTGCCCGGCGACCAGGTCCAGGGCCCGATTGAGGTCTCGCAAGTAGGTGGCTCGCCCGGCTCTGTCAACCGCTCCCATGGGCATGCAGAAGCCAAATTGGATGGGCACCATAATCCTCCTGTGCCTGCGGCTGTGGAGACGGGCTTATTAAAGCTTCACTATAGTCACGCCCTCGCCTCCCTGCTCCTGGGGGGCGGTTTCGACCTCTTTCACTACAGGGTGATTTTGGAAGTAGTCGCGTAGGGCTTTGCGGAGTGCGCCCGTGCCTTTGCCGTGTATCACCCGCAGGAAAGGCATCCCGGCCACAGCTGCTTCGTCCAGGCGGCGGTCCATCTCCTCGATGGCTTCTTCGGCTCGCCACCCTCGGAAGTCGTATTCGAGGGGTGGCGCGGCTTTCGGCGCACTCGTCGAATAGAGGATGGGCGCGCGGGCGGAGGCCATCTCGCGGGCTGCGGTGGCGGCCTGTGCGGTCCGACGCAAAGTTACGCTTGAGGCGGGCACGCGCATCTTGAATGCCCCCACCTGCAACTCTACCTGGCCGTTAGCGTCGGCCCGGCTGAGCACATCGCCTTCGGAGCCCATGCTCTGCACAAACACCACGTCGCCTGGGCCTAGCACATGCGGCCTGGCGGCTTCCTGCGCTTTTGAGGTGGCGCGGCGCTGATTGGAGGCGCGGTTGCGCTCTTTGCGCTGTTCCTGGCCGCGGGCGCGAAGCTCCTTGTCCATCGCCTCGGCTCGGGCCTGGGCTTCGTTGATCCACTGGCGCGTCAGGGTTTCGTCGGATGTGGCCGCAAGCCCGGCTTCCACGCGGCCTCGCAGGCGGCGAAGCTCGTCGCGTAGATCTTCAAGCTCACGCTCCATCTCGGCGCGGGCTTCGTCGGCGGCGCGTGCCTTGATCTCATCCGCTTCGGCCAGCCTCTTCTCAAGCTCCCGATTGCGCTGCTCGATCTCCTGGCGTGTGCGCTCCGCCGTGCCTCTCTCCTGGCTGGCCGACTCGCGCTCCCGCCTGATGTTATCCAGCATGTCTTCGACGTTCTGCGCTTCCGGGTCGATAAAGCTCCTGGCGCGGTCGATGATCGTATGGCTGAGCCCCAGGCGATTGGCGATAGCCAGGGCGTTGCTCTTGCCCGGCACGCCAATCATGAGGCGGTAAGTGGGGCTGAGAGTGTTGACATCGAACTCCACGGAAGCATTTTCGACGCCCGGCGTGGTGAAGGCGAAGGCTTTCAGCTCCGAATAGTGGGTTGTACAGACCGCGAGCGCGCCTACTTCGAGAATATGGGTGATAATCGAGCGGGCCAGCGCCGATCCTTCCTGTGGGTCGGTGCCCGCGCCCAATTCGTCGAGCAGCACAAGGCACTCGCGGTCGGCGCGCTTGAGTATACTGGTGATGTTGCTCATGTGCGAGGAGAAAGTGCTGAGGCTTTGCTCGATGCTCTGCTCGTCGCCGATGTCCGCAAAGACGTCCTTGAACACCACCGCCCGCGAGCCGTGGTCCACAGGCAGGTGCAGCCCCGCCTGCGCCATGAGCGTCAAAAGCCCCACTGTCTTCAGTGCCACGGTCTTGCCGCCGGTGTTCGGCCCCGTAATGACCAACATCCGGAAGCGGTTACCCAATTCGACCGTAACAGGCACAACATGCCCCGTCAGAAGCGGGTGGCGGGCGTTCTTGAAGTAGAGACCCTTCTCGTCGTCATTGCGGATTGCGGATTGCGGGTTATAGATTGTTTCGGGCATGTGCGCCACCGCGCGCTGCTTTGGTCTCTCGCGGTTATCGGGCTGCTTTGGGCCTTCAGCTTTCGTCTTTGGTCCCACGTCAATCAGTCTCGGCTCCATGCCCCCCATAGCCTGGCTGTAGCGCCCCTTAGCCAATGCCAGGTCAAGGTCGGCCATCACCTCCACATTGGTGCTGACCGCGTCGCCTCGGCTGCCGATCAGCGCGCCCAACTCGCGCAATATGCGCTCGATCTCCTGTGCTTCTTCCATCTGGAGCTGCCGCCATTCGTTGCCCAGGTTCACGATGGCGAGAGGTTCGACGAAGAGGGTTGAGCCGCTGTTCGACTGGTCGTGCACCACCCCGCGCAATACCCCCTGGAAGTCGCGCTTGACGGGCACTACGTAGCGGCCGTCTCGCAGGGTGATGATCGGCTCCTGCAAAGCGCGGGAATAGCTGTCCGATTGTATAATCTGTTGCAGCTTCGCCATCAGGCGGCTGTGGGCGGCGCGAACGCTTGAGCGGATATTTGCCAGCTTGGGCGATGCCGAATCGAGCACTTCGCCGTCGTCGTTGATGCACCGCTCGATCTCCTGCTCGATCTTGGGCAGGAGGGTGATGCCGTCCGCGATGAAGCGAAGGGTGTCGAGGCCGCCTTTCTGCTCTGCCGTGTGCACGATCAGATTGCGCAGGTTGCGGCTGGCCGCCAGCGTGGCCCTCACCAGCAGGATTTCTTCCGGGTCGAGCAACGAGCCTAATTCTGCTCGCTTCGCAAGCTCGCGCACGTCACGCGCTCCGCCTATCGTCACGTCAGGGCGCAACGAAAGCATGCGCGCCGCCTCGGTAGTGATGCGCTGTGCGCGCTGAACCTGCGCGAGGTCGCTCACAGGCAGCAATTCGAGCGCCAGGGCCCGCCCCGCACTGAAAGATGTATACGAAGCAAGGCGCTCGCGCACCTTTGAAAATTCCAGAGTATGTAGTGTTTTTTCGTTCAAGGTGATAATTGCCCTCGTTATTATGGCAAGGACGCTCATTCAATTCACACATCGAAACGCGAACATCCTTTTTCAGGCATACATACAATTATACCATCCCGGACCGGCTGCTGGAGTAGGGCTGTAGCACGGTCAGTCGTAGGACTTGAGATGGAGATAGATCTAATTATATATGTGAAATTAATCACATTCTCTTCGCTTTCAGGTTGTTTGAGGAGTACAATTAAAGGGAGGGACCGGCTATTCGAGGAGAAACGATTTGTAACAAAGGTTCGGTGAAGCTATGGACAATCTGATTGCGGCTCGATTGCAGATGGCGATTTCGTTGGGGTTTCATATGGTGTTCGCGGCCCTGGGGATCGGGATGCCGCTGCTGATGCTGGTTGCCGAGGGGCTGTGGCTGCGCACGCGCAAGCAGGTTTATTTGGACCTTGCGCGCAAGTGGGCGAAGGCCACAGGGCTCCTTTTCGCGATAGGGGCCGTGAGCGGCACGGCGCTATCGTTCGAATTGGGGCTTCTCTGGCCGCCTTTTATGCAGTTTGCCGGGCCGCTGATAGGGCCGGCGTTCGCGCTTGAGGGGTACGCTTTCTTTATCGAGGCGATATTCCTGGGGCTGTACCTCTACGGCTGGCAGCGTCTCAAGCCGCTAGCGCACTGGCTGTGCGGGGTGCCGGTTGCCCTCAGTGGGATGGCATCGGGCGTGCTGGTGATGTCAGCCAACTCGTGGATGCAAGACCCGACCGGGTTTACGCTGGTCAACGGGCAGGCTACGGGTATAGACCCGGTGAAAGCTCTTATCAACCCTTCCTGGGCAGTGCTGGCGGTCCACCTGACTATTGCATCGTATATGGCCACGGCCTTCATGGTGGCGGCAACCTACGCATGGGGCTTGCTCAAGGGAAGGCGGGACGGATATCACAAGACCGGATTGGCTATCGCCATGGTGCTTGGCACCGTAACGGCTATTGCGCAGCCCATCAGCGGCGACTTTTCGGCGCGGCTGGTGGCGCAGACGCAGCCTGTCAAGCTGGCAGCCATGGAGTCGCAGTTCAAGACCGAGGCAGGCGCGCCGCTGCGCATCGGCGGCATCCCGGACCTGGCGACCGAAACGGTGCCGTTCTCTCTGGAGATACCCTACGGTCTAAGCTTCCTGGCGACCCACGATATCAATGCCACTATTCAGGGCCTCGACACCGTGCCGAAGGACCAGTGGCCGGCTGTGCCGGTGGTCCACATCGCCTTTCAGTTGATGGTGGGGAGCGGCCTCGGCATCCTACTCTTCGCGCTCATCTACTGGTTTTTGAGCTGGCGCAAGCGCGAGCACGGACGTTGGACCTTGCGCGTCCTGGTGCTAAGTGGCGTGCTCGGCGTAATAGCGCTCGAGGCAGGCTGGATCGTCACCGAAGTGGGCCGGCAGCCCTGGATCATCTACAATGTGATGAGGACCGCCGACGCGGTAACCCCCGCGCCTGGCATCTGGTATACGTTCTCAGGGTTCGTAGGGCTATACGTCTTGCTCGCTGTGACCCTGGTGTGGCTGCTGCTCAGGCTCGCGACGGGCGGACCTATCGAGGCTGAGGGAGAGGAGAAACCCGCGAAGGGTGGAAAGGAGGCCGGCGGTGCAGCTATCGCTTGAGATGCTGGTGGCGGGGCTGGCGTTGCTGGCTCTGACCGCGTACACGGTGCTTGCCGGGGCCGATTTCGGCGGTGGGGTGTGGGACTTCTTCGCCAGGGGACCTCGCGCGGGCGGTCAACGAAAGGCTATAGCCGAGGCGATGGGGCCGGTGTGGGAGGCCAACCATGTCTGGCTCATCTTCCTGCTGGTGATCCTCTTCACCGCTTTTCCGGTGGCTTTCTCCGCGCTGAGCGAGGCATTCTTCATCCCGTTCCACCTGGTGCTGCTGGGCATCATTCTGCGGGGCGCGGCCTTCGTTTTCAGGGCGCACGGGGCCGAGGAAGCAGGACCACAGCGTGTATGGGCGCGGGCGTTCGGCAGCGCGAGCGTCATCACGCCGGTGCTGCTGGGGATGTGTTTGGGCGCTGTGTCAGCGGGTCAAATCAGGATAGTGGGCGGGGTGGTGCAGGCCGATTACTGGACGGCATGGCTCACGCCGCTCTCCTGGGCGTGCGGCGCGCTGGCCCTGGCGCTATTCGCATACCTGGCCTCGGTCTATCTGACCCTTGAGACCGAAGGCGATCTGCGCGAAGACTTCAGGCAGCGCACACTCGTTTCGGGCGGGGTGGTAGTCGCGCTGGCGGCGCTCTTGATACCGCTTCTTATCTGGCAGGCCCCGCGGCTGGCCGAGAACCTTCTCAGTTTCCGGGCGCTTCCGGTGCTTGCGTTGGGCGTAGTATTAGCGCTGGCATCTCTGTGGGCTGTGCTGACCCGGCGCTTCACAGTCGCTCGGATCACGGCGGTTGGAGAGGTTGTCATGCTACTATGGGGCTGGGCGCTGGCTCAATGGCCCTATATCATCTATCCGGATTTGAGCTTCCAGTCCGCCGCCGCGCCCGACGCCACCCTTGGTTTCCTGCTGGCAACCGCACCCGTGGGCGCGCTTTTGCTGATTCCGTCTCTGTGGCTTCTCTTCTCCGTCTTCAAAGGCCGCAACCCGGAAGCGAGTACGTAACTATAGCTATGCAAGCGGCAGGGGCGGGGATACTTAATGTTATGTAACGCTCAAATTGCCTTTACAAATCGCGAAGGATGGAAGTAAAATAAGGTAAAGAAGATGGCGCGCTACCTGCATACGTCCTGCGGATAGGAGGAATTGGGAGATGATAGAGTGCAAGATCGAGAGCATCAGAGTCAGCCTGGTCACTCAGCACAGGGTGGTGATCCTCAAAGAGGTCGACTCCGAGCGCTATCTCCCTATCTGGATCGGCCCCTATGAGGCCGATGCTATCGCGCTGGAACTGCAAGAAGTGCCTATGCAGCGCCCCTTTACGCACGACCTGCTACGCGCAGTAATAGGCGAGCTGGGTGCAAACGTCACACATGTGCTGATCAATGACCTGCGCGACGATACCTTCTATGCGCGCATCGTGCTCGACGCGCAGGGTCGCCATGCTGAGGTAGATTCGAGGCCCTCAGACGCGATTGCCCTGGCTGTGCGGGTAAAATGCCCAATCTTCGTCGAAGAGCCTGTGATGGAAAAAGCGGGTGTAACCCTCGAACCCGAAAGCGAAAGAGATGACGAAGACATCGATTCTCCCGATGGCGAATCGCTATCCAAGTCAGACCGCGCCGACGAGGATCGCCTGTCGGTGTTCCGCGACTTCATCAATTCGCTTGACATAGACGACATAGGGCGAGGCACCGGCGAAGGCCCGAGCAAGTCGTAGCGAGAAGTTAGAAGTTACAAGATAGAAATCAGAGATCAGAAGTTAGTACGACTTCTGATTTCTGATTTCTGATTTCTGATTTCTGATTTCCAATTTCCAGCGATCGGAGAGGGCAGCCATGAGATCAGACCGAAAGACGTTGGCCCGGCTATTCGGGCTTGTGGTGGTTGGAATTCTGGCGCTCGCCGCCTTCTTGAGTGGCTCACCTGGGGCGCAGGCAGGCCTACCCGCTAACGACCCTTCAACACTGAGCAAGATCGACAAGGAGGTGTTGAAGGATACAGCCAATGGGCAGGGGGCTTCCTTCGTCATCTTGCTCACCCAGCAGGCTGACCTCACTCCTGCCTACTCCATCAAAGATCAGGACGCTCGCGGCTGGTTCGTCTACAATACCCTCCGTGACACCGCTGCCTCCTCCCAGGCTCCCATCCGTGCCCTCCTCGCCTCTGCCCATGTCCCCTTCCAGCCTTACTGGGCCGCTAACATGATCGTCGCTACCGGCGATCTCTCCCTTGTCCAGTCCCTGGCAGCGCGTTCTGACGTCCGCTCTATCGACTCTAACGATCCTACCAAATGGATCGACGACCCCTCAGGCCCTACCCCTTCTTCCTCTTCCTCTTCCTCTTCTTCCTCTTCTTCCTCTTCCGCCTCCCAGGACGCACCTGACACAGTGGAATGGAATGTACAGAACGTAAATGCACCGCAGGTATGGGCACAGGGGTACACAGGGCAAGGCATCGTGGTAGCCAGCCAGGACACAGGTGTACGCTGGACCCATGCCGCTCTCAAGCCCCAGTATCGAGGCTGGAACGGCTCTACTGCTGACCATAACTACAACTGGTGGGACGCTATCCACAACTCTGTGAGCAACCCCTGCGGCAACAACTCACAGGAGCCCTGTGACGACTACTTCCACGGCTCGCACACCACAGGGAGTGCAGTCGGCTCTGATGGAGGAGCCAACCAGATAGGAGTGGCACCAGGAGCCAAATGGATAGGGTGCCGCAACATGGACCAGGGTAACGGCACACCTGCCCGCTACACCGAGTGCTTCCAGTTCATGATAGCTCCCACAGACCTTACAGGTCAAAACCCAAACCCCGCCCTGCGACCGCACGTCATCATCAACAGTTGGGGCTGTCCGGTGAGCGAGGGGTGCACCACAGGGGGTGAGCTTGAAACAATCGTAAACAACACACAGGCATCAGGGATATTCGTAGAGGTATCGGCAGGCAACTCAGGGCCAGGGTGTTCAAGCGTGGATACCCCACCGGCCTTGTACGCAGCGGCATTCTCTGTAGGAGCGATCGACATCGGGAACACGCTGGCAGGGTTCAGCAGCAGAGGGCCATCGCTGTATTACACACCAAACCAGCTAAAGCCGGAGATCTCAGCGCCGGGAGTAAACGTAAGATCGTCGCTGAACAGTGGAGACACAGCGTATGGGACGGCGAGTGGGACATCGATGGCGGGGCCGCACATAGCGGGAGTGGTAGCGCTGATATGGTCAGCGCGGCCTTCGTTAGTGAGGGACATCACGGGGACAAAGGAGTTATTGGAGCAGACGGCGAACCCCAACGTGAACTTGAGCCCGGTGCAGACATGTGGAGGTATCCCAAGCAGCCAGATCCCGAACAACAGCTTCGGGTATGGGAGGGTGGACGCCCTGGCTGCCTTCAACGCTTCCGGTGGCACGCCAACGCCCACAGCACTCGTTGCTACAAACACTCCTACACCAACTCGCACCAACACGCCCACTAATACTCCTACCAACACTCCATTACCGGCCACAGCCACTCGCACAAATACGCCCGTTCCGCCAACCAGTACGCCTACACATACCAATACACCTGTCCTGCCGACGGCCACTCATACGTCAACCGCTACAAGCACTCCCACATCTCCACCGATTACGTCCACACGTACCAATACTCCTATTGTTCCAACAACCACCTCTACACCTACAACTGTGCCTTCTTCCACAAGCCAGCCGATAGACTTGGTTCCACAGTTCTACTATGTGCCTATCCTACAAGGATGCGGAGATCTTTTGGCCCCCCTTTCAACACCCTCACCGCCTTATTTTATGCTCACGACAGACAACGTTTACAATGGTACTGTGCCTGCTACCACCATGCGTTTTTCCACTCTTACCTATACAGGCACGATCTCTATGGACATCCCGGTGCCATCGTTCACAGATTCCTACACGTATGAATATGGTTGCAATGGGCCGGTACCCTGTGTACCGTACAACGACTCGGTTTATACGCTAACCGTTGACATAAACAATGTGGTGGCAGAGACGAACGAGGGAAATAATACTCTGGTTCAGATGATATCTCCACCCCCTACGGTTACTCCTTGCCTGCATACGCCCACAGCTATACCTACTAACTCACCTACGCGCACTTCTGCACCCACACTTACTCCCATGACGCCGATACCAACCAACACGTCTGCATTGCCCACGACTACACCCACCAATACACAGTTGACACCTGTACCAACCGACACGCCTGGTTTGCCCACGATGACACCCACACTTACTCCCATGACGCCGATACCAACCAACACGTCCGGCCCTCCAACCGACACGCCTGTGCCAGGCACGCCCACGGCCACACCTACCTCCTGCGTCTTGAGCTTCGTGGACGTTCACTCAACCGACTGGTTCTATAACTATGTGGTCTGGATGTACTGCAACGGCATTATCTCGGGGTATCACTCATCGCCACCGTGCGGCGTGGCCGGGGAGGCTTGCTTCAAGCCGAACAACTGGTCGACACGCGCCCAGGTCTCCAAGATAGTGGTGCTGGGTTTCCAGGTGCCTATCAACACAACAGGCGGGCCGCACTTCCAGGATGTGCCAGCAGGCAGCACTTTCTACAATTACATCGAAACCCTGGATAATCTCGGGGCGGTCAGCGGCTACCCGTGCGGCGAGCCGGGTTACCCTTGCGTGCCTCCCGCTAACCTGCCTTACTTCAAGCCCGATCTCAACGTCACGCGAGGCCAGTTGACCAAGATACTGATCCTGGGCGCGAGCATACCCATCGATACGACAGGCGGGCCCCACTTCCAGGATGTGCCCCAGATCAGCGTCTTCTATCCGTATGTCGAGACGCTGTTCAACCTCGGGGCAATCCATGGTTACCCATGCGGTGCCACGGGCGAGCCATGCATACCACCTGACAACCACGCGTACTTCCGCCCTGGAAACAACGTCACCAGGGCTCAGCTGAGTCAGATTGTCTACCTGAGCCAGCACACTTACCGCTAGTAGGCTGATACATGAGAAAAGGCCAACAGATCGTCTCGGCGGCCTGTTGGCCTTTTCTCATGTATGGCGATAGCCGGTTTTGCATAACATTCCCATGAAATTGGTTTGCCAACCTATTGACAAGCTATCACAAGGGATGTATACTGTGGGCGTACGGAAGGCCGACAGACGCAAGTCAAGAAGCCGGAAGTATTGGAGAACCCCGGATGATCCGTCAGGACTGTCTGGGGTTTTTCTTATGTGCGATTTAAACTCCAGGAAAGAGCAATGGACGCGCCCGCGGGCGCGTCCATTGCTCTTTCCTGGACAGAAGAAGCTAGTTCCTCTGTGGAGGACTGCAGTCAGGGAAGAAAGTGTTGGACACGATCTTCGAGGTCTGTCCCCTGGTGGCGTTGTTGTTAGGCAGGAAGTAAGGCCGGTTGGAGGGTGGTACACACTGCCCTGCCGGTGGTGTACCGCATGGGTACCCCGACATCACCTGGTGCAGTACCAGCCGGTAGATGTATGCGTAGAACGTTGAGCCAGGTCCTGTGGGAGGCACGTCCTGGAACTGCTGGCCACTAGGGTGTCTCATTGAAGCCTCTAGCGTTAGAGACTATCTTCGAGATCTGTCCCCTTGTGGAGTTAGCATTGGGCAGGAAGTAAGGTAGGTTGCCAGGTGGTACGCACTGGCCAGCAGGAGGAGCACCGCATGGGTATCCATTGATGAACCCACGGGATGCCAGCCTACCGATGTACTGGTAGAAGGTAGAGCCGACGGGCACATCCTGGAACATCTGGCGTAGTCTGGTTATCCGCAAAGCCGGCAGAGTTGGAGACTATCTTGGACAACTGGCCCCTGGTGACGTTAGCGCTAGGCCTGAAGGTGCCATCGGGTAGCCATTGATAATCCCCTTGCAAGCCAGGCAGCGAATGAATGGGTAGAATGTTGAGCCCACCGGCACATCCCTGAAGGTAAGGGTGCAGGCGGTCGGTGTAGCTGTAGGCACGCCAGGCGTATTGGACGGCACGGGTGTAGATGTGGCACCGACGGCAGTATGGGTGGCTTGCGCCGTGGTGCTGGGCGCAGGAGTGGACGTATCACTGCCAGGGGTCTGGGAAGGAGCTACGATCGTAGGGGTGTTGCTTGCAGGCACCGATGGCACTGATGTAGGAGTGTTGGTGCCGGTGTTGGTGGCCGTGGGAGGTGTGCCTGTGGCGCATGAGGTGTTGAGAGCCACGTCATCTACATACATGTTGGTGACATCACTGGCTCCATCCTGGTGTACCAGGAACTCGATGTCCACCGTCTGCCCAGCATAAGGAGCCATGTTGAATGTGACGTTGGTCCATGCGGAGGTGTTGTCACACACGTGCATGACCGTCGCCAGGATATTGTGGCTGGCATCTGTGATGTAAGCATCCTGCCAGTCGAAGGTGATACTGTCCTCGCTGTACGGGTAGTACCAGTAGGAGAGGGTACCGCCACTTGCAGGCACGCTGATCTGCTGGTAGATCGAAGCATCACCCAACGGCTCGGTGCCTGGAAGTGAGCCGAGGAAAGCCGAGTGGGTACCTGAGTGAGCCTGGTTAGTGGACACTGCCGGTGCCGGAGTGGCGCTCAGGATAGCCCACGGTGCGAAGCTGCCTGTCTCGAAGCCGCCGTTCACGACGGCACCTGTGGTACATGGTGTTTGCGTGACAGTGGGGGTATTGGTTCGCGTAAGTGTCGGCGTAGCAGTGGGGGGGGTACCTGTTGATGTCGGCGTGGGCGTGCCGCCTGCGTATATTCCCCGCACCACGTAGATGTCCTCACCGGTGCCGGAGCGTGTATCGGTCCAGGCTGCGTAGACATTACCATGTGAAGCGGTGTCGTTTATATAGTCGCCTGCCGCCAGCGCATAACTACTTGGAATGCCTATGCGCAGGTCGGTGGTGGCTGTGCTGATTCGCACAGCTGTGCTCCAGGTCGCACCGTCATCGGTAGATTCGCTGTAATAGATGTTGAAGATGCTGGTGTTAGGGTTGTCGCGGTCGTCATACCAGATTGCGTGGAAGTTGCCCAGCTCGTCGGTTGATACCCACGGTTCGACCTGGTATACGTTGCTTGCGCCAGGGGGTGCAATCTGTGCTGCAGGGCTCCAGGTGGCCCCGTTGTCGGTGCTGCGGCTGTAATAGGCAAGAGCTCTATTGGTCGATATGCGCCCATCTGTCCATGTCGCCACCATAGTGCCGTTAGTCGGATCGACCGAGTTAGCCGGGATGGGATTCATCCGCCAGATACCACAGCCGGAATTGTCAGGTGGGCACGATGGGTAAGTAACGGGGGAGACGGTAGTGAGGCCCCCAAAAGTCTGCCCGCCATCGGTAGAGCGCCGATAAACCACCGCGTTTCCGCTAAAATCAGACAGGATGACATTGCCGTTAGGCAGCACAACCGGCATGGGGAACTGGTTAGCGCTGCCAACCGATACCAGCGGCGACCATGTGATGCCGCGGTCGGTCGAATAATTGGACGCTATGACGTTTCCTGCCCCAAAGTTCATCCAGGCCGTATATATGCGGTGGTAGTAAGGGCTGGAAGGGAAATTGTCCACCCAGGTCCACTCTTTGTCCGAGCTGCCGTTGGAGCCGGGCAGGTGAACGCCTGTGGTGAAGGTGATGCCGCCGTCGGTGGAGCGGGCTACCTGGATACCATCGTTGGCGCCGCCGCCGTAGGGGAGCGCGGTCACGTAGCACTGGCCGTCATCGCTGAAACTGACTATCGGATCGCTGGAAAAGGGCGAAGCGGGGGCGGCCAGCGGGAACTCCTGGTTGAGCCATGTGACGCCGCCATCGGTGGAGGTGTATATCCACACCTGCTTGGTGTTTGTACCTGCGCGCTCGTCCTTGGCCGCAGCCACCACGTTGAGCGGATTGGTAGGGTTGACCGCGATGCTGGGCTCTTGTTGAGCGAGGTTGGGCGATTGGGTGTCCGTGTTGGCCCTGTAGTTATCCCCGAAAATGGGCGTATCTAGCGGCCTGAAGGCGGAGGGGGGACCTGTGCGCGGGGCGGGTCCGTTCGATGGTGGGCCGGATTCGCGGCGCACCGGATTATTTGACGCCTGAGCCTGGCCAAGTCCCTGGTTAGGTGCGGCTGCATTGGCCGGGTTAGATGTGCCTGGCGCTGCCAGTCCCAGCACGCTCAGCACAAATGCAACGACAAGGGCAATGCCTGCTATCCATCTGGGCGCGCGATTCTTCACCGGGAAATTCTTCATACGTGCTCCTTTCTTGCAGATATTTATCTATTATAAACTGCCGGTTCAACCCTCCTTTCCTGATGGGGTCTTTGTTAGTGGCTGGTGGCTAGGTGTCAGTATCTTCGTACTAACCACTAACCACTCGGTAGACATGCTCCACGTGGGTGGCGCGGGAGAGGAGTGCATGCACTGGGCAATATTTAGTGATAGAGAGCTCAATAGAGCGGGCCACAGCAATTGGGTCAACGTTAGGCCCTGTGACGATGTGCTCAACAACTATCGAGGTGTAGATTTTGGGGTGTTCCTGTGCCTCGGTGGCGTAGACGTTGATATTGTAGCCTGTAACTATCTGGCGCTTCTTGCGAAGGATGCCTATTACGTCCTCTCCGACACAGGTGCCGAGGGACACCAGCAGTAGCTCCTTCGGCTCAGGCCCGGAATTATCGCCACCGAACTGAGTGCCTATATCAATTGTAATCGTATGCGCGGATGGCGTGAGCGCGGTAAAGACGCGTGTGGAGGTAGCGCCAGGCATAGAGAGGTGAGCTATTGCGGTGTAGCCTGAGGCGTCCACAGGCTCCAGGCTGTGGCGTGGTACGATGGGCGAGATATTGTTGTTCGTAGTTAGCATTGATGTCTCTTCACCCTCACAATATTGTCTGATGTGCCACAGTGGCCACCCAGGCAATCACCATTATAGTGGGCCGCGGCATTTGGCACAAGAGTATGAGGACGCTGGATGGGCGTTACGACGAAAGACGAAGGACGAAGGCTAACTACCTTCGTCCTTCGTCTTTCGTCGTAACGCCCATGTTCGCAACGCTATGCCGGTCGCCATCGTACCGCCGGCTAGAGCGAGGCCACGCCAGTTTATGGGGGAGCGCTGCAAATCGTCAAGGATGGTCGTGGCGGCGTTACGGCCTGATGCGCCGGATACCCCGCCACCGGGGTGGGTGCTGGCTCCCGTCAGATAGAGGCCTGGGAGCGGCGTCTTATAGGCTGACAATTCGGGCAGTGGCCTGAACATGAACATCTGGTCGAGAGACATATCGATGTGCATTATGTTACCGCGCAGGAGGCCGAGGTTGCGCTCAAGGTCGAGCGGGGTCTGGATGTAGCGGTGTGTGATAGATGAGGCCACATTGGGCGCATACTCGGCGAGGGTTTCGATCAGGCGATCGGCCTCTCTTTCTCGGATATCGTCCCACGATTTGCCGTCCGCGAGCTCGTATGGGTGGTACTGCGCCCATATGTAGAGCAGGTGCTTGCCGGGCGGTGCGATCGTGGGGTCCACCGAAGAGGGTGTCATTGCAACCAACGCCGGATATTGCGCGGGGTAGCCGCTCTGCGCGTCCTGATAGGCGCGTTGCAGGTATTCGATGCTGGGGCAGATAAGTTGCATGGCAGAGTGAATTGCGGATTGCGGATTGCGGATTGCGGATTGTGGATTTAGACGGTGGTCGTCTTTCGTCCGCCAGGCGAGATAATCCGGCAGCTCGTTTGTGGCGCAGCGGACTGTCATTCCTATGCCGTTGCCGGTGCGCAGCGATTCGACCTTGGGGCGCAGCTCACTCGGGAGGTTTTCCCGGCCTACAAGGTCCAGGAGGGTGGTCTGGATATGCGCGCCGGAGACCACTATGCCGGCTGCAACGCGCTCGCCGTCCTGAAGCTCGATGCCCCGCACTTTGCCGTCCGCCAGCACAATTCGCTTGACGGGTGCGTTGCAGCGAACCGTGCCGCCATGATGCTCCAGGCAGCGTGCGAGAGCCTGCGCGAGCATACCCGAGCCGCCGCGCGGGTGGGTCGCGCCCACGTCGTGGTAGAGGCTGTGCGCCCCGGCGAGAGCGCCTCCGCCCAATTCTGAGGGAGGCGGGCCGGATTGGGCAGCCATCCAGGCAATAGCGGCCTTCAATTGTGGGCTGTCAAAAGCCTCGTCGAGCATCCTCCCGTAGTTGCCCAGCACCTTGCGCAGCACCTCGAGGCCACCCATTTCGGAATGCGGAATGTGGAATTCGGAATGCGGAATGGAGCCGGAGCGAATACCATTCCGCATTCCGAATTCCACATTCCGCATTCTCCCCAGGGCTGTGCGGCTCGCGATTTTGCCTATTGCTGCACCCGGAGACGGAGCCTGGGCGAACATCTCGAAGATAGGCCGGTTGAAATCATGCCACTTCAGCACGAAGTCGCGATAGGCTTCCGCGTCGCGCTCCGATATGGCTGAGATAGATTGGCAGGTGCGGTCCAGGTCGCGGAAGAAGACGATATGCGAGCCGTCCGGAAAAGGCGCGAAGCCCCAGGGATCCATCTGCATATATTCCAGGCCGAAACGGTGCAGATGAAGCTCCTCGATGATGGGCGTTTTGTGAATGAGGATATGCATCACGGAGCAGGTGTCCACTTGATAGCCGCCCCACATCTCCTCCGTGTTCACCGCCCCGCCCACGCGCGGTCGCCGCTCGAACACGGTTACATCATGCCCCGCTCTGGCGAGATAGCATGCGCAAACGAGGGCGTTGTGGCCCGCACCTATTATGGCAATACGCTTTATGGCCGTCACTCGCTACTCTTTCCGCTAACCTCTGACCTCAAGTGGGTCCGATATTCGCCCTGTCTGCCCTCAAAATAGAGTTGCAGGGGCGGCTAACCCTGCCGCGGCATGGGTGTCCCCAAACTCCCTCCATTACTAATAAGTACCGGAAAGAAGGGGTGCAGGGATCTCCCTGCCGGGGTTTGGGGTGTCCCCAATACTCCCTCCTTTATTTTCATTGCCGCTGGTGATCCACAGGGTCATGTTTACTCAGTATATATGCTACCTCCAATAAGCGCAGGTCAGCAGAGATCTGCTTCTGATAGAGGTGCCGGGTACAATCGCACCTGTGAATGGCACCGTCCAGTCTGTGCCGGCCATATCGCCGCCTTTCAGTTATCCCGGCGTATGCCTTGAGCAGCAGACTCGCAACTGGTACCTGGCACGAGGGGTGCCGTATAATTATCGCTTGTGAGCCTGATTGATAGCCATAGCTCGTCGGACACAGAGGGAACCGGAGTGCCCCGGCACGACCCTTTCGCGGCGCTACGCTTTCGCGACTTCCGGTTGATAGTGCTGGGCAGCTTCCTGGCAGTCATCGCTGAGCAGATGATTGGCGTGGCTGTGGGCTGGGAGCTTTACGAGCGCACTCATGATCCGCTGGCACTGGGGCTGGTGGGCCTGGTGGAGATCGTGCCCGTTCTGCTGCTGGCATTGCCCGCCGGACACCTGGCCGACCGGCGCGACCGCAAATGGATCGTCGTGATGGCGATGAGTGGTGTAGCGGCTTGTGCGTTCGGGCTCTTTGCGCTCTCGATAACACAAGGGCCGGTACTTGCGATATATGGCTTGCTCTTTGGCATGGGCGTGGCGCGTGCGTTCCAGAGTCCGGCCTTCAGTGCGTTGAGCGCGCAGGTCGTACCTGCGTCTCACTATAGCAGCGCCGCCACCTGGTCCAGCGGGGCATGGCAATCGTCCTCTATCCTGGGACCTGCGATGGGCGGACTGCTTCTGGCGCTATGGGGTGGGGCCGCGTGGGTCTACCCCGTAGCGGGCGGACTGATGCTGATGGTGGCGTTCATGTTCAGCTTCATGCGACCGAGGAGAGCAGCCCGCAGCTCGGAGGCGGTGAGCCTGGCCAGTATGCTTGCCGGGGTACGCTTTATATGGCACACTCGGGTGATTCTGGCGGCCATTACGCTCGACATGTTCGGGGTGCTTCTTGGCGGGGCGACGGCGTTGCTGCCGGTGTTCGCGCTCGACATACTGGGAGTGGGCGCGGTGGGCCTCGGCTGGCTGCGCGCGGCCCCGGCTGTTGGCGCTCTGGTTGCGGCGCTGACGATCGCGCTTCGGCCTCCTTTTCGCTATGCCGGGCGTACGCTCCTGCTGGTCGTGGCCGGGTTCGGATTGGCGACAATAGTGTTTGGACTCTCCCGCGATTTCCTATTATCGCTCGCGATGCTAGCGTTGCTTGGCGGGCTGGATAATGTGAGCGTGGTGATACGGGGCACACTATTCCTGACGCTCACACCCGACCACCTGCGGGGCAGGGTGAATGCCGTCCATTCTGTCTTCGTGGGCATCTCGAATGAGCTGGGTGCGTTCGAGTCAGGTTTGCTCGCTGCTCTGATCGGCACGGTGGGCGCGGTAGTGACCGGAGGCATCGGCACTATAGCCGTGGTTGGCGCGATAGCAGCTCTAGCGCCCCAGCTGAGGGCTTTGAGACGGGTGGTGAGCAGCGAGCGTCAGGAGGAGGCACCTCCATCAAGCCATTTGTCGACGTAGCCCCGCTCGGCTGCTACTCGCGGGCCTTACGCGCGTTAATGGGCCAATTCGTCAATGCAGCAGGTCCATCAGTGCTCGCTATGCTGTTCCTGGTCCTCCCGGTCTTCGGCCAGGTCCAGGGCGAGCACACTGGCCAGGATAAGCAGATCGTCCTCGCCTGCTGCAATATCCACCCCGTAGGTGTTCGTTAGGCTGATCCATCGCTTCGAGACCGTCGCGACCGTCTGGTTATTACGTGCAATAGTGTACTCGTGCTCCAACAGGCTCCCGGTCAAGCTCATCTCATAGGGCTGGGGACCCGCAACGTCGATGCTGAAGCGGTCCACAAAGGGGCTGAAGAGCTTCTTATGCACTTCGGCTAGCTCCTGACCCTGCCGGGTGATGTGGTAAGTCGGTCTGAGTGCGATCAACTGCCGCTCGACTTTGGCGACTTCGTTTCCCGCCAGGTCGCGTACAAGAAGCGTGTTGTGCAGCGTAAGCACCTTCCCATCGACGTGATATACGGGATGGCCCTGGTCGTCGGTAATGTCGGAGTCCTCACCCAGGTGAAAGAACCGCTCGCGGATTACATAACGCATGTGAAACCTCCTATAGCTAAATCGCCCTTTCCTTATCCAAAATCCTGATATCGTATCTATATCCTACCGGTATCCACTGATATTAGCGCCGATAGACGCTGTGTGCAAGGAGGATCAGTTGAGCTGGTAGACATGTCCTCGAATGTCTGCCATTCTGTTGGGGATACCAAATCCTTTTGGGTTTGCTTTACGTCGTATAGGATGAAGACCAACTCTTAAGGAGGCATTATGAAATCATTAGAAGGCAAAACCGCCCTGGTCACCGGCGGGAGCCGTGGATTCGGGAGGGACATTGTGAGTGCGCTGGCGGGCGAAGGCGCAACAGTGTGGGCGCTAGCCCGCGATGCCGGGTCACTCGACCGGCTTAAACGCGATGTTCCCGGCGTCCAAACTCTGGTCGCCGACGTTGCAGATCCGCAGACAGCGCCACAGGCCCTGCGCGCCATACGCCCCGATCTTCTGGTGCTCAACGCGGGCGCAATGCCCACCATGGCCCCGGTTCATGAGCAATCCTGGCAGCAGTTTTCTCGCAACTGGGATACCGACGTGCACATGACTTTCGCCTTTGGCAAGGAGGCTTTGTTGTTGCCGCTGGCGCAGGGCAGCGTCGTGGTGATAATATCGAGCGGGGCAGCTATCGGTGGGTCGCCGCTTTCGGGTGGTTATGCCGGGGCGAAGCGCACGCAATGGTTCCTCGCGCACTACTTGCAGCAAGAAGCTACCGCTCTCAACCGTGACATACGATTTGTCGCGCTGGTTCCCAGGCAAATCAGTGGCAGCACCGAGCTTGGCCAGGCTGCCGCGGCAGCGTATGCCGCCCAACAGGGCATCAGCGAGCAGACCTTTCTCCAGCGCTTCGGACAGCCGCTTACGCCGGATGTGATGGGGAGTGGTATCGTCAACTTGCTCACCGATCCGGCCTATCGTAACGGCGTGGCGTATGGTATCAGCGGTAGCGGGCTAGCTGCGCTCGACGGCGCTTAGGTGACTACTGATAAGGGACGGGTCTATATGACAACACCGGCGCAGCCGCCCGAAGATCGGGCAGACTTCAAAGCCCTCGTGCAGGAGATCCGTCCGGAGCTGCACCGCTATTGTGCGCGGATGATCGGCTCAGTCGTGGACGCTGAAGACGTGGTGCAGGAGGCGCTCGCTAAAGCCTATGCCTCGTTGCCCGCTACATCTGTGGCGAACATGCGTGGCTGGCTGTTTCGCATCGTGCACAACAAAGCGGTCGACCATCTGCGTCGCGCCAGGAACGAGCAGGTGGAATACCTTGACGAACAGGCGCTGCTTGCGGAGCCGGAGCCACAGCTTGAGGAGCAGGAAATGGTAGCAGTGGCCCTGTCGGTCTTTCTCAAGCTTGCGCCCAAGCAGCGCAGTTGTGTCATCCTGAAAGACATAATGGGCTACTCGCTGGCAGAGATCTCCGAATTGCTCGATGCCACGATCCCTGAGGTCAAAGCCGCTCTGCATCGCGGGCGTGTACGGCTGCGTGAGCTATCAGGCAGCGTCAATGTAGACGCCAATACAGACGATGTGCCGGCGGTGCAGCCCCTTGACGAGCAGGAGCAGCAGCTTCTGGCACGCTATATCGACCGCTTCAATGCCCGCGATTTCGACGCAGTTCGCGCTATGTTGGCCGACGAAGTGCGCCTGGACCTGGTTAATCGGTTGAAGCTCAGCGGCGTGGCCGCGGTAGGCGAGTACTTCCACAACTACGAGCAGTTGGACAACTGGCATCTGGCGCTCGGCAGGGTGGAGCAGCGCCCGGCCATCCTTGTCTACCAGGACCGGAGGACGATAGTTCGCGGCCCAGCAGGCACCCCGCTCATGGGAGATCGTTCGTCGCAGCCCGCCTACTTTATGTTGCTGACCTGGGAGGATGGGCGCGTGGCCCTGATTCGTGATTACCGCTACGTCCCTTACGTAGCATACGATGCTGAAATGGAGGAAATAAAGCTATGATGAAATGGTCGATGGTGCGCTACAAAATCAAGGCCGGTCGCGCCGCCGAGAACGAGAGCTATATTAGTGCTGTGTTTGAACAACTGAAACGCGAATCCCTGCCGGGGATCAATTATGCATCGTTTAAGCTCGCTGACGGTGTGAGCTTCGTCCACATCGCTGGGCACGAAGGCGAGGGCAGCAATCCGCTAACGCAACTGCCGGCGTTCCAGGCATTCACTGCCGCTATTCAAGATCGATGCGATGAACCGCCTGTCGCAGTGAGTATGCAGGAAGTAGGGTTCTACTCAGCGCTCGGCAAGTAACGGCGCTTCACTATGCTGAAAATAGGGGGTTGTGGGGATTTCCCCCAGAATCCTCTCCCATTCTAATTGACTCTGGTGGCCCTGCGGGCCATGATTACTCAGAAAGAAGGAGATAGCAGATGGATAAGATAGACCAGCAGGATGGTCAAGGCACCGGGACGCGCGAGCAGCCCTGGCTGCTGAAAACCCCGAGCGGGCAATCCGACCTTCGTGTATACCGCGACGAAACCTCCACACCGCCTACGCTGGTTGTGTGGTCGGGCACGACGGAGGTGCGCTACCAGCTACGCTGCCTCACCGACCTGCACGAGATGCTCAAGGCGCACGGCGACTGGATGGCCCTGGGCAGCACGGACGAGCAAAAGGAGGCCCCAGCCGGAACGGTCGAGGCGTGGGCCCGCTCCGCCGATAACCCGGTCGGAGGCTGGTATGGGCTCAAGAAAGGCCTACGCGGGCGCTTCGGCAACTACATCCCACCTGTAATGGAAGTGCTTGGACTGGCCGAAGTAGAACATAATGCGCGCAACAATCGCATGAGGGCCTTATAGGGCGCTCTTCCCTAAGCTCGCCTCTATTATCAACCTCGCCTTCGCCTCTGTCCATTGCGCGACGCCGACCAGCTTGGCGTCGCGCAATGGACAGAGGCGCAGAATGGTCCGTCCAGGTACCGGCCTGGACCCCTGACCCCTCGTCCACAATCCGCAATCCGCAATCCGCAATCCGCAATTGAGAGGTCCGCAATCCGTTCGCCTGGGGCTAACGTGTCGCCGAGACAGCCGTGAGCCTCTCCAGGGCGGGCTGTAGCTCGCGCTTCCAGAAGCCGAAGAAGCCTTCCTGGTCGGGGCCTATCTGGTGCAGATAGATGTGGGTGAAGCCCACGTCCATGTACTCACGCACTTTAGCAACGTAAGGCTCCGGGTCAGGGCCGCACACCGTCGCTTTAGCGATCATATCTTTCGTCACCAGACTGGCGGCGTCCTCGAAATTGGAAGGGATCGGCAGCTCCTGCGAGAGCGCACCCTCCAAGCCTGCCGTGGGCCATACCTTGTATGCGGTATTCACGGCTGCCTCCGCCGTTCGTGCCCAGCAGACGCTGATCTGGCCATGCCTCGGCTTGCCTTTTCCGCCCGCCGCGTCGAACTTATCGAACACTTTCTTGTCCGGAGAGGTGGTGACAAGACCATCGCCTATCCTGGCAGCAAGCTCGGCGTTCTCCGTTCCGGCGGCGGCTACCATAATGGGAGGCACCTGCTCGGGCAGTGAATAGATGCGGGCATTCTCCACCGTGAAATGACGCCCGCGATAACTTTGCAGGCCGCCCTTCCAGAGCAGGCGGAGGATTTCAACCGCTTCCTCAAGCATCTCGGCCCGCACTTCATATGGGGGCCAATGCCGGCCTGTTATATGCTCGTTCAGGTTCTCGCCTGTGCCCACACCAAGAAAGAAGCGCCCGGGCATCATGGCCGCCACGGTGGCCGCAGACTGGGCGATGATCGCCGGGTGAATGCGAATAATAGGGCAGGTTACGCCGGTGCCAATATGCAGCCGCTCGGTGGCACCGGCGATTCCACCCAACACGCTCCATACGAAAGGAGCGTTCCCTTGCTTGTCCGTCCAGGGATGGTAGTGATCGGAGATCATCGCCCAGGTGAAGCCCGCCTCCTCGGCCATCCTGGCGTGCTCGACCAACTTGTTGGGCATGTGCTCTTCGCTCGAAAGCCAATATCCAATTTCGGCCATTGTTCGTCCTCCATCATAATGCGAGGCGGTAAGTTGTGCGAAGCGCGGAAGTCCGCAGTATCTATCAGCCCTTAGTATCAGTCCCCGGTCGCCTCTGCTCTCTACCCTATACCCGCCTGGATTGCCTATTTGCAGCCTTTTCGAGCAGAGGGGCAATCCGCGTGCCAGGCATCGCGACACGGGCCAAGTGCCCTCTTGACCCTGTCATTCTGAGTAATCATGATGCTGCGGGCCACCACCGGCGATGAAAATAGGAGGGGATTCCTGGCGGAACTTCCCCATGCCCCTATTTTCAGAGGAGTGCTGTACAAACTAAATTGTTGGGTAAAAGAAGGCCCTCTCTGTTTTGTCATTCCGAGCGCAGCGAGGAATCACTGTAGGGGAGATGGCGCTTGGATCCGAGCATATTACTGCCCATAGTGATTCCTCGCTAAGCTCGGAATGACAAAGTATAAGTGGCCCTCTTATCTCCAACAATTTGTTGGTACAGCACTGAGCGAAGCGAAGAATGACAGTCCATAGTTGGTTCGCCAGCACCAGTCTACGCTCCTTTTCTAAACAGCATCCCCATTCCTCGCCCCTTCGTCATTCAACGGCTCGTCGGTCTACTGGTCACCAGCCACCAGCCACCAGCCACCAGCCCCCAGCCACCAGCCACCAGCCACCAGCCACCAGCCACCGGTCACTGGTCACCGGCCACCAGCCACCGGTCACTGGTCACTGGTCACTGGTCACTGGTCACTGGTCACTGGCACAAGGCTTGCTTTTTAGAGGGGCAGATAGCTGCCGGACCTGGGCCAGCGTTGGTCTTTCACCTGGCTAATGACAGCGAGCAGTAAGTAATGATGAAATCGAGCCCAGGCCAGAGAGATCCGGTCCCCCTGGACGGTGTTAGCTCCAAACCTGATATAAGCGTGATCGTTGCCGGGCCGGTGCACCCTGCGGCGATTGGTCGCTGCCTCAGCGCCCTCCAGACGCAAACCTACCCGGCAGACAGGTTTGAGGTAGTGGTGGTCCGGCCCAGCGGTGCCGGTGAGGTATTGCCGGGGACCGAGCAAGCAGCTTCTTACCGCCTCCGTGTGCTTGACGGGGGCGTATGCAATCGTGCGGTCGCCCTCAACCGTGGCGCGGCAGCGGCCACAGGACGGCTTTGCCTGTTTCTCGCGGATGCCGGTTTTGCCCACAAGAATCTGGTGGAGGCCCATGTCGAGGCGCACCGCGATGCGCCCGACGTCATTGCTGCCGGGCGAGTTGACTGGCAGGTTCCCTCTGACGCTGACCCGTTCGCCCGATTCGCCGGAGAGCAGTTGCGAGACCGCTTCGCTTATGCCGATACGTCGTACTGCGCAGCCAATTACCGCAACCTGTCTGTGTGCCGCGATCTCTTTCTGGCGGCGGGGGGATTTGACGAGGGACTGCGCGGCGATACGGGGCTCGAATTTGCATATCGGCTGGGACAGCAGGGGCATGCTTGCGTCATTGTTCCTCGGGCGGTGGTGCGACATAGGGCGCCAACGCGAGCGGCTAACGCCATCACTGAGATTGTTCGGGCCGGTCATGCGGCCTGGGAGTTGTACCGGCGACATGCGAGTCTGCTACGCGACCTGGAACTAGGGACGTTCAACAATACAAGCGCGCGTGCTCTTCTCTTGCGCCGGCTCTTGCTCGCATTGGCTGTGCGCCCCTGGATGCTGCCGGCTGCAGCAAGCCATGTGGCGAATATGCCCTGGGGACGGGAGTGGCATTGCTTCCTCTACTCATACTGCTACTGGTACGGCGTGCGTCAGGCTGTGAATGACAGAGATATCTGGCTACGCCTTATCCGCCCGCCCGTGATACTTATGTACCATGCCGTGGGCGAGCATGGAGAACAGCCGGGGCGATATCTGATCCCCGCCGGCCGCTTTGCACGGCAGATGGCCTGGCTCCGTCGCCGGCGCTACCCGGTGCTGCCTCTGGAGGCGCTTGCGCGCTATCGAGCGGAGAATCGCCTCCCTCCTGCTCGCTCTATGGTCCTGACCTTCGACGACGGCTACGCTGACAACCTGACCATGGCCTATCCTGTGCTTCGACAGCATGAGTTCCCGGCTACAATCTTCCTGGTCAGCCAGGCTGTAGGAGGGGTGAATGGATGGGACACCGCAGGGGAGCTGGCGAGGCGACCGCTCCTCTCCTGGCCCGATATTGAGGCGCTGCAAGATGGCGGCATAACTGTCGGTGCGCATACCCGGCATCACCTTGCTCTTACCGAGATACCGGAAGATCAGCTCGAAGGGGAGGTGGCGGGCTCGCGTGCTGATCTGACACGGCAACTGGGGCGCCCGGTCGAACTATTCGCATATCCGCATGGCAAGCATGACGCGCGAGTGCAAGCAGCAGTAGCCGGCGCCGGTTACCTGTGCGCATGTTGTAGCTACGCCGGGCTCAACGACCCGTCAGTGCCGCAATTTGCCTTACGCCGCAGCGAGGTGCGTGGCACCGATTCACTCCTCGGTTTCGCCCTGTTACCCTGGCTCGGCCGGGCACGGTTGCGCCCGCGCGACCCGAATGCGAGACGAGGATGAAGAGGATAGCCCAGCTTTCAGTTGCCGTGGCGACGCTCGACCGGCCTGAGGCATTGTGTCGCTGCCTGGACGGCTTGCTCAATGGGGAGGTGCTGCCCGCTGAGGTGATAGTAGTCGATCAAGGGCGAGGCGACGTGGCTATCTCCACCTCTGGTCCCCCGGTGATCGCCCGGTACGCTCAGGGACCGCTAAAGGTCGTCTACGTGCGGCAGGAGCGCCGCGGCTTGTCGGCCGCTCGAAATAGAGCAATTGCAGCAGCCCGTTATCCGATCGTAGCGATTACAGACGACGATTGCCTGCCGCGTGCTGACTGGATTGCCACTCTGGAACGCGATTTCAGCGGGCCGGACGCGCCGGACGTCGTCACGGGACGCGTGTTGCCCCTGGGACCTGCCCGGCCGGGACTTTATGTCGTATCGGCGCGGGAAAGCACTCGGCGTACCTGGTTCCGCGGGAAAGTTACCCCCTGGCTGGTCGGTACGGGCGGGAACTGCGCTGTTAGATCTGCCTGGCTGCAGAAGGTAGGCGGCTACGATGAACAACTGGGCGTGGGATCGCCGGGCCGGGCAGGCGAGGATGCAGATCTCTTCTACCGGTTGCTGCGAGCGGGCGCGCGTATCCAGTACGATCCAGACTGTGTGATCTACCATGAGCGCCAGAGCAAAGAGCGACGCCAGGCGAGCAGGTGGAGCTACGGCTACGGAGTGGGGGCGCTGTGCGGAACGTGGTTGCGCCGCGGCGACCTATTTGCCATGCGCATGCTGGGCCAATGGCTCGTCACACAGGCCTGGGCTCTCGCCGGATCGCTTCGCAAGCGTGAATGGTGGCTCGCCTATACCCGGCTGCTAAGTCTCGGTGGTATCCCTCCAGGTCTGCTTTATGGGCTGGCCGGCAGGCGCAGGTCGTGATATGAGCACGGCACTCCGCATTCTTGCCTCAGGCGCCGGTAGGCTCCTCGCCATGGAGCAGCGAGCCGTCCTTCGCCGCCGAATCCAGCGGTTTGTCGAGCCCGCGTGGTTAGGTACGCTGCGGCGTACAAAGCCTCTCAGTGAGCACTGGGGTACCGAGCGAGGCACACCGGTCGACCGGTATTATATTGCGCGCTTCCTGCAGCGCTACCGGGCCGACATTCATGGGCGCGTGCTGGAGGTGAAGGATAGTGGCTACACGGACCGCTTCGGGAATGATATTACCGGCCGCGATGTCCTGGACATAGATCCGGCAAACAGGGCGGCCACTATTCTCGCTGACCTGGCGTGTGCCGACGAGATTCCGTCGGAGAGCTTCGATTGTTTCATCCTCACGCAAACGCTTCAGTACATATATGAGTTGGGCAGCGCTCTCCGGCACGCATGGCGCATACTTCGCCCCGGTGGCGTGCTACTGGTGACGGTGCCGGGGCTTTCTCGTCTGGCGCCGCCACTGGTCGATTACTGGCATTTTACCCCTGGAGGCTGCGCTCGTCTGTTGGCGGAGATCTTTGGGCCTGGAGCGGTGAGCGTTTATTCGTATGGGAATGTCCTGGCTGCCACGGCTGTCCTGACCGGCATGGCCGCCGAGGAATTGCGCGCACGCGAACTGCTGGCACGCGACGTGCGCTACCCGGTCATTATCGCGGCGCGAGCGGTAAAGCTTGTCAGCGGGTTACGAAGTGACCAGTGACCAGTGACCAGTGACCGGTGACCGTGGGCAGTGGGCTTGGTACTGGTCACTGGTCACTGGTCACTGGTCACTGGTCACCGGTCACTGGTCACTGGTCACTTCGTACCTGGAACCTGGTATTCGTTTATGGAAGCAACCACTTATAACCGACCGGATAAGTCTTCTCTCAATTGCAGCTTGCCTGCAGTTGAGCCTCTCCATGCAGGGGCGCTTCCGCCGGTGAGCTTGATAATCTGCTCGCGTAACCGGCCTGGGTTGCTGCAGGATACAGTGGAGTCGGTGCTGAAAGGGGAGGAAGTGCCTGCCGAGATAGTGATCGTGGACCAGAGCGAGCGGGCACACCCTCTGCTCGGCAGCAACACACAGGCACGCCATGCTGCTATCCACTACCTCTGGTCGTCCACTCGCGGCCTCAGTGTCGCGCGCAACGAGGGGATGGCAGCCGCTGGGCACGACACAATAGTCTTCCTGGACGACGATATGTTTGTCGAGCGCGACTGGTTTGGCAAGCTGGTCCGCGCCCTGCTGGTGTCTGGTCCAAACACCGTAGTCACCGGCCGCGTGCTGCCCGCACAAGTAGAAAGGCGAGGCGGTTTCACTAACTCCTCCAAAGATCGTTCCTTCACAGGTTCTTGCTGCGCAATTCAGGGGTCCTTCGTGCCGGCACAGGTGCTCGGCACCGAGCCGGCAGTATACAAAGGCCGCATCGATACGGATGTGCTGGCGGGTGGACATATGGCGGCCTACCGGGACGCGCTAAGGGCCGTTGGCGGATTCGACGAGCGACTGGGGGCCGGTGGGGCGTTCCCGGCAGCCGAGGACAACGACCTTGGCTTCCGACTGCTTAACGCGGGCTATACCATCCGGTACGTGCCTGATGCAGTCGTCTACCACCGGGCGTGGCGGCCTGCTCGCGACTACTGGCGGGTACGCTGGGCCTACGGCTTCGGTAAGGGCGGCTTTTATACCAAGCATTTGCACCGGGGCGACACCTTTATGCTGCGTCGCATGGCGCTGGACACGGGCCGGCGCATTCGGGCCTTCCCAGGACGCTTGCTCGCGGACCGGCGGCGGGCAGTGGGAGACATAATCTACCTGCTTGGCATGCTGAGGGGGGTAGTTCAGTGGCTGCTCACCCAGAGAGGGCAACCATGAGCGCTTTACCTGCTGCCTCCCCGCCGGTGAGCTTGATAATCTGCTCGCGTAACCGGCCTGGGTTGTTGCAGGATACAGTGGAGTCGGTGCTGAAAGGGGAGGAAGTGCCTGCCGAGATAGTGATCGTGGACCAGAGCGAGCGGGCACACCCTCTGCTCAGCAGCTACACACAGGCACGCCATGCTGCTATCCACTACCTCTGGTCGTCCACTCGCGGCCTGAGCAGGGCACGGTCCATCGCCGTCGATGCGGCGTCACATGATATCCTTGTCTTCCTTGATGATGATATGCTGGTCGCCCCCGACTGGTTTGGCTCAATCGTGCGGGCGCTCCTCGCTGCAGGGCCGGAAGCTGTTGTTACGGGTCAGGTGCTGCCCACGGCCGCCGAGTTGCCCGGAGGGTTCCAGTTGTCGATCAAGGTGGACCCGAAGCCGGCCTTGTATAGAGGCCGCATAGGACGAGACGAGCTTGCCGGGGGGCACATGGCGACCTACCGGTCGGTGCTTGCTGCGGTCGGTGGGTTCGATGAGCGGCTGGGGCCCGGCTCCAGCTTCCCCGCTGCCGAGGATAACGACCTGGGCTTTCGATTGCTCGAGGCCGGCTACTCAATCCGGTATGTGCCGGAGGCAGTGGTTTACCACCGGGCATGGCGCACGTGGCGGCACTATCTGCCGCTCCGCTGGAATTATGGCCTGGGCCAGGGTGCTTTCTACGCCAAGCACCTGCACAGGCACGATATGTATATGCTGCGCCGGGCCATGCAAGACGTACGCTATTTCGTCAGGCGTCCGAGCCGGCTCGTCCGTGAGCCCCGCTGGGCGGGAGGCTACGCACTCTTCTTGCTGGGCATCCTGGCCGGTGGGGCACGCTGGCTGCTGAACTCAGCGCGCGAAGGACGATATCTCGCAAGCTCATCGGAGACCAGCCAAAGGAATTACGAATTACGAGTTACGAATTACGAATGATTCGGAGCCTCGTAATTCGTAATTGGAGGCACGTCATGGCCGCGGCCAATCCGCAATCCGCAGATTTTTTGGCTTCGCCCAATGCAGGCAATCCGCAACTGGAAGGCCCGAGACCTGCACGCTCGCGGCTGGCCTCGAACGCTGCCGCCAATTATGTGGGGCAGATTATCACGTTGGTGGTGGGCGTTCTCCTGACGCCGCTGCTCCTGGGTCACCTCGGAGTGGCAATGTACGGGGTGCTGGTGCTGGTGAGCGCTGTGCAAAGTCTTGGTGGCATGCTTGACCTGGGTCTGACTTCGAGCGTTGTTAAGTACGCTGCCGAGCACCACGCTCGCGGCGAGACAGAGGAGATCAGCCGGGTCGTCAGCACATCACTGCTTCTGCATATCGTCCTTGGCGCATTGGCGTTCCTACTTTCAGTGGCCGGGGCGCTGTGGGGTATGCCGCTGCTACAGCTCACACAGGAGCAGTTACCGGTTGCGCGCGTGGCCCTGTTGATCGCCGGCGCGACCCTGGCGCTACGCCTGCCGCTAGGTATGGTGGGCAGCCTGGTGATCGGACTGCGGCGGTACGAGTGGAGCAACGGGGTAACTGTGGTGCTAACCCTGTTGACCGCCGGTGCAACCATCCTGGCGCTTGAGCTGGGTCACGGCCCGGTCGCTCTCGTTTCGATAAATGGGGTCAGCCTGCTGCTGGGCCTCGGGGTGCGGGTCTTCTTAGCGCGGCGCTGGCTGCCCGGTCTGCAGATCACCCCGCGGCTGGCCACCCGTGCCACGCTCCGGCGGATAACCGGCTACAGCATCTGGCTATTCTTGCTTGATGCCGCAACGCGCATCTTCTACGACGCCGATGCTGTGCTGATCGCTGCCTTCTTGCCCGTTAGCCAGGTGACAGCCTATAATCTTGGCTGGAAGCCTGCCAATGCGGTCAGCTACCTGGCAGGGCCGCTAGTGGGCGTCTTCTTCCCGGCCGCCTCGGAAATGCATGCGCGCAGCGCAGCCGCCGAATTGCGTCAGCTCCTGGTCACAGGCACTCGGCTGGCGCTGGGGCTGACTCTGACTGGCGTCCTGGGGCTTCTGCTATTCGGGAGGCAGGTGCTGGAGGTGTGGGTAGGACCCGGCCACGAGGACGCTCTGCCTGTACTTTCTCTGCTGCTGGTGGTGTTCCTTGTCTCGGGGGCTCAGAACCCGGCCGGTGTTATTTTGCGCGGCATGGGCCGGGTGCGTACGATGGCCTTAGCAGTGATGATTGAGTATGCGGCCAATATCGCCATCAGCATCTTCCTCCTTCCGCGCATCGGCGTTGCCGGCGCGGCAATCGGCACGCTGGTGCCCGCTCTCTTCAACGACATTTTCTTCATCCCCGCTCTGGCTTGCCGCGAGCTGGAGCTGCCCTTTGGATCGTTCCTGCGCCAGGCCTGGCTGAGACCGTTGATTGCCGCAGTACCGGTGCTCGTTATCCTGGGGCCCATTGCGCCTGGGCTGCTCCCTGCCTCTCTGCTGCCGTTGGCGCTAGCCGGGGCTGGAACAGCACTCTTATATGCCGTGGCATTCTTGCTCCTGGCAGCCACGCCTGAAGAGCGCGACCTTGTCAGGCACGCCATTCGCGGCCTGTTGAACCGGCGCAAAGGAGGGGCGAAACACGGAAACGAACTGGCAAAGCCAGGAAGCTGAGGCACCCAGGCTCACCATTGTCATCCCGACCCGTAACCGTCGCGATCTGCTGCTGCATACCCTCGACCGCCTTCGGGCCCAGTCGGCAGATCCCCGTATGTATGAGATTGTCGTGGTGGCGGATGGCTGCACCGACGGCACGCCGGCAGCCGTGCGTGCCCTGGCCCAAAGCCCTGGGTGGGCACGACCCCATCCCTTCACTTCGTTTGCAGGAGGCACCTCATCTTCACAGTTACGCTGTGCGGAACAGGCGTGGGGCGGCGCTGCCGCAGCCCGCAACAGAGGTCTTGAGGCAGCAAGGGGCGAGATTGTTCTCTTCCTGGACGACGACTGCCTGGCATCGCCTGGCCTGGTGGAGGCACATCTCGCGGCGCACGACGCTTCCCATGACGGGCCGCGGGTCGTCCTGGGTCAGATCGTCCCAGGCAAGGCACGCTCTGCGCTGGCGAGCGAGATCGCCGAGTGGTGGCGCCGGCACAACGACCGCCAGATTGGAGGCGCAGCAGATTTCATGGCGCTGTTCAGTGGCAACGTCTCGGTGCCTCGCACCATAGCGATAGCTGCCGGTGGCTTCGACGTACAACTCCCTTACGGCGAGGATATCGAGTTTGGCTACCGTCTACAGCAGCGGAGGCTCGCCTTCGTATACGCCCCATCGGCCCGCGTCGAGCAGCGCAATCCCAAGAGCGCCAGGGCACTGCTCAAAGATTTCTACAGGTCAGGCCGTAGCTGTATCAATGTTTATGGCAAATGGCCCTCAACCCTGCCACGCTTGCCTCTGTCGGCATTCGGTGACACGACCCTTCGGTTGCGCGTGGCGAGAGGACTGCTGCTGGCAACTGCCGAGAACAAGCTCGCCGAGCGTTGTATCGACCGGGGCTTCCTTGTCTGGGCGGCGCGCCCGGGGCACTATGCACGTATCGACCGTCCACTGTTCGAATTGGCTCGCAGCTACTATTTCTGGCGCGGCGTCCGCTCGGCCGTGCCGGACAGGCGAGCCTGGCGTCGCTTTGCGTCCCCTGGAGTCCCTGTGCTCATGTACCACAGCGTGGCGCCAGCGGCTGCCGGTGAGGATTACGACCGCTATACGGTGACCCCAGGGCGCTTTGCTCGGCAGATGCGCCTGCTCCGGCTGCTTGGATACCGGGTGATGCCATTGGATAAGCTGGTCGCCTGTTGGGCCGCCGGGCGTCTGCCGCCCGCCCGGAGTCTCGCTCTCACTTTCGATGACGGCTATGAGAACGTGCGGGACCACGCATGGCCCGTGCTGCGACGCCTCGGCTATCCGGCTACGCTCTTCGTGGTCACCGGCCAGGTAGGGGGCTGCAACGAATGGGACGCGAGCGACGGACGCCCTCATAAAGCCCTGCTCGGCTGGGAAGATATAATTTACCTGGACAGCGAAGGCTTGCGTGCCGAAGCGCACAGCGTGACCCACGCTAATCTGACGAAGGTGCCGCATGAGCTCGCTCAGGTCGAGATTGATATGTGCAGGCACGATCTGGAAGCGCGCCTGAGACACCCTGTGACCATCTTCGCCTACCCATATGGCGAGGCGAACGGCGACGTCCGGGCGCAAGTAGAGGCATCCGGGTACCGGGCGGCCTTTTCCGCGCACCCTGGCCTGAACTCCCTGCGTACGCCGCCCTTCGACAGACCCAGAGTAGAGATTAAAGGCAGTGATAATCTATTTGTCTTCGCCTTCAATGTTTGGGCCGGTGACGACAGGGTATTGTCGAGGATACGCCGCCGTCTTTCGAGGGATTAGCGGATCGTCTAGCCTCCATCGATCAGCAGGGTGGCACCGATAATCAGCGAACCGGCGGGCGAGGCCAGGAAGAGCCAAGAAAGTGCTTGTATTCCGACACAATCCCTGGGGTTAGTAGTCCGCGTAGGCGGACTTCGTAATCCTAGCACGCGGTTTCAACCGCCGTGCGCTGCCCATGGACAGGATTAGTTGGAACAGGTAGGATTGCGCGAGACGCCATCCGCCGCAAAACGCTTGCGCGGTGCAGCGGACTCTGGAGCAAAGGGATTTGGTAGCCCGGTCACTTTCAGGCGTGTAGTAAACTAGAGTGTACCGAATGTGGGTTGAAGGGAGAAGTAGGCACCGAACCGGATGTGCCGCTGAAATGACGAGAAGAGGAGCGGGAAATATGACCTCAAACAGCACACAGGAAGGAAACATCATGGACGTCGTGAAGATTGGCGTGGTTGGCTGCGGAAATATCAGTGGCGCTTATCTGACGAACCTCGCAACCTATCCGCACCTCAAGGTGGTGGCGTGCGCCGATCTTGATATGGGGCGGGCAAAGGCACAAGCCGAGCGCTTCAACGTCCCGCAGGCTCTACCGGTAGAGGATCTGCTTGCCGACCCGCAGATCGAGATTGTAGTGAACCTCACCGTACCTGCGGCCCATGCCACGGTGGGGCTGGCGGCTCTGCGCGCAGGGAAGTCGATCTACAATGAGAAGCCGCTGGCGATATCCCGCGAGGACGGCAAGCTTCTGATGCACGAAGCCCATGAGCGCGGGCTTCGGGTGGGTTGCGCTCCCGACACATTCATGGGAGGCGGGTTACAGACCTGCCGGGCCTTGCTGGACGAGGGGGCGATCGGCACGCCCGTGGCGGCAACAGCATTCGTGCTCGGACATGGGCCGGAAGGGTGGCACCCTGACCCGGACTTCTTCTATAAAGTAGGCGCGGGCCCAATGTTTGACGTTGGCCCCTACTCCCTCACCGCCCTTATCACCATGCTCGGGCCGGTACGACGCGTGACGGGGTCAGCACGGATCAGCTTTGCAGAGCGCATAATCGGGAGCGAGCCGAAGCGCGGCACCAAAATAGAAGTAACTACGCCCACCCATATCGCGGGCATCCTCGACTTTGCTGCCGGCCCAATCGCCACCATGGTCGCAAGCTTTGACGTGTGGGCGTCACAGGTGCCTCGCATCGAGATCTACGGCAGCGAGGGCACATTAAGCCTGCCCGATCCGAATACTTTCGGCGGGCCGGTGCACGTGCGCACGGCGGGCTCTGACGAATGGAAAGAGATGCCTCTGCTATATGGCAACACCGGCAACAGCCGCGGCCTGGGCGTTGCGGATATGGCCGAAGCCATAAGGCACGGCGGACAGCATCGCGCCAACGGTGAGATGGCTTACCATGTGCTTGATATAATGCATGCTTTCCAGGAAGCATCGGACCAGGGGAAGCACGTCGATCTCAGCAGCACCTGTGAGCGTCCTGAGCCGCTGCCTCGCGAGCATTAAATAAAGCCCGGCTTCAGCATCCGCTTGCAGCCATACAAAAGGAGTAACAGCATGAATGATGACAGGATTGCTCTCCAGCTCTACACATTGCGTGACCTGACAAGCAAGGACATGCTCGGCACCCTGCGGGAAGTCGCCCAGCAAGGATATAGGGCCGTCGAGTTCGCCGGTTACGGCAATTCGACGGTCGAGGAAGTGCGCGCCGAGCTTGACACGCTGGGCGTGCGCGGCGTGGCGATACACACCAATCTGAATGCCTTCCAAACGGAGCACGAGCGACTTCTGAACGAAGCACGAACGTTAGGGTCCGATTACGTCGTGCTTGCGTCAGTCCCCCAGGAACAGAGAGGGAGTGCGGATGCTGCGAGGCAGCTTGCCGCCTGCGTTCAACGGCTTCGGAGAAATGTGCCGGGCGGAAGGGCTGCAATTTACTTACCACAATCATAACTTCGAGTTCGCTCCTCTCGACGGCACGACCATGTACGACATCCTGCTTGAGAACACCGACCCTGCGCTCGTGAAGTTCGAGTACGACCTGTTCTGGGCTCGCTTCGCCGGCATGGACCCGGTCGGAGGTTCTGAAGCGCCTGGCCGGGCGGGTGCCGCTCCTGCATGCCAAGGACATGGAAGCGGGTGCTGACGGCGATACGCAAGTCGACGCACCCATAGGAGAGGGAACAATGCCGTGGGCAGAGCTTCTGAGCGCCGCGGCAGGGGCAGGCGTCGAATACTACATCGTGGAGCAGGACCACCCGCGCAACCCCCTCCGCGATACAGCGGAGAGTTTCAAGAATCTCAAAAAGCTACTGGCCGGGAGTTAGCCCTGCCTGTGCAAGCGGCGCAGACGCTGCAATAGGGTGGACGCCTCTCACCGGCAGGTAGACGATAATCATATGTGAAGCTAAATGTCAGGCTATATCTTGTGGCGGCTAAGTGCCGGCTGCCCCGGCTGCGTGACGGTGCCGGTCGACCTCCTCGCGCACATGGGGAACGACCTCCTGCGCGAAAAGGTCAAGCTGGCCGTCCGCCGAGCCGCCGAAGATGTAAGTGTCGAAGCCATATTCCACTGTCAGCATTGTCAGATCATCGACCCAGCGATCAACGGGCCCGTTGAGCAGACCTGCGCTCGGGCCGTCGGTAATCTGGCCGCTGATGTTGAGGAGCCGCCTTATCGAGGCCTGTGTACGGCCTGCGCCTGCGGCCGCATCGTCTATTCGTTGCTGCATGCCACCAACGTTCTTGATGTCTATATACCCCAGCGACGGGAGCCACCCGTCCGCCACACGGCCTGTCAGCTCGAGCATTTTCGGGCGGTAAGCGCCTATCCATATCTCTATGTCGTGCGCAGGCACCGGTCCCGGGTTGGCCCCATGCAAGTTGTAAAAGCGCCCGTCGAAATAGGTGGCCCGCCTGCCCGCTCCACATCAGCCTCATAACCTGAACCGCCTCTTCAAGGGCCGCGATTGCCTCGCTGGGCGAGCGCCTCGGACCGCCCATGGCCACCGCCGCATCCTGGAAAGCTCCGGCTCCCAGACCCATCTCCACGCGCCCTCCGCTCATAACGTCGAGCGATGAGGCGGCCTTAGCGAGGACTGCCGGCGGGCGCAAGGGCAAGTTAACCACGTCGGGGAAGACCCGTAGGCGCGTCGTCTGCGCGGCGATAGCCGTCAGCAAAGTCCAGGTATCGAAGAAGCGCGGCTGGTAAGGGTGATCCTGCACCCCAACCAGCTCCAGGCCCAGTCGCTCGATGCGCTGAGCAGTCTCGATCAGTTGAGAGTAGCTGCTCGCGTCGGGGATAAGGAAATAGCCGAACTCAAGCTGCCTGCCGTAGTCTGCCATCTTTATTTGCCTTTCTTTATTCGATCAGCCAAGCCGGAGCTCTTTGAGACGCCGCAGGGTGGGTGCCAGGTTGGCTTCTTCGTAATCGAGGTGGGTAAGGAGATGCTCTGAAAGCTCGGTCAGTGAGAGGGCGAGATCGCGCCTGGCCGATTCGTCGGCATGGATGCGAGCCGCAGCGGCCTCGACGGCGTCCAGATAGTCGGAAACGGCCAGGTGGTCGGCTGCAAGCTTGTCTACCACAGATTGGATGGCCGGGTTGGCGCGGCACAGGGCTGGGAAAAACGCGACATCTTCGAGATGGTGGTGCGAATGTACCAGGTGGCAGTAGCGCATGCAGTCGACGCGTAGCCGCCATACTATACTGGTTGAAGCAAGGTTGTCTATCTCGGCGCGTACCTGGCCGGCCGGAGCGCCATCAACGATTTGTTCGATTACCCCTCGTATCGCATCGAGGTTGCCGCGGATGATTCCGTGCACCCAGAGAAGCTCGTCAAGGAGCGCCTCCCCTTGCGGGTGCGTCGAGCCTTCTTCGACCATGCTATTCCATGCCCCCTTGCAACGTTGAGGGGCCCGCCGGTGTGAGCGGCAGGTCGCGCAGTCGCCGGCCCGTCGCATCGAAGATCGCATTGGCGAGCGCGGGGGCGAGGCCCACGATTGGCGTTTCGCCCGCGCCCGCGGAGGGCAAATCGCGGCGGTCGAGCAGCACCACCTCGATATCCGGAACATCGCTGAAGCGAGGCACCCGGTAGAGCGAGAGCTTGTCGGTGAGCACTTTGCCCTCTGCAAACTCGATCCGCTCGAAGAGCGCGCCTCCGAGCGCCTGCACTACCGCACCTTCAACCTGGTTTGTGAGGCCCTCCGGGTTCACGATTGCCCCACACTCGAACGCCTCTACCACCCTCAGCACCCGCACCCGCCCGCTTGCCGGCTCAACCTGAACCTCGGCGCACGTGGCAAAGAAGCTTCCCTTTTCGGTGCCGCACGAGATGCCGGCACCGTGCCCCGGCGAAGCCTCCCTTGTAGCCCAGCCGAACCGGCCGGTAGCCGCAAGGAGCACGGCGCGAAGGCGCTCCCGGCTCACGTCGCTCTCGTCCTGCAGGTTGCGCAGGCGGAAATCGAGCGGGTCCATGCCCAGCGAATGGGCCAGCTCATCTATGTGGCTTTCACGCGCAAAGTGGTTGGCAGTGGCCGCCAGCGCCCTGTAGGAGCCTTGCCGGAGAGGCGAGAGGGTGGTCTGGAACGCAACTCGCTGGTTCGGTATGGCGTAGGGAGGCCGCATAGCCTCGGGGCCCGAGTTGTAGTTGCGATATTCCCAGGCCGTTATCCGGCCGTCGCCCGTCACGGCGCTGCTGATTTCTATCAGGCCTGCCGGGCGGAAATAAGCCCAGGTGAACTCGTCCTCCCGTGACCAGACCAGCCTGACCGGAGCGCATGCGACCCGCGCCAGCCTGGCAGCCTCGATGGCCGCCTCGCCGGTGTGCTTGCCTCCGTAGGCCGCGCCGGTGTCGGGCACGATAACGCGCACCCTCTCTTCCGGGATGCCGAAGGCCGCCGCAAGCTCGCTGCGCACACCGAATGGCCGCTGGCTGCCCGTCCACACGGTGAGGTTGTCCCCCTCCCACTCGGCCAGCGCGGCACGGGTTTCGAGGGGAGTGTGGGCGATATATGGCACTGTGTAAGCGGCTTGCAGGGTGCGGCCGGAGGCGCTGACGGCAGCTTTCTGCCCGGCCTCCAGTGAGCCTATCTCAAAAACGGCCGGGCCTGCCCAGCGATGGTAGCCTTGCGGCTCCGTGGGGTGGGCTTTGAGGTAATCGTGGACGTTTTGCCATGAAACCTGCTCGGGCGTATCCGGCATTTGCCAATCGGCTTTGATAGCGGCGATGGCCCGCCGGGCCACACCCCGGCTGGGGGCAGCCACGCCTACGAATTCGCCTTCGTGCGCGATGACGACACCCGGCATCTGCTCGGCTGCGCTCGTATCGAGCGTTTTGAGGGTTGCGCCAAACGCCGGCGGGCGCAGCACCGCTCCGGCGAGCATGCCCGGCCTGGTCAGATCCCAGGTGTACTTATGCCTGCCCGTCACGAAGTCGCGGCCATCAACCCGCCTGGCAGCCTTTCCCGCCACACTCCAGGCCTCGGGTGGGGTGACGGGGGCATCGTCACTCCATGGGTCATCTATCCTTCCGCCATCCGGCTCTCCGGCAAGCTCTGAATATGAAAGTGAGCGTCCGGTAGCAGGGTGGATTACAACGCCGTTCGCTACGACTATCTCACTCTGGGCGATGCCCCAGCGGTTGGCCGCTCGCTTCTTGAACAATTCGCGGGCGGAAGCGGCCACCTTATGCAGCCGGTCAGCCATCACAGGCGTTGTCATGCTGCCGAACGTGCCCATATCGTAGGGGGTGCGGGCGGTGTCGCCCAGCACCGTGCGGACGCGCTCCAGGGGCAGCCGTAGCTCTTCGGCCACGGCCTGGGCTAGAGAGGTGCGGATGCCCTGCCCCATTTCGGCTTTGCCGGATAGTACCACTACTGTGCCGTCGGAGAAGAAGCGAAGCCAGTCGCCAATGGCTGGAGCCTCAGGCTCGCCCGCGAATTGCCTGCGTCCGCCGCCCGACTTCGTCCGCTCCTGCGCGGCTGGAGCTACGAGGCTTGTCTGTGCCGGTGGTCATACGATGGCCTCCTTCGCCGCTCCCCTTGCAGGTCCCTCTTGAGAGGCCTGCATAGTGGCGGCAGCCTGATGGATGGCGCGAACGATGCGCCGGTAGGTGCCGCACCGGCAGATATTGCCGTCCATCGCGGCGATGATTTCCTCTTCGCTAGGGTTCGGGCAGTTGTTCAGGAGAGCCACGCCGGACATTATCATGCCGGAAGTGCAGTAAGCGCATTGGAAGGCCTCTACATCGAGGAACGCGTGTTGCAACGGATGTAGGTGCCCGTCGCGCTCCAATCCTTCGATTGTCAGGATATCTTTCCCCTGGACGCTGCCCGCCGGGGTGACGCAGGAGCAGACCGCTTCGCCTTCGACAAGCACAGTACATGCGCCACACTCGCCTTCGCCGCAGCCATATTTGCTGCCGGTAAGGCCCAACTGATCGCGCAGCACGCTCAGCAGCGGCGCTTCTGCGTCCGCTTCGACCTGGATGGCCTTACCATTTATGAGTAAATCTAACGCCATATTAGCCTCCCGCTTTGATTTGCTTTCCGGATGAGAAATCTTACCGTTGTAAGTCTCCGCGAACACTGAAGGAGAGTTTTGGGACACCCTGAGCCGCGGTAGAGGGCGTTCGCGTACTAATTCCGGGAACAGCAGTGAGTGTGCCACGTCATTGTACTTCGCATTGCGCAGCGATATCAACAAAACTGGCATGTAGTCAGGGTCTAATCAAAGCCGGGCTAAGGCGTGCCCGCTTGGCCCTGTTATTGTGAGTAATCACGGCCCTTTCGGCCACCACCGGCAATGAAAATAAAGGATAGAGTTTTGGGGACACCCCAAGCCCCGGCAGGGAGGCCCCTGCACCCCTTTGTCCCCAACTTATGTGAAATGAGAGGTACTTTGGGGACACCCCAAGCCCCGGCAGGGTTAGCGCCCCTGTACCCCTTCTTCACCATAGCCTGTTGGACAATAGAGAGATATTAAGGGCACCCAACCCCGGCAGGGAGAGCCATGCACCCATCGCTCTGCTCGAACTCTGGTGCGCTATCGGTGCGAGGGAGTGGGTGTGGCCCGCAGTTTGCGATGATCAATAGAATAGCTCTTCGGGCTACACACTTTTCTCCGAAAGCAATACAATAGGCAAAGGCCTATGCAGAGACCCGAAAAGGGAGCCTGGGGGACTGTTCTGTTTTCAATCGCTGCGGCCTGTAGGGTTATTTTTACCTGGATTATTAGAGACGAGGTAAATGAAGAAGTATACGAAAGTGAGAGAAGCTAAGTGATCAAGCGGATGGAGTACAAATGGCAGGTGCTGATGGTTGTGATCTTCGGGAGCTTCATGGTTATCCTCGATTCGACCGTGGTGAACGTAACCATCCCGACATTCGAACGGGTCTTCAATACCGATGTGAACGGCATACAGTGGGTGCTTACGGGTTATCTGCTCGCTCTTGGTATCATAACGCCGGTGGCGGGCTACCTGGCCGATAATTTCGGCATTAAGAAGGTATATCTGCTGTCGCTCGGTTTCTTCGTTGTAGGCTCCGCACTTTGCGGTTTGAGCGACGTAATCAAAGATTCGAGCGGCCACCCTTTCATTGGCTCGCTCATCTTCTTCCGCATTTTGCAGGGTATAGGGGGCGGAGCGACCGTGCCGCTGGGCAACGCCCAGCTATTCTCGGCTTTCCCGCCCGAAGAGCGCGGCCTTGCCAATGGGGTGTTCGGCGTGCCGTTGCTGGTCGCTCCCGCGCTTGGGCCTGCCCTGGGCGGCTATATCGCGGAATACCTGCACTGGTCGCTCATCTTCTACATCAACATTCCGATAGGTATCCTGGGTATCATTGTGGGGATGCGTTTGCTCAAGCCGAGTGCGACCCGGCGGTCAGAGAAGTTTGATACCATCGGGTTTGCGTCGGCGGCCATTGGCCTGGCTCTGCTCCTTTTCGCGCTCTCCCAGGCAGGCATAGTGGGCTGGGCTGACCCGGTAGTGCTGGCGTGTCTTGCGGTTTCGGTGGTTGTGCTCTTCTTCTTTGTTATGACCGAGCTGCGACGCGACGACGCCATCCTGGATATAAGACTCTATGCGAAGAAAATATTCACCCTTGGCACTCTGATCAACTGGGCAACAGTCATTGCCCTGTTCGGGTCAGCCTTCCTGCTGCCTCTCTATTTGCAAAACATCCGTGGGCTGACTCCGTTCGAGGCCGGCCTGATGCTCCTGCCACAGGCTGCCACCGCGGCCGTGGCTGTCACCTTCAGCGGGAGGCTCTACGACAGAATCGGGCCGCGCATCCTCGTCATAACCGGCCTGGTGGTGCTCGCGGCTACCTCATGGTATTTCACTCAGATCACCACGAGCAGCGATTTCCTGACTATCGAGATATTGCTGGGGTTACGCGGCCTGGCGCTTGCCTGCACGGTGCAGCCGTCGGTCACCACGGCTCTGAGCGTGGTGGAGCGCCGTGACCTGCCGCGCGGTAGCTCGCTGGTGAACTCTTCGCGGCAGGTGATGCAGGCGCTTGGCATCGCAATTCTCAGCACAATCCTCAGCAGCCAGGCGGCTGCTTATGTGCTGGCAGCCCGTGCGCAGAATCAAGCTCCCGATCCGAATATAGCATTTATTCAGGGCTTCAACGGCGCTTTCCTGTTCGTCTTTTTAGTGGCCGTCGTGGGGGTCTTTATAGGTTTCTTCATGCCCGGAAAGCCGGGCCGGTGGCCTCTGAAGCAGACGGGTGGCGGCTGGGAAGAGCGCAGGCCCAAAGAGGCTACGCCTGCCAGGCTGCAAAAAGAGGAAATCGCGCCGGAAGAAGCCAGGACATAAACAGCTCCCGCGCCGCGTTGTGTCAGGTTTGGGTCGGGCTGAGGCAGGCCTCGTCCGCAGGGTCAGGGATATCGCTCATATAATGCTCGCCGAACCGGCGAATAGCGACCAGTATGTCGGCCAGGGCGAGCCCTCTCTCGGTCAGGCTATATTCTACGCGGGGCGGTATCTCCGCATAAGCCTGCCTTTGCACAAATCCTATCTCCTCGAGCCGCTTCAATCGCTGAGAGACCGTCTTCGGACTCACATTGCTCATCGTTTCCAGGAGCTCGCCAAATCGCTTTGTGCCGGACATCAGCGCGTAGACGATCATGAGCGTCCATACATCCCCAAGCAGGCGTACAGCCCTGCCCGCAGGTCCCTCCAGGCAAGGATTCGCTACAGCTACGCTCGTTACCGGCTTGTCAGCTACATCCATCACCTTATTATAGCATTTTTCCTTGCCATAACATCCCTTGACAACCGCAACTTCCCGGAATATACTTACTTCCGTAAGGGAAATAACAAAGAAGTCAAATAAAGGAGCTGTATGGACATGGTAGCAACAACATCAAACACGGATTTCAATACGCTGGCATCGGACGAGCAAATAGAGAGAACAGCTCAAGGCCCTCGAGGCCAACGGCATGCGCGTTATAGTCGTTGAGACCGGCGACGAGGCGCGGCAGCGTGTTCTGGAGCTGATACCGGAGGGTGCCGAGGTCTTCACAGCCAGATCGCACACCACAGAGAGCATCGGCCTGGCCTCGGAGATCGACGGGTCCCCTCGCTTCCAGGCGGTTCGCGCTCGCATGCGGGCCATGGACCCCGCAACACAAAGGCGCGCTATTAGCAAGCTCACCGCCGCGCCTGATGTGGTGGTCGGCAGCGTGCATGCCATAACCGAACAGGGCCAGGTGATAGTTGCATCATTTGGCGGGAGCCAGCTCAGCCCTTACGCTTCGAGCGCGGGCTCCGTAATCTGGGTCGTGGGAACCCAAAAGCTGGTGCCTACCCTCGACGATGCGATGCGCCGCATCTACGACCACAGCCTGCCCCTCGAAGATGCCCGCTTGCGCGCAACTTTAGGCAGAGCCAGCGCCGTGGGCAAGATCCTGATCGTGAACCAGGAACCAATGCCGGGCCGCGTCACGGTCGTCCTTGTCAAAGAAAACCTGGGATTCTAGACAAGTCTCAGCTTATGGGTTGAGGGAAATCTCTGCCAGGACACGACGCCAGCGTCGTGTCCTGGCAGAGATTTCCCTCATTTTTGATGGGCACCCTACCCTACATTGCGGCTTGCCGTATTGAGCGTGTAGCCCAGGTAAGCGCCAGTATCATCAATACGGCGAAGATCACGAAAGCGGCAAGTATCGAGCCGTCACCGAGGCTGCCGTTGACCAGTGCGCGGGCCGCGTCCACCGCGTAGGCGAAGGGGTTTACTTTGCCGATGTTCTGTATGATAGTTGGTGCGAGCGTAAGGGGCAGGGTGATACCCGAGAGGAGCAGCAGCGGGATGGAGATGAAGTTCACGGAGGACGCCAGCCCGCCTTCATCTCTTATCACCAAAGTCAACCCGTAAGAGAACGAAGACATCGTTACGCCGATTATCACCAGCAAAAGAGCCAGCACAGGAAGCCCCATCCAGTCGGGCTTCATACCCAGCAATACGGACATTGCTATCAGTATCGAGCTTTGCACCAGCAGAGTGACTACGTCGCGCAGCACCATGCTAAGCAGTATCGCCAGGCGGCTGACGGGCGTCACCCGCAGGCGCTCCACCACGCCCGCCCGCAAATTGGCGAGCAGGTTGAAGCCGACAAGCCCGGTGCCCAGAATAGTGGTCATTATCAGCAGTCCCGGCGCGAAGACGTTGTAAGTGCCCCCGCTTGGAAAGCCGGGGATAGCCGCAAGATTGTTGAGCAGAGGCGCGAAGAGCAGCAAATAACATATCGGCTGAAACATTCCCACCACCAGCCAGACCACGCTGCGCAACGATGTTCGCACGTTGGCAACGAATAGCAAACCCATTTCTCGTAAAAACTTAGCCATTATTATATCTCCTTTCTTACCAGTTGCCGGTTGACGACGGCTTGAAACGTAAAACGTAAAACGTAACCGCCAAGACGCCAAGAACGCTAAGGTGCGCCAAGGTTCTTTTGGTTTTCAACTATAAAAATCCCCTGTGCTCTCTGTGATGCAAACAATAAAAACCTTCGTGTTCTTCGTGCCCTTCGTGCTCTTCGTGATAAAAACCGACAATAACCTTTGCGAACCATTGCGACGAGCGAAGTAGTTCGCTTCGCTCATCAACTGGCAACGATAGCTCATGCCGCCTTCGAATCGGACTCGCGGAGCGAACGGCCGGTTAGTCTCAGGAAAACATCGTCCAGGGTGGGGCGGGATAGGGTGATTGTGCGGAGGATGGCGCCCGACTGGTCGAGGAGGCGCAGCACTTGAGGGAGAGCCTCTTCGCCTCGCTCCACGTAAAGTTGCACACCGTCGTCCATTGGGTGTAGCTCGCGCACGTAGGGCTGGGCACGCAGCAGCGCGTTGAGACGCTCTTGTGTGTTTGCGCCGCCCTGCGTATCGAGGCCGAGAGAGATGATGTCGCCCGCGATCTGGTGCTTGAGGGCGTCGGGAGTGCCCTCGCTGACGATCTTGCCTCCATCTATGATCGCCAGGCGGTCGCACAGGGAATCGGCCTCGTCCAGGTAGTGGGTGGTAAGGAAGATAGTCATCCCTTCGTCGTGAAGGCGGCGCACTTCGTCCCACACTCGCGCCCTGCTCTGCGGGTCTAGACCGGTGGTCGGCTCGTCCAGAAAAAGGAGGGCGGGCTTGTGCATCAGCCCGAGAGCCAGGTCGACCCTCCGCCGCTGGCCGCCGGAGTATGTCTGCGCAAGCCGGTCGGCGAACACGCCGAGGTCGAGTTTCTTGATAAGGTCCTCGGTGCGTGTCGCAGCTTCGGCTTTGCTCATGCCATAGAGTTTGCCCTGCAGGAGCAGATTCTCTGCGTGGTGTCTGTCGGCACCGCGCCGCCTATCTGGCTGACGTAGCCGATCCTGGTGCGGACCTGCCCCGGCTCCCGCAGAAGGTTGAAGCCGCACACCTGGGCCTCTCCACCTGTTGGCGTGAGGAGGGTAGCGAGCATACGCATAGTGGTGGTCTTGCCCGCCCCGTTCGGTCCCAGGAACCCAAAGATTTCTCCCTCCTGCACCTGGAGGTCGACCCCGCTCACTGCTTCGACGGCACCCTGCCGCGTCTTGAATGTCTTGGTTAAGCCTCTCGTCTCGATTATTGCCATTACAGTTCACTCCTCTCAATTGTCTCTACCATAACTGTAGGACGCGCGAGGGTGAAGCCCTGTCATCCCAAAAGGGTGATTGGGAGGGTGAACGGAATGCGGAATGCGGAATGCGGATTGGCCGGTCGATTGCTGCTTACATTGGCTGGTTGTCGGAGCCTATGCAAGGTCGGTCGGTAATCGATTCCTTTGGTTGTGCTGCAAGGCTTATGGTAAGGCTAATACAGAGTCATGCTTGGGAAGGACAACCCAACGACGGACTGTCATTCTGAGTGCTATGCCAACAAAATTATTGGATAAAAGAGTGCCACCTGTGCCTTGTCATTCCGAGCGGAGCGAAGAATCACTATGGGCAGTAATGTGCCTGGATCCAACCCCCATCTCCCCGCAGTGATTCCTCGCTGCCCTCGGAATGACAAAAGAGAGAGGGCGCTCTTATCTCCAACAATTTACTTGGCATAGCACTGAGCGAAGCGAAGAATTTAAAGAGCTCGACATGGCACTCAAGCCAGCATCCTGGATTCTTCACTGCGTTCAGAATGACAAATCCAATCTTGGCGCGCCAGGCACCGACTTTGCATCAGCCCTAAGGCCTTATGGCTTCACCCATTGGCGGGTAGGCAGGTCGAAGTAAAATAGCGTGCCGTCCTCAGAACGAAGGGTTAGCCGCTCCCCTACTGCATCTATCACTCGGACATAGCCATGGTTAGTAGGTGTCAAATAGATAGTAGGGTCGCCAATTTTGGTGTAGGTCGTAATAGTCTTGCAACGACGACTAAGATCGCTCCTTGCGGTACGTCACCTTCTTCCCCCGGCGGTACCGGCAATGACCACCAGGCTTCGTTGTCCGGGTAGGTTTTCCCACCATGCATTTACTATGACGTATTTGTTGTGAAAATTCTCCTCCTCCAGCTTCGTCGTCAAGTACACCTGCCCCTGCTGTTCTCATAGGTACTGGCGGTGTGGGCCACGAAACGGGCAGTAGCGTTTGGGATGGAGTAAGCGGGTGGAGGCGGATCTAATGCTAGCGCCGTGAGCGAAGCTTTACCCGACAAGTATGGCCCTGAGAAGAAGCTCTGTTTGTCCGCGGGCCAACCTGGTACCGGGCTTGGCGTGGGTAGAGTTTGCTTAATGGCTACCATTGTAGCCAAAAAAGAGTCGGCGTAATCCGGGGTAGATTGGGGTGCGGCATAGGCGGCCACGACAGTCGGAGGCGGAGCAAAAGTAGAGGTAGGGTTGATATTACCGTTCGAAACTGCCTTCAAAGCGGTGTTGCCTGCGACGGAATCCGGCGGTTGATGTTGCTGTTGTGTTGCTAGCCCAATAATCACAAGCACAAGTATCAGGAGGCCCAGCACCGCCAGGCCCAGGGGCAACCTGCCTCGCACTTTGGATACCGGCTTCTTTTCCACCGATTCCTCCTAATTTATCGTAGCATACCTTTCAAGACCTTAAATACCTTGGCGACCCTTGGCGTCTTGGCGTCTTGGCGGTTACGTTTTACGTTTTACGCCGTCGCCGGCCGTCGCTACAGCAGCTTGAGCCGCCTTGCGGCATCGCGGGCTTCGGAGCGGCTGGTGACGGCGAGCTTGCGGTAGATGCGCTGGAGGTGGGTTTTGACCGTGTTGACGGAGACTACCAGCTCGTTCGCGATCTCCTGGCGAGATAAGCCTGCCGTGAAGAGCCGAAGGATGCGCTGCTCCTGGACGCTTAGCGGCTCGCTTAGCGCTTCTCGCGCGGGTTGTGTCTGCAGCCACGCCGTCCGGGGCTGCTTTTTCCCGTGCGAAAGCCTGGAGCAAAGTATGGATATATGCGATCACCTGCTGCTCGCGTGCTTCGGCCAGGGCGGCCTGGAGCAACGACTCTATTTGCGCGCCCTCATCCAGGAAGATGCGTTGGTAACCTTCTGAGTGGGCAAGCGAAAGCGCGTTCAGCAGCGATTGTGTTGCCTGGTTCATTTGTCCCAAAGCTGAGTGAGCTTTTGCCATCAGCAGCTCGATTTCCAGCGCGCTGCGTATGCGCCCGTCCTGGCGTGCTGACGCTCTATATGGTTCGAGCAGGCTGATCACCTCTCGTGGCTTGCCTTCCGCAAGGCGCAGGTGGGCTACCACCAGGTCCTCTTGCTCTTGTTGGGCAAATGGGACCGTGTCGCCGTTCTGATCGCGGTGGGCGGCCCATCTTTGTGCGCTCGATAAGTCTCCTGCTGCCAGCGAGAGCCGGGCTTGCAAAGCCAGAACATCTCGATTTAGCCGCCTGAATTGCTCCGGCGTTGTACGGGCAGGTATGGCCGCGAGCTTTTGCAGGGCCTGTGCGGTCTGTCCCCTGGCGTGCAATATGAGCGCCCATACCATGGACGTGCTAATCTCAAGCGCTGCTTCGATCAGGTGTATCCTGTGTTTGCAAAGCTCAACTGCTTCTTTTACCTGCTGCTCGGCGGTATCAAGCCTATTCCATTCGTATGAGAGCCAGGCCATACCCAGGAGGGCCTGTCCTTTATCGAAAAAGTCTTTATCGATCTCGGCCTCTGTGATCACCTGATCGTATAGACCGGCGGCGGCGTGCAACTCGCCCAGGCCAAAATACAGGTTTGCAAGCTGGATATTGACAGGGCGGGTAGTGTAGCGATTTCCGCTGGCCTCGCTCAGGGTTTTCGCTTTCAAGAGTATTTGCCTGGCAGCGTTGAGCCTCCCTTCAATAGCGTCTTCCGCCCCCACAAAATTGAAGCAACTACTCTTCCATATAGTCTCATCCTCCGGCAGATAAGCGAGCGCTTGTTTAGCATCGGCTATCATCCGGCTGATCTCGCCCTTCCACACTGCCCTGAGGGCACGTAGCGCATAGAACTCCGCCCAGGCTAACCATATCGTTTTCCGCTCGAAATGATTGTTCCGCTACTTGCAGCCGGGTCTCCGCCAGCGCGTCGCCTTCCGGTGTCTCTGCATCGAGACTGAGCAGGAAAGCCGAGTCGAAGCAAAGCCTGGGGTACTTGTACAGCACTTCTTCGGGAAGCTCTTTGAGCCAGCGAGCGATCGTATAGAACTCGAAGACCTGGCGGATCTTCTGGAAATCGGCTTGCTTCTCGATGAGGCGTGCCGCGCGCTCGTAGCTGTGGGCGGCAAGCGCCGCCTCTATGGCCTCAGTCAGCATGTCGTGTTGCTCGTACCATTGGCTTGCTTTGGTGTAGCAAGCGTGCAGCGCATCTTCTCCCAGACGGCGGCGAGCCTCGTGCTGCATCGCTTCGGTAAAGAGCGCGTGGTAGCGATACCATTGCCCCGAGCCGTCGAGCGGTATCAGAAAGAGATTGGCCCGCTCGAGCTCTTCCAGGCGCGTCACACTATCGTTTCTGCCCGTGATGGCGTCGCAGAGAGGAGCAGTCAGGCGGCTAAGGCCGCTAGTCTGAAGCAGGAAGGTCTGCACCGGCTCAGGCTGCGCGTTGAGAACGTCGCTGACCAGGTATTCCACGATATGTCTGTAGCTGCCCGTGAAAGTATCGAGAAAGTGCTCGCGCTCCTCCGAATCTGTCCGGCCTTGCAGGGCCAGCGCAATTAAATTCAACCCCGCGGGCCAGCCCTCCGTGCGCTCCTGGAGGCGAGCTACCATGTCGGCAGTTACGAGCGCCGGCATTGCCCCCTGGAGAAAGGAGCGGGTATCCTCCAGCGAAAAACGAAGGTCGGCGGCGCGAAGCTCAAGGGTATCGCCACGCGCCCGCAATCGCGCCAGCGGCAGGGGAGGCTCGCTACGCGTGAGGATCACTATATGCACCATCTCGGGCAGGTGGTCGAGGAGGAAAGCCATCGAACTCGTGTATCTCAGGCGAGGTAATGACGTGATAATCTTCGAGGACCAGCACACAGCGGACTGAAAGCCGGTCGAGGTCGTTGAGAAATGTTGTGAGCAGAGGCTCTAGCGCCAACTGCTGAGGGGCATCGAACGAGAAAAGCTGCGGAGAGCGCAGAAAATCGAGCGCGGCCTCTCCTACATACTCATCGAACCGCCGGCAAGCCGTAAGCAGATAACGCCAGAAACGCGCAGGGTCGTTATCGCCCTCATCGAGCGATACCCAGGCAGCCGCTGCAATTGCGGATTGCGGATTGCGGATTGCGGATTGATCGTCAGCCCTCCCTTGTGGATTTTTGGACCCACGTTCAATCGGCAATCCGCAATCCGCAATCCGCATTCTTTCGTTGGCCCATTCGCTCACAAGGGTAGTTTTGCCGAAGCCGGCGGGGGCCGAAATGAGGGTCAGCTTGCGCTCCAGGCCCGTGTCCAGGCGCGCCAGCAACTCCTCGCGTGGCACCAGCGATGGGCGAGCGCGCGGGATGGCGAGCTTGGTGCTCAGTAATTCGGCTGCATCGTTCAACGGTATATTTTCAGCTTCTCTCATTTGTGATACCGGCCTGATAGGAATCAATGTATCAGCCAATGAATATAAATGCAAGATAGTGCCCTTTCAGATCGTAACCATGTTCAGCTATACTAATGTCATGCCTGTGCCAGCTACGATATATGTATTGGGCCACAAGAACCCCGAACTCCAACTCGGTATGTTCCGCTGTCGGCTACGCGGCTTTGCTGCGCGCTCAGGGCCAGACAGGCGCGGTAGCTGCCAGTCAAGGGCCGCTGCGCCGCGAAACGGCGTATATTTTGGAGCGATTCGGTGTGGAGGCTCCAATTCTCGTCACAGATGTGCGGCCGCGCGTGGCCGACGTGATGACCCGCCCCGCCGTATCGGTGCACCAGGATATTTCCCTGTACGAAGCGGGCCAGTTATTGCAACAAGAGGGCGTGCGCGCCATTCCCGTTGTTGACGACGATGGGCGTTTGTGCGGTATTACCGGCATCGAAGATTTCGCCCGCAGCTTTATCAACGACCTGGACTTCGACCAGCTAGATCGCGTGCCGCTGAACCTCGACAACGTGCTGCGCGCCCTGGGCGGACATCTGCTCGTGCATGCCCAGGGCCGCACCCTGCGCGACCGGGTGATGGTGGGAGCTATGGAAATAGACACCATGCTCAAGCGCATCGCGCCCGACATCCTGCTGGTGATGGGCGACCGCGCGGACGCGCAGAGGGCCGCCATCGAGTTCGGCGTGGGAGCGCTGGTCATCACGGGCGACCCGACGGTATCCGAAGAGATATTGGAGCTCGCCAGGCAGCACCAGGTAACGGTCATCTCTGTGCCACACCATACATACACTACCGTGCGCCTCATCCACCTGAGCACGGCTGTGCGCCATGTGATGCGTAGAGAAGTGATAACATGCGAGCCTGATGACCTTGTGGAAGAGGTGCGCGAGACCTTGCAGGCGGGCAGGGTACGCGCCCTGGTGGTTGTTGACGAGAACAAGACGGTGCTGGGGATCATCAGCCGCACCAATCTATTGCGGCAGGTGCGGCGGCAGGTCGTGCTGGTGGACCACAACGAGCGAAGCCAGTCGGTAGCCGGTATCGAAGAAGCCGACGTGGTGGGTGTCATCGACCACCATCGCGTGGCCGACTTCCAGAACTCGCAGCCCGGCCTTCATGCGTATGGAGCCGGTTGGCGCTACCAGCACAATCGTGAGCAAGCTTTTCATGGAGTCGGGCGTGCCTCTGCCGGAATCTATAGCGGGCGTGCTCCTTTCGGGCATACTGGCTGATACTCTCCTCTTCCGCGGCCCCACCGCAACCCCGGAAGATCGCCGCGTGGCGGCCATCCTGGCCGAGCGCGTAGGCGTAGATGTGAACGAGCTTGGAGCGCGAATCCTCAGCCTCGCCTCCGATGTGTCGGACAGGTCGCCGGAGCAGATTGTGCTCGCCGACTTCAAAGAGTTCAGGATTGATGGCTGTAACTTCGGAGTCAGCACGTTCGAGACGGCAGACGGCGCGGAGGTACTTTCCCGTGAGAGTCAAGTGCTCGATGCGATGGATGCCATTCGCCGGAGGGGTTACGACAGCGTGCTTTTCGCCGTGATAGACATTATCAGGGAAAGCACAACCATCCTCGCTGTGGGCAATGCGGAAGCGGTAGCACAAACATTTGATGCTGTACTGGAAGACGGCCATGCCGTGCAGGTGCCCGGTATCCTGTCGCGCAAGAAGCATATAGTGCCCTTGCTTGGCGGCCTGGCGCAACGCATCTCCGCTGCATCGCACTATAATTAAAGTCAGCGCCGATGATGAAGGGGGTACAGGGGCGCTCCCCTGCCGGAGGTTTGAGGGTGTCCCCAACTTCCCTCCTATCTTTTTAGTTCTTCACAACGAGTTAGCAGAAGGTAAGATATGGAATATCGAGATCTAGGTCGGACGGGTTTGCGGGTGCCGGCGGTCGGGATGGGCACCTGGCAGACCTTCAATGTGCGTGGACATAACGAAGAGCGAGCCAGAAGGGAAGTGGTGGACGCCGCCCTCAGCGCGGGCGCTAACTTCTTCGAATTCGTCGCCCATGTACGGTGAGGCGGAACGGGTGCTTGGCGTTGCCCTGCAAGGGAGGCGCTCCGAGGCTGTAGTTGCCACCAAAGTATGGACCTCAAGCGCCGCCGAGGGTCGCGCCCAGGTCGAGCGGGCGCTCGGGTTCTTCGGCGGAACGGTCGACCTGTACCAGGTGCATAATTTAGTGGCCTGGCGCGAGCAATTGTCGCTGCTGGAAGAGATGCACGACGCCGGAAAGGTGCGCGCTATCGGTGCGACGCACTACAGCTCATCCGCTTTCGGCGAATTGCGCAACGTCATGCAGACGGGCCGCATCACCGCAATACAGATACCCTATAACCCACTTGAGCGTGACGTAGAGCGCGACATCCTGCCGCTGGCCGCCGACCTTGGTCTTGGGGTTGTGGTGATGCGCCCCTTAGCTGAGGGCGCTTTGATGCGCCGTCCGCCTTCCCTCAGCGAGCTTGAGCCGTTACACGCCTTCGGCGTGACCACCTGGGCGCAAGCTTTGCTCAAGTGGATATTGAGCGACCCACGCTGCCATGTAACCATCCCTGCCACATCGTCGCCGGAGCGGATGAAAGAGAACGCCGCGGCGGGCAACCCGCCCTGGTTCGGGCCGGAGGAGCGGGCGTTGGTGGAGAGGCTGGCGCTGGGCTAGCTGCCGGCTTTTGACCCCATGGGCTTGTAAATAAGGAGTAGCGCTCCGGATTTGAACTTGCGTGTGTCCGTCAAAGTAAGTTCGGCTCTCTGCGGCAAGCCCGTAAAGAGCGATGTCCCTTCTCCAAGGGCGATAGGATTCATCAAAATCTGGAACTCGTCAACCAGGCCTTCCTGCATCAGGCTAACGCATAAGCTGTTGCTGCCCAGCATAATAATATCTTTGCCTGGCTGCTCTTTGAGCTTCTTGACCTCTCCCGCAACATCGTCGCTGATGACCCTGACATTATTCCAGGCAGGCTCGAAGGAGTTATGGGCGGCGACAACTTTGAGCCTTTCGTTCATAAACCTGGCGACCTCAGGCACCGTTTGCTCAGCTTGCGGCGTTGGCCAGAAGTTTTCCATCAGTTGATAGGTGTTGTGTCCGAGCAATATCGTATCAACTTCTCCGCTTTGGCCGGCTGAGAAGGCTTCGAAATCCGTGTGGGACCACGAAATGTCGTGGCCTGGTGCTTCAAAGTAGCCGTCCAGGCTCACGTTTATGAACAGGAATATTTTCCTCATGGTAGCTTACCTTTGCCATGGATAGGGAGTAGTTTCCCAAATTGGGCTTCCACTGACAAGTTCGAACCTGGGAGCGCAGAATGGACTTTATTATGTTGGTATAGCACTTAGACCCATACGCAAGCCGAGCGCCGGCGCTACTGATCCGCAAGCACGGACAGTATGTTACCTGCCGGGTCCTGGAACCACGCTATCACCGGACCACCACCCCTGCTGATGCCTTTTTCGTCTGTCTTGAGGTCGGGATAGTCGTAGATCTCGAAGCGCACGCCGCGGCTGGTAAGCTCGTCTACGGCTTTGTCGACATCATCGACGGGGAAATTGAGTATGGTAAAGGTTGCCGGTGTATGATTGGGCTTGGGGTAGACGATTATGTTAGTGCCGCCCGCGATGTGCAGGGTGAGCATGCCGTTCGCTTCAGTAACGTCCAGCCCAAGTGTCTCACCATAGAATGCCTTTGCTTTTTGCACATCATCGACCGAAAAACCGGAAAATGCCTTCGTGTCCTTGAACATGGTACTTCTCCTTAAGCGGATTGGCCGCGAGATGCTTTTGCATCTACTAGCCGTCGAATATGAGTGATCGCTCAGCCTGTAGCAGTGCGAAAAGTGCCTAAGCAGCCAGCGCGCGAAGCGGCTCGATAAGCTCTCGCCGGTCGTTCATGGGGCTGTTCACCAATCTCGATACCGGGTACGCAGCCATCTCTTCTTCAGGATAGGGCTGCAAGAGCGAAATCAGCCTCTCGATATCGTCATTGTTCCCATACAGCCATTCTTCCTCAGCCTCACCAGGCAGAATTACCGGCATTCGAGAGTGGATAGGGCTGAGAGCATCGTTAGCCCTGGTTGTTACTATCGCATAAGTTTGCAGCTCTTGCCCACCTGGTCCCCGCCAGGTGTCGTAAAGCCCCGCAAATGCAAAAACGCGATCTTCTCCATCGCCTTGCAGCTGAATCCTGTATGGCTGCTTCGCCTGGCTCCCCTTGGTCCCCTGATGCTCGCTTGCAGCCATCCATTCAAAATAACCGCTGGCGGGCACCAGACAGCGCTGGGTGGCCAGCGGCTTGCGGAACGCGGGCTTGCTCGCCACTGTCTCAGCCCTGGCGTTGATGGTAGAGTAGCCAACTCTAGCCTCCCTGGACCACGCGGGCACCAGGCCCCATTGCATTAGCGTAAGCTCGTTGTGACCGCCGGCATCTTTCACAACCACAGGATTGTGCTGCCCCGGTGCAATATTATATCTTGGCTGCCATCCAACCGCGAGACTCGGAGTTACCTCCGTGCTCGCCTTGAGCACTTGCGCCTGAAAGCGCGCTGCCAGCTCCATTGCAGTTATATTAAGGTCATATCTGCCGCACATAATGTCGTCCCTCCATGGATAGTCCCTGACTTCTGCTTACCGCCCCCGGCTGCCTGGACGGCTGGAGCACCTGCCATCGCGAAGTTGTCGAGCACGTCCAACGAAGCAGTAAGGTGTGAGAAGCATAATCTCCACGCTTTATTATAGCACAAAAGTTCTAAAATATCAAACTTGCTTCACCCATTCTGCAGGGCAAACGCATCTAAAATGGGCAGGGCAGCCCGGGGCAAAAGCACCGTCTCTCCTTTGTCATTCCGAGCGAAGCGAGGAATCACTAGGGAGAAGCCTCTTTTCTCAGACAATGTAGTTGGCACCGCACTGAGTGGGCATCCTGCAAGTTCGTGCACACTTTAGAAGGGTGGGGCAGGCCCGTGTGTCGCTTCGTTCCCACTAATTCGGGTATGGTACGCGACACGAACAGCGCACAGCGGTTAAAACCGCGTGCTATGTCTACGAAGTCCGCCTACGCGGACTGGTAGAGCCAAGGAAATGCTCACTTCCGGCACTATCTTGAAGTGAGCAGTCCGCGAAGGCGGACTTTGTAAGCCTAGCACGCGGTTTGACCGCTGTGCGTTGCCCGCCTACCAGGATTAACTGGAGCTGAAAACCGGAGCGAATGCCCTGTCGGAGAGCCTTGCATCGCGACATATTGTCTGACTATAATCAGAGAATTAGACGCCTACTGCCTGGAGCAAATCTCAATAGCCTGGAGGTTCTTATGGAGATACCGCTGGTTGAACAGGTCCGAAGCTTCAATCGGGCTATGACGGAGCGCGTTGGCGCGCTAAATGACCACTTCCTGGGTCGAAACCACCCTCTTGGCGAAGCACGGCTGCTTTGGGAAATCGGAGAGCAAGGCGTTTCGGTGCGCTCGCTCCGACGCCGGCTTGGGCTCGATTCCGGCTATGTCAGCCGTCTCCTGCGCTCGCTCGAGGGGCAAGGCCTGGTCGTTGTTGGGACCAGTAGCGACGATGGAAGGGTTCGCCAGGTTCATCTCACCGAGGCCGGCCTTCGCGAGCGAGCCGAGCTTGATCGCCGAGCCGATGCCTTTGCCCGCTCGATACTTGAGCCGCTGAGCGAAAGGGAGCGCACAAAGCTCGTAGCAGCCATGGCGCAGGTCGAGCGACTTCTGATCGCGTCGCTGGTGACGATCGATCAGGCCGACCCCACGAGCGCGGATGCCAGGTGGTGCATCGAGCAATACTTCAGCGAGCTCGGCGAGCGCTTTGAGGCCGGTTTCGATCCATCCCTCGGCATTTCTGCACTTGCGCACGAGATCACGCCTCCGAATGGCCTGTTGCTGGTAGCACGTCTACGAGAGGAGCCTATCGGTTGTGGCGCGCTGAAGCTTCACCCGCACGATAACGCTCCGGCGGAAATCAAGCGGATGTGGGTAGCAAAGCGGGCGCGCGGGCTCGGGCTGGGCCGGCGTCTGCTTCAGGAGCTGGAGCGCTCAGCCCAAGAGGCGGGGGTGGCTGTACTTCACCTGGAAACGAACGGCACCCTCATTGAAGCAATCCGGTTGTACCGGGAGAGCGGGTACGAGGAAGTCGGAAGCTTTCAATGACGAGCCATATGCCCATCACTGGTTCGAAAAGCACCTCTGAATCTGCTATGCAAAAGGGGTGCAGGGACCACCCTGCCGGGGGTATGGGGTGTCCCCCAACTCCTCTCTTTTTTATCTACAGGTGATGTGCGCCGCTGATAGTTACTCTGCGGCGTCGTGCCACAGCAGCGACCGGCAGAGCATGCGCTCCTTGTGTTGATGTACAAGACGTCACCGCACTCCGGGCGAACGGAAGACCTGCTCACCGCTCGAGTGGTGGCGTGTTTCCGAATACCGGACGCGGTCCCCGTACAGGTGCCGCCCACCGGACGGCGTTCGCCAGCACGCGCAGCACATCCGGATGAAAGTAGGTTGGGAACGCCTCGTGGCCGGGGCGGAAGTAGAATATCTTCCCCTGACCACGTGTGTAACAGCAGCCGCTGCGAAACACCTCGCCTCCCGTGAACCAGCTCACCAGCACAAGGGTCTCGGGCGCCGGAATATCGAAGCGCTCACCATACATCTCCTCTCGGCCAACCTCGATAGATTCCCCCAGCCCCTCGGCGATGGGATGGCCCGGCTCGACCACCCACAACCTCTCATTATCTTCGCCCTCACGCCACTTCAAGTTACAAGTGGTGCCCATTAGCCGCTTGAAGATCTTCGAGTAGTGTCCTGAATGCAACACGATCAACCCCATGCCCCCCAATACGCGCTGCTGCACCCGCGCCACCAGCTCGTCTTGCACCTCGTCGTGCGCCGCATGCCCCCACCATAGCAATACATCGGTGCTCTCCAGGACCTCAGATGGCAGCCCCTGCGCCGGCTGGTCAAGCGTAGCCGTCCGCACCTCAAGATCGGGGTGATTTCTGTCCTTCATCCCTCGCAGGCCTGCGGCAATCGCTCCATGAATACCCTCGGGGTAGATGGTGTGCGCAGGATGCGTAGGGTCCTGTTCATGGCGAAATTCATTCCAGATCGTTGTGTGAATGGTGGTGCTCATAATAATCCTTTCACCTAAAGATGCCTCGTGCCTGGTCCCGGTGCGACAAAGGAAACCAGGGATCGATCAGTCCCTTCTTCAGTGCCTGCTTTAGTGCTCGCGCTAGCCGGTTCGTCCCATGTCGACCTTCTCTCCTCTGGTAGCGGCTTCGATCGCTGCATTCATCAACGCGATGCTGCCGAGGTTGTCCCGGCCCGAGCTCTCGGGCTGCTCCTTCGCGGCCACGGCCTGCGCAAAGGCTCGGAGGCTGCCGGCGCGATCGATCGGCATGTCCATGGGTAGCTCGAGACGCCGAGCACGTTTGCCCAGCGGCCGCACCGTTACGCGATCCACGCTCGCCCCGCGGTCGTCACGGCTGGTCCAGGCGATCTCGCCGCCTGCGCATTCCATGCGCCACTCGCCGGCCCAGGGGGTCTTCGGCCCCGGGCTGACCCAGCTTCCTCTGTAGCTCACGACCGTGCCAGCATCGAAGCTTATGGTCGCAAACGCCGCCGCGGGCCCCTCGAAATTGCTCCACGGTGGATTCCAGGCGCGGCAGGTCACATCGACCGGCTCCTGACCCAGAACAAAGCGCATCAGGTCGAAGTGGTGGATAGCCATATCAGCCAGTAGCGGCTGGTGCAGAGCATAATGGCGGTGGCCCTCGCGTTCTGCCGAATTCGCATAGCGGCGGAAGTCAATCGAAACGGCACCGACCTCGCCCAGGCTGCCCGAGCGTATCAGCTCGCGCACAGCCCGCACGGCCGGGAAGAAGCGATAGTTCTGGCTGATCATGAGCACGCGGTCTTGTCGCGCGGCGAGCTCGACCACCTGCCGCCCTTCAGCTACCGAAGGAGCAAAGGGCTTTTCGAGCAGCACATGCTTGCCGGCGCGGAGTGCCTCAACAGCCAACGGCACATGCCCCGGCAGGTTGGCCGTAATAAGCACAGCCTCAGCACGTCGGCATCAGTCGCCGCAAGCGCCGCAGCAAGGCTTTCGAAGCAGCTGCTCCGCCGGCAGGCCAAGCTCCGGCGCGCCAGCGCCAGTGAGGCCGGGTCGGCATCCACACACGCCAGCAGCTCCACCTCATCGTCCTGCCTGTAAAACAGTCCGTGCCCAGTCCCGGCCCCAGCCGCCCATGCCTGCCTGGATAATCCGTAGCATGTGTATTCTCCCAGTTGTCAGTTGTCAGTTGTCAGTTGTCAGTAGACGTTGATATCAGTCGTCAGTCGTCGTTCGTCCGTCTACTGACAACTGACGACTGACAACTGACAACTAACCACACATAGCTCACTCTTGAAACGACCCGAACAGGTTGTTTAGCGATTCGGCCAGCCCTGGGTGGGAGAAGATAGCATCCTTCAGGACCGTGTAGGAGAGGTTGCCCATCATGGCAATCTCGAGCATGGACATGATTTCTCCGCCTTCGATACCCAGGATGGCCGCTCCCAGGATCGGCTGGTTTTGGCGTCCACAATGGCCTTCATGAGGCCGCGACTCTCGTCAACTTCGAGGGCGCGAGCCACGTAATCCATGGGCATTTTGGCGACTTTGATCTCGTAGCCTTTCTCGCGAGCTTCCTCCTCGCTTATGCCGATGCGCCCTAGCTGGGGGTCGATATAGACGGTGTAGGGCAGCATCTGTTCGTCGTGGTGGCATTGCCCCCCTCTATAAGGTTGGTGCGGATAATGCGGAAATCGTCGTAGGAGATATGGGTGAAGGCGGGGCCGCCATTGACGTCGCCGAGGGCGTAAATGCCTGGCACGTTGGTTTCCAGGCGCTCGTTCACTTTGATGTTGCCTCGGCTGTCCATTTCCAGGCCCGCCGCCTGTGGGTTGAGCCTGTCGGTATTGGGCGTGCGCCCCGCTGCGATCAGCGAGATGCGAGCCGGCGATCGTGCGCTCTTCGCCCTTCGTCCTCACGGTCAGGGAGATGGCATCGTTCTCTTCTTTTGCTACGCGCACGCGTATCGGTTTCGAGCAGCACTTCGATGCCATCTTCGCGGAGAATCTTGCGCTACGGCATCGGCAATATCGGCGTCTTCGCGGGCGAGCAGCTGCTTGCCGCGCTGGACGATGGTCACTTTGCTGCCGAAGCGGCGGAACATCTGCCCGAACTCCAGGCCGACATAGCCGCCACCCAACACGATCAGGTGTTCGGGCACGCTGTCAAGCTCCATGATCGTGGTCGAGTTGAGTGCCGGCACCGATCTCGATACCTTCGAGAGGTACGCTCGCCGGCCGCGCCCCGGTGTTGATGAAGATCAGGTCGGCGCTGAGATGGAGCACCCCGCCATCGTTCAATTTGACTTCGAGCTCTTTGGGGCCGGTGAAACGGGCCTCTCCCATCAGGAGATCCACGTTCTTCGATTCTTTGATACGCCTCTGCTGCCCTGCGACGAAGCTGGTAACGATATCGCGCTTGCGCTGCCGCACCCGTCCCATGTCAATGCTGATGGGTCCCGTATGCACGCCGTAATCGGCGGCGCGGCGGGCCAGGTAGGCAACGCGGGCGCTGGCGACCATCGTCTTGGTAGGCGTGCAGCCCTCGTTGAGGCAGGTGCCGCCGATATGCTCTCGCTCGATGATAGCGGTTTTGCGGCCCGAGTTGCCGAGGGCCGTGGAAAGCGGCCCGCCCGCCTGTCCCGACCCAATTATGATAGCGTCATAATGCTGGGTTGTTGGCAAGTGAATCTCCTTTGGAGGATATATGTCAGTCTATTACAGATTTTGACCCTTGACAACCCTAAAGAGAGCGCGTAGACTAAATGAACAAATCGAATACCCGAAAAGACATTGAGCAGCACTAGTAGCCAGCGAAGCGGGTCTACAGAGAGCCGGAGAAGGTGGAAGTCCGGCGAAGGCGCGGCGGGTGAATGGAGCTGTGAGTCGCATACCGAAAGGCCAATGGCCAGTAGACTATGCCGGAAACTCCACCGTTACCAGGGAGCGGGATATAAAGAATATTGCTTATTGCTTACTGCCTGGTAAAAAGGGGAAGTAAGCAGCAAAGAGTAAGCAGTAGACAGCGTATCTGCGGAGCGTCGTTTCGGCGGCGGAATGAGGGTGGCACCACGAGGATTTTGTCCTTCGTCCCTTGCGGGCGAGGGATTTTGTTTTTAACCAGTTGTGTGACCAAGTTGTCAGTTGTCAGTAGACGGGGGCAGTGGGCAGTGAAGAGTAAAACGTAAAACGTAAGACGGAACCGCCAAGACGCCAAGTTCCGCCAAGGTTCGCCAAGGTTTTTATTGTTTAAGCCAAATCAATCCTCTGTGATCTCTGTCATTCAGAACCATTAATACCCTTCGTGATCTTCGTGATCTTCGTGCCCTTCGTGTTTAAAACCCATAAAAACCTTAGTGATCTTTGTGTCTTTGTGGTTCAAACCGTAGAATCCTTGGCGTCTTGGCGTCTTGGCGTTGAAAAAATATGGTAGTCCGAATAGGAGAAGGCTATGGTGCAGGATTATTCGATAAGCAGGAGCGAGTTCGCGGATATGGCTGCTCGTTATGCAGGAGAAGGGCCGGACGGGCGCATGCCTTACACACTGATCGGACGGCATATTCCGGCGGACCTGGATACGCCTGTGTCTGCCCTGCTGAAGATACGTCGCGGGCAGCATTGCTTTCTGCTGGAGAGCGTGGAGCGGGGTAACCAGGTTGGGCGCTATTCCTTCCTGGGTACCGAACCCTCGAAGACCTTCACGGCCAGGGATGGCCACGCTACGATTGCGGGCGAAGACGGCGTTGAGGAGCTGTCGGGCGTGAAACCGTTGGATAAGCTGGAACAACTGCTATCGACCCGGAGAATTGTGATGCCCGACGGTGTGAGCGCGCCGCGATTCTCGGGAGGAGCAGTCGGCTTTGCAGGCTACGAGACGGTTTGTTCGCTGGAGCCTGTGCGCCCGGCGAAGAATGATCCATTCTGCATGCCCGACGTGGCTTTTGCCTTTTACGATACCCTGATGGTATTCGATCATGTGCAGCGCACAGCGCAGGTGCTTACCCAGGCAGCGCTTGCAGGTGATCCCGGCGACGAATACGAAGCGGCTTGCAAGCGAATCGAGTGCACCATGCGGCGGCTGCGCGGGCCTGTGCCGGCTGAGGGAGAGGACGAAGGACGAAGGACGAAGACGAGAGGAGCCGGCGGTGGGTGGTCGGGCGCCGGTCGTCCGGAGCAACCGTACCCAGGCCGAATATGAAGCCATGGTGGAGGCCGCCAGGGAGCATATCGCGGCGGGCGACATTATCCAGGTGGTGCTTTCGCAGCGGTTCGAGCGCGAGACCGGGGCTGATCCCTTCAATATCTACCGCGCGCTCGAGGATGGTGAACCCGTCACCCTATATGTTCTTCGTGCAGTTCGGCGACATCTTCCTGGTAGGCGCGTCGCCCGAGATGCTGGTACAGGTGCAGGGCGGGAAGGTTTCCACGCACCCTATCGCAGGCACACGGCCGCGTGGGCTCAACCGGGCCGACGATGCCAGGCTGGAGCGCGAATTGCTGGCCGACGAGAAGGAGCGAGCCGAGCACCTGATGCTGGCCGACCTGGGCCGCAACGATATAGGCCGCATCGCACGCATCGGCACGGTGAAAGTGCCCCGCTTCATGCAGGTGGAGCACTATTCGCACGTCATGCATATAGTGTCCGAGGTCGAGGGCGAGCTATCCGAAGGGCTTGGACCTGTACACGCTCTGCGGGCCTGTTTCCCTGCGGGCACAGTCTCGGGCGCGCCGAAGGTGCGGGCCATGCAAATCATCTCAGAATTAGAGCAAGATAGGCGCGGCCCTTACGCGGGCGCGGCGGGCTATATCGGCTACGATGGCAACATGGACACCGCCATCGCCATACGCACCCTCGTGATACGCAACGGCCTGGCCTCCGTGCAAGCAGGTGCGGGCCTGGTGGCCGACAGCGTCCCAACCACCGAATATATGGAGACCCAGCACAAAGCCCGCGCCCTCCTCTCCGCTATCGACCTTGCGGAAGAGATAGAGCTTGATGAGGCATAAGTTGGGTGACCGAGTTGTCAGTTGTCAGTTGTCAGTTGTCAGTAGACGACCGATAACGGTTTTCCCCAACGCCAAGACGCCAAGACGCCAAGAATTCTACGGTTTGAACCACAAAGACACTAAGATCAGAAAGGTTACGAAGATTTTTATGAGTTTGAACCACGAAGATCACGAAGGACACAAAGATCACGAAGGATTTTATTGTTTGAACCACGGAATGCACAGAGAGCACAGAGATCACAGAGGATTGATATGGTCGTAAACAATAAAAACCTTGGCGAGCCTTCGCGGAACTTGGCGTCTTGGCGGTTACGTTTTACGTTTCACGTTTCCCTGACCCCTGGAGGCAACTAAATGATCGTGCTAATAGATAACTACGACTCCTTTACCTATAATCTCTACCAGTATCTTGGTGAGTTGGGCGCTGACGTGCATGTGGTGCGGAATGATGCAGCGAGCGTCGTGGAACTGCAGATGCTCGCGCCTGATGGTCTGGTGATTTCGCCGGGGCCGGGTGAACCGGAGTCTGCGGGTATTTCGATGGAAGCGATTCGTGCCTTCGCGGGCAAAGTGCCCGTGCTTGGCGTCTGTTTGGGCCATCAGGCTATCGGACGAGTGTATGGAGGGCGCATCGTGAGGGCCCCTGAGCTTCGACATGGTAAGACCTCGGAGATTTACCACACCGGCAAAGGCGTGTTCGCCGGGCTGCCCAATCCATTCACCGCTACGCGCTACCATTCCCTGATCGTAGATTCAGCGACCTGTCCGCCCGAGCTGGAGGTAACTGCCTGGACGGCAGATGGCATCATTATGGGTCTGCGCCACCGCACCATGCCGGTGGAGGGCGTCCAATTCCACCCCGAATCGATGCTGACCAAGAGCGGTAAGGCGCTGCTGGCGAATTTTCTTGCGCAGATAAAGACGGGCGAGACCGTGGCAGTGTGATACAGACCTCCGCAATTGGCGAATACCAAAACTCCCTCTGCGGGGAGTTACGGTCACGGTACTTTGAGACGTGGGCACGCACCGAGATTGCCTGGTTGACAATTCGTGCTACACTGGTATCATCGGGTCTGACCGCTGGTTTTGGACACCGGCCATTGAGCAGGGGTCTAAAGCTGTTGGGGCCGGATTTTGCATGTGGTGTGGCTAATCGCCGGTGGGGACGACGGAGCGTCGCCTGCCACAATCCATAACGGAGGCACGCAAATGGGACTGGCTGAAAGACGCAAGATTAAGGAACTCCAGGACACAGTATTGCCGGAGCGCACGGCCGAGTTGGCGGAAATTAGCGGGGGCACGATCACCTACGATGTCGACTGGGATAGCTTCGCAGACGACCTCGAAGCGCTTAACTTTATGGACAACATCTCCTGCCATCGCACCAACATGGCATTACGCGTGATCTGCGCTGACGACCTTGGAAAAGAGGCCGTGCAGGAGAGCCTCAAGACCATAAAGCTGAAGAATGTGAAGACCAAGCCCGAGATGAGCATCACCTTCGGCGGAGGCGTGCTGGAAATGCACTGCGCATACGCCCTGCATTCCGATGGCATGTTCTCGGATAACGAGATACGAGATGTCTTGATGAAAGGGCTGTAGAGGAATGAAGAGCAGGCTAACGTGGGCCAAGCGTGAAACCTGTTCCGGCTTCAATTCGTTATTGACTCTGAATATCCCTTATGCTACAATAGGGCAACATTTAGGCAACATCACAGGGAGCCGGTATGGCAGGCAGCACGAAACAATGGGATATATATGTGGGTGAGGCCGAAAGCTATTTTGCTAGCCTCGCCTGCGCGTGTGTAGCCCAGGGCAACGAGTATGGCAATAGCTATTACTGGTGGTATTACGACAGTACCCACCGGTAGCTCGCCACGCACTCGAAAAAAGAAGCTGACACAAACTGAATAACCGCTAAAGAATAAGAAGAGCGTGGCAGAAGCCAACGCTCTTTTTGTTTGTATGAAGAAAGGAGATAAATGGAGCAGATTGACCAACCGCGAACGGACGGTGCCGAGCCTGGTGTGCCGGGGCGTAAGGGGAGCAACCATCGCCTCGGCAGACACTCGCGAAGAGATACACGCAGCCACCAGGGAGCTTGTCGTAGAGATAATTCGAGCCAACGGCATCGAGACCGACGACCTGGCAAGCGCCTTCTTCACCACCACAGCCGATTTGACGGCAGCTTACCCCGCCGAGGCAGCCAGGCTGATGGGCTGGGAATATGTGCCGATGCTGGGCGCGGTGGAGATGGACAAGCATGGCGGTCCTGCCCGCTGTATCAGGGTAATGCTCCTCTGGAACACCACCCGAGGGCAGCGGGAAATAAAGCACATATACCTCAAAGGAACAGAATTGTTGCGCACGGTCGGAGATGCGACGACGAAGACGAACGTACGGACGACGAACGACGAACGACGAACGACGACAGCGTAAACGTAATACTGACAACTGACAACTGACAACTGACAACTACGTCACAAACTGACAACTTCGCCAGAATGGAGCAAAACAATGATAGTAGTCATGCGTATGGGAGCCGACCCCCACGAGGTCGGTGCGGTGATACAGAGGATACAGGAGCTTGGGTACAGGCCGCACGTTTCGAGCGGGGACGAGAGGGTGCTGGTCGGCGTTATCGGTAACGACCGGCCGCTCGATCCTGAGAATTTCATATCGCTGAACGGCGTAGAGAAGGTGATACCCATTCTCCAGCCCTACAAGCTGGCGAGCCGTGATTTCAACCCTGTCGACACGGTCGTTCGGGTAAATGACGCGTTGATCGGAGGGAAGAACGTCACTTTCATGGCGGGGCCTTGCTCGGTGGAGAGCCGCGAGCAAACCTTCGAGATCGCCCGGCAGTTGCGCGATATGGGGGTGAAAATCCTTCGTGGCGGCGCGTTCAAGCCGCGCACCTCGCCCTACAGCTTCCAGGGCCTGGGCGAGGAGGGCCTGCGAATTATGGCCGACGTGCGGGACGAGCTCGGCATGTCCATCATCACCGAGGTGATGGCCCCGGACGAGGTCGCGCTGGTATCCCAGTATGCCGATATCTTGCAGGTCGGCACTCGCAACATGCAGAACTACCGCCTCCTTGAAGAGGTGGGCAGGGCCACCAAGCCGGTGCTTCTCAAGCGTGGAATGAGTTCCACTATAGAGGAATTGCTCCTTGGCGGCTGAGTATGTGCTGTCGCAGGGCAACACGCAGGTGATATTGTGCGAGCGCGGCATACGCACCTTCGAGAAGGCCACCCGCTACACGTTCGATATCAACGCAATCCCGGTGCTCAAGTCGCTCACTCACCTGCCTGTGGTCGCCGACCCGAGCCACGGCACAGGGCGGTGGGATCTGGTCATGCCTGTGTCGCTTGGCGCTGTGGCGGCTGGGGCCGACGGCCTTATCGTGGAGGTGCACAGCCACCCCGAGCAGGCTCTCTCGGATGGCGGGCAGTCGCTCAGGCCCGAAAAGTGTGCTCTCCTGCTAGACAGCCTGCAGCGCGTGGCGGCTGCGGTCGGGCGCGGTATCGACCTGGCGCAAACCCCGGCGAAGAAACCGGTGCCGGCGATGGCAGGGGTCAATGCGGCTTGAGAAAGCCACCGTCGCGATAATCGGCCTCGGCCTGATGGGTGGCTCGCTCGCGCTTGCCCTGCGCGGCATCGTGCCCGCGTATCGTCGGCGTGGCGCGAAGGAAGGAGGTAGGCCAGCTTGCCCTCCGGCAGGGCATAGTCGATGTCGCTTCCTGCAATATCAGCGCAGCCGCGCACGCAGATATCGTGGTGCTTGCCACGCCTATCAGACATATTCTGGCGACCATACCGCAGACTGCCGCGCTGATGCGTCCGGGCGCGATGCTGATAGACCTGGGCAGCACGAAGACGCAGGTAGTGGAGGCGATGGATGCCCTGCATGAGGACATTGCTGCCGTAGGCGGGCACCCGATGTGCGGCAAGGAAACAGGCGGCCTGGAAAGCGCGACCCCCGACCTCTTCCAGGGCAAGACTTTCGTGCTGACGCCCACCAGGCGCACCACGGACGATGCCATGCTGCTGGCGCACGAGCTAGTCACGGCTATAGGCGCGAAGCCCCTAGTGCTCGATGCCGAGCGGCACGACCGGGCAGTGGCCATAATCAGCCACTTGCCTTATCTGCTGGCGGCTTCCCTGATGCAAGTCGAGGCTGCGGCCAACGCCGAGGACGATGCAACGGGTATGCTGGCCGCGAGCGGCTTTCGCGATACCAGCCGTCTGGCGGCCAGCAGCCTCGATATGATGCTCGACATCCTCCTCACCAACCGCCAGCCTGTAGAGGCAGCGCTCGACAGGCTGGAGCGCCAAATAGCGCAGGCAAGATCTTTGCTCGACGACGAAGCGGGCTTACGCGCCTGGATGGCTGAAGCGCGCTGCAAGCGGATGGAGATGTACCCATGAGCGCCGTGGCACCGGCATCACAGAGTATTACTTTGCGAAAGGCAACCGCCGGCCTGAATGGGCGGGTGACAGTGCCGGGCGACAAGTCCATATCCCATCGAGCCGCCATGCTGGGAGCAATCGGGGACGGGATCACGCGCATCCGCAACTTTTTGCCCGCCAACGATTGCCTCGCCACACTGGAGGTAGTGCGCGGCCTGGGCATAGAGATCGAATACGGCTCGGACGAAGTGCTGGTGCATGGGCGGGGCGTTCGCGGGTTGCGCGAGCCTGGGAGGCCGCTCGAATGCGGCGGTTCCGGCACAACTATGCGCTTGATATCGGGCTTGCTGGCGGGCCAGCCGTTTTACAGCGTGCTGTCGGCCAACGCACAACTGAGTAGAAGGCCGATGGACCGCGTGGCCGTGCCGCTACGCACCATGGGTGCGACCATCCTCGGCAGAGAGAGGGGCAAGTACGCACCGCTTTCGATCGTGGGCGGCTCTCTAACTGGAATCAGGTACGAAATGCCTGTGGCAAGCGCGCAGGTAAAGTCTGCAATACTGCTGGCCGGACTTTTCGCGGAAGGCCAAACAGGCGTAGTCGAGCCCGCGCCCAGCCGCGACCATACCGAGCGGATGCTGAGTGCAATGGGCGCCCAGGTAACTGTCGATGGAAATGTCGTGGGCGTGGAGCCTGCCAATCATCTAAGTGCGCTCGATATACGCGTGCCGGGAGACATTTCGTCCGCTGCCTTCCTCATGGCTGCTGCGGCTATCGTGCCAGGCTCCCATATTGTCGTGCCGGGGGTGGGTCTGAACCCCGGTAGGGTTGGCGTCATCAACGTACTCAGGAGGATGGGCGCCGCGCTGCGTTTGCATAACGAGCGACTGGACAACGGCGAGCCAGTTGCCGATATCGAAATAGAGCATAGCACGCTCAAAGGCACGCAAATCTCGCCCGAAGAGGTGCCGGGCTTGATAGATGAGCTGCCTATCCTTGCGGTAATCGCCACCCAGGCCGAAGGCGCAACCGAGGTAAGAGGGGCCGCCGAGCTACGCGTGAAGGAGACCGACCGCATCGCCACCACCGTGAGCGAATTGCGCCTCCTGGGCGCGAATATCGAGGCCCTGCCGGACGGCTTTATCGTCGCAGGGCCCGCACGCCTCAAAGGCGCAGCCGTGAGCAGCCACGACGACCATCGACTGGCGATGTCGCTGGCGATCGCGGCTCTCGTGGCTGACGGCGAGACGACAGTGGACGATACCGCCTGCATCGCCGACAGCTTCCCCGGCTTCGAGCAGGCCCTGGCCGCCCTGGGGATTGGATCATGAGGCCGGTCGGCCTGATAGGCTACCCGGTGGAGCACAGCCTGTCGCCCGCGATGCAAAACGCGGCCTTCAGGGCTCTCAACCTGGATTACCATTACACATTGCTGCCCACATCACCCGAACAGCTCCCAGGCCGCATCCGCGATTGCATAGCGCAAGATTTCGCCGGCTGGAATATCACCGTGCCCCATAAGCAAGCTATGTTGCCTTTCCTCGATGAGATAAGCGAAGAAGCGCGGGCCGTAGGCGCGTGCAACACCGTACGCGTCGAGGATGGCCGCCAGGCAGGATTTCAACACCGACATAGCAGGCTTCCTGTCTGGGTTAGCAGAGGCAGGTGGCATCGAGCCCGGCTCAAAGGCTCTCATATTGGGTGCAGGCGGGGCAGCTCGCGCCGTGGCATTCGCGCTCAGCCGGGCGGGTCACCCCCTAGTAATCCTATCCCGCAGGCCGGAGCAGGCGGCTCGTTTGGCTGCGTCTCTCCCCTGCCGGAATGCTGCGATCGCAAGCGGCCCGCTGGATCAGCCCACACTGGACACGTACCTCGAAGATGCAACCCTGCTGGTGAACTGCACACCCGCCGGGATGTGGCCCGACACAGAGAGCAGTCCCCTTCCGGACGGCACATGCTTACACCACGGCCTCCTTGTCTACGACCTCGTCTACAAGCCGAGACCCACTCGCCTCCTGCAAGAAGCAATCGCGATCGGATGCCGTACCCAGGACGGCCTGGCAATGCTGATCCATCAAGGAGCCGAAGCCTTCAAAATATGGACCGGAGAAGAAGCACCCGTAGAGGTCATGAGGGAGGCATGTGAAGCGTAAAACGTAAAACGTAAGACGTAACCGCCAAGACGCCAAGTACGCAAAGGTTCGCCAAGGTTTCTATTGTATTAAACCGTTAAACCCTCTGTGATCTCCGACTACTCTGTGGTCTCTGCGATTCAAAACCAACAGAAACCTTCGTGATCTTCGTGATCTTCGTGATCTTCGTGATCTTCGTGATCTTCGTGATCTTCGTGACTAAAAACAATAAAACCTTGGTGCTCTTGGTGTCTTGGTGGTTCAAACCATAGAAGTCTTGGCGTCTTGGCGTTGAAAAATCGGACATCGTACAGATAAGCAGTAAGCAATAGAGGAGCAAGCAATGGCACACAGGTTCATAACGGGCGGGGAGTCGCATGGCCCCTGCGTTACGGTGATAGTGGAGGGGTATCCTGCCGGGCTGCCTTTGCCTGCAGAGGAGATAAACCGCGACCTGGCACGGCGGCAGGGCGGCTACGGGCGGAGCGGGCGGCAGCATATCGAGCATGACGAGGTTCAGTTCCTGGGCGGGATCGAAGAAGGCGTGAGCACGGGTGGGCCCATAGTGATGCAGATCACCAACCGCGACTACGCCAATTTCATCAAGAAAGAGCACCCACGCCTCACCGTGCCACGTCCCGGCCACGCCGACCTCGCAGGGGCCGTCAAGTACAGGCTCGACGATATGCGCACAGTGCTTGAGCGCTCCAGCGCCCGTGAGACAGCGGCACGAGTTGCGGCGGGAGCGGTCGCACGACTGCTGCTCAGGCAGTTCGGCATCGAAGTGGGCAGCGTGGTCACGGAAATAGGTGGGGCGGCAGCTAACGATATCGACTTCTCGTCGCCAGAGAAGCTGACCGAAGCCACGGAAGAATCGGCTGTGCGCTGTCCCGATCCTGAGGCCACCGAGGCGATGAAGGCGCGCATCGACAACGCCCGGCGCACGGGCGACACCTTGGGCGGCGTCTTCGTGGTGTGGGCCACCGGGCTGCCCATCGGGCTTGGGAGCTACGTGCACTGGGACAGGCGGCTCGACGGGCAGCTTGCCCAGGCGGTGATGAGCATACAGGCCATCAAAGGTGTCGAGATAGGCGAGGCTTTCGAGAATGCCAGGATGAAAGGGCGCGACGTACACGACCAGATTTACATGGGCGGCAACGGCCTGGAAAGGCACACCAACCGCGCGGGCGGCCTTGAAGGCGGCGTGACCAACGGCCAGCCGCTGCTCGTGCGTGCGGCTATGAAGCCTATATCGACAACCATAAACCCCTTGCAGACGGTCGATATCGCCACGGGCGAGCAAACCACCACCCAGTACCAGCGCTCAGACTTCTGTGCCGTGCCTGCTGCAGGCGTTGTAGGCGAAGCAATGGTGGCCTGGGTGCTGGCGAGCGCCCTGCACGAGAAACTGGGCGGCGACAGCCTGAGTGAGATGCACGAGCACTCAGCCTCGCTTGCTGGCGCGGTTGTCCGGTGATTATTAGTATCTCAAAGTAGCGGGACCGTAGTTCACCGCAGAGGGAGTTCGCGGCCCAGAGGGCACCCCGCTCATGAGCGCAGAGTTACGCAGAGATTTTTATGGTTTAATAGGGCCAAAATCCTATAAAAGAGAAAGAGGGATCGTTGGACAGACCGAACCTTGTGCTGGCGGGTTTCATGGGCACCGGCAAGACCACCGTCGGGCGGCTGGTTGCCGAGCGTCTCGGTATGCCTTTCGTTGACACCGACGCGCTGATCGAGGCGACGTGGGGATGTCCGTTCGAGAGATTTTCGCAACGGAAGGCGAGCCGCACTTCCGCGCCCTTGAGCGCGAGATTTGCATGAGGGTGGCAAGCGAGAGCGGGCGCGTGATAGCTCTCGGAGGAGGCGCTCTCCTCGATTACGACACCCGCGTGGCTTTCGAGCAGAGTGGCGTGCTCATCCTCCTCACCTGTGAAGCAGAAACGCTATTCGGTAGGCTGGAAAGCTCCGCTTTGCGCGGCGAGCGGCCACTGTTGGAAGGCGATTTTAGGCGCAAAGTCAGCGAACTGCTTGAGGCGCGCAAAGCAATTTATCTGCCCGTGGTTTTCCGTGTCGACACAACTCATCTCACGCCTGAAGAAACTGCCACCAGGGTACTTGAGCTTTATGAGCTTTACAAAGAGCCATTTGGGGAGTCCATCATTGTGACGCACTATATGTCGGCACGATCGGCGCACTATATATCAGCAGGATCGGCGCAATCTATGTCGGCGCAATCTATGTCGGTGCGATCACCGGAGGGCGAATATCAGATCATAGTTGGACAGGGCCAGTTGGGGAAAGTTGGCCCATTGGCACTTATGCATACGTTAGGGCACAAGATGGTCGTGGCTACCGACAGCAACGTGGCGGCTCTCTACGGCGAGAAAGTGCTGTCTGCTCTTGGTAGGTCCAAGTTTGACGCGCACCTTGTGCAAATGCCCGCCGGGGAAGAGCATAAGACCTGGCGGTCCGTAGACCTGTTCATAGAGGGCTTCCTTGATGCGGGCCTTGACCGGGGCGGGTGGGTGCTGGCGCTGGGCGGTGGGGTGGTGGGCGACACTGCCGGGTTCGCGGCCTCGATCTATATGCGGGGCGTGCCGCTGGTGCAGGTGCCGACCACGCTGCTCGCGATGGCCGATGCCAGCATTGGAGGCAAAGTCGGCGTGGACCACCCGCGAGGAAAGAACCTGCTGGGCGCGTTCAAGCAGCCGCGCATGGTGATTGCTGATCTGGACGTGCTCTCCACGCTGCCTCAAGAGCAGATAGCCTGCGGGATGGCCGAGATTATCAAGGCGGGCATCATCGCTGACCCCGTCCTATTCGCCCTCATCGAAGAGACCGCGCCGGGCGACCTCGACTACCTGGAAGCCCTCATACGTGCCATCACCGTCAAACGTGATATAGTAGAGCGCGATCCGTACGAGGCGGGCGAGCGGGCTCTGCTCAACCTGGGCCATACCTTCGGCCACGCGTTCGAGAAGTGCAGCGGATATACGAGATTGCATGGGTTCGCTGTGGCGCAGGGGATGGTTGTGGCGGCGCGGTTGGCGGATAAGCTTGGCATCTGCGAGCCACTATTGGAGTGGCGGCTGCAAAGCGTGCTGGAAAAGTGGGGCTTGCCTGTGCGGTGGGGCGCGCCTGACCTTCAGGGAAGCGATGCTATAGATAGAGTCTGGCGCGCTATGCTGGTGGACAAGAAGCGCCGCGATGGCGCTCTGCCTTTCGTGCTGCCGGAAGCGATAGGCAAAGTGAAGCTTGTTGCGGACGTGCCGGAGGATATCGTCAGGGACGCCCTGTTGGAGGTGCAGTCGTATGGCTGATATGAAGAAAGTGCTGGTGCTGCATGGACCCAATCTCAACATGCTGGGCCACCGTGAGCAGGATGTTTACGGCAGCGACACTCTGGCGGAAGTAAACGCCGCCCTCAACAAGCTGGCCGCCGAGTTAGGGCTGGAATTGCGTATTGTGCAGTCCAACCACGAAGGCGCGCTGGTAGACGAAATCCAGCGTGCCCTTGAGTGGGGCGACGGCATCATTATCAATGCCGGGGCATATACTCACACAAGCTACGCGTTGCGCGATGCTATTTCGGCGGTAGCCCTGCCGACGGTCGAGGTACATATGTCGCGCATCTATGCTCGCGAAGAGTTCAGGCATCACTCTGTCATCGCGGCAGTCTGCTACGGCCAGATCAGCGGCTTCGGCAAAGATAGCTACCTGCTCGGACTCAGGGCGCTGCGGGCTCTGCTGTGATCTCACTGGCCGGGCTTTCAGACTACCATATGCATACCACCCTCTGCGGGCACGCTGTGGGCTCGATAGAGGAATACGTACAGGCTGCGAAGTCTGTGGGCCTGAGCGAGATCGGCTTCTCGGAGCATATATTTCTGTACCACCTATCGCCGGAGGAGCGCGACCCTGCGCTTGCGCCTCGCGAAGAAGAGATGACGGTTTACAGGGACATGGTGCGGCAGGTGCGCGAGCAGTTCCCCGGCTACCCAATACGTCTGGGGCTCGAAGCCGACTATATCGAGGGCCACGAGCAGGAATTACGCCGAATACTGGACAGCTTCGATTGGGATTACGTCTATGGCTCGGTGCACTTCATAGACGGCTGGGGCATGGACGACGATCGCTACATCGACGGCTACAGCAAATGGCAGATAGACGACCTGTACGCCCGCTATTTCCATATGGTGATCGATGCGGCTAACACAGGCTTATTCGACGTGATGGCGCACCTCGACCTGGTAAAGAAGTTCGGTTTCCGGCCCACCGCCGACATGAGGCTATTGTATGGCGAGGTGGCGAGAGCGCTCGCACGCGCCGGCGTTTGCATAGAGGTGAGCAGCGGCGGCCTCCGCCAGGTCGTAGCCGAGGCGTACCCGCACCCCACGCTGCTACGCGCCTGCTATCTGGCCGGCGTGCCCGCCACCCTCGGCTCCGATTCCCACAGGCCGCAGGACATCGGTTACGCCTTCCCCGATCTGGTGTCCCTGCTCATAGATGCGGGTTATTCGGAGATCGTGCGCTTCAAAGAGCGGAGGCGCACATTCTATCCGCTGCCACTGCTGTCTGAATGACCGGCTAAAGAGCATTTGCACGAAAGGACGCTAGGCAGGAGTTTTGGGGACCGTATCCTCCGGCAGCAGTTGCACTAGCGTATCCGAGACGAATACAATCAGAGCGCAACCTGTCGGGAAGACCACCTCTTCGACTATCCACCCCAGGAAGCTGTCGGGCGCCAGGAAAAGAGCGATCAGTAGCCCGAAGACGATGCCCACTGCAAGCCCCAGCCCCATGTGAGCCAGCGCCCCAGCCCACTGCTGACGTATTAGCCAGGCCAATAGCGCCGCCAAAACGGCGTATTCTAATGCCCTCAGTCCGCCTTCCAACAACAAGGCTCCTGTCACGAAGCCGGTCGCGGCCACGCCATCGAGGAGCACCGCTACTCCCTTCTGAATTACTTTAGCGCCTACAAAGCCCAAAGGAGTTGTGATCAGGGAGAAAGTGGCCGCGCCAGGCGGCCACCCGCCTGACAGGGCCTGCCCTACCCCCACCGCCATGCAAACCAGGAACGGCCACAGGCCGTTGTCTAGTGTGCTCGCTATGGTTGCCGTGGCCTGCCCGCCCACGATCAGAATCGCTTGCATGAGCAAGCCCAGCCCGGCAGCCAGCCAGGCCACACGTACTAAATTGACACGGAGGCGTGTGGCCTCCCCTGCACTCAAGCGCCGCCTAGTGGTCTGTTCGCTCATCTATGCCCCTTCCTAGCCATAGCCATTCTAGCATGTGAGCCCATGGAGGGTCAAACCTTTGAAGAATTCCCCCGTACTACGAAAGCGTAAAAGTGCTCCCTGCCGACAGCCCAGAAAGTGAGCGGCGCATGGTGCGCACGATAGACATTAGAACCAGCGACCCCCACCCATCAACGCTGCATAACCTCGCGGGCGTAGCCGGACATGCCGGCACTTCGCCCCTCCCCGAGCTTAATGTATCCCCCAGCTCTCTCATCTCTTTCTCAGTTAGGTCAATGCGTAGGTGTTCAGAGTTAGGCTGTAGGGGCACGGCGCTGACGTGCCCTGGTTGGCAAGAGAAGATGCAATCCGAAGAGGGCACGTCAGCGCCGTGCCCCTACATGATTTCTCTACCCCTAAGCTGAACAGTTACGTCAATGCCTTGCATTGACCTATCTCCTCAAGCAGCACTATAATAACCCAAACCAGCCCTGCCTAAAACCGCCACCGGCCGTACAGAGGCACAATGAACTGCGAGATTCTGAATACGCTCTATATCAGGAGCAATGGTGACATCCCCTGCAACGATGATGCAGGGGAGAAAATCCGCCTTGGGTCCGTCGAGCCTGGCGACCGTCCCTGGAACGCGGAGCAGGCTCTAACCAACGACGTATATACGGGCATCCGCAAAGCCTTCAGAGATGGAAAGGTGCCCTGGCTCGACACTTGCCCGAGCTGCGCGTTTTTCCGCCCGAATGAGCCGTTCGTGGACGCGCTGTCCGAAAAGCGAATTCATAAGGTGCAAATCGAGCCCTCGCTAGCTTGCAACCTCCGCTGCCCCTGCTGCTCCAACCATCTCCAGATCAAAACCAGGCCCAGGCCCTTTCAGATGCCTTTGGCGCTCTTTGAAAAGGCCCTTGCCGGCCTGCGCCGGGCCAACTTCGACATCAGAGAGATCGAGTACGCCGGGCAGGGAGAGCCACTCCTTCACCGGGAATTTCCGCGCTTCGTGGATCTCGCGAGGGAGTACTTTCCCACCACTACTCAGCGGGTCATAACCAACGGCAACTTTGACTACTGGAAGGCGACCGGGGGACGATGGATCAACGAGGTATTCGTCTCTTGCGATGGGATTTACCAGCACAGTTATGAGCAATACCGGATCGGGGGCAGCGTGGACAAGGCGCTAAAGTTCATGATGGACGTGCCAAAGCAGATAGACGGCAACAAGCAGAGTTCTGGTCTGGAAGTACATCCTTTTCGAGTTTAATGACAGTGACCAGGAGATCTATGAAGCGCAGAGGCTGGCCAACGAATTAGGAGTGGAAACTCTATTGTTCGTTTTCACGCACTCGGATTTCAAGTCCCAGCGCTACACCCCCGAAAACGTAGCTGATTTCCCGGCGCGCTTCCCAAACGTTACCACCAACGCGACGCCCATGCACTACCGGGAACTTGAATACGGCCGACTCATCGATGTGCGCGCTCGATGATGTGCGAGTGCATGATGGTAGGTGGTTGGGTCTGCAGGGATGGGCCCTCTCGCACAAGAAACTGACCGCCATAAGAATATCCGTGGCCGGCCGAGTAGCCGGTTACGCCAGGCTCGGGCTTGAGCGGCCCGATGTGTTCGCCACACACCCCGGCTTTCACGATCCTCTCTGCGGCTTCGATTTCACCGGCTCTGTCCCTCAGCGCCTGACAGGCCAGCAAGAAATTGTAGTAACCCTCCTATCAGTTCGAGGGCCTGTGAAATCCTTCCACGTCTGGCGCGATTTCTCTTAGCCCTAATACTTAGAAAGAGGCTCTCGCGCCGTTGGGCTAATTCGGCTGCTCCATGCCTGGACAATCCCTGATTCATATCTACTTATGATTGGTCAACCAGTTCGTCCTGTTCCGCAGAGTAAGTATGAACTGGCGCACACATGCGTGGATGAAAAAGGAGGAGGCTGGGGACACCCCATGCCCCGGCAGGGATCACCCTGCACCCCTTTTTCTTATCAGCAACTGCGAGCCGTGCGCACCCCTTGCGGACGAAAATATGGAGGAGAGTGGAGACACCCATGCCTCGGCAGGGTGGTCTCTGCGCCCCTTTTTATACCGGCAAAGCTATTTCTCCGGCGCGAGCCACATGAATCTGTAAGGAGCCAGGCGGATATTGTCTTCGAGACGGAGGCTTTCGCCTGTGACAATCTCGCGGAAGCTGTAGCCGAGGCCGTAGAGGCGCACTTCGTTGGCGGGGATTGTCTGCTCGTGCTCGCTGAAGTTGGCGAGCACCAGAACGCGTCCCGCCTCGTGGTGCCTGACGAAGCTGAAGACATGGGGGTTGCCGTTGTCTACCACTTGCATGCCGCCATCCGCGAAAGCGGGCGTAGCGCGTCGCACGTCGAGCAGGTGCAGGATCTCCTTGTATATCTGCCCGTTTTGAGCTTTGTCCATTCTCGCCCAGTCGGTGGCGGGGCGGTGCACCCAGCGGCTGTCGCCCGCCTTCGCGGGATCGTCGCGGTAGCTGTAATCGTTGAGAGTGCCCACCTCGTCGCCCAGGTAAATCAGCGGGATGCCGCCGATCGAGGCCGCCACACTGTAGAGGAGCAGAATACGCCCAATCGCGAGTTGCACCATGTCGGGGTCGTGGCTCAGCATTGCGGCCTCAAGCCCGGCCAGCGAAGCGCATGTGCCGGAGATGCGCGCGTCGCCGGTGCGCGGGTTCTCCCGGAAGGGGAGGCCGCGTGCGAAGCTCCCCGGAAAGCGGCCGGTGTAGAAATCGTTCAGGAAGCGCCGGTGGCCGTAGCCGTCGATGCCCAGGCGGGCGGCGGCGCTGTCGTCGAAGGTCCAGCCGATATCGTCGTGCGAGCGCACGTAGTTCACCCAGGCGCAGCAGTCGCCGATCGGAAACTGTTCGCGCATCGAGAGCGCCAGCAAGCCGACCTCGCGGGTGGCCAGCGCCTCCCAGAGCAGGGCCATCAGCAGCGGGTTGTAGGAGAGCTGGCACTCGTCCTCGCCGATATATTCGACCACCTCGTCGGGGTGGACGATGGCCTCCGACTTGAAGAGCAGGGCCGGCGCGGCGATGCGCGCCACCGTGTTGAACGCCTGGATCAGCAGGTGGGCCTCCGGGCGGTTCTCGCAATCGGTGCCCATCTCCTTCCAGATGAAGGCCAGCGCGTCCAGGCGCAGGATCTCGGCCCCACGGTTGGCAAGTGAAAGCATCTCCTCGGCCATGCTGGTGAAGACGGCAGGGTTGGCATAGTTGAGGTCCCACTGGAAGCTATTGAAGGTGGTCCAAACCCAGTGGCCCATGTCGGGCCTGTAGGTGAAGCTGCCGGGGCGCTGGTCGGGGAAGATTTCGCGCAGGGTGCGCTCGTAGGCGTCGGGCAGGGCGCGGTCGGGGAAGATGTAGTAGTAGTCCTGGAATAGACGGGGTCGCCGGCCTGAGCCCGCCGCGCCCAATCGTGCTCGTCGGAGGTGTGGTTGAAGACAAAGTCGAGCACCAGGCTGATGCCGTTACGTCGCAACTCGCCCGCCAGCTCCGCAAGCTCCTCTATCGTGCCGAGGCCGGGGTCGACTTCGCGGTAGCTGCTGACCGCATAGCCGCCGTCGCTGTTCCCTTCGGGCGCTTTGAATAGCGGCATCAGGTGCAGGTAGGTGAGCCCCAGCTCCTTGAAATAGGGTATTCTGTCGCGCAGTCCCTTGAGGTCTCCCGCGAAAAGGTCCACATAGCAAACCCCGCCGACCATCTTCTCCGACTGGAACCAAAGCGGCTCGGCTTCGCGCTCGGCGTCCAGCGCCTTCAGCTCGGAGGACCGCTCCAGCCACATGCGAGCGGCCATAGAAAGGGTTCGCTCCAGGTGATAGTAGAAGTCATACTGCGATCCATGAGCGCCATCAGCAACCGGAACAGTCGAGGAAAATAGCGGCCAAGCCGCGCCTCGAAAGCAGCCCATTCGTCCGCAGGCGCTCCAGGCGCAAACACCGCTTCGATGCCGGGGCCACAGCCGAGCCCAGGTTATCTCGGCCTGCCGGTCCACTTTATCCTGAGGCATTATCATCTCCCGATTGCGGATTTACCGTAACCGCCAAGACGCCAAGTCCCGCCAAGGTCGCCAAGGTTTTGTTGTATTTAAATCACGAAGATCACGAAGATCACGAAGATCACGAAGATTTTTATGGGTTTGAAACACAGAGTACAGAGTGCACAGAGGATTATATAGGTTTTAAACAATAGAAACCTTGGCGACCTTGGCGGATCTTGGCGTCTTGGCGGTTACGTCTTACGTTTCACGTCTTACGTTTTACGTTTCGTCATATCCACCACCTCGTCCCTCACACCTCGCTCCACTTCGACTGTGGGTCTATCAGGTCGAAGTGGCCTACGTCTTTGAGGGGGATGTGTTTGGGGTCGTCGCCTAGCTCACGGGCTCGGTCTGCGTAGAGTTTGCTGAGGCTAGCGGGCACGATGGAGTCGGCGGTGCCGTGGATTAGCACCTGCTTCACGCCAATGGGCAGCAGCTCTATGGGTGAGGCGGCTGCGTAGCGCTCAGGCAGATCGGCGGGGGTGCCGTCCATCAATTCTTCCACCACATCACTGCTGAGGCGCAACTCCCAGGCTGTGCGCAGGTCTGTCACGCCGGCCAGAGAGACTGCGCCCACTACAGGCAGGGGTGTGGGCATATAGAGGTCGCTACCCTCGGCCACACGGTGGCGGGAGGCGGTCCAGAGGGCCAGATGGCCCCCGGCCGAATGGCCCATCGTGACTACGCGTGTGAGATCGAGGTTATGCTCGGCGGCGATCTCGCGCAGGTAGTCGGTGGCGGCCCCAACGTCAAGCATCGTGTTGGGCCAGCCCCCTCCTTCATTCCCGAGGCGGCGATACTCCACGCTCCAGGTGGCTATACCCGCGTCCGTAATGGCCGCGCTGAGATGGCCAATATGCTCGTGAGTATATTTGGCCCTCCAGAAGCCGCCATGGATCACCACCGCAACAGGGTGCGGCCCATCGCCCTCCGGCAATCGCAAATCGGCGAACTGCAGAGGATCAGAGCCATACGAAATGCGTGCAGTGGCAGGCGGTGGCGCGCTGGAGAATATCCTGTCAGCCATCGAGTTGAGTTGCGTGGCCTGGAGTAACCGTTTGATGCCCGAGAAGGGCGACTTTGGCATGAAAACTCCTCTAGCTATTAACTATCAGCTTTCATCGTCCATCGTCCATCGTCCGTCTACTGACAACTGACAACTGACAACTGACAACTTACCAATCCACATTATCTCTGATCAAGGGCATGGTCATGCAGCGAGGGCCGCCCCTGGCTCGTGACAGCTCCAGACCGCTGATTTTTATTGCGTATTTGCGCTCGGGGTGCGACCTGATTTCGTCGACGAGGGGTTGGTTTGTAATCCATTCGCGGCTACTGCCCGCCTTTACCTGCCAGCGCACAATATCCCCTTCGGGTATGACGCGGTAGCCGGCGGCCTCCAGGGCTTTATACGTCTGCTCGTTACGCTCGTAGCCAAGGATAAGGCCGGGGCGGAGGGCAAAAGCATTTGCGCCGTCGGTCCACTGCTCGCGCTCCTGGTAGAGGCGGCTGTTGCCCCCGCAGAATACCGGGTTGAGCGGCCTGCCAAGCTCGTCTTCCAGGCAGGCTACCAGCGATTTGCGCATCGGCTTTAGCTGGGCCGTGCCGTCGGGCTGGAGAGAGATGCGTATGATGCCCACCTGCTCGCCGCCTCCGGGCATTATGAGGGGTGGGTAGCATAGCACGTCCTCTTGTGAGAGCATAGTGAAGATCGTGTCGAGGTGCATGGTGGAACGCTGGCGGGGCATGATCACAGCGTAAATAGTGCGCACCGGGCTGCCCTGGGCGGCGAAACCCTTCGCCAGAGCGTCCACTGCCTCGGCGCTTGTGCGCTCAGACACCCCGACCAGCACCACGTCGGGGCGTATCACCAGCACATCGCCTCCCTCTATGGTGGCCAGGAGGTCGGCCTGGTTGGGGCTTGAGAGGGTGTACGGTGAGAGCTTATCAAACCAGAATGGCGGCTGCGAGCCATTCCCGCCGCCGGCCTTGGGGTGGGTGGAATAGATATAGCGCATCAGTAGGGCCTCGCGCCTGCGCGCCGGGAAGGCCATATTGCCCACCGCGATGCCGTTGTTGATAATGGCCGCCGGGTCGCGCATGAACATGAGGTTGGGGATCGGGGGCAACTGGTAGGGCATATTGGAGAGGTACGCGGTCAGGTCGCTGTGCTTGTCCGGGCTCGGCTTGCCGCTCACCAGCCAGTGGGCCAGTCGCGTCGGATCCGAGTTCGCGCAACTCGAGCCACAGGTCGTCGTCAATATCCTGGCCTCCCTGCAACCGGCAGACGCTTTCCACCAGCTCGTTCCGTACGTCATCGTCGTCAAGGCAATCGCGCAATAGGTCGGCGGAGTTGAGCACGTCCTCCGGTGGCACGATGACCGAGATCAGCCGTCGAAACGCCTCGTGCTCGTGCCGCGCCAGGTCGAGATAGAGGATGTCGTCGAAGAGGAGGTCATGGCGCAATGCGGGCGTCATGCGCCGCACCTCCTGCCCGGGCGTATGCACGACCACGCGGCGGAGGGTGCCTATTTCTGAGGTGACATTTAGCATTCGCTTTTCGTTTCAATGGTTAGCAGGCGTTGGTGTTCCGGAGGTATTACATGGTCACGCTCCGACGGACTAGCACCTGTTTGCGAGTCGCACTACGGACGAGTTTATAATCTTAGCAGCGGTTTCAACCACTGTCCACATGCTTGTGCCGCATCCTTCTGTTCCGATTGTTCCCAAGCGGAAACAAGGTGCGTATAGAATTGTGGTCTCGGATTTCTGGTTCTCGAATGTAAGCATCTCGCGGGCGGAACTTTACAGTATGCGATACGATTAAACGCTCCCTAAGCGCCAAATTGCCATCTGCAGAACCTTGCGGGGCTCGAAGGACATGTTCATCAGGTGCGATTACGCGCCCTTTAATTCGTTTATCAGTATCTTACGGACAGCGCCGGCAGGTGGGTTCAGTACGCAACATAATGTCAATAATGCCCAATTCCAGTCACAAATGTGAAAATCCGATATTTAGCGGCTTACTATAGACGAAAAATTTCGGCGGGTCTGTCATCTATGACTCGTTGCAGGTAACTTTCCATAGATATGAGTTCCTTCTCTATTTTGTCTGTTCCTGCCGGGCAAGGGCATATTGCGCTGACCATGATGCAGGCGGCCCTAATGCGGGCTGTCGGCGTAGCTGGTTAGTCTGCGAAGGCGGACTTTATAAATATAGCACGTGGTTTCAACCGCTGTGCGATGGTGCTAAGCACGTACAAAGCAGTATCCAACGGCAATGTGCCTCATCGGCGCATCCGATCGCGTACCATCGCCCATCACCCTCACACGCTATCTCTCACCAATGGCATCACCAGCGAGTGCGGCCCGCCATGCCCTCTGGACAGCTCCGAGCCTTTTATCTTCAGAGCCCATTTGTCTGGGTCGTCCAGGCTGACGGAGGCTGCGCCGGTTTGCACGTCGTTGATGTCTATTACGCGGTAGCCGTGCCTGGCGAGCTCGGCTGTGGTGCGCTCGGACGAGCGGTAGATTATCACCTTGCCGGGAGCCACTGCAAGCAGGTTGGCCGCGCTGAACCACTGCTCGCGCTGCTGGTCCATCGGGTCGGAGCCGCCACACGGTATCGGCGTGAGGTCTATGCCGTCACGGCGCAGGCTCCCGAAGAAATCGGCGGAACGGGTGGGATGCACTTCGCCGCTGCCCAGGTCGGCGCGCACAACGTCCACCGACGCCGGGCCATAAGGCTCAAATACAGGTTGATAGACGACGCACTCGGTCGGGCTGATCACGCCGAGCACGCTATCAAGGTGGTTGAAGCCGGCAGGCAAGTGCAGCACGTAGAGGATCAGTTTCTTGTGCGATTTCAGCGCGTTGGCGCGCCAGGCATCGGCTACTCGCTGCACCAATTCCATGCTGGTGCGCTGGCCCACGCCCAGGATAATCAGGTCTTCGCGCAGTTGCAACACGTTGCCGCCTTCCAGGTGTAGCGAAGGCGCTAGAGCCGCCGACCATGTTGGGTCGTCGGATTGTGTTGCATCGTCCCAGGTCCAGTGTCGCACGTTATGAAAGCGCTCATGATGGCGATAGATGAAATCGAGCAGGATAGTCTCGCGGGTGCGACCAGGCGCGGCCATCCTCCCCAGCAGCATCTGGTCGTTCACCACCATGCCGGCATCGCGCATGAACATCAGATTGGGCAACGGCGTCAGGTAGAAAAGACGCCCCTCAACGAAGCGGCGCAGGGCGTCGGCGTCTTCGCCGGGGTTATACGGGTGGTTATGGTGGTTGGGTGTAGCGTTGCCGTTCTCCTCAGGGCCAGGGCGCTCCGAAGGCGACTCGCCTCCAAGCCGCGCCTCTATCCCCTCGATCAGCTCTTCAGCAAGCGTATCGTAGTTGCCCTCTTCTGACCAGCTTTCGAGCCTGTACTTAAGATAGGTGGGCAACTCGGCTTCGACGTCGCCTGGACGCTCGATCGTCTGAGGGTGGGAGATGAGCCTGGCGAGAGACCCTGGCAGCGAGCCGGGAGCCGCTCCGTCGGGGTCGCCCTCAGGGTCCAGTGAATATTGCGGCCAGGCCCGCCCCTGGAACCAGCGCACCATCACTTCCAGTTGTCCCACGCGCTGTTCGACGGGCGGCAAATCCGCCTCAAGCTGGCGCACCTGCGAGATAAGCAGGCCCCGTTGGGACGCCGTAGCGCCGGCCAGCGCCTCGGCCAGCATCTTCTCAAAGTACAGGACCTTCACGCCCAGGTGGTTCTGGAGGATATCGGCCAGCCAATCGTGCTCTTGCTGGGCGTGCTCGTCGAAGAGGAGGTCGTCAAAGAGGAAATAATCGCGAGTGGAAGGGGTCATCCGGACAAGCTCGCGGCCCGGACGGTGCATGATCGCCTCACGGAGGCGTCCGAATTCTGAAGTTACTCTAATGCTCATGGTTTACGTTTGATGCGCAAAGTAGTTCGCTAAGCTCATCTATAGCCGCTAGACCAGCCGATACCGGGCCTCCGAATAGCCGGGTTATGCCATCATTCTACCCTACTTGTCCAGCCCTGTCAGGTAGCCGAACATTCGTAAAGGCGCAGAAATGGGATGGCGATAATCTTGTAGGGGCACGGCGCTGACGTGCCCTGATGGGCAAGAGACATTGCCAGGCCAAAGAGGGCACGTCAGCGCCGTGCCCCTACGCCCCAATTCTGAGCGCTAACGAACGTTCCGTTACGGGCTAGAATACCCAATCCCCAGCACCTCGCAATGTTGGGCGAGCGCTTCGTGGATGTGGGTGTCCCAGTAATCCCAGGTATGCCCACCGTTGTGCTCGGCATAGGTATGGGGGAGGCCCAGGCGCTCTAAGTGAGCATGGAAGCGCCGGTTGTCGGCTATCAAGTGGTCATCGACGCCGCAGTCGAAGCCCAGGCGCGGCAGGTCCGCCGGGGTGCGCTCCTCGGCCCAGCGATAGCAGTCCATGTCGGCGCGCGCGGCGGGCGATAAGAGCGGTAACCTCTGCTCCAGCTCGCCGGCATCCGGAATGACGCTCGAATGCGCGAAGATCGAGCAGAAGCGATCGGGATACTTCAGCCCAAGGCGTATCGCCCCAAAGCCGCCCATCGAAAGGCCGCCTATCGCCCACCGTGCCCCTGTTAGAACAGGAAACGTCGCGCTGACGTGCGCCCACAGGTCGTGGATTAGATATTCCTCGTAATTGAGCGCATAAGCGGGGTCATCACGGCCCTGGGGGCTGACGTTGCTCCACCAAAAACTGCCACCCGAAGGCATCACGACGATGAGGGGTATTCGCTCGACGTAGCTCCAAAGCCTCGACTTCTCAAGCCATGCGCGATGGTCTGCGTGTCTGCCGTGAAGCTGCAATAACACCGGGTAGGGGCCCGGGCCGACCTTTTCAGGGTCGGGCACGATTACGCTGTAGGTCGTTGCGCCTGCAAGCGCATAGCTATCAAAATGCAATGTGCCGGTGGTCACTGGTGGCGTTACATCATATCGGGCGCTTTTATCCCCAGCAGGCCGAGCGCGTTGCTGATAGTCTGCTTGGCGGCAGCCGTGAGGGCAAGGCGGGCGCGTATCTTTTCGTCCGAGCCTGCTTTCAGTATCGAGCAGTTGTGGTAGAAGTTGTTGAAGGCGTCGGCTATCTCGAAGCAGTAGGTGGCTATGACCACCGGCTTGTAGGCTTCCGCCGCTCGCTCTACGTCTTCCGGCAGCCTGGCTATCAGCTCGAGGAGGTTGGTTTCCTGTAGCTCCGGGGCCTTGAAGTCAAATTGCTCGCCCGGCTTCGGTAGGAGCTCGGCGGGGGCCTTTTCGAGCACGCGGGTAGCGCGGGCGTGCGAATATTGCACGTAAGTGGCCGACTGGCTCTCAGGGTTGAGCGCCTGCTCCCACACGAAGGTGATTACTTTGTTGTTGTCCTTATCCAGCATCCCCATCTTGAGAGCCCCGTAGGCAACGGCGTTGGCTATCGCGTCCTTTTGCTCTTCGGTGAGATTGCGTGGCTGTTCGGCTTCTTTGGTGTCCACGACAGCGCGAGCACGCCTCAGGGCTTCGGTCTCAAGACTTTCGTACTGCGGCGCTCCACCGCGCCGGGACGAGATCGCCCCTTCGGGCGTGATGACATGCTCGTAGCCCAGATGCTGGCACTTCTCGGCCTGCGGGAAGCCCCATAGCTCGAGCACCTTGAATACCTGCTGAAAATAAAGGGCCTGGCGAGTGTCCACCACGTAGAGGGCGCGATCGACGTGCCATTCGTTGAACTTGCGTCGCGCCAGCTCAAGGTCTTTGGTGGCGTAGAGGGATGTGCCGTCCGAGCGCAGTATGACCAGCACTTTCCACGTGTCCTTAGGCTCCTCGGTGCCGTCTTTCGCCTTGCGGTAAAGCTCTTTGTGGTATTTCCTGTTAAGCTCCGGGTTTTCGCGCAGCTTCTCGTCCACGCGCACGATCACAGTCTCACCGATGCTGCGGTAGTCCTCGGCAATGCCAAGCTCCACAAGCTCCGTGACCACCTCTTTGCCCGGCTCTTCAACTTCGCTCTCGAAGAACCAGGCGTCAAATGTGACGCCAAGGTCCTCGAATATCCGTCTGAGCAGGCCCAGGCTCCATTCGCGTGTTTCGTTCCAGGTCGCTACCAACTCGGGGTCGTGCGCTTCCCACCGTACGAACATTCGCTTGACCTCGGCCTGCCATTCCGGCACTTTGTCCCACCAGTCGATGTGAGCGTCCAACTTCTCATAATCATTGCGGATTCCGAGGACGAAGGACGAAGGTGGATTGCGGATTTCTCCCTGCAGATGCGCTTCGTCGCTACCTGTGGTGTCCAGCGTGGACGATTGACCGGTCAGCATCTCGCCGAGGGCAGACCAGAGGTTGAGGATGATGTAATCTTTGCCGGGGGCGAGGGCAGGTTTCCAGTCGGGGCCGTCCTTTGTCAGCATCGTTTCGGCCAACTGCTGCGTGATAGGCGCATCGTCCGGGTTCATCTCGGCGACGGATTGCAACACTAGTGTCAGTTGGGCGGCAACAGACGGGTCGGCTTTGGCTGCGTCCTCGATAAGGCCGGTGACGTCTTTGCGATAGTCCTGGCGCGAGGTAGCGTCGACGTATATCTTTTCCAGCCACGCGCCCTTGTTCTCCTCAGGCTCCTGGCCTTTGTAGAAATTGAGGTAGCCCCACATGGTGCGCATGACGTGCATGCCGATGTCGCCTATGTAGGTCGCGCCGACAGTGTCGAAGCCCGCGCACTTGAGGATGTTGAACACCGCGTTGCCCAGCACCACGTTGCGCAGGTGGCCCACATGCATGGTCTTGTGCGTGTTGAGGTTGGCGTACTCAACCATCACGCGCTCGCCTCTTGAAGGCCAGCAGCCATACTCCTGCCCCTGCGTCAGTACTTGCCCTATCACGCGGTTGGCGTACCAGTTCTTGTCAACATAGAAGTTGACATAACCGTTGACCGCCTCCACCCGCTGAAGTTGGGGCAGCGCGGGCACAGCCGCTGCCACGCGCTCGGCAATTTCCTTCGGGTTGCCCGTAGCGCCCACGCGCCGAAGCTGAAACGCCACAGAGGAGCCGAAGCCCCACTCGCCTTCCAGCGGTATGGCGCGCAGGGAAAAGTCCAACCCCTCGGCCGGGAAACCCAGAGCTTCTACCGTCGACACGAGGGCATTCATGATATCTTCTTGCAAGTCGCCCGACGGCGAAGCGTGCACACCTGTGGTTCGTTCTTCGTCAATCATTCTGTCTTTCGCCTTATCTTCTCTCAGTCCGCATTAAAAGGGGTAATAGCCTTGATTATACGCGAAACCTGCTTTTCATAGCACACGAGGCAAAAGAGCGTCCATGCGGGCGCTCTTTTGCCTCGTGTGCTATGAACTAATATGTCTAACCAGGCTTGGACCCGGCCCTGCGCTTTGTGCGCCAATCAACGAACATTATCACGAAAGCGGCCAGGCCAAGGAAGGTAGGCACTACCAGCAGCCAGTATGCGGGCCTGGGCGCGGTCTTTTGCGCGGCCAGCACTCGCACGTCGGGTATCCGGCGTCTTGTTGCTACCCGCCGGTCTGCGCCCTGGTAGCCAGCTGTGGGGGATGGCTGTGGGGTCAACTGAAGTCCATAGGCGGAGCCGGGCTGTGCGGATAATGGGTCCGTGCTCAGGCCGTCCGCGTGGACGGAGCCTGGTGTAGCAGTAGCAGGTCGGCTGCGGCTGCGGCACGGCTGTGGCCGTAGCAGGCGGTGTAGGGGAGGGGGGCGTGTAGACGCCGATCACTTCGAGGGCGTTGCGCACTCTTGAGCAGTTCCAGGCGTAATAAACGCCCTGCCCGTCGTTCACTCCGTAACCTGATATGAAGCGGTTGCCGTAAGGGTCGTTGACAATTAGCTGGTTATTGGAGGTATAGCCAATCGCCACCATTATGTGCCCGGCTGCCGTCAGGTCGTTGCCCAGCAGTACCGGGTGCCCGCGCTTGAGGGCCGCGACCACTCCATTCCAGGTGGGAGCGACGTAGGCGGTAGTGAGGCCGGACCATTCCAGCACCTGCTTCATCCTGCCCCAATCGGCCAGGCCGGATGGAGAGATCGTGCCGTAAAGCCCGGCGAGCATGTTGCCTCGCGGGTCGGGCGCGGTGGCGCTGTAGGTGTGCCCCCCGTTCGTGTAGACGTTGGTCAGATACGGCGCGTAGTCTACCTTCATTACTTCATCGGTCGTGCTTGTGGGGCGAGACGAAGGGGGCCGGGTGGCTGCAGGTGTGGTCGCAGGCTTGACCGGCGTGCCGTGCTCTGCCACGTATTGGGGCCAGGGCTCAAGCTTGCCGAAATAGGCGAGCACCATCAGCACGCTGGCCGGCCCGCAGGCCCAGTTGCCGTCGGCATTGTTCACGTCGTTGACCTGGTGTACGTAGGGCACATCGAGCTTGAGCACTGTCTTGCCCGGTTTGACGCTGCATTCAGGCCCCGGCGGCTGCCAACTGCTTGTGGGAGTGGGGCTTGGTGTAGCGGTGCCGGTGCCCGAAGGGGTTGGTGTGGTGGTGGGAGAATCCTGCTCCGGTGTCGAGGTTGGGGACTCCAGCGTAGGTGTCTCGAGAGGCAGGACAGGCTGCCCGAGCGGAGGCAAAGATACCTGCGTGACCGTTTCAGCAGCGCTGGGATCGCTAGTTGCTGTTGGCACGTCAGTGCCGGCAACGGCCGCTGTTGGCATGGCCGTTGGGGTGTCCGTGATCGCCTCGGGAGTAACGGTAGCGGTCGGGGGTTCGGGTGTGGGCGTGGAGGCCGGAGGGGCCGGGGCGGGCGTATCGGCGGTGCCGGTGAGTGTGGGCCACACCTGGAAGATGACGGTAGGCTCGACCGCCACAAAGGTTGGCGAAGCATCGGGGACAGGTGTGCCGTCGGCGTGAGCCTGTCCAACGCCAGCCAGGAAAGCAACGAGGAGCAGGCCAAGCGCAAACACAGCCGGAATACCGCGCCAGGCTCTTAAATTGCTCCCTTCAAAACAAAAACGAAGGATAGTCTTCTCCTTTTGGTGGGGCGTAGCGGTCGGAAGGAGGGACAGTGGCAGATCGTGCCTTGAAGTAGACGTAACAGGGTTACAGCCTCCCCTGATCACCAACCATAAGCAACCTGCTGGTGCAAACTAACGTCTACTGTCTCTTATTGAAGCAAATTATACCGGAAGCAATACCCTCTCCGCTACCGCCCATTTGTACCGTTTCGGCTACCATTTATAGCTGGACGGAGTTGTCAGTTGTCGGTTGTCTGTAGACGGCGATCGGTGACCGGTGACCGGTGACCGATGCCCGGTCGCCGGTCGCCTGTGCAAGTTCATGCAAATCTGTGTGTAACATCTGTATGTAATAGAAGGAGCGAGTTTGTTAGAATAGGGCAAGAAATCGGCGATTAGCCAGGCGTGCTGCTTTACAGATTGTTTCATCGGTGTCGATCACGCTTTTGGTGCGCCCTGAGCGAAGGAGGTCTCTATGCCCGATGTCTATAACACCATCGCATCAGCCGAAGCTGCAACGGTGGAACGCATCGCCCAAGTGCTGGAAGTTCGAGCCTCTGACCCACTACAGAAGGATATGTTGAAATCTTACCTGGCGGATATTCAATTTCCGCCCCACGCACGAATAATCGAAATTGGCTGTGGTACCGGCGCAGTGTCACGTAGGTTGGCAATTTGGCCGAGATGTCGCGCAAGTAGTAGGTATTGAACCTTCCTCTCTCTTCATTGAAAAGGCTCGTCAACTTGGCGCTACACTGGCTAATTTAGAGTTCCAAGAAGGCTACGCTAACCAGGTGCCGTTCGCAGATTCCTGCTTCGATGTCGCCGTTTTCCACACCACTCTTTGCCATTTATCGGACCCCGCAGGCGCATTACAAGAAGCCTATCGGGTACTACGTCCTGGGGGCTGGCTGGCCATCTTTGAGGGCGATTATGCTTCGACCACCTTTGCGACAAGTAACATAGACCCGCTGCAAATCTGTGCGGACTCATTTAGAGCATCCTTCATCCACGATAGCTGGCTTGCCCGTCGCACCCCGTCACTTGCCGAAGCTGCGGGTTTCAAAGTGGTAAAGTATCGAAGTTATGGATATACCGAGACCTCACGTCCAGACTACATGCTGACTATCGTCGACCGTGGAGCGGATATGCTGGCCTTGTCCGGCAAGATTGGCGAAGAACTTGCCGAGGCTTTGAAGGCTGAAGCCCGGCGGCGGGTTACCGATGGCTCGTTCATCGGCCATATTACCTATACCAGTCTTGTCGCTCGAAAACCTGTCTAGGGGTTCACCGAACCCACCTTGTCCTGCTTCACTCCATTCAGCATGAATGGCTGTTTTCACAAATGGTTCCATGAAGTTGCACTGGCGACCTTTTTACATTTCTCTAACAAACCCTTTACACTATTTGCCTATAACTATTGTTGGCAACCTGCTAAATTGAGCGCAGGTGTCACGAGCACCTGTGGTACGCGATTGAGAGCCCGTCGAATGGTATGAGTTGGCTGCGGAGGGTCCTGGGCCGCGCGGAGGGCTGCGATAGAGGTGGACAGAGTGGACGGTGTAGTTCGATTGGCGTTGTTCCGTACCTGGATGGCGGGGAGGCCCCGCAGATTAGATGAAATGGAGGTAAGGAAAATGTCTGGAGTTATGCGGCTTTTGAAGCGGGCGGCATTCGCGGCCCTAACATTCGGGTTGATGGGGGCGGCAGTCTTTGCGCTCGTCCTGGCTGCGGGCAGCACACAGGCAGCGGCGGCATCCGGGCCGGCGGTCAAAGGGGCCTCGCCTGACCCGAGCGCCAGCCCCACCCCCAGGCCGATCAAGCTGCGGCCGTGGGTGCAGTTCAACTATGCGGCCCCGGGGGATGTCGCCCGTTATACGGACCTTCTCTTCAACCACCTGCAGACCAATACCACAGTCAATGTGGACGCTGCGAGCATCTGGCAGGGTTGGAATGTAACGGTGGATCCCACCACGACTATGGCGCTACCGGGCTACGCCAACGTGATCCACATTGCGGTACACGTGCCCAACAATCCCGCACACCGGATCGATATCGAAGGCGTGCGCGCGGTCACGGCCAGCGATAATCCCTACACAACCACGGCTCACCTCATCACGATCACTCATCGCCGCGAATGGTCCGACCTGAGCCAGACCGATTGGGCCGACCCATACGTGCAATACCTGGCCGACCAGAATGTGATATCGGGCTACCCTGACGGTTCGTTCAGGCCCAACGCGCTGGTCACACGCGCCCAGTTTGCCAAGATGGTAGTCCTCGCAATGCAGTGGCCGCTCGTCACACCCGCCACGCCCAGCTTCAGCGATGTGCCTGCCGATTTCTGGGGCTACAGCTATATCGAAACCGCTGCCTCGCATGGCGCTATTGGAGGCTACCCTGACGGCACCTTCCGCCCCAACACCGACGTGACCCGCGCACAGGTCGCCAAGATAATCTACCTGTCGCGCCAGTGGAGCAGAGTTGAGGGAAATATGAGCTTCAACGACGTACATTCCACCGACTGGTTCTATAACTACGTGCAGGCGGCAGGTGTTTCCGAGATCATGGCGGGTTACTCGGACAATACTTTCCGCCCCAACGCCCCTGCCACTCGCGGCCAGGTCGCCAAGATCCTGACTTTGAGCCTCTACAGCGAGCCCACTAACTAGCGTTATTTCAGCAAGAGGAAATGAAACAGGTCGCCGACAGCGACCTGTTTCATTTCTTCTTGCTGCCTTATATTTACCTGCCCAGGCCCTGAGTTATCGCCTATGGTGCGCAGTCGGGTCCGTAAAGGCTGCTCAAGAAAGTGCGGCTCTGGTCGAGGTTCAGGTCGAAACCGAGTTGGGTCTGGTCGTTGTTGAAGCCGACAAGCGACATATTGAGGTCGTTCTCGAATGTATCGCTCAGATAATCGCCGCTCAGGGCATCCGCGCCCTTCAGAACCACCCAGGCGGCCAGACCGTTCTTGTAAGCGCGCAGCTCTTCCTCGATGCTGCAATTGGACTGTTGTGATACCACGCCGCTGGTGAAGTCATATGCATGGGTGGCTTCGTGGGCGAGCACGCTGGCAAGCGCTTCGGGAGGCTCGTTGCGGTACTGCTCAGGAATAACGATGAGGTAGGGTTGCCTCCTGTTGCCTGTAGTGATGAAAGCGCCCCCTACGTCCTGGTCCTGTATCTGAGTGAACTGTACCACGACCTTGTTCTGGATTATCACGGCGGGAACCCACCTGAATTGCTGGGTGTGCCCCAATTCCTTTATGGCCGGCAACAGGCCGGCGTCCACCAGGTTCGCGAGGCGCGGGTCGTCGCTCAGGTCGGTGTCGGCAGCGGGCAGGGGGGCCGGAAGCTCTATCCGGGCGAGCGGGTCTAAGGCGCTCGAGCGGGCGTATTCCACGCCGAGGAGGCCAAGCTGGACGTTATCGGGCGGATTCAATTCGGGGTGCCATTCGAAGCGGTTGCGCTCGAAATACTGGACAGTATATTGCTGCCCGTCGGCATCGTTGGTCTCGGTGAACTCTTCCGAGATCGGGTAGCCGAATACTGCCAGCCCGCCGTTCTGCTGCCAGTAAGCCAGGAAGCCATTGGCGAGGTTATGGCCGGTCTGCGGGAAGAAGAACGAAGTAGCGGTGTCGCTGCCCGAGGGTTGGGGGTCGAAGGACTGGGATCCCGTCACTGAGAGGCCGCGCTGCTCAGCAAGTGTAACGCCCAGCCGGGTGAGGAGCACCTTCTGCTGGCCGGTGCCGGGGATCTCGGGGTGGTACTCCAGGCGAGCGCGCTCGAGGTATTGCACGGCGAGGCCGTCCTCAAGGGTCGGCTCGGTGATAGGCAGGCCCAGCACGGCGGTGCCACCATGGCTGTTCCAGTAGTCGAGGAAAGCGCCCCGCAGGAAATGGGCAGTTTGCGAGAAATATCTCTGCTTGCCCTGGCTTACTTCGGATGGTGCGGGAACTTCTGATTGGATGGAGTATTGCTTGCTGCCTACTGCTTCGGACGTGGTGGACGCGTGCGCCGCCTCCGGGCTTGGAGCCCAGGCGGCGAGTGTGCTCACTATAACTAACAATAGGAGCAGGACGCGCATCTCGTTCTTTCGTCCTACAAGACTAGGTTGCGTTGCGGGGCGCAAGGGTGCATAATTGTGCCTCTCGACTGATTAATTACGAATTACGAATTACGAATTACGGGTTATGCGGATCAATTCGTAATTCGTAATTCGTAATTCGTAATTGACCTAGCAGGATCTCCAAAATTATAACGTTTTTTATTCGGAGGTAGTGATGGGCAGGCTAATACTGACCAATGCTCGCCTGATCGACGGTACGGGCGCGCAGCCACTTGAAAGGGTCACCGTTGTTATCGAGGAAGGGCGCATCGGCGCGGTGCGCACAAGCTCGAACGGCGTAGAGCACAATGGTGCTCAAGTGATAGACCTGGCGGGACGAACTCTCCTGCCTGGGCTCATCAATGCTCACTGCCACGTCTGCATGGACGCTGGGCCCGACCCAATCGCCGCATTGGCGCACCTGACCCCCGCTGAAGCGGTGCTGAAGGCGGCAAAGCGGTGCGAGCGAATGCTGCGCAACGGCATCACCATGGCCCGAGACCTGGGCGGCTACGAGTATTGCGAGCTTGCCCTCAGAGATGCCATCGCCTCGGGCGATTTCTCTGGCCCCCGGCTGCTTTGCGCGGGACGTTTTATTACTATGACCGGCGGCCACGGCTGGCTAACGGGGCTCCAGAGCGACGGGCCGGACGAGGTGCGCAAGTCGGCGCGCCTGAACCTGAGGCATGGAGCTGATTGCCTCAAGTTCATGGCGACGGGTGGGGTGCTGACGCCGGGGGTCGAGCCGGGGTCGCCGCAATTGTCTGAGGCTGAATTACGAGCCGGGGTGGAGGAGGCGCACAACGCGGGTAAGAGGACCGCCAGCCACGCCCAGGGCACTACCGGCATCAAGAACTCCTTGCGGGCCGGAATCGACACAATAGAGCACGGCATCTACCTCGATGACGAGGCTATCGAGATGATGCTGAAGCAAGGCACCGTGTTCGTGCCGACCCTGGCCGCACCCTACCAGATAGTAGAGGCAGGGGAGGCGAAGGGCATACCCGCCTACGCGCTCGAAAAGTCGCGCCGGGTGATGGACGCGCATCGCAAATCGTTCGAGCGGGCCGTTGGCGCGGGCGTCACCATCGCGGCGGGCAACGACGGCGGCACCCCCTTCAACCCATCCGAAGACCTCGTTACCGAGATGCGTCTGATGGTCGAATACGGCATGAGCCCCACCGGCGCTATCATGGCTGCCACCCTCGGCTCGGCAAAAGCAGCAGGCTTATCGGAAGAGGTCGGCACGATACAGCAGGGCAAGCAGGCCGACTGCATCGTGCTGGCAGCAGGGGCCGACCCACTGACCAACATGGACGATATGGCGCGCGTGGAGCAGGTTATCAAGCAAGGCAAGCTCGTTAATTTTTAACAGCCGCTGTGAAAATAGGTGTGCAGGGATCTCCCTGCCTGGGGCATGGGGTCTGTCATCCCCAAACTAACTCAGTTCTCACAAGTTGGGGACAAAGGGGGTGCAGGGATCTCCCTGCCGGGGTTTGGGGTGTCCCCAATACTCCCTCCTTTATTTTCATTGCCGCTGGTGGCCCCGGGGCCATGCTTACTCAGAACAACAAGCTCAAAGAGATACACCAGAGACCGACATTGCGTTCGCGCTGCCATTTCCGCTGAGTTTGAGGGATGCACTCTTCGGCAATTGTGTATACTTTAACGTTGCACAGCCGAGGGCAAATAGCCCAGGTGCTCAGGAGGTAACGGTAATGGATGAAACCGGCGCGACCGGCGCGAACGATGCCACTGATGATCTAAAAGGGCCGCACGAAGTCTATGAGGGTGATGAGACGGCAGAGACAAACGAGCCTGCCGTCATTGAGGGGAGTGGCGATCCCGACCTTGATATAAGGCCGGAGCTGATAATCGCTACCTTTGCTGATGAAGCAGCCGCCAAAGCGGCATACGACGAAATCCGCGAGGCCGAGAAGCAAGGGATCCTCTTATTGATCGATGCAGCGGTGGTGAACCGTGACCATGCCAATAAGCTGCATATCAAAGAAGAAGCAGACATGCGGGGCGGCGAAGGTGCCGTCTTCGGAGCAGCTATCGGAGCAATACTCGGCATGATCGCCGGCCCGCTTGGGCTGGTAATCGGCGGAGCGGCAGGCGCAGCAGTGGGCGCGGTAGCCGCGGAAAGCAGCGACGTAGGCATGTCCGACGATCGCCTCAGAGAGTTCGCGAATTCGCTCACGCCCGGCTCCTCGATGGTGATTGTAGCTGTCGCGCACTATTGGAGCGCACTGGCCTCCGCATTCCTCACTCGCGCCGGCGGCGAAGTCAACACCATCATTCTCACCGACGACATGGCCCGCCAGTTAGATCTGAATGAGATCACCTAGTTGTCAGTGGGTGACCAAGTTGTCAGTTGTCAGTTGATGAGCGAAGCGAACTATTGTCAGTAGACGACCGGCGACGGTATTTTTCAACGCCAAGACGCCAAGACGCCAAGGATTTACGGTTTGAACCACAAAGGCACAAAGAGCACAAAGGGCACGAAGATTACGAAGGTTTATATGGGTTTGAATCACAGAGACCACAGAGGATTATTATGGTCTAAACCCATAGAAACCTTGGCGTACCTTAGCGTTCTTTGCGTCTTGGCGGTTACGTCTTACGTTTTACGTTTCAGCCGGTGGTCGTCGGTCGTCCGTCTACTGACAATTGATCGCTTCGATCAACTGACAACTGACAACTACGTCGTTTGACGCCCGGTAGGCAATCGCGTATAATGCTAGGCAGGCTTGTTTGCCGGCAGGATTTATAGAGAACCGGAATGTGGTCCGTCCATAATTTATAGAGGAGTAACAGACCAGGAATGCTCAAGATTAGACTGCGCCGCATGGGCGCTATCAGGCAGCCGCACTATCGTATAGTGGTAGCTGACTCTCGCGCACCCCGCGACGGCGCGTTTATCGAGTTGCTGGGTCATTACAACCCACTCACTAACCCGGCCACCATCCAGGTGGACGTTGCGAAGTATGAGGAGTGGAAGAAGAAGGGCGCACAGCCCACCGACGCTGTCGCCAGCCTGGTGAAGCAGTTCAACAGGGCTAATAGGGTCGCAGACGTCGCCCCCGCCGACAAGCGCACCCGCACAGCCTCCGGCAAACGCCGCACGCCTGCGCCCGCCACTGCGCCTGCGGCCGAAGTAGCTGAGACTGCCGAAACTGCCCAAACCGCCGAAGCTGCCGGCACCGCTGAGACCTCTGATAGCGCCGAGGCTGCCCAGAGCGCGCAAGCTGCCGAGGCCCCCGCTGAGGCTGCTGAGGCTCCTACCGAAGCCGCTGTCGCAGAGGCCCCCACTACTGAGGCCCCCGCAGATAGCGCTGAAGAGTCTGACGCCGTCATAGCAGAAGCCGCCGAGAACGGGACTTCCGCCAATTCCGGTCAATAGACGATAGTGGTTGGTGGTCAGTATTATTTTTGCGGATACTAACCACCAATCACTAATCCTAACCTGCCCCCGAGGTATCCATGAAAGAACTGGTAGAATATCTCGCAAAGAACCTGGTGGACAAGCCGGAAGCCGTGCGTGTGCGCGAGCATCGCGGCGAATACGTTGTACGCGTTGAGCTGGCAGTCGACCCCGAAGAGAAGGGCAAAGTCATCGGGCGAGAAGGCAAGATCGCTCGCGCCATGCGTGCCCTGGTCAACGCCGCCGCCGCCCGCGAGGGCCGCCGAGGCGTGCTTGAGATAGACTGACGGCATTGCGGATTGCGGATTGAAACGCCACGGCGATCAATTCACGATCCGCAATCCGCAATCCGCAATGCCAGAAGAGCCTGAACACCTTATAGTCGGGCAGGTGGTCGCCCCGTTCGGGGTGAAGGGTGAGATGAAGGTCAATATCATGACCGAGTTCCCTGACCGTTTCAACAAGCTTGAAACGGTCATTCTTGCGCCTTTCGATACGATCGCCCCGGCCGATGTGCCCACAGCTTCGCTCTACCCGGTCACGGTGCGGCCCGCGCCTGTGCGGGAAGGGCAGACATTCCGACCGCCCAAAGAGCCGGTGCCGTTCACTATCGAGTCCACACATATTCACAAAGGCCAGCTTCTGCTGAAGGTCGAGGGAGTGGACGACCCGGAGAGCGTGCAGGCGCTGCGTGGGTACTGGGTGCTGGTGCCAAGAGAGCAGGCGCGTAAGCTGCCGCGTGGCGCATACTATCTCTACCAGGTGGTGGGGCTTGAGGTTTATACTACTAAAGGCGATTTTGTGGGCAAAATCGAGGATGTGATAACGTCGACGGCAAACGATGTCTATCTGGTTCGAGGGCCGGGCGTGACCGACCCTACAGGCGAGCTGCTTGTGCCTGCCGTCAAGCAAGTCGTGCGAAAGCTCGACGTAGCGGGCGGACGCGTTGTGATAGTGCCGCCATCAGAGTGGACCTAAAGGGGTTTCTATGATCTACGTGATGATTGCTTCCATAATACTGTTTGTGGTCCTTCTAGGCTATCTGGACGCCCGCGTAGGCTGGCCCGGCCCCACAGAAAAAGTTGACCGCTACGTGAGCATCACCGAGCGGAGTAAGACGCTGCGACGATAGCAGGCTGCGCCTCGTAAAACGTAAAAGACGTAACCGCCAAGACGCCAAGGTCCGCCAAGGTTCGCCAAGGTTTCTATGGGTTTAAACCATAATAATCTCTGTGACCTCTGTGGTTCAAACCCATAAAACCTTCGTGCTCTTTGTGATCTTAGTGCTCTTCGTGATTAAACCCATAAAACCTTGGTGATCTTGGTGTCTTGGTGGTTCAAACCGTACAAATCTTGGCGTCTTGGCGTTGAAAACGTCCGTCTACTGACAACTGACAACTGACAACTGACAACTATGTAGGAGAATTTCCATGTTAGCCGGACATTACGGCCTGGCTGCTATCGTGAAGTCGCGGCAGCCACAATTGCCGCTTTGGGCGTTGATGCTGTGCGTCGAGCTGCTCGACATAGCGTTTCTCGTGCTCTATTTCCTGGGCACCGAGAGCTACAAGGCGGTGCCAGGCACCGGGGGCGGATATGGCGAGAAGATATTCTCTGCAGACTACTCTCATTCGTTGGTGGGAGCGCTCGTCATCAGCCTGGTGGTGCTGGTCGTAGCCTGGATATTCTGGGGGCGTGCCAACGGGCTTGTTTTAGGCTCGGTGACTTTCTCCTCATGGATCCTTGATTTCGTCACACACAGGGGCGACCTGGCTATTATGCCGGGCGACAGTGCCGGCTTGCATGTGGGGCTTGGCCTCTGGAGCATCCCATGGGCCGCCATTCTGCTGGAGCTTGCGATTGCACTGGTGGGCACCTATCTTTATTACCACGCATCCATGCGCACCGCAGTGAGGCTGGAGAGGCAGCAAGGCAAGACTACCGGGGCTACAGCCACTACTCCAGCAGGCTACCGGCAGAGCGCGCTGGTCGCCACTCTTACGCTATTGGTATTGTTGGTAGGCACGCTGGCTGCGGATTTCCTGATCGCCTGATCGAGATCCAGCAATATTCATAAAAAGAGGCCGGCTGAGCGTCCGTGGTGCGCTCAGCCGGCCTCTTTTTATGCACCTACGTATTACGGACCCCAGCTCAAGGCGGATGGCGCGTCTATGTTTGCGCCATCGGTTAATTGCTGGGGCTGCATGATCGAAGGACTGTTGCTCGCATCGATCGTAAACGCTCCTGCATAGAGGTCGAACGAAGTGCTTTTGAGCGTGATATAGGCGAGCTTGGTGCCATCGGGAGACCATGCAGGGGCGCGTGATGCTCCATCTGTGGTTAGCTTTATCGGAGTGGGATATTCGCCGGTCCACTTCGTCGCATCGGTTGGCACGACGTAGATATTGGTGGCACCATTCTCGCGCATTGTGAAGGCTATCCAGGCCCCGTCGGGTGACCAGGATGGGTCGTAGGCTCCTTCTTTCGAATCGGTGAGCGCAACCCAGTGCTCTGTCGAGACATCGTAAACCCAGATCTGGCCGATGTTACTGTTGGTGCCCGTGTAGTTGGCGACGGCTATTTTGCTGCCGTCTGGAGACCACGTTGGGTGCTCGACAGTCTGCTGGCTGAAATCGAGGGTGCTCGGCAATCTGCTTGCCGCCGTGCCATCCGGGCTCATCACCCGCAGGTTGGGGTACTCTGTGCCCACATCGGATGTGAAGGCTATTTGCTGTCCGTCGGGCGACCAGGCCGGGTAATCGGCCCAGAGCGCAAGCTCGTTGTAACCTTTGCTCACGCCTGGCACGCCTGCCTGCCCAACTTCGACGTCGGGTTTGTGATTTGTGAGCGCAATAGGCGTGGAGGGGTTGGCGATATCCAGCTTGTAAAGGTCCGAATAGCCTTCGTCAACGCGGGTATAGATCACCTGCGTGCCATCGGGTGAGATGGAAGGGAAGGCGTCGCGCTTGTCGTTTCTGTCTTTGGGCCCGGCGGTCAACTGTTGCTGGTTGCCGCTCGTGTACATCCAGATCGCGCCGCTGCGTGCGTAGACGATTTTGCCGCCCATGTCAGGGCTTGCCGCCACGCTCGCCGGTTGTCCGGTGCCATGACCCCAGGCCGTTGCCGCAACCAGCACCGCTATCACCAGAACGGATAAGAAGACGATTTTTCTCAGCATTTAGCTCTCGTTTACCCCCCAGGTTGGCGCCTCGCCAACGCATCCAAAGCTTGTAGAGCAGGGGGTTATAGATATAGTCGTATGCGCCTGGGTACTCTATTTCTCTGCCGCCAAATCCTCGTTTGAACCAGTATACACCACGCAAACCCGAGCGTGTATTTGTTGGGGAAACGTCCCCACCTTCCTTGCTTTCTTCTCCATCGTCCGCCGGGGGATCAGGGATGCCCCAGAAGTCGTATAGAGTGCAGCCGTGCTCTTTGGCCCACCTGATCGCCTCCCACTGGAGGATATAGTTGGGCATATGCTCGCGGCCCCGGTTGTCGGACGCGCCGTACATGTAAATGGCTTCGTGCCCAAACTTGAAAGCGAGCAAGCCCCCGATCGGTCCCTTGTCGCGCTCGGCCACGTCAGGGTGGTCGGCGAGCAGCACAACCATACCTGCCTCCGCACCTGCACCTGCCCCTTCGCCATCGGGACCGAATATGCGCCATAGCTGTTCATAATATGAAAACGTATGAATGCCGAATTCGTCACGCTTGCCCGTTACATCCAGCAGCGTATGGAACGCTTTGATATCATCGAGGCCCGTGGCGCGTCGGACGGTCACGCCGCGCTTGCCCGCAAGGCGCAGGTTATACCGGGTCTTGGGCTTCATGGCTTTCAGGAGGTCGTCTTCACTTTTATCGATGTCGAGAACCCAGGTGCGGGCCGGCTGGAGGCGTCCCGATGGCTGAAAGCCGAGCGCAGCCATCCTCGCGCTTACAAAGCTTCTGGGCATGGCTTCACTTATAGCGATATTAGGCTCGACCTTGAGAAAGATGGCCCCGCGCTTGCGGCTCTCGTGGTGGATCGCCCTCCAGAACGACTTTTCGGCCTCTTTATCGTCCTGCGAGCCGGGGAAATAGACAGGCCCCCTTGGTAGGTAGCCGATTGACACAGGAAGTGGCAGACGCGGGACAGCGCGATATAGCACCTGCCCGTAAATGGTCGGATTCGGCTCCGCGCCTATGCCAAAGCGAAAGGGCAACCAGCCGGAAGCCCGCTTGAACTCGCCCCAGCGCCACGACTGGAGCAAGCTGGCATTTTGCTCGGAGATTAAGGGATCCCAGTCCGTCGTAAGTTCTGAGCTCTGAGTTCTGAGTTCTAAGTTAGATGCCATTCTACTGGTAATAACTCATAACTCAGAGCTCGTCTTTACTCGTGCCCATTGGTTGAGTTGGGCTGTGCGGCAGTGGGGTGGGGTAGGGGAATGGAGTGGGTGTCCAGGCAAGGCTCGGCGTCGGGAAGGCCGTAGTCCTGATTGGCGGCGAATTCGTACGCTGCCGCCTGGGTGCCGCGCTGCTCCTGGCCTTCCATATGCACCTGCGAGCGCTGCTCGCGGTTCTCCCACTGCTGGGGGCCTTGAGATCGCTCGGATGGAAGCTGGTAGGTGGCATTGTAGGTCACCGAACGATATGCGTAGACGCCACGCACGTCACCATTCTGATGAGCTCCGTTCGGCTGGGCAGGGCGCAGATGTATGCTGGGGCCGGAAGGGGCATTACGGAAGATGCCGGGCAGAGACGTGATCTCGGTGAACTGGTCGGCAGCCTCTATCAGCTCGTTTGACGTGCTGATGCCGAACGAAATAACCTCGCAGCGCACGCCTTTCATCTGCACCGCCTCTACCAGGCGCACGAAATCGCCGTCACCGCTCACGATCACCACCACATCCAGGTTCGCGGAGAGGAGCATGATGTCCACTGCCATCTCGATATCGAGGTTGGCCTTGATACGTCCGCCTTCGTACTTGTGTATGTCTTTACAGACAACCTTATAACCGTTAGCGCGCAGGAAATCTATGAATTTGCGCTGGTTGGGATTATCGGGATCGACGCCTGTGTAAGCGCACGCCCTGATAAGATCGCGCCCTGCTACCGACAGGTCGAGCAGGCGACAGTAATTAACTTCCACCCCGGCGGACTTCGCCGAGTAAAAGAGATTTGACACGTCTACAAAGACGCCTATGTTTTGTGACATTATATTTCCCCCGTTATCGTTCTACCCTTGCATACAGCTTACTGTTATGATTCCTCTTTATACCCGAATTATACCTTAAAACTGGCGACATCGCATCACCGTATCAGCATAAAACCCGAAAATAGGCAGAGCTTGAGCTTGCCTGCTTGAGCTTGCTTGCCTGAGGATTGGCGCGTACGCCGACTAGGATTTGTCCGGTCCTCTGGGTGTCTAAAGGAACATGCCCAAATTCTGAGCGAAGGTTAGGCCTGACACGCTCAGCAGCCACGTTGCCCCCACCGCGTAAGGTCCCGCGTGTACAACCTAGCCAGTCCAGATAGTTGGCCTCCGAGAGCATAAAGCGTGGGTAATTCTGTTAGAATGGTGTTCCATGATCAGGGTTCCTGACGAATTTGCCGTTACGACAATAGAGAGGGAAGGGGCCGCGGGACGCGAGTGGAATCGCTCGCTGCCACACCTGGTCGAGACTTCTATGCGACCGGTGGGACCTTGTCCTGGACGGGCCGGCAATGCATGGCTATCTCAGCCTGGTAGCCCCTGTGCGCCGGGGAGACGAATTGTGTGTGCTCAAAGTTTCCTGGATCAGCGAGGCTGATACGGGACAGGCCGCCGCCCTCTCAGCCTGGGATGGGCGAGGCGCGGTTCGGCTGCTTAAGTCGGAGCCGTCCGATGGCGCGATGTTGTTAGAGCGACTGGATTTTAGCCGGTCGTTGAGCGACGTGCCAATCGGTGATGCTCTTACTATAGCCGGTCGCTTGCTCCGCCGCCTTGCGATAGATGCCCCGGACGGATTGCGTACTCTGCCTGCCTGGGCACCGATATTTCCTGTGGCCTGCCCGAGCGCTGGGAGCGATACGGTCGCCCGATGCCACGGCGTTGGCTCGACCATGCCCAGGAGCTGGCAATCCAGCTTGGAGGGGAGTGCGAAGCCAAGCTGCTGGTCAACTACGATCTTCATTATGGCAATGTGCTTGCGAGTTGGAGAGAGCCGTGGCTGGTTGTGGACCCGATGGTAGTGGTTGGCGATCTTGAGTTCGGTATCGCGCAACTCCTCTGGCGGCGGCTGGAAGATATCGAGGCTCAAGGCGGCCTGGACCGTTATTTCCGCGTTTTGACCGAGGCAGCCGCGCTGGAACCCGCTCTCGCCCGCGACTGGACGCTGGTGCGCTGCGTGGATTACTGGCTTTGGGGTCTGAGCGTCGGCCTCACTTATGACCCAGCCCGGTGCGAGCGAATCATCGAATGGCTTACTGCAGCTTGAGGTGGCATGCCCGAGTGGATTACGGTAACTCACCGCAGAGGCGCAGAGGGTACGCAGAGACGCAGAGTTACGCAGAGATTATTGTGGTTTGTGGATTACGGTACCTCATCACAGAGGCGCAGAGAATGTTATTGTTTCATTACTCTAAAAACTTAAATTACTCTCTGCGTAACTCTGCGTACTCTGCGCCTCTGCGGTGAGTTATGGTCGTACTGGTTTGCGATGTGGGAATCACTGCAGATAAATATCTTGACAGAGCAGCTATCCTTCCGGTTATTATTTAGAAGTATTCTAAATAAATATCCACACGAAATAGATAGAGGTTCTAATTATGGCCGGACATTTTCCTCTTACACTGACCGAAGACGACCTGATCGCCCATTTGCGCGATGCCGGGCTAAGGGTGACGCCGCAGCGGCTGGTGATTTACGAGACGCTGGTCAAGGACAAGCACCACCCGACGGCTCAGAACTCTTTTCGAGCGTCTCCAGAGCGTCCTTCCTTCGCTCAGCCAGGCGACTGTCTACAACACCCTTGAGACCATGGTGGAGATGGGCCTGGTGCGCGAGCTTGGCACCGCCGGCGATGGCACAGTGCGCTACGATGCCGATGTCAGTCCACACGCTCACCTGGTATGCACAGGCTGCAATTCGATCGAGGACTTCGCGGCTGTGGAAGTGCCTGTTCCCCCCTTTTCCGTCTTTGAAGAGAGGGGTTACACGATACGCTCCGTGGGAGTCTATTACTACGGACTTTGCCGGGATTGCTATAAGCAGCAAAAGTCCCATGAAGGAGGGCGCGCCGGTGAGTAACTCTCCACTCAACGCCCCCCACGGAACTGCTGCCGGCATTGTCCAGGCTCCCGCTTCCGAGGCCAGGGATACGGCCTGTGTTGATTTGCTGCGCGAGGCCACGGACGACAAACCGGGTATCGTCAACGTCAACCTGGATACGCAGAACAAAGTAATGTCCTTCGGATATATGCCTGAGCTTGTTGCTCAGCCCGACCTGGACAAAATCGCTCAGGAGCTTGCGCCGACCCTTCACCAGAGGATGGAGACCTGCACCCTACGCGTGGGGCACGTGGGTGGGCGCGCCTGCAAATCTTGCGCGCTCGGCCTTGAGAGGCGTATGAGCCGCGTTCCGGGCGTGCGGCACGCCTCCGCCAGCTATCTGGGAGGCGTACTGAGCGTCACATACGACGGCGCGCTCCTTTCACCCGGCGCAATTGCCGATCGAGTAAAAGAATACGGAGTGCCTCTGTTACCGGCGTCAGTTGACGAAGAGGATGCCGCACAGCCGCGCACGCTGCGGGCGCGCCTGCAAAGCCGGCTCACGACCGACAACCTGGCCGTAGTGCTCACAGTGATTACTCTCGTGTCGATGCTGTTGGCGTTAGGCATCGAAAAGATCGTGGGTGCCTCGGGCGAGGATGTAGCCACAGGCCTGTACGCGGTGGCTTATGTAGCGGGCGGCAGCTTCGCGCTGAGGAAAGGCGTCGAGGCGTTGTTGCACGGCGTCATCGATATTGACTTGCTGATGGTGCTGGCGGCGCTGGGCGCGGCCTTTGTAGGGTCCTTTCTTGAGGGGGCAGTGCTGCTCTTCCTCTTCTCGTTCTCCAACGTTTTGCAGGCTTACGCCATCGACAGGACGCGCAATGCCATCAGGGCGCTGATGAAACTGCGGCCCAAGCAGGCGTCGGTGCGACGCGGCGATACCACTGTTGTGTTGCCTATCGAGCGCGTGATGGTGGGCGACTGCATCGTCGTGAAGCCGGGGGACCGCGTGGCGCTGGACGGCATGGTGTCGGCAGGCGAGAGCACCGTCGACCAATCCTCCATCACAGGCGAGTCGATGCCCGTGAGCAAGTGCCTGGGCGACACAGTATTCGCGGGCACCATCAACAAGAACGGCAGCCTCGACGTAACGGTGAGCAAGCTGGCGAAGGACTCGACGTTAGCGCAGCTCATCAAAATGGTGGAGGAGGCACAGAGCGAGAAAGCCCAGACCCAGCGCTTCATAGACCGGTTCGAGCAGTTTTACGCGGTGGCTGTGATCCTGATAACCGCGCTGGCGATTGTGGTGCCGATATTCATCTTTGCCGAGGTATTCCATTCGGCCTTCTATCGCGCCATGACGATCATGGTGGCAATGTCTCCCTGCGCGCTTGTGATCAGCACGCCCGCCTCGATCCTATCAGGAATCGCCAACGGAGCGCGCCGTGGCGTGCTGTTCAAGGGAGGCGTCCACCTGGAACAGGCTGCCCTCATCAAAGTAGTTGCGTTCGACAAGACCGGCACCCTGACTGAGGGCAAGCCGAAGGTGACCGATGTGGTGGTGCTGGCGGCGGACGAAGGACGAAAGACGAAGGACGAAGGACGAACCACGGCCGACGAAAGCGAGATACCTTCGTCCTTCGTCCTTCGTCCTTCGTCGGTCGACCGCCCTTCGCCCATCCTCACAGCGAGCGACCTTCTTGCCCTGGCTGCCGCTGTGCAGAGTAAATCCGAGCACGCTCTGGCGCGGGCCACCTTGGCGGCGGCGGCTGAGCATGATACGCAGGTGTCTGAGGCATTCGCCTTCCAGGCGACTACGGGCAAGGGCGTTCGCGGCCTTGTGGATGGTCGGGATATCAGGATAGGTAACCTGCGATATTACGAAGGGTTCAAGTGCATAGGAAGGGAAGAGGCCGAGTGCGAGGTGCTGCGGCTGGAGCACGAGGGCAAGACCAGCGTGATTGTGGGCGAACTGGGCGACGACGGCGAGACCGCCACCATGCTCGGCGTAATTGCGTTCGCAGACCTGTTGCGGCCCGAGGTGGCAAGCATCGTGCGCGCCATCAAGGCGGCGGGAGTTGAGCACGTAGTGATGCTAACAGGCGACAACCGCCACGCAGCCGAAGCCATCGCACGGCAGGCAGGATTGGACGATTTCTACGCCGAGCTGCTGCCTGAGGACAAGGTGAGGGTAGTCAGAGAGATCGGTGAAAAGTATGGCCCCGTGGCGATGGTGGGTGACGGTGTGAACGATGCGCCCGCCCTGGCGACCGCCCGCCTGGGCATCGCGATGGGCGCGGCGGGCACCGACGTAGCTCTCGAGACAGCCGATGTGGTGCTAATGGGTGACGACTTGCGCCAGATCCCGTACCTGATCGCCCTCAGCAAGCAGACCCGTCGCACCCTCGTGACCAACATCGGCTTTGCGATGTTCATGATCTTCCTGATGCTGTTGGGGATATTCGCGATACAGCTGCCCCTACCTGCGGCCGTAGTGGGCCACGAAGGGGGCACAGTGCTGGTGTCTCTCAACGGCCTGCGCCTTCTTGGGTATAAATACCGCCCATCAGAAAGCAATTACTGGGACGACCGTAACTCACCGCAGAGGCGCAGAGGACGCAGAGTTACGCAGAGATTTCTTTGGTTTTGTTACTCCTGCAAACATTAAATAATCTCTGCGAAACTCTGCGTACTCTGTGCCTCTGCGGTGAGTTAAACGTAATCACCGTAAGCTATTACTCTGGAAGTAACGCCTGGATAACATGTCCCAGGCGCTTTATCGCTTCTTCTATCTCCACCACGCTCAAAAGGCTGTAGCTGAGGCGGATGTAGGTGCCTGGCAGGGCGGGAGGCTGCGCGAAGCATGACTCGCCGGGGAGGTATTCGACGCCTTCTTCGCGGGCCAGCGCGGCCAGCTTGTGAGGGTCGACGGTAGGTGGGAGCTTAACCCAGACGAAGAAGCCGCCTGACGGGCGGGTCCATTCGACACCGGGCGGGAAATATCGGTCGAGGGCCGCCAGTGCGGCATCACGCTTGGCGCGGTAGGCGTCGACCAGAGTAGCGATGTGCCGCGTGAGCACGCCGTCACGAGCATATTCGACTGCGACATACTGGGAGAATGGCACCGTGCCTCCTTCTTCTTTGAGAAGGAGCATTTTCCGGATAATATCGGGTTGCGCGATGGCCCAACCTAGGCGCATACCGGGTGTCAGTATCTTCGAGAAGGTGCTCGTGCGTATCACGCGGTTTTCACGGTCAAGAGCGTAGAGTGAAGTGGGCAAGGGGCCGTTGTCTGCGTCGTAATAAAGCTCGCGGTATGGATCGTCCTCGATTATGACGAGGTTGTAGCGGCGAGCCAGGGCTAAGAGAGCCACGCGCGAGGCTTCGGGTATGGTCAGCCCGCTGGGGTTCTGGAAAGTAGGGATTGTATAAAGGATTTTGGGCCGGACGCCGCGCAAGTGCAGCGAATCGAGCAGGGTTTCGGTAGCGGCAACGTCTATCCCCTCGCGGCCCATAGGCAGGTTGACCAGGTCGCCCCCCGCCCGCTTCAAGACGCTGAGCGCGCCTGGAAACGATGGTGCTTCAACCAGCACCACGTCGCCTTCGTCGATCAACGAGCGTGTGGCAAGTCCGATGGCAGCCGACGCGCCGTTGGTGATTACGATATTCTCCGGCGTAACGTGGATGCCTTCCTCACGCTCCAGCTTTTCAGCCACCAGCGCCAGCAATTCAGGCTGGCCCCGCACCAGGCCATATTGGAGCGCGACGGCGGCCCTTGCAGGGTCGGAAAGGACGCGGGAAGCCGCCGCCGCGATCTCCTGCGCAGGGAAGAGAGCCGGGTCGGGGTTGCCGTACGCCATCGAGAAAGGTGCGCGCACCCCGCCAACGAACCACGCTTCGCCCCCGTCCGCGACATGCCGCGACCATTCGGGTGTGAAGAGGTTTTCGTACGTGATGTTCATGTTGGGCTTATTGCTCAGTCAATTGTCCACCGCAAGCATAGGACAAGGAGCCCGCGCAGACAGACTTTGCACATGACGCGCGGATTACTCCGCTGTGCGCTGCTGATCCCTGACCCCGATCCCTAAATCGGGGTGAGCGGATTGGCCGAAAAGGCGATCTCCTGCAACGCCTCCTGGGCTGCTTCCTTCATGGCGGGGTCGTTGCCCTGGATAACCTCGTTGAGAGCTTCGGCTGCAGGTTTGCCGCCTATCTGGCCGAGCGCCCATATGGTTGCCAGGCGCACTTCGGTGTCGTCGTCGTTTATCAGGTGGGCTAGCTGTGGCAAGGCATCTTCGAGGGTCATCTCGCCCGCGGCATGAGCAGCCTCGTAGCGCATAGCCGGGCGCTCGCTTCGTAGCTCGTGGAGCACGATAGGCGACCACTGGTTGTCCATACTGCGGCCCATCGCCAGCACGGCGCTTTCGGCGTTACGCCCACTCTGCCGGTATTGGTCCGCGATAAGCTGCTTCACCTCGTCGTCGCCGTGCAGGTAGCCAAGGCTCTCCACGGCGCGGCGACGCACGTCGCTTTCCTCTGCTCTGTCGTTGGCGCTCTCCATGAGGGCGTCGCGGAGCCTGCCGGCCTGCCCGTTCAGCTTATTGCATTCCGCCAGGTAGGTAAAGCGGCCCAGGGAGGTAGCGGCGGCCTCGCGCACGTACTGGTCCGGAGTCGTTGCGGAGTATATTGACCAGCCTGCCCATCAGCAAGCTACTGGTGTCTTCGACAAGGCCCTCGATAGCCGAGCGGCGCACGTCCGCGTTGCTATCTTCCAGGGCAATGAGGAAGACATGGCGGAAATCGAAGTCGATGTTGTCCTCGATGATATCAACGAGGGCATCCACGATGCGGATGCGGCGGTCGAGCGGCAAGCCCGGCCAGACTTCTCGAAGGATAGCGCGGTCCTCGCTACCAGGATCCGAAAGGAACTTGAGCGCCTTGACGCCAGGAGTACCGCCCTGTTTGAGGTCCTGCAGGTTCTCTCTGAAAGTTGCCATGCTGGTTGTTTCTCTTCTTCTATCTTTTATGATTTGCTTCTTTGGGTTTTGCTGTGTGAATGTCATATTTAATTATGCCAAACCTGTCAAGGGGAACGCATCGGGCAAAGGTCTGAACCAAAGTCGAGAACATGCCGGGGAAGGGTTTCCCACTTGTCTCTCGACTTTGCATCAGCGCCCAATAAAAGAGCGAAGGTAGGGCCCGCGGGCCCTACCTTCGCTCTTTTATTGGGCGAAAAACTATGACGGGCGTTTGGAGGCATCGTAAAAGTACGCGCCCTCGGTGGTCTCGTCGGGGTAGAAGAAAGGATAAGCGCCGGAGACGAGCGTGCGAAGCCAACTCCGAGAGATCGGGCGCTCGATGTTCACGATCGGGTAGATGTCGTCGAAGATTGCCCAGAGCTTGCCGTCGTTGTTTTCGCCGATGGCCTCGAAGGCGTTAGTGATGATGACGTCGGGGCGGCGGCGCTCGGAGTCCTCCAGCTTCTTCTGGTTGTGCAGCTTACCGAACTTCTCCTGCGTGAGGAGCATTGCAGGGTCGGTTGCGACCGCGAACGAGACAGGACGGAACACGTAGCGGCCCTTCCTATCGTCAAGCTGCAGCAGGTTGTCTTCTTTCTCTTCTGCACGGGTGAAGTGTATCTCGAAGACATCCTCACCGCGGTCGGTAGGGGTGATAGTGAACCTCGCGCCGGGCACCAGGTGGTCGGTGAAAAGCTCGCCCATGCCCATGAGGAAGCCGCCTCTGTTGCCTGTGGGGTAGCGCAGCTCGGCCAGCAGAGAGCCATATAGCTGCGGTATCTCGAAGCGGATTAGAGACGAGCGCTGGTCCTCGAACACCGCGCCTGGGAAGACACGCTTGAACCGGCGGTCGTAGGGGAGCACGCCGTTCTCGTATTCGTAATAGGTGAGGGAGTAGTCGATGGGGCCGCCGCTGTAGTCGCGGGCTGCTTCTTCTTCGTCCTCGGCCCAGGAGGTTGCGGGGTCTTCGAGGAATCGGTAGTCCTGTCCGATTTCCGCAGGCTTGCGTGCGGGCGGCAGCACAGGCGACGTCCCGGCATTGATCCAGAGCCGGTCGGTGTCTATGCCTACAAACTCGAAGTCTTTCTTCTCCTTGAGCATACGGTAATTGAGAGAGAAGCGAAGCCGCTCGTAATCGGGGTGGTCCATTCGACGGCCTAGCACGTAGTCCATGATGTCGCGGTCGGAGGCCACGCCGCCTGTCTCAGGCTCTTCGAGGTATTCTTTGATGCGACGATAGTCGCCCTTGCTGAAGCGCTCGGTGGCTTCTTCAGGGAATATATCGGAGCCGAAGCGGATCAAGCGGGTGTCGTTGGCCGCCACTGCATCGCTTATCAATGCTTCGAGGGCAGCAGCCGCCTCTTCGTTGGCCAGTATATCATCCAGCGGCTCGACCAGGTTGACGGTCACCGGCCCGTTATCGGAAGGAATGCTCACCTCTATAGGGCCTGTAATGACGGGCTGGGGTGGCGCGACAGGTGCAACCGGCCGCGGGGGCGCGGTTGGAGTAGCCACAGGCGGTTTCTGGGTGGTGACAGGCGCCTGAGCGGCTGCTTCTACGGGTGGCGGGGGTGTGGCGGCCTGTGCCTGTGTAGCAGCAGCTCCCTCGGCTGGAGCGACAGGCGTAGGGCGGGCCTGGGCAGGCTGTTGCGGCTGCGCCTGGGGAGCCGTCTCGGCAGACCTGCGCGGCGGGACTTCTTCGGCGGGCCTGGTTGTGGGCCTTACAGCCGGGGTCGTTGGTGTGGCTACCGCCGTGGGCTGGGCCTGAGGCGGTGCGGTCACTGCGGGCTGAACATGTGTGGTCGGGGCTGCCGGCGCTGCAGGTGTAGCTGTGGCGGCGTGCGCTGCCGGTGCTACCGGAGCGCTGGGAGCTGCCGTCGCCTCCTGAGGGCGTGCGGCCGGAGTAACGGGAGCGGGTGGGGCCTGGACTTCCTCGGGCTCGCGTTCTTTAACCAGATGAGCTTGGGGGATGAGAGTAGGGATCTCGTTGCTTCGGGTGTATGGAGTGCTGACAGGCGCGGGATAGACCGGGCGAATGGGGGACAGCACAGGCGCTTCGGGAACGCTGTCGAGAACGGTACTTCTTTCGGCCCTGGTAGTGCTGCGATTTACGAGCGACGATTTGTATTCGTTGGCTGCTTCGGCATCGAGCGCTTTGGCCTCGGTGTTAAACGCTGCTTGAAAGTATGAGTGTTCTGGGACTGGCCGTTATTTGGGGCGTGCCCCGCCTTGGTGGTGATGAATTCGCCGTTATCGCCTTCCGCGAAGACCGCGCTGTTGTGGCGCAGAGCTGCTTCCAGCTTGCGGGCCACTGCGTCCGGCTTGTTGCCCGCCATTGCTCCGCCCGTCTTGGTAAGGGCTTCCACAATGGCCGACAGGCTCATCTTGATGGGGACATTGACGCCATGCAGAATATGCTTGCGCTTGATCACGTCGAAAGCGCGCGCGGCCAGTTCCTGCTCTTCTTTTGTACCTTCATACGCTATTTGCGTCTCTGTTGCCATAATTAGTGATGCTCCAGAATTCAATTTACTTGCTATCACGAATGCCCCGCTCTTCGCGCAGCATTTCCAGATAGCGACGGGCCATGGTCTGCACAGTCTGGGGGCGGCCTGTACGCCGCATCCAGTCTATCAGGCGCTCCATATCGCGCATACTTATCGAAATCTCTTTACCAGCCAAGCTCTACTCCTTTGTGTTCTCGCGCTCATCGTCCGCTTTGCATATTATTACAGAAGTTATGATGCTTACCTATTTTACAGTAAGACGTCTGGAAACACAAACAGATTCGCCACAGTTACAGTTCAGAGTTGGGCTGGAGGAACGGATGTCGGGGCAGACCCACGTGTCTGCCCTGGTCGGATTAGAACTCCGTGCCCCACGAGGGCAGACACGTGGGTCTGCCCCTACAACCTTAATCTGAACGCTTACTCGCCACAGCCGGGCATCCCCACATAACACCGAACAGTAACGGAATGAACCACAAACCCTTATCATTCTCAGTGCGTTCCTTGTGCCCTTTGTGCCTTTGTGGTTCATTTCGTCAGGGGTCGTTGTGATTGCAGCTATGAGTGGGATATCAGGCCAACGGAATTGACAAGCAGGGGTGCCTCGGATAGAATGTGGCGACTCCATCTTGTTCAGGAGCCTGGGCGGTATGTCGTTGAGCGAAATTGCGGCCTGGGTCGGGCTAGTGTTGGTATTAGCTCTAGGCACATTCTGCCTGGGGCTTGGTTCGCGTCTGAGTAGGGTTGAGCGGCAATACAAGGCACTGATGCGCGGCTCCATCGTGCCGGGTGAGCAGACGCTATCGATTGGCGAAGCCCTTGTCCGTCAGGGCGAGGGGCTTGAGCTGGCGCGCTCAGATCTGGCGGCCCTTCAGAAAAGGGTCATCGACATGAACGTGCTGGTCACTCATAGCGTGCAGCACGTTGGCCTGGTGCGCTATAATCCGTTCCAGGATACAGGCGGCGACCAGAGTTTCGCGCTTGCCTTGCTCGATAAGCAGGGCGACGGCGTTGTAATCAGCAGCCTGCACAGCCGCACCATGACCCGTTTCTACGCGAAGCCGATCAAAGGCGGCGTTGCTGTAGTTTCCCTGTCTGAAGAAGAAGTCACAGCCGTACAGCAAGCGTTCGGCAAATGATGCTTAGTGTGTAGTGTTTTCACCGCCAAGACGCCAAGGTCAGCAAAGGTTCGCCAAGATACCTATTGGATTTAATCGATATGATCCGATGATTCCAACCCGATAAAACCTTCGTGATCTTCGTGATCTTCGTGAATTCAAAACAATAAAAACCTTGGCGTCTTGGCGGTTAAGGTAATCCGCAATCCGCCAATCCATTGAAACTTGAGCTCGGTTTCGTTGTATTTAATGATGGGGATCGCTCGTTTTATTTGATAGCAGTTGATATGCGCGGGCTGGGCCCGTCGCGTATAATGGTGGATGGAAGATCACCTCAATCAGGAGCCAGAATAATCCGTACCGCCGAGGCGTAATAACAAGAAAAGAGCAGCACCCGCCTCGACAGGAGCCACAAATATGAGCATGCTTCGCAACTTACGTGAGAGAAAAGGGCTGACAGTGTCGCAGTTGGCGGCTAAAGCCAGCATCTCCTCACGTGTGATACTTGATTACGAAGATGGGCAGAGCATTCCGCTGGCCCATGCGAAACTACTTGCCAAGGCACTATACGTCAGCATCGAGGAATTGATGCCCCCGGCAGGCTCGGCACCGCCTCAGCCTGTTGGGGCCTCTTCGCAAGCTCCGCGTCCCGCGGCGGTGCAATCTACCGCGCCCCAACCGGTCCCTGCGCCGCGGCCGCAAATGACAGCAGAGACTGCTGTCGCCCCGCCTCCCGTTCAGAGACCCACGCCGGCTTTGGCGGCGCCGCCCAGGTATGACCCACCCCGTACCGTCCGCCCAATCAGCGGAGACGGCCAGGGGCCGCGTGCCGGCTCGCCCGCGCCCGGAGGGGCCGGGGCCAGGACTAACAGGCCCACCCGACCTGCTCCTCCGCCTCCTGGACCGATCACGGAAGGGCAACTGGAAGAGCTGCAGCGGTTGGCAGTCAAGCTGGAGATAACCGGCGAGCAGCTTGAAGAGCGAATCGGCAAGAAAATGGCGGAGCTGAACAGGCCGGAAGCCAAGGAGTGGATAAAGCGAGTGCGCGGCATGGCCGAAGAGATCGCGCCTGGCCGCAAAGTACCTTACGGCCAGTGGCCTGAGGGGCGCGAGGACCAGGAAGCGGCCTATCTCAAATCGCAGCAAGACGCCGGCTCATACTTCCTCTTCAAGCTCTTCAACGGAGAGGCATTCAGCGGAGCGATTACCGACTTTACGCCCTACACCATCACCATCAAAGAGCATGGCAACGGCGTGGAGACGGTGCTTCGCAAGCTGGCTATCGCCTATTATCGCCACGCAGACGCCCCTGCCGAGAAGGCGGCCCCCAAGCCAAGCAGAGCTAAGGCCCGCAGCCAGACCGCTGAGGAGCAACACCAACCTCTCGCTACCGGCATCGATTCCGACCGTGCAGACGAACCCAGCGGTCCGGAAAAGGACAATATGGACGAGGACCGAGGATTATGAGCCTTAGCGATTACATCAAATACCAGCGCGCTCTCAAGGGTGGCTTGACCCCCTGGGAGATTGCCGAGGGTTGCGGCGTGCCGGCGCGAGAGGTCCATCTGATAGAAGTGAAGCACCGGCGCATGGGCGAGGATGACGCTATTTTGGAGCGCCTCGCGTCCTATTTCGGCGTATCCATGCAGGATCTGGCGGGCAGGCGAGAGGCTTACCGTAAGAGGCTTACCTATTTCCTGGAAGAAAGCAAGCACGATTCGATGCCTGTCGAGCTAAAGCTGGAGAACGGCGAGGTGGTCGGTGGGTGGCCTGAGTGGTACTCGCGTGAGGCGATAGCTCTCAAGGCCGATGGCGCGGACGCCGATGATCTTTGTGTCGTGCAGCGCCCCTGGGTAGCCGATTGGCGGCGGGGCGGCTCTTCCGATTGGGAAGTGGCTTCTGCCCTGGCAGGCTCGGGCGATAGCGCGAGCTAGCCTGGTTTCTTCAGAGTGCATGACCGGCACGATGTCCTTGAGAAGCAAGCAGAAAGGTCGCCCGCGGGCGACCTTTCTGCTTGCTTCCAGGAAACGAAGATCATTCTCCACCAGGGATTAATTGAATCATGAACACTACGAGCGACAGCCAAACGCCAACTTCCTCGGAAACCAGGATCAGCGAGCTTGACCCCGAGCGCCAGCGCGTGGCGAAAGAATACGCAGGAGTGCAACGCCGGCTTTTCTTTGTGGAGCTGGGATTGTCGGCGCTCGGGCTGTCCGTGCTCCTCGTTACAGGCTGGTCTATGGGTCTGCGCGATTGGGCGGAGGGATTCTCGCGGGATGCGTGGGTGGTGGTCGGGCTCTATGCAGTGGCGCTCGGCGTCATCTTCGTGGCGCTGACGCTACCTCTCGACTTCTACTCCGACTACCTGCTGCCCAGGAGATATGGGTTGCTGACGCAGTCGCCTGCCGGCTGGGCCCTCGATCTGCTGAAGAGCCTGGCCCTCGGCGCGGTGTTCGGGCTTGTGGGTATCGAGGTGCTTTACTGGCTCCTGCGAGCCTTCCCCGATTGGTGGTGGGCTATCATGGCGGCTTTGCTCTGGCTCTTTACGGTAGCGATGGCCCAGCTTGCGCCCGTACTTATTATGCCTCTCTTCTACAAGTTCCGACCCCTCAACGACCCCGACCTGACGGCGAGGCTGACCTCGCTGGCCGAGCGGGCGGGTGCGAGGGTGCGAGGTGTTTATGTGATGGAGATGAGCAGCAAAACCACCACGGCAAATGCCATGTTAGCGGGGCTGGGCCGCACTCGCCGCATTATCCTGGGGGATACGCTGCTGCGCGACTACACCCCAGATGAGATAGAGACGGTGCTGGCCCACGAGCTGGCGCACCACGTCCACAACGACCTTATCAAAGGGCTGGTTGAAGAGGCAGTGCTTATCCCTCTCACTTTGTGGGTGGCCTCGCTCCTGCTAGCGTGGGGCGTGAGCGCTTTCGGTTTCCGCGGCATAGACGATGTGGCCGCGCTGCCCCTCTTTGTGGCCGTAATGTCCATTTTCGGCCTGGTAACTATGCCCGCAGGCAACTACCTCACGCGGCAGATGGAGCGCGCTGCTGACCGCTACGCTCTTGAGACCACCCACAACAATGCCGCCTTCAAATCGGTGATGCTCAAGCTGGCAAGCCAGAACCTTTCTGATGCGGACCCGCCCGCCTGGGTGCGCTTCCTCTTCTACAGCCACCCGCCTGTATCCGAGCGCGTGCGCATGGCCGATGTATCGCAGCCATAAGTTGCGCAATGCTGCATTGCGCAATATAATCCAGGCAGCATGAGACGTAGTGGGTGATGCGTAATAATGACAAGCAGCAAAAGACGCATCAGGCACGATAGAACGAGGTGGAATGATTGGACAAGATTCGTGTCGGGTTGATAGGTGACTATAGCCCCGATGTGGTGGCGCATAAGGCTATACCTCTGGCGTTAGCGATGGCCTCAGACAGGGCCGGGCGGGCTGTCGGCTTCGAGTGGCTTCCCACAGACGCGCTGGCAACCGGCGCTGTGCACGCGGAGGATTACGACGGGCTCTGGTGTGTGCCAGCCAGTCCATATGTAAGCATGCAAGGCGCGCTCAACGCGATCACCTACGCCAGGGAGAGCGGCACGCCGTTCCTGGGCACCTGCGGTGGGTTCCAGCACGCCCTCATCGAATATGCCCGCAATGTGATAGGGATTGGGGAAGCGGACCATGCCGAGTTGAATCCGGATGCATCAGTGCTCTTTGTAACACCGCTCACCTGCGCACTGCGCGGGGTGAAAGGCATCGTACGGCTTATGCCCGGCTCGATGGCGGCACATTTCTATGGCGCTGAAGAGGCGCTCGAAGAGTACAATTGCGGCTTCGGCTTGAACCCGGTCTATCGAGATAGCCTCGAAAAGAGCGACCTTCATATAACAGGCGTGGACGCTGATGACGAGGTCCGCGTGATCGAGCTTCAGGGGCATCCATTCTTCCTCGCCACTCTTTACCAGCCGGAGCGGGCCGCCAGAGATGGCAGGGCTCATCCCCTTGTCGACGCTTTCGTGCAGGCGATAATAGACGAAGGACCGGCGACCTATAGCTAGGGTCTACCGACAACTGACAACTGACAACCGACAACTACGTCAAACAACTGACAACGGACCGAATAGTGAGCATCATATGACCGAGACAACGAGCGATCTGGAGACAACCATCGACCCCCTTGCAGCAGTATTGCAGTGGGATTGGGGCACTGCTTACGAAATGCTCAATAGCCTGCACACGATATTGCGGCCTAAGGAGCATGGTATAGCCGCACCGTGGGCGGCAGGGGTGCGCAAGAGGCTGTCCCAGCAAGGGCAGACCGACCTCAAACTTTTCTTCAGCCTGCCCTTCGGCTATCTCGGCTACACACCTATGCACCTCATTCAAGAGATGAAGGGTACGAAAGATGTGAGACGGTTCCTCGAAATGCTCGAAGCTATCCCCGAAGAGGACTTCTTGGGCCGCTTGCACTTGCCACTGGACGACGCAAGCTTGTCGCACATCACAAGCAAAGTGACCGCAGGCAAGCCTCCCACCGATCTGGAGGTTGACGAGTACCGCCGCATTATTGCCCACTCCAACCCGAGAACCCTGCCCAGTGCCACCGATATTCGGCGCCTTCTTTCGGATATGGCCGAACCGGCGAACACCAAGAGAAGATACCTGGCTCTGCTGCATGAATACCAGGCGGTCTTCTTTGCCGAGGAAGAGCAACGTGTGAGGCCGGTGCTGGAGAAAATGCTGTCCGACGCAAAAAAGCTGTCCAGGAAGACTAGCGTGCCCGATCTGCTCGAGCGGCTCTCCAACGGCTTTACCATCAGCCCGGATATAGGTCTCAAGAAGCTGGTGCTGGTGCCTTCGATATGGCTACACCCGTTCGTGTTGCGGCTTGAGCTAAACGACAGCGATCTATTCGTCTGCTGGGGTGCTCACCCGGCGGGCTACAGGCTCGTGCCCGGCGAGAGCGTGCCGGATGACGCGCTGCTCGTGTTACGCGCCCTGGGCGACCCAACCCGGTTGCGCCTCCTTCGCCTGCTGAGCGCCGAGCCCCGCTCCCCGCAGTCTCTCGCCGTGGAGCTGAAGCTGAGCCTGCCAACGGTATCCCATCACATGAGAGAGTTGCGCGTGGCGGGCCTGGTCCGCATCGAGCTTGCAGGCAAAGGTCGCGAAAGCAAGTACACAGTGCGCTGGCCCAGCGCCCAGCGCGCCTTCCAGCAGCTTGAAGAGTTTGTGTTGGATGATGGTGATGGTAAGGAAGGGTGAGGCGTGAAGCGTGAAACGTAAGGGGCTAGGGGCTAGTGGCTAGTGGCTAGTGCAGGTTCACGTAGAGGTCTTGTGCAAAGGGGGTGCAGGGGAGCTCCCCTGCCGGGGCCGGGGGTGTCCCCAGCTTCCCTCGTTCGTCATAGATGGTGCAGGGGATCTCCCCTGCCGGGGGTTGGGGTGTCCCCAAACTTCCTATTCCCCAATATCTCTCATGAACATGCACTAGGGGCTAGGCGTAAAGTGTGATGGGCACTGTGGCGTGTGGTGGTTAGGCGCTGCTTTCAGAATGTGAGGGTAGGCATAAACGGGCAATTAGTGAGTGATGAGTTGGACCAGGACCATTTACGTTTTACGTTTTACGTTTTACGTTTTCGTCGTCACAAGGTAGCTCTCGTCGCTCTTCTGGTCATCGGTGTCCTTTATCTCGCCGGCCTGGTGGTAATGCCGCCGGATGCGCTGACTCACCACGATACCGGGGCCAAGTATCTGCAGGTTCGCAACCTGCGCATCACGCCCTCCGGGCTCGATTATTCCATCAATTATCCGGCCCGCCCCCTCGACCCCAATCTGCAATACGTACCGTTTCGGGATAAGCAGTTCTATATCGACGGGCACGAACATATCTATCTCCAGTGGCCGATCTTCCTGGGGCTGCTCACGCGTATTCCATGGAAAGTGCTCGGCTTCTGGGGACTCTATCTGGTGCCATTACTGGCCGGGCTGGGGGCGTGCTGGGCCACTTACCTGCTGGCCATGGCGGTGGGAGTGCCGAAGCGACTGGCCTGGGTGGCGATACCTTTGCTGGGGTTTGCTACTCCGGTGGCGATCTATTCGCTCCTCTTCTTCGAGCATACGCTGGCCGACATGCTGGTGGCGCTCAGTCTGCTCTTTGCACTGCTGGCTATTCCTCTGGAAAATAATCCTGAGAAGACCCTTAGGGTCTTCTCAGGATTATTTTCCAACAATGATAAGCGGAGAATGGCCGCCAGCGCCGTGCTGCTGGCAGTGGCGATCTACTTCAGGTCTGAGCTATACGTGCTGGCGGCGGTGATCGGGCTGACGCTGGTTGTCATGGCCTGGAGGGCGGCAGCATGGCGGCGGCTCTTAGCAGCCTGGGCAGTCGCGTTTGTGCTGGCGCTGGTGCCACTCTGGTCCTTCTACATGATCAGCGACGGAACGCTCCTTCCGCTGCACGCTATCTGGTATTTCGCTGGAAGCGAAGGCGCGAGCTTGCCGGGCGAGCCTGTGCAGTTTCAGCTTCCTGCCCTCCGCTATATCGTGCAGGCGGGTTGGGGCACCGTGCCGGACTTCCTGTTCGGGCCGCAAAGTTTCCCCTCATCTCCCATCTACCCATTGTGGGCCGGAGCGGTTGGTCTCATCGGGACGTTACTGTGCGGAGTGTCGGCGCTCTTGAGGCTGGCTCGCGGCACGCTCGGCTCTATCAGAGTGAGATTGGCCATCTTCGCAATTGGGCTTGCCGGTGTAACTCTGACATCAGCCTATATCCTGCTGATGCCCCAGTATTACCACAACCTGCATGGCTTTCTGCTGGCAAGCCCGTTCGTGGCGTTGGCTCTCTGGCCGCCCACAATTATTACAACTCGTGATGGGCTGACACGGCAAGGCTTTCTCTACGTGGTCACGCTGCTGCACGTGGGGCTTCATGCCCTCGTTATCAGCTCGTTGAGCGGGCTTGGACCGATCAGCAGGAGCGAATGGGGGCAGCGCTACCTGCTTGCGGCCTACCCGGCCCTCGTTGTGCTGGCTTTGCTTGCTGCCTGGCGCATCTGGACCGAGTACCGGCCTATGCTCGACCTCAGGCGGGTGGCGGCGTTTTCACTATCGTTCGGGACTGTGCTGATGCTGGTGGGCTTCTTTTTCACCCTGCGAGGCTACGGCGCTCTCTACGACGAGCGGACGCAGGTGAAATCGTGGCTCACCCTCTCAGAGAGCTTGCCCGACCGCGAGCCTCTCGTGACGGACGAGTGGTGGCTCCCCCTGAACCTGGCGGCGGACTTCTATACGCGTCCGATCATGCTCGCCGTAGGCGATGACAAGCTAATGCACTGGGCCAGCGATATGCGCACCCTGGGCGTAATGCAGTTCGGCTTCATGACCGACAAGCCGGCGACATTCACGAGCGCCTGGTTATCCCACGTCCCAGGCCTCCGCGCCGACGGCCCGCCCATGGAAGTGCGAGGTATCTGGATGCAGAAGTATACGTTCGCAGGGCCATCTTCCACAGGCTCAACGCCACCAATCCGTGTGCCCGATCCACTTAGCCCCAAGCAACACTAGTGCCGATTTCAGAGGTTCGTGTTGCGGGCTGCCACCCCCCTTTGCCTCAACGAATCGAAATAACAGGCTAAGTTATCGTGCCGGTTGCTTGATCACCTCAGCAAGCTTCGTAGCCATCATATTCAGGCATCACCAAAAACGTCCCATCCGCCTCTCGCAACGCAACCCTCTTGCCCACAATCGCGTCGCGGTTGAGAGGGCCATAGATATGCGGGTAGATATGGCCGGGGTCTTCGTACTTGATAGGGCTTTTCACCCGCTCGGTGTCGATGTCTAGAAGGTAGAAGTCGCGCGGGTCTTCTCGGTAATGGCGATTGCCCGTTGCAGCCATATTCTCGGCCCCGTCGGTGCAATGGATGAAGCCATCCTGCTCGAAATGCGGAGGGAGATAGTCGGCGCTAGGGTCGAGGCTATCGAAGTAAGGGACGGGGGAATAGTGGAGGGTGTATCGTGGCATGGCTGATATTGCTTACTGCTTACTGCTTATTCCTTCAAAAATCTTGGCGACCTTTGCGTCTTGGCGGTTAAGAAGCTCGCTCGTCATTAGTCGGTCGCCGGTCGTCGCTCGGCTATTATCTCAAGTGTCTTCTGCAAGATGGTGGCGGCGACCATGCCTATTGCCAGCCTGCCGTCAATGGTGATGATGCAGTCGCCGGACTGGCGATCCTGCTCGATGAGCTCCAGGTAGTTGGCGTAGATGGGGGCGAGGCGCTCTTCGGTCTCGTACATCTCGATATAGCCGCCCCTTGATTTGATGCGCTGCTGGCTCACGTCGGGCGGTACATCAATGAAGAAGGTGATGTCGGGCGCGATAGAGCGCTTATTGAGGGCGCGCACCCACTCCTGGCCCAGGTTGAGGCCCTGGTACGCATACGATGAAAGGCGGTAGCGGTCGCATACTACATTGATGCCTGCTTCCAGGCGCGGCACAATATCCGCACGAATATGGTCGAGACGGTCGGCGGCATAGAGTAGGGCCATCACATCGTCGCCCACCTGGCGGTCAGGGGGATAAACCAGCCTGTGGGTGAGGGCCTGGCGAACAATCGAGCCGATAGGCCCGTTGGTAGGCTCCTTGGTGGCTATAGCCTTGATATCGTGCTGTACAAGCCCTGAGTGGAGCAGCGCCGTTTGTGTGCTGATGCCCGCTCCATCCGGCCCCTCAAGCACGATGAATAATCCACGCTTTACCGGAGCACCTGCACCTGCCATGGCGAACCCCCTTGTGGGATTATAGCTAAACGGATGCGAAAAGCCAAGACGACGGTTGTCAGTTGTCGGTTGTCAGTTGTCAGTTGACCGGAGCTATCAGCTATCAGCTATCAGCCGGCCTTCGCTCTTCGTCCATCGTCCGTCGTCCGTCTACTGACAACTGACAACTGACAACTGACAACTACGTCCCATTTGCTCCTAACGCCGTACTGCTTTATACTTCACTACAGGTGGATTATTGTAGAGGGGTGGCTGTTGCGCCGGGTGCGGATACTTGGAGTGGGAATAGACAACTGTGATGAGGCGGGGGCGGTGGAGGCTATCGAAGCTTTCCTGCGCGAGCAACCGGCCCGTGTGCACCAGGTGTGTACGGTCAACCCGGAGTTCGTGATGGAGGCCCGTCGCAATCCGCTCTTCCGGCGATTGCTGAATACCGCCGACCTGGCAACACCCGATGGTGCGGGTATTATTGCCGCGGGAAAGCTGCTACGCAGACCATTCAAGGGTAGAGCCACGGGCGTTGCGCTGGTGGGCCATCTGGCCGCAATCTCGGCCCGCGAGGGCTACGCACTCTTCCTGCTGGGGGCCGCGCCAGGCGTGGCGCATGAGGCCGCTCGCGTGCTGGCCCGGCGTCACCCCGGAGTGAAGATCGTTGGCACATACGCCGGCTCGCCACGCGACGAGGATTGGCCCGACATTCTGGAGAGATTGCAAGCTGCACGGCCTGACATACTGCTGGTGGCTTACGGTGCTCCCAGGCAGGACCTGTGGATCGATGCCCACAAAGGCGAACTGCCGGACAGCATAAAGCTGGCGATGGGTGTAGGCGGTGTATTCGACTATCTATCAGGGCGAGCGCCTCTGGCACCGCCCCTCGTGCGCCGGGTGGGACTTGAATGGCTCTACCGGCTGGTAACGCAACCCTGGCGCTGGAGACGCATTCTACGTGTATTCGCCTTCGGCGCGCTAGTATTGAGGCAGGCGATGGGACGGTAGTTTGGACCGAGTTGTCAGTTGTCAGCAGACGGGCGATGGACGATGGACGACCGTCAGTGTAAAACGTAAGAGGTAAAACGTGAAACGTAACCGCCAAGACGCCAAGTTCCGCCAAGGGCCGCCAAGGTTTCTATCGTTTTAACCATAATAACCTCTGTGATCTCTGTGTTCTCCGTGCGCTCTGTGATTTAAACCCATAATAACCTTCGTGGTCTTCGTGACCTTCGTGATCTTCGTGTTAAAACCCATAGAAACCTTCGTGATCTTTGTGTCTTTGTGGTTCAAACCGTAAAAACCTTGGCGTCTTGGCGTTGAAAAATACCGTCGCCGGTCGTCTACTGACAATAGTTCGCTTCGCTCATCAACTGACAACTGACATAGGAACCAATGACAAGAACAGATTTTAGCCAATACGATCCGGAAATACCGATGTATTGCGCGAACCACCCGGATACACAAACGTTCTTGCGCTGCGGCAAGTGCGAGAAGCCTATCTGTGCGCGGTGCCGGGTGAGTACGCCTGTGGGCTTCCGCTGCTACGATTGTGCCAACATGCAGGTAGTGCCCACTTACGCGGTCAGTGCCGATTACTACCTCAAGGCCGCCCTCATGGGTGGGGTGGCTGCCGCGATTATAGGCGCGCTGATGGGCATCTTCCCGGGGTTCGAGTTCTGGGCTGCGCTCATTATGGGCATAGCGGTGCCTGAGGCGGTTGCGGCGGCAGCCAACCAGAAGCGTGGGCCGGGCCTGCGAGCAGTAGCAATAGGTGCTATCATTTTCGGTTTTGTACTGAGCCGTGTGGTGCTGAACGCCTTTCCCGGTCTGCTGTTGCTCGGAGGCATAAACTACCCGTCGCCGGGAGGTATCTCCTGGCTTGATCACCTGCCTATCTACGTAACCCAGTACACCATTCTATGGCTGGCAATGGCCATTTTGCTTGCCTACCAGCGGCTTCGATAATGCGAAGTGCGGAGTGAGTGATGGAGAGCGTAAGCCGGTATTCGGATAGCGAGGAAGAGCAGAGGCTCACAGCCATCATGGCGCGCTTCTGCAGCGTGTCTGTGCTTGTAGTGGGCGACCTCGTGCTGGATAAGTACACGGTGGGCAAGCCTGTGCGCATCTCGCGGGAAGCGCCTATCCCGATCCTTGAGTTCACACGCGAATATGCTCTGCCTGGCGGCGGCACCAGCCCGGCTTGCACCGTAGCCTCCCTGGGCGGGCGCTCGTACCTGACCGGCGTGGTCGGTGTGGACGATGCGGCACACGAGCTGCTTCTGGAGCTTGCCGGCTACGGCGTGGACACAGGCGGCGTGGTGGCCGACCCGTCGAGGCCGACCATAGCCAAGAGGCGTATCGTGGCGCAGGTGACGTCCACTATTTACCAGCAGGTGGCGCGGGTGGACCATATCGACAGGCGGCCTGTGACCGAAAGTGTGGAGAGAGCGTTGATCGCCTCTATCGAGGATAGGCTGCCTCATTGTGACGCTGTGCTGCTGAGTAATTACCAGAGCGGCACGCTCACCCCGGCGCTGGTCGAGCAGACGCGCTTGCTGGCGTCGCGGCTCGGCAAGATTTCGACGGTCGACTCGCAGGGTGACCTGGCGCTTTTTCATGGCTTCGACATCGTGAAGTGCAACCAACCCGAAGCCGAGGATGCCCTGCGCAGGCCCCTCAGGAACGAGGCCGACTTCGAGGAGGGCCTGGTCCAACTCCTCAGCGAACTGAAAGCGAAAGCTGTAATCGTGACGCGCAGCGCCGAGGGGATGTCGGTAGCTACGCGTGATGGCGACTACGCGCATATCCCCGTCACCAACACCTCAGAAGTGTTCGACGTGACAGGCGCGGGCGATACCGTGATCGCGCTGGTAACGCTAGGCCTGGCTGCCGGGGCCGACCTGTTCGATGCGGCCCGCCTGGCCAACTACGGCGCGGGCGTGGTGGTCCGCAAGTGGGGCAACGCTGTCCTCAAGCCCGATGAATTGCAGGCGGCGCTGAGTAGATGAGGCTGACGGAGTTGTCAGTTGTCAGTTGACCGGCGACCGAGGACGAAACGTAAAACGTAAAACGTAAGACGTAACCGCCAAGACGCAAGAACCTCTAAGGTCGCCAAGGCTTCTATGTGTTCTAGACCAACAAATCCTCTGTGATCTCTGTGGTCTGTGTAATTCAACCATAATAACTTCGTGATCTTCGTGATCTTCGTGATCTTCGTGATTAAAAAGCCGATAGCTGATAACTACCGTCTACTGACAAATAGTGCGCTTCGCTCATCAACTGACAACCTGGTCCGACAACTGGAGCAAACGTGAATAGAAACGGCAATCGCAAGCTTGGGATCCTTTACTCTCTTTTCGCATGGACGCTACTTGTGCTGCTGGCGGCGTGCGATGGCTCCGGGGCTGCTCTGTCCAACGTGACGGGCTCTACAAACAGCATCGTGCCGGGGTCCACAGGCATCGGCAAGCCTGCGGGAGTGGTCGAGGTGCATTATACGCTCGGCTCGAAACAGTCTGTGACGGCCATGCTCGACGGCCCTGTAAAGGCTACCCTCTTTTCGGGAGATCAAGCGGCAGGGGACCACCTGTTGCGCTTCAACGGCGTGATTAACACGAGCGAGCCGTCAGGCGATACACAGGTAGTTCGCAGGGTGGTGCCCGCTGGCGATTACAAGATCATCGTGCAAGCCGGGGGTATCCAGGGGAGTGCGAGCTTCAACGTGAGCCAATCCAAGCAGGACGTCCCGGCTATACAAAGTGTGGTGGTACACCCTGACACCATCTCGCCCAACGGCGATGCGGTCGACGACGTAGCCGAGGCCACCTTCCGCACAACCCAGACCGCCACTCTGCGGCTGGACCTGTACGACAAGACGGGCAACAAGACGCCTGTGCTTGCGCCCATCAAGAAGGGGCCGGGCGAGCAAAATGTGGTGATAAACGGTCAGGACGAGCTGGGCAATCCGCTGCCTGATGGCGTTTATACGGCCACGGTCCAGGCTACCGACGACGTGGGCAATCGGATAGAGGCGACCAGGCCCATCACCATAGAAGGCGGGGGCAAGCCCGATATATCGATATTGAGCGTAGACTTCGCTCCAACTCAGATCATCGAAGGCGACACAATAAGCGTGACCATCAAAGTGAAAAACACGGGCAAAGTACCGCTAAGGACGCAAGGCCCGGACCCCGGCTACACCTACACGACCAACGATACATATGCCTCCATCGCGAACGGCCAGTTTACCGACAAAGCGGGCCTCTGGCGTGCTGGAGTAGATTGGGATGGTAATAGTGGAGGTGGCGGGGCATATCGCTATCCCTTCCGCTGGGGCTTCGGCCATACCCTCGTGCCCGGCGAGGAGGCCGTAACGGGCGGGACGATACGCATCCTCAAGCAGGAGCGCACCATGTGGTTCTATGGGGGAGTGCTCCAGGAAGGAGTGCGCATAGTGCTCGATCGCCTGGGCCGCACGCAGATCAACGTGAGCTTCTAAAGTTAGCTATGGAAGAGAAATGAGGTCGCCTTAAGGCGACCTCATTTCTCTTCCATAGCTAAGAGTGTTAATTTCTGCCGGGGCGGTGGAGGAGCCGATCGCTGAGCCAAAGCGCGGCCAGGCAGAGCACGAGCGAGCCGACTATGCCTACTATCCAGGCTGCGCCCACCAACTGGGTAAGCCGAGATTCACGGTCTTCTACCTCGCGCAGGGAGCGGCCCGCGAGCACAAAGCCTGGGCTGGCTTCCCCCGAATTGCGTCACGATCGCGGCTTCTCGCACTCCCTCCTGGGGCTGCCAGGTCAGCCTGTCCTCTCCTGATGCTCGCACCGAGTTGAACACTCCCGGCGGTATATCGGGCACCGCTCCGTTCAACTGAGCGGAGGAGGCCAGCACATGGCCTGTCGCGTCGTAGACTATCAGGAAGGGAGCCAGGCTGCGCGACATGTCCACCTTGCCACTCCCCACTACCGTCTGTGCTTGCGCGCCATCTTGCAACTGAACTGCAGCATCCTCGGCCATCTGAATTTGGGGATCGTTTGCCCCTTGCCTGAAGTTTTGCTGCACGGCCGTATAAACCAGGCCCGCCAGCACAGTCAAGCAGAAGGCCAGCGGCAGCCAGTAAAGGAATGTACGCGGCAGCAGATTGGTGCCGCCGGATGTTCTAATGTCGGACATAGAGTTAGGCGCCTCCTATGGACATACTTATATGCACCCATATTCTAATGCATAAGCTTGACAGAAAAGATAGTTTGAGGGTTTGTGAATCTGCACCTGAGTGCTTGACCATGAGGCCGATGGCAAGCGTGATGTAGGGGCAGACCCACGTGTCTGCCCTGGTCGGGTAGAGATTCTGCGCCCCACGAGGGCAGACACGTGGGTCTGCCCCTACCCCCTTTCTTCTGTATCCAACTCTGAACTGTTTCGGCCCGTGGTACAATTGTCGCAGGCGTATTCGCTCGCAAATGACATGCAGGGCGACCTTCATAGCGGACCGTCTATCGTTGAACACAGCGCACATTTCGTTTGGAAAGAGGCAAAAATGAGGCAGAACAAGAGGCCAACGCGGTTGTTGCGGCAGAGCATCATGGCGATGCTGACGATGTTTGTAATGCTGATCCCGGCGACGGGATATATGCCGTTTGGTAGCCGCGCAGCGCTGGCAGCAGGCTACACAGTCACCATTACGGCCAACCAGTTCCAGAATCCGGCGGGCAGTTCAGGGGGGCCGCTCGGCATAGCGGTAGGCGATAGTGTGGAATGGCTGAACCAGAGCCCCGACTCGCAGGACATCGACATTCTAAGCGGACCTGTGTTGAACGTGTCTCCCGAGATTCACCCTGGCAAATCCTGGAGCATGACCTTCACCGTTGCGGGCAAATACCACTACTCCAGCGAGTTCCACCCCGAGATGTCAGCCGACATTATCGTGGGCGGCTCAACGAGCGCCAGCCCAGTGGACCGGGTCGTGCAGACCTTCCCTGAGACCGGCAGGAGCGTGCGCGGCCTCTTCCTCGACTACTGGAATACGCATGGAGGGCTGGCGCAGCAAGGCTTCCCGATTTCGGAGGAGACGGAAGAGAAGAGCGATACCGATGGCAAGTTCTACACTGCGCAATACTTCGAGCGAGCAGTGTTCGAGTACCACCCCGAAAACCAGCCGCCGAACGACGTGCTCCTTTCGTTGCTTGGCGTTTTCCGCTACAAGGAGAAGTACCCCCACGGCGCCGCGAGCCAGCAGCCCAATACCTCGCCCGGCTCGGTCCTCTTTCAGCAAACCGGACACAGGCTGGGCGGAAAGTTCCTCGACTACTGGAATACGCATGGAGGGCTGGCGCAGCAAGGCTACCCGATCTCCGACGAGTTTATGGAGCAGAGTGACCTTAACGGCAAGACATACAGAGTGCAATACTTCGAGCGAGCAGTGTTCGAGTACCACCCCGAGAACCAACCGCCGTACGACGTGCTGCTGTCGCAGCTAGGCAAGTTCCGTTATGACGAGGTGGCCCAAGCGCCGAAACCGGACGCGAACGGCATACAGGTAATAGGCATATCGCAGGGACCGCAGCATTACCCGCTGCTGGCGGGGCCGCACGCCGCGCCCGGCCTCAACGTGTGGGTCTACCAGAACGACCCCCAGCCCGTTATCGGCTGGATGAGCGACCTGGGTGTGAAATATGCAATGCACCAGCTATCGTGGGGCGACCTGGAGCCTCAGAAGGGCGTATACAAGTGGGAAATACTGGATAACGCGGTTGATGCCCTCTCGAAGGCGGGAGTGCGTGTTATCTTGAACCCCGTACACACTCCCGGATGGCTTCAGGCCCCCGACGGAGGGATGACCGACACAGGCGAGCTCCAGCGGTTCATGACGCTGGTGGCGCAGCGATACAAAGGCAAAGTGGTCGGCTACCAGATATGGAACGAGCCGAACCTGGCCCGCGAGGTGGGCAAGTACGTCGTTTCGGCCCGCTATGCTGAAATTCTCAAAGCGGGCTACCTGGGAGTGAAAGCGGGCGACCCGAATGCCATAGTGATCACGGCGGCCCTCACTCCCACAGGGGTGAATAACCCCGAGCTAGCAATAAACGACGTGACATTCCTGCAAGAGCTTTACGCGTACAACGGCGGCGAGCTGAAGGGCTATTTCGACGTGCTTGGGGGCCACCCCGGCTCTAACGCCAACCCGCCCAACACCTTCTATCCCACCAACCCCGGCCCCGGCCCCGGCTGGAACAACGACCCCAGCTTCTACTTCAGGCGCATCGAGCAGTTGCGGCAGGTGATGGTAGAGAACGGCGACGCGCAGAAGCAGATGTGGCTCACTGAATTCGGCTGGGCGAGCACACCCAGCCCCGCGCCCGGCTTCGAATACGCCGCGCAGACCAGCGAGCAGGCGCAGGCCCAGTATATCGGCCAGGCCTTCCGCATGGGCCGCGACCAGTACCCCTGGATGGGTGCCATGATCCTCTTCCAGCTAAATATGGCCCTCCCCAACGTCTCCACCGACCCCACCGACGAGCGCATCGCCTGGGGCATCCTCCGCCGAGACGGCACCGAGCGCCCATCCTATACCGCCGTGAAGCAGTATGCGGCGGAATGGAATGCCGCGAATAAATAAGCGTGAACACGTTACCTATCAAGACTTCAATAGGCCCTGAAACAGTCGAATTGCGCGCAGATTCCGCTTCTCTGCCTGAGAACCTTTATCTATTCGATGAGCGCAACAGGGCGTTCTTGGAATACCGCTCCAAAAAGCTCTACGATGTTGGCCCTACAGCCCTACAATTGTAAATGGAGGGCCGTTACCGGCGTTTCTATTCTATTCCTGCCAGTTCTTATTGCAGTGCTATCTTCTTTGTACAGGGACACTGTTATTGGGATAAGAACAGATCAACTTCGGCAAGATGGTGTTACGCCCCATGGGCGCATAACAAGGCACGATAAATTTGGGGGTGGTAGGAGCGGTCCAAGTTATGAGATATCATTCCAGTTAATAATTAATGGCACGACTGTGATAGTGCCCATAGAAGAATCCAGGCTTACCGAAGGCTTTGCAGGGTCGAAAAGCATTGTACCTTAGTCTCATCAAGGTCAGGCAGAACCATGACCCGCACCTTCGTGACAGGCTGGCCGCGAAATAAACCTCGCCTGGAGGTAGGAACTCCAATAGCCCTTCTATTTCAGAATTACAAGAATTTCCAGGTGCTTTAGCTCGGATAAGCAGAAGTGAAGCTTATCGGATCCTTCGCTATCTACCTGACAGCGTCGCCTTTGAGCAGGCTCGTGCCGTCGGCTCCCAGCACTTCGATGTTATCGGCGGGGCCGGAAAGAGGGATTGTGGCGGGGGTATCGGGGTAGGCGTCGAAGTGGTAACTGGTTGTGCCTGTAGAGGGGTTGGTCACCAGCAGGGTCGCGCCTTCGGTGCGCCTGGTGGGCAGGACATGAGCGATGTTGCCATCAACCGATACGGTGCCCCATGGGCTTGCCACGCTGACGCCTCCTGTGTGGGCGACGGGCTGCCATTTCTCAGTCCAGCCGAGAGCGCCGTTCGGTGGGAAGAGCGCATAGTCCCAAAATGTGGGTGTGATGCCGCCCCAAAGCTCGGCGTAAGACGAATCGCCGTCTGTGTAGACTGAGGGGTTGAGGTCGGGACCCCAGCCGAACATCTTGAGGCCCGGCATATCTTTGTTGGAGAAGGTCTTGACCAGCCCCTCGTCGGCATCGGGATTGTATACCGCCGCGAAAGCGCCTCGACTTGGGCGCAGGCGGAGCGAAGCCGCCCAGCCAGCCGCCCCATGTGGAGCTATCCGACAGCAGGCGTCCGCTGTAGTTGGGCCAACTGATAACGCTATGCGCCGCCGGCAGGCCCGTATCACTGGTGCTGTGGATTATCATTTGCGTGGTGGGGATGATGAACTGCATCCTGGTCGAGACATGGTTGGTGCCGCCGGGAGCAACCATCGCGTTGGTCCAGAGTTGGCCGCGCTGCTGGGCTGCCGTGCGGTTCTCTATTCGCGCCGATACCGTGTAGGCATCCTCTTCGGGGCTGAGGGTGATCGTGCCTGTCACCTTCATGCCGGTCAGCCTGTCGGTGGCCGAAACTGTCACGGTGGCCCCACCATCGCCGTTGCGGGTGGTAGTGGCGTCCCAGGGGAGATATTCCATCAGGCCGTGCTCTTCGGTTGGGGCGGCCCATTCCATGCCGCCAACTCCCAGCCACCAGCCTTTGTCCGAGAAGGGTGCCGGCTTGACCACGGGGTTGCGGTATAGCTCGTCGTGGCCTGTGGGCTTGTAGATGGCTTCGTAGAGCCGCCCACCAAGTTGCGGCAGCACGCTCAGCTTGATGTAACGGTTCTCAAGCACGATAAGGCGGTAGGTGTGCACAGTAATCGGCCCCATCTTGTTGAGGTCGAGATGCGGGTATGGAGCGACCGAGTCGTTCGTGGGAGTGTAGAAACCCTCTTCGTAGCCGTACGTGGGCAGGCTCACGCTGGTCTCGGTTATTTGCACGCGCTGGGCGAGTAAATCGCGCCCCAGCAGGCCAAGCTGCACCTCGTAAGGCGTGCCCGCCTGGTCGGGGTGTAGCTCGAAGCGGTTACGCTGGAAATATTGCACGGTCACACCGTTCTCCACCAACGGCTCGGAGATTGGGTACCCGAAGAGGGCCAGCCCGCCGTTTTGCTGCCAGTAGTCGAGGAACTTGCCTGCGAGCGTGTGCTGGGTCTCAGGGAAATAGAGGCGCGTGGGCGTGGTGGAGGCGTCTGCGACGGGCGAGGGGGCGAAGTTGCGCCCCGCAGTCTCGATGCTGCCCAGGAGGCCAAGCTGCACTTCGTAGCCGGTGCCCGCGTTTTCGGGGTGGTATTCGATACGGGCGCGCTCCAGGTATTGCACCATGAAACCGCCCTCGGTCTCCGGGTCGGTAAGAGGGTAGCCGAGGAGTGGCACGCCGCCGTGGCTGTCGAAGAAAGAGATAAATTCTGGGGCGAGCGTCTTGCCCGTCTCAGGATAGTTTCGCCCCTGTGCCTGGGCCGTTACGATGTGCGTTCCGGCGGCGGAAAAGAATAGACCCAGCGCAAGAACTGCCAGGCTAATGCCCGCGATCTTCTTATTTGTTCTCGTTGCCATAATCAAATACGTATCTTTACTTCAGCTTCGTCCTGTTTCGCCCAAAGAAAAGGACGGACACCCATCCGCCCTAGCATACCACAACGTGAAGACGGTTCATTCCTGCTTTGCACATCTCGTGCTCTGGTAATAGAACGTTTTAGGCTGAGGCAGGTTGCACGGCGAGGGGTCAGGGGCCGGGAGACCAATGACGAATTACGATAGGTAACTGCTGCTACTGCTGCTACTGCTTACTACGTTTTACGTTTTACGTTTTACGTTTTGCGCGTTCGTCGGTCCCCTCGTCTCCGCCTCCCACTCCATATTCCACGCCACCGCCCTGGGTATTCCCTCTTCCAGGGGCACTTTTGGATCGTAGCTCAGGAGCTCTCTTGCTTTGGTGATGTCGGCTACATAGTGAGTGACTTCGCCGAGGAGGGGAGTGGCGAGTGTGATCTTCGGCTCTTTGCCGACGGCCTGGCCTATCAGTTGGGCCATTCTCACGAGAGTGTTGCCCTGGCCGTAGGCGAGATTGATGGTCTGGTTCTCGACCCGTCCTTCATGCAGGGCATAGATGCCTGCTGCGATGCCGCTCACACAGTCGTCTATATAGGTGAAATCGAGCACTTTGTTCTCGCCGAAGATCGTGATGGGCTGGTTGTTGGCGACGCGGCGGATGAAGAGTGGGATAACACGCTCCATCCGCTCGATGTCGTTATCATAGCGCCCGTAGACATTGGAGAAGCGGAAGACGATATATTTCAGATCATAGCAGCGTGCATAAGAGTAGATGAAGGCTTCGCTGGCAATCTTGGAGGCTGAATAGGGAGATTCGGTGTAGGCGAAGTGAGCCGTGATCTCCGTCCTTCGTCCTCCGGTTCCTCCTTCGCCCATTGTCTTAGCGCTCTGGGCCTCGTCCTCGATGTAGCGGTGGATGTCGCCGTAGACCTCGCGGCTGCTCGAAAAGACTATCGGCAAGCGCGCAAGGCGGCAATATTCGAGCACGTTGTAGGTCATTGAGATGTTTTCCATAGCCCGGTGCGGGTGGCGCACAAGCTCGTGCACTTTGGCGTGGGCCGCCAGGTGTACCACCAGGTCTACCTTCGGGTACTCGACGCCGCCGATGCCCCCCTCGTAGGGTGGGTAGGGGCTGGAGAGGTCTTGCAGCAGGTAGCGGAAGCGGTCGGTCCAGGTGTTGACGCGCTTGTCCACGCCGAACACTTCGTGCCCGTCGTCCATCAGCCGCAGCGCCAGGTTAGTGCCGATTTGCCCGGACGAGCCGGTGATCAGTACGCGCATCTATGCTTAGTCCTCTGTTTCACGGTGTCGTAAGGCCTGGCACGCTTCAATAAACTCATGAGACGTGGATGTATATCCTTCATTGGTCTCGAACAATCTCATAATTGCGTAGCGCACCCAACCGCCTTCAGGATTGTGGTTATCAAGGGTATCTGCGAACTCGTTTGTACCTGGCGGACTTGTGCAATCGCGGAGCATAATAACCCGGAAGTTATGCTCCATGGCTCCTATGCAAGTATGGTAAAGACAAGACCTCAGACTGAAGCCTACGGCAATCAATGTGTCTATGCCCCAGGTTTTGAGGTACTGGCCGGCGAATGTATCTCGGAATCCGTTGCGGTCAGCTTTCTGAAACTCCGGCTCGGTATCCAGGGGCGCTATGATCGGGAAATAGCTGGGTCTTGAAGGTTTCCAGCCTGATGGGTCGAGGCGCTCGCGAGCATGCCGCGTTCCGTGTAGCTCTCGTGATATGTTGCGAGGCCCACCTTCTCCACCCGGCGCGTTGTGGAAGTATATGACTTTAGTTCCAACCTCGCGTGCTGCTGCCAGAACAGGCGCGATATTTTCTTTGATTACCTTGTTATTTTCGGGTCCGCAATCACCATAACAATCCACAAGCATAAGAGCCGTTCCGACTACGTCAATGTTCAGCGTTCTATAAATTGCTATTTCATCATGGAATTGCACTTGTAACGTCAGTTTGCTCATGTAAGTGTTCTTTGGCGCACAATCAAATACCTTATCAATTCAATCAAGTGGCTGTTTGGTAGATAACGGGGCGATAGCGCGGTTCCGGAATGGGTTTTCCTTCTATCTTTGCGGCCTCCAACCAGGCGGACTTTGCTATTTCCAGTTCAGCCAAAGCCTCATAAGGCGTCTTACCGAAAGCGGAGCAGTATTCCAAATCAGGGATATCGGCAATATAGCCTTCATCCTCGTCGCTATAAAAGATATTGATATGGTAATCTTTCATCATCTTCGATTAACTTTTGGTCGTACCTCGAAGCTATTCCGCGAGCCATAGAAACAACCATCGAATTCAGCGAAGAAGTTTGCCTGGCCAAGTAACAAAGGTACTTTTTCAGAGCGCGTCCAGGCAAATGCCAGTCGAACCGGCTCAAATTGCCCTCGCCACGTGCATTTTTGAGTGGGGCATATGGAACGAGTAGGCTATCAGCCATTAGGTGATTCTACAACGTCTTGCAGCATCTTGTTCAGTTTCGCAGCAGCTTCCGGCGCATCGAAAGGCGACCAGATTTCATATTGCGCCCCAGGAATCAATAGAGCTTCTTCCTCAGCCGATAATTCTAGCACCAATAGTTGCATGGCCCGAAGCTTATCGGCCCGATTAAGCTTACGAAGCTCCACAAATAGCTCTTCAGCACTCATTTTCGTCGTCTATCTCCTCATAGTATGTTCATGCTTCAAGCTTCTCCAGCACCCCTTGCAAGTCTTCGGGCAGATCGCTCGTGAACTCGCGCCACTCGCCCGTTGAGGGTAGTGTAAACCCCAGGCGCTGGGCGTGCAAGAACTGGCGTTTGAGGCCGAGCGCGGCTGCGTCGTTCAGCGTCCTTTTGCCGTACACAGGGTCGCCCAGTATCGGGTGGCCGGTGGAGGCCATATGCACCCTTATCTGGTGGGTCCGGCCCGTTTCCAGGGTGGCTCGTATAAGAGTAGAGCGTCCCAGGTCGCGCTCGGTGGTGTAGCGAGTGCGGGCATGGCGGCCACCGGGCACGATGGCCATGCGCTTGCGGTCGCGAGGGTCGCGGGCGATAGGGGCGTCTATTATGCCCTGGGGCGGGCGGGGTGTGCCTGCCACCAGAGCGACATATTCTTTCAGCATCGTGCGGGATGCCATCTGCCTGGAGAGGTTTTCGTGAGCCGAGCGCCTCTTGGCTACCACAATCAGGCCGCTCGTGTCCCTGTCCAGGCGATGCACGATACCCGGACGCGCCTCGTCGCCCATGTCAAGCTCGATGCCGGGCACGTGTGCCAGGAGGGCATTTACAAGTGTACCGCTGCCGTGGCCAGGCGCGGGGTGGACCACCATGCCCGCAGGCTTGTCCACCACCAGCAGGTCGGCATCCTCGTACACGACTTTGAGGGGTATCTCCTCGGCGAATAGGCCACTGGGCTGAGGAGCCGGTATCTCGACATTAACGAGGTCCCCGGCCTTCAGCCTGTGGCTCGTCTTGCTTACTAAGATGCCGTTCACCGTCACCATGCCCGATTCGATAAGCATAGCCGCATAGGATCGCGATACATCTGCGATATGCATAGCTATGGCACGGTCGAGGCGCTCACCCTCATCTTCGGGCGTAGCTTGCCATTCTACAATATTCGGGGTAACCATAGTGGAGTTCTAGTTGGGTTCTGAGTTCTGAGGCGAGAGGGCTAACTCATGACTCCCGAAGAGCAGTGCTCTTTGGGTCTGTCTCGGGCTCCTGGGGAGTGGGCAGGGTGGTGTCCATGGGAGGGACCGTGGTGGCCTCCGGCAGAGCAGGCTCGCTTGTCTTGCCGAACAAGAGGCCGACCAGAATAAGTATCACACCCACGGTGATGGCGCTGTCGGCTGTGTTAAATACGGGGAATGTATAGACCGTATTATTGAGCGTCAGTTGCGGCCTGTATACTTCGATGAAATCTCGCACGTAGCCAAGGCTGATGCGGTCCGCGAAGTTGCCGAGCGCGCCGCCTATTACCAGCCCCGCGGCCAGCACCGACAGCGAAGAAGGGTTGCCCAACCGCACGAATGCGACGACTATACCCGTTATCACCACCACCGACACGATGCTGAGGATACCTGTGGCGTCGGAGAAGATGCCGAATGCCGCACCCGTGTTCTGAGTATAGCGGAGGCGTATATAACCCTCAATTATGGGGCTAGTCTGTCCAAGCTCCAGGCTGCTTGAAATCCAGAGCTTGGTAAGCTGGTCCAGTACCAGCACCACCAGCGCCGCCAGGGACATCAGGATGAAACTTCGTTTCATAATTACGAATTACGAATTACGAATTACGAATTTACGAATTGCCAACCTTTCATTCGTAATTCGTAATTCAAGTAATTTATAGCTTCCCTCTGTCTGCCAGTTGCTGGCAATCTATGTCATAGATGGACGAGGGGCGGGCTTCGAGGCGGGCAGGGTTGATCGGTTTGCCGCAGTTGGCGCAGGTGCCGTATGTGCCGGCTTTGATCCGGGCCAGGGCTGTGTTGATCTGGTCGATCTCGCGCTGGGCATTCTGCTGTAATGAGAGCATCGTCTCTTGCTCTGCGGTTTCGTTGGCATCGTCGGCCATGTGGTTGCCGATTCCGCCGCGCTCCGGCACAAGGTCGTCGCCGTCCTCGGCTACCTGCTTTTCTTTAATCTGAACGTCGCGCAGCAGTTGCGCTTTCATCTTGAGAAGCCGTTCTCTGGCCACTTCCACGTCAATGGATACTACGTCACTGTCGCTATCCATGTATTTCTCCTGTTTAGAAGTTAGAAATTAGAAATTAGAAGTTAGAACCAAATCTAACTTCTAATTTCTAATTTCTAATATCAATTTTCTGACTTATAATCCTCTGATTATACCACACTACTTGCAGGGAGATATATCGAGGCCTAGCAAGCCAAGAAGCACTTCGGCGTTGGTGCCCGTATATTCAGGGTGAAGCTCGAGGCGGGCACGCTCTGTGTATTGCACCGTATAGGTCTTGCCGTCTGCGGGGTTCTGCTCGAGCACAGGCTCGGAGATTGGATAGCCGAACTGTGTGAGGCCGCCGTTCTGCTGCCAGTACTGGAAGAAGGTCCCGCTCAGCGTATGCTCGACCTGTGGGAAATAGAGCGTGTCCGCCCCCGGTGCGGGATCGGTGGCGGGCGGGAAGAAGCGCCCCCCTGCCGCCTGTACTCCCAGCAGGCCGAGCAGCACGTTGTTGGGAGGCTGGTTCTCCGGATGCAATTCGAAGCGGTTGCGCTCGAAATACTGCACCGTGTATCGCTTGCCGTCCGTGGGGCTTTTCTCTGTGAATTGTTCGGTGAGGGGGTAGCCGAACACGGGTAACCCGCCGTTCTGCTGCCAGTATTCGAGGAATGCTCCGCTCAGGCTGTGCCCTGTCTGCGAGAAATATAATCTGTCCGTGGTGGACGTGAAGGGCGTGATCGCGTTGCAGGCTACCGGTTTGGGTGTAGGGGTTGAGGTCGGCGTGGGGGGCTTCGGCGTGGCAGTGGCGGGTATGCTGGTTGCCGTGGACGGCGGGCCGGGCGTGGTCGTGCCGGGCCGGTAGCCCTGAGGGGTGCCTGTGGCGGGGAGGGGCGTTGGAATACCGGCGATCGTATCCCAGATGTGCGGGTCCTCCTGCCCTAGCCGCCAGAGGGCGAAGCCGGCCATCTTATCACCTGTGACCAGGCTCAGCTTGGCTTCGAAGCTTTGCTCGTTCTCGTACCAAACTTCCCTTAGCTGCCCGTTGGTCGTGTAGCGCGTCCAGGGAGCCTGGGCCGAGGCGTCATAGCCGCTTTGCGAGCCGGGTTGGTGCGCGATGGCGTCGGCTTCCGCCCACGTGCGTGGGTCGGCCATGCCAAGCGATTTGCCGTCCGGCCCCTCAGGCCAATCGTAGCCATACACGCCCATACCCCATATTACCTGACGTGCGGGCATCTTGGAGAGCGCATAAGTAGCTGTGTCGCGCAGCTTGTTCAACGGTGCTATGGGGCCAGGGTTGCCGCCCGGGTAGGAGTAATCGTAGGCCATCACCATAACGTAGTCCACGACCTTGTACAGGGCCGAATAATCATAAACTGCCGCCCAGCCCGTGCTTATGTCGCGGGTCTTTGCGGCCACCACAGCCGTCACCAGCTTGCCTTCCGCGTGGAGACGGTCGTAGACGCGGCTCATGAAGATGGTGAGTCTCGTTTTGTCGGCGGGGTTGAGAGCTTCAAAGTCTATCGTGATACCGTCGTAGCCGTTGGCCGTCACCAGAGAATCAATAGAGTTGACGATGGCGCTTATTTTGTTGTCGTCGTTGATGATAGCCGAGAAGGTATCGTACTCGGCTGAGCTGTTCTTGAGCATAGGCAGATTCTTCGCGCCTGCGCTCCTGATTATCTGGGTGACGTCAGCTCGGTCGCTGCCTGTGACCTGGCCGTTCGCGTTGAGGTTAAAGTACCAGGGCGACACGTAATTGAGCTTGCTCACATTGGCCTGCAGCGACGCGAGCGAGTTGGCGTTATAAGTCACATAGAAGCCCCACCGGATAGCCGCCGCGCCTGTGGAGGACAGGGGAGCAGCCCCCGCGCTATAAGACGCGAGGCTGAGGCCGCCAATCGCTAACGTTGTGGCCGTTGTAATCAGAATGAGCAGTGAATGGACCCGTAGGCTGCGTAGGCTCATATGGCCTCCTGTTAGTTGTCATAACATCCTAGCGCCGATTATAGATGCAGGATCAGCCGAAGTCAAAATCACCTGACGGCAGATGTGGATTGCCATCCCTTTGTTCTGTTTATTTGCCCCGTATTGAAGTAACGTGCGAAGTCGTGCCAGGTAGCGTGGCCGGTTGTCAGTTGTCAGTAGAACAGTAACCGCCAAGACGCCAAGTTCCGCCAAGGTCGCCAAGGTTTTCATTGTTTAAGCCCATCAAATCCATAAGCGAAGTAGTTCGCTCATCTCTGATCTACTGTGCACTCTCTACTCATGAGAAGGGTGCCCTCTGGGCTGCGAGCTCTGATTCAAACCCATAAAAACCTTCGTGATCTTCGTGCTCTTCGTGCTCTTCGTGATTTAAAACCTGATAGCTGATAGCCGATAAGCTACCTGACAACTGACAACTGACAACTGACAACTTGGTCATACGAACTAAGGCCAGGACAAACTAGGCCAAAAGACCGATTGACAAATTACGTAACTATGTTATATATTAGCTAAGCTAATTATTTCTTGCCGGCAACGATGAAAAGATTGGCTGCGAAGAAACAGGGATTTATGGCTCGATGAAGAGCCGAAGAAATGGAGAGGCATAAAGTGGCATACACACTAAGGATAATGCCGGAGAGCGATCAGGCAAAGGCGATTCTGGAAGCCGAGTGGCGGCATGCGCAGGCGCTTGAGGAAGCTACGACACAGGTTGTCCGCACCTTGCCCAGGGTGTTCAGGACTCTCAAGCACCAGATACGAACGACTACGGTGATGACGCCGTACAAGGACATGGGCGAGCAGCAAATGGCAATCCTTCATGAATTGACACGGGGTAAGCTGCTCACGAGCGAGCTGGCGAAGAAGTTCGACGTTGCCAACCCCACAATCACCCGTACCGTAGACCGCCTGGTAGAGCTGGGCTATGTCGAGCGTTTGCCGGACGCCGACGACAGGCGCAAGACCTACCTCCGGTTGACTGCGACAGGAAGTGAGATAGGAGAGATCGCTCAGTTGCAGTTCCGGGCTGCAATGCGTAACCACCTCTCTCGCCTCACAGACGGCCAGCTATACGACATTGCCCTGGCCTGCCGCCATCTTGGCACCCTGTTCCCCGAGGGTCTCTACGAATACGACGAAGCCTGTCCGGTGCGACCAGGCGAAAAGTAAAAATAACAATCGAGGAGATTAGAGAAAATGGATAACAGAGCAACCGTATCTCCCGCCAGAACCGGTACCGGGGCGCAAGCCTGGGGCCAGCCGGCGGAAGAAAGGACCTATATTAAAGGCACTCAGCTCCTGATAGTCATGGTCAGCGTGCTACTTGGTATTTTGCTAGCGGCACTCGACCAGACTATCGTCGGCCCGGCGCTTCCCAAGATCGTTGGCGACTTGCAGGGTCTTGATCGCTATTCCTGGGTAGTTACGATCTACCTGTTGACATCCACGATCAGCGTGCCCATTATCGGCAAGCTGTCAGATATGTATGGCCGCAAGTGGCTTTACATGGCCGGTATCGGAGTCTTCCTGATAGGCTCGGCGTTGTCGGGCATCAGCGGCGACATGAACCAGCTTATTATCTTCCGTGGCCTGCAAGGCCTGGGAGCGGGCTTCATTGCCGCCTGCGCTTTCGCAATTATCGCAGACCTTATCCCACCGGCAGACAGGGGTAAGTGGCAGGGCGTATTCGGCTCGGTATTCGGCCTCTCTTCTGTGGTCGGCCCCACGCTCGGCGGCTTTATCACAGACAACTATAGCTGGCACTGGATATTCTATATAAACGTGCCGGTGGGCATCCTCGCCCTGGCCGTGCTTTTCTTCACCTTCCCTGCCGAAGATAAGAAGCAGGTCCGTAAGTCGATCGACTGGCTGGGCGCGGGCGCGCTGGTTGTCTCGCTCGTACCGCTCCTGATAGCCCTTTCGCTTGGCGGCACGCCCGATTGGGATTGGGGCTCGGCCAAGGTGATTGGTATGTTCGTGGTAGCGGTGGTAGCCATGGCGGCCTTCATCTTTATCGAGAGCCGTACTCCCGAACCGATAATACCGCTCGACCTGTTCAAGAACAGTATCTTCACCGTTTCAGTAGGCACAGTCTTCGTGACCGGTGTGGGTTTGTTCGGGGCGGTGCTATTCATCCCGCTCTTCATCCAGGCTATCCAGGGTGATTCCGCTACCGCCAGCGGTAACGCCATTACACCTCTGACCCTTGCAGTGGTGGTGTCGAGCGTCATCACGGGACAGATAATCTCCCGAACGGGCAGGTACCGGATTATCGGCATCATCGGCATGGGCCTGGTCACGCTCGGTATGGGCTTACTCTGGACAATGCAGATAGATGTTTCACGCTTCACCACGATCGTCTATATGATTATCATGGGTCTTGGCCTCGGTGTGGCATTCCCGCTCTACACGCTGGTAGTACAAAACGTCTTCCCGATACAACGCGTGGGCGTAGTAACGGCGGCGGTGCAGTTCTTCCGCTCGATCGGCAGCACGGTGGGCGTGGCCATCCTGGGCACGGTTGTCAACAACCAGTTCCAGAGCCAGCTCCCAGCGCAGTTGCAAAACGGCGTGAAGGCCTTGCCTCCCGATGTCGCCAAGAACATTCCTGTGGACAAACTGTTGGCGGGATTCAGCCATGTGTCTACTCAAAGCCTGGCGACGGGCGGTGGTGGCGCAGACGCTCTCAAGGCGCAATTGCTGCAGGCCGGCACGCCGCCGTCCGCTGTGGATACAATGGCTAATCTGATCAACACCGCCTTGAAGAACTCTCTCTTTGCGGGTATCCAGGAGGCGTTCTTGATCGGCACGATCCTGTTAGGTTTGGGTTTCGTGTTGACTATATTCCTCAAGGAGATTCCGCTCCGCAAGAGCAACCGTCCTGCACCAGGTGCAGCTATGGCTGAAGGCGGTGGCATTGAATATACGGTTGAGGAAGCAGGCAGGGAAATGGCAGCCGAGGGCTTGCCCGGGGCAACCCAGCTATCCCCTGAAGAAGAACCGGACCTGGTCCAAAGATAGTCATTACATTCCGAAGCAAGACGAAGGACGAAGGCAGAAATGCCTTCGTCCTTCGTCGTCCCATGCAACCATCGCCCCTCTTCCCCGTTATACTTCCAGTCGCTGTCAAAAGGCACCCCAAAATGCGACGCGGAGGATACAGGTGAAGAAAGTATTTAGCAGGGTTATGATACTTGGCGTCTTTCTCTTGACAATTGTTGGCGGTCCAGGGTTTGCATTCGCGCAATCACAAACGGACACGCGCTTTTTCTCCGTGACACAACAATCTGTTTCAGGTCGCTTCCTTGAATATTGGAATGAAAACGGCGGGCTATTGCAGCAAGGCTATCCGATCTCTCCTGTGCTGGAAGATCAATCAGCTATAGATGGCAAGACATATACTGTGCAGTATTTCGAGCGGGCCGTCTTCGAGATGCACCCGGAAAACCCTCGGCCATACGACGTTGAGCTTGCGCTGCTCGGTGTGCTGGCATACCGGCAGAAATATCCCGATGGCGCGCCCAACCAGGTTCCTAATACAGACCCGGGATCTGTCTCGTATCCTGCAACGGGCAAGCGGTTGGGCGGCTCTTTCCTGGTCTACTTCAACCAGCATGGCGGCGTAGCCCAGCAAGGCCTGCCTATCTCCGACGAGTTCCAGGAGAAAAGCAGCCTCGACGGCAAGGTGCGCACCGTCCAGTATTTTGAGCGCGCAGTCTTCGAGTGGAATCCATCCGAACCAGCCTCCCTACAACGTTCTGCTGAGCCAGCTCGGCACATTCGCTTACAAAGCAAGGCAAACGCCTGCGCCTGCGCCTGTTCCCCCTCTGCCCACTACGATTGTCCCGCCGCCGGTAGGGGGCAAGGACCAGTACGCGCCCATCGGCAATGACCGGTACCTTGTATGGTCAGAGGGCGAATTGAAGTCCAGCGGCGGAGGCATAGTAAACACCTTCGATATACGCGCCCTCGATCTGCGCACAAATAACGTGATCACCGTTACAGATGCACAGGGCGACCAGGGAGACCAGGTCCTCGACGGCAACATGGTCGCATGGGGAAGCTATGACACCAGTTGTGCGGGCTGCCAATCTTCTGCATCGGGCGTTTACGCGAAGAACCTTGCGACAGGCCAGGAGTATACGGTAGCCACAGGCTTTGTGCCTCAAGGAACCATCGGCATATCCGGCAGAAAAGTCGCATGGCTGGAAGGTGGCGCGGCAGGTCAGCAGCTAAAGGTGAAGGACCTCGACAGCAATGAGATTACGCTGGTGCGAGAGGTCGCCACTGAAGAACCATATCTCACAAACGTACAGATGAGCGGCAACAATCTAATCTGGAGCGAGATCGCCTATAACAATACCAAAGGGGACAGCAAGGTGTCGTACATAAAGGCCTACGACCTCAAAACAGGCCAAACACACGACGCGTATTCCTACGTGCTCGACCCGAAGGGCTCCCTGCCCAACGTCGCATTGAGCGGCGACAGACTTGTTGTGCAAGACAGCGAGGGCAATGTCTTTGTCAAAGACCTGCCGAGTAACGATTCGTTCGAGCTTGCTTACAAAGGACTGATGAACAATCTTGTAGTTCAGGGCGATCTCATCCTGTTCAGCAGCAGCCCCGCCCATGCGGATATCAATGGCATCAATCTGAAAAGGGCCAACACTGTAGTGCCAATAATCAACTCGGTTCCGGGCAGCTTCAGCCAGTACGAGTTCACGGTGGCCGGCGGCAGACTGGTGTACGTGGACGCCAATGGCAACCCCTCAAGGCAAGATCGCCCCCGGTTAGTAGTGCGCGAGCTTCCGGACGCGCTAAAGTAGGTCTGCCAGGTTGTCAGTGGAAGGACGAAGGTAGTTGGCCTTCGTCCTTCGTCCTCGCCACCGCATTTCTTAGGTTATACTATCAGCCGGTAGCTAAAGCACCCCAAAACTCGGCATGGAGAACAACGGTGAAGAAGATATTCAGCAGGGTTATGATACTTGGCGTCCTTCTCTCGACAATTGTTGGCGGTCCAGGGTTTACATTTGCGCAATCACAAACGGGCACGCGCTATTTCCCTGAGACACAGCAATCTATCTCGGGCCGCTTTCTTGAATATTGGACCCAGAATGGCGGGCTGATGCAGCAGGGGTACCCGATCTCGCCTGAGATGCAGGAGCTATACCCTACAGACGGCAAAACCTACACGGTGCAATACTTCGAACGCTCCATCTTTGAGATGCACCCCGAGAACCAGAGACCTTACGATGTGCTTCTCGGGCTACTTGGCGTACTGGCATATCGCCAGAACTACCCGCACGGCGCTCCCAACCAGATTCCGAACAACGACCCTGGCTCAGTTCTATTCAAAGAGACGGGCAAGCGGGTAGGCGGCTCCTTCCTGGCTTACTTCAACGCTCATGGCGGCATAATGCAGCAAGGTCTCCCAATTTCGGACGAGTTTCAGGAGACGAGCGCTCTCGATGGCACCATGCACACGGTCCAGTACTTCGAGCGAGCCGTGTTCGAGTGGAATCCGTCCAACCAGCCGCCTTATAACGTCCTTCTGAGCCAGCTTGGCACATTCGCCTACAAGGCGAAATATAGCGCACCGCCGCAGGAGCAACCTATACTCGAGCCGGTGCTCCCGGCGCCCTCCAATTCCAGAAAGGCCCAGGTTGGCCCGCAAGCATCGAGCGACTATCTCGTCTGGTACGAAGGATTGCAGACAGGCCCGGCCGACAGGGGAAACTACACAGACCTCGATATCATGGCGCTCGATTTGCACACGAATAAGCCTGTAACCGTCACAACTGCCTCTCAGAACCAGACAGAGGCCAGCATAGATGGCTCGCTCGTGGCCTGGCGCGACGAGAGCATCGGTTGTGCTGAGTGCTCTCCGCCGGGATTGTACGCGAAAGACCTGGCCACAGGCATGGACTACGATATTTCCAGGGCGACGGGGAGCTCGTTTCCTCAGAACCCTGTGGTCGCGGGTAGAACCGTCGCATGGCTGGAAGTGAGCGACAACGCGCAGATTATCAAAGCCAAGAACGTGGACACAGGCAACACGACAGAGGTGAAAGATTTGATTGGCAACACGTCTCAAATCACCGGCCTGGCGGGACAAGGACGGTTTCTGGTCTGGTGCGAGGTTGACTACGATCATTCGCAGACTTCCACTCCGGTGCCAGGCTATCCATACACTCTTGAAGCCTACGACCTGGCAACAGGCAACCAATATCAGGAGCTCACAGCCTATCTAAGCAGCGGCCCGGACTTCGCGCTCCCTTCCTATTCGCTGAGCGGCACCCGGCTTGCTGTGAGCATGAAATCCAAAAACTCATTCTTGATTAACCTCTCTACAGGCACAAGCATTGAGCTACCATATACCGGCACTATGCAAAACCTCACCCTTTACGGTGATAAGCTCCTCTTCAGCACAAGCATCGATGCTTCGGACCTTTATGGCATCGATCTCTCGTCCCCCGACCTGAAAGCTGTTCCACTGCTCCAGACCCCTCCGAACACCCCCCCGCAGGATGCCCCGAGATACCAGGCCGCCGTGGTAGGGGATTGGCTCGTCTGGGACAATGCAAAAGACCCGCAGTCCAGGCTAAGCCATAAGAAGCTGGATTAAACGGACGAAGGACGAAAGACGAAGGACGAAGGCTAACCTTCGTCTTTCGTCTTTCGTCCGTCAAAACGCCGTGAACTCAGGCTTGCCCCGGCAGGCGTCGAAATCACCCGTGGCGCGGGCGACCTGCTTGTAGGCCGGCTGAAGCATGATAGCGTCTTTGAGATGGGCAGAGGCGAGGTCGCAGCGGCCCATCATGGCGTTGATGCGTGCCAGGTTGAAGTGGGCTTCGGCGTACTGAGGCTTGATATCTATGGCGCGGCTGAAGTCTATGGTGGCACCCACCAGATCGCCCATTTGCGCCAGCACTGCCGCGCGAGTGTTGTATGGCTCCGGCTGGTTGGGGTTTAGCTCGATGCAGCGGGTGAGGTCGGCGAAAGCTTCCTCCCACCGGCCCATCATGGCGTAGATATTGCCCCTGTTATTGAGGATATCGGCGTCCTCTCCCCGCAATTCGAGGGCATGCGTGAAATCTTGTACAGCCGCCTCATAGGCGCTGTCTGTGGCGTAGACAATGCCGCGATTGTATAGATAGCCCGGGTTCTTCGGGTCAAGCTCGATAGCCTTCGTAAAAGAGGCTATCGCCTGCTGAGGCATATTCTGGGTGGCCTGTGTTATGCCGAGTGTGTTGTAGCGGTTGGCCTCCCCAGCGCTCGAAAGCCCACCATCTTCTGTGCCCGGCTCTGCGGGCTGCTTTTCATCCATCGTATCCAGGTCCTTTCAGGGCATTATACCAGACCTGTTTATTCAGTCATTTAGAAGAGATGGACGCGCCGCGTCCATCTCTTCTAAATGACTGAATACTTATCTTTGATTGGACGCAGCGCAGGCAAAATCAAAAGCAGTACGCAGCACGTTGTCGTACCAAAGTCCCAGTGCTATGACCACCTAATAGGCTATTGTTGGGAGGGGTACCGGTTGGTAGGATTATTATCGGAGGTATTCCATTTATGAAATCACAGACTCGCTCCATGGGGATAAATCGTATTTTTGGACGGCGCGCCCGGAATGAAGCCGTCGATACTAACACAGCTGACGCAACAAATGTAGCCGACAATCCAAGAACGAATATGCAATCGCTGGCCGCCGAGCTTCAACAATCGGCCCAGCAGGGAGAGTTCCAGTATCCGAGGAATTGGACGCTGGTGACAAACACGTTTTCTGCGCTGCTGGTGATGCTGTCGGTGGCTCATGCAGGTCTGGTGCTGATACCTCTGGTCGCGGCGCAGGGCAATTCATTGTCTTCGCTCGTGAACTGGGCCACGCTTGGCGTTGTGCTTGGAGTAGCGGGTGCGAGCCTGGTGGCGGCTTTCCTGACGAACCTGTTTCCGACGATTCAGGTGACACCCCAGGGTCTGGGCGTGGCGGAGATTACGGGCTGGCGTTACATACCCTGGCAGCAGATAAGCGTGCTGCGGGTGATGGAGCTACACAATCGCTCGCGCTACGTGGTGCTGATTCCTTTTACGGGTAAGACCAGGCCTTCGACTCCGGCGCCTATGCTCGGCTGGCTGCCTACGCTGCTGGGAGCGTCGGGCCGGGGCGGGAGAGGGCTGCTCATTACTTCCGACATGAAGAACTTTGACAGGCTGCTCCAGCTTGTGGTGTCGTACCTGGTGCAGTCATCCGGGCAGAACCATAACGCAATGCCTCTTGAGGCTTTTGTAGACGAAGATTCCGTGATGCCTATCGCCCAACTCTTCCTGGACCCTGACGCCGAGATTGTGCGCATTGCAGGCAGTTCCAATAATAAGTCCGATCTTTATAGTGTGAGCAGCGAGGAGACCGACGCGCCTGTCACATGGCTCCCTGTGCTCAGGAGACAACTCCTCATTTCTCTGGTGCCGGCCTACTTGTTGCTCAGTGATGTGCTGATGCGCCACAACGAGCGACCTTTTGTGTGGCAGCATGCTGCCTGGGTGATCTTCATGCTGGTGCTCGGGATAGCCGAGTTGCCGTTCGTCGGGATGCTGGTCAGGTCGGTGGGTGAGCTGATGGTGGGGAGCGGGCAGTTCAACCGCTCGGTATGGGCATACCTTGAGTTGCAGGTGCCGCGAGCTATCCTGATCATGGCGGGGGCAGCTCTTGTCGACCTCGGCCTGCCTGCTTTCTTTGGCGAAGCGCTCTGGTTCGCCGGTATCGTGCTCACCACTTTCCTGACTGTACGCTTCGTACAGCGTCTCTACTATATGCCTTTGAGCCATACCCTGCTGGCCGCGCTGGGCACTTTCATCTTCCAGTTCCTTTCGCTCGCACTCTATTTCGGCGTGCGCTAGATAGTATGTCACCAAAAGCAAAAAGGTCGCCCGCGGGCGACCTTTTTGCTTTTGGTGACATAGAAGTGCTTCCCACGCCTTACAGATTGTAGAGTTCCTGGTAAAGAAAGTAGATATTTATCCTCTTTCATGGGCGAAGCAAACCGGTAGCTCCGGCCACCGGCTTGCCTTAGGGACAATTCTACTTCAATCTGAATCGGGAAGTTTGATTCCTCAGGTGCGTGCTTCTACAACCAGGCGAATGGCGGTGCGCTCTTCATCGGCGATCATGACGTCGATGAAGGCGGGTATCACAACGATATCTATGCCATTCGGCTGAAGATAATCGCGGGCGATTGCAATCGCTTTAATAGCCTGGTTGGTGGCTCCTGCGCCTATTGCCTGCACATCAGCGCGGCCATGGTTGCGTATAACCGCCGCGATCGCGCCTGCTACTGCACTTGGGCGCGAGTGTGCGGATACTTTGAGGATCTCCGTGTCGTCGTAAACGTGCACTTCTTTGGGGATAATCTCATCTGATACACCATCGAGACTGATCGTAGGATTTGTAAGGTTAGTAGGGTCCATTAAGTTGCCTCCAAAGGAGAATGTTCTGCCAACATGTCGGGGCCTCAATGTGGGACCACATGCTTCAGACAAGTCTTGAGTATTGAATATTGACGATGCGGGTAGTCCAGGCCCAACGCAATAGTCCAAACTCAATGTGTGTAGTACGTGATAATTCGCCTTGTCGCAGCTCCGAGCGCCAGGACGAACAGCGGTATCGCACCATTGCCCATGCTGCGGCCGCGGGTGCTGCTCTAAAACGACCTTTTGTATTTGCTTAGTCAGGCACTCATTCAGGCGCCGGAAGACGCCGCAGAGAACCAATCATAGGCTTGGACTCCTCCCCAGCGAGATTGCTGCCCTACATAACCTCCTGGGCCCCATCTGCTTGCAGGCAACCGGCCCTCGTGAGGGGGCGGTACAACGCACACCTCCCACATACTCCAGCCGCCTTTCATAATTCCTCAATCCCTCCAAACGGCAATCAGGCCGGCTTTATAGGCACCGGCCTGATTGGAATTTAGAATTCCGAATTTTGAATTCTGAGTTAATCGGTTAACTCAGAATTCAAAATTACGAATTATAAATTTACTTGGCGTACTCTATGGCACGAGTTTCGCGGACTACGGTTACTTTGATCTGGCCCGGGTATTCCAGGCTTTCTTCGATCCGTTTGGCCACGTCTCGCGCCAATCTCATCGCGCCGAGGTCGTCTATCAACTCGGGTTTGACGAGCATTCTGACTTCGCGCCCTGCCTGTATGGCGAAGCTCTTTTCAACTCCCTCGAAAGAGTTGGCGACAGCTTCGAGCGCCTCCAGGCGTTTGATATAGTGCTCCACGCTATCGCGCCGCGCACCGGGGCGTCCACCGGAGAGGGCATCTGCGGCCTGCACTATCCAGGCCTCCACCGTTTCCGGCTCTTCCTCGTTATGGTGTGCTGCGATTGCATGTACTATCTTCTGCGACCGTCCGAGCCGCTTGGCTAGCTCCGCGCCGATGATTGCATGAGGGCCTTCGACCTCGTGGTCGACAGCTTTTCCGATGTCGTGCAACAGCGTAGCGGTCCTGGCTACGTTCACGTCGGCGCCGATTTCGGCGGCCAGGGCTGCCGCGATCTTTGCGGCCTCCACAACGTGGTGTAGCTGGTTTTGCCCGTAGCTGGTGCGGTACATCAGCCTGCCCAGTAGCTTGATAAGATCAGGATGTAGTCCCTGAACGTTGGCGGCATAGGCAGCTTTTTCGCCCTCCTCACGCATCTGCGTTTCTACCTCTGCTTTGGCTTTCGTAACCACCTCTTCTATGCGAGCGGGGTGGATACGGCCATCGGCGATCAACTTGAGCAAAGCTCGACGGGCCACCTCACGGCGAACCGGGTCGAATGCCGACAGGGTAATGGCTTCGGGGGTCTCATCTATGATGAGGTCGACCCCTGTTGCCTGCTCGATTGCGCGGATGTTTCGTCCTTCGCGGCCGATTATACGGCCTTTCATTTCATCATTGGGCAGCGGCACAGTGGAAGTGGTGATTTCGGGCACATACTCGGATGCTGCTCTCGACGCTGCGATTGACAGTATCTTGCGTATGCGAGTGTCGGCCTCTTCTTTGACCTCGGCCTCTACCTCACGATAGCGGCGATTGGCATCTATCCTTACTTCCTCCTCGATTTCGGCAAGTAGGACTGATTTGGCCTCCCCGGCTGTCATGCCTGCGACACGCTCCAACTCTTTGCGCTGTTCTTCCTGCATATTGCTTATGCTGGCTTGCAGAGCATCGAGCTCGCGCTCTCTGGCTAGAAGCGTTTTCTCACGTTTCTCTGTGGTTTCGAGCTTGCGGTCGAGATTCTCCTCTTTTTGCTGGAGTCTTCGCTCCTGGCGCTGCACTTCGGCTCGCCTTTCGCGGTACTCGGTTTCAACTTCGCTCCTGATCTGGTGCGATTGGTCTTTAGCTTGTAGGACTATCTCTTTACGCTGGGCTTCGACCTCCCGGATGGCTACGCCGGCCTTCTCTTCGGCGGTCTTTACCCTCTCGTCAGCCAGCTCTTTCTCTCTTGATAGAGCTGACCTCGCTGACCTGAATGCTACGTATGCGGCTACGGTGGCAATAATTGCGACAACCGCAACTACAATCCCGATCACCGCAAGGGGATCTAACATAAGACACCTCCCTATTCTGTTTTTAAGGTACGTCGTTGGACGTGGTAGTACGTTGTTTTTCGGGAGGACTACATAACCTCCCGTTCGGATTTGCCTGTGCAAGACCTTCGATACTTTTGGAGTATCGAGCAGTCCAGGTTACAGGCGTAGTTTATCTAACAGCATAGCCGCAAGGCTAATTTGTATAACTTGTATGATACAGGCGGAACGGTCTACCTGTCAAGGTCTTTACAAGAAAGTTTCGTTGGAAGCCGTTTGCAAACCCTGGGCGTATTTGTTATAATGACAGAGTTAAAAAAGGACCGCGTGGCTGTAGCTCAGTGGATAGAGCGTTGGGTTGCGGACCCAAAGGTCGGGGGTTCGAGCCCCTCCAGCCACGCCACACGAGCCGACCTAAAAGGTTGGCCCTTTTTTTAGCAAGTGGAGAGGTCGCATAGTGGCCTAGTGCGCTCGTCTCGAAAACGAGTGGGTCTGAAAAGCCCCGTGGGTTCGAATCCCACCCTCTCCGCCCAAACGAATGCGGAATGTGGAATTCGGAATGCGGAATAGCATTTCCGTTCCACATATCAATTCCGAACTCCGCATTCCACATTCCGCAATGTGGAGAGGTCGCCTAGAGGCCTAGGGCGCTCGCCTGGAAAGCGGGTACGGGGAAACTCGTCGTGGGTTCGAATCCCACCCTCTCCGCCAACGAAATCAGGCTCTTGATTTGCGATCAATATCATCGCAAATCAAGAGCCTGATTTCGTTTACTGGTCGTCGAGCGTGATGTTGCGCGACCACATCTCCTGCGCCAGCTTTTCAGCGTTCGCCTCGATGCCGTACTTTGAGAAGTACTGGCAGACGCGGGTGACATCTCGCAGGAAGATTTCGTAGCCGTACGGGTTCACGTCGGGGTTGACCGCCTGCGGGAAGTCTATTATCTTCACCTCTCCTTCCCAGTAGAGGATATTGTGCGCCGACAGGTCGCCATGGATGCGGTTGTTTGCCAGCATCAGGTCTATGTTGTGCATAAGGCGGTCGAAGAGCGGACGAGCCTCTTTCTTGCTCACAGTGACGTTCTGGAGCACTGGAGCCGGCCAATCGACGTCGCCAAAGTAGTCCATCAGAATAGCATGGTCGTTGCTGGCATATACACGTGGCACGTCGGCTCCCGCCTCATAAAGCAGGCTCAGCGTGGCGACCTCCGTGCCGAGCCAGTTCGATTGGCGCAGCTCCTGGCCGAAGCGCGTCTTGTTCTCCATCGCCCTGGCCTCGCGGCTCCCCACGCGCTTGCCCTCTTCGTTGAGCACCGTCCGGCCCATCCGGTAGAGCGAATCGTTGCGCAGGTTGCGGAAGATGCGCGGGCGGTAGAGCTTCGCCGCCAGTAGATCGACGCCAATTACCGGGTCGGCCCGGCAGCAGTAGACTGTGGCCTCCTTGCCGCCTTTCACAGGCTTCAGCACGTCCAGGATAAGGTGCTCCTCGTAGAAGCCGCTCAGATAGAGCAGTATCCACTCGCGCTCGTGCCGAGATACGTTGAACTTTTCGGCAGATTTGGAGCCGAACGATGGGTCGAAGCCCGCCTTTGTGTCGTCGCTCTGCTCGACCAGCTCGGCCACGATGTCGGCGCGGCTTCGTTTCGGTTTCGCCCTGGGTTTGTATTTTACCGTAGCCATATCCGTATATTCTTCTAGTTCGTCCTCATAATTCCATCTGGTAGGCATGGTTGGTGAGTGCTCCTTGGGTTTGCTTCATTACTGATGTTTGACCGCAAAAAGAGAGGCAGTGGGCTTCCAAAGTCCACTGCCCCCGGAGCATCGCCTACTATGCGGACAACGCAAAAGGCAACACAATAAAGAAGGCCGTAGCTGCGAGAGTTGCGCTACGGCCTTGCGATATTCAAATTGTCAGCTACTGAAGAGTAGCCTATCTGCACGCAAGCGCGCCCCTCCCACGAAATGGAAGACCGCTATATGAGCCGGTGGTGACAATTATTCTGCTCATACTGCCTCCCTTGCGCGGTGCTGCGCATTAGCTTACTTGCGTCCCCACTATAGCAGGGTTACGATCAGCAAGTCAATACGTCCGGAGACCGATCTTACAGGGCGCTTGAGATGTTGACACTGATAAATCCGCAGGGCACAATGGGAACGTAATCCAATATGCTACGAGCAGCTATTATGCCGCGTTTCGATTTCTCATCACAGGCATTCCGGGCATCCGTCTTGAGCTTTCTCGGCTCACGCCTTGTAGTTCTCACGGCTGCCTGGCTCGGGCTGAGTAACCTTCCCAGGCTCTATCATGGCGGGCCAATCACCGAGTTCGCTCTCGGCTGGGATGGCGCCTGGTACGCAGGCATCGCAAAGTTCGGCTACTTTATCCCGCCTGCGCCCTCCGTCTCTAATCTGGCGTTCCCTCCGGTCTTACCTTTGCTGGCGCATCTGCTCGGCGGGCTGTTCAGTGTCTTTGGCCTCACCATCGACGATCCTGATTATGGTAGTTACGCGCTCGCGGGACTCGTAGTAAGCAACCTGGCGTTCCTGGCGGCCCTCTACTTCCTTTGGCATCTCGTTGCCGCCAGCCATCCACAATCTGTGGCGACCCGCACGCTCTGGCTGGTCGCGGTCTTCCCGGCCGGCGTCTTCTGGTCAGCCTTCTACACCGAGTCCCTCTTTCTTTTGCTGGCGGTTGGTTGCGTGCTGGCAGCTCGTCACGCCATATGGCCCCTGGCGGGAGCACTGGGCGCCCTGGCTGTGCTCACCCGCTGGATCGGCGTAGTGTTGGTGGTCGTGTTGATCGTGGAATGGTTAGCAGCGCGAGCAAAGAACGATAACGGCCACGATGCAGGAACGACCGCGAGTGACCGCAAGGATCCCGGTTGGGGTGATCTCGGCTGGGTTGCACTGGTCCCACTTGCGCTCGCACTCTACATGGTCTACGCATGGAGCATATCCAACAACTTATGGATTATCGTGCAAGAACACGCCGCCTGGGGGCAATCTTTCACTTTCTTCCCGCTTACATACGCCAGGGGTGTCAGCCTGCTCTGGCAAAGCGTCGCCCAATCGGGGCCTGACAAAGACCTTGTTTTGACGGTCGGTTATGGCAACTCCCTCTACATGTGGCTCGATCTCGGCTTGCCTGTTATATTCGTTATTCTGGGAGTAATAGGGTGGCTGCGAGGCTGGCTCATGCCTGGTGACCTGGCATGGCTTCTGGCCGGCATCATCTTCCTTCTCAGCGCAGGCAATACCGTCAGCATGACCCGCTTCTTGATGCCCTTCTGGCCTGCAGCCGTTGTGCTGGCGCGAATGGGTATTCGCAGACCGCCCATCATATGGGCATGGCTTGCTGCCTCTACGGTTCTGCTCGCAGTCTGCAGCTATCTTTTCGCCAATGAGAAATGGATAGGGTGATGAAAGCAGCCTTGACACTATCCATGAGGTCCGGTAAGATTAACATAAGTCGTGCTAGATGGGGAACTAGCGGTGCCCTGTAACCCGCAAACCGCTCCAGCGGGGTTGAATTCCCTTTCGAGGTCCGACATTGTGGGACTGCGTCTGTTAAGCGGTGTTGACGATTGGGTCCTGCGCGGCGAAAGCCTACGAAATTGGTCAGGTCTGGAAGGAAGCAGCCATAAGTAGTCCCTTTCGGGTGCCGCAGGGTCGCCTGATTCGAGCTGGCTGGCAGCCGTAAGCCGGAATGCCGTATCGGAAAAGGGTGCACGACGCAATAATTCTCTCCATATGGGGAGCCGGGGAGCGAGCCTGCGGGTTCGCTCTTTTGTTTTGTAAGCTATAATGACACTCATGCAATCGCAACCACCTCTCAAAGCGGTGCTGTTCGACCTGGATGGCACTCTTATAGCATCGATCGACCATATCGTGGAGTGCTGGCAGCATACGGTGCGCACCTGCCTGGGGCGTGAGATCACCCGCGAGGAGGTGCTGCCCACGCTGGGGCGCACCCTTTACGACGCCTTCGAGGAGATCGCACCTGGCAGGAGCCAGGAAATGTATGCGTCTACAGGGCTTACCAGACCATCACACACGATACCGCTATCACCCTGGTACCCGGCACGAAGGAGACCCTGGCGCGGCTCAGAGAAGCCGGGATGTTGCTTGGCGTCGCCACCTCCAAAGGCATACCGGCAGCCACTCGCGGCCTCAACCTGTTCGGGCTTACACCATTCTTCGATACTCTCGTCACCATCGAGGACACCGAGCGGCATAAGCCATATCCCGATCCCTCTGCTGGTGGCCTCCCAAAGGCTCGGCGTGCCTCCAGCCGAGATGATCTATGTAGGCGATGCGCTTGTGGACATCAAAGCGGGCAAGGCGGCAGGCATGAGAACGGCCTGGGTTACCTGGGGCTCCGGCACCATCGAAGAGATAGACAGCCTGCACCCCGATTATAAGTTCGATAGCATGGAAGATCTGCTCTCGCTGCTTCCGACCGCTGTGCAAGCGAAGTAAGCGGATATCATGCAATACGCATGGTACCGGGCAGCGGTGCAAGAACCGAAAGCATAGGATGGAGAACAGCCAATATTCAAGTGAATACTCCGCGGGTGGGGTGGTCTACAGGCACAACGGCGCGCAAAGCGAAGTCGCCCTGATCTACCGCAATCGCCACGACGATTGGTCCCTTCCCAAGGGGCATATCGAGGCGGGCGAAAGTCGAGAGCAGGCAGCCCTCCGCGAAATAAAAGAAGAGACCGGCCTCGACGTTAGCATAGTGCGCCCGCTCGGAGAAGCCGTCTACTTCTTCAGAAAGAGGGGCGGCGATCTTGTTCGCAAGACCGTCTACCATTACCTAATGGAAGCTCTCACCACCGAGCTTGGCAAGCCTAACTGGGAAGTGACCGAAGCCCGCTGGGTCCCCATCACTGAGGCCCGGAGCTTGCTAAGCTATGAAAAAGATCGCGAGATGATAGGCAAGGCAATTGATGTTTTACGATAGCGCAAAAATCTGGGTGAAAGCCGGTAACGGCGGCGACGGAAGCGCCTCGTTTCGGCGCGAGAAGTTTATACCGAAAGGCGGGCCGGACGGCGGGGACGGTGGGCGCGGCGGCAGCGTCTATCTACGCGTCAACCCCGACCTGAACACGCTCCTGACTTTCCACTACCAGCAGCATTTCAAGGCGCAGCACGGCGGTGCAGGAGCGTCCAACCAGAAGCATGGCAAGGCGGCTCCCGACCTCTATATCGATGTGCCGCCAGGCACTTTTGTAGAGATTCTGGACGAAAAGCCGCTATCAGGTGCTGCCGCCGAGATCGTACAGGCCGACCTCGTGCGCCCGGGCGACACGCTAATGGTGGCGCGGGCCGGGCGAGGCGGGCTGGGCAACACCCATTTCAAAACCTCTACCCAGCAGGCCCCCAGGTTCGCCGAGAAAGGCGAGCCTGGACAAGAGCGCACAATAGTGATGGAGCTGAAGGTGATAGCCGACGTGGGCATCGTGGGCTACCCCAACGTGGGCAAGTCCACCCTGCTGTCGGTGGTAAGCGCGGCTCAGCCCAAAATCGCCGATTACCCCTTCACCACCCTCCAGCCTATGCTGGGCGTGGTCAGCGTAGACGACTATACGTTCGTGATGGCCGACATTCCAGGCCTGATCGAAGGGGCCAGCGGCGGTGCCGGCCTTGGCCTCGAATTCCTGCGCCACGTCGAACGGACTCGCCTCCTCGTACACATGGTAGATGGCTCGGCAGGATTGTGGAATCCCGAATGGGGAGTCCAGGAGGAAGAGAACGACAGATGCAGACCAATCCGCAATCCGCAATCCGCAATCCGCAATCGAATCATCCTGCGCAGACCACCGACCCCATTGCCGATTTCAAGCGCATCAACGCGGAGCTGGAGCAGTACGACTCCGAGCTTGCAGCCAAGCCGCAGGTTATCGCCATCAACAAAGTAGATTTGCAGGAAGTGCGAGACCGCCTGCCGTCGCTCATCAAGCAGTTCCACGACCTGGGCTATGACGAGGTTTACCCCATCTCGGCAGCTACGGGCCAGGGAGTGCAAGAGCTGATGGGCGTGGTCGCCGCGAAATTACGCGAGCTGCCGAAGCCTGCATGGCAAGAAGAGCCGGAAGAAGTTTCTGCAGAAGATGTTATCGTGAAGCCGCGCCATATCGCATCCGAGTCTCGAGCGGTTCGAGATCGTGCGCGAAGGTAAGCACCACTTCCGCGTGGTCGGCGACAGAGTGGAGCGAATGGTCACAATGACCGATATGAGCAACCCGTTCGCCCTCGACCGGATGCAGAATGAGCTTGAGAAACTCAAGGTATCGCAGGCCCTCCGAGACGCAGGCGTCGAAACGGGCGATACAGTGAGCATCGGTCGCACCGACCTCGACTGGAGCAACGAAGTCTGGACCAGCTTCGCACAAAGCACCTCAAGGCGCAAAAAGCGCACTGGGCCGGGGAAACAGCGCAGCTAGAAGGACTCTAAACCAGGGCCCGTTTCTAAGTTACAACCGGCCATGTGACACTTCACGTTCATCACACGATCCGCCGCGCCCATAACCACTGGGTCAGGCTGAGCAGTAGTCCCGTACCCGCCCCCAACCAAACTCCCATGACCAATTGCAACCCCGTATGCAGACCAAGGGTCACTGCAAGTATACCCAATCTTGCAGAGCCAGCCGACCCCGGTATGGTGGATCCAAGCGTCAGCCCGACTACGCTCGCGGTCACCCACACGCCCGCGTTATGGGTCGCCCCCCGAATGAGCAGCCATTGAGCCACACCAATACCTGCCCCGCCGGCATTGACCGGTGGCGCCGCTGTGACCGGTAAGGCGGGTGTAGACGCGGCGACCTTAATAGCGCCGCCTAACAAGATCACCAATCCCAGGAGTATTAGCAATTTCGCCGTTCGACCCATAGGAGGCTCCCCTTTAGCGTTGATTATACGAGTTACAACCATGTCCATTCCCGCTTATAGACAATGGAGCGCCTATATTGTAAGATTGGGGCGACCGGTATGTTAGCCTGATCTTTAGCCGCATATCATTCTGTCCGGCGCATCATGCAGGTCATTTCGGCGTGCAACCTCATATTGTGGCACACGTATATATACCGGCAATCAACGGCCATTACATCACTCTTTACTTTGTCTAGTTGGAGGTAAAGAAGCATGGTAGGCTCCGGGAGAATCATAGGGTTTATATTGATCGGCCTCGCGATCGTCATACTGGGTGGGGCCGCGATCTGGATATTTGGCGCGTCGAACGCCTCGAATGGCGTGCAACTGAACACAGGCGGCGCAGCGCTCACAATGGCATGCGCCCTGTTCATCGCGGTCCTGGTGGGGGGTTTCGGCGTCTGGTTCCTCATGCAAGGGCGTAGCGAGACCACGCAATTCGCCGAAGTCGAGAAAGAGAAGCGCGTCCTGAATATCATCGCCACCCAGGGTACCGTACAGCTATCAGGTGTCGCGCTCGAAACGAACATGACCATGGACCAGGTGAAGTCCGCCATCTACGACCTGGTAGGCAAGGGCCTCTTCACAGGCTACGTCGACTGGAAAGCAGGCAAGCTCGTGTCGGCAGACGCAGCCGTCATCAACCAGGCCGTGATCACCGGCAAGTGCCCCAACTGCGGCGCGCCACAGGTAGTGGGCGGCAAAGGCGTCATCCGCTGCGACTATTGCGGTGCCGAGTTCTTCATCCCACCCTCCGCCGCCGCACCCGCCGCACCCCCGCCCGCGCCGGCCTCTCCACCCCCCGCATCGCCCGCGCCCCCACCCACGTCGTGACGAAAGGCGAACGTGTAAAACGTAAAACGTGAAACCATAAATAACCTCTGTGCCCTATGTGATTCAAACCCATAATAACCTTCGTGCTCTTCGTGACCTTCGTGATCTTCGTGATTCAAAACCACAAAACCTTTGTGATCTTTGTGTCTTTGTGGTTCAATCCGTAATAATCCTTGGCGATCTTGGCGGAACTTGGCGTCTTGGCGGTGAAGGTAAAAGCCGTCGAAATAATCAATAAGCAGTAAAAATGAGGATATTCATGCAAGCTAAGCGAACGCGACTTTCTTTAGTGGTGTTATTCGGGCTGGCGGCTTTTTTGCTGCCCGCGATGGTGGGCCTTACCAATCCGGGAAGAGTGGCCGCACAGACCAAGATCTACTACATGGACCGCTATGACTCGAACATCAGCGTCAATACCGATGGCTCACTCGACATTCAAGAAACGCTGGTCTATGTTTTTACCAACGGAACGTTCCACCGAGGCACGCGAATCTGGGACACCACCAAGCTGGATAACATCACTAACATCAGAGTTGCTGAAAACAAGAACGGCACTTTCGTAGATTACCAGCAGACCGATTATGACCCCGACAGCTCCACAACGGGCGTAACCGGTACTTACGGAACCCAGACCGACAGCACCAACCAGACCGAGAGCGTGCGCTGGGTATTCGGAAACACATCCAATGCCACGCGCACGTTCCGCCTTTCCTATCACGTCAACGGCGCAATACGTGTCTACAGCGACCACGACGAGTTCGATTGGTACGCGGTCCCTCCCCAATGGGGTGCGGCAATCCTCCATAGCCGTGTGCAAGTCACATTCCCACAGGGCAGCAATACTGCCACGTGGGTGACCAATACTGCACCCTCCGGGGCCGAGGTGAGCAAGCAGGGTAATACGATTACCTATACCGCAAACGGCGGGCTCACCGCCGGCTTCGAGGTGGGTGCCCAGCCACCTGCGGGGGTCCTCACTGCCGCCAAGCCTGCCTGGCAAAACTCAATAGACGCGCAGGAAAACTACGACCTTCATACTCGCCCCCTTGTAGACCTTGCTTTCTTCGTTCTCGGCGTCCTTCTGCTGCTGGGCGGCATCCTCTGGCTGATAATGCGCTGGTATACAAAAGGCCGTGACAAGCCCGTCACGCTGGTCGCCTCCTACCTGACCGACCCTCCAAGCGACCTGCCGCCGGGCCTGGTAGGCACTCTATTGGACGAGTCGGCTGACGTGCGCGACGTGATCGCCACGGTAGTCGACATGGGCAAGAAAGGCAACCTCACTATCAGCGAAACCCAGGGTGCGGGGCTTTTCGGGGGCAAAGACTTTCAATACACAAAGACGGGCAGCAAAACTACCTATCCGTACGAAGAAGCGGTGATGAATGCCGTATTCAGCGCCGGAGATACGGTGAGCCTTTCCGATCTGAAAAACCAGTTCTTCAGCAACCTGCCCGTCATATACAGTGGGATGTACAAGCAACTGGTTGACCTCAAATACTTCCCGGAAGATCCCAACACAGTGCGGAGTCGCAACAGAGGCGTGGGCTGTGGAATCATCGCGCTTGCCATCATCGTCGGCGCACTCTGGGTCGCGTTCGGGACCAGTATCAGCGCGCTTATCATACTTCCGGCTCTGGCCCTGGGTGTGGTCGGCATAGTTGCCCTGTTCATGGCGGGTATCATGCCCAGGAAAACCGACTTCGGCTCCGAAGAGGCCGAGAAATGGCGCGCTTTCAAGCGTTACTTACAGCAGATAAAGTCGTATACAAACGTGCAGGCCGCAGCCGACAAATTCCAGCAATACCTCCCCTACGCCGTGGCAATGGGCGTCGACCAGGATTTCACTCGCCAGTTCGAAAGCGTGCCCACAGCCATGCCCGCCTGGTACATCCCGTATGGCTACGTGCCGTTCCTCCCCTACGGACACGCAGGAGGCGCGGGCCAGATGGCAGCTGGACCTGCCCAGAGCGGCGGCGGGTTCGACCCGGGCGGAGCCATGCAGGGCATGAGCAACTCCCTTTCCGGCGCGATGCAGGGCCTCTCCGACAGCTTCACATCGATGGTCAACTCGGCATCGAGCGTTTTCACCAGCCAGCCCTCAAGCAGCGGTGGAGGCGGAGGCGGAGGCGGTTTCAGCGGCGGTAGCTGGGGCGGAGGTGGCGGCGGCTTCGGCGGAGGAGGCGGAGGTGGCGGAGGCGGCGGAGCAGACTGAGTTGAATGCGGAATGTGGAATTCGGAATGCGGAATAAAGACGACGGACGACCGACCACCTAAATAGGCACAATGGCATATTCCGCATTCCGAATTCCACATTCCGCATTCACCGTAACCCTCCGTGCCAATTCTGCGTAGAGGATGATGGATATGGATGAAGAGCATGCATCTATGTATAATGGCAATCTGACTGCGTGCTCTATCATGCTCTTTATATTGAGTAGCTGATGGCTGAAAGCTGATAGCTGACAGCTTAGAAGGAGGCAGATATGGCAGATATTCACGATAGGGTCATGGGCGACAAGCCACAGGGCTTCTTGCACAAGATCGCGGGCATCGTCCCCGGCTTCAACGGCTACATGGACCGCGAGCGAAGGCGAGATGCCGACAAGCTCTTGCGCACCTACCTGGCTAACCAGTATTCGACCCAGCGCGACAGGCTGAACCGGGCCGAACAGAGTCTGTTGCGTGCAGGCCAGATTACCGGCATCTCGGAAGTAGACAGGCTGGTAGGCGTCTTTCAGCGTTTTATCGACAGGCTCAATACTGCCACTTATGGCTACAGCGGCATGTTCGACCCCGTGAAGGTCGAAGCACAGGATCTGGACCAGCTTTATGCATTCGACATGGCTCTCACCAGCGGTGTGGATGAAGTCTCCTCCGCGATCGGCGCGCTCGAATCGGCCACCACCTCCGAAACCGCCAGGACCGACATACCGGCAGCTCTCGCCAAACTCTCCTCGGTCCTTGACGAGCTGAATCTGCGCCTCAACCAGCGCGGCGACCTTCTCACAACCGGCCGCGGCTTGCCCACCGACCAGTACAACTCCCTGGTAAATAGCCTTGGCAGCAGCGGCTCCGGGGGTTCAGGCATGCCCGCTGGCGCACCTCCTCCCATGGCACCTCCGCCTCCGTCCACCCCCACCGTACACAGCTGCTTCCACAGGCGCGCCTCCTCAATATGCATCGGGCACACCCAATATGGGCGCTCCCACGGTAAATACTTCCGGCGGCGAAATGGCCCGCTACCCGGGCGGGCTATTCCGGTGGCGCCGATGCAGGGAGCATGGCAACGCCGCCTCCTATGCCCTCGTACCCATCCGGCAGTTATACGGCAGACGCAAGCGGCACCAATACCAGTGATCTGACAGGAAGCGCGCCCGATTACGGTATCAATACCGCCTCTTCACCCTCCTCAAGCCCAACCGCCCAGAGCGATGCAAGCGTTAGCCAGGGCGACGTGCCCTCAGGCGGTGCCCTGGATAGCAGCACAGACGCAACCAGCCTTCCCGAAACACCGTCGGACAAACCGCAACCCTGATGAAGGACACCGTAAAACGTAAAACTTGAACCCATAAAAACCTTCGTGCCCTTTGTGTCTTTGTGGTTCAAACCGTAGTAATCTTGGCGCTCTTGGCGTCCTGGCGATGAAGAAAAAAAGCTCGTCGACCATCCGTAGTCGACATAAGCCGTAAGCAGTAAGTAACAACAAAAGGAGAGAAGACCATGGGAGTACTGGACCGATTGTCTATGCTATTGAGGGCCAATATCAACGATATGCTCGACCAGGCAGAAGACCCGGAGATTATGCTGAACCAGATTCTGCGCGATATGGAAGGCGAGATCAACAAGGCTCGCAGCCAGGTCGCTGATATGATGGCTCAGGAGAAGATTTTCAACGACGACCTGACAGCCGCGCAAAACAACTCGGCGCAGATGGAACAGCGCGCCGAATACTACGTGCACCAGGGCAACGACGCTATGGCAAAGGAAGCTCTCAAGCGCAAGGCAGACGCCGATACCAATGTTGGCGTGTTGCAAGGGCAGCTTCAGGCGCAGAGCGACCTGGTGGGTCGCCTCAAGAGCCAGCTTGATGCTTTGCAAGCCAAGTACCAGGATGCCATGTCGAACCGCGACAACCTGATCGCTCAGGTGCATCGTGCCAAAGCTCAGCAGCAGGTGGCGACCACCATGCAGAACCTGGATGCTAACGACTACAGCGGCGACCTCGGGCGCATGGAGCAGCGCATCCGCATGCAAACAGCCCGCGCCCAGGCGCAGACCGAGCTGAGCAGCGAAGATGGCGGCGATAGCGCCGGCACCCAGTTCAATGCAGCCGAGCAGAACAGCCAGGTTGACGATGCCCTGTCCGCCCTCAAGGCCCGCATGGGCGTGAGCGATTCGAAGCCCGAAACCCCCGCAGGTGGGCAGTAGTATCGGAGAAGTATCTGCTAGGGGCTAGGGGCTAGTCCATTCCAGCCTCTAGCCCTTAGCCCTTACGTCCCACATTTTTCTAAAGGAGAACATACATGGCAATCCTTGACTGTAATCGAGTTTCTTGACCCCACCGGCACACAGATCGTGCACCGCGTGCCCGAGGGCGGATCGGGGGATTTCAGGCTTGGGTCGCAGTTGGTTGTGCGTGAGAGCCAGACGGCGGTGTTCTTCCGCGACGGCAAGGCTCTCGACGTATTCGGGCCGGGCCGCCACACCCTCTCTACCATGAATATCCCCTTGCTGACCGGCCTGCTCAGCCTGCCTTTCGGCGGTAAATCGCCTTTCCGTGCTGAGGTGGACTTTGTCAATATGGCCGACTTCATCGACCAGAAGTGGGGCACGATGGAGCCTGTCACCTTCCGCGACAGCCAATTCGGTATGGTACGCCTGCGCGCCTTCGGCACCTATTCGATGGCGGTGGCCGACCCGCAGCTCTTCGTGAACAAGATCGTCGGGACGCAGGGCATCTACGATACCGGACAGATCACCGACTACCTGCGCAGCATTATCGTGTCGCGTTTCAACGATATCATGGGCAAGACCATGACCACCCTGCTCGACCTGCCCGCAAGGTATAACGATGTAGGCGCGGGTATGAGGGCGTCGGTCACAGACGATTTCGCCAACCTCGGCCTCAACGTCAAAGCGTTCTATGTCACTTCGATCACGCCGCCCGACGAGGTATCCCAGAAGATCGACCAGAGGACCAGCATGGGCGTGCTGGGCGACATGAACCAGTATATGCAGTACCAGACCGCCCAAGCCATCGGCGGAATAGGCCAGGGTGGCGGTGGCGGTGGCGGTGGCGGCGCAGCTGAGACCGGCCTGGGCCTCGGCGCAGGCATGGGTATTGGCGCGGGCATGGCCCAGATGGTCTCGCAAAGCATGGCCAACGCCCAGCAGCAGTCGCAAGCCCAGCAACAGCAGGCTCAGCAACAGCAGGCTCAGCAGCAGCAAGCCGCCGCTAGCGACCCGGTCGCCAAGCTCCAACAGCTCAAGGATATGCTGGATAAGGGCCTCATCACCCAGGACATCTATGATGCCAAGAGGAACGACATCCTCTCCAAGATGTAACAGTCGTTATGAAAGAAAAAGAGCCGCCGGCCGGCGGCTCTTTTTCTTTCATAACAAATCCCTTCAGGCTTTCGCTGTAGCGCCTTTCCTGGCCACAAGTGCCCAGGCGCCAAGCACCAGCAGGCTGGCCAGCCCGGCCACGCTGATGAGGGCACCATAGCGGAAGCTGTCCGGCTCGTAACTGAGCTCGACCGTATGCCTGCCCATTGGCATTACCAGTCCTTGAGACAGGTAGTTGGCGCGCAGGATCGTCGCAGGCAGACCGTCGATTGTGGCTCGCCAGCCGGGATAGTAGCTCTCCGCCACCACCAGCAGGCTAGGGCGCGCCGCATCTACGTCCAGCACTATATGGCCAGGTGAGTAGCTGGCCACAGTTACGCTGCCCGGCTGGCCGCTGCCCGGCGCATACGCTGCATGCTCCATGCCTGAAATAGTGCTGTCAGGTGCTTCCACCATAGCGGCATAATTGCGCATCTTGTCCCAGGTCAACCTGATCATCCAGTGCGTCGCCCCGGCCTCATCAGGCACAGCCCACACGTTATCGCTCAAATATGCGAAGCCAGGCACGCCTTGCGCCTCCCACAGGCCGAGGCCGTCTTTATAGGCCAGCCTGGTGAAATCCGGGTGGCCGGGGTCAGGCGTCACGGGGTAATTGGGGTTATGGTCCTGAGGAAGAATGAAATAGCGGACGCCAAGCGCAGGCGCGATATAGAGATTCGGCTTGTCCAGGAACATATTGTACTGGGTCCAAAGGCCGTTCGTATAATTGGGGTCCACGAAGGTCGATGCCATGTAAGCGCGCTGGGTTATCATTGGGTCCTGGGCGCGCCAATCGCGGAAGTTGTAGACGAGGCCGGTGTTAGCCGGCAGATTCTCGCCTTCCACCAGGATTCGCTCTGTAGGAGGCACGTTCGACAACTGGCTGATGAAGCTGGTGGTTGGATAGTAGTAGCCGGAAGGTGCGGTCGGGTTGTAGGTGATAAGAAGCATCCAGAGATCGGCCACAAGCACAACGGCTATTACCGCCGGCATTGCACGCCTACCCGCCCAGTTGGAAGTCCAGATCAGCGTTGCACCCGCTATCGCGAGTGCAATCCCTCCTGCCCAAACCGCCCAGTAAAGGTCGTAACTGTTCGTAGGAGGAACAAGTATTCCCGGCTGAAGGCCCATGTCCGGATATGGTATGAACCCGGCCAGGTGCGCTCCTATCACGCCTACGCCTGAAGTCAGCAAGCAAACGCCCCAGACCCCTCGCTTCCCGAGCGAGCGCCAACCCGGCGATACAACATGTGCCTCAAGAATGGAAGCAAACCAGTCCCAGCCAAAGGCACCGAGCACCAGCATACAAAAGGCCACCACCAGCACCCAGCGCCCATCCACGCTCTGATCGAATACCGGCAGACTGCGAATCGCCTGGCCAACTGTCCCATCGTAAGCAACCAGCCAACCAAAAGCTGCAAGGATCACCCAGGGAAGGGTCAGGCGCAAAGAGAGCTGCACTCCGCACGACAGCGACTACCGCGAACGCGACACCTAGCAAAGCCACCAGTCCCACGTAGGCATTGGCCCCTGTGAAGTTATCTTTGCCACCCACCACGCCATCCGCCACTTGCCCCCAGGTGCGCGGCAGAATCCAGTAGAGCATCGACCCCGCATCCAGGTGAAGAGACGTTATGCCTAATCCTGCCTGGCGCTTCGCCGACTCGTGACTCAGCCCGAGCACCTCCACAAAAGGCAGAAGCTGGATGGCACCTATCAGCAGGCCAATCGCTACACCCGCCGCCAGGCCCACTGCCGGACCCGCCACATGCCGAAGCAAGTTATGGCGTGCTTTCCCGGCGAGCAGCCAGAGGGCCCATACGCCGCCCGATACAAGCTCGAAAAAGAGGAACTCGGGCTGCCCGCCCAGGACCATGCACCCTGTGAGCGCGGCAACGCCAACCAATGCGCCCCTACTTCCCTCGAACACGAAAGCATAAATGGCCCAGGTCAGCCAGGGAAAGAGCATGTAAAGCGAGGCATGAGGCCATGGTAGCCATGTCACAAGGCCTGCCGAGAACATGAAACCCAGCGCGCTCAACAATGACGGCCAGGTCCGGAGACCAAGTGCGCGCAGAAAGAACCACATTCCCATGCCCGCCAGCCACAGTTTGAGCGCCATAATAACCCCGAAACCGGCACCCGTAGGCAAAAGTGCCCACAGCAGGTTCAGAGGAAAAAGGACCCCCGGTTGGTCGCTGGCGAAGAGATTGTAGCCCCCGAGCGGCCCCGGTGCCCACAGTGGAAAGCGCCCGGCCCTTAGCTCATTCTGGATCCACTGCTGCCAGGGCAACACATCTTGCACAATGTCGCCACCCATCAGCGCCGGGTGCAGGTTCGGGTAGTTGACTTGCCAGGGCGGAAAGACCAGTAATTGCTCGCCAGGCGCTGCCACCCGCCCCGGCACCAGCCCTCCCGACATAAAGACAAACGCAAGCACCAGCATAAGCGCACATACCGCCAGGTTAAGCCGCGCTCCTGCTAACACGCGCGCCCTCGGCCGCAACACCTCGGCCTGCGGAACGGCAGCGGCTTGAAGCATCGTCTCTGCGCTCATAGAGAGTAGGATAGCATATCGTAGTTGTCAGTTGTCAGTTGTCAGTTGTCAGTAGACCGGCGACGGCGTAAAATGACGGCGTAAAACGTAACCCCTAAAAACCTTCGTGCTCTTTGTGATCTTCGTGATCTTCGTGATTCAAAGATAATAGCTGAAAGTTGAAAGCTCCGGTCTACTGACAACTGACAACTGACAACTGACAACTTGGTACCAAACTGACAACTAGGTCAGACATCATCTATAATAATCCAACAGTGCGAGCGAGACTTATGACAACCATTATCAGCCCGGACGAGGCACAAACCGCTAGGGACGGATCGGCTCAAGTGCGGGCAGGCTCTGTTACCGCCCCCATGGAACCGGCAGGGTCGTTCGAGCCGTACGAGCCTGCTCGCCGGTTTGCCGACCCATGGGCGAGACTCTCGGCGCTGATAGTGCTCGGCGGGATTTCAGGCGTCGCTTATTATCTCGGCTTTGTGCACCCTTATCTACTTTCCGAGTACTATGCCAGCCCGCTCCTCGACCTCGCAAAGATAAGCGGGTATACAGCACCCTCTGCGAACTTGTGGGGCATCACCTGGATAATCGTGCTCGCCTGTTACTACCTGGCGTTCCGGTTGTGCCCGCCGGGCGAAGGGGTGAGCCGCGCCTTCAGGCGGGTCGCACTCTTGCTTATCTGCGGATGGGCGGCGTTCTTCGCAATCAACCTGATCTTCATGTACCCGGTAGGGGCCGCCGACCTCTTCGACCAGATTTTCCGGGCGCGACTCACCGCCCACTACGGCTATAACCCTTTCGTCACCCTGCCTCTGAACTTGCCGGGCGACCCCTTCCAACCTTACGTTGCCTGGCAGGGCGATCCCTCACCGTACGGACCAATGTGGGAGGCGTTGGCTGCGGGCACCAGCCTGCTGGGTGGCAACATCCTTTGGAACAACCTGATCCTCTTCAAGGTGCTGGTTGTGCTGGCATACGCTGCCAGCGTGGGCCTCACCTATGCTATCTTGCGCTCCTGGAAGCCTGGTTGGGCCTTGCGCGGCACCCTCTTTTTCGCCTGGAACCCGCTGGTGCTCTTCGAAGTGGCCGGCAACGGTCATAACGATGCTATTCTGATCATGTTTATGCTGGCTGGTGTTCTTGCGCTCGTGCTGGCGCGCAGGTGGGCCATCCTCCCCGCGCTGATAGCCGGCGCGCTCACCAAATTTGTGCCAATCCTACTCGTGCCTGTGGCCCTGGTGGCTATCTGGCGCGACAGGCTTCCCAGTGGGCAGCGGGCAGCGGGCCAGGGTTCCCGGCAACGACCAGGGAGTGCGCAGAATCTATCGGCGGATCAATCGTCCCCAGGCAGTCGCCTACTCTCTCAGCGTGATATCTGGAAATCTCTGGCGATAAGCGCCGCGCTGATACTAGGCATGGGCCTGGTGCTCTATGGCCTGCTGCCCTTCTGGACCGGGCTTGCGGGTATCCTACCCCGCAACAGGGGAAATCTCTTCACAGCATCCATACCAAAGGTTATAGTAGATGCGCTGGTCCGGGCGGGAACCTTCGATGAGGCATCGGCGGAATATTATGTGAGGAACACCGCTTACGCACTGGTGGGCCTCGTGGCTATTGGCCTGGCAATCTACGTGCTCTGGTCGCGCAATGCCACCACGCCCCAGGGCCGCGAAAAGCTGGTCGACCGCACCCTGGTGGCCTTCTATGAGATAATATTCGCATATCTCGCAATTGCCTCGCTCTGGTTCCAGCCCTGGTACTTGATGTGGCTGGTGGCCCTCACCGCTCCTATAGCACGCCCGTCATACGTAAACCGCACACTACTCTTCTGCATAGGTGGGATCGCGAACTACTTCGTCTGGGACTACATCTGGCTCTGGAACCGCACCGACATTCGCACCCTTCAAATAACCTCAGCCCTGGCAATATACACGTTGCCCCTACTTTATACGTTCTATACATGGCTGCGGCCACGCATGTATAAGATATGAGACCGAGTGGTTAGTGGTTAGAGGACCAACTAGCCACTAACCACTCGGTCTCATATCTTCTTGAGAGATTTTGCCTTTTGAAAACCCTAATAATACTGCCCACGTACAATGAGATAGAGAACCTGCAGCCCCTTGCTGAGGAGATACTGGCGCGGGGGCCTTACGACATTCTGATAGTGGACGACAACTCGCCCGACGGCACGGGTGCGCTGGCCGATAGGCTTGCCCGGAAGCACAAGGACCGCGTCTATGTGCTGCACAGAGAGAAGAAAGAAGGGCTGGGCAAGGCTTACACTGCCGGCTTCAAATGGGGTCTTGCGCGCGATTACGATGTGTTGTTCGAGATGGACGCCGATTTCTCCCACAATCCGGCCCACCTCGCCCAGTTCATGCGCGAAATCGAGAGTGGGGCCGACCTGGTGCTCGGCTCACGCAATATCAGGGGAGGCGGCACCCGCAACTGGTCCATAGTGCGCCAGGTCATCAGCAAAGGCGGCTCGCTTTATGCGCAGGCTATCCTCTTCTCTCCCTACCACGATCTAACGAGCGGCTTCAAAGCGTTCCGCCGCCAGGTGCTCGAATCGCTCGACCTGGACAATATCAGGTCGAACGGCTATTCCTTCCAGATCGAAGTGACCCACCGTGTCCACCAGATGGGCTTCAAGGTCAAAGAAACGCCCATCATTTTCTACGACCGCAAAGTCGGCACCAGCAAAATGACGGGCAAGATCGTGCTAGAAGCCATGGCGGTGGTCTGGCGGATAAGGCTGAGCAAGCGGGCACGGAGACCGGTGGTTAGTGGTTAGTGGTTAGTGGCTAGTGGCTAGTTGGTCTTCTAATCACTAGCCACTAGCCACTAGCCACTAGCTATTTCCCCACCGCAGGCATCCCGGGTACAACGGCGCTCGTGTTAATCGGGAACGACGCTTTATCGCCTGGGTTTATATCATGGGCGCGGAAGAAGCCCTGGTTTGCTTCGAGGGCATAGTAGTAGGGGCCGGCAGCGCTTACATTAGTCGTGTCGAGGGGCTGCATATCTGCGATACTCACAATAGAGCCATCCTGCTGGAAGAAGGCGATACTTAGAGGCAGGATCGTGTTCTCCATCCAGAAGCTCTCGTTAGTCTCGCCTTTGAAGTCGAAAATCATACCAGCATCGGGCGCCATACTGGAGCGGAACATCAGGCCAAGCTCCTGTGACGGACCTGTGTCGGCAATCTCAACGTGCATCACGACTTTCTCCCCCAGGCTATTCGTGATGGTAAGCGTTCCTCTCTGGAGCGGAGGCGCTGCCGTCAGCGTGGCTTCCGCGCCTGGAATAGGCGTGCCCACCAGGGCAGTAGGCGGTACCCAGATTGTGGGCGATGCGGTAGGTCCCCCCACGATCGGCGTGGTAGCAGGTAGCAGGCCTGGCCCGGTTGTACCCGTAGGCGGCGTTGGCGTATTCACGGCTGCGCCGCACCCGTAAGCAACGAGCACAATTAGCACAGCGCATCCGCCAAGAAGACCGGAAAATAGTCTATTCATCAATTCCTCGAGGGGCTAGTGACCGGTGACCGGTGACCAGTGACCAGTGCTAGTAAGCGGTCACCGGTCGTCTACTAGCCACGCCCACTGCCCACTGGCAACCCCTATGCCCCATTCAGCACAAACTTATATACCTTGTTCTCAGTCCTCGATACGAAGAAAAGCTCGTCTCTGCTGTTGAAAGCCATGCCGCTTGCAAGGCCGCGGAACGGCAAGCGTATTATGCCGATATATTGCCCTTTGGCGTCGAACACCTGCACGCCCTTCCAGTCGTCCACATAGATGCGTCCCTTACTGTCCACGGCTATAGCGCTGGGGCTGTCGAGCTGGCCCTGGGCCTGGCCATCCGCGCCGAAGTGCATAGTAAGCTTGAGGTCGGGGCCATATACGAATACACCGTCATCGTTGGGAGAGGTTGACAGGAGATAAACGCTGCCATCCCTGCTCGCCGCCAACCGTACTTCCCAGACAACCGGCGCATCACCGGCGATGTGCTCGCTGACCGGGTTCTTGACGCGGCCCGTCTCCGCGCCATTTGCGTCGAAATGAACCAGGCTGTCTTCGGTACCGTTCGCATAACCAAGAAGCGTGCCGTCGGGCAAAAGGCAGAGCGTGCCGATGCCAAATATATCCTGTACACCGCTTGTGCCAAGCAATTCGCCCGTTGAAACCCCATACCTCAGCAACTGGCCGTTCACCAGAACAAACACGTCCCCGGTCTTGCCGGCAGCCAACCCATCGAGCTGTTTATCTTTGCCGCCCACCCGCCAGTTACTTATATATGTCCCGTCCTCGGCGAACCGTGCCACAACCTGCCGGACGTCGTCCAACACATAGATATTATTCTTGTTATCTATGGTGACACCCACCGGCGACTCGAGCAGATTACTACCATCCACCTGGGCAGAGAACGTCTGGTCCAGGCGAGCGTAGCCGCCCGCTATCAGGTTGTCGAAAAAGTAGGGGGACCTGCTGTTTATGAACGAGAATGCCCCTCCACCTATCAGCGCCAGCACAACCACCATCACCAGCGTAGACACACAGCCACCCCGCCGGGTGCGTGGACGCACGTAGCGCTGCGCCACGTCATTCTGAGTCCACACCGGCATAGGATTAGCAGGAGGAGCGTTGACCACCACACTGATCGTCGTAGGCTGCAGTGATGGGGGCGGTGGTGGGGCAGGCCGCATCTCGGGCGGCACCACTATCGTGCCTCCGCAATACTGGCACTTCACCGAGAGCTGCCCCGAGGCAGCCTGTAACGGTGCCCCACATCTTGGGCATTCAAAAGATACAATCGTCGCCAAGCAAAGCTCCTGTTGGACGAAGTTGTCAGTTGTCAGTTGTCAGTTGTCAGTTGTCAGTAGACGACCGGCGACGGAACAAAACGTAAAACGTAAAACGTAAAACGTAACCGCCAAGACGCCAAGTTCCGCCAAGGTCGCCAAGGTTTTTATGGTTTAGACAATACAAATCCTCTGAGTACTTTGAGCTCTCTGCGATTCAAACTCATGAAAACCTTCGTGCTCTTCGTGTCCTTCGTGATCTTCGTGGTTCAAACCCACAAAAACCTTTGTGCTCTTTGTGCCTTTGTGGTTCAAACCGTAGAATCCTTGGCGTCTTGGCGTCTTGGCGTTGAAAGACACGGTCGTCTACTGACAACTAACAACCTGGTCACAAACTGTCCCCGATATTTCATAGATAACCTATCGCAAGGGATTAAGCAAGATCACCGGCGAAGGGGATATCAGCGACAGCCGCGTAGATAGCCCGGAAGGCGCTAAAGGGTACCGTTGTCCACGCTGTGGAAACCGCAATAATTGACAGTTAGGGTATACTGAAGGCAGATATGGGCGGGACTCTGCATCAGAGATTCTGCCGGAAAGCGCGTGCAGCATGGAAGTAGCCAGGAACCAGTCGCTCCGCAATCTCACTTATGCGGTAGTCGACGTGGAGACCACAGGCTTATCGGCCCTGGCGGGCGACCGTATATGCGAGGTGGCGGTCGTCATCGGAAAGAATGGGCAGATAGCCGACCAATATCAAACGCTCGTCAACCCCGGGCGGCCTATCTCCACAGGCGCGGCGGCGGTTAACGGCATTTCCAATAGTATGGTGCGTAATGCGCCTTCCTTCCGCTCTATCGCGCGCGACCTCATCGAAATCCTGGACGGTGCGGTGCTGGTTGCTCACAACGCCTCGTTCGATCTCTCTTTCATCTCGGCCGAATTGCGCTCTGCCGGCCACTTACCACCCAACAACCCCGTGATCGACACCCTCGCACTGGCCCGGCGCAACTACAGCTTCGCATCGAACAAGCTTGGCAACGTGGCGCGCTCTCTCGGCATACAGACCCATGGCCTGCATCGCGCCCTCGCCGACGCCACAATAACGTGGCATGTGCTCAAGCAATTTCTGTGGGACTTGGAGGCCCAGGGCATCTATACCCTCGATGATCTGCTCGCCCACCAGGGCGCTCTAACCCCCCTCAGCGGCTGGAGGATGGCCCCACCTCTCATGGAATGGGACGGCACGCAACCATATTGCCCTATCCAGGGTCTCCCGCCCATGGTCGAGCAGGCAATGCGGGCACACTCTCTGCTTAGAATACGCTATACAGGCAGCGATGGCCGGGAAAGTGAGCGGGTGGTCAACCCTCTCAAAGTGACACTGCGCGAGCAAGCGACCTACCTGGTAGCCTACTGCCACCTGAAGCACGAAGAACGCACCTTTCGCCTCGACAGAATAGTCGAGCTAAGAATAGAAGGCCTGGTCGGATAGGTTGGACGAAGTTGCCAGTTGTCAGTAGACCGACGACTGCTTACTGCTTACAAGTCCCTAGCCGCTAGCCCCCGGTCACTGGTCACCGGTCACTGGTCACTCGTCTACTGACAACCGAAAACTACTCTATGCAACAGCCCGTTCCGCCCGTTACAAGTCAGGAAGTTCCGCCCCCGACGCCTTCCAGCATGATCCACGTGTTGCGCAATCGCAACTTTCTCTTTCTCTGGATCGCTCAGGCGCTCTCGCAGACCTCCCAGCAGGTGATGAACTACGTGCTGCTCCAGCAGGCGTTCGCTCTCAGCCAGTCGAGCACCGCTGTCAGCCTCATCATGATCTGCTTCACCCTGCCATCCATCCTGTTCAGCGCAGTGGCCGGCGTCTACGTGGACCGCAAGCAGAAGCGCACTGTGCTCACCGTCGCCAACGGCCTGCGAACATTCATGATGCTCTTCTACATCTTCTTCACCGGTGCTAACCTTGGTGCCATCGCGCTGGTAGTGATCTACGTTTCTACCTTGATCTTTTCGTCGGTGGGCCAGTTTTTCAACCCCGCCGAGAGCGCAGCTATTCCGTTGCTGGTGAAGCGCAACCAGCTTATGCACGCAAACTCGCTCTTCAACTTCACCTTCACCGCCAGCCAGTTCCTCGGTTTCCTGGTGTTGGGGCCTGTGCTGGTGAAGGTCGTGGCCGCAAAAAACGAGTTCGGGCCGATCTATATCGTGATGGCCATCCTATTCGCCGTTTGCACGGCGTTGACCTGGTTTCTGCCCAGGAATGAGAAGATCCGGCCCTCAGCCGAAATGGATCTGAACGGCGATGGCGTAATCACCATGCAGGAGCGCATCGCCTCAACAGCCCAGGAGTTACGCGAAGGCTGGAACTATATACGTGGCGACCGGGCCATCTTCGGCGCCATTATCCAGTGGTCGGTGGCGCTGGGTGTGCTGCTGATGCTCGGCGTGGTGGGACCGCGCTTCATCGAATCAGAGCTCAATCTCGACCCGCACGACCTTTATATTATCCTCCTTCCCGGCGGACTGGGCCTGATAGCGGGCGTGATACTTGTGGGTAAATTGGCGACGCCGCAGAACCGCCTGCGGATGATCAATTTCGCAATGCTGGCCGCAGGCATCGCTCTCATCGTGATCGCGAGCCTGGGCAACCTGGAGCGCTTCATTGCGAGACTGCTCGAACCGGGCGCGACCCAGCAGCAGATAAACGATTCGGTAACGCCCTGGCTGGTGGGCTCGATGATGGTGGTGGCCTTCTTCCTGGGAGCGGTGAACTCCTTCATATCGGTGCCCGCGCAGACCACCCTCCAGGACCGCTCGCACGACGAGATCCGTGCTCGCGTGTTCGGCGCCTTTTACACTATCCAGAACATAATCGTGCTGGTCCCTCTGATCCTCGTAGGCGCGCTCGCCGACTGGGCAGGCGTGGTAGCCACTATTGGCCTGATCGGCCTGGTAGTAGCAGCGTGGCCCTATGGGGCATCAGGCAGGGCCTGGAAATGCCGCCCGAACCCGCTCACATGGTCGAGAATCAGTAGCACCGGCGCAAGGCATACCATACATGAAAAGAGGGAAAAGGTTGCCGGCGCCGGCAACCTTTTCCCTCTTTTATAAACAGGTGAGATTCTGTCCACAGGACTCAAAGCCGGTGGCTACAGATACTCGTGCAGATCCTCGCAGAACTTCTCTATGGCATCGGTCTTTAGCTCGTACATTACGCGATTGTCCTGGTTGATCTCGTTGATGAGTTCCGCGTCGCGCAATACCCTCATGTGTCTGGAAATGGATGACGCTGTGATGCCGCACTTGGCTGCCAGACGCGAGCCGTTATACTCTTTGTCCTTCGCGATGGTGCGCAGGATGGTCATACGGGTGGGGTCTTCGAGGGCTCGGGCCACCGCTACGATACGTCTCTGCACGTGGGCCATGGCGTTGCGGTGCTCGTCCGAAGTGAGTGCGTCGTATATGATGATCATCTGGCCGTAGCCGTACATTATCATCGAGGACATATTCAGGAAAAGGGAAGGCACCAGCATCACCTTTTCGAGCGGGTAGCCCTCAGGGAACTCGCGCGGCAGGGCCCGGTTGGAGAGGAAGCGCTCCTGCACTGCCGTGAGCCTGTCGGGGCCGAGCGACTGCGTCCTCTCGCGCACGCTCTCTTCCCAGCGCGGCTTGAGCTTAGCAATCTGTTGCCTGTATACGTTCTGCCAGTATGTCCTCAACAGTCTCAGAAGGCGGGTGCGCAACCCGTCGGCCTCACTGGAGAGGGTCTGCAGCGCCTGCCGCCAACCTTCATCCTGGATCCGGTGCTCCCCGCCATACATCTTGAGCAGCGCCGCCAGCAGCCTCAGGGGGTGCGAGGTCATATTGGCGATCTCGCCGGGTGACATCACCCGCCCTGTGGCGTAGAAGATGAAATCTTCGGTGGCCATCGTCTCGAGGTAGCGGAAGAAGCCCTCGACGTCGTAGTGGTCCGGATAGTCCACTGCCAGCTCGACGAGGCGGTTCTCGAAGAGTGAGTAAAAGTAGTCGGCCTCTTCGCGCATCGCGGGCGAGAGGTCGCGCTTCACCTCTGCTACCCACCCCTCATGGCGCTCGCTGGGGTGGGCCAGCGTGGATAGCGAGATGAGCATATCGTAAAGGGGCGAGATGAGGAAATTGACGGTAGGTGCGGAAGAAGGTGAATCGGGGGCAACCAGCACAGGCATAGCAACGTCTCCTAACTAACAGGGTCGCGGCGAGAAGATACTGCTTGGCTATCAAACTATACTTACAGGTATGCTGTAGCTGTGTGAGCAAGCACGCAATAGGTAATTAGCCAACCAGACAATCATAATACACGCTAGCAAGGTTCCCGTCAAGAGGTTTCAGCGAAAATCGCAAAATAAAAGGGGAAAGCGGACAATGGCCGCTCTCCCCTCTTCACCCCAAAGATTTCACTAGCCCGCGACGCGCAAGTAATACGACCAGTAGCCCACATCAGAGCCGTAAGTCTCTGCGATACGCCTTATATCCGCGTCCGTTACAGGCTCACCGGCGTTGTAGCGTCGGGACACCACTTCCGAGACCCGCGACTCCTCAACAGGGAGCCAGTTCATGTGCCCCAGGCCGCGCAGCATGATGAATGCGGCTGACCAGGCCCCGATTCCCTTGATACCGCGCAGCCACGCCTCCACCTCCTGGTAAGAGCCGTGCCGGAGGAAGTCGTCGTCGGCTCCAGAGAAGGCTGCCGCAACTGCTCGCAGATATTCTGTGCGCTTGTCATTCCTCACAATGGCGCGAAGCTCGTCCTCGGGCGCGGACGCGATGGCTTGAGCCTCAGGGAAGGCATGGTAAGTTATTCCTTCCACTTCGATTTTTCCGCCGTATTCCTCAGTCAGCCTATCTTTCACTTTACGCGCCACCGCCATAGGGTTACGTTGCGACAACACCGCCCAGGCCGCGATTTCAAACGGCGTGATAAACTTCACCTGGTGGAGCCCGTAAAGGCGAGCCAGTACAGGAGCGAACGGTTTGTCCTTAGAAGCGGTTGCGTAGAACTGCTCGAGGTCGTCGTCAATGCTCAGGTAAAAGCCGGTACGGTCGGCTGCGGCGCTTTTCAGACTATCGCTGATGGGCCCATCGGAAACCAGCACATATTCCAGCTCCGGTTGCTCCACCGTGCCCAGCGAGCGCACTGTAAAGGCCACCACCTGGCCGTCGAAGCTCGTAGCCTTCGTAAGTGTCCGGCCGGTAATCCTCTGCTCGCCCATGGCGGGCGAAAACGAGCCGATGAAATCGAGATTCTTGTCAAAGTCAAAAGGAGGTCGCGGCTTGAGCCGCCCGGTTACTTCGTATTGAGCCAACTTTTATCCTCCCGCACCAAATCACCGGCGACTCATTTAGAGCGTCGCCGGTGATTTGGTCCATATCTACCTGCCTGAAGGCGGCTGGTACATGTTCAGCGTGTTGCCGGCATGGTCCTCGATCGAGACTGCGCGCCCGAACGGCTCGTCCTTGGGTGGGCTTACCACCTTGACGCCTCGCCCAACCAGCCGTGTGTATACCGCATCGGCATCGGCCACTTGCCACCACAGCTCTACGCCCTTATAAGGCGTAGCGCCAGCTATCTCCTGTAGAGCAAAAGTGGCACTGTTACCCGCCTGCTTGAATTGAATGAAGGTGGGTAACTGGCTCTGCACCTCAAAATCGAGCTTTTCGGTGTAGAACGCCCTGGCCTCTTCGAGGTCGGGTACATACAGCAACGTAAATGTCAATCCATCCAACATTGTCTCACACACTCCTTTCAGAACTAACGCTATTGCTTACTGGTTACTACTGCTTATTGCTTACCGGTTATTGATATGAAAGGGGTGCAGGGGCCTCCCTGCCGGGGCTGGGGGTGTCCCCAATCTCCTCCCTTTTCAGCCTGGGTGGTGTGCGCCCGCTAGGGGTTTCTCTGTGGAACAGTAAGCAGTAAGCAGTAGTAACCATCACTCATTACTACTATTATGTCAGGAGCCTGTGACAACGTTATGTCAGTAGCGATTTGGGATTCTTGTGATGTTGGAGAATTGCTTCGGCCTCCTCGGCGACTCTGCTGAACGAAGGACTGGGGCTCCAGCACTCGCACATGGCGGCCCCAACCGAGGATATACTGCAATATGTCCTTTTCTTCGCGCACCGAGAAAGTGACAAGGAGACCATCGGCGGTATCTTCCTGGGAGGTACTGAAGAATGACGGCGATTCGCGCACCCAGCTTACGATATCCGGGCTGAAAAGAGCTCGCACGATCGTGTGCCGGTCATCTCGTCCCGTGCGCTTCCCAATATTGAAGCCGGCCGGGCGTGTGAAATGTCTATCCAGCACACGCAGATTTTCTATTCGCTGCACGCGAAAGATGCGGATTCCCTTCTGCATATGGCAATAGGCCGGCACGTACCACAAACCACCCAGGTTCACCAGCTCATAGGGGTCCACCTCGCGGTAGCTCCAGGTTCCGCTATCGGCGCGCCCGTGCCGCGTATGGTATTCGAACCCGATTACCGAATGCCCTATTATCGCCCGGCGTATCTGTTGCAGCATCGAGGCCACAGGAGACGCGGCGGGGCTGTCCCTCACCATGAAACGAATGCTCTCCTGCAAAGATCGCACCTCGTCTCTCAGCTCATCAGGTAGCGCGCCCACGATTTTGCGGCTCGCCGATTCGGCAGCCAGCTTGTACTCTGCATCGAAGCTCTGCGCCATAACGTCGCTGCCCAGCGTGAGCATGATCGCTTCATCCGCAGTAAATCGGAGCGGGGGCAGGAAATACCCCTCGACAAGCGAATACCCACGCCCCGGCACCGATACCACAGGCACTCCCATCTGGCAAAGCGCCTCTATATCGCGGTAGATAGTCCGCTTGCTAACCTCGAAGGTAGCCGCCAGGTCCTCGGATCGCCTTCGCCCTCTACCCTGCAGCTCGAGCACGATAGCGAGTAATCTGTCTGTTCTATTCATAGGGTCTCATCCGTCGAACGCATCGGCTTCGATCTCAACCAGCATGGCGGGGTCGATCAGGCGGCTGACTTCTACCATGGTGGCGGCGGGGCGGATGTCGCGGAAGAACTCGCCGTGTGCTCTTCCTATAGCCTTCCAGTTGTCGATGTCGGTAACGAACATGCGAGTGCGAACCACATCGCTGAGCTTTGCGCCTGCCCTCTCCAGCGCATTCTGTATGTTCTTCAGAGCCTGGATGGCCTGCGCGTAGGCGTCACCCTCGCCCACAATGTTGCCATTATCATCGGTTGCCGTGGTGCCCGCCACGAACAGATGCGGCCCGACGCGCACTGCCCGCGAATAGCCGACCAGAGGCTCCCAGGGAGTGCCTGTCGAGATGTTCTTCCTTTCCATATGATACTCCTTATCTTGATTCTACAGAAAATGGTGCGCGACGCGCACCATTTTCTGTAGAAATATATCTGTTGCGGCATCGACGCCGGACGGAGTGGCTCTTGAGGGATATATTCAGTTAGCCATCTGGGAATAGACAATCAAGCGCTTATTGTAGTTCTGCGAGCTTGTGTTGAACACGCCCGCGCAGGTGATGAGGTTGAGACGAGTCAGGTTCGTCACGCCGAAGGTATCCTGCAACGGGCACTTATTATATATGCAGACCAGTTGCTGCGTGACGACGAAGGCGCGGTCGATGCCGTTGTTATCGCGCACGTAGAGACGGTCGCCTGATTTGAGGTTGGACAGGTAGTAGAAAATCCCCTGCGGAATGCCGTACCAATCGAGATGCCCGTCCACGACCGCGTTGCCTACATTTCCCGGCACCGTGCCCGGCTGGAACCAGGCGGCGTTGTTAGGGTCGTTCGGGATAGCCATATTGCCTGCACTATCGACGCCCACGTGCTCCACTTTGGCCTGCACTCCCAGCGTCGGGATCGTCAGATAAGCCGGGTAGCCTGGCGCCCCCTTGGTTTGTGCTTGTGGGCCTCCTGTGCCTTCATACCGCCATTGCAGATAATGCTGGCCGATATTGCCCATTTGCACCCGCCACTGCGGAGCGAGCGTGGGCACGTATGTGAGCACGCGCCGCTCGAACGGCTGGATCAGTACGTCCTGTAACGTACCGGCAATCTTGACGTTGGCCCAGTAGGCATCCCCGATCGGCAAACCCATTGCGAACACCCAGGGGTCAAGCAGAGGCTTGTTGGCATCACCAACGCCTGAGCGAACAGGCCCGGTGCTATTGAGAAAATCCATGAATACCTTGGGCACGTTGTGCCCTGTGGCCTTTTCGTAGTAAACAACTTTGGTCTCAGGCAGCGCTTTGGCCGGGTCTTCGCTCACCTGCCCCTGGCGGTTGATGCGCTCGCTGGCGTAGCCGTCTGCGGTCTTGTCGGGCTGGCGGTGCTCGCCTGCCGAGGTATTCGACACTGTACCGAACGAGGAATAGGTAGGCGCATTGCCGTCGTCGGGGTCCGAGGCGATGTTGATACCTGCGGGGGCACGCGTCTCGAACGTGTTGTTGCCCATCTGCATACGCCCCGAAATAAGCTCGACAGTGAGAAGACCGTTGGTGACGAACCCGTTGCCGGTGGGATCGGCCTTCGGGTTGTTTATTTCCATCCGCGCCTTGTCAAAATATTGTATCAGCCTCATGCCGGAACCATCAGGCGCCTCGGCGTATGCCTCCATGCCCGACACCAGAGGGGCAGGTCCCCACGTCCACGAGCGCTGCGCCGTGCCTGCGGCCACAGGCTGGTCGTTGCGCGTCCAGATATTCTCGAACGCAGAATCGGCGAAGGGTGCCGACGCAGGGAGAGCAGTCGCCGGGGCCGCTTTAGCTGTCGAAGCCTGCGGGAGGAAGGAAACAGGCGACAGGGAGGCAACCAGCGCGGTTGCGATTGCCAACGAAAGGGTATGCGCCTGGAAAAGCGCCGTTCTTCTGCCTTGTATCATAAGGTGAAACCTGCCTTATTTGTAATCCTGGGACTTATTTTGTGCCGGTATACGCGGTCAAGGTGGTCAAGGTACTGGGCATAAAGGTTTACGTTCGATAGCCTCTTACAGTTTCCCATAGTTTATCACCGTAGCGCAAAGAGTGCAAAGCGTGAGTCATGAGTTCCTGGCGGCCCTCTTCTTCCTACGTCTCTAATCTCGTGACCGAAACAGATACCTTCTCCCCTTTTCCTACCGGTACCTATTCAGGTTGACTTAGGCTCCTATTTTGGTATAAAGTATTAGTAGAGTGCGGTTTTGCCTGCAATCCCATATACAGCTTACAGCTGATGAGTGCGCACGGTTCTGAGATGATAACTTTCCAGAGCCGCGTTTTGGTATTCGTGCGACTGGATCAAGTTTGCTAACGCACCATAGGTCCGGCGCGCGTATGACACAAATACTATTGCTGTGTGCTGAGATGGGGCATACAATTACATTAGTTAGCCCCTATAGTAATAGTGGCTCATTGTCATCCCAGTTATCCCAGTCATCCCAGCTTGGTCCCTTTAACCGCAGACGCTAGAAAAGTACTCTCTGTCAGGCGTATTCCGGCACGGAAGGATATACGGCAAGCAAAATGAACGACAAAGACCTGCTGCATCTGGCCGCCATTGTGCGCGACTCGGACGATGCCATCCTGGGCAAGACCCTCGATGGTATCATCACCAGTTGGAACAAGGGCGCCGAACGTATCTACGGGTACACCGCCGAAGAAGCTATAGGGCGCACAGTGGCTATGCTGGTGCCTCCTGACCGGGAAGATGAACTGCCCTATATCCTTGAGAAGCTAACTCGGGGAGAGGGCATAAGCCACTATGATACCCTGCGAGTAACTAAAGATGGTAGACTTGTAAACGTCTCCCTCACTATCTCGCCCATCCACGATGCCTCTGGAGCCATCACGGGAGCATCGAGCATTGGCCGGGACGTGACAAAGGAGAAGGAAGCCGAGGCTGCCCTCCGGGAAAGCGCAAGAGCCTACAAGCTCCTAATGGAGCAGGCTTCCGATGCTATACTGGTAAGTTATCCCGACCAGCCTCTAATCGAGGTCAATCAGCGCGCAAGGGATATGCTCGGCTACACCAAGGAGGAGCTAATCCAACTCTCCGGAGGGGGCAGCGCTCTACCCGAGGGGATGAGCGAGCTCCCATTGCGACTGGACGAATTCCACAACGCTGATATCGTCAGCGCTGAACGTCCTGTGCGCCGTAAAGACGGCACGGTGATAATAGTAGAGATAAGTACCAGGCGACTCGAAGACGGTCGCATCGTAACCATAGCCAGGGACATCACGGACCGCAAGCGAGCAGAAGAGGCGTTGCGGCTGAGCGAAGCCCAACTGCGCAGTGCGATCGATATTGCCCAGTTGTCGTTCTACGAGTGGAATCCCCAGACGGATGCTCGTACCTGGGATGCGGGCTTGAAAAAGATATGGGGCCTGCCGCCTGACACGTCCCTGGACAACGAGATTTTCCTGACGGGTGTCCATCCGTACGACAGAGAAGCGGTGCAAGCTGCGATCACCCGGTCCAGCGACCCGGTAGGCGATGGCCTTTATACCGCGGAGTATCGCGTGATTGGACAGCAAGATAAGCAGGAGCGATGGATCACGGCGCGTGGTAAGACGTTCTTCGAAGGCAACACTGCTGTACACCACGTTGGCGTAGTTCAGGACATCACCGAGCGCAAGCGGGCGGAAGACGCTCTGGCGACATCTGAAGCCGATTTGCGCGCCTTGTTTGCGTCAATGAGGGATGTTGTCCTGGTGTTGGACGCACAAGGGCAGTATTTGCAAATTGCGCCAACCAACCCGGATCTCCTATACAAGCCTACTGCTGAGCTCCTGGGCCGGACTATCCACGAGGTGCTGCCGGCGGCCCACGCCGATAACATTCTCCATCTTATTCGGCAGGCATTGGAAACACAGGAGCCTGTTCATATTGAATACTCTTTGCCTATCGGTGAGAGTGAGATCTGGTTTGATGGAACCGTTTCACCAATGGGCGAGGATAAGGTCTTCTGGATCGCCCGCGATATCACCAAGCGTAAGCGGGCTGATGAGAGTCTGCGCGAGAGCGAAGAGCGCTTCAGGCTGATGTTCGCCAACAGTCCTCTGCCAATGTGGGTGTATGATGAGGAATCCTTGCAATTCTTGGAGATAAATGAGGCAGCTATGGTGCGCTATGGCTACTCCCGGGATGAGTTTCTGTCTATGCGCATCACCGATATACAGCCAACAGAGGAGATGCCTCGCCTCATGGAGAATCTAGCGCAAGCACGTCTCGCCCTGAAGTCCTCCGGCGAGTGGCGGCACCAGAAGAAAGACGAGCAGATAATAGATGTGCAAATCACCTCCCATACCTTTCAATTCGGCGAGCATAGTAAGGATGCCATTTTAGTTGTTGCTGAAGATATCACCGAACGAAAGAGAGCGGAAGAAGCGCTGCGCGCAAGCGAAGAGAAATTCCGTGCTATCTTTGAGAACACCCTGGATGCTGAATTCATTACCGATGAGAAAGGGAGGTTCGTGGACGTGAACCACGCAGCCTCCAAGCTAATTGGGCTACCCGCGGAAGAATTGGTAGGCCACAGCTATTCGGAATTTCAGAATTGGAAATCCGCAACTGAGCTTGGGCGTTTGCACGACCAGGTAGCGGAACGAGGCGAAGCAAGCGGCGACCTCCAGTTTGTTGGTGCGAATGGGGAGACCACAGATGTAGAGTATTCCTCCAAAGCGAACTTCATTCCGGGCTACCACCTTTCAGTCGCACATGATCTCACCGAACGTAGACGAACCGAAGAAGCAAGAATGGCCAGAGACGCGGCCGAAAGGGCGAACCGCGCCAAGAGTGAGTTTCTATCGCGCATGAGCCATGAACTCCGCACCCCGCTCAACGCCATCCTTGGGTTCGGCCAACTCCTGCAAATGGACAGTACTACACCTGAACAACTAGAAAGTGTAGACTACATCGTCAAGGCGGGCAGTCACCTGCTCAAGCTCATCGATGAAGTGCTGGACATCGCCCGTATCGAAGAGGGTAAGCTTACTATCTCCATAGAGCCGGTATTCGTTCGCGATGTGCTGCAAGAAAGCCTCGACCTTGTGCAAACCCTGGCCGCACACCGGAATATCGAACTCAACGCGGATCTGGAGTGGATGGATAACTGCTATGTCATGGCGGACCGCCAGATGCTCCAGCAGGTGCTTTTGAACCTGCTCGCAAACGCTATCAAGTATAACCGAGAGGGCGGTCAGGTCAATGTTTCGTGTGGCGAGGTGAGTTACGAAGCAAATGGGGCGAAGCAGGGCCTGGACCCTCAGTCACCAGATTCACCACAGTTACTGGCTAAGGTACGTATCGCCGTGCGCGACACCGGCTCTGGTCTCTCTCCTGACAAGCTGGCGCGGCTGTTCACTCCATTCGAGCGACTGGGGGCCGAGCACGGTAACGTCGACGGCACCGGGCTTGGGTTGGCCCTCTCCAAGCATCTGGTGAAAGCTATGGGCGGTACTATAGGGGTCGAGAGCGAACAAGGTATGGGAAGCACCTTCTGGGTGGAGCTATCCAGCGCGGATGAGCATATGCCGGGGCTTGAACTTTTGGTTACAGGTCCTCTGTACACTTTCCAGGTAGACGACCAATCTCGTACAATGCTTTATATTGAGGATAATCTATCCAACCTCCGGCTCGTAGATCGTATCCTGAAGAAGTGGCCTGAGATCAACCTCATCACTGCGATGCAGGGCCAAATGGGCCTGGATATGGCTTATGAGCACCGGCCGGACCTGATTTTGCTCGATTTGCATTTGCCGGATATGACGGGTAACGAAGTGCTGCGCCGGTTACGAGAGGACCCCAGAACAGCCTCGATACCGGTGGTCGTGCTCAGCGCAGACGCCAACCCTCGGCATATTGAAAAGCTTCTAGAGGCCGGAGCGCAGGCTTACCTCACCAAGCCGCTCAACGTGAAGCAGTTGCTAAAGGTCGTGGGGGAGACCGTGACGCGCACCGCGGACTTGAAGTAGAGCCTATATGATGGAGAGCGCTCACACAGAGCCAGAACCCACAATCCAAGACGCCCACATTCTGATCGTAGACGACCAGCAGGCGAATGTGCGCCTCCTTGAGCGCATCCTATACCGCGCAGGGTACACCAATCTCACGAGCACCACCAACTCGTTGCAGGCGGTTGCTCTCTTTTCTCAGATAGAGCCGGACCTTCTACTGCTCGATCTGGCGATGCCCGGACTTGATGGCTTTGGCGTGATTGAGCAGATAGCGCCGCTCATTCCTACTGAGAGTTATCTGCCTATCCTTGTGCTTACCGCCGACATTACTCCGCAGGCCAAGCATCGTGCCCTCTCTGCCGGCGCCAGGGATTTTCTGAGCAAGCCCTTCGATCAGGCTGAGGTTCTGCTGCGTATCAAGAACCTGCTCCAAACGCGCTCGCTGCACCTTCAGCTCCGGGCTCATAACCAGAAGCTGGAAGAGAAAGTTAGAGAGCGCACCCACGAGCTGACGGAGATGCTCGACTTGCTTCTCAGCGCACAGGAGGACGAGCGGCGCAGGCTCTCCATGGATATTCATGACGGCCCTCTCCAATCCCTGGCGGTCTCCAGCATGGCTTTGGATACAGCCCGCAAAAAGCTGGCTCGTGGCGAAACCGAGCTTGTCGAGCACGACTTGCTCCTTCTGGGTACAAGTTTATCAGAGGCAATTGAGGAAATCAGAGCAGTGCTGGGGAACCTGAGCCTCTATATTCTCACCAACGACGGCCTGATCCCCGCGCTTCATGCACACATCGAGCGATTCTCCGGCGTAACAGGCATAGCGGTGGAGATGGAGGATGGCCTGGAGCAGCGTCTTTCAGCTCGTATCGAGCTCCTCTTCTACCGTCTCGCCCAGGAAGCTCTGTCAAACGTGCGTAAACATGCTAAGGCTGAGAACATCAGGCTGTCATTGAAGGTAGAAGATAATCTCTTATTCATGACGGTAATCGATGATGGCAAGGGCTTCGACGTGGATGCCGTTCTGCAAAGGAATGAGTCAGGCCACCATCTGGGGTTGCGATCCATGATGCAGCGTATCTCGGATGCGCAAGGCACCCTCACAATAGGTCCCGCCGAGACCAAAGGTACGATCCTGCGATTTCAGTGCCCATTACCGGGCGGTGGATCTGCCAACCAGGAATGATATTGTTGTTGCAACTGAGCCACCTCACGAAAGGCAAGGTACGATTTATGCAGCACGCCTAACGAGAGGCGACTCCAATGTCAACGGAATTCAGGCAAACTGGTATTCGTGCCGTGGGCGACTTGCCCTGGGGAACGCACTTCTGTCTCTTTTATGAAACGACGGAAGATTTGCTTGACATCTTGATACCCTTTTTCAAGGCAGGATTGGAAAGCAACGAATTCTGCTTGTGGGTAATCTCCGAGCCACTGACCGAGGAAGACGCCAGGAGCGCACTGGGGCGAGCCGTTCCTGATCTCGATCAATATATGGCGGCGGGCACGATAGAGATTGTGCCACACAACGAGTGGTATCTCAAAGGAGGCGTTTTCGATCTTCACTCAGTCATCGAGAGCTGGAATGAGAAACTCGACCGAGCATTAGCTAAAGGCTATGCCGGAGCGAGAGTTAGCGGAAACACCTCCTGGCTACAAGAGAAGGACCGGCGTGACTTTCGCGAGTACGAAGAGGAACTCAGCGTATCTGTCGCCAATGAACGCATGATAGTGTTGTGCACCTTCCCGCTCAGGGCGACCGGAGCGGCTGAAATCCTGGATGTGGCATATATACACCAGGTTGCAGTAGCAATGCGGCACGGAAACTTGGAGATTGTTGAGATCCCCGAGCTAAAGCAGTCCAAAGAAGAAATAAGGCGGATGAACGAGGAGCTTGAGCAACGAGTTGCGGAACGAACCGGGGATCTTGAGGCAGCCAACGAAGAGCTAAAAAGGGAGGTTGCCGAACGCAAACGAACAGAAGATGAAGCGCGGGAAGAGCGAGCCGTCGCCGAAGCGTTGCGCGACACCGCTGCTGCCCTCAACAGTACTTTGGACTTCAACGAGGTCGTGCAGAGAGTCCTGGAAAATGTCGGCAGAGTACTACCTCATGAGACGTCGCTTATCGAGCTACTCGAGGGCGACCGGTGGCGTGTGGCAGGCCATAAGGGTTTTGCCGAGCGTGGGCTCAAGGAGTGGGTCGAAAGCCTGCAAGCAGCCATCGATGAGCGCCCGCTGTATCGTCGTCTTGTACAAACCGGACAGCCCGTGGTGATTCCCGATACGCAAGCCGATCCGGAGTGGGTGTGGTTACCCCAGTTGACCTGGATTCGTTCTCGCATCAGCGCGCCGCTTCGTACCCGGGGAAAAGTCACCGGCCTACTCAGCCTTCATAGCTCCGTACCGAAATTCTTTACAGCCTCCGACGCTGAACGCTTGCAGGCCTTCGCAGACCAGGCCTCTATTGCGTTGGAAAACGCAAGCCTGCTTCACGAAGTGCACGCCGCACGCGAACGATTGCAATCTCTCTCTGAGCAATTGCTCGTCGCGCAGGAGACCGAACGAAGATCGATTGCACGCGAGCTGCATGATGAAATCGGCCAGGTGCTTACCGCCGTGGGCACCAACCTGCAGGCAATTGTGCCGACGGCTAATCCGGCAACGTTGTCGAAACGAATCGAGGAAAGTCTCGATCTCATCGACGATGCACTCCGGCGAATTCGAGATCTATCACTGGATCTGAGACCTTCCTTACTGGATGATTTTGGCATTGTACCCGCACTTCAATGGTACATAGATCGCCAGGCACAACGCTCGGGGTTGGACATTGAGCTTGTCGCCGAGCCGCCGGACATACGCTTGCCCCCCGGTCTCGAGACCGCATGCTTTCGTGTGGTACAGATCTCCTTGACGAATGTAGAGCGCCACTCAAGGGCTAAGAATGTATCCGTTGAATTGCGTGTTTCTGATGGGCAGGTTGAATTGGTCATCCGGGACGATGGAGTGGGCTTTGATGTTCAAGCTGCCCTGGAGCGGGCCTCACATGGCGCTACGCTGGGCCTATTAAGTTTGCAAGAACGCGTCCGGCTTGCTCGCGGTGTGCTTGACATCAAATCTGCGCCAGGGAACGGGACTGAGATACGCGCTCACTTTCCCATCGATTGAATTGATAAGCGAAGTAGTTCGCTTCACTCATCTATTGCCCAGTCTGTTACCTGGCGGTGCTCCACAATGGATAACATTAATATTCTACTGGCTGATGATCATGCCCTTGTTCGCGCCGGACTTCGTACTCTGCTGAGTGATCTAGGGTATCACGTTGTCGCAGAAGCAAGCGACGGGAATGAAGCGCTCAGGTTGATTGAATTGCACGTACCCGATATCGTGCTTATGGACATTGCTATGCCCGGGTTGAGCGGTTTAGAGGCAACCAGGCATGTGAGGCAAGAGTTCCCAATGGTACAGGTGATTATCCTTTCCATGTACGCTAACACGGAGTACGCCAGACAAGCGTTGCACGCCGGAGCTGCCGGCTATCTATTGAAAAACTCCAGAATATCTGAAGTCGAAATAGCGATCAATGCTGCGATGAAGGGCGAAACGTACCTCAGCCCGACAGTGGCGAAGTTCATCGTGGCAGACTATACACGCCGAGGCAGCAGCGAGACCAGCGCACTCGAACGATTGACACCGCGGCAACTCGAGGTCCTGCAGATGATCGCGGAAGGGCATAGTAGGAAAGTAGTTGCAGATAAACTGAGCATCGGTGTCAAGACGTTCGATACTTATCGGGCGCAATTGATGAAGCATCTGGACCTGCACGATACGGCAAGTCTCGTTCGATTTGCCGTCGAGATGGGGCTGGTAATACCCAAGGGGTAGGGAACTCATGTGCGCCTGCCCCGTGTTATTAGGCCCTGATGCTGGACTTTAAGTCCCCGATGCCAGACCCGAAATAGCAGAAACTCCCTATCAAAAATAGGGAGTTTCCCTATTATCTCCGGCACCCCCCGGGCATACAATGTAAGTCTAGCTATTTATGCTATCACTCCACATTTTCTCCGCGCTCTTCTCGCAATGGGTTGTCGTACACCTGTTTGACGACCTGGGCGAGGCGCGAACTAAGCTTCAATTCTCCGGCGCATGGCGGCATTTGACCCAAAGCGGCAGCTTGCTTTATGACCGCATGGCGTCTTATGCGCACAATATCATGGCCGCGAGGCCATACTGATAGGCGTGGTTCATATTATCGATTTCAGCCTGGAGGGAAGCGGCTTTGCGGCCTACTAAAGAAATGTTCAAAACCATTTTCGAAGTGTCTACCAATGCCATAGCAATATGCGACCCCGAAGGTATTGTGCTCACGGCCAACGCTGCCTACTTCCAGCTATGTGGGTATAATTCTGCGCAAGTGATAGGCAAGAACTTCGCCATCATTTTCCCGGAAAACGAGCGCGTAGTTGTCAACGAGCGATACAAAACAAACCTGTCAAGTCCTGCAATTGCAGGCGGTTTTGAAAGCGTCATAGAGCGAGCTGATGGCCTGGTACGAACCGTCGAAGTGCGTTTTGACTTTATCACAGAAGGCAAGACCAGGGTCGCAATGGTGTCCACCATCCGCGACACTACCGAGCGCAAACGGTCCGAGGAAGCCCAATCCTCCCTTGCAGCCATTGTCGAGTTGACCAACGACGCTATTATCGGCAAGGCACTTGATGGCACCATAAATAGCTGGAATGTCGCGGCTGAGAGGCTGTATGGCTACTCGGCTGATGAGGTATTGGGACGTAATGTTTCGATCCTTATGCCTCCCGACCGTCCTGACGAATTGCGCTCCATTCTGGAACAGGTTGCGGCCGGCGAGAAGGTGGAGACCTACGATACCGTTCGCATATGTAAGGATGGCAGCAGGGTGGACATATCACTCTCCGTCTCACCAATCTTTGATGCGTCCGCGCCAGATTACGGGTGCATCTTCTATCGCTCGTGACATAACCGAGCGCAAAGCGGCGGAACGCGCCATAGAAGAATATGCAGCCCGCCAGACCGAGTTGCTGAAGCAAGTGATGACCGCGCAGGAGGAAGAGCGGCGGCGGCTGGCTATGGAGCTACATGACGGACCCTTACAGTCCCTGGCTGTTTCGCTGATGGCGCTGGACAGGGCAAGGACCCGCACGGACCGGGGCGAACCCGACCTGGCTAAGCAAGAGATAGCCTTTGCACGGGCAGTGATAGCCGAGATAACAACGGAAGTGAGGGCAGTGCTGGCCGATTTGAGCGCCGAAATGCTGGCGGAGTTGGGACTGGCTGTGGCGCTGCGCCATCATGCCAGATTGGTGTCTGAAGGAAGCGATACACAGGTCTCGGTAGATAATAGTGTGCAAGAGCGATTGCCGTTGGAGACCGAGGTCCTGTTGTATCGATTGGTGCAGGAAGCTGTGGCAAACGCCCGGAAGCATGCACAGGCAAGGCAGATTGAAATAAGAATTGCGAAAGAAACCTACGGTGGCAAGACTGGGCTGCGTCTGGCAATAAAAGATGACGGTATTGGCTTCGACCCGGAGGAGGGCCTGAAGAGGCAAAAAGAAGGTTCCGGCCTGGGGTTGAGGTCGATGCGACAGCGAATCGTATCAGCGGGCGGCGACATGAAGATTACGTCTGCGCCAGGCAGTGGAACGATTGTAGAATTTTCGTGTCCGATCTAGAATTTGGTCTACCCTACGTGGATCATGGAAGTTGAGTTGAGGACCTTGACCTGCATTTATCGGGACCTATTGCTCTAGTAAGCAACCTCTCCAAAGCGTACACTTAGCCTAGCAGCAGACACGAAACATCGAATTTTACGTGGCAAGAAGGGCAACAAAGTAACCTGCCATTCGAGCTCTGCAAACCACCTTAGTCACAGCCAATATGCCTGTGACTCTGTGTCACCCAAACTATTTAGCGCCCCAATGTGCGCGAGGATACAAAATGATAGTCCTGACAAAAAAAAGTGAAGTTCCCACCCGAGACTTTCCCGCTATGACCCGCAATGAATTGGAAACCGAGTCTCGTGATGCCAAAGAATGCTTCGATCAGGCTCTTATACAAAAGACTGAAACCGATCGCATTTACGTAGCCGCTGCCATCAGGTTGAACACAGTAGTCCGGTTGGTGAAGAAAGTAGAACAGCGTGTGGCTCTTGCCAGACGCGCAGCCGCCAAGTATTCCTTCCGAACAGTATGAGCAAAGTACCGCTGCCACGATAGTAATAATCATGGATGATGCCGTCCAACACATCTGCTTTTCGCACACTACCGGATCTCAAAAGCATACTTTGCGCTCTTTTCATACATTAATTGCACGTTTTACGTCTGCCTCAACTCTCGATAATCGTCCGGCGTATCTATATCATGAGGCCGCGCATCTTCGGGGAAAGAGACCCGGCAGACCATCTCAGGGTGGCGAGCGATTAGCTGGCGGCCACCCATGTCGCCTTCAAGATTAGACAATTCCGCAAAAAGGTCGTGAGAGAAGAGCGTAGGCGGGCCGGGTTGGCTGCCGTAAACAGGCGTGGTGATCGCTCTGCTTTCACGCAGATAAGCGTCAACGATCGCTCGCACGATATCAGGCGCAACCGCGGGCTCGTCACCAAGCATCACTAGAATCGCTTCGGTTCCCTTCTCCAACCGATTGTGCGCCCACAGCCAGGGACGTGCCCATCCCTTCCATGAAGCGCGGGTTGGCTACGCATCTTGCGGCCAGGCCGGAGAGAGCAACCTCAATGGCAGGAAGGTCGGGCCGCACCACCACTATCAACTCTTCGGGCCCCAGCTCAATAGCGCTTTCGGCGGCATGGCGCACGATAGGAAGCCCATCACGCATCGGCAAGAGAAGCTTGGACGTGGCACCCATGCTCATTCGCGTGCCGCGCCCGGCTGCCAACAGGATTATGGAGATATGGTGGTCGGACAGGAGCATTGGTACATTAAACCTGATTTGAGCCTCCGCGCCAACCTGATAGGATGGACGAAGAATCTCGTCCTTACAGATCATCTTGCCTTTGCGCAATCCCAGGAGTAGACGCCAGGGACGAGATTCAGAACGAAGTGAAGAATGCCAGGCGTAGTTGGGCCGCGCTTCCCGGGCGTTTACATCTACCTCGATGCCAGAAGGCACGCACGAAAGTCCTTCGTGCGTGCCTCCATTAAGATGCTATCCGTGGCTATATGGGCATTGAGACCACGTGTATGGACCGATACGGCTCCTGCCGGCTAGTCGATTGCCTGTTAGGGCTCATTAGTCATGTCTGTGCTGTCGGACGAAGAGACAGGTGTAGCGTCGGGCGAGGGGGCAACTGTGGTAGAAGCGGTCATACCGGCGCTCGTAGGCATCGTTGTACCGGCGTCCATTGTCGCCGGATCGGAATTGAGGTTATAGCCGCCATTACGACTCAGTATCTCCTGCGCTTCCTGGCGGCGCGCACCGGCATGGACCGTGACGAGGGTGCGTCCGGCCTGGAATTGGCCATGATAGTAGTCGACCTCTTCCTGGCTGAAGCCCCAGTGCAATAGCGCCCCGGCGATACCGCCTGTGGCAGCTCCGGCAACAGCACCGGCTAAGGCAGCGCCCAGAATACCGCCGGCGATTACCGGGCCAATGCCCGGCAGGAGAAGTGCAGCGGCTGCGCCCACAATGCTTCCGAACGATATGCCCGTAATTCCACCCATTACGAGACCTTCCCTGGTGCCGCCACGGTGTTCTTCGGTTGTATGCGTCGCGACAGTGTCAGCCGTCGCAGGCGACGTAGCTGTTGCTGTATTATCTGCAACGGTGCTTGCATCGGGTGACGTAGCCAGATTGCGAACAGCGTAGCCTATCTGGTCTTGAGTGAAGCCGTTGTCTTGCAGGTCTTTCACGGCTTGTTCGGCTGAATGTCCTTCGTTGAACACACCCACTACTGTTCCTGTTGGGTTGTTATCCATTGGTTCCCTCCTATTGGCACTTTTCCACTCTGTGAGCAAACTTCGCGCTTTGCTGGGCACTTCAGCCGGGAAATGCACGAAGTGTGCCGCGGTCCTGCAAGGTTATTTGGACCCGATTTGAACCTCCTCCGCCAACCTGATATAATGGGGCGTAATTTTTGCCTGCTTTATAGCGCAGATCACTTGAGATTGCAGCGCGTATCTGAGCAACAATTCAGCCATAGGAGGCTCACAATTCATGCATTTAGGCATACTGTCTGGCCTGCTGGTCGCCCTGGCCGGTAGCTTCTGGGGCGGAGCTTCTGCCCACTCAACCGGCGCAGCCTACCAGACAAATATCCACACTACCGCGGCTCTCTACTCGATCCTGGCTCAGACGGCGACCACGCCCACCGTTGCCACAAACAGCACATTGACCGCCCCTGCCCCAAGCACCCTGCAACCTGCCACGACAATAACGGCCACAAGCGCGGTCACCGGCAGCGGCACTCTGACAGCCACAGCTACCACAACCAACACCATCCCGCCCTCCACCCCCATCCCTCTGCCCACCACTGCCCCTCAATCCAACCTGCAAATCAACCCCTTTGATTTGACATTCCTAACGAGCACGCCTCCAACTACAGCCGGCCCCTTCGCGATAGCCTTCCTGGTACTCATGCTCGTCTTAATTGGCGTAAGCATCTATTTCCTCAGGTTCAAACGACCAGAGTGGAAGGGCACTAACCCTGTGCTGTTCAAGGCGGTGAACAGGTTCTCTCCCTACGCCCTCTGGATTGGTGTGCTGGGCATCCTCTTCCTCATCTTCAGGATTATCCCTCTCGATTTCTTCAATCTGCGCTTCTGGCTCTACCTCGACTTCCTGGCGCTGCTTGGACTCGCCGGCTGGATGCTCTACTGGTACCGTACCAGCTATCCCAAAGAGATGGCCAAGTTCCTCAAGACCCAGAAGGCTCGCCAGTACATGCCCGGCGGCTCCGGCAAAATCGCCTCCCGCTCCACCCCCCTCGTAGCCCCTCCGGCGAAAGGCAGCCAGCAGCCTAAGGCAGGTAGCGCAGGCAGACCCGCTCAGCAAAGCAGCAAAAACCGCAAGCGCAAGTAGTTAGGCGAAGCAAAAGAAATGGCACGACCACGGTCGTGCCATTTCTTTTGCTTCGTGCGCTATTCCTCGCATCCTGATCCGTGATCCCTGGCGGCACGCAACTTTTCCACTCCTCTCTCCGTTATTGTAATATAAGGGACATCAAGAGGAGAGATCTGTTATGCCCCACTTTGCAAACCTGTCTATGGTCACAAGAGCTATCCGTCCGCTGGCGGTAACGGCGACCTGCACGATGCTGCTAATGCTGGCATCAGCTTGCGGGTTCGATCCGACACCCACACCCATTTCTCAAAACACGCCTCCCCCCGCTACCGTGGCGGCGGCAACCCCCACCTCTGGGCCTGCGACCACCAATACACCAACCGTAATCCCAGCCACGAATACCTCCGTACCGACCGCCACCCCCTCAGGCACTCCTACTCCGTCCCCAACCTCCACCGATGTTCCCATCCCCAGCTATGCCTGGAAAGAGATCGGCCTTGCAAAAACGTATCTGCGGGACATGGCTGTCTTACCCGGCGGCAATAATATCGTACTGGTCGCTTCCTCCGATGGGCTATGGAAAAGCTCCTATGATTACACCCAGTGGAACAAGCTGAAGACGCCTCCCATCGGCAACCCGCCCCCCGGCAACGCCAAAGTGGCGATAAGCAGCCCAGATGTCTACTACCTGGCCAGGCATACAGGCTGCGCCAGCGGACTGCCCCTGACCAGCTACCGCTCCACCGACAGCGGGTCGACCTGGCCTGCTATGAGCCCCGGCATGACCTCTATCCACGCCGCGAATACCACGACCGTTTACGGCACCACTTGCAAAGGCGTGGTAAAGAGCACCGATTCGGGCGGAACATGGTCGAGCGAGCTATCCGGCTCTAACTACGAGAACGCCGACCCTTATGCGGTAGCCTCGAGCCCGGACGGCGTATCTATTTATGCCGCATACGCCAGCGAGGGTGGGGCGAATCACATCAAGAAAAGCACCGACAGCGGCACGACCTGGGTTGACATCACCCCCCAGAACGCCCCCGGCGGCGAGCTGCTGACCACGCCCAACCTCGACTTCGTGGCGGGCACCGAAGGCCGGCCCCAGGACGGCGGCCTCTATATTGCGAATAGCCAGGGCGTCTGGTTCCTCCCAACCGACAGCAGCGACTGGCAATTCATGCCCTCGGTGCCCACAGGACAGCCCCAGCCGACTTACTATGTCACTGCCTTCTACGTGGATACCACCTACACCGAGGACTACAATAAGCCTGGCCCGGTAATGTACGAGGCGAGGTCGGTCTTCAACGACGCAGGCCCTGCCGGCCTCGGCGTATTCCGGTCGACCAACCTGGGAGCGACCTGGCAACTAGTTGGCGACGACCTGGGCAAGCGTATGGTCACAGCCATAGTTGTAGCCCCACACGACACCACCGCCACCCCCGGCATGGTAGAAACCCTGCTGGCAGCCACCTCCGACGGCATGTGGGCCGTGCCCATGCCGCCCCCATTCAAATAATTGTCTATCAGATGAAGATAAGGAAAGGTCGCCTGCAGGCGACCTTTCCTTATCTTCATCTGATGGACTTTGACAGTATCACGACGCGCGCAGCAGTATAGAGAGTGCCCCTGCCGCGAACACAATCTGCGCGGCAATCGCCCCGCCAAGGAGGAAGAGTGTGGCGGCCCTCTCGCGGCGTAATGCCCATGCGGCCAATATCACGTTCGCCAGCCACACGGCGAGGGCGAAGGCGGGCAGTCGCAGCAGCTCCTGCGGGTCACCGATAATGTCCACCTGCGCCTGCGAATTCCAGTGCAGCGGCAGGCTGATCGGCAGCCCGTTGTACACGAGGCTCATGAAGCCGAAGAGGAGCGCGCACAAGACCAGCCCCGCCAGCATCAGCAGCCTCGCTGCCCTATCTGCCCAAAGCGGTGCAGCCCAGGCGCTGAGGCCTCTTAGCTCGGTACGGGGGCTTGCGGAGTGCGAATCGTCGATCTCATACTGCAAGGCGCGCTTTCGATCCAATTGCTGGATAAAATCCTGTGGGTGTGTGGGCGAAAGTCCATATGCCACCCCCGGAGTTGTCACGAATACCTGCCCCAGTGCGGGCTGTGTCGCCACCGACACCACCCGGCCAAGCTGAGGGCTCCAGCCCGTCCCGACAACATAGCCGGGAATAATATCGGCCAGGCCGCGCCAGCGCACGGTGATAGCCTTACTGTCAATAAGCTCGCCAACTGCGTATATATCCTCTATGGCTGTAAGAGGAATAACCTGCTTGACCCCACCGCAACGCAGCGTGAGCTTGCTCGCGTCGAGCTTATACGAGATTGTGAAGGCGCACCATGCCAGATATCCCGACATCCCCACCAGCACCATCGCCAGAAACAGCGCCAGGCCGCACAGAAACGTCTGGTAGTCATAGCCTCCCAGCGATACATGACCGGCCAGCAAACCCCACAGCCACACAGCCAATGCTATAGAAAGCAAAGGCAGCAAAAGCAGAAGATAGCGGCCAGGCGAGGAGTAGGGACGCACGACGAATTACGAATTACGAATTACGAATTACGAATTACGGAGCGCGTATGGCAATTCGTAATTCGTAATTCGTAATTCGTAATTATCAACTGGCTACAGCCATCGGGCGGCGGGCTTCGGAGTGCACAGGGGTGCACCACTGACTATACTTGGGAACGTTGCCTTTGACCACATCGAAATAGAGGGTTTGCAGGGCACGCCCCACTTCGCCTGTAGTCCCTTTGCCAACGGGCCGGTGATCGACGGAGCCGACAGGGGCTATTTGTGCGCCGGTGCCGCACAGGATCAACTCATCGCAGATATAAAGCTCGGTGCGGTCTATTGTCCGCTCCACTACAGGAATGCCAAGATCGTCTTTGAGCAGCGTCATTATAGTGAGGCGGGTTATCCCTTCGAGGATATTCTCGCTGACAGGAGGTGTATAGGCCACGCCGTCGCGCATCATGAACAGGTTTTCGGCAGAGCCTTCGGACACATGCCCGGCGGTATCGAGCATGATTGCTTCGTCAAAGCCGTTCATCATCGCTTCGCTCTTGGCGAAGGCCGAATTCGCATATGCGCCCGTTATCTTCGAGCGCGCAGGGATCATATTATCGTCAATGCGCTTCCATGATGAAACGCCCACGTTTAGCGCGCGATCTATATCAATATAATTGCCGAAAGGCAGCACAGCCACGTAAAGCTCGTCGCGCAGGTTGTGCAGCCGCACACCAATGGCCTCGTCGGCTTTGTATGCCATCGGACGTATATATGCATCTGTATAAAGGCCGCTGCGACGCAAAAGGTCGCCTGTCAGTTTCACAAGCTCTTCGGGCGTCTGCTCCAGCTCGATCATCATGATACGGGTGGAATCGCGCAGCCTGAAGAAATGCTCTAAAGCGCGGAACATATAAAGCTGGCCGTGTTCGTCGTTATAGTAGGCGCGGATGCCTTCGAAACAGCCTGTGCCGTAGGACATTGCGTGCGTGAGAATACCGACCTTGGCTTCGCTTAGTGGAATTATCTTACCTTCAAAATAACACAGGAGGGGCAACTCTGTCTCCATTTTTCTCTCCTTAACATGGGTGCGGAGTCGGTGCCGGACCTCGCTGTCCGGACCGAAGGCGGTCTGCCCGCCTGGAACGCATTATAACACCGGGCAGCGGGATGGGACAAGGAGGGACCAAGTTGTCAGTTGTCAGTTGTCAGTTGTCAGTAGTAAGCTCATACTAACGACCGACGATAGTTCGCTGCGCTCATCGAACCGACGACTGCTTACTGCTTACTGCTTACTGCAGCGACCGACGATCTACAAGCGGTCACCGGTCAGCGGGCGTCGGTCTACCAACAACTGACAACTGACAACTTGGTCCCACAACCGGAGGAGATAATGTACGACATAAGCGTACCTGTGCGCCCTGGCATGGCCGTATGGGCCGACGAGGTGCCGGTCGAGGTGGAAGCCATGCTGACCGTGCAGCGTGACGGGGCTGCCGTTTCGCGGCTCTGCCTGGGCACCCATACGGGCACCCATGTCGATCCGCCCAGCCACTTCATCGAGGGAGGCACAGGCGTCGACCAGATGCCTCTTGAGGCCATGATCGGCCCATGCGCGGTGCGTGGCTTCACAGAGCGGTTCGAGATTACGTCAGAGCACCTGGAAGCGGCGCATATTGCTGAGGGCACGACGCGGCTGCTGCTGGCAACTCCTGCGGCTGCTTTGTGGGACGTGCCGGGGTTCCATACGAACTACACGGGCCTTTCGCTGAGTGGCGCGCAATGGTGCCTGAGGCGCGGCATCCGCCTGGTGGGTATAGACTACCTCTCAATCGAGAGGGTCGATTCGCCTACGGCCTGGCAGACGCATATAGCTTTGCTTGGCGCGGGCGTGGTCATCCTGGAGGGCCTGGACCTGCGTGCCGTGCCGGAAGGCGAGTATAACCTCGTATGCCTGCCGCTCAAGCTGCAAGACGGCGACGGAGCGCCCGCTCGGGCCGTGCTCCTGCCCCTCCGGTAATACCAAACTTCGCCTCCCTGCTCGCGGAATAGTACTGCTGATGAGATTTGCATACCACAATTGCCTATTGACTATGCAGTAGCATTTCCGTAAACTATTCCTGGCGGATGCTGATCATCCCCGGCCATATCTCGTCGCACGGCTATATATAGGAGCCATAACTACCATGCCCACCCATCGCCAGCCCGTAGTGAGCCTGCGCAACGCGCTTGCCCTCTTCATCTCTCTCGCCGCCGTCGCCCTGTTCGCCACAGTGGCTCTGGCAGGCGCTCCGGCAAAGATACCGGCTGCGACCAACCCCGCTGGAGGCGGCACTCCTTCGCCCACTCCGACGGACTGCATTCAAGTCTGGAACGTTGTCGAAAGCCCAAACCCAAATCCTCCTTCCAACAATAGCAATACTCTTTTTGGTGTGGCTGCCGTTTCCAGCACAGACGTGTGGGCTGTGGGCACCGGAATGATACAGCACTGGGACGGCAGCGTATGGACTGCCATGACCAGCACGATACCCCTGACACCGACAACGCAGCTACTCAGCGTGTCGGCGTCTTCCGCAAACGATGTCTGGGCCGTGGGCCAAGGTGACGGCGCAGGACACTACACAGGCGTAATCCTGCATTGGGATGGCAGCAACTGGAGCAATATACCCAACCCCGATCCTCAAGATGAAACCGGTCTCTTTGGTGTGACTGCGATCGCACCAAATGACGCCTGGGCAGTAGGCTACCAGGGCGACTATAACCAGAGTGATGCTCTTGCCATGCATTGGGATGGCTCAGCATGGACCGTAGTGACCACGCCAGCGCCACCATCCGGGGATACTTACCGTTTGACGAGCCGTCTCAGCAATTGCCACCAACGACGTATGGGCGGTAGGTTGGACTATCTCCACTACCCTCATAATGCACTGGGATGGCTCAGCGTGGAGCCTTTCGCCCATATCCATCCAGATCGCTTTATTTGGAGTCGTAGCCATCGCTCCTGACGATGTTTGGGCCTCAGGCATCTACTCGTATGGAAACACATCAAGCGGTGCTGTGGTGCACTGGGACGGCACAAGCTGGTCTCTTTCCACAAGCGGTAATGGGGCGGCTCTCTTTGGTATGGCGGCCACGTCCTCCAGTGACGTATGGGCTGTAGGCTATGAGTTTAGCGGCACCCTGGTGATGCACTGGGACGGCACGACATGGAGTCCCGTAAATAGCCCGCGACCGTTCCCATATGCAGGTGAGCTATGGAGTGTCTCCGCTATTTCGCCCACCGAAGTGTGGGCAACCGGAGATGCAAGCGCCGGTCAACAAGATACAAGCCTAACGATCCGTTACACCCAGTGGTGCCCCACTCCGGTGCAATGTGCAACCGGTTGGAATGTCATAGATGTGTCAAACCCCAGCCCCGACGTCAATTTCTTCAGCGGGATTGACGGTGTTTCTGCGGATGACATCTGGGGAGTAGGAGCATTTGCACTTACTAATGGTGGAACGTACGCCCAGCACTGGAACGGAAGCTACTGGCTTCCTGTATCGATACCCGGCGCGCCTGCTGTAACAGTGCTGAGGTCAGTCAAAGCAATTTCCTCAAACGATGTATGGGCAGTTGGCACCGCCTACGATAGCACTCTCAACAAGGAAAGCTATAGTGCTATAGCACCGGACAGCCATAAACCAGGCCAATCCCGAGGCTCTCAATCGCTTAATTTCCACACGATGATAGTCCACTGGGATGGCACGTCCTGGACACGGGTTCCAAGCCCCAACCCCGGCACCTTGCAAGGAGGCAATCAGCTATTCGGTATATCCGGAGTATCCGCCAGCGACCTGTGGGCGGTAGGCTTCTACGTGGATAACAACGGCTATGAAACCCTTATCTTGCATTGGAACGGCTCAACATGGTCGCAAGTAGCAAGTCCCGCAGGCGATCTTGCCGGTGTGACCGCCATATCCTCAAACGACGTGTGGGCTGTAGGCGAAAACAGCGGCTATACTGCCACGCTAATTTTGCATTGGGACGGGACACAATGGTCTACGATAGCAAGCCCCAATCCTGGAACCGGCGAGAACGAGCTGCAAGCAATTTCGGCCGTTGTGTCAAACGACATATGGGCCGTCGGAGAGTATAGCAATTCTGGGGGCTATCATGCAGCTTACCATTCATTGGGACGGTTCACAATGGACCGCGGTGAGTGCGCCGGGCGTCGCGGTGCTAAAGGCTGTGTCAGCTAGAGCATCAAACGACGTATGGGCAGTAGGTATCAGCGAAAACTCGAACCAGGCCCCCGTCATGCATTGGGACGGCACTGCCTGGACAATAGTTTCCCACCCGCCGCCCGGCCCTGACCCCGATGACATAAGTGAGTTGTATGGGGTGCTCGCCTTGTCCTCAAACGAAGTGTGGGCGGTTGGCGACGTGGGCCATTACTATCTCGCGGGCGCGCGTAGAGCGCTACGTCGGCTCGTGCGCGACACCCTCACCTACGGCCACGCAGACGCCAATACCAGGTGTAAGCGCAACCCCTACGTCTACCTGCACAACCGGGTGGAGCGTAGTGGACAGCCCCAATCCAGTCTTAACCCAGGACAATACTTTGGTTAAGGTGCGAGCCCTTTCAGCAACAGACGCGTGGGCGGTGGGAAGAACAATTTCAACCACCCAGAGTTTGATCGAACATTGGGATGGGAGCGGTTGGAGCATCGTATCCACCCCTGACGCAGGCTCATTATTCAGCCTTGCGGCCATATCGCCAGGCGATGTCTGGGCCGGCGGCACCAATTTCCTGCATTGGAACGGCAGCCAGTGGAGTCTGGTGCCGGCTCCTGATACAGGTGGTGCGATCAGAGATATCAAGGCTGTGGCCTCGGACGATGTGTGGGCTGTGAGTGGTGCGAATGTCTTGCACTGGGATGGCACGCTGTGGAGTATTGTCAGCACCCCTAATCCGGATGGAACGCTCTACGGTTTGGCGGTCATTACGTCGAACGACATATGGGCTGTCGGCAATACTGCCGCAACCGCTACCCTTACAATGCACTGGGATGGCACTCAGTGGAGCGTAATCACAAGCCCCAACCCTGGCACGACCAATGAGCTGTTCGCCATAGACGGCGCTTCGGCCAATGACATATGGGCCGTAGGCCAGAGCGACGGCGGAACTACATCTCTTATGCTCCATTGGGATGGCACCAATTGGACCAGCCTAACCGGCTCCCCGACCACCGAGCTCGACGGCATAGTCGCTTCGTCTGCAGATGATGTGTGGGCGGTGGGCACCAGTGCAACGGTTCATGCGCTCAGTATGCATTGGGATGGCACGAACTGGACGATTGTGCCGGCTATCAGCCCGGCAAACGCGACCCAGCTATTTGGAGTTGCAAACGCATATGACGGCAAGTTGTGGGCGGTTGGCTACTATCGTCCAGACCAGCACAACCGCACTCTAGTAGAGATCTACACGCCAGATTGTACAACGGCCACCACAAGCCCAACATCTACTCGAACGGTTACCGGTCTACCCACTCAACCGCCAACGCCAACGGGGACGCCTTCTTACATACCTTCTGCAACTGTCACACGTACCTCTACTCCGGCAACCACCGGCACCGCGGCTCTTACCACCACCCCCACAATCACACCGTCTGGCTGCGGACCTACCTGGACGATAGTACCTAGTCCCAATCAGCCTTCGACCGATTGGGACGACCTGGCAGGAGTGGCAGTAGTATCAGCGAATGATGTGTGGGCTGTGGGTGATTACAACAGCGACAGCGGAACACAAACACTGGTAGAACACTGGGACGGCTCAGCCTGGTCTATCGTGCCAAGCCCCAACCAGCCCTCAGCTGGTAACGCTCTCTCGGGAGTGTCGGCATTCTCAGCTAACGATGTATGGGCTGTGGGGATCTACCATAATGCTTTCAATAATCGCGTATATCAAACACTAGTAGAGCACTGGAACGGCTCAGTTTGGTCCATCGTATCCAGCCCCAACCAGGGGTCATTGGACAACTACCTTAACGGAGTGGCGGCAGTATCAGCCAACGATGTATGGGCCGTGGGCTTATACTACCCCAACGCCGGAATGTCTCGGACGCTGATAGAGCACTGGGATGGCTCAGCTTGGTCCGTTCTGCCCAGCCCTAGCTCTGGAACCTCCTATAACCGCCTAAGTGGCGTGACAGCAGTATCGGCTAACGATGTGTGGGCAGTTGGCTTTTATAACGGTCCTACCTCATACCGAACGTTAGTGGAGCACTGGGACGGCTCAGCCTGGTTTGTCGTGCCAAGCCCCAATCAGGGGTCGTCCGACAACTATATCAATAGCGTGATAGCAGTATCTACTGACGACGTGTGGGCTGTAGGCCTTTACAATGGGGTCGGTTCATCCCAAACGTTGGTGGAGCACTGGGACGGGTCAGCCTGGTCTTTAGTATCAAGCCCCGATCCGGGATCTTACGAGAACGAACTTGATGTGGTGACAGCAGTATCAGCCAATGATGTGTGGGCCACCGGCAACTATGTCAACATCAACTACAGGTATCAGACATTGATGGAACATTGGGATGGCTCAACATGGTCTGCAGTGCCCAGTCCCAACCAGGGGCCATTGAACAACTACCTCAATGGAGTGGCGGCAGCATCAGCTAATGATGTGTGGGCTGTGGGCGGTTACACCACGACCACGGGCCAACCCCAGACGCTGGTGGAGCACTATGGAGGCTGCAACCCTACATCTACGGTTACGACCGCACCTTCATACACACCCGCCGTGACCGCCACACATAATATCGTCAACACCCCAACTGCAGCAGGTGCGAGCGCAACCACGACCACAGTCGCAGGCACTACCGGCACACCTATCTCTACCTCCACCGCATCACCTACAGCCTGCACGCTACAATTCGAGGACGTGCCATCCAACAACACTTTCTATCCCTATGTGCGCTGCCTTGCCTGTATGGGTATCATAAACGGCTATCCGTGCGGCGGCGCGGGCGAGCCCTGCAATGGCAACGATGACCCCTACTTCCGGCCCAACAATGCGGTAACGAGAGGCCAGCTCGCCAAAATCGTCTCGCCGGCGGCAGGTTTCTCCGACCCTGTAAGCGGCCAGACGTTCGAGGATGTTCTACCGGCGAGCACCTTCTACACCTATGTCGAGCGCCTCGCAAATCGTAACGTAATGTCGGGCTATCCATGCGGTGGTCCCAACGAGCCTTGCGATGGGCAGCGCCGCCCCTACTTCCGCCCCAACAACACTGCAACCCGAGGCCAGCTCACAAAGATAGTCTCAAATGCCTCGGGCTTCGACAATATTATCCCCGACGGGCAGCAAACCTTCGCCGATGTCCCTGCCGGCAGCACTTATTACCTCTACGTAGAGAGACTGCTCATGAACAGGCCGGGCGTGATGTCGGGCTACCCGTGCGGCGGTCCCAATGAGCCTTGCGATGGGCAGCACCGCCCCTACTTCCGCCCCAATAACACGGTCACGAGGGGCCAGACCGCCAAGATTACCGCAAATACGTTCCTTCCGGACTGCACGCCTTAGCAAGACTTCAATGCTTGTAATCCAGCAGCAATGGCGCGCCCCGCGCCATTGCTGCTGGATTACCCGGTTGCGGCTTCCTTCATTGACAGAAACGCCATTGGAGGGATAGGATGACTTGCAGTTAATGTCTACCCTCCTCTTCAAGCTGATCCTCGGTCCGCTGTTGATCGCCCTGGTCACGATGGCGGGCAGACGGTGGGGGCCGTCGATCGGCGGGTGGCTGGTCGGCTTGCCGTTGACCTCGGCTCCGGTGGTGCTCTTTCTGGCGCTCGACCAGGGCACAGCTTTCGCCGCGGTCTCCGCTCAGGCTATCATGGTCGGCCTTATCTCCGTGGGGCTCTTTTGCCTCACATATAGCTGGCTGGCCCGCGTCCGCCGGTGGCGTTGGCTTCCTACCATGTTGGCGGGCTGGCTTGTGGTCTTCATCTCGATCTTTCTCCTCAACCAGGTCTCCCTGCCGCTGCTCCCCGAATTTGTGGCGGTGATAGTTGTCCAGGCCGTAGTGCTCAGGCTTATACCGATAGTGCGCGGGGTAGAGCCTTCTTCAGGCTCGACACCACGCTGGGAGATTCCGGCGCGCATGGTAGTTGTAACGATGTTCATTCTGGCTCTCACAGGGCTGGCACAACTCCTCGGCCCCCGCCTTAGCGGGCTACTGGCTCCGTTCCCTCTTTACGCCACCATCCTCGCCGTGTTCACTCATCACTTCCAGAGTCCCGAAGCATCCAGCAACCTCTTGCGCGGCGTCGTGCTCGGCTCGTTCAGTCCAGCCGCTTTCTTCCTGGTGGTCGCGCTCATGATCCAAACAGCGGGTATTCCACTGACATTTCTATGCGCAACCCTGCTCGCTCTCGCTATGCACGCCGTCTCGCTCGCAATGCTTCAACGCAGCCACCGAGATCACGCCGGTAAGCCCTGGAACAGTGAATTGCCGGCTGACGGACGATAGATGGGCAAGCGAGCTACTGAGCTCATCAAGCAGCAACACCTCTTGACAGCCCTCGCCCGGCACGTTACACTCAACACAATTCGCTGCTACCGGCATACTTGTTAGAGTGTCCCTGATTCAAGCCTCAGCACCCGTACCCGTAACGATCATCCGCATTCGCTACTCGATACTTTGTTCGTCGTTTCTCAGAGGGAGGTTCTCGTCATGTTCCGCACCAATAGGCTATGGCTGCTATTTCTGCTCGGTATTTTGTGCCTGGGCATACTGGGCATCTGGAGTCAATCGCCCGCTAACGCCGCTTACCCGACCACCCTCACTGACCGGCAATCCGGATTGCCTTCCGGTCCCCGTGTTCCGCAATCGAGCGATCCTTATCATCACTTATCCGGTGTGGTGGCCGTTCCGCCCTCACTTATGATAGGCGGATTGGGCGCAAACCACCCGGGCGGCTCAGCCGGGACCGGCGCACAACGGCAATGGGCCGGTCCTCTCACCCCGCCCGTCTTCGGCCCGAACGTGGACGCTACCCTCAACAATAGCGCCGATCAGAATGAGACTACGGTCTCCATCAACCCTGATAACGACCAGATAATAATCGGCTCGGCCAACGACTACAGGGCCAGCCTCAAACCGGAAATCTACAGGACCACCGATGGCGGCACAACCTGGCTCGACTATCAGGTGCCCGGCGCCACAAGCCTTTTCTACGGCGACCCTGCTGTCACCTTCGACCACAACAACTACTCATACTTCAGCTACCTGGGTTATACGGCCATTTGCGCCGCCCAGGGCGGTATGTATGTATCACGCTCCACAGACGCCGGGGCCACTATGTCTGCCCCTATTCAGCTTGCTGTCAATTCGGTAGGCGGCTCGACGGCCATATTCAACGACAAAGAATTTGTAACGGTAAACTCTAATCCCACAAGTCCCAATTCAGGCAACCTCTACGTCGCATGGACCAGATTCGTCTTCCAGGTAGGTAGTAACTGTGGCAGTGCAGCCTCTCAGGTGGGCGCGCCAATAGTGCTCTCCCGCTCCACCGACCATGGGCTCACCTGGACTTCGCCAATCACCGCCTCCCAGGTACTTTCCAACAACAACTCGTTTGTTTCTCCGGTGATAGGCCGCCACGGCGAGGTCTATCTCTACTACCTGGGCGCAGCCACCCAGCAGCAAACCAATTACGACAGCGTGCTCTTCTCCCGCTCCACCGACGGCGGCCAGACATTCCCCTTCTTCACTCATATCGCCAGCCTGACGGACCTCCCCAGCCCGCTTCCTCCTACCTCCTTCCGTGACAACGCAGGCGGCTCCATGGCAGCCGACCAGCAGCTTGACGGCTATCTCTATGCTGTCTGGGCTGACTACGCCACCGGCGATGCCGACATACGCCTCAGCCGCTCCACAGACAACGGAAACACCTGGGGCACGCCTGTCCGTCTCAACGATGACCCCCTCGGCAACGGCAAAGACCAGTTCTTCCCCTGGATCGCCTCGGCTCCCGACGGCTACATACACGTCGGCTGGTTCGACCGCCGCGAAGACTCGACCAACCATAACTACAAGGAGTATTACACCTATTCGAGCGACCATGGCGCAACATGGGCGGCCAACGTGGCAGTAAGCACGGCTCCCTCAGTGCCAGGCAGCAGCAACTTCATCGGCGACTATTCAGGCATCGCGGCCTCAACAGGCGTAGTCATGCCCATGTGGACCGACATCCGGGCAGGCAGCAACCAGAACGCATATGTGGCGCGCGGCGTCTATTCCTCGGGACCTCTCCCCACCGGCACGTCTACCCCAACTCAACCGTCCATAAGCACTCCAACCTCATCCAGCACTCAGACTAACACGCCTATGCCCACCCAAGCTTCAACCGTTACTCCCACAGTCACGCCCGTATCTTCTGATACAGCTACGCCTCTGTCTACAGATACACCTACGGCTCTTGCTACTGTTACAGCCACGATCACTTCCACGCCCACAACCCCGCCTACCGTGACCCCTACAGCCTGTACCCTCACCTTCTACGGACGTGCCGGTGGGCTCAACATTCTACCCATTCATCCGCTGCCTGGCCTGCAAGGGTATCATCAACGGCTATCCCGATGGCACCTTCAAGCCTGGTAACAACGTCACCAGGGGCCAGTTGTCCAAGATAGTCTCCAATTCTGCTGGCTTCTCTGACACACCAGACCACCCAGATGTTCCAGGACGTGCCCGTCGGCTCTACCTTCTACCAGTACATCGGCAGGCTGGCGTCTCGTGGGTTCATCAACGGATACCCATGCGGTGCTCCTCCCGCCGGCCATGTGTACCCCCTGGCAACCTACCCTACTTCCTGCCTAACGCTAACTCCACGAGGGGACAGATCTCGAAGATAGTCTCTAACGCTAGAGGCTTCAATGAGACACCCTCGGGCCAGCAGTTCCAGGATGTAGCCCCGAACAGCCCATTCTACGCATACATCTACAGGCTGGTACTGCACCAGGTGATGAGTGGGTACCCATGCGGTACACCACCTGCAGGGCAGTGCGTGCCACCCGATAACCGGCCATACTTCCTGCCCAATAACAACGCCACCAGAGGACAGACCTCGAAGATCGTGTCTAACACTTTCTTCCCTGACTGCAACCCTCCAGAGCGCTGACAGACAATAGCATCAACTGCCGAAGATTCCGGCAGAAGCACTAATAAGAGGAGCCAATCGACAGCCGATTGGCTCCTCTTCGCATTGCGAGAACATGGCCAATAAGTCAGAGGCCGCCAATATCCTTGACACCCCCATCCCCCTATGTTATGGTACACACTGCCTCGCTCCGGGCACACAGGCGTGAGAACGTGCCTGGTCGTGGTGGGGGCAACGAACTCACTCTATGAATCCTTCCGGTGGTGTTTCTCATAAAGCTGCTGTGATGGAGGTGTTGAATGCCGCTCTGGCGGCAGCCGACCCCTACCAGGCCGTCTTCTACGCTCTGACAGCGCACTCTGATGTTTTGCGTTTGCTAGCTTCCTCCGGCAAGATATATGTTGTCGGCGCGGGCAAGGCCGGCGCAGCCATGTCGCGAGCGACTGAAGCCGTCCTTGGCGAACAAATCACTGCCGGTCTGGTCATAGTCAAAGACGGATACCTGGGTAGCGACGAAGGACGAAGGGCGAAGGACGAAGGACAACCCAAGGCCAGTCAATCCGCAATCCGCAATCCGCAATCCGCAATTCGCATGGTCGAGGCCACGCACCCGGTCCCTGATAGCCGTGGCGTAGCGGCCACGTCGGAGCTTTTAAAGCTGGTTGAGAGCGCGGGTGAGGGCGACCTGGTAGTCTGTCTCATATCAGGCGGCGGTTCGGCGCTGCTCACTCTTCCCGCAGAGGGAATCGAGCTTGAGGATGTCCAGGCAGTGACGAGCCTGCTCTTGCGGGCGGGCGCGACTATCAACGAGCTGAACGCCGTTCGCAAGCATCTATCCGGTGTGTCGGGAGGGCAGTTGGCGCGTATTGCCTCGCCGGCCACTGTGCTATCGCTCATCCTGAGCGATGTAACAGGCTCGCCGCTCGACGTCATTGCCTCGGGGCCGACGGTGCCCGACCCAACTACCTTCGCGGACGCGCTGGCGATCCTGGCCAGGTACGGGATAACGGCGAGCGTTCCCGTGCGAGCGCTCGACAGGCTCAAGCGGGGCGCGACGGGCGAGATAGCCGAGACGCCCAAGCCGGGTGACCCGGTTTTCGACAAGGTGACCAATCTACTGGTTGCGAGCAACGTACTTGCGGTGGAAGCAGCCGCCGGCAGGGCACGTCAGATGGGCCTGAACACAAGTATCGTCTCCACGTATCTCGAAGGCGAAGCCAGGGTCGTGGGAGGCGTGCTGGCAGGCATAGCCCGTGAGGTGGTTGAGTACGGGCGCCCATTGGAGCGTCCTGTCTGCTTGCTCTTTGGAGGCGAAACCACAGTGACGGTGCGAGGTAACGGCGTCGGCGGGCGCAACACCGAGCTTGCCCTGAGCGCGGCGCTGTCGCTGGATGGCCTTGGGCCTGAGGTGGTTATTGTCTCACTGGCCACCGATGGAGGCGACGGCGTGTCGCCTAGCGCGGGCGGCATCGTTGACGGTACAACCCTCGCTAGAGGCAAAGCTCTGGGCCTGGACGCCCGCGCCTTCCTGGACAATAATGACAGCTACACCTTTCTGTCCCGCCTGGGCGACGCACTAATGACGGGCCCCACAGGCACCAATGTAAACGATATTATGGCGGTGTTTGTCTTCAACAGAAATGAGAAGTGAGATCCTCATTTTAGACAATGGTAAATCAAAAAGAACCCTGCCAGGGTTCTTTTTAATTCATGACCTGTTATTAGTTCTTCTTGAGGCCGCCGGCGTCCCCGCCGTACTGGGCCGGGCCGGCCACATCGTCGGCTCCATGTTCGCCGCCTTTTACGAGACCCAGGCTGTTACGTGCGTCCGTCTCGTCCATCTCTTCCGTAAGGTCAATGCCTGTATCTGTGCGGCCGAACTCACCGAATTGCTCGCCTTCGCTGTTGCCCTGGCGGGTGCCCACAGTGCCGCCACTATATTTCCCGCCCTCCGCCTTATCTTCCGTATCGGTGTCCGGGTAATCACCCGGCCCGCCATAATCCTCGCCCCTGGATACCTCTCTCCTTTGTGCTTTGTCCTGGTTCTTGTCCTAATTCATTAAATTATCCTCCTGTATGGGCGCATTAGCGCGCCTACACAGGAGGAGCAAGTGTTATGCCAGAAGAAAGAAATTAGAAGCTAGATAAGACATCTAGCTTCTAATTTCTTTCTTCTAAATCCTACGCCGTGTCTGCTCGTAGAGGAGATAGGCACCGAGGCCGATAAGCACTACTGGCCAGAGAGCGCCGACCCTGAAGATGGTGGAGAGGCCGCCGAGCAGGATTATCCCGCCTGGAATTAGTGACCACCAATGTCTCCTATCGAAGAACCAGATGGCGCAGAAGCCGAGGCCAAGCGTGATGGCGGTGATGTTACCGCCGAAAAGGAGGCTTATGCCCGGCAAGTCCGATAGGAACTGGCCTACGCCGATGCCGGTAAGGATGGCCCCCGGGATGAGGAAGCCGACACGGTAGCCCGGCTTCGTGGTGAAATAGGCGTATAAGAAGATGCCGCCAAGCAGCAGAAGCACCATGTCACCGAAACCAGGGAAGAAGGCGAACTGCCCAAGCAGGAATAGCACACCCGCGCCGATCAGGATTATCGCCAGAAGCGTCCGGTCGCGGTCATGCCGCTGGGCCGGGTTGACCGAGTAAGGAGCAGTGGTCTGGTTGAGATACTGGTAAGAGGGAGGTGCGCCGTTCGGGTTAGCGTTCGGCGGGGCATATTGCCCCTGCGGGTTGGCTTGCCCGGATGACCCGGACGGCTGATAAGCGTTGGCGTTGCCATTGCCGTTGCTATAATTGCCGCTCGGCACCTCCGGCCTGGGTATCTCCTGCGGGGGTATATAGCGGGTCGGGTTGGGGTCGTTATAGAGAGGCGGATCTGATTGCGGCTGCGCGCTTGAGCCTCCATTGGTTGTGTAAGGGTCCATGTGTCCTGTCCTCCGAGTATTACATATAGGAAGGGATTGCTCTTCTCATCTTTATGTACGCACTAAATAGCGGCAGGGTTGCACAATGACTGTAAATTATGAGACCTGATTGGCCGGTATCGCAAGGTGAAACCGGTAACTTTGTCTGCTGATAGTTGCAGCGTCGCGGCGTAGGCTTGATAAGAGGGGCTTGATGCTGTATATACTGGCGATAATGCTGGTATTATACGCTGGACTATGGGCGAATGGAAATCGGAGCATACCGCTGCAGGCACCATGACAGAGACAAAGTTCCCCAAAGATATGGCTAAACTGGTCCGTACGCAACTATTGCGACGCGGCCTGGCTTCTCCTGAGCCGGCGATACTGGTAGATTTATTTGAGACAATGTATTTCGCCAGCCAGAAAACCGAAGAGTCCCGGCCTATCAGGTTTCATATTGTTTATCTCGATCCCGGCAGCGCTAAATCACGAGGAGCGATCGCCAGTTGGAATTACATTCCACTAGCAGAACCGATTCCGGCGACCGTGCCGAACTTTGTGAAGATTGCAGAGGCCTCGGACCCGCGTGCATCTTCGCTTGCTGTTTACCCCGATGAAGAGGGCCGGCTTTGTATATTCGGGCTGGTAGACCAGGGTAATAGCCAGTACGGCTATGTAACATACGAGACCGACGACACCCATCCCTATCCAGGGTTGTTCCAGGCAAGCATTCTTGATGTCGGCCATATCGTAGCCACGGTTGGATTTGAAAAAGTCGCGGAGCTACGCGCGGGCAACCTCTTAAACCGCCCTATTGATGTGTTGAGCAACGGCCCTGTCCTGGAACGGCTTCACGTTGGTATAAACTCATACATCCACAGGATCAGGGAGGCCTTGCTGAAAGATGACCCGGGCCTGGATTCCAGGATGACAGTCGTACGACCTGTCCAGTGGCGGCCGGAGTGGACCGAAATGTTCACCGACACCTGGATTTCGGTGCTCGTTCGCTTGCTCCTGCGCGTCCAAAACTACGATCATGGCGGCGCGATCCTGATTACTTCTGATGAATCTCTGCAGTGGTTGAACCTACAGCATAAGGTCCATTACCCGCGGTTGCGGTCCTCCCTAGAGACTTATGCGTATGCTCTGATTTAAAAGCTGGATACCTGGGATCAAATAGGTGAGACCTATATGAAGCAGGATACCGGGGAGATTCCGGCTCTGCTTTATCTCGATAGGGTTATATCATCGACCGAAGTGGAGCAGAGCCAGCGGGCGCTTGACGGCGCGCTCTGGTTCACGTCACTCCTCACACGTGTCGACGGTCTTGTACTTATGAACCCCTCTCTGGAGGTGATGGGTTTCGGCGTGGAGATAATCTGTCCTCATGAGCCCATGGCTATCTTTTTAGCCGGGGACAGCAAGGCAAGCAGCGAAAAGCTACGCCCTATTAGCTATCACCATTACGGCACCAGGCACAGGTCCATGATGCGTTACTGCGCTCGAAAGCCCGGCAGCCTGGGCTTTGTAATATCGCAGGATGGGGATATACAGGTTATCACAAACGTGAACGGTCACCTGGTCGTATGGGAAAACATAAAGTTGCACCGAGAGCCCAGGCGTGTCCATCGACCGTGGACCGGTCCCAAATGAACCGTTTCTAGGCGTTCCTGTAAAGGCCATGCGCGGCAATATATTGTCGCACAGCCTCAGGCACACGATACCTGATGGACAGCCCCTCTGCCACGCGACGGCGTACATCTGTGCCCGAGATCTCGAGCAGTGGCGCGTCCACCCAATCGAGCGCGGCGCTGAAGCCGGGCAACCGCGCTTCGATCGGCAAGAGGTCAGCGGTGAAAGTTGGGCGGCGCACCACGGCGAGGCGCGTTTGGGCGATAATGCGCTCCGGCTCGCGCCACTTTATGAAGCTGAGGAGCGAGTCGCTGCCGATGATGAACCACATCGCTGTCTCCTCAGGCCCGCCCCACTCTTTGCGAAGCTGATCCAGGCTGTCCGCCGTATAGGATGGGCCCGGGCGATCTATGTCCAGCCTCGATAAAGCGAAGGCCGGGTTGTCCTTGATTGCCATCTCGACCATAGTGGCGCGCTGTTCGGCGGGCGTAGTGGCTCTATCTTGCTTGAGCGGCTGCGTGCCCGCCGGGAGGAACAGAACAAGGTCCAGCGAAAGGGCCTGCCGCACTGTTTCGGCCATTATCAGGTGCGCAATATGTATGGGATCGAACGAGCCGCCCATGATCCCGATGCGCCGCGCCGGATCGTCTATCACGCCACTACCTTCAGATTAGCCTGGGGGAATCGCGCCTGCAAAGCCTCTACCACGGAAGCAGTTACGGCGGCCTTTTTGGTGGTGGGAACCCAGAAGTCTATGCGTATCCGTGACATACCTTCGAAGACTCCTTCGAGTATCACCACCGGCTCGGGCGTGCCGGCTACGTCCTCTATACCTGTCAGCCCCTCTTTGATCTGGGTGATCACGTCAGCGATTGCGGCCTGTCTTATGCGTATCTGCACTGTGGCCCTGACCAGGTTGCTCGCCGAACGGTTGGTGATGATCTCGTTCAGCACGACGTTGTTGGGCACGACCACCTGGAGATGGTCGTCGGTGCGTAAGATGGTAGTACGAAGCTCGATGCCCAGCACGACGCCGGTGACATCTCTCACCGAGATGCGGTCGCCGATGCGGAAGGGCTGCTCCATCAGGATATAGATGCCTGCCACTACGTTCTTCAGGAGATCCTGCATGGAGAGCGAGATGGCCAGTCCCGCCACGCCCAGCACTGCCACCAGGCTCGCCCACTGCACGCCTATGACGGGCAGCGCCGTGATAATGCCGATGAGCACCACGCCCACCTGCGCAAGATTGCCCACAAGGGTCGCCACATTAAGATTGACCCTGCTGCGGGTGAGCAGGCGCACCACCCATGACCTGGCGAAGCCCGCCAGCACCAGCGCCACCAGCAGAATAAGCAGCGCCTCGACTACGCTGACGAATATCTGCGTCAACGGGTCGCCGCTGCTCAGGAAGGCGAAAGGCGATGTGGTTGTCGGTGTTTGTGTTTGTGTTGTCACCTGCAGAAGTGTGATTTGCATAGTTTGATTACCAGGTACGAAGTACCTGGTACAAAGTAGTCTCGCCTGGCACTTTGTACCTGGTACTTCGTACCTACTTTGTCAGCGCGGCCTCTATAGCCTCTTGCACGGTGGCGACCGACAGGCCCTTGAAGCCATCAGGTAGTTGGGGCTTGCGGGCGGCAGGCGGGTAGATAGCGCGGGTGAAGCCCAGCTTGGCTGCTTCGCCGAGGCGGCGCTCGAGCTGCCCGACTGTGCGCAGCTCGCCCGCGAGGCCCACTTCGCCTATCAGCACAAGGTCCGAGGAGACGGGCACGTCGCGGTATGACGAGGCTACGGCCACCGCTACAGCAAGGTCCACGGCAGGCTCGTTCACCTTCAAGCCGCCCACGATGTTGATGTAGATGTCCTGGTTGGAGAGCGCCATGCCCACCCGCTTGGTCAAGACGGCTGCCAGCAGAAGGAGGCGGTTGAGGTCTATGCCATTTGAGGTGCGGCGCGGCAGGCCGAAGCTGGTGGACGACGTGAGTGCTTGCACCTCAACCAGAATAGGTCGTGTGCCTTCCAGCGTCACCGCGATGGAGGTGCCGGGCGCGCCATGAGTGCGCTCGGCAAGGAATGCGGCGGATGGGTTGGTGATCTCGATCATGCCCTCGTTGCCCATCTCGAACACGCCAACCTCGTTGGTCGAGCCGAAGCGGTTCTTCACGCCCCTGAGCAGGCGATACTGGTGGAAGCGGTCGCCTTCGAGGTATAGCACCACGTCAACCATATGTTCGAGCACGCGCGGCCCCGCGATAGCGCCTTCCTTCGTGACGTGGCCCACCAGGAACATGGGAATATTGCGCAGCTTGGCGAGGCGCATCAGGCGGGCGGTGCACTCGCGCACCTGGCTGACCGACCCAGCGGAGGATGTCATCTCCGGCATGAACATTGTCTGTATCGAGTTGATAATCACCAGGCCGGGTTGCAAAGTGTCTATCTGCACCAGTATAGACTCGAGGTCGGTCTCGGAGAGGAGCAGCAGCCGCTCAGGATTGAGATCCAGGCGCGATGCCCGCAGCTTTATCTGCTGAGGGCTTTCCTCGCCCGACACGTAAAGGACGGGTTTGTCCCCCCATAAGGCTAGCTCCGAAGCTAGCTGGAGCAAAACCGTGGAGTTATGGATTATGAGATCGTTAGCTACAAAGTTAGCTTTCTCGGGCACGCTAAGGTCATAAACATGCTCTTCTCCGGCGGGAACAACGCTTGATATTTCGTCCCAGTAGACGTCTCCCTCGGCCAGCGCAGTGAGATAGGGTTCGGGGAACGCTGTTGCGAGTTTCAGGACCGTAGTATGGCACAGAGGCCTCTCTACTCTGCGATGCTTTACCTGGGTACTCGCGCGGCGGCTTGCCTCGGCGAAATCTACATCTCCCAATGCAGACTGCAAGGACTCCCAAAATACCTGTCCCGTAGGTATGGTGTCTCGATGCGTCGAAGGAGCGCCAACCTCCTGCAGAGCTTCAATCCGGGAGCACGCTCCGGTTCTGCCCATGATCCCGATCTCTGTCAGATATTTCTTTACAACCGGCGTGCCAAGTAGTACGAGCTCGTAAGCGGTATACGGTTCTCCATTGACCCTCATCTTCTTCACACGTAGAGTTGCGACCGATCCGAAGCGGAGTAGGAGGTGTTGCACGTCCTCGGCTAGCTGCCTGCTGATTGTTGAGTACGAGACACCGGCTCGTCCTCGGGCATTCACGTAAACAGAGCCATCACAGCTGAAGAGCACGTTCAGAAACAGAGCAAGCTGCTCTTTAGGTAGAGCAAAGATGCGAGAGGGAACGTGCTTCGTCCCAGCCCTTGTGTTGCGTAACCCCATCTCGTCAAGCAAGCGCATAACCGGCGTCTCTGCCGCGGCCAGGTCTATGCAGTCCAACGCCAGGTCCTGGGCCTGGAGCCCGATAGCCGCTGCAAGCCTGTGTAGTTCGTCTCGGCTTGGAGCGCTTTCCGCTTTTTTCCAGACGCGCAACATCCCGTAGCTGACGTCCGCTTCCCGAGCCCAACGCATAGCGCTGATCCCCGCAGTAGTCTGTGCCGCAACAAGGGTGTCAGCTATCTGCCTGCGCTTCGCTCTGCGTTGAGTCTGGCTATTGGTGAACCTGTATTGCGAAGCCCTGTTGTTGGCCTTGGTATAGCGCACCAGCCGGAGGCCGAAGTCTTCGGCGATTTCTGCTAAGTCGGCCTCCACTTCCGGCAGGCAGGTAGTTACACTAATAGAGTCCGTGGCTGAGCCGTCCGACAGGATGTACGCAATGAGTTTTACCTCTGCATCTCGCATAGGTTGGTTGCCGAAGTACGGGAGCGATCGCGGCGCGGCTATTCGACTGCCGGGACCGAGCGCACTCACGGGCTGCCACCCCTCGACCGTTAGTAGCGGGTGAGTTGGCGTGCACCGCAGCTTGCGGCCCAGTTTTGTTGTTACCTCAACAACTGGTTTGATACCCTGGTCGAGGAACGTTACGCCTTGCCGGGACGACAGGCGCAAAGTCGCATCATCTACAGCCAGTACCGGCCTTGCATTTCTCGCCCATTCGGTGATAGGCAAGTAGTGACCGCTTTCTGGATCGAGCACGCGAGTATCTCCGGTAACGCATTTACCTATGCCCGGCTCACCCCCGATCAGCACCAGCGATCCCTGCACGATACCGCCGCCGAGCACTCGGTTGAACTCTTCGCCGGGTACCTGTATGCGTCCGAAGTCTTCGTTCCGCACTTGCGTGATGGGTGTAGGGCGGTTGCCCAGGCCCTCGGCGCGCGACGAGGCAAGAGCGGACGGCGCGGGCGCGGCACTGACTACCAACTCCACGAAGGTGTTCCACCCTCCGCAATCGGGGCAGCGGCCCGTCCATTTGGGTTGCTCGCTACCGCACTGCTGGCATACGAAAACGGTGCGGCTCTTAGGTTTCGTTGGCATAATGTTTGTATCTTTCTAGCTAACTCTTTACTCTTCAAGTATACCATGACGGAGTTGTCAGTTGTCGGTTGATAAGCGAAGCGAACTATTGTCAGTAGATCAACGGCCGATGGAAAACGTAAAACGGAACCGCGAAGACGCCAAGATCCGCCAAGGCTCGCCAAGGTTTCTATTGTTTAAAACCATAAAAATCCTCTGTGATCTCTTTGATTTAAACCCATAAAAACCTTCGTGATCTTCGTGATCTTCGTGATCTTCGTGATCTTCGTGATCTTCGTGATTCAAACAATGAAAACCTTGGTGCTCTTGGTGTCTTTGTGGTTCAAACCGTAGAAATCTTGGCGTCTTGGCGTTGAAAAATAGCACCTGATCCGCAGTTCGCCGGTGCTTTACCCCATGCAAGGGCGTGCCGGCCTTTCTACTATAGTGGATGGACCGAAATTCCTGGTGGCATGGGAGTGCTACAATAGTGGAAACACTGTTTAGCACGAGGTACCATATGGAACTCGGTAACAACATCCGTGACCGCCGCACCGAACTTGGTATGACACTTGAGGCCCTGGCGGCAAAGAGCCACGTAAGCCGCGCCATGCTGTCCGATATCGAGCGTGACGCTAAAAGCCCCACTATCCGGGTTATCTCGCAGATAGCGATGGGGCTGGATACAACGGTGTCGGAACTGCTGGGCGAGCCTCCTGCGAACCAGCATAAGCAGGAAGCGCAGCTTGTACGCAAGAGCCAGCGTCAGATTCTCGTCGAGCCTCAATCAGGAGTGGAGCGGCATCTACTCTCTCCTGCTCTGGTCCGCCATGCTATAGAGATAAACTGGCTGGTGGTGCCGCCCGGCCAGAGCAGCGGGGTCTTCCCGCCACAGCCGCCCGGCACATTAGAGCATATTACCGTGGTGCGAGGCACGCTGCACTGCAGGTTGGGCACAAACGAAGTCGTTCTCGGGGAGGGAGATTCCCTCACTTTTCCAGGGGAAGTTGAGCAGGTCTTCTCCAATCAGGACAAGAAACCTAGCCGTAGCTTCCTGGTAATCGATGGCAGCCGTCGGCACCCGTGAATCCAACAGAGACTGCGGGAACAGAAGGGTCACCCAGGCCTGGGTGACCCTTCTGTTCCCGCACTGATGACTCTTTCCACAGGTCATATTGCTCCTGTATTGGGCTCTGATTAATCGATTTAAGCAATGCAGAGAGGAGCTGAATAATGCATGATGCAGAAGAGAAGGTACCCTTCTCGATATCGCGGGCACCAGCATATATGGATGGCGGGCGCATGAACAGCGCTAAGTAATTTCGTTGCAATATAAAGAGGACGGCTCATCGCCGTCCTCTCTTTATTCAGCCTGACAAGTTCTACTCTTTGGTGCTGCTCTCGCCGGAGCCGGTGCCCGCGCCTGACAGCTCAGGCTCTCGGTCATCGTCTTTCTGGGTTTTCTTGCGGCCCTTCTTTGCCGGGGCGTTAGCTTCTTCGTATTCGCTCTGCGAGCTCAGCTTGAGTAGACCATCCTCGGCGGCAACGTAGATCGCGGTGTCGGGGAGGAAGCGCTGTTCCAGCATGCCTTCAGCGAGTGGGTCCTCGATGAGGTTCTGGATGATGCGGCGGAGAGGTCGTGCGCCGAAGTTGTGGTCGTAGCCCCTGGTCGCCAGCAGGTCCATAGCGTCGTCGGTAACTTCGAGACTGATATTTTGCTCACCAAGCTGCGTGCGTACCCTCGCCAGCATGAGGTCAGCAATCTGTCTGATGTGTTTTGTGTTGAGCGAGTGGAACACGATCACCGCGTCGAGCCTGTTGAGGAACTCGGGGCGGAATGTCTTCTTCAGCTCGACCAGCACCTTGTCCTTCATCTGGTCGTATTCGCGTGCGGCTGTCTTGGCCTCGTCGCTGCGCACTGTGAAGCCAAGCGATACATCGCGGTTGATCACGTCAGCGCCCACGTTGGAGGTCATGATGATGATGGTGTTGCGGAAGTCCACCTTGCGGCCCTTGGCGTCGGAGAGATTGCCGTCCTCCATGATCTGGAGAAGCATATTGAACGCTTCAGGGTGGGCCTTCTCGATCTCGTCGAGCAGGATCACCGAGTAGCTCTTGCGGCGCACGGCCTCTGTCAGTTGGCCGCCCTCTTCGTAGCCAACGTAGCCGGGAGGTGAGCCGACCAGCCTGGAGACGTTGTGCCGCTCCATGAACTCGGACATATCGATCTTGATGAGCGCCTCTTCTGAGCCGAACATGAATTCGGCCAGGGCCTTGGCAAGCTCCGTCTTCCCTACGCCCGTCGGGCCGAGGAAGATGAACGAGCCAATGGGGCGCTTGGGGTCTTTGAGGCCGGCACGGGCGCGGCGCACTGCCTTGGCGAGGTTGGTTACAGCCTCGTCCTGGCCGATGACGCGAGAGTGCAGCTCGGACTTCCATCTGAAGCAGGCGCTCCGACTCTTCGCCCGCGATGCGGGTAAGCGGGATGCCGGTCCACATGGAAACGACCTGGGCTATATCCTCTTCGGTGACGTAAGGCACGTCTGCGCTCTTTTCAGCCTGGAAGTCGCCTTCCATATCGCTGATACGCTGCCGGAGGCTTGCCTCGCGCTCGCGCAGGTCCGCGGCGCGCTCGTAATCCTCGGAGGCCACAAGGCTCTCCTTTTCCTTCGAGATAGCCTCAAGCTCCTGCATGGCTTCGCGCAGGCCGGTCGGCTGTGCAGCTCGATAGAGGCGCACCCGACTCGATGCCTCGTCAACCAGGTCGATGGCCTTATCAGGCATGAATCGATCGGTTACGTAGCGGGCGGCCAGGTTGGCGGCAGCCTTGAGAGCGTCGTCGGTGATCTTAAGGCGGTGGTGGTCCTCATAAAGCGATTTGACACCACGCAGGATTTCGATTGTATCCTCGACTGAGGGCTCGTCAACGTGGATGGGCTGGAAGCGCCGCTCCAACGCTGCGTCGCGCTCGATATACTTGCGATACTCGTCGAGGGTAGTAGCGCCGATAGTCTGTAGCTCGCCGCGAGAGAGGGCGGGCTTGAGGATATTGGCGGCGTCCACAGCGCCTTCGGCGGCGCCTGCGCCCACCAGGGTGTGCAGCTCATCAATGAAGAGGATCGCACCGGTATCTTTGATCTCAGCGACCACCTTCTTGAGGCGCTCCTCGAATTCGCCGCGGTACTTGGTGCCGGCCACCAGCGCGCCCATATCGAGCGCCAGTACGCGCTTGCCCTGCAACGTCTCGGGTACGTCGTTAGCGACGATGCGCTGGGCCAGGCCCTCCACGATGGCGGTCTTGCCCACGCCAGGCTCGCCGATGAGGGCGGGGTTGTTCTTGGTGCGGCGCGACAGGATCTGGATAACGCGCTCCACTTCCTTCTGGCGGCCGATCAATGGACCCAGCTTGCCGTTGGCAGCCAGGGCGGTGAGGTCGGTGCCGAGGGCGTCGACGTAAGGGGTCTTGCTGGTCGTCTTGCCGCCGCCCGTAGCGTAGCCGCTGGACGACTTGAGGACTTCGATCACCTGGGCACGCACTTTCTCAAGAGAGACACCCAGGCTTTCCAGCACTCCAGCCGCGATGCCTTCCCCCTCACGCACCAGCCCGAGCAGCAGGTGCTCTGTGCCGATGTAGTGGTGGTTGAGGCGGCGAGCCTCGTCCACTGCCAGCTCGATAACGCGTTTGGCTCTAGGGGTGAGACCGATCTCGCCCATCACCATGCGATCTCCCCGGCCTATGATGAACTCGACAGCCGAGCGTACTTTATTCAATTCAATGCCCAGGTTGTTGAGCACGCGAGCGGCAACACCATCGCCTTCGCGCACCAACCCGAGGAGTATATGTTCGGTCCCTATATAGTTATGGTTGAAGCGTTGAGCTTCTTCCTGAGCAAGCTGTAGGGTCTTGCGTGCCCGTTCTGTGAACTTTTCGAAGCGATCTGCCATTCTCTTTCTCCAGCGCCGGTGGGTTCGACAATTGAGTTATTTATTACCAATGAGGGCGTATATGTGCCAGTGAAGGTAGGAGTGAAGGCTAAATCTATATGAGTGCTGCGTTCGCCTTTAGAATATTCGATTTTAGATTCCTGGTTTTTTATTGCTCTGGAAGGTTTACCTGAGGTCTAGAACCAAAAATCTGAAAAAGAATGCCGGTAATATTGGGGATAAAGTATTACCTGGTTAAGACTACGCGGAGGGGTTGCTGATGGTTGCTTTATCCACCGGCCTTATAATGCTACCCGCGTATTAAGCATAACCTCCATAGGTGCATGTGTCAAGGGCCAGATGAGCTACTTAAAGGCTAATTACATCCAGTCGGATGGCATTTCTTGCTATTGCTCGATCCTCGTCAAAGCTGCCGGCCTGTTACCGGAGGTCGACCACGCCGGCAGGTTGTGCGTGTAAAAAGGGAAGGGTCGCCTTTGCGACCCTTCCCTTTTTACACGCTTGAAACGAAGAATACTTCGACTGTCTTTCTTACGGTTTCTCGCCTACCTGGTCCTCGGTGGGCGTCTCGCCGCTCTCGATTGACTCGTCGGTAGCGAATGAGCTTTCTTCCGTGCCGATGTCTGAGGCTGTTTCGCTCTCTGCGCCTTCAACGTTGGTATCGGCGGCATCGGCCGTATCGGCGTCAGTGACATCCGCTACGTTATCCTCAGTCGCATCTACCGTGCCAGTATCGGCGGTATCCGTGACATCAGCGTCAGCGGCGTCAGAGGTATCAGCCGAATCGTCGGTATCAGAGGTATCGCTCGTATCCACCGCATCGGCAGCATCAGCCGTGTCGCCGGTATCCACTACGTCAGTGGCGTCAGTGGCGTCGGTGGCGTCGGTGGCGTCGGTGGCGTCAGTATCGCTGGTATCGCTGGTATCGCTGGTATCGCTGGTATCGCTGGTATCGCTGGCGTCGGTGGCGTCGGTGGCGTCGGTGGCGTCAGTATCGCTGGTATCGCTGGCGTCAGTGGCGTCAGTGGCGTCAGCGGTGTCAGCGGTGTCAGCGGTGTCAGCGGTAGTTGCGTCGTCGGTCTGGTCTTCGGCTTGCGCTTCAGGCTCGGTGCCTTCGGGCTCTGCCTCAGCCGCAGCTTCAGCCTGGGGCTCCGATTCGGGTTCAGCCTCGGCAGCAGGTCTCGCTTCAGGCTCGGCTTCGGGTTGGGCAGAGGCTTCTTCGGCTCCTGTCTCCATGGCGACGGGTGCCGAGGCCTGGGCTTGAGGCTGAACGGGCGCGGGCGCGGTACCAGGAGTTTCCTCTTCGTCCGCTTCCTCCGCACGCAGATGCGCGCTCAAAGCCTGGGCCAGCGCTCCCATCGGCTCGTTTTCCTCTTCGCTAGGAGGGGGCTGTTGCCGTGGCTGTTGCTGTTGCCTGGGAGGCTGTGGCTGCCTTTGCGGTGAGGGCTGGCGTTGCTGTTGCGGGTGGGACTGCGTCTGGGACTGCGACTGCGGGTGCTGTGACTGCCGTTCGCTCTGCGAAATAGCTTCGCGACCTTCCTCCGAATGGGCCTCGGCCTGGTCGGATTGGTCCATCGGCTGGTCGCCGCTTTCGAAGCCCTCTGCACCGGCACCTGCCAGAGTGCCTGCTCCCGTGCCGCCTTCGGCATCCTCGTTCACGCGCTTGAGTGACAGGCCGATGCGGCGCTTGGCCGGGTCGATTCTGATCACCTTCAGGTCGAGCACGTCGCCTTCTTTGACCACGTTCTTGGGGTGAGCCACGCGGCCCTCGGCCAGTTCAGATACGTGAATCAGGCCCTCGATGCCATCTTCGAGGCGGGCGAAGGCTCCGAATGTCGTGAGCTGGGTTATGGTGCCGCGCACGATCTGGCCGAGACGATAGTTCTCAGTGATAGTGGTCCACGGCTCAGGCTGGGTTCTCTTCAGCGACAGGGCTATCTTGCGCTCGTTGGGATCGACCGACAGGACGTATACGTTGATATGGTCTCCAACAGCGAGCACTTCCTTGGGGTGCGACACGCGCTTCCATGAGAGCTCGGAGAGGTGGATCAGGCCGTCGGCCCCGCCGATGTCCACGAACGCGCCGAAGTCACAGATCGATGAGACTGTGCCGGGGCGAATCTGGCCATGTTCGAGCTCGCTCAGCAGGCGGGTGCGAACGCTCTCGCGCTGCTCCTGGGCGGCCTGGCGCTCCGAAAGAATCAGGCGGTTGCGGTTGCGATTTATCTCAATGATCTTGAGGGAGAGGGTCTGGTTCTGCATCCTCGCCATCTCCGCCTGCTTGTTAGCTTCGCCGGTGGGCATAGCGGTAATCTGGGAGGAGGGCACAAAGCCACGTACGCCTTCCAGGTTGACCAGCAGGCCGCCCTTGTTGTGGCCGCTCACTTTAGCCTGGATCACCTCGCCGGCCTCAAACCTCTTCTGAAGGTCGCGCCACGAGCGCTCCTGGCGAGCACGGTCGAGCGAAAGGACCGAATGCCCTTCGTTATTCTCCGGCTGCACCACTGAAACGAGCACAGGGTCGCCTATCTGCATAGCTTCCCGCTCTTCGGGGGACAGGCTCTGCAGCTCATGGCTCGGAATAATACCTTCCGTCTTGGCTCCGATATCCACCAGGATTTCGTCGCGGCCAAGTTTCATGACGGTGCCTTCGATGACGTCGCCGTGTTTGAGCGTGCGATACTGCTGCTCGGAAGCCTTCAGAAGGTCTTCCATCGAAGCGTTAGGAGCCATATCTTCGAGGCGTGGGTCGCGAGCGGTGCGGATGACGATCTCTTCGGACCCATCGTCGGACTCGGCGGCTTCGGCACCTTCGGTCCTGGCACCCTGGCGGGCTTCGGCCATCGCCGGTGCTTCAGCTATATCCGCGCCGGGCATATCTGCACCAGGCACATCTGCACCGGGCGCATCAGCGCCGGGAAGATCCATCGCGACCGCCGGCTCGCCTTCGGCCTGGCTGGTCTCGCTGGCCTGCACGACCTGCGGCTCTGCATCATCGACGCTGACCGTATCGGTTACGCCGGGCATCTGGGCGTCCTGGTCATCTCGCTCTTCGGTTGCCTCGACAGGCTCATCTGCTGGAGCTGCCTCAACCGGCTCGCTTGATTCGGTCTCAACCGGCTCGTTTGCCTCAACTGGCTCTTCCAGGTCAACCGGCTGATCTGCCTCAGCCTCGATCGGGGCGATTGCCTCAGCCTCAACCGGCGCTGTTCCATTCGCAGCTTCGGGTGCCTGGGCTACCGCGCCGTTGGGGCTAACATCAGCAGGTGCGTTTTCAATGTCTTGTGACTGTGTAGGTTGCTCGTCGTTCATCGACACCGTCCTTAGGGTTGATAAAATGAAGCCAGAGAAGTTTCGAGAAATGCGTAATGGGCGGTTGCGGTGCAGCCGCCTTGCAGTGGTATTTAGAGGTTGAGGTTAGGGGACTGATTCACAAAACTCAAGCTGACAATTCGCATAGTATTATACGTGAACGAGATAGGAATTGCAAGCAAACAAAACACAAAAGTTCCAACAAGAATCTAATGAAAAGAGCACGTGGTATGGTGGTATGATACAGCTACGAGGTCCTACCGATCGCCCCCTATCATTTTGAGGCAAATGGCCGGTGTCCCAGGGCCATGATATTGGTATTGTTGACCACCTGCTCGTTATGATGGGCGGTACCGCTTTCATGCGCGCCTTCGCCTGCACTTCGTTGACCATAGGACGCTATGGCGAGCTCGCATTTCCCATTGATAAGCCTCCTGCCGTCGCCTGGGCCGCACCGGATAGGATCGTAGGGGCAGACCCAAGTGTCTGCCCTGGTTGGATAGAGAATCTTGTACTTCACCAGGACAGACACTTGGGTCTGCCCCTACGACATTTTCTCCTATCCTGAATCTGAACGATAGTGGTCGGCTTCGTCCCTGGCAAATTGCCCTCCTCTGTCCTATACTTATAAAGTGAGGTGGCGTATACTATGCAACACCTTGATAATCGTTCGTAATCATCCGATATCCCTCAATCAAAATGGCTGAGCATATTTACCTTTCGCCGCGCTTGCGGGCCACAATATTATGGATAATAGCCGTCGTGGGGCTGGTCTTCCTGTGGCAGGTCAGCTCTATCCTTGCGCCGTTTGTCTGGGCTATCGTTACGGTGTACGTGCTCAACCCGGTGGTGCAGACGATATCCAGGCGCACGGGCCTCCCGAGGCGGCTCTGCGCGATTATTTCCTATCTAATTTTGCTGGGCCTGCTTGTGTTGGGCGCCAGCGTGTTGATCCCGATCCTCAGCAGCGATGTGCAACAGCTTGTACACGCTTTGCCTGACCTTATTCGCCAGGCGGGTACGGTGCTCGGGCAGTCAAGCGTGGATATGTTCGGCATCACGATCAATCTCACCGGCACGGACGCAGAGATAAACAGGCAGCTTGGGCTGATCGTAATGCAGTTGGGGCGCAATATCGCGCCGGTCGCCCTGCCTCGCGCTCTTGGGGCTGTGATCCATCTATTGATCTACCTGATCGCTACTTTCTTTTTGCTCCTTGAGGCCAACAAGATAGGGCCATCCATCGAGCGCTTTACCCCCACAGCGCTGAAGAAAGAGCTTGGCCCCTGGGTGGCGCGCATCAACAACGTGCTCGGCGCCTATATCCGGGGCCAGGTTTTCCTGGTGCTGTTGATGAGCGTGGCGTCTTTTATCGCCCTGACTATATTGGGCGTGCGATTTGCCCCGCTGCTGGCTATCTTCACAGGGCTTGTAGAGATAATGCCGTTTATCGGGCCATATATCGCCGGAGGCGTGGCCGTGCTCGTGGCGCTCACGCAGGGGACAAATCAGTTCGGCTGGCCGCCTGTAGGGCTGGCTGTCGCAGTGGCGATTACCTATACCGTGCTTCGGCAAATCGAAGATAATTTTGTGATGCCGCTTGTGGTTGGCAAGCTAACACATCTCCACCCCCTGGCAGTGATCTTTTCGGTGCTGGCAGCGGCGACGCTGGCGGGCATACTGGGCTTGCTGCTCGCAGTGCCGGTGGCGGCCACTCTGAAGATCGTGGCAATCTACCTTTATCGCAAGTTCAACGAGCAGCCGCCGCGCCATCTCGTGCTGGTAGACGAAGACAACGACTGGGACACTATAGCCGCGCGCATCCGCGATGTTCCGATCCAGTCGCCATGGGTGGACGGGATGTAAAACTTTGCGCGCGTGTCGACCATGGAAATGCCGACCAGGCCGATGGCGCTTGACGATGTCCTGCTTGGAATACCCTGCCGCCTCGAACATGATCGAGGTGGAATTGTCGAACATCGCGAAATAGCGCGGGTAATAGACGATGTTCGCGGGGTCGCAATCGCCCCACTGGATTTGGACATCGCGGCGGTGGACGAACACGGAGGCTCCTACTTCGGCGCCATGCGCAGCGAGGCGTCGAGCCGCACCACTTCGCCATTGAGGTAAGGGTTGTCGATCATGTGCAGCGCGAGCGAGGCGAACTCGTCGGCGTGGCCGAGGCGACGCGGGAACGGAATCGCCGCGGCGAGCGAGTCCTGCGCCTCCTGCGGCAGGTTGGCGAGCAGCGGCGTCAGGAACAGGCCGGGCGCGATGTCAGCACGCGGATGCCGAACTGCGCCAGCTCGCGCGCGATCGGCAACTCATCCCCGACAATGCCGCCCTTCGAGGCGGAGTAGGCGGCTTGCCCGATCTGACCGTCATAGGCGGCGACCGACGCCGTATTGATCACGACGCCGCGTTCGCCGGTCGAGAGCGGCTCCAGCTTCGACATGTCCGTGGTCGCGAGCCGCAGCACGTCGAAGGTGCCGATCAAATTGACCTTGATCACCTTCTCGAGTCGGGGAGCGCCACGGGTCCATCGCAACGATCACCCGCTTGGCGACGCCGATGCCGGCGCAATTCACCAGCACGCGCGCCGGGCCGTGCGCTTTCGCGGCCTGAGGCCACGGCGGCTTCCGCCGACGCGGCGTCGGAAACGTCGCAGGTGACGGCAACGCCGTTGATCTCGGCCGCGACGTCGGCGGCGAGCTTGGCGTTGAGATCGAACACGGCAACCTTGGCACCCTGCGCGGCCAGCTTGCGCGCGGTCGCAGCTCCCAGTCCCGATGCGCCGCCGGTTACGATCGCGGCCTGATCCTTCAACGGCATGATGTGTTCCTTCGCAATGAACTCAGTTCGGAGTGATGACGTGCGCCGGCGGCGCCGGCGCATAGATGTCGTCGATCAAACCGCTGCGATGCTCGAGCACCGCGCGCTGATTGATCGAGCCCTTGTCGGTGACTTCGCCGCGATCAATCGACAGCGGCGTATCAAGCAGGACCGCACGGGTGATCCGCGTCGATGAGCCGGTCGCGGTTGCGAGAAACGTCGTGAAGCGTTCGCGAAACGCGTCGCGGATCAAGGGATCGGCCGCGGTCGCCGCGAGGTCATCCAGCGGCAGGGTCGGATTGATCAGACGGCAGCCGTCGATATCGAGCACGACCAGCGCCACGATTTCGTCGCGGTTGATCCCGGCGATCACCGCATCGCGCACCAGTGGCGCGCAGGCGGCGACGAAGCGGGCGCGCAACGGACCGACGCTGACCCAGGTTCCGCTGGCCAGCTTGAAGTCTTCGCCGATGCGACCATCGAAATCGAACCCGGCTTCGAAATTATCGGGGTCGACCGGCTTCAGCGCGTCGCCCATCTTGTAGAAGCCTTCGTCGTCGAACGAGGCCGCCGTCACCTCGGGCTGGCGCCAGTAGCCCGGCATCACGTTCGGCCCCTTGGCCCGAACTTCCAGCTTGCCATTGTTGGGAATGAGCTTGGCGTCGTTGCCCGGCACCGGCAGCCCGACATGCCCGGAACGGCTGGTGCGCGGGTTGACCGACATGAAGAACGGCGCGGTCTCGGTGGCGCCGAGTCCCGTCAGCATCGGAACGCGGGCGCCTGTCTCCTGCACCGACAACTCGTCGAGCGCGTTCCAGACATGCGGCGCCATCGCCGCGCCGGAAAAGAACATGGCATCCAGGCGGTGGAAGAATTTGCTGCGCAGCGCGCTGTCGTCGCGCAGATAGGGCAGCAGCAATTCATAGCCTTTCGGCACGTTGAAATAGACGGTCGGCGAAATCTCCTGGAGATTGCGCACGGTTTCCTCGATGCCGCCGGGCACCGGCTTGCCCTGGTCGAGATACATCGAACCGCCGTTGAACAGCGTCAGCCCGATATTGTGATTGCCGCCGAAGGTGTGATTCCATGGCAGCCAGTCGACGATGACAGGCGGCGCATCCTTCAGGAACGCCAGCGTTTCCGGATCATCACCTGGTTGGCGCAGATCATGCGCTGGGTGTTGATCACCGCCTTGGGATTGCCGGTCGAGCCCGAGGTCAGCAGGAATTTCGCGATCGTGTCGGGGCCGATCGCCTCATGGGCGGCATCGAGTCCGGGATGGATCGGCGTCGCCATCAGATCGGCGAGCCTGGTCACGTCGCGACCGGTCACGCTGCCGAAGGCCGCGGCGATCTCGGTCCCGGCCGGGACATTGGCCTGCAACGCATCGGCGAATCTGTCGGCGTCGTCGGCGAAGACCAGCCCCGGCGTCAACAGCTTCATCAGATAGCCGAGCTTGCCGTAATCCTTCGAGACCAGCGAATAGGCCGGCGACACCGGACAGAACGGAATCCCGGCATAGAGCGCGCCGAACGCGAGCAGCGCGTGGTCGATCGAATTGCCGGACAGAATCATCACGGGACGGTCGGCCGACAGCCCGCGTGCAAGCAGCGCCGAGGCGATATGCCGGCTCGAGGCCAGCAGTTCGGCGTAGCAGAGCTCCCGCCAGCCGCGGCCGCCGGCGCGCTCGGCCATGAAGACGCGGCCGGGTTCCGCCGCCGCCCAGTGATGCAGGCGGTCGGTCAGCCGCCGCGGATAATCGCCGAGCGGCTTTCTGGGGCGGAGATAGATGGTGCCGTCGGCGCGGCGCTCGACCGAGACGGCGGGATCGCCGAACGAGATGGCGCGTAGCGGATGGACGCTCGCGGCTCGCCCGCCCTCCATCTCGTTCACTCCTCCCTCTGTTTTTCTTGTTTGTGTGCTCATTTTTGGCCCGGTTTGACCTTCGCGGTCTTGTGGTCGAGGAAGGCACGAATGCGCCGCTTGGCCTCCTGGTCGCTTTGCGCCACGGTGGCCATCAGCAACTCCATCAAAAGACCGGTCTGCGGATTGGCCTCCGCGATCATCGGCAGCGCCTGCAGCACCGCGAAATTGGTCAGCGGCGCGTTGGTGGCGATGCGGCCGGCGAGTTCCATTGCCTTCGGCAGGGCGCCGTCGGCTTCGGTCAGATACTGCGCAAATCCGTAGGCCGACCCTTCCGTTGCGGAATAGACCCGGCCGGTGAGCATCATGTCGGCCATGCGCGAGACGCCGATCAGCCGCGGCAGCCGCACCGATCCGCCGCCGCCGACGAAAATGCCGCGCTGGCCTTCCGGCAGCGCGTAATAGGCCGAAGGCTCGGCGACGCGAATATGCGCGGCGCAGGCGAGCTCGAGCCCGCCGCCGATCACCGCGCCCCGCAACGCCGCGATCACCGGCACACGGCTGTACTGGATGCGGTCGAACACCCGGTGCCACATCTGCGAATGCAGCAGGCCGCCGGTCGCATCGTGCTCGGTCAGTTCCGACAGGTCGAGGCCCGACGAGAAATGGTCGCCGACCCCATAGACGACCACGCAGCCGACATCGCTCGGCAGCTGCGCGAAACAATCGCCGATTTCGAGGATGATGCCGTCATTGAGCGCATTGCGCTTGGCCGGCCGATTGAGACCGACGGTCAGGACCGCCCCGGTTTGCTCGATCTTGAGCAGCGCAGCCTGGCCCGCGGTCGCGGCGGTATCGGCGTTTCCCATGGAATTGTTATGTCCTCTGCAGAATAGTTATGTTTTATAACGATTACCGACGGAGTCAATCGAATAGCGGGTGGATGTCGTCGCGGCCGGCACGCCGCACCTTGCCCTGGGTCCGATGACGCTGGTTTTCCTCAATAAGATCAATCGATGGCAGATCAATCGGTGATCTTGGGTTCCGGGCGCCATTGCGCACAAGGCCGGATGCCCGGTGGCTTACAGCACCTGATGCACGTCGATGACCACCCGGTCGGCATGACGTGCCGCGGAGCCGACGAAGATGTGCTCCATCAACCAGCGATATTTGTCGTGCCCGGTCTCGAATTTCGGGATGGTGCGGAAATAGATCAGTTTCGGATCGACCGGCTCGCCGCGTTTGAGCCGCTCGAGCAGATCGAGCGGCCCGAACCGGATGCCCTTGTTTTCGACGTAGACGATGGCGCCATCATCGGTCTCGAAGGCGTATTTGGCCTCCAGCTCGATCAGTTCGTTGGGCCGGATGATCTGGAAATCGGCGCCGAACGGACAGACCTTGCCGTTGACGTCAGGGCCGCGGACCTCGCCGCCGAGCGATCGGGATGATGCGACGGACGCCATGGCCGGTCTCACCGGCGCTGACAACCCCGCCGATCCGCGCGGTGATGGTGAAGGCATATCGGGTCTGCAGCTCTGGCGTCATGATCGCCCTGCCCCTTTGCTGTCCGGAAACTCAATGCGCCATCATGCGCTGCGGCAGCCAGGTTGCAAGCAGCGGGAAGGCGATCAGGATCACCAGCCGGACCAGATCGGTCGCCACGAACGGGATCACGCCTTTGAAGATGGTGGAGAAGGAGACGTCCTTCACCACGCTCTTGATGACGAAGACATTCATGCCGACCGGCGGATGAATCAGGCCGAGTTCGACCGTCATCACGATGATGACGCCGAACCAGATCGGATCGAAGCCGAGATGGCTGACCACCGGAAAGATGATCGGCACCGTGAGGATGATCATCGCCATCGCGTCCATCAGGCAGCCGAGCACGAGATACATCACCATGATCACGGCCAGCACGCCGTAGCTGCCGAGGCCGAGCCCGGTGAGGAACTCCGTCACTTTTTGCGGGGTCTGCGTCACCGTGAGGAAATAGCCGAAGATCAGCGCGCCGATCAGCACGGTGAAGACGGCAGCCGCGGTCCGCGTCGCCTGCAGCAGCGAGGCGAGAATCTTGTCCTTGTCCAGCCGCCCGGTGACGAGCCCGATCAGGAAGGCGCCGGTGGCGCCGACGCCGCCGGCTTCGGTCGGCGTGAAGCGCGGCAGGTATGGCAGGCCATAGAGGCCGCCGATCACGAACACGAACAGGACGACGGGCGCCCAGATATCCTTCAGCCCGGCAAAGCGCTGGCGCCAGGTCGTCTTTTCGCCCCTGGGCAGGAAATCGCGGCGGAAATAGCCGATCAGGGCGATGGTGATCATGTACATCGTCATCGCCAGCAGGCCGGGAATGATGCCGGCCATGAACAGCTTGCCGATGTCCTGCTCGGTGATGATGCCGTAGACCGCGAGCACGGTCGACGGCGGCAGCATGGCGCCCAGGGTGCCGCCGGCCGCGATCACGCCGGTGGCAAAGGATTGCGGATAGCCGAAGCGACGCATTTCCGGATAGGCCACGGCCGAAAAGGTCGCAGCGGTCGCCACCGACGAGCCGCAGATCGCGGCGAAGCCGCCGCAGGCGGCGACGGTGGCAATGCCGAGCCCGCCGCGCAGATGTCCGACGAAGCCGTTGGCGGCGCGAAACAGTTCGCGGCTCATGCCCGAATTGCTGACGAAGGTCCCCATCAGCAGGAACATCGGAATCACGCCGAACGTGTAGTCAGTGACGGTACGCATCGAGGTCTGGCCGACCAGCTTCAGCGCCGGCGTGAAGCCGACCAGGTAGCCGAAGCCGGTGACGCCGACCAGCCCCATCGCCATGCCGACGGGCACGCGCAGCACCATCAGCGTGAACAGCGCGACAAAGCCGATGATGGCAACGGCATCGGTGCTCATACCTTCTTACTCCGTGCCGCTGATCTTGGGATCGTGCATCTGTTCCGGATGGAAGACCAGGCGATAGGTGCGGATCGCGATCAGGAGCACCGCGGAGACATCGCCGATCCAGGCAACCGCGAAGAACGGCCAGACCGGCATATGCATGTCGAAGGTCAGCACGTGATCGTTGTAGGTGCCGCGCACCTTGTCGAACAGCGTCCAGGTCTGCGCCGTGACCACGAACAGCAACACCAGCGTCGCGAACACGTCGATCCAGCGCTGATAGCGCGGACCGACATTGCCCCAGATCAGATCGACGGTGATGTGGGTGCCTCGATAGGAGGTCGCGGCGATGCCCCAGAAGATCAGGATGCCGAGCAGCATGCGCCCGATGTCGAAGGAGTCCGGCACCGAATAGTTCAGCGTGTTACGCAGCAGCACCGACACGAAGATGTCGAGGGCAACGATTCCGACAAAGCCGGCCGCAATCCATTCGATGGTATCGATGAAGCGATCCATCACATCGCGCTTCATGATTAGACGTCCTTTACGTACATGTCGGTTGATTGAAGCGGGCGGCACACCCCTCTCCTCCCCCTCCCCGCAAGCGGGGCAGGGGGCGCACCCCGCAAGGTGGAAGAGAGTTCGCCGTTACTGAGCCAGCGCGTTGTATTTGGCCAGCGAGGCCTTCAGCTCCGTCATGGCCACGTCGGGATCGATGCCGGCCTTCTTGACGCTCTCGCCCCAGGTCTTGACCAGCGGCTCGGCCGCCTTCTTCCACAGCGCGGTCTGCTCGGGGGTCAGCTTGTAGACCTCCTGGCCTTCCTGCGCCTTCACCTTGTCGACGCCGGCGTCCTCGAACTTGCCCCAGGGCTCGCCGACCCGGCCGGCGGCTTCCGTGCTGCAATTGTTGTCGATCGCCTTCTTCTGGCGATCGGACATCTGGTTGTACTTGTCCTGGTTCATCACGAAGACGAAGGTCGTGACATAGAGCGGCGCTTCCATGTGGAACTTCGTCACCTTGTCGATGCCGAACAGCACCAGCGATCCCCAGGGGAAGGTGACGCCGTCGGCAACGCCGCGCTCGATGATATCGCGCACTTCCGGCGCCGAGGATTGCACGTTGGTGCCGCCGAGCTGCGTGACGAAATTGGCGATGGTGGCGTCTGCGGGCCGGATCTTCATGCCCTTGATGTCGTCGGGCACCACGATCTTCTTGGTGCGCGAGTGAAACGAGGACGGCGCGTGGATGAAGGCAAGGCAGTATTTCACGTCCTTCATTTCCTGACCGGCATATTTCCGGTACCAGGCGTCGAGACCTTCCGAGCCGCCCTTGGCGTCCGACATCAGGAACGGAAGTTCGCCCGCGCTGACGATCGGAAAGCGGCCCGGCTGGTAGCCGGGATTGACATAGGTGACGTCGGCAATACCGTCGCGCGCCATGTCGTAATGATCGAACGCCTTGCCGAGCTGCTGGGCCGGAAACACCTTGGACTTGATGGTGCCGCCGGAGTCCTTTTCGACGGCGGCGGCCCAGTCCTCCAGCGCCTTCTGCAGCGGATGCGAGGCCGGTACCCAGTGCGAGATCTTGAGGTCGAAGGTCTTTTCCTGGGCAAGGGCGGGGGTCACGCCGGCGGCCAGCAGCAACGCCAAAAGCGCTTTTCTCATCGGCATCGTCTCCTCTTGGCAGGGCTTCAACGGCCCTTTGCGGTTATTGTTATATGAGATAATCATCATTGCAAGCCTGCGGCCTCAAGCCGCGGCGGCTTTCCGTTGAAGCCTATAATATCGGAAGGAGCAAGTATTGCGGACAAAAGTCGCAATCATCGGCGCGGGACCGGCGGGACTGTTGCTCGGGCAATTGCTGCAGGGCCACGGAATCGACAGCATCATCCTGGAACGGCAGATCCCCGACTACGTGCTCGGTCGCATCCGCGCCGGACTGCTCGAAGAGGGCACCGTGCACCTGCTCGACAAGGCCGGCGCCGGCGCCCGGGCCCATCGCGAAGGCCTGGTCCACGAGGGTGTCGAGTTGGCCTTTGGCGGCCGCCGTCATCGAATTGACATCAAGGCCACGACCGGCAAGACGATGATGATCTACGGCCAGACCGAGGTCACGCTCGACCTGATGAATGCCCGCAAGGCATCCGGGCTGACCTCGATCTATCAGGCTGCCGACGTCAGGCCGCTCGATTTCGACACCGACCACCCGCGCGTGAGCTATGTCAAGGACGGCACGACGCACGAGATCGCCTGTGACTTCATCGCCGGTTGCGACGGTTTTCACGGCGTCAGCCGCGCCA
>CAWINE010000018.1:0-385556 GCA_963837315.1 uncultured Chloroflexia bacterium
ACCAGGCCTTCGCCGAGCGGCACGGTCGAGATGTCGCGCGCGTCGATCTCACCGAGGTCCTCGACCAGCGAGCGCAGGCCCTCGCCGTCGGCGGCGCCCGACACCGCGGCACCGCGGCCGTCGCCGAAGTAGAAGCGCTGCAGCCACTCGACCCGGTTCTGCTCGCCGCCGGCGATCCGGTCGAGGTCCTCCTCCATGCCGGCGGTGAAGTCGTAGTCGACCAGCCGCGGGAAGTGCCGCTCCAGCAACCGGGTGACGGCGAAGGCCAGCCAGGTCGGCACGAGGGCCGAGCCCGCGACGGCGGACGTAGCCGCGGTCGACGATCGTGCCGATCGTCGCGGCGTAGGTCGAGGGGCGGCCGATTCCCCTCTCCTCCAACGCCTTCACCAACGTGGCCTCGGTGAAGCGCGGCGGCGGGCTGGTCTCGTGGCCGTCGGCCTCGACGCTCGAGCGTGTCGACCGGGTCGCCGACCGCCATCTGCGGCAGCCGGCGGTCCTCCTCGCGGCCTCGTCGGCGGCCGCGCGCTCCTCGTCGCGGCCCTCCTCGTACGCCGCGAGGAAGCCGCGGAAGGTGATGACCGTGCCGGAGGCCGAGAGCTCGACGTCGCGGCCGTCGGCCAGCGTGGCGCCCAGCCGCACGGTCGCCGTCGAGCCGGTGGCGTCGGCCATCTGCGAGGCGACGGTGCGCTTCCAGATCAGCTCGTAGAGCGCGAACTCCTCGCCGCGCAGCTCGCCCGCGACCTGGGCCGGCGTACGGAACCGGTCACCGGCCGGGCGGATCGCCTCGTGCGCCTCCTGCGCGTTCTTGACCTTGCGCTCGTAGCGCCGCGGCGCGTCGGGCACGTAGCTGGTCGCCGTACAGCTCGCGGGCCTGGCCGCGGGCCGCGCTCAGCGCGGCCTCGGACAGCGTCGTCGAGTCGGTGCGCATGTAGGTGATGTAGCCGTTCTCGTACAGCCGCTGCGCCACGCTCATCGCGTGCTTGCTGGAGAAGCGCAGCTTGCGGCTGGCCTCCTGCTGCAGGGTCGAGGTCGTGAACGGCGCGGCCGGCCGGCGGGTGTAGGGCTTCTCCTGCACCGAGCGGACCGTGACGGCGGCGCGCTCCAGGCCGGCGGCGATCGACGGTGGCGGCGGCCTGGTCGAGGTGGGCGACGTCGGCCGTCTTCAGCTCGGCGGCGTCGGTGAAGTCGCGGCCGGTCGCGACCCGGCTGCCGTCGACCTGCGACCAGCCGGGCGCTGAAGTTCGAGCCGCGTCGCCCTCGGGCGCGACCTCGGCGACGACGTCCCAGTACGACGCGGCGCGGAACGCCATCCGCTCGCGCTCGCGCTCGACGACCAGGCGGGTGGCGACGGACTGCACGCGGCCGGCGCGACAGGCCCTGGCGGACCTTGCGCCAGAGCACCGGGCTGACCTCGTAGCCGTAGAGCCGGTCCAGGATCCGCCGGGTCTCCTGGGCGTCGACCAGCGCATGTCGATGTCGCGGGTCTGGTTGACCGCGGCCTGGATCGCCTCGCGGGTGATCTCGTGGAAGACCATCCGGCGTACCGGCACGGTCGGCTTGAGCACCTCGCGCAGGTGCCAGGCGATGGCCTCGCCCTCGCGGTCCTCGTCCGTCGCGAGGTAGAGCTCGTCGGCGTCCTTGAGCAGGCGCTTGAGGTCGGCGACCTTCTTGCGCTTGTCCGGGTCGACGACGTAGTAGGGGTCGAAGCCGTTGTCGACGTCGACCGCGAACCGGCCGTAGGGGCCCTTCTTCATGTCGGCCGGCAGCTCGCTGGGGTTGGGCAGGTCGCGGATGTGGCCGACGCTCGCCTCGACGTCGTAGCCGTCGCCGAGGTAGCCGGCGATCGTCCGCGCCTTCGCGGGCGACTCGACGATGACGAGTCGGCGCGCCGCTGTCCTTGCCTGCCACGTGCCTGCCTTCCTGACTTCGTCTCGGTGCCGTCGCCTGCGCCGGCGTATGCCGGCGGGCCGCGACCATGACGGTAACCCGCCACCGCCGCGCGGAGGCTATCGGAGGTCACCCAGCGTGGCGAACGCCACACGTTCGAGGGCCTGGTCCGGTCGAGCACCCGCCGACGAGCTGGATCGCCACCGCGCCGGACGACTGGTCGAACCCGTGGTCCCGGCCAGCTGGCAACGCGCCGGACAGGGACTTCGTCCAGTGGCCGGGTGCGGCGGCTCAGACAGAGGACTCGAGCAGCGAGCAGGCCGTCGGCGACCAGGCGGCGCACGGCGGGCAGGACCCGGGCCGCCAGCGCGGCCCCGTCCTCGCTCGATCAGCTCGGCCACGGCGGCGGCCGATCGCGCCCAGCGGCAGCTCGCCGTCGCAGGCCCCGACCACGGCCGCCAGCGCGGTGTCGGCCCGCACCGAGCGGCTGCAGGCCGCCGCCCTGGCGGAGCAGGATCACCGCGGGTCCTCGGCGCCGGGCCGGCCGTGCCGCTCCTCGGTGACGTCGCCGGCGACACCACGGCGCGTGCGCCAGCAGCTCGGCGTCGGGCCGGCCCAGCAGCCAGCGCTCGGCGGCCAGCACGGCCGCCACCGTGCGCGCCCATGCGCCTCGGCGGTCGGCCCGAGCATGCTCCTCGACCCGCCGGACGCCGCGGGCCCGGACCGGCCTGACCGGCCGGCGCAGGGTCACGACCCCGAAGCCGACCGCCTCGACCTCCCGGGCGGCGAAGTCGGCCAGCCAGGCTGCGTACATCGCGTCGACCCGCGCTCCGGGTGCTGGCCGCCGTCGCGGACCCAGGTCTCGGCGTACTCCGCCGGGTCCTGGACCTCGCGCTGCACCACCCAGCCGTCGAGCCCCGACTCGTCGAGCCAGCCGCCGACCCGCTCCGATCCAGCGGCTCGCCCGCGCCGGTGCTCCCAGTTGCCGAGCAGCTGGGCGGTGCCGCCCGGCGCGAGCACCGCGCCGACCTGCGTCGACCAGCCGGCGCACGAGCTCGTCGCCGGCCAGGCCGCCGTCCCGGTAGGTCGTACGACGGCGCGGCCGGCGTGCCGCGGGCGTGATGACGAACGGCGGGTTGCTGACGCACCAGGTCGAACTGCTCGCCCGCGACGGGCTCGAGCAGGCTGCCCCGGCGCAGGTCGAGGCTCCGGCCGGCGAACGGGCCACCGTCGGCGCGCGTTCAGGCCGGCGTTCAGCGCGGCGATCCGCAGGCAGCGGGCCGAGGTGTCGGTGCCGACCACGGCGCCGGCGTGCGGGCCAGCGTGCAGGGCCTGCACGCCGCAGCCGGTGCCGATGTCGAGCGCCGCGGCCGACCGGCGGCCGCGGATCGTGCAGCGGGCCAGGGTCGCGGAGGCGCCCGCCGACGCCGAGCACGTGGTCCGGCGGCAGCGGGCCGCCGGTGGCCAGCTCGCCGAGGTCGGAGACCAGCCACCAGTCGGCCGTGCCGCTCGTCGACCGCGGCGTAGGGCCGCAGCTCGACGCAGCGGCCCGGACGTCGTCCTCCGGCGCCGACCCGGCCGCCTCGACCAGCCCGAGCGCCCGGCGCCCGCCGACCCGAGCGCGGGCAGCGCGGCGGCCAGCCGGCGGCGCGGCACCGGCAGCCCGAGCAACGAGAGCCGGGTCAGCGCCGCCAGCGGCTCGTCGCAGGCGACCGCTCGACGGCCAGCTCGGCCGGCAGCGCCTGCTCGCGGCCGAGGGCCGCCTGGGCGACCGGCCCGAGCAGGTCGTCACGGCGTCGACGGTCCAGCCGCTCCAGGTCGGCGCGCAGCCGGTCGACGCCGCTCGCGGAGCCGGCCGACGGCTCGGTGGTTCAGCCTGCCGACCGGCATCGCCGTCAGCGCTGCCACCGGCGCAGGCTCGGCGAGCCGGCGGCGTCGACTGGCCCGGCGTCGCACCGCTCGCCGCGTCGCACGTCCACGTCGTCGCCGATCGAGATCGACGGCGGCGCTTCGAGATCGACGACCGCGCGCGACGATGACCACCACGGCGACGCAGCGCGATGCCGTAGCGCAGCGGCGGCGTTGGCGTTGCTCGCCGATCGTCAGCTGCACGATGGCCGGGGCGATCAGCACCGAGACCAGGTTCATCACCTTGATCAGCGGGTTGATCGCCGGGCCGGCGGTGTCCTTGAACGGGTCGCCGACGGTGTCGCCGATGACCGTCGCGGCGTGGGCGTCGGAGCCCTTGCCGCCGTAGTTGCCGTCCTCGACGATCTTCTTCGCGTTGTCCCAGGCGCCACCGGAGTTGGCCAGGAAGACGGCCATCAGCGTGCCCGTGCCGATCGCGCCGGCGAGGTAGCCGGCCAGCGGCCGATGCCGAGGCCGAAGCCGACGGCGACGGGCGCGAGCGCGGCCAGCAGGCCCGGGGTGGCCAGCTCGCGCAGCGAGTCCCGCGTGCAGATGTCGACGACCTTGCCGTACTCCGGGCTGCTCGGTGCCCTCCATGATCCCGGGGATCTCGCGGAACTGGCGGCGCACCTCGAAGACGATCGCGCCGGCCGCCCGGGTGACGGCGTTGATCGCGAGGCCGGAGAACAGGAAGACGACCGCCGCGCCGATGCAGCAGGCCGACGAGGACGCTCGGCGTGATGACCTGGGTGTCGAACCGGGCCAGCAGCGCTCGGACAGGTCGGTGCGGACGCTGCCGGCACCTGTGTCGAGCGCCTCGCTGACGGCGTCCGTGATACGACCCGAACAGCGCCGTCGCGGCCAGCACCGCCGTGGCGATCGCGATGCCCTTGGTGATGGCCTTGGTGGTGTTGCCGACCGCGTCGAGCTCGGTGAGGATCTGCGCGCCCTCTCGTCGACGTCGCCGGACATCTCGGCGATGCCCTGGGCGTTGTCGCTGACCGGGCCGAAGGTGTCCATGGCGACGATGACGCCGACCGTGGTCGAGCAGGCCGCAGCCGGCGAGCGCGATCAGGAACAGCGAGAGCGATGACGATGCCGCCGCCGAGCAGGAACGCGCCGTAGACCGCCGCGCGCGATGATCAGCGCGGTGTAGACGGCCGACTCGAGGCCGACGCCGATGCCGGACAGGACGACGGTGGCCGCGCCGGTCAGCGAGGTCTTGGCGACGTCCATGGTCGGGCTGCTTGTCGGTGCCGGTGAAGTAGCCGGTCAGCCACAGGATGATCGCCGGCGAGCACGATGCCGAGCAGGACGCGCCGACGGTGGCCAGGACGCGCGGGTCCTTGCCGGCGACGCGCGGCGAGTCGTTGCCAGGGTCGACGTCGGTGAGCGTCGCTGAACTTGCTCGGCAGGTAGACGAACGCCGCGATCGCGCAGAGCACGGCCGAGACGGCCGCCGAGATGTAGAAGCCGCGGTTGATCGCGTCGAGGCCGCTCTCGCCCGGGCGCGGCCGGGCGATGTAGACGCCGAGGACGGCGGTGACGCGCGCCGATGGCCGGCACGATCAGCGGGAAGACCAGGCCCTGTCGCCGAAGGCGGCCTTGCCGAGGATGAGCGCGGCGACCAGCGTCACGGCGTACGACTCGAACAGGTCGGCCGCCATGCCGGCGCAGTCGCCGACGTTGTCGCCGACGTTGTCGGCGATGGTCGCGGCGTTGCGCGGGTCGTCCTCGGGGATGTTCTGCTCGACCTTGCCGACCAGGTCGGCGCCGACGTCGGCGGCCTTGGTGAAGATGCCGCCGCCGACACGCATGAACATCGCGAGCAGGGCGGCGCCGAAGCCGAAGCCCTCGAGCACCTTCGGCGCGTCGCCCTTGTAGATGAGGACGACGACCGCGGCGCCGAGCAGGCCGAGGCCGACCGTGGCCATGCCGACGGCGCCGCCGGTGCGGAAGGCGACCTGCATGCCGGCGTCGCGGCCGTTCGCCTCGCGCGCGGCGGCGGCGACGCGGACGTTGGCCCTGACCGCCAGCGACATGCCGAGGTAGCCGATCGAGGCGGAGAAGACGGCGCCCGACGACGAAGAAGAGCGACCGGCCGATGCGGACGCCGGCGGTGTCGGCCGGGAGGAGCGAACAGCAGCGGGAACGACGAGGACGACGAAGACGCTGAGCGTGCTGAACTGGCGGCGCAGGTAGGCGCTGCGCGCCCTCCTGGACCGCGCCGCGATCTCCTGCATCTTCTCGGTGCCCTCGCCGGCGGCGAGCACCTGGCGGCGGAAGTACGACGCCATCACCAGCGCCGAGGACGGCGATGACGGCGACGACGACAACCAGCGTCAGGTTGGAGCCGGCCAGCTTCACGCCGCTGTCAGCGGCGGGCACGGCGGCGGGGGACAGGCCTGGCATTCGTCCTCCTCGACGAGCGGGTGTGGGATTCGTCCGACGGCACGCCGAGAGGGGCGCGCAGCCAGAGCTGAGACGTGGGACGAACCGCGCCGGGAGCCTACCAAGGCTCAGGCCGGCTCCGCCGCCAGAGCGTCGGCCACAGAGGCGTGGATAGGGAAGACCTTGGTCAGGCCTGTGATGCGAAACACCTTGAGAATGCGCTCTTGGGTGCAGACCAGGGTCAGCGAGCCGTCGTGCGGCGCGGACCCGTTTGAGGCCGCCGACGAGCACGCCCAGCCCGGTCGAGTCGAGGAAGGCGACATCCTCGAGGTCGAGGACGAGGTGGTAGCGGCCGTCCGCCACCAGCTGGCTCAGGTGGTCCCGCAACGTCGGCGCGGTGTACACGTCGATCTCTCCCGAGACGTCGACCACCGTTTGCCCGCCGTCTTCGCGGGTCCCGATCTTCAGCTCCACGCGCGCTCGCCCCTTCGTCCACCGCGCAGTGTGCCCTGCTCGAGGACGTTGTCGCCAGCGCGACAGGTCGCGACAGCGAACGCCACGCACGAGGAGGAGGAATCGGGTCGACCCCCGACGCGCCCCGTACGCCGATCGGCACTAGCGTTCTGGACGAGCCGCAACCCGGGAGGTACCCGTGATCGTCATCGGCGTCGTTCTGCTCGTGCTCGCAGCATTGGCCGTCATCGCGGCGGTGGTGACCGCACGAGACGTCAACGTCCATCTGAGCGGGTTCGGCGTGGACTCCACGACGACCGCGCTGTGGGTCTTCTGCGCCGGAGCCGTCACGATGCTTCTGCTGGCCCTGGCCTTGAGCGCGTTCCGTCGGGCCGCACGCCGGGCCCGGATGCGTCGACGCGAGCTGAAGCAACGGCGGGCCGAAGATGCCGCGGCGGCCGACAACCGCGCGGCCCATCGCGAGCTGGATGACGAGCGGGGCGTGGACGTGCGCGACCGGCAGGATGCCGACGACGGGGCCAGCCCGGCGGCGGTCGGAAGTGTCGACGACGGGCATGAGCGGCGGTACGTCGCGGGCGACGACCGCTACTGACGCGCACTGACCGCGCGACGTGAGGGGCGCCGGGCGTCGCAACGTCAGGGGCGCCGGGCCTGGCGGCCCGACTGCCGGACGCCTAGGGTCCCGGCATGGGAAGCGTTCCGACCATCGACCTGACTCCCTGGTTCGAGGGGACACCCCGAGGGCCGGGCTGCGGTCGCCGAGCAGGTGGACGCGGCGCTGCAGTCCGTCGGCTTCTTCCTGGTGACCGGCCACGGCGTCAGCCGGAGCCGACCGGGCAGCGGTGCGGTCGGCGGCCCGGGAGTTCTTCGCGTTGCCGGCCGAGGCCAAGCGCGCCTACGCGGTGACAGTGGGCGGCCGCGGCTGGCTGCCGCCGGGGGTCGAGGCCAACGGCTACTCCGAGGGCACCGAGACGCCGCCCGACCTCAAGGAGTCGTTCGCGGTCGGCGCGGACACGAAGACCGGCAACGCCGAGGTGGACGACTTCTGGTTCCCCGAGAACGTGTGGCCGGCGCGAGGTCCCGGCGCTGGAGAAGGCCGTCACGAGCTATCTGGCCCAGATGCGCGAGCTGGCCGAGACCTTGCTGGCCATCGCGCGAGGTCGGCCTGCAGCAGCCGCCGGGCTTCTTCACCGACAAGACCCGGCACTCGACGCTCACCATGAACATCAACTGGTACCCGCCGGTCGCGTCGCGGGCGAGCCGCGAGCCCGGGCAGTTCCGGATCGGGCCGCACACCGACTTCGGCACGTTCACGATCCTGGACCGCGAGCCCGGGCAAGGGTGGTCTGCAGGTCTGGTCGCCCGAGGACGACTGGGAGGACGCGCCGTACGACCCGGACGCCTTCACCATCAACACCGGTGACCTGCTCGCGCGGTGGACGCGGTGACCGGTGGAAGTCCAACCGGCACCGGGTCCTGCCGCCGCAGGCCGAGGCCCCGGACGAGGACCTCGTCTCGCTCGTCTACTTCTACGAGGCCGACTGGGACGCGCGGGTGGAGTCGCTGCAGCCGCCGATCGGGAAGCCGAACGACTATCCGCCGGTGGTCGCGTCCGACTTCATCAAGCGGCTGCTCGACGCCATCACCGTCGGCGCAGTCGCCACCCTTTGGCCCAGGTACCTCGTCGGCCATGGTCCGGTCGGGTCTTCGCTGCTCAACCATGGGCCCGACCGGCGCGGGCGCGGGCCTGCGCGGTCCCCCATCCGGTCCAGGGTCGAGGCAGCGAGACGCGCACCAGGACGGTCACGGTGCCGTCCGCACTCACCGTGCACTCGGCCAGGACGCCACCGTTGACTCGTGCGACCTCGCGCGCCGCAGGGCATGGCGCGCCATCGGATCGGCCCAATGCCCGGTCGGCTCCGGCGAGCGCTGCCAGGTCAGCCGCGGCCGCGGCGCGATGCCGTCCGATCACCGCGGCACCGAGTCCGGCGCAGGCCAGGACCAGGCTGGCCATCACGGCGACCAGGCAGATGGCCAAGACCGTCCCCGCGCCATCGTCGGTCATGGCTCGGCCTCGACCGAAGCCGTGGCCGACCCGTTGGCCTCGAGACCGGCCCAACCGGCCCCGACGCCCCTCAAGCCGGCCCGGACGTCGACCGTGACGGAGTCGCCGGTCCGGGTCAGATCAACGCGGGCACCCGGAGGTGCTCGCCGGGCCGCCTCGGCAATGACAGCGCTCGGCGGCTCACCTCGGGCCGCCAGCCGAGCGCCGGCCCTGGCCGCGTCGTCGCACCGGACCTCGCCGATGACGGCCTGACCAGCCAAGAGCAGCGCGGCGCAGAGCACCATGACCCCGGGCAGACAGACCGCCAGCTCGGCCGTCACGGTGCCGTTGTCGTCGCTGCTCGCGGCCGGAAAACCGGTGCGCCGCAGGCTGTTGGGCCGTGAGCTCATCCGCCGAGGGAGAGCGCGTGTCGCACGATCCCCATCAGCAGGCCCTGAACCTCGCCGCTGCGCAGGATGGTGACCAGCAACGCCGCGAAGCCGCATGCGGCCAAGGTGCCGATGGCATATTCGGCCGTTGTCATCCCCGCGTCGGGCAGCAGGCCGTCGTCGGCGGCCGCCGTCCCTGGGTCGTGTTGCACGCCGACGGACATCAGAACCTCCGGGTGTTCGGGGTGATGGGATCTGGCCTCACTCTGGTTCGGCCTGGGGACACCCGACCGTCCGGCGCCCCGAGGCTGTGGACCGTGGGACGAACGAGACCGAGCTGTGGATAGCTGAGCCGCTTGAGCTTCCTGGTCCTACCGAACTCTCTGCGGCACAGTCGTGTTCGGCTCATCCGACGCCCTGCAGCAGCGAAGCGGCCAGTCCCAGGACGATCGGCACGACAGCGAGCAGGACGAAGCCGGGTAGCACCGCGAGCCCGAGGGGGAGAACCAGGCGCACGCCGAGCCGGGCTGCGGCCAGCTCGGCTCGCTCTCGTCGAGCGACCCGCAGGTCGGCTGCCGCCCGCGCGACGACCGACGCTGCCGGAGCCCCGGACAGGTCGGCCAGGATCATGGCCCGCGCCAAGCCCGCGTAGTCCGCGGGCGGGACGCCCCACGCGACCGAACCGGGCACGCCGAGCCGCAGCCGGCCGACGACCGCGTTCAGGTAGCCCCCGCCCGTCAGCCGCGCCCGCCGTCCCGGCTCCAGCCCGCGGTCGTCTGCCGACCCTCCCGCTGCGCGCGCCGCCGACGCGAGTGCGTCGCCGACCGGCAAGCCGGCTCGCAGCCCGCACACCACCAGGTCCATCACCAGGTCCGGCCCCAGAGCGGGCAGCGGGAGGCCGGTCACCCGCCCGGTGTCGACCACCCCTCCACCGCGACGCCGGCGGGCATCGGCGACCGCCGACGGCCAGCACAGGAGGGCCGTGAAAGACAGACCGGCCACGACCGCTGCGGCGACGCTCACCGGTCGCTGACCCTCGTGACCCCCGCGACGAGCCGGCGCATCCAGACCTGGCCGGCGTACGTGCAGGCGATCCCCGCGCAGCCGACCACGCGCCCAGCGGGTGTCCCCAGCAGGACGCTCAGCGGATGTACGCCGACGAGCTCGCCCAGGACGAGGCCGCCCATCGGCAGGACGCCCAGCAGTCTCGCGGTGGCGCGCGGCGCCGCGAGTGCGGCCTCGATGGCGGCGTCCATCCGCGCGCGATCGCGCAGGGCGCCGACGACCACGTCGAGGACGTCCACGAGTGGGGCACCGTGCCGTTCGCTCAGGGCCCAGCCCTCGGCGACGGCCAGCAGGTCGGGGTCTCCCACGCACCTGAGCCTCCCGTCGCCAGACCGGTTCCAACGGCCCGCCGGCTGCCGCCTCACTCGCCAGCCGGCTCACCAGCTCGTCCGAGGTACCCAGCTCGGTTCCGCGGACCACGGCGGCTCCGCGCAAGCCATCGGGTAACGGTCCCCGGATGGCCTGGGTCGCCGCGAGGTGGTGCAGCGCCCGGGCCGGGGTGAGCCCGGCGCGCAAGGTCGCAGCCAACCCCTCGAGCAACCCGACCAGATCCCCGTCCGGCTGTGCCGATGTCGAGCGCGCCCACGGCCAGACAGGCGGCCTCCCTCGACGAGCTGGCCGGCCCGTTGTCCGGGCCTTGGTCCCGGCCGTTGTCCGCGCACCGCGGAGATCCGCGAGCCGCGCGCCCGCAACGCTGGAGATCGGCCAGACGAGCGACGAGGCACCGACGAGCACAGCCGACCACGTCACGGCCGTCACGACCCGAGCCCCAACGGGTCGACGCCGCTGTCCGGGAGGAGGCCGTCATCGAGGCCGAGCCGGTCCGCCAAGGCCGGCCACCCTCGCCCAGCCGTCAGGCGGAGCGCTCGACCCCGCTCTCCCGGTGCCGATGCCTGCCTCCGACCGACCGGTTCCGAGACCAGGGCGGGCACGACCTCGAGCACACCGCGGCCCGCGCTGATGACTGCGATCTCGGCGACGCGACGAGCCGGACCCTCGCGGCGCAGATGGACCACCACCTCGAGCGCCGACCCGGCCTGGGCGTGCACAGCGGCGCGATCGAGCCCGGCCAGCGCGCCCAAGGCTTCGAGCCGGGCCGGCAGGTCGCTCGACGCGTTGGCGTGGATCGTGCCGCAGCTGCCCTCATGCCCGGTGTTCAGCGCGGCCAGCAGCTCGCGGACCTCGCCACCGCGGACCTCGCCGACCACCAGCCGGTCCGGGCGCATCCGCAGCGCCTGGCGGACCAGGTCGGTCATCGACACCTGGCCGACGCCTTCGACGTTCGCGGCTCGACCCTCGAGGCGCACGACGTGCGGGTGCTCCACGTTCAGTTCGGCCGAGTCCTCCACCACGACGAGGCGTTCGGACGGCGGGGTGAGGGCGAGCAACGCGGCCAGCAGCGTTGTCTTGCCCGACCCTGTGCCACCAGTGACCACGTACGCCACCCGGGCCGCGACCAGGGCTCGCACCACGGGCGCCCAAGCAGCGGGAACCGTCCCGGCAGCAACGAGCTCCTCGACAGACAGGGACGTGCGCCTGGGGATGCGCAGGCTCAGATGCGGCCCGCCGTGGACGACGGGTGGGAGCACCGCATGCAGCCGGGTGCCGTCCGGCAGGCGCGCATCCACCCAGGGGGCGGCATCGTCGAGGCGTCGCCCGGCCGCGGCGGCCAGCCGGACAGCCAGTCGTCGTACGTCGTCCTCGCCCCCGAGATCGACGTGCCGCCGCTCCAGCCCGAGGCCCCGGTCGACCCACACACTCCTCGCGCCGTTGACCAGGACGTCGGTGACGGTGTCGTCGGCCAGCAGCGCCTCGAGCGGCCCGGCTCCGACCACCTCGGCCCGTACGGCGTCGAACACCTCCAGCAGCCCGAGGTCTCCCAGCACGACTCCGCTCGACCGGGCCGCCGCCGCAACGCGGTCGATCGTCAAAGGTCCGGCCGAACGGGCCAGGGCGTGCCGCACCCGGCCGACGAGCTCGGGGTCCGTGCGGGACTCCAGCGCACTCACGCGACGCGGTCCGGGCGCTCCAGCCGCTCCACCGCCTCCAGCACCCGGGCCGCGCAGCGCGCGAGTGGCCCGCGCGGTCGGAGCCCGGGCGCCTCGCGCCGGGCCAATGCGGCGGGCAGTCCGGTCTCCGGCCGGAGCTCGGCGAACAACGGCAGGCCCAGCAGGTCGGCCACTGCTTCGGCCGGCATCGACCGAGTCGTGGGCCCGCGGACGACCGCCCGCAGGTCAGACACCGACTGGTCGAGGTCGGCGACAACTCGAGAGGCCGCCGCCACCGCGCGGTCGTCAGCGGGCAGGACGACCAGGACCAGGTCGACCAGACGCAACCACGCCGATGCGACCGCACTGCCACCGCGGGGGAGGTCGGCCACGACCAGGTCGAACCCGCGCACCGCCCCGGCGGCGACCGACGCCGCGGCCTCTGGTGGCACGCTCCCGCTCTGCTGACGGTCCCAGGACAGCAGACTCAGCCCGTCGACCCGTGGTAGCGCCTCTCGCAGCATGCCTCCGCTCACTCGGCCGCGGGCCCGGCTCAGCTCGGGCCAACGCAGTCCGGGGACGTCGTGGGCTCCGACGAGCAGGTCGATGCCGCCGCCCCAGGGGTCCAGATCGGCCAGCAGCACCCGCTGCCCGCGCACCGCGGCGGCCACCGCGACAGCGACGGACAGGACCGAGGCGCCGGCCCCGCCGCACCCACCCACGACGGCGACCATGGGGCCGCGACGTGACCCGGACAAGGAGTCGGCCAACGCCTCGACCAGCCACTCCTGGCCGTGCGGAAGCAACGCCACGCGCTCGGCGCCGACGCTCAGTGCCTGGTTCCAGATCGCCTGGTTCCGGCTGACCGAGTCCTCACCCGTCGACGCGGCAGCGGCCCCGTCGGCCTCGTTGGCGACGACGACAACACCCGCGCGCCGAGGCAGCCGGTCGCGGAGGTCGTCCGCGAGGTCCGGGCCGACGAGGACCAGCGGCGCGGCCGCCCAGGCCTCGCGGCTCGGCCGTTCGCCGCGCACGTCAAGCCTCGTGCCCACGGACGCCGCCAGTCGCTCGAGCGTCTCGACCAGTGCGGCATCCCGAGACAGCAGCAGCGCGGTCGGCGTACCGGCGTCGGTCGCCTCGAGAGGACGCAGCGTCGCGGCGTACGGGGTCGTCATGGGATCACCGTGACCGGCTCCGGTGACGAACCGAGCGCGGTGCCCGGGTGCCTGTGGACAGCGGGGCAACCAGGGCGAACTGTGGAAAACCGGCGAAGGCCCAGATATCCCCAGGTGGGTGGTGCGGCGACGGCCCCCGTCGGGGGGACAACGGGGGCCGTCTATCGCTCCGGCTCGGGGGGGAGGAGCCGGGGCGAGGCACGGTCCCGTAGGGCCGGCAGTGAAAGTCTGTACCGCCGCGGGCGTCCTGGCAAACGTTGTTGGTGCCGCGCGCCACACGGGTGACGTGCTTGGGGCCGAACGGGCGACGGCTCGGCACGCAGCGTCGACTGCCTATCCTCGGGAGGGTGACCCAGCCGCCGACGTCGACCTCGTCGACCGGTCGTCGGCTGCTTCGTCCGGCCGCCTTCTTCGACCTGGACAAGACGGTCATCGCCAAGTCCAGCACCTTGGCCTACGCCCGGCCGTTCTACCGGGGCGGCCTGATCAACCGGCGGGCCATGCTGCGCAGTGGCTACGCCCAGTTCGTGTTCCTGGCCGACGGCGCGGACCACGACCAGATGGAGCGAATGCGGGCCTATCTGTCCGCCATGTGCACCGGCTGGGACGTCGACCGGGTCCGGGAGATCGTCGCGGAGACGCTGCACGACCTGATCGACCCCATGGTCTACGACGAGGCGGTCGAGCTCATCGACGAGCACCATGCGGCCGGGCGCGATGTCGTCATCGTGAGCTCGTCCGGCGCCGAGGTCGTCGAACCGATCGGCGAGATGCTCGGCGTGGACCAGGTCGTGGCCACCCGGATGGAGATCGTCGACGGCCGCTACACCGGCGAAATCGCCTCCTATGTCTACGGTCCCGCCAAGGCCGAGGCCATCACGGACCTCGCCGAACGGGAGGGCTACGACTTGGCGAGCTCCTTCGCGTACACCGACTCGGCCACCGACGTACCGATGCTCGAGGCGGTCGGGAACCCTTGCGCCGTCAACCCGGACCGGGCGTTGCGCCGGATCGCTCTCGAGCGGGGCTGGCCGGTCCTCGACTTCCACGAACCGGTCTCGTTGCACAGCCGGTTCAGCGATCTCCGTCCCGGCCGGCCCGCGCTCGCGGTGGCCGCGATGGGCGCGGGGGCGGCTGCGGCCGGCCTCGTCTGGTACGCCGCACGTCGCCGTCCACCGCGTGCCGTTTGAACGACGAATCAGACTGGCGGGTGGGGCATTTGGCCCTTCCCATCGTCGCGGATGCGGAGTAGACAGGAGATGACCCGGTACGGCGAGGGCACCTCCGCGAGAGAGGTCCACGGCGAACCGGACCAAAAGCACACGGCACGTCGGTACCCACGCAAAGGCAGTCCACATGTGGACCGGTCGCGGCGGGCTCGCCCCACTACGACGACGCATTTGACGCTTGGTAGCCGGCACACCGTGGGATGACGACGCCCCGTCAATGGCGGGGCGTCGTCGTGCGGTGCGACGATTGACCCGACATGGGCAGCGAGATCCTGGACTCCAGCCGAGGGGCTCGATCCGTCGCGCCCGAACAAGCCCTGCCCAGCCCGACGCCCACGACCTTGCTGGAGCTCGATGAGCTGGCTCCGGTGGCCGAGCCGACGCCGGTTGGGCGCCGTCCGTCCCGCCTCCGCGGCGGCTGGCGGCGGCTGCGTGAGGACGGCGGCGTCCGCCGTACGACGTTCCGCACCATCGTGCTGTGCCTCGTCGTCATGGCGCTCACGGCGTCGGTCGTCCAGTTCCGCAGCTCGCGCCTGGCGGACGCAGAGCGACAGGGCCGGGTCGCCGTCGACATCCGGATCATCGATGCCCGGCCGGCGGACACCGGCACGGGGGCGGGCAATGCGGTCACGGCCGACGTGACCGTCCACAACCTGGGACCGGCCGGGGTCACGGTTCTTGCGCTCGATGTCGCCAACGGAGGGGACTCCAGCGATGTGGTGCTCGCGAACGACGTGTCGGGTAGCTCGACCACGGTGGCCCCGGGCGTGAACCGCGAGACGTCGTACATCCTGCGCCTGCCGTGCCGGCCCTCGTTCCAGCTCGGCTTCGGGCCGCCGCAGATGATCGCTCGAGTTCGCACGGCTGACAACGCTGTTCACTCGGTGCCCGTCAACCTCGACATCGTCAACGAGCAGGGCGGCCTGCTGACCGCTTGTATCAACGGGTCCGCCGACGGGGATGCTCAGGTCAACTACGCCTCAGTCTCGGACGGGCGTTCGGTGATGATCACCCTTGACCTGCCCCAGGGCTCGCAGCCGGTTTCGCTGGTCGCGCCTCCGACTGGGCTGAAGGTGCGGTTCGTGTCGGTGCCACGGTTGCCCACCCGGATCCAGGCCGGTCAGTCGATGAACATCAAGATCACGCCGACAGTCAGCAGCTGTCCGAGGCAGCCGCTCGACCTCGACGCCCTGCAAGGCCTGGGTATCTCCGTTGGGCAGCAACAGTTCTCGGATCCCTACCTGCCGGTTCTGGTGGCGCAGGCCGCCGGGCTGGCGTGCGGTGGGCGACGCAGATGACCCGGGAGGTCGTGGGGATCGAGCCGGCGCCGGGTCCTGCGACGCCGCCGCCGGTCGAGTTCGATCTCGGCGAGCTGCAACGGCAGACCGGCGCTGAGCCGGAGCCCCCGCCCCGCGAGCCGATCGCGGTGCGGCTCAAGCGCTGGCACGCCACCACGTGGAGCGCGACGGCGGTGGCCGTGATCGCGGCATTGCTGGCCGGGCTGGCGGGCTGGCACCTAGGCGGCGATCACCGACAGTCCGCTATGGAGGACGCGCAGGTCGCGCATCCGGCGATCTTCGGCTGGATCCTCGACGGCGGCCCGAACGCCGCCAGTGGGCCGGACGACGTGCGCGGCAACGTCGAGCTGCACGTGGCCAACCTGAGCCCCAACCCGATCCGGATCGAGTCGGTCGCGATCACGACCGACCGGGGCGACGCGTCAGTTCGGTTGGACGGTTATGCCCGCGACCAGGTGGCACCGCAGGACAACACCGTCGCGCAGCTGGTCGCCCGGCTGGCGTGTTCATCCGACTACCAGGGCGCCTTCCTCACCGTCGCGCTGACTCAGTACGCGCCGGATGGCTCACAGCGCCCGATCCGGATCTCGGTCGGCACGGACCCGCGGATCGGTGACCAGCTCGGCAGCGTCCTCGACCACGCCTGCGTCTACCCGACGCAGGATGACCCGGAGTCGGGCGTCGATGGGCTCGTCATCGACCAGACGAGTGGCGTGAGTGGCGCCACCGTCACGGTGTCCAACCGCTCGAACGGCGCGCGGCAGGTGCAGATGACCTCCGACGAGAGCCCGGCCTTCCAGCTCGTGTCGTCGGTGCCGAACCCGACGTTGATGCGACCCAACGACGTCCTCGAGATCCGGCTGCAGGTGCACGTGGTCCGGTGCAACGCCATCGTGGGCCTCAAGGAGTGGGCTTCGTCGATCGCGCTCGAAGTGGTGCCCCATGATCCGGGTCAAGCGGGCGACACCGCCGCGGCCAGCGGCGTGGCAACCGATTTCGCTCTGCCGGACGTGATGCTCGTCCCGGGCGGGGCCGCCATCCAGAAGACGTGCCAGGGCTGATGAGCGACCAGCTGGTGGAGCCGGGCGGCCGGAGCACCATGCCGTCGTTCGCAGATCTCGCGGTGGACCTGGATCTCGGTGAGCTGGTCGTCGTACCGGGGTCGGGGTTGCGCGGATATCGGTCGGCCATCGATGCGGACGCGCCGACCGATCCGTGGCGGTCGGCTCCGTGGCGGGGTGGGCCTCGGCGGATGGCGGCGGCCGTCGTCGTACTGGTCGTCATCGCCGGACTGGTGGGCTGGCAGGTCGGCGCTCACCGCGCCGCGAACCGACTGGCTGCAGTGCCGGAGCACCCGCCGGTGCTGGCCTGGTTGGTGGACAACGGCCCCAACCTGGCGAGTACGTCGAAGGACCCCAGCAAGGACCTCGAGCTGCACGTCGTGAACCTCGGCGCCGACCCGGTACAGATCGTCTCCGTCCTGGCTCAGGCCCGGCAGAACCCCGTCACCCTCAGCGTCACGTCACTGCCGCATCATGAGCTCGTGACGGGCGGCTCGGCCGTAGTGGCGATGGTCGTCCACGCTGCCTGCCGCGACGTGCATCAGACCGCGTCGATGACGGTCAACCTGCGGGTGACCGGCACGGACGGCGGGACGCACGCGGGTCAGGTGCCGGTCGTCAACGACCCAGGACTGGGTACGCCGTTCCTGCTGGCGCTCAACGCGTTGTGTTCGCACCCGACGCCGGACAGCGGCGGCATCGACGACGTCTACGTGCAGTCGACCTTCACCGCGTCGCGGGCGACGTTCAACTTGGTGAACAGCGCCGATGACGCGCGATCGGTGACCTTCGTCGGTCCGCAGTCATCCGTCTTCCGCCTCGTGGTGGATCCCGCTGGCGCTCTTGAGATTCCAGCTGGAGGCAGCGGAAGCGTGACCATCCATGCCGAGGTGCTGTCCTGCCAGAACCTGTACACCCTGAAGGCCTGGGCCGATGGGGTCCACCTGGAGGTGCGGCACCACAAGGCCCTCAACGAGTCGGCCGGCGACGCGCTGACCCCGTCGACCATGCCGTTGGGATCGCTCGTCCTGGCCTCGCTGGGCGCCTCCGTCCAGCGGACCTGCGGCAAGAGCGTCTAGGTCTAGAGGCGGCCGGCGAGAACCGCATCCGCGACGAGAGTTCCCTCGCGGGCGCCGGCGACAACGGCGATGGCGCAGAAGCGGATCCACGTGGCGACGCCCTCAGGGGTGCCGCTCGCGTAAGCCGCAGCCATGGTGACGTACGACGCGGGCGCGCCCTCGAGCCAACCGACCTCGGGAACGGCGACTCCGGTCGGGTCGAGGCCTCGGGTGACGAGGAGTGTCCGGGCGACGGCTCTTGCGACGAGACCGTTGGCGGTGGTGAACGGCCGCAGGACGAGCAGCTCGCCATGGACGACGGCGGCAACGATGAGTGCCGGCGCATCCGTGGTCGTGATGATGAGCTGGGCTACTGCGTCGAGCCGGTGGGCGAGGTCCGGCCCGTCGGGAGCATCGCCGAGGTCGACGAGATCACGAGCCGGTACGCCGGCGGGGCGGGGGCGGCCGAGCTCATCGGGTTCGGTCCGGTCGAGGGGCGAGGCTGCGGCCAGGTGGAGGCGAGCGAGGGCTTGGGCCGGTGCCGTGGCCAGGACGCTCCCGAGGTCGGCTGCGGCCAGGGTGGCCCGGAGGGCGCCGAGCACGTGTCGCTGGATCGGGTCGTCGGAGGTCGAATGCTCTTGCGTCGCAACGAGTCGGCGCACTTGGTCGAGCGGGAGCTCGGCACCGTCGATGGCTGCGCTCGCTCGAGCTGCCCGAACCGAGGCCTCCGCCTGGGCCTCGGGCATGCGACGGCGCAGGGCCGCATGCCAGCGGAGCGTCGTACAGGCTTCGCGGGCCTGCTCGACCGCGTCGCTCACGCCGGGCAGGGCGCTGAGGCGGGCCAGCGGGTCGGCCGGCTGGTCACCGCTCATCGGGTGGCGTTCAGCTCTCGACGCCCAGTCCGCCGACGACATGCAATTCCTGGCTGGTGAACTCGCCGGTGAGCTTGGGCATGGTGGCCTGGATGGCCTCGCGGACCTCGGGGAGCTGGAGGGAGGCGTCGTGCTTGTCCTTGCTCTCCCAGACCTCGTTGACCCAGATGCAGTCGGGGTCGTCCTCGCTGACGCTGACGACGTACAGGCGGCATCCCGCAGCCGTCAGCGCATCCGCTCCATCGACGAGGGTGCGGACGACCTCGTCGCGCTTCCCGGGTTGCGTCCGCATCGTTCCCAGATATCCGTAGGCCACTCCGGCACCCTAGCGAGCGATCCGGCGACGCCGGACCGCGACCAGCGCGCCCGCGCAGGCGGCCCCGAGACTGCCGAGTGCCTCGTCCCCGAGCGTGTCCTGGTACGCCGTGTCGAGCTCGGTCCCGTGCCGGATGAAGGCGTACCACTCCCCCAACTCCCAGACGATCGCGAACAGGGCACCGAGGCCGGCGATGAGCCAGCCCAGTGCCCACGGAGGGGCGATCCGGGAGAGTGTGAGGAGGAGGCCGACGCCGCAGGAGAGCAGGAACCAGTTGAGGAAGTGGTTGACGTCGTCCCACCACGTCACAGTGTCGTAGAGGTTGAGGCTGTTGCCGGTCACGTCGATGAGGAACGGCAGCATGAGCAGGGCAAAAGCGTTCCAAGGCAGTGGGTTCGGCTTCGTTGATGTGGCTTCGTTTGGTGGTCGTCTGGCTCTGCTCTTGTTGACCGCCGCGCGGATCTGGAAGGCGATTGGCACCGCGAGCATGAGGACGGGATAGGCCGCCAAGCGGGCGCCGAAGTTCTTGCCCGAGAACTGCGACAGGTTGGTGGCGAGCGTGGCGACGAGCAGCTGGCCCATGGTGAGCGCAAAGATCGCGATCGTGATGGCCTGGGCAGTGGGATGCCAATACCGTTGTGTGGCAATGAGTTTCGTCGGAGTCATCTCCACACAGCCTTCACATTGTCAGTTCATTTCGGCGGTCTGACTGTCGGTGGTCGAGTCTAGGTTCGAGATATGTCCAGCAGGGGGACGTCGGGTTCGGCTGACGCGGTGATCGAGTCGCTTGATGCGCTCGAGGCCGCGTTGGACTGGCTGGTGGACGCGCCGTTGTGGCAGCTGTCCTCGGATCAGGTCGGCGACTTCGTACGCCGGCTGGCTCGGGCCGAGAACCGGGTGGTGGCCGCGCAGGTCGCCGCGGTCGGTGAGGGCCTGTCGCGGGGGTCTGCCTGCCGAGTCGGGCGCGAAGAATGGTGGGGCGTGGTTGCGGGGGCTGACCCCGGTGGCGCCGTATGTGGCTTCCAGCGGGCCACGTTGGCGGCCGAGCTGCCGGCGCAGGAGATGGCCCCGACCCGGGAAGCGTTCACGGCCGGTGCGATCGCGGTCGGCCACGCGGCCGCGGTGGTCAAGACGATGCGGGTGCTGGACCGGGTCCCGGAGATCGACGTGACCACCTGGGGTGAGGCCCAGCGGCTGCTGGTGGCTGAGGCGGAGCGGGTCGACCCCCAGCAGCTGGGCCGGGCCGGCACCCACCTGACCCGCCGCCTGGACCCCCAAGGCCCCGAACGGCTGGCCCGCGATGAGGACCTGCAAATGGAGCGGCGCTGGGCGTGCCTGCACCAAGACTCCTCGGGGATGTGGCTGCTCAACGCCGCCCTACCCGTGATGGAGGGGGCGGCGCTGCAGACCGCCCTGGACCCCCTCGCCGTGCCCCGGCCGGCCACGGACGGGTCGCCGGACCCGCGGAGCCGGCAGCAGCGGATGGCCGACGCCCTGACCGGACTGGCCGAGCTCTCCCTGGCCCAACGCGGCGAACACGCCGCCAGCCTGCCGTCCCGGCACGGCTCGCCGGTGCGGATCATGGTGACCGGGGACAAGGACACCCTGCTGGCCGACCTCACCCGACACCACGCCCAAGCCGGTGTGCCCCCGGCGCGGGTGGAGACCGGCCAGCCCGGCGGGTGGGACGTGTCCCCGCTGACGTTCCAGACCCTCGCGTGTGACGCCGAGGTCGTCCCCGTCCTGCTCGACGACACCGGCCGCCCCCTCGACGTCGGGGAGACCGTCTACCGGTTCCCGCCCAAGATCCGCCGCGCGATCGAGATCCGGGACGGGCACTGCACCTACGGCACCTGCCAAGCACCACCGTCCTGGTGCCACGCCCACCACCTGGTCCCGTTCGGGCGCAACGGCCGACCCGGCGGGCCCACCTCCGAAGCCAACGGAACCCTGCTGTGCGGGCACCACCACCGCTACGTCCACGCCACCGGCTGGACCGCACGCCTGGTCCAAGGACACGTCCACTGGCGACCACCCCACCCCAGCAACCCCGACCATCCACCCGGCGACCACAACAACGCGAGCGATCAAGACATCGTCAACGCCGACAACCGACGCTTCGAACACGCACTCCGCCAACTCGCCCAACGCTGGACCGACCGCAACCCCCACCTCCACAACACCAGCTAAGCAACAGAGGTCACAGCAGCGTGAGGTTCTCCGCTACACGTTAGTGTGCCCTCTTGTGACGAGGGTGAGAGCGGCGGCGATCTACGCGCGGATCAGCCGTGATGATGAGGGTTCAGGCAAGGGTGTGGACCGCCAGCTGGCGGACTGCCGCCGCTGGCGGACTCGCTGGGATGGGCGGTGGCCGGTGAGTACGTCGACAACGACTTGTCGGCGTGGTCGGGCAAGCTCCGCCCGGCGTATGAGCGGATGCTGGCTGATCTGGCGACGGCTCGCTGGATGCGGTGTTGGCGTATCACACGGACCGGTTGACCCGTTCCCCGTTCGAGTTCGAGACGTTCCTGGGCGGTGGACCGGGCGAAGGTGACCCAGGTCCGCTTCGTGGAGGGCAACACGGACGTCACTACCGGGGACGGGTTGTTGATGCTGCGGATTGGTGCGGCGTTCGCCGCGGCGGAGTCCGATGCGAAGTCGCCGGCGGGTCAAGCGCAAGATCGATCAGGTCGCCGCAGCCGGTCTGCCCCATGGCGGCGCGATGCGCCCGTTCGGTTTCGAGCCGGACAAGATGACGCTGCGGCCGGGTCGAGGCGGTCGTGATTGCAGCTGGCCGAGCGTTTTCTGGCCGGTGAGTCGTTGCGGTCGTTGGCGGTGTGGTTGAGCCAGTGAGGGTTCGACAGCGCGGGCGGGCCGTGGCGCACACCGACCCTGCGCACGCTGTTACGCAGCGGACGAATTGCAGGCTTGCGGGAGCACCGGGGTCAGGTGATTCGGGCGGGCGGCGTGGCCGGCGATCATCAGCCCGAAGGAGCGAGATCGGATCATCGCGCGGATGGATGGCAACGCCGTCGCAGGGCGGAGGGAGCCTCGCCGTTACCTGCTGTCCGGTCTGCTGCAGGTGCGGCAAGTGCGGGCATCGCCTGCATTCGGCCCGGCGGGAGAACACCCGCCGCTACAGGTGTTCGGCCGGGCCGGACTCATGGCGGCTGCGGCCGGTTGACGGTGGTGGCCGAGCCGGTCGAGGACCTCATCAGCCGGGGTGTGCTGGCTCGGCTGTCCAGCCCAGGTCTAGCGCGACGCCTGGCGGGGCAAGCCGAAGCGGACGAGCAGGCTTTGGCGGTGGCGGAGTCTGTGCGCGAAGACCGGGAGCAGCTGGCTGAGCTGGCCGACCTGTATGCGACCAGGCAGATCAGCGCGAGAGATTGGTTGCGGGTCAAAGCCCAGGTCGAGGTACGGGTCGAGGCCGCAGAGCGGCGGATCTCCCGGTTGACGAACACTGAGGCGTTGACCGGTCTGACCGGCTCACGCGACGCCGTGGCGCGGGCGTGGGACGGGCTGACGTTCCTGCGGCAGTGCGACGTTGTTCGCAGTGTCCTGGACCATGCCGTCATAGCCCCCGGACGGCTCGGAGCCCGGACTCTGGACATCTCCCGCGTTGAGCCGATCTGGCGGCTGTGAGGCGGCGGGCCGTCTGCTGACCGCGCGCTTCGCTTGCGCGGCCCAGCCCGCCGTCCCACCGCCCAACAGAACGCAGACCTGGTCCAAGACGTGGGAGTCCTAATGACCAGCGGCACGTGCTGCCTGGCGCATGAAGCCTCCAGCCAGGCCATGACTTCCTCGTCCGTGAACCGCATCCTCATGACGTCCCACTGGCCGAGGATCGCTGGAGCGCCGCGCCAGTCCTCGACCTCGGCAGAAGACCAACGAGAGCCGGATGGCAGCCCATCGGTGCGACTGGCCTGATCGAATGCCCGGTCCGCGCTGGTGCCAGTGAATCGCACCACCGCGGGAGCGAAGCCTTGGGCGACGTCGAAACTGTGCAGCCCGGCCGGACGCAGGCCCGCCTGCTGGTCGGTGAAGGTCTTGGCCACGTACTTCGACAGATAGCCGGCCGCCTTGCGGGCCTCGGCCAGCGGTCCGGACCCCACCGGCAAGTCACCGAGCAGCTTGATATGCACGAAGCCACGACCCCAGGCTGCAGCGATCTTGCCGCGCGGTACGATAGCGCCGACCGCGAAATGCAGGTGCAGGCCGTGACCGGTCTTGTGCCACTCCGGCACCCACACGTAAGGGAACGCCGCGCCGCCCAAGCCGGAGCGCAGCGCCCGGAAGAAATCCCCGACATCGGCGCGGGCCTGACGCGGGTCATGACAGCCGCTCACCGGCGTAGGTCAGCGTGCCGAGACCGGTTCAGCCGGTTCGCGGCGCAGTAGCGACGCAGCTGGTGCCCGGCTCGACGGCCTGCCTCGACCCGAGCCGCTCGGGATCGGCGGTCGGCGGTCGGCACCACCCCGGACGATCCAGCGGCGTCGTGAGGACACGAAGCAGCCGCCGGCTTCTCCCGCGCCGGGTAAAGATTCAGACCCACACGAGTACCGATTGGCCGGGCTAGGGTCGGCCAACAGTCCGGGCCGCCTCGTTGGACATCGCTCTCTCCGCGCTCGCACCAATGGGGACGGTGCAGCACAGAGATCCCGAGCCCGCGAGGCGCCGAGAGCCGCAACCGCACCAACGTCTGCCTGTCAGCAACTACCGGGATCGCGTCCCGGCAGAGCACGGACCTCTAATCGGTCCGCACGCGCGGCTTAGTTGGATGACGGAAGATGGCGAGAGAGGTTGGCCTGCGGCTAGTTGAGCGTTCGCCTGACAATAAGTCTGAGTGGTTGCGCGTCCTGACAGTGAACGACACGGCTGTGATTCGCGTCAACCTGTCCGGCATCTCCTAGCGGCCAGGCCACCCGAGCGGGCTAACAGAACCCCTCGCGGCTCACCTAGGGCTACCAGCACGCGACTCACCGTCAAGGGCACCCCAAAACCGTCCGGGCCGGCCGCAAGCGACCGACTCGCTAGCGCTCCGGACGGCCCCGGGGCACCCGCCCTTGACCGCGAGCCTCCCGCGCGCCGGTAACCCGAGCCCTCGGGCAGGGGCCGCAAGCGCCCCAACCGCCCGCCGACGCAATCCCAGGAGACCCGCATGAATCAGCCCTGCCGAACCTGCTTCCGCAACGCTGACGGCCTCCTCATCATCGAGCCGACCGCACACCCCGCCGTTCTCGGCGAGACCCGCATCGAGCCCGCCTGCCTCCACTGCGCCGACGAAGCCCTAGACCCAGCGTCGATGGACGGCCACCACCACTACAGCTTCCTAGCCTTCCCCGACCGCTGACGAGTTGTGTTGCTACTTCAAGTCAAGGAACGCCGGTACCGCGATCTGCGCTCCGCAGCCCCCGCAGACGGCGAGAGTAGAGCCGTCACCGATACGCCCACCGGCAAGCTAAGAGCAGCTAGCAGGTTGAGCCCGTAGGACCCGCGAGCCTCCGCCACGACGGCCAAGACTGCAGAGCAACCGATAGCCAACTCCTGAACAACAAAGCTGACGTGAGTCACCCACCGCGCGCGTGCGGCAGCCTCATCATCAGGTCGGAAGTACGTGGGCAGCAAGCAGAGCGCGGACATGATGAGTAGGGCCAGCGCGGAGATAGAGAACCTCTTGCCGGCGGGCGGCCGACAAGTAGCGCTGCGGCTCCACTAAACGTCAACGCGAAGACACGTCCCGCAGTCGCGCGCCACCACTCTCGGCTGAGTGGCCACTCGATCAGGCCGCGCAGCTGATCCACTCGCAGTCGCCCGGACCGAAGCTGACTCAATAGCGACACGAAGATCCACGCACCGAATATGGTCGCCAATGTTGCCCGATAATCGCTGGTCAGTTCTACAGGATTAGAGCACGTCACACTCTGGGTGGTTTTGTCACAGGGCGCGACAGCACCCGCGAAGACAAAAAGGGCCGCGGACGCGAACGCGAGCAGTCCGAAACTTAGGACTGCGACTCCTTCATTAGTCCGTGAATATTTATATTCAGTTCGAATTGCGAGGTTTTGGGTTTCACGCACATTGTTCGAACGCTATGAAAAAGACGAATGAGACATCGGGCACCGATGCGGTCGGGCTCGCCGAAGCACCGGAACCACCGGCGCCGCCGCCAAGACGCCGCGCAAGCCGCGCGGCCGGCCGCTGTCGTTCGATCGCGACGCCGCCCTCGAGACGGCCATGCACGTGTTCTGGGAGCGCGGCTACGAGGCGGCGTCCATCGCCGACCTGACGTCGGCGATGGGCATCACGCCGCCCAGCCTCTACACCGCCTTCGGCGACAAGGAACAGCTGTTCCTCGAGGCCATCGAGCGCTACGCGCTGGGCTACGGCAGCGCCGGCGCGCGCGCACTGGACGAGGAGCCCACCGCGCGCGGCGCCATCGAGCGCTGGCTGCTGGAGGCCGCCAACGAACTCACGCAGCCCTGCCATCCCAAGGGCTGCATGGTGGTGATGGCCGCCACCAACTGCTCGGCCGCGGCCGAACGCGTGCAGGACGCGCTGCTGCTGCGCCGCACCGAGGCCATCGCCAACGTGGGCCGCCGCATCCAGGGCGGCATCGACAGCGGCGAACTGCCGCCCGACACCGACGCCAAGGACCTGGCCAACTTCTACGCCACCATCTACCAGGGCATGTCGATGCAGGCCAAGGACGGCGCGACGCACGAGAGCCTGCTGGCGACGGTGCGGACCGCGATGCGGTCCTGGCCGCGGATGTGAGCGAGCCGTCGAGCCTGCGCCAGGCGACCGGCGGATGCAGATGCGCCTGCACGACTCGGCGACGACAAAGGAAAAGCCCTCGCAAGGAGGGCTTTTGACTTCCGGGCAACGTGACGGATCACGAAGACGGTGTGCAGATACCGGGTGACGGGTTCCCGTGTTCCGCCCAATGTGCGGCCGGTTCTGTACCTGCGATGGATGCATTAGGCGGGAATTGTGACAGCCGCGTGTAGGACGAACGCGCAAGCTGGCCGCGTTCAGGCGGGCCTCGCGTGCGCGCTCAGTCGCGCGATCGCGCGCGCGTAGTCGCCCGAGCCGAACACCGCCGAGCCCGCGACCAGCGCGTCGGCGCCGGCGTCCACCGCCTGCCAGGCGTTGTCGCCGTTCTGCCCGCCGTCGACCTCGATGTACGGGTTCAGGCCCGCGCGCGTCGCACAGCCGGCGCAGCGCGCGTGATCTTGGGCAGCACCTCGGGCAGGAACTTCTGGCCGCCGAAGCCCGGGTTGACGGTCATCACCAGCACCACGTCGCACAGGTGCAGCACGTGCTCGACGAACGCGATCGGGCTGCCCGGGTCGATCACGACGCCGGCCTTGCATGCCCAGCTCGCGGATGCGCGAGAGCACGCGGTGCAGGTGGATCGTCGACGCCGGCTCGCACTGCACCAGCAGGTGGTCGGCGCCGGCATCGACGAAGTCCTCCAGCATGCGCTCGGGCTCCACCATCATCAGGTGCACGTTGAGCGGCTTGGCGCGTCGCGCGGCGGATCGCCTCGATCACCACCGGGCCGAGCTGATGTTGGGCACGAAGCGCCCGTCCATCACGTCGACGTGGATCCAGTCGGCGCCGGCGGCGTCGACGGCGCGCACCTCCTCGGCCAGGCGGCCGAAGTCGGCGGACAGGATCGACGGGGCGACGACGAGCGGGTTGGCCACGCGGCGCTCAGCTCGGCGAGGTGGCGGTGAGCTTGGTGACCTTCTCGCTCGAGGCCGCCGATCAGCGCGCTCCACGACTTCTCGAACGAGTCGCCGCCTTCCTTCTGCAGCTTGTGCGGCCAGCGCGTCGATGTCGACGCCCTCGCGGCGGATCTCGTCGATGCGTCTGCTCGGCATAGCCGCCATCCACCGGCATGGCGCTCGCCCACGTGGCCGTCCTTCGGCGAACGCCTTCAGCGTCTTCTCGGGCATCGTGTTGACGGTGTCGGGCGCGGCCAGCGCCTCGACGTACAGCGTCTCGCGAGCGCCTTCGGATCCTTGGTGCCGGTGCTGGCCCACAGCAGGCGCTGCGGATGCGCGCCGGCGGCCGCGAGCTTCTTCCAGCGCTCCGACGCCAGCAGCTCGCGATAGGCCTTGTACGTGCGCATGGCGATCGGCGATGCCCAGGCGGTTCTGGTATTCGGCCGACACCGTCTCCTTCGACGCCGGCGTCCCAGCGGCTGACGAACACCGACGCCACCGACTCCACCACCGGCGACTTGCCGTCGTTGAGGCGGCGCTCGATGCCCTTCATGTAGGCCTCGGCCGCGGCCAGGTACTGCTCGCGCGAGAACAGCAGCGTCACGTTGACCGGGATGCCCTGGTAGATCGATTCCTCGATCGCCGGGATGCCCTCGGGCGTACCCGGGATCTTGATGAACAGGTTCTTGCGGCGCCGCCTGCGCATGCAGGCTGGCGGCGGCCTGGATCGTGCCGCGCGTGTCGTTGACCAGCAGCGGCGACACCTCCAGCGAGACCCAGCCGTCGACGCCGCCGGTGGCCTCGTGGATGGGCGCGAACAGGTCGGCCGCCTTCTGCAGGTCGTCGACCGCCAGCGCGAAGAACAGGTCCTCGATGGAGCGGCCGTCGCGCGCCATCTGGCGCGATGGCGTCGTCGTAGGCATCGCCCTCGCCCATCGCCTTCTCGAAGATGGTCGGGTTGGACGTCAGGCCGGTGACCGAGTAGTCGGAGATCAGCTTGGCGAGCGATCCGTCGCGCAGGGTCTCGCGGCTGATGTTGTCGATCCAGAGGCTCTGCCCGAGATCATGGAGTTGCTGCGTGGCTGTTCATGGGCGGCTCCTGATAGAGGGAACCACCCGGCAATATTCGTGCGTGCCAGGTCGCCGATGTGGTCGACGACGATGTCCGGGGTCGGGTATTTCGCCACCTCGATCGTGTCGAGCGCGTAATGGCCCTGGCGCGGGAAGATCGTCGTCACGTCGTCGCCCCACGCGGCCTTGAGCGCGCCCAGGATGCGCGGCTTGTCGTCGACCATCACGTAGTGGCGCGCCGGAAAGGTGCGCTTCACCTCGTCGAGCATCAGTTCCTTGTGCACGTAGATCAGCACGCGCCCCTCGACGGCGCGCCACAGGCCGGAGCGCTGGATCTTGCGCGGCTGGAACACGACGTCGCCGTCGGACAGGATCACCGTCGGCCCGAGCTTGCTCATGCGCGCGAGCGCGTCGAGCGCGCCGGGGAACACGCGATCCTGGAACGGGTAGTCGACGAGGAAGCTCGACATCTGCAGCAACGCCTGCGCATGCACGCCCTTGCCCTCCACCTCCTTGCGATAGAGCTGCAGCGCGCCCAGGTAGTCGGCGTAGCCGAGCTCGTCGCGCAGCTTCTCGAACAGCGTCCAGTAGCGGCCCGAGCAGGCGACGCCGAACTCCTGGATCAGGTGGTCGCGCAGGTCGGCGATGATGCGGTCGTTGTCGAGCAGCGTGTTGTCCACGTCGACCAGGAACACCACGTCGTGGAGGATGGCAGCCATCGGCAGGCAGGCCTCTTGCAGTCGGAGCAGACTGCTGAACGGACGCATGAACAGGTCATGAACGCGCGATTCGGCGGGCAAGCGGCTTGCCGTTCGAGCCTCCGGTTCGCCGCGAATGCTGAGCAAGCCCCATACCCGCTTTTCGAGACTGCCACCGCGGCGGCGCATCATCGCCTATCCCATCGTCTCGCCGAAAGACCGCCCATGTCCGACTCGCTCGACCAGCAATGCATCGACACGCTGCGCTTTCTTTCCGTCGACATGGTGCAGAACGCCGACAGCGGCCACCCTGGCCTGCCGCTGGACGCGGCGCCGATGGCCTACGTGCTGTGGACGCGCTTCCTCAAGCACCATCCCGCCAACCCGCTGTGGGCCGACCGCGACCGCTTCGTGCTGTCGGCCGGCCACGGCTCGGCGCTGCTGTACAGCCTGCTGCACGTGACGGGCTACGGCCTGACCATCGACGACCTCAAGCAGTTCCGCCAATGGGGCAGCAAGACGCCGGGCCATCCGGAGCGCGGCCACACGGCGGGCGTCGAGGTCACCACCGGCCCGCTGGGCCAGGGCCTGGCCAACGCGGTGGGCATGGCCATCGCCGAGGCGCAGCTGGCCGGCACCTACAACCGCGACGGCCATGCCGTCGTCGACCACCGCACCTGGGCCATCGTCAGCGACGGCGACCTGATGGAAGGCGTCGCCGCCGAGGCGGCGTCGCTGGCCGGCCACCTGAAGCTGGGCAAGCTCGTGTGCCTGTACGACGACAACGAGGTCTCGCTGTCGGCCGGCACCGCCATCACGTTCACCGAGGACACGCGCCAAGCGCTTCGAGGCCTACGGCTGGCAGACGCTGCACGGTCGCGGACGGCAACGACGTCGACGCCATCGACGCGCGCGCTGCAGTCGGCCGTGGCCGACACGACGCGCCCCACGCTGATCCTCGTGCGCACCCACCTGGGGTATCGGCTCGCCCGAAGCAGGACAGCTTCAAGGCGCACGGCTCGCCGCTGGGCGACAAGGACGTCGCGGCCACCAAGGCCAAGCTGGGCTGGCCCGAGGCGCCCGACGTTCTACGTGCCCGACGGCCGCCAGCCGCGAAGTTCCTGCGAGGCGCAGACCGGCCGGCGAGAAGGCCGAGGGCGAGTGGAACCAGCGCATGAAGGCCTACGCGCAGGCCTTCCCCGACCTGGCCGACGGAACTCGCAGTCGCGACTGCGCGGCGAGCTGCCCGAGGGCTGGGACGCCGACATGCCCAGCTTCCCCGCCGACGCCAAGGGCCTGTCGACGCGCGTGGCCGGCAAGCAGATCCTGGCGGCCATCGGCACGCAAGCTGCCGTCGCTGATGGGCGGCTCGGCCGACCTCGACCCGTCCACGTTCACCAACCTCGTCGGCCTGGGCGACTTCAACCCGGTGCCCGCCGCCGACGCGAAGAAGATCGAGGGCGCCGACGCCGGCGGCGCGAGCTGGGCCGGCCGCAACCTGCACTTCGGCGTGCGCGAGCACGCGATGGGCGCGATCGTCAACGGCCTGGCCGCGCACGGCGGCTTCATCCCGTACGGCTCGACCTTCCTGATCTTCTCCGACTACATGCGCCCGGCGATCCGCCTGGCCGCGCTGCAGAAGCTGCACGCGCTGCACGTGTTCACGCACGACAGCATCGCGCTCGGCGAGGACGGCCCGACGCACCAGCCGATCGAACAGCTGGTGAGCCTGCGCGCGATCCCCGGCCTCACGGTGATCCGCCCGGCCGACGCCAACGAGACCGCGGTCGCCTGGAAGGTGGCGCTGACGATGAAGGATCGCCCGGTGCTGCTCGTGCTGACGCGCCAGGACGTGCCCACGCTCGATCGCAGCAAGCATCCGAGCGCCAACGGCCTGGCCAACGGCGCCTACGTCATCGGCGGCACGCGAGTACGACAAGCCCGACCTGATCCTGATCGCGAGCGGCTCGGAGGTCGGCCTGATCATCGCGGCCGCCGAGACGCTGGGCCAGGACGGCGTCAAGGTGCGCTGCGTGTCGATGCCCAGCTGGGACCTGTTCGACGCGCAGCCGCAGGCCTACCGCGACAGCGTGCTGCCGCCGGCGGTGACGCAGCGCCTGGCCGTCGAGGCCGGCGCGACGCTGGGCTGGGAACGCTACGTCGGCCAGGCCGGCGACGTGATCGGCATCGACCACTTCGGCGCGTCGGCGCCGGCCAAGGTGCTGCTGAAGGAGTTCGGCTTCAGCGCCGACAACGTGGTCGCGCGCGCGCGCAAGCTGCTCGCCAGGTAGATGGCCGACAGCCGATCCCGACGGCGCGCGACGGCGGCTCGAAGCGCGCGGTCTGGGCCGCGCTGATCGGCAACGTGCTGGTGGCCGTGACCAAGGCCGGCGCGGCCGCGTTCACCGGCAGCTCCGCGATGCTCAGCGAGGCGGTGCACTCGTTCGTCGACACCGGCAACGAGGTGCTGCTGCTGTACGGCATGCGCGTGGCCAAGAAGCGCGCCGACCGCGACCACCCCGCGGGGTATGGCCGCGAGCTGTACTTCTGGAGCTTCATCGTCGCGCTGCTGGTGTTCGCGCTCGGCGCGGGCGTGTCGATCTTCCAGGGCGTGCACCGCGTGCTCGAGTCCGCAGCCGATCGAGAACGCGATCGTCAGCGAGGTCGTGCTCGCCGCGTCGTTCCTGTTCGAGGGCTGCTCGTGGCTCGTGTCGGTGCGCCAGTTCAGCAAGGCCAAGGGCGACGCTCGGCTGGTACGCAGGCCTTCGTCAAGAGCAAGGATCCGCCGCTGTTCATGGTGCGTGTTCGAGGACAGCGCCGCGCTGATCGGCATCGTCATCGCCGCGGTCGGCACCGTGCTGGCCGCGCACTTCGACATGCCGCTGGCCGACGGCATCTCGTCGATCCTGATCGGCCTGGTGCTCGCGTGCACGTCCACGCTGCTCGCGCGCGAGAGCAAGAGCCTGCTGATCGGCGAGAAGGCCGACAGCGCGCTGATCAAGTCCATCCTGGACATCGCCAACGCCGCCTGCGGCTCGTCGCACGCGAACGGCGTGCTGACGATCCAGATGGCGCCCGACGAGATCATGGCCGCGATGAGCTTCGAGTTCGACGACGCGCTCACCGCGCCGCAGATCGAGGAGATGATCGCCGACATCGAGCGCCGCATCCACGACGGCGCATCCCGAGGTGACCTCGCTGTTCATCAAGCCGCAGAACCCGCAGCAGTACACGCGCACCGTGCGCGAGAGGTTCGGCGAGAACGTGGCCGAGGCGACGCGGACCGCGCCGGCGGCCGGCCGTGTCGGCCCCGGCTGACCGCGCGCCGCGCGGAAGAAAGCCTCACGCCCGCGTGAGCAGAGTCGCCGCGCGCCGCGCGTGTCCGTTGCTATCGTCCTGCGGATGGGCCGACCTGACGCCGGCCGCCCACAACCGGGGACGTCACTTGCAACCGACACCAGATGACGCTCGCGCTGCCGAGCGAGACAGGCCGCCGCCGCGGCGACCACCGTCGGCCTGTTCTTCGGCGGCCGCTCCGCGGAGCACGCGGTCTCGCTGCGCTCCGCGGCCACGCTCCATGCGGCGCTGCGCGAGCGCCGGCTACTGGGTCGTGCCGATCGGCATCGAGCGCTCCGGCGCCTGGCGCTACATGCCGCTGCCCGGGCGACGGCGTTCCCCGCGAGGTCGATCCGCGCGCCTGCGCCGTCATGCTCGCGCCCGGCGGCGGCGGCCAGCTGCTCGCCGTGCGACGCCATGCGACATCGCGGGCGCGCCTGCCGCGCATCGACGTCGCCTTCCCCGCCCTGCACGGGCCGTTCGGCGAGGACGGCTGCCTGCAGGGCCTGTTCGAGACCTGCGGCGTGCCCTATGTCGGCGCGGGCGTGCTGGCCGGCGCCGTCACGATGGACAAGGAGGTGACGAAGCGGCTGCTGATGCAGGCCGGACTGCCCGTCGTGCCGTACCGGCTGCATCGCCGCGGCAAGCCGGCGCCCACCTGGCAGGCGCTGAGCGACAGCCTGGGGCCGCGCCTGTACGTCAAGCCGGCGTCGCTGGGCTCGTCGATCGGCACCGCGCCCGCGGACGACGAGGCGTCGTTCGCCCGCGGCGCTGGCCGGCGCGCTCGAGCACGGCGACAAGGTGCTGGTGGAGCGGCGCGTCGTCGGGCCGCGAGCTCGAATGCGGCGTGATGGAGACCGCGGACGGGCCGGTGGCCTCGGTGGTCGGGCGAGATCATCGCCGGCACCGCGCACGCGTTCTACGACTACGACGCCAAGTACGCGGACGACAGCGTGGCGACGGTGGACGTGCCGGCGCGCCTGGCGGCCGACGCGGCGCGCCGCGTCCGCGAGATGGCCGTCGAGGCCTTCGAGGTGCTGGGCTGCCGCGACCTGGCGCGCGTCGACTTCTTCCTCGGCGAGCAGGGCGAGCTGTTCGTCAACGAGGTCAACACGCTGCCGGGCTTCACCTCGATCAGCCTGTTCCCGCGCATGTTCGAGGCCTCGGGATTGCGATCCCGCAGCAGGTGACGCGCCTGGTCGAGTCGGCGCTGGCGCGCGGGCCTGAAGGGGGCCTGGCGCCGGGCCAGGCCGCTGCCCGACGACGGACGCCCGGTCGGCGAGACGCCCGCTCAGTGCGGCGTCTCCATCGCGACCGTGTACTCGCCCCGCCGCGCCAGCCGGTTCAGCCGCGCGCGCTCGACCAGCGCCTTCTGCGCCGCCGCCACGTTCTCCTTCTTGCCCGCCCAGGCCTTCATCGCCGGATCCTGGATCGCGCGGGCGAACGAGAACGCCAGCGGCCACGGCAGCTCGGCGCCGTGGCGCACGTGCATCGCGTTGAGGCGCGCCGACGCGTCGGCGCGCCGACTGCCCGCCCGAGAGGAACGCGATGCCGCCGACCGCGGCCGGCACGCGCGCGGCGGAACACGCTGCACCGTGGCGTCGGCCACGTCGTCGACGCTGTCCTGCGTCGCGCACTTCAGGCCCGGCACCACCATGTTGGGCTTGAGGATCATGCCCTCCAGCAGCACGCGCTGCGTGCGCAGCGCGTCGAACACGAAGTGCAGCGCGCGCTCGGTGACCTCGGCGCAGCGCGCCAGCGTGTGCGCGCCGTCCATCAGCACCTCGGGCTCGACGATGGGCACGATGCCGGCCTCCTGGCACAGCGCCGCGTAGCGCGCGAGCGCCTGCGCGTTGGCCTCGTAGCAGCCGCGTGAGGGCGCGTCCTGCGCGTCGTCGATGGTGATCACCGCGCGCCACTTCGCGAAGCGCGCGCCCATCTTCGAATACTCGGCCAGGCGCTCGCGCAGGCCGTCCAGGCCCTCGGTGACCAGCTCGCCGTCGTGCAGCGCCAGCGGCTTCGCGCCCGCGTCGACCTTGATGCCCGGCACGATGCCCGCCTTCTGCAGCGCCTGCGCGAACGGCACGTCGGCGAAGGTGCTGCTGGCGGATCGTCTCGTCGTAGAGGATCGCGCCGCCGATGGACTCCGCCAGGCCCGGCGCGTCGACGATCATGTCGCGGTAGGCGCGCCGCATCTCGGGCGTCTGCGGGATGCCCAGCGCGGCGAAGCGCTTGTCGGCGGTGGGGTTGCTCTCGTCCATCGCCAGCAGGCCCTTGCCGTCGGCGGTGAGGGCGGCGGCGGTGGCCTTCAGTGTCTGTTCGTTCATCTCGTTGCTCCAGGTTCGCGCCAGTGTCCGCCGCAGTGGAAAGACCCTGCCCGCGCAGGGCGGAGCCAGCTCGACCTTGCGGCAATTCGCGCACCCGTGCGCCTGCCTTGCGGCGGGCTTGCCGGCTCGGCCGTTGGGCATGGCGCTTGCCGACAGCCCGGATGCCCGCGTCTCGCCATCGACTCATCCGTGCGCGATGATCGCGCCACGCAACTTCGAAAGACAGCAGTGCAACTCGGAATGATCGGCTTGGGACGGATGGGCGCGAACATGGCGCGCCGGGTGATGCGCCAGGGCCACCAGTGCGTGGTGCAGGACGCCAACGCCGACGCGGTGGCGAAGATGGTGGCCGACGGCGCCGTCGGCGCCGCGACGCTCGCAGGAGATGGCCGCGCAAGATGACCAAGCCGCGCGCCGTCTGGATGATGGTGCCCGCCGCCGTCGTCGACCACGTGCTGGACGACCTGATCGCGCACCTCGACCCGGGCGACATCATCATCGACGGCGGCAATTCCTGGTACCGCGACGACATCGACCGCGCCAAGCGGCTGAAGGACGCCGGGCTTCCACTACGTGGACTGCGGCACCAGCGGCGGCATCGCCGGCCAGGATCGCGGCTACTGCCTGATGGTGGGCGCCGAGCAGGAGATCTTCGAGCACCTCACGCCGATCTTCAAGGCGCTGGCCCCCGGCGTCGAGCACGGCCTCGCGCACGCCCGGCCGCACGGGCGAGCCGTCGACCGCCGAGCAGGGCTTCCTGCACTGCGGCCCGAACGGCGCCGGCCACTTCGTGAAGATGGTGCACAACGGCATCGAGTACGGAATGATGGCCGCGCTTCGCCGAGGGCTTCAACATCCTGCGCCACGCCAACGTCGGCAAGCAGCGATCACGCCAAGGACGCCGAGACGGCGCCGATGCGCGACCCGCAGTACTACCAGTACGACATCGACGTGCCGCAGGTGGCCGAGGTGTGGCGCCGCGGCAGCGTGGTCGGCTCGTGGCTGCTCGATCTCACCGCCAAGGCGCTCGTGGCCGACCCGGAGCTGTCCGAAGTTCGGCGGCCGCGTGTCGGACTCCGGCGAGGGCCGCTGGACGATCCAGGCCGCCATCGACGAGGGCGTGCCCACGCAGGTGCTCAGCGCCGCGCTGTACGACCGCTTCTCGTCGCGCGGCGAGGCCACGTTCGCCAACCAGATCCTGTCCGCGATGCGCGCCGAGTTCGGCGGCCACGCGGAAAAGAAAGACTGACCTGCCATGACCGACGACACGAAGACCAGCCCCGCCCCCCACTCCGACGCGCTCGTGCTGTTCGGCTTCACGGGCGATCTCGCCAACAAGAAGATCTTCCCGGCGCTGTACGCGATGGCGAAGCGTGGCGAGCTGGTGCCTCGTGTGGTCGGCGTCGCCGGCCGCCCGCAGACCGACGACGAGGTGCACCAGCGCGTGCGCGACTCGATCGAGAAGGAAGGCGGCGGCATCGACGACGGCGCCGCCTTCGACAAGCTGCAGCAGGCCATCCGCTACGTCGGCGGCGACTACAACAAGCCCGAGACCTTCGAGGCGCTGAAGAAGGCGCTGGACGGCGCGACAGCGGCCGGCGCACTACCTGGCGGTGCCGCCCACGCTGTTCGAGACGGTCATCAAGAACCTGGGCACGGCCGGCCTGGCCAAGGACGCGCGCCTGATCGTGGAGAAGCCGTTCGGCCGCGACCTGGCGTCGGCCAAGGAGCTCGACGAGGTGGCGCGCTCGGTGTTCCCGGAGGACGCGATCTTCCGCATCGACCACTATCTCGGCAAGGAGGCGATCATGAACCTCCTGTACTTCCGCTTCGCCAACTCGTTCCTCGAGCCGCTGTGGTGCCGCGATCACGTCACCAGCGTGCAGATGACGATGTCCGAGGACTTCGGCGTGGGCGACCGCGGCGCGTTCTACGAGACGGCCGGCACGCTGCGCGACGTCGTCGAGAACCACCTGTTCCAGATCGTGGCGCTGCTGGCGATGGAGCCGCCGAAGTCGCGCGGCTTCGCCGACCTGCAGGCCGCCAAGGCCGACGTGTTCAAGGCGATGCGCCCGCTGAAGCCCGAGGACCTGGTGCGCGGCCAGTACGACGGCTACCGCCAGGAAAAGGACGTCGCGCCCGACTCCGACGTCGAGACCTACGTGGCGCTGCGCCTGCACGTGGACACGCCGCGCTGGAAGGACGTGCCGTTCTACCTGCGCGCCGGCAAGAAGCTGCCCAACACCGCGGTCGAGGTGCAGATCCAGTTCAAGCCGCCGCAGCAGGCGCTGTTCGAGGACGCCGGCGGCCGCCCCAACTACCTGCGCTTCCGGCTGCAGCCCACGTCGTCCATCGCGCTCGCGGCGCGCGTGAAGGACGTCGGCAAGAAGTTCGTCGGCCAGCAGCGCGAGCTGTACGCCTGCGAAGACCTGAGCGGCGAGGAGGCGCCCTACGACCGCCTGCTGGGCGACGCGATGGCCGGCGACGGCTCGCTGTTCACCAGCCTCGACGCGGTGGAGGCCGCGTGGACGGCGGTCGACGACATCCTCGTGAACCACCCGCAAGGTCGTGTCGTACAAGCCCGGCACCTGGGGCCCGGCCGAGGCCGACGCGCTGATCGCCGGCGACGGCGGCTGGCAGGCGCCGGTGCCCGAGAAGCGGCTGCGGCGACGCCAGCGAAGAAGGGCGCCTGATGAGCAAGACGCTGACGAAGAAGCGCGAGCTGGAAGGCGCTGGCCAGCCATCACCGCAAGATCGCGAAGAAGCACCTGCGCGAGCTGTTCGCCGAGGACGCCCAGCGCGGCACGCGGCTGACGCTGGAGGCCGCGGGGCTGTACCTCGACTACTCGAAGAACCGCGTCACCGACAAGACGATGGAGCTGCTCGTGGCGCTGGCCGAGGACTGCGGCCTGCAGGAGCGCATCGACGCGATGTTCCGCGGCGACCGCATCAACATCACCGAGAACCGCGCCGTGCTGCACGTCGCGCTGCGCGCGCCCAAGTGGCCAGCAGATCATGCTGGACGGCGTGGACGTGGTGCCCGGCGTGCACGAGGTGCTCGACCGCATGGCCGCGTTCGCCGACCAGGTGCGCGACGGCCGCTGGCGCGGCTACACGGGCAAGCGCATCCGGCACGTGATCAACATCGGCATCGGCGGCTCCGACCTGGGCCCGGTGATGGCCTACGAGGCGCTGCGCCACTACGCGCACGCGCGAGCTCGACTTCCGCTTCGTCTCCAACGTCGACTCCACCGACCTGCCGGAGGCCACGCGCGGGCTCGACCCGGCGCAGACGCTGTTCATCGTGTCGTCGAAGACGTTCACCACGCTGGAGACGATGACCAACGCGAAGGCCGCGCGCGACTGCGCTGGTGGCGCAACTGGGCAGCGAGGACGCGGTGGCGCGTCACTTCGTGGCGGTGTCCACCAACGCCGAGGGCGTCGCGAAGTTCGGCATCGCGCCGGACAACATGTTCGGCTTCGAGGACTGGGTGGGCGGCCGCTACTCGATGGACTCGGCCATCGGGCTGTCGACGATGATCGCCATCGGCCCGGAGAACTTCCGCGCGATGCTGGCCGGCTTCCACGAGATGGACGAGCACTTCCGCAGCGCGCCGCTGGCGCAGAACCTGCCGGTGCTGCTGGGCCTGCTCTCGCTGTGGAACAACGACTTCTTCGGCTTCTCGACGCTGGCCGTGCTGCCCTACGAGCAGTACCTCAAGCGCTTCCCGGCCTACCTGCAGCAGCTCACGATGGAGAGCAACGGCAAGCACGTGACGCTGGACGGCGAGCGCGGTGAAGACCGACACGTCGCCCGTGGTCTGGGGCGAGCCCGGCACCAACGGCCAGCACTCGTTCTACCAGCTGATCCACCAGGGCACGCGCATCGTGCCGTGCGACTTCATCGGCTTCTGCACCGCGCTGTCGCCCATCGGCGGCCAGCACGACCTGCTGATCGCCAACCTCATCGCGCAGGCCGAGGCGCTGGCCTTCGGCAAGACCGCGAAGCAGGTGGAGGACGAAGGCGTCGCGCCCGAGCTGGTGCCGCACCGCGTCTTCGAGGGCAACCGGCCCAGCAACACGATCCTGGTCGACGCGCTGACGCCGGCGACGCTGGGCAAGCTGGTGGCGCTGTACGAGCACAGCGTGTTCACGCAGGGCGCGATCTGGAACATCGACTCGTTCGACCAGTGGGGCGTGGAGCTGGGCAAGCAGCTCGCCTCCAAGGTGATCCCCGAGCTGCAGAGCCCGCACGATCCCGAACTCGCGCACGACAGCTCCACCAACGCGCTGATCCGCCGCTATCGCCAACGCCGCAACGCCTGAAGAGCCCCCATGGCCCAGATCATCTCCCCCCTCGCCGGCAAGCCGGCGCCGCGCTCGTCGCTGGTCGACATCCCCAAGCTGATCAGCGCGTACTACTCCATCATCCCCGACCCGGCGGAGCCGTCGCAGCGCGTCGCGTTCGGCACCTCGGGCCACCGCGGCAACGCGTTCGACGCGTCGTTCAACGAGCGCCACGTGCTGGCGATCACGCAGGCGATCTGCGACTACCGCGCGGGCAAGGGCATCGACGGCCCGCTGTTCATCGGCATCGACACGCACGCGCTGTCCGAGCCCGCGCTGCGCAGCGCGCTGGAGGTGCTGGCGGCCAACGGCGTCGACACCATGCTGGCGATGAACGACGAGTACACGCCCACGCCGGCGGTGTCGCACGCGATCATCACGCACAACCGCGAGCGCACGTCGGGGCTGGCCGACGGCATCGTGGTCACGCCGTCGCACAACCCGCCCGACAACGGCGGCTTCAAGTACAACCCGACCAACGGCGGCCCGGCCGCCGACGACATCACCAAGGGCGTGCAGGACGCGGCCAACGCCTACCTCGAGAAGGACCTCGCGCGGCGTCAAGCGCATGACGTACGCGAAGGCGCTGGCCGCGCCCACCACGCATCGCCGCGACTACCTCGGCGTGGTACGTGGCCGACCTCGGCAACGTGGTCGACATGGCCGCCATCCGCGACTCGAAGATCCACCTGGGCGTCGATCCGCTGGGCGGCGCCGGCGTGCACTACTGGAGCCGCATCGCCGACCAGTACCGGCTCGACCTGACCGTGGTCAGCGACGTCGTCGACCCCACCTTCGGCTTCATGACGATGGACTGGGACGGCAAGATCCGCATGGATCCGTCGTCGCCCTACGCGATGGCGCGCCTGGTCGAGCTGAAGAGCCAGTTCGACGTCGCGTTCGCCTGCGACACCGACCACGACCGCCACGGCATCGTCACGCGCAGCGCCGGCCTGATGCAGCCCAACAGCTACCTGGCCGTGGCCATCGACTACCTGTTCCGCAACCGCCCGCAATGGGGCGCGGACGCGGCCATCGGCAAGACGGTGGTGTCGTCGCGCATGATCGACCTCGTCGCGCAGCGCCTGCAGCGCAAGATGATCGAGGTGCCCGTCGGCTTCAAGTGGTTCGCCGCGGGACTGGCCGACGGCAGCCTGGGCTTCGGCGGCGAGGAGAGCGCGGGCGCCGCGTTCCTGCGCCGCGACGGCACGTCGTGGACGACCGACAAGGACGGCCTGACGCTGGCGCTGCTCGCCGCCGAGATCACCGCCAGGACCGGCAGCGACCCGGGCGCGCTGTACGAGAAGATGACGCAGGAACTCGGCAAGCCGGTGTCCGACCGCGTCGAGGCGCCGGCCGACGCGCAGCAGAAGAAGCGCCTGTCCGCGCTGGCGCCCGACGCGATCACCACCAAGGAGATCGCCGGCGAGCCCATCACCGAGGTCACCGCCACGGCCCCGGGCAACGGCGCGGCGATCGGCGGCATCCGCGTCAGCTCGAAGAGCGGCTGGTTCGCGGCGCGGCCGTCGGGCACCGAGGAGATCTACAAGATCTACGCCGAGAGCTTCGAGGGCGAGGCGCACCTGAAGCGGCTGCTGGACGAGGCGCAGGCGCTGGTGGACAAGGCGATCGCGTAACAACGGTGGATCCTGCGACGGCGCGCAGGATGACACGACCTTCGGCGGCCACCGGGATTGCCTGCCATCCGCGCAGGAAGACACGATCTTCAGCGAGAATCATCGTCATCCTGCGCGAAGCGAGACGGAGTCGCCGGATCCACGCCGGCTACATTTGCAGGCAGTCTCTCTTCAGGAAGATTGCCTTGCGACCCTGGATCTCCGCAGCGCTGCTGCTCGTCTCGTCTCTCTGCCTGGCGCAGGAGTCCCCCGGATATTTCCGCTATCCGGCGGTTCACGGCGATACCGTCGTGTTCACCGCCGAAGGCGACCTGTGGCGGACCACCACGGCGGGCGGACCGGCGGCCAAGCTCACCAGCCGGGCCGGCGACGCGGTTCGCGGCGCGATCTCGCCCGACGGCAATGGCTCGCGTACACCGCCGCCTACGACGGGCCCGCCGAGCTGTACGTGATGCCGCTGGCCGGCGGCGTCCCCCGGCGCCTCACGTGGAGCGGCGAGGGCGCGCAGGTGCGCGGCTGGACGCCGGACGGCGAGATCCTGGTCGCGACGAACCGGGCCAGCACGCTGCGCGAGCCGCAGCTGGCCATCGTGTCGCCGGCGACGTCGGCGCTGCGCATGGTGGCGCTGGCCGACGCGCGCGACGGCGTCGTCGTCGATCCGGCCACGCTCGTGTTCACGCGCTATGGCCTGATCGGCGACAACTCCGCCGCTATCGGGGCGGTCTCACGGCCACGCTGTGGCGCTACGGGCTGCGCGGGGATGCCGAGGCGCAGGCGCTGACGAAGGCCGTGGACGGCAACTCGCACGACCCGATGGCGTGGCGCGACCGCATCGTGTTCCTGTCGGATCGCGGCGACGGCGTCACCAACCTCTGGTCGATGGACGCCCACGGCGGCGACCGCGCCAGCTGACGACCATCGCGACTTCGAGGTGCGTTCCGCCTCGCTGTCCGGCGATCGCGTGGTCTACGAACAGGGCGCGGCGCTGCACGTGCTGGATCTCGCCACCGGCGCCAGCGCCCCGTTGCCGGTGGCGCTGGCGTCGGACTTCGACCAGATGCGCGAGCAGTGGGTGCGACACCCGCTGGAGCAGTTCACCAACCTGGCCGTGTCGGACCAGGGCGACCGCGTGGCGCTGACCGCGCACGGCCACGTGGCACTCGCCGGCGTGGGCACGCTGCGCCGCGTCGACGTGTTCCAGCCGCCGGCCAGCCGCCTGCGCAACGCCGTGTTCATGCCCGACGGCAAGAACGTGCTGGCGGTGTCGGATGCCAGCGGCGAGAACGAGTTGTGGCTTCTGTCCGGCCGACGGCCGCGGCCCCGGGCGCCGGCTCACCAGCGGCGGCGACGCCTTCCGCTGGCAGGCGGTCCCTCGCCGGACGGACGCTGGGTGGCGCACGACGACAAGAACGGGCGGCTGTGGCTGCTGGACGTGGCCAGCGGCAAGGACGAGATCCTCGAACGCGCACCGGACCGGACCACCAGTTCTACGACCACTTCGCCTGGTCGCCGGACAGCCAGGCGCTGGCCGTGGAGGAGATGCCCGACGTGGTGGGAGCAGCGCCACCAGATCGGTGCTGTACCGCATCGCCGACCGCAGCCGCCACGTGCTGACCTCGACAGCTATTCGGCACCTCGCCGGTGTTCGGGCCCGACGGTCACTGGCTGTGGTTCATCTCCAGCCGCGACTTCCTGCCCATCGGCGGCTCGCCCTGGGGCGACCGCAACATGGGCCCGTTCTTCGACCGGCGCGAGGGCGTCTACGCCGTCTCGCTGCAGCCCGGCCAGCGCTTTGCCGGTTCCAGCCCGCCGACGAACTCGTGCCCGCGAAGGCGGAAGCCGCGGCCGGTGCGGCAAGCGCCGCGAGCGCCACGAGCGCCAGCAGCGCGGCCGGCGGCACGGCTGCCGCGTCCGCGTCCGCCGGTGGCGGGCATGGCCAAGGCCCACGTGCCCGCCATCGTGTGGGACGGCCTGGCCCAGCGCCTGCACCAGGTGCCGCTGCCGGCCGGCAATTACATCGACCTGGACGTCGACGCCAGGCGCCTGTGGCTGCTGGAGGCCGAGACCAGCGCGGAACACAAGACCGCGCTGAAGACGCGGCGCTGGAAAACGACGTGCCGGAACGCTACGACCTCTTCATGCCCGACGTGCGCGAATTCGCGCTGTCGGCCGACCACAGGAAGGTGGCCGTGCGCCGTTGGGCGGACAAGGGCGCGCGGCGACGTGTTCCTGTTCGAGCCGCGGCCAAGCCGCCCGCGGAGCAGCCGAAGTCTCGCCGTGCGCGTGGACGACTGGCAGTTCGCGGTGGAGCCCGTCGACGAATGGCGCGAGATGTTCCTCGACGCCTGGCGCATGCATCGCGACTGGTTCTTCGACGCCAAGCTGCAAGGCGTCGACTGGCTGGCCGTGCGCCACAAGTACGAGCCGCTGCTGCCGCGGGTGACCGACCGCGCCGAGCTCGAGGACCTGACGCGCCAGATGGTGGCCGAGCTGTCGCTGCTGCATTCGCAGGTGGGCCGGGCCAGAGCCGGCGCAGCGAGATCAACATCCGCTCGGGCGTGCTGGGCGCCGACTTCGAGCGCGTGCCCGAAGGCGCGCGTATCCGCAGGATCTGGCGCGGCGATCCGGAGCGCGTGTTCTCGCTGGCCCCGCTCGCGCGCCCGGAAACGGGCGTGGCCAACGGCGACATCGTCACGGCCGTCGACGGCAAGCCGGTGGCCGCGGTGCCCGACATCGCGATCCTGTTGCGCGACAAGGCGGGCAAGCAGGTGCTGCTCGACATCCTCGACCGCCACGGCGCGAAGCGCCGCGTGGTGGTGGTGCCCGAGGGCGCCAACGAGGCCCACAAGCTGCGCGAGGTGGACTGGCAATGGGAGCGCCGGCGTCGCGTGACCGCCGCGTCCAACGGCAGGTTCGGCTACCTGCACCTCAATGCGATGGGCAGCGGCGACCTGTCGGAGTTCGCGCGCGAGTTCTACGCGGCCTCGTCGCCGAGGGCCTGATCATCGACGTGCGCGACAACGACGGCGGCAGCATCGATTCGATCCTGATCGAGAAGCTGATGCGCCGCGCCTGGGAGTTCTGGCAGTCGCGCGACGGCACCCGAACGCTCAACATGCAGAACGCGTTCCGCGGCAACCTCGTCGTGATCACCAACCAGGGCACCTATTCGGACGGCGAGACCTTCGCCGAAGGCATCAAGCGCCTGAAGCTGGGCACCCTGGTGGGCATGCGCACGGCCGGCGCCGGCGTCTGGCTGGACGACGACAACCTGCTCGCCGACGGGGGCATCGCGCGCGCCGCGCAGGACGTGCAGGTGGGCCTGGACGGCCGGCGCCTGATCGAAGGCGTGGGCGTCGTGCCCGACATCGAGGTGGACAACCTGCCGCACGCCACGTTCGACGGCCAGGACGCGCAGCTGGACATGGCCATCAAGGTGCTCGAGGACAGCGCGCCGCGTCGCCTTCGCCAAAATCGTTCCCTACGCCTATCCGCCGCTGGTCCGATGAAACGTCTGGCCGCCCTCGTCTTCGCCGCGCTCGCGCTGGGCGGCAGCGCGCACGCCGTGGACGTGTGGAAGTGGAAGGACAGCAAGGGCGTCGTGCACTACGGCGACCGGCCCGCGTCCGGCGTGGCGGCGTCCACCGTGAGCGTGCCCGGCGGCGGCAACAGCCCCGAGGAACTGGAACAGGCCGAGGCCAGCCTGGCGGCGTCGCGCCAGAAGCTCGCGGAGCCGGTCCGTCCGGCCAGTTCGTATCGCTCGCGGTCGCGCGCACCGTCGGTGCAACGGCCCGCGCAGTCGAGCTGCGCCGCGGCGTGGAGCCAGTACGACGCGGCCCAGGCCTGCTTCGACGCGCATCGCGTGGCCGGCGGCAAGGGCGTCACCGGCGGCGGCGAGATCGTCTGCCGCGAAGTCCCGCAGCCCAGCTGCGTGCGCTGAACGCGCGCTCAGCGCGAATTGGCGCGGCGCCGGACGCCCGGCCATTCTTCCAGCGGCCCCGGGCCGACGGCCGACAGCGGCACCGGCTGCGTCGGCGCGAGCATGTCGGCCAACGGCACCTGCGCGGACTCGTCGCCGTCGTAGACGCCGTTGCGCAGCCGCGTGGGATACAGGCACTCCAGGCTCGACAGATCGGCCGGCGCCTCCTGCTCGCGCACGATCCAGTGGATGGCGGTGCTGCTGCGATGACGGTCGGCGGCCAGCGCAGAAAGAACTGGGCGACGTAAAATCGGCGCTAGAGGCCCGCAAAGTCATTGACCGCGCCAAGGGTATGCTAATGGACCGCTATGGGCTCAGCGAGGCCGAAGCCTTCCGCCGAATCCAGAAGCGGAGCATGGACAATCGCAAGTCAATGCGCGAGGTAGCGGAAGCTATCCTGCTCGCAAGCGAAATGGAAAAAGAAGTCTAGCGGCGAAGTTTTGAGTTCTGAGTTCAGAGTAGGTAACATCAACTCAGAACTCAGAACTCGTCAAGGCACCGGCGTAAAGTTGCCGTCCTTTATTTGAAACACCCTCAGGTGGCCGCGCTGGTCTTGCAAATCGCCTTTGGAATCGAAGGCGATTTGCCCGATCAGGCTGTCCATATTGAGGTTTTTCATTGCGGCTTTTATGCTGGCAGGGTCAGTCGAGTTCGCATTCTTGATTGCCTGGAAGATAGCTTCCGCCGCCACATAGCCGCCGGACGAATTTCCGCCCGGGTCGCGCTTGAACGTGGCGCGATATTCGCTCACCCAATTCTGCGCCGCCGAACCCTGGGCATCGATCATATCAGGGAAAAACGAGCTGATGTACGCGCCCTCGGCGGCTGTTCCGGTCTGGACAATGAACTCGGGCTGAAATAGCGTGTCGCCACCCACGAAGGTCGCCTTGATGCCCAGCTCCTTCATTTGTTGGACGATTATGATAGCTTCCGGAAGGCTTCCCGCATAGAAAATCGCCTGAGGCGCGAGCGGTTGGATAGCCTGCAGCGTGCTTGAGAAATCCTTGTCCCCTCGATTGATTTGCTGCGATGATACCGGAGTGACCCCAAGCTGGGCAGCACGCTGCTGGAATTGCTGCGAGAGGCCCATTCCGTATGCCGTGTTCGCGTAAATGACCGCAATCTTCTTCAATCCGAGCTTCTGAATCAACAGCTCCGCAAGGAGTGGTCCCTGCGTGGCATCCACGGGCAAACGCGGAACACGTCATCGAATCCCTGCGCGGTGAGCTGCACATTGCTCGACGTCGGCGTGACTTCCACGATCCCGGCAGCATGGTAGACCGCAGACGCCGGGATCGATACTCCGCTGTCCTTATGCCCGACCACCGCAACCACACCCTGCGAAATAAGGTTGGTTGCCGTGCTCTTGGCCTTGTTCGGATCAGAAGCGTCGTCGGCGGGCACAATCTCCACCTTCTTGCCCAGGATGCCACCCGCGGCGTTCACCTCGTTGGCGGCAAGCTCAGCGCCCTGCCATATCTGTATGCCTCCATCGGCTGTATCGCCGGTGTAAGGAGCCGCCACTCCAACCTTGATAGTGCCGTTGAAAGTGGGGGTAGGCTGCGGCCCCTGGTCGCAGGCAGCGAGCACGAAGCTTACCAGCAGGCATGCCACGAAGAATCGAGCCCGTGGGCCGGTTGTTTTGGCGCAAAATATCGTATGCCGTTCTCTCATTGCTGGTTTCTCACGTCATTTCTGCCCGTAAACCGCATCCAGAGCGTCTGAGGTGGCCTTCAGTTGATTAACCTGGTCGCGCAGGCTGGTTGAGACCTGATCGGTGGCCGACGACAGGCTGAGTACTTCTGACGAGCGCATCCGCAAGACCTGAGACAATATGGTGTCGAGGGTGGAGAGCGCGTTGTCGAGCTGAGCATGCCAGCGATTTAGCGCTTCGGTCGTATCCTGATAATTCTGCAATTGTTGGCGCTTGCCGTCGAGGGTTGCCTGGTACTGGCTCTTGGCGAATTCGTCTGTCGTATTCTTCACGAGATTTTGCAAGCGCAGTATATCGCCCTGCAGCCCCTCAATATCGATGCTGGAGCCTTGCAACGATGACTGCAGACTTTGCGCCTTGAGGGCGAGATCGTAAATCGTGCCGGTCAGCTCGCCCAAATCGCCGGTGGACTGGGCCAGCGCTGTGCGCACGCCGGGGTCATCGGTTTGCGCGACTGCAGTTTCGATCCGTTTGCGCGTGTCGAGAGCTTTTTGCAAGGCTTCGCGGTATGGGCCGGTCAGCTTATTCAAGTCGAGCTTGCGCTCAGGGTAGAGCGCCTCGTCCAGCACCTGCCGGGATTCCTGCGGATCCTGAAGCGAGCTGTAGACGATAAAGGCATAGAACGCGGCACCCACCAGGAAGAACCAGTAGCTAACGGTAAGTCCGACAACTATGGTGATAGCCAGCACAGCAGCCGCGACTGGGCGTATCAGCGCACTGAGCAGAAGTATGCGGAACTTCCGCCCCTGCGTGGGTGGCAATGCAGGCTGCCCGGTTGGTTGTTGCGTTGCGCTCACTGGTAAGCTGCCCCCTATGCTCCGCCGGGAGTTGTGGCCAGGCTGGCCCATAATATTGCGCCGACAACCACTAACACCAGCATTGCAATCGAGAAGAGTATGTCAATACGGCGCTTGACCGGCTTGAGCTGCGCCGCGCGAGCCGCCAGGGCTGAGGAGGTCTTGACGCCGTGCAGCCAGGCTGCATCGATGGCGCGCTCGAGGTTTGGTCGCAGCCCGTAAACACCGGCACTCGCAGATGCTACGAGCACCCACCACTCGAAGTCCCCCAGGGTGTAGCTGAAGAGGGCTATCGACCACAGCACTGCGAACCATATCCAGCATGCCGCCAGCGTCAAAGTTTGCAGCGTCGCATATAAAGCAATCCGGTTTGGCGGTAACGGTTGTTCCATTTCAATTCGCCCCTTCACGTTAATTCGTTAATTATGAATTCTGTAATTCAGAAATTCTTAATTGAGAATTCATAATTCCGTTGCGTTGCGCATTCATCTTGTAAATTCGGTCATCAGGCGGTTTAGCACATCACCTTGCGGCGTATCAGCGATTACAGTCCTCGCGATTTTGATGTCAAGGCCGGCGTTCTTGTACAAATTGAACGGGTTGTTCGGATCATTGGTCAGCAGCGCCACATCAGGATTCGCAGGGCGGAAGCCTATAGTCAGCGCCTGCTGTTGTACCGGCGAGCTGTAAAGGTACTTCTCAAACAGGAGTGCTGCATCTTTTTCGTCCGCCGTGGTGGTATCGCCTACCAGTATGCTGAACGGGTAGTCGCTCCAGATGTTCAATTTCGGGTAGTAGACTTTTAGATCGGTGCCGAAGCGGCCCGGGGCGTTCTTGATCTGTTGGACCACAAGGCTCTCGTAGATGCTCACCACATCGTACTTTGAAGGCCCGAAGCGAAGCACATCGTCCATTTGCTGCTGAGCAGTGGGCGGCGCGTTGTCCACAAGGCCGCTGGCAAGACCGGCAATCCATTGCTCGTAATCAGTGTTGTCCAGATCGTTCTGCGACAGTCCGGTAGTTTTGTTGAAGTAGGCGTAAGTGGCGAGCGTGACCGCAAGCAGGCCGGCGTTTGAATTGGACGGGTTGGTCTGGCTATATTTGACCCGTCCCCACTCTTCCGGCCCGCCCAGCGACTTCCAGCCTCCTGGGTCCGTAACAGCTGCCTGGATCTCTTTCCAGTCGACTGCCTTTGCTTTGCTGAACACGTCTCCTCGCTCAGCAAACATCACGAAAACCATCGGCGTCAGCACCATTGGCGTCGCGCTGTATTCTCCGGAGCGCAGGAGAAGGTCGCTCGCGTGATTTGCGCGCCACTGGCTATTCAGTAAGTTCACCCAGATCGTGGAAGCAGGGATCCACGCGGTGGGCGACTTGCTACCCCCAAGGATCGCATGCATCGCGTCGCCATCATCGAGCGCCTCCAGCGTTACCTGGACCGTCTGTTCTCCGATCTTATGGTTCCCTTTGTTGAAGGCATCGGTGGCAGGCTGCAACCAGGATTGCAGCTCTGTTGAGTAGAGTATGGAGATACTGAGCGGCGGCGGCGGGTTAACGAAAGTGCCGCCCGACCACTTGAATATGAACTGGCTCGCGACGACCCCTCCCGCAATAAGCAGGAAAAGGACGAAAACGATGAGGTTTCTTCTCATGAATTTTGAATTTTGAATTCTTAATTTTGAATTGTTGGAACCGCTAATTCAAAATTAAGAATTCTGAAATTAAGAATTCGTTTTCCCGTATTTTTGCTTGAGAGCGGCCAGGTCACTGTTTACCTGGGATTGGGTTTCGAGGTCCGAGAACCGGCTGTCAAGATCCTGACCCTGAAGTTGCGACACGGCTTGAGCCTTGGCAAGGCGGTTGTCAACGCTTTGCTCCATTTGGGACATGCCGTCATCGATGCCTGGACTTTGCACAGTCTGCATGGCTGTATTTATGGCTTCCTGGGTGGACGCCTGGGTCTGCTTGGCGATGATCAGTTGCCGCTGGGCATCGGCCTCGTTGATCTTGGCCTCCAGTTTGGCGAGGGCGTCCCTGAGGTCGTTGACCTGATTGTCCTGGGCCTGCCACTGGGCGTAATAGCCGTCCACCAGCTTCTGTGCGGTGGCTTTGCGAACCAGCGCCTCTTTAGCGAGTTCGTCGTCGTTGTTTTGGACAGCTAGCTCAGCTTTTTGCTGCCAGTCGTCGGCCTGCGACTTATTTTGCTCGTAGAGGGAGCGAAGGCGAGTGTCGTCGGCCATTGCCATGGCGGTGGCGGCTCGGGCCTCGGAAAGCTCTGCCTGCATCTGGCGCAGGAATTCGTTCACCATCTTTTCCGGGTCTTCGGCTGCATCGATCATGGCGTTGATGTTCGCCGAAATTAGTGTCGAGATACGGGTCAATATAGACACAGTTGAACCTCCTATTGGTTCCCTAGTGGGCAGAAGTCTTTAGTTATGCACTATGAGCTTGGAGTTGGTATTGATAACTCGCAACCCATGATTCAAAACTCAAAACTATTTTATCATACTCGGGCCTCGCGTGACGGACGCGAGAGCCAATTAAAACTACGATTACAACCCGTTTCGGGTTTCGACCTACCGGCCCAACTTCGCGGAAGGCCACGCGCTCTCCTACCGGGCGGCAGCAATATTCGACTTCTTGAAACCTGCCTTACGGGCCTACGGTCAGATAGTCGCGGATTTTAGCCAGGATACCCGCTTTTATTCCTGGCACCCGAGTTCAGGTTGTCAACCGAGGTGTAAGGGCCGTTTTGCTCTCGATCGGTGATAATACGTTGGGCGGTCACCGGCCCGATGCCGGGTACCAATTCAAGCGCCTGGGCTGTTGCGGTGTTCAAGTTTATTTTGGTTCCCGGCGTTCCTTTCGTGCTTGCGCCGGCTCCGGGAAGAGCGCCGGCCTGGGGAGTTGGGGACAGCCCGGTCGTTTGTACGGCGCTCGTTGTGGGACGGGCCGTCTCACCAAGCTTGAGGACCGAGATATGGTCCGCGTCCGCGAGTTTCTGGGCCAGATTTATCTGTTCAAGGTCGGCATCCGGGAGGGCACCGCCGGCCGCAGCTACAGCGTCGTTCACTCGGGAGCCCTCAGGCAGAGCGTAAACACCAGGTTTCGCAACGTCCCCGCTCACATAAACCGCTATCATCGCGGCACTCGTACTTAGCGGAGGTGGCGCGTAAGTTGGGCTTAGCGCCAATACCTGCTGCTCCAGGTTGGCTACCTGGCGTCTCACGCGAGGGGGCGACCACCAATGCCTGGGGCGAGCCGGTGGCCGGTGCGCTGCTGCCCCCTGCTATGTTACCCGGTTGTCGGGTTGCGGCCTTTCTGAAAGGCGTTATTGTGGCTGAGGGTCCGTTTGACTGCCCGTCCAGGATAAATGCGCTGTTGGCCGGCGGGGCATCATGGATTGCGATTTTCCACACTATCACTGATGCGCCGCTCACGATTACGATGAGCAGTAGCCAGGCGATCGATACCCTCCGTGTGAAGAGAGTTTTCACCGGTCAATTCACCTCGATGTAAATATGACTAGCGAATTCGGACTGAGATCGAGCACTATGTCGCCGGAGTTCACCGGCGGTTGGAGCTTCAAAGTAGTGTCACCTGTGCGTGCAGGGTTGTTGGTGTCGTGATCGAATAGCGCAACGTCGAAGTAAATATCAGCGAAGTCCTCGGGCATACCGATCTTTATCCTGGCGGGGGCCGGCCCGGTATACCAGACCATTAAAGTTGACTTTTCGGGGCTGCCAAAGGCCATCATACCGAGCGTGCCGTCGGCGGGGCCCGACTTGAGTGTGACGGGTAACATCCCCGAAGGCCGGTTCTGGTAAGCCTTCAATGCATAGTAAATCGGCTTTGGCAGTCCATCGTAAGTCAGCACTCCCCAGCGACCCCAGTATGAGCTGCTTCCGAGGCCGTCTTTTAGCTCGAAGAGGAAGGCCTTGTCGAGGCGCTCCCGTTGCATGCTTTCGATCGACGAGAGGAATGCTATGGCACCCTCGACTGTGTCGGTGTAGCCATTGGCGCTGGTGTCGCCCGACCCGCCCTGCAAGATATTGAACTCAGAAATGAAGATCTGCGGGTTAAACTGGGGGAATCCTTCCAGGATCGTACGCATCTGGCGGATGTCGGCTGCGATCTGGTCAGGCGGCTTGCCGTAAGAGTGCCACGAAATGAAATCTACGCGTCCCTGACTGCCCATGTCGCGCTCGTGCTGCAGAAAAACTACCAGGTGATCCGGCGAAAAGTGTGATACGGACGGCCCACCGATCTTGATGGACGGATCGGCCGCGAGCGCCGCCTGGACAGTTACGTCATATAGCTTTAGATATTCCGGGAACGGTGCCTGCCAGAACCCCCACTGGTCGGGCTCGTTCCACACCTCCCAGTAGCGCACACCGGCCTTTCTGTCGATATTGACGTGCGTGACGGTGGCGTTCACGAGGGCTGCCCACTCATTATAGTCAGCGGGTGGCGACACCCGGCTGGAGCCGTCTGCAGACAATGTTTCAGGCATGTACGAGAGGCAGATCATCGGCTCCTTGCCCATAGCCCGTATGCCGTCGAGCACCCGGTCAAGCTGCGTCCAATCGTAAGTAATGGTGCCATCTGTGCCTCTGTGCACGATATTGTAGAAGTTGAAAATATTATCCAGGCGTACGAGGCCCGGCCCGAGGGCTGCAGCACTCTGCTGAATGTTATCGAAGAACGCCGGGTCGGTCAATTCGCCTCCTTGCGAGAGGCCGATTTCAAGGTTGGTGTCCGGCGCGGGCGTGCCGTGGACCTCTACTTCATAGTCTACGGAGCTACGCTCTTTCAATGCTTCGTTGCCCAACTGGCCCAGCAGGACCCGTGTCTCCGGCGGATTTTCGGGGTGCACTTCAAAACGTGCGCGCTCGAACCATTGCTCCGAAGACGGCGCGGTCAGCACCGACTGTGCAGTAACCGAGGAGGCCAACCCACATTCAGTGTTCGCAGTTCCACATTCTGCCGAGATAGGATAGCCGAACACGTCGACCCCACCATGCTCTTGCCAGTAATTAAAAAGAGGTCGCTTACGTACTGGCCCGTCTGGGGGAAATAATGCCCGTCCGATTGCGGAATGCCGAATTCGGAATTCGGAATGACGTCCGTTGAAGACCTTCCGCATTCCGAATTCGGCATTCCGCAATCAAAGAGCGGTCCGTCGAGCCCTTTCGTTAGCTCGCGGCCAAGCAAGCCGAGTAACACTTCGAAGTCGGTGCCGGCGTTCTCGGGGTGCCATTCAAGGCGCTGGCGCTCGGTCCATTGAACCAGGTAACCGTTCTCCTGGCGAGCCTCGCTGACCGGATAGCCGAAGACCGGCACGCCGCCATGGCTATCGAAAAAATCGACGAACTCTGCAGCTAACGTGTAGCCTGTCTCTGCATAAAAGCGCCCATCTGTTTGCGCCAGGGCTTTCTGGGTAGGCTGTGGCAGCGTGACCGACAACAGTAGCAGCATGGCACATACCATGCTTACTCGCTTCCATTGGGTATTACTACGTCTCATAGACAAGACAGCATATCGATGAATTGCGGATTGCGGATTGAACCATCCTCTATCCATGGCAGGCTCGGGACCGAGTCTTCGGTCGTCGTCATTCCGCAATCCGCAATCCGCAATCGGATAGCCCGTCAGATTATAGCACAAAATAGCAAGCATTTTGATTGTGTCTTGCCGGATTCCTTACATTTTGCGCCGACGCTACGGATACCCAAATGATGAGCCGGCAAATAATTCTTTAGAGCGTTGACGTCACGTCATCCACTTGATAAGATAAAGTGTCCCGCGTTCCATGTTTTAGAAGGCTACCGGCTCTCTACGACCAGGAAACTGAATTCTACAACGGAAAGGCACTACTTGTACGCAATCACTACTAACGGACTGGGACGCAAGTTCGGAGAGCGTTGGGCCGTTCGCGACCTGAACCTTCAAATATGCAGCGGTGAAGTCTTCGGATTACTTGGCCCGAACGGGGCAGGCAAGACTACTACGATGCGCATGCTGGCCTGCCTGCTTGCGCCCACGGAAGGCACGGCCACCGTGGCAGGTTTCGATGTCATCCGAGATGCCGATTCTGTCCGGCGCAAAGTTGGCATCCTTTCTGAGCCTGGCGGTCTCTATGACAACCTTTCGGCGCGCCGCAACCTCGAATATTTTGCCAAGCTTTATGATCTAGAACCGGTCGTCGCACATGCGCAGATCGAAAAATACCTGCGCCTGTTCCAGCTCTGGGAGCGTAAAGAAGACCCGGCCGGCACTTTCTCCCGCGGTATGATGCAGAAGCTGAGCCTGGCGCGTGCCCTCTTGCATGAGCCGCCAATCCTGATACTCGATGAGCCGACGTCTGCCCTTGACCCGGAAGGCGCCAAGCTCGTACGCGACGCAATCTGCGAGCTTCGTGTGGAAGGGCGAACGATTATCCTCTGCACACATAACTTGAGCGAAGCTCAAAAGCTCTGTGACCGAGTGGCGATAATAAGGAAGAACGCGCTACGCGTCGGCACGCCGAGTGAGCTTCAACGTTCCTTATTCGGTCGTCAGGTAGAGATCAGGATAGCAAACTCTACCCCCGATATTGGTGACGGCGTCTGGCTCGAGGCGGTGCTCGGGCGAACCATGAATGACCTGGCCGTGCTGATCACACGAATGCCCGGCGTGGGCGACGTGGCCGTCTCAGGCGATTCTTTGCTGGTCTCCATGCACGAACCGGATGAGATCACTCCGCGCATCGTGCGAGCTCTCATCGAGCATGGCGCAGACATCGTGCGTGTTGCCGAGGTGGAACACAGCCTCGAGGTTGCATACCTCGATGTGGTGGCGCGACAGGAGATGCTTGAAAAAGAGCAGGAAGAGCTCTTGAAGGTGGCCGCGAGATGAAAACGAGTTCGCCTGCTCAACAGGCATGTCATGGCGGTAATGGAGAATGAATGGGCCCAGCTCATTCGCAATCGCGTGGTTGTCTACACAACGACAATACCAACGTTGCTCCTCGTGCTTCTCGCCATTTCCGTGCTCGTATTCACCAGTATTATCGATGTGAGCGGAGGGGCGTTTGGCACGGCCGCCGGCGGATTATTGCAGAGCGTGCCCGGCGTAGAAAATGTGCTCTTCGAGGGGGCTGACCAGGTCAGCGCAACATTGCTGGGTCCCTTCCTGGTGTTGTTTCAGGTGATTCCACTGGTCGTTCCTATCACGATTGCGAGTTACTCGATAATTGGCGAGAAGCAGCAGCACTCGCTCGAGCCCCTCCTGGCTACGCCGATCAGGACCTGGGAGCTGCTCGTGGCGAAGGGACTGTCTGCCGCGATTCCGGGTGTATTATCCACGTGGTGGGGATTCGCGGTCTTTGTGCTTGCCGGTCGCCTCTTCGCGAGCGATCAGATTTACACCCACTTGCTTTTGAGCCCCACCTGGTTACTTGCAATCGTTCTGCTCGCCCCGCTATTCACGTTCTGCGCGGTGGGCATGGGCATAATAATCTCGACGCGTGTCAAAGACCCCAGCAGCGCGCAACAGCTTGGCTCTCTGCTCATTTTGCCTGTTATTGGGTTACTCGTAGCGCAACTCTCCGGGCTTGTTCAGATCGGAGTAAGCCTTATACTCGGGATCGCAATTGCCGTTGCCTTGCTCGACCTGCTCCTGCTTGGGATTGCGATCCGCTTGTTCCGACGAGAGGAAATCCTGACCGGCTGGCAGTAGGGGTCAGGCTACTGCTTACTGCTTACTTCCGTCGTCCTTCGTCCTTCGTCCTTCGTCCGTCGTCGGTCCCCTGACCCCAGTCTTTATGTTATACTCGACCCTGGGCGTAAGCGTCCCCGGAGGCGAATGTGGACCGAAGCAAGATCATGGCGGCTGTCCAATCCATCCTTGAAGCTATCGGCGAGGATCCTGAGCGTGAAGGCTTGCGCGACACGCCACGCCGCATCGCGGACATGTACGCCGAAATATTCTCCGGTCTTGAGCTTGACCCCTCTGACTACCTGAGTGTCGGCTTTGAAGAGCATCACAAGGAGATGGTCGTGCTGCGCGATATTCCTTTTACGAGCGTTTGCGAGCACCATCTGCTTCCATTCGTCGGCAAAGCCCACGTGGGATATATTCCGGCGGGCCGCATCGTGGGTCTCTCCAAGCTTGCACGCGTAGTTGAAGGGTACGCCCGAAGGCCCCAGCTCCAGGAGCGGCTGACGAGCCAGATTGCCGACACCATCGTGGACGCGATAAACCCCTCCGGCGTGGGCGTCGTGATCGAGGCTCAGCATTTCTGCATGATAATGCGCGGCGTGAAAAAGCCCGGCAGCACAATGGTAACATCGGCAATGCGAGGTCTTTTCAAGAACAATCCACCAACCCGTGCCGAGTTCCTGCAATTTATACGTGGAACGTAGGCGCGGAACACAAGCGCAAAAATGGCTTCCGGACGACACACTTTGACCCCCCTGGATCGCAGGCGCGCTCTGCCCATAGGCCGCCGTACACTCGTGATGGGCATAATCAATGCGACCCCCGGATTCATTTTCGGGTGACGGCATCGGAACAGATCTTGAAGCGGCAGTCGACCAGGCATGGCGGATGGCTGGAGAAGGAGCCGATTTGCTCGATATCGGCGGCCAGAGTACCCGCCCTGGCTCCGAGCCGGTCAGCGTAGGGCAGGAGCTGGATAGAGTGATTCCGCTCGTGCGGAGGCTGCGAGGCGCACAGCCCCTGCCTCTGCCCCTCTCGATCGACACAAATCGGGCCACCGTCGCCGAGGCGGCTCTGGAAGCGGGCGCTGATATTATTAACGATATTTCCGGCTTGCGCGATGACCCCGAAATCGCCCGAGTGGTGGCAAAATATGATGCGGGCCTCGTGCTGATGCATATTCAGGGCACTCCAAACACGATGCAGCAGAGCCCTCACTATGAAAACCTGCTCGGTGAGGTTATCGATTACCTGAGCGGAGGTATTGCCCGGGCGCTTGAACGCGGAGTTTCTCGCGAGAGCATCTGGGTTGACCCCGGCATCGGTTTCGGCAAGACCATTGCATCACAACCTCGAGCTGTTGAGAAGGCTTGGCGAGCTGAAAGTGTTGGGCTGTCCTATCCTGGTGGGAACCTCGCGCAAGGGCTTTATCGGCAGGATTCTCGCGCCTCTCCATGGAGGTGAACCGCCTGGGCCTGCCGATCGGGTGACCGGCACAGGTGCAACGGTAGCAATTTGCATTGCGAACGGCGCTGATATCGTTCGCGTTCACGACGTCGCCCATACGATGGAAGTTGTGCGAGTTGCCGATGCGATCGTGCGCGGCTACATAGAATAGGAGAAGATGAGCGGTCCAGTGGGCAAAATTGCATACCTAGGTCTCGGCTCCAACCTGGACAACCCGCGCAGCCAGCTTGAGCAGGCGACCGCAGCCTTAAGCCGCTTGCCTCGTACAGTATTGCTTCGAAAGTCGCCGTTGTATGTGAGTCAGCCCTGGGGCAAGATCGACCAGCCCGACTTCCTGAATATGGTGGTCGAAATACGCACTGCTCTGGCTCCTCAAACCTTGCTGCGACACTGCAAGCAAATCGAGACGGAACAGGGTAGACTGGTGGGGGAACGTTGGGGGCCAAGACAGCTCGATATTGATATACTTATTTTCAACGACCGCGTGGTAAGCACGGCAAGCCTGGTAGTGCCCCACCCCAGAATGTGGCAGCGGACGTTCGTGCTGAGACCACTCGCAGATTTGAGGCCCGACTTGACATCGCCTGAGGGCATACCAATACTGGAAGTCCTTCGTCGTGAAGATTTAGCGTCTCAGGGAGTCTGGCCTTATGAGCAGACCGGAATACCGGATATGCACGATGATTAAGAAAGAGATAATGATCGTCGCGGTGACCTTACTGGCCATTGGCCTGCTGGCGCGCGCTTCCGACACGCGTGCACAGGGCAGTGCCGCCTGGACCAAGCTCGGCAGTCTCCCCGCGGGAGCGTGGGACATGGCCTCTGAAAGTGCGGACGGAAATACTCTGTATGCGTTCGGTAGCTTCGGAATATCGCGTACCACCGACGGCGGTACATCCTGGCAAGTGTGTAACCCTGACGCACGGACGATGCGCGTTGTATCTCCGCTGCCCGGCCAGAACGTAACTACGGCACTCTTCGCCACCACGCCTACAGGCTTGCGGCGCAGCAACGATGGTTGCCGCACCTGGAACGATGTTCCCACCCAGGAGATTGCGCCGTCGGGGGCTCATATCCAATGGATGGCGTCCTACCCCGACAACCTCACCGTTCTCTACGCAGGCATGGACGGCCTCGGCGGACTCTATCGCTCCGTTGACGCCGGCGCCACCTGGCAGGCCGCCTCGCAGGGTCTTCCGGCCGGTGCATGGATTACTTCCCTCACAGCCGACCCGCTACACCCGGCCGTAGTCTTTGTCGGGCTGCGGTACCCAGGCCCGAACCACCCATCTGCCTATCTTTATCGTTCCAGCGATGGCGGTCTAACGTGGCGCTCCTCGGCCGCCGGCCTCTATATCATGCCCAACGATGGAAGCTACGTGAACGGACTTTCCTGGGCTGGTGACACGTTGTTCGCCTCGACACTAAGCGATGGGCTCTACGCATCGACAGACCGAGGAATTGCCTGGCAGGCGGCGACCATGCCAAATTGCGGATTGCGGATTGCGGATTGCGGATTGCCGTCTGAAAATCCGCAATTGCCCGGTCCCCCGCGTATCGACTCGCTCGTCTCAAGCCACGATGGCGTCCTTCTGTTGTCAACCTCGGTAGGGTCTTTTTAAGTCTCTGGATGGAGCGAAGAGCTGGCAAAACTTCGGTCCGGATGGAACGTCTGGACGGGAGCAATTGCTTTCACTCGACTCGACCACAGGCCGCGTGCTTGTTGGCTCGTCCGACGCGATCTGGAGCGCTGTGTTACCGCAGGGCGCGGCGCTTCTGCCAACATCCACGGCCACTCCTACGCCGGCTGCTTCGCCTACACCGCCTCCGCCTCCCCTGCTCCCAACTTTCACTCCAGCTCCCCCCACGGCGACCCCGACAAGCACGCCGGTGCCGCCTACCCCCAAGCCCGTACTCGTGCAGGGATTCAAGCCATCGGACCCGGCACCGCCGGGCGACCCCGCCACATATTCCTTCTTTCCGCAGACCAACCACAACCTGGGACACGGCTTCCGTGACTTCTGGCAGGCCAACGGCGGGGTCGGCCAGTTCGGCTACCCGATTACCGAAGAGTTCGTAGAGAACGGCGTCACGGTGCAGTATTTTGAGCGCGCCCGCCTCGAGTATCGCGATGGTGCCGTAAGCATCGGCTTGCTCGGCAGCGAACTGACCAGAGGCCAGTTCTTCCGGCCCGTTCCCTTCTTCCCTTCTACCGACACCAACGCCTACTTTGGGGCTACGGGACACTCAATCGAGGGCCCATTCCTGACGTTCTGGCAAAACAACGGACACGAGGCTCTGCTGGGATATCCGATTAGCGAGAGCTTCACAGCGGACGGCAGCGACTATCAGTGGTTTGAGCGTGCGCGCATCGAATGGCACTCCTATTTGCCCGCAAATCAGCAAATTGTCCTTGGCAACATAGGCACCGAAGCCCTGCAAAAGAAGGGGTGGATTCCGTGAATTGCGGATTGCGGATTGCGGATTGCGGATTGCAAACGACGACTTACGATATTTCGTCATTCGTCGTTAGTCATTCGTCGTTATTCCGCAATCCGCAATCCGCAATCCGCAATCAAGAAATGAACCTCACTCAGCTAATCGAGCACTTTCGCATCTCACCGATGTACCGGGAACGGATCACTTACTGGTACGAGACCCCGGCGCGGCGTGCGGTGACTGCTCCTTACCCGGACTGGGTAGAGCCTCACCTCGTTAGCGTGCTGCACGACCGCGGAGTGACCGAGCTTTACACCCACCAGCACGACGCGATAGATGCTGTGCACCGTGGCGAGCACGTCGTTGTGGTTACTCCAACCGCTTCAGGTAAAACCCTTTGTTACAACGTTCCGGTCCTGAATACCATACTGCAGGACCCGAACGCCCGGGCTCTTTACCTGTTCCCGACGAAGGCGTTGGCCCAGGATCAGCTTTCCAATTTGCATGCCCTCAGCACTGCGCTGGAGCGCGAGATCAAAACCTTCACGTACGATGGCGATACGTCGCCCTCGGCCCGCAAGCTGGTGCGTACCGCCGGGCATGTGGTTATCTCTAACCCTGATATGCTTCATACGGGCATACTTCCTCAACATACCAAGTGGGTCCGGCTGTTCGAAAATCTGCGCTACATCGTGATAGACGAGCTTCACAATTACCGTGGAGTGTTCGGCTCGCACGTCGCCAACGTCATTCGCAGGCTGCTGCGCATTTGCGATTTCTACGGCTCCAGGCCGCAATTCATCTGCGCCTCCGCCACAATCGGCAATCCTGAAGAGCTAGCAAGGCGTGTGCTAGGCGTGACGCCAATCACCATGATCGACAACAACGGCGCGCCGCAAGGGCCAAAGACCTTTATTTTCTACAACCCGCCTGTCGTCAACAAAGAGCTAGGGATCAGGCGCTCCGCACTACTCGAGGCGACCGATATTGCGTCCCAGCTACTGGCCAACGACATTCAAACCGTCGTTTTCGGGCGCACGCGTCAAACTGTCGAGGTGCTACTGACTTACTTGCAGGATGCTGCCGCACGCTTCGGACGATCGAGGATCCAGAATCCGAAGACAAAAATACGAGGTTATAGAGGAGGCTATCTGCCCAACCAGCGACGGGAGATTGAGCGCGGCCTCCGTGACGGCACAGTGCGGACAGTCGTTAGCACGAATGCGCTTGAGCTCGGGGTGGATATAGGCGCGCTAGAAGCTGCCGTGCTGGTGGGCTATCCTGGCACCGTCGCCTCCATGTGGCAGCAGGCCGGGCGTGCCGGGCGTCGCAACACGCATTCCCTCGCTGTTATGGTGGCAGGCTCGTCGCCTCTCGACCAGTTTGTGGTGAATAACCCCGCCTACTTCTTTGAACGCTCCCCCGAAAACGGCCTGATAAACCCCTCGAACCTGTTCATTTTGATGAGCCACCTCCAATGCGCCGCCTTCGAGCTTGCTTTCCGCGACGGCGAAGGTTTTGGCGATCACCACCCGGCGGAGATAGCCGAAATGCTCTCGTACCTCGAGGAATCGCTGGTGGTACGCCACACGGGCGACATGTGGCACTGGAACAGCGAGGGTTTCCCTGCGGAAAACATAAGTTTGCGTACCGCTGCAAGCGAAAACTTTGTTATAATTGACACGACCGATCCGACCCCGCGTATTATAGGTCAAATGGATCGTTTCTCGGTATTGACGCTGCTGCACGAAGACGCCATTTATCTGCACGAGGGGCAGCAGTATCACGTCGACAAGCTGGAGTGGGAGGAGCAAAAAGCTTACGTCCGGCGGGTGGAGGCCGACTATTATACAGACGCCGAGCTCTATGTCGCGCTGAAGGTGCTGGAGATCACCTCAGGGGAGCAAAGCACCGCCCCGCGCAACTATGGCGACGTGATGGTTTCGGCTCAACCCACTATTTACAAGAAAATAAAACTTGGTACGCATGAAAACGTCGGATGGGGTAAAATACATCTTCCGGAACAGGAGCTTCACACCACCGCATACTGGCTTTGCATCCCTCCGCTCGTTGCGGATAATATGCCGGGAAAGCAAGCGCTTCAAGCAGGGTTGGTCGGACTGGCAAACGTGCTTTCGCAAATGGCACCGCTTTATTTGATGTGCGACCCACGCGACCTTGGGGTCGTGCCTCAGGTAAAGAATCCGTTCACCGGCCAGAGCACCATTTTCTTGTATAAGTCCTATCCGGGCGGAATCGGCTTCAGCAAGAAGCTCTACGAGATGCACAAGCAGCTTCTCGAGGCCTGCGGTGAACTGATAAAGGCTTGCGCTTGTGTTGAAGGATGTCCGTCCTGTGTGGGCCCTACTCTCGAAGTAGGTCTCGACGGAAAGCAAAATACTCTTGAGCTTATAAACGGCCTACTTGTTTGATTTTGGACCTCAGAATGTCGATGGCTGGCGCGGCCTAAATAAGCTCAGGTCCGAAACGGTTTTTAGATTCTAGAAAGAGAAAGGGAGAACGCCATGCTTCTGCGAAAAAAGACCAAGCAAAACCCTGCCCTGGGGTGTCTCTTTACTTTGCTGACGATTGCAGGGATAATGCTCGTTTGCTTCCTTTTCTGCACTGTTGTCTTCCAGCTTAATCAGGCGGGCAACTCGTCAACCAGCGGGAGCTTGTTCGCTTTCCTGTTCGGTTAGGCTTGCCCTTCGGGAATGACGGGTTACAAGTTACGAATTACGAGTTGACGTAGAGTCTGGTTAATCGTAGATCGTAATTGGAGGAACGACGTGCCCACCCTAACCGGTAATATGCGCATCCTCATGACACAGCTTGTGCCGGACGACGCCGTCGACACTCTGCGCCAGGCGGTGGGAAGCACCGGTCGCCTGGATATAAACCCGGATGCAGATCGCATCTGGACCAAACAAGAGCTGATCGACAAACTAAAGGCAAGCGACTACAACGCCCTTTACTGCATGCTCACCAACCCTATTGACGCCGAGGTAATGGACGCCGCGCCAAATATTAAGATTATCGCCAATATGGCAGTGGGCTACAATAACGTCGATGTCGCCGAAGCTACCAGGCGCGGAATCGTGGTCAGTAACACCCCTGGGGTTCTTACAGACACAACGGCGGATTTCGCCTGGACACTGCTGATGGGTGTGGCTCGCCGGCTCGTTGAAGGTGACCGGTTCGCCCGTGCCGGCCGTTTCCACGGCTGGGGGCCGCTAATGATGGTGGGCCAGGATGTCCACGGAAAGACACTCGGAATCGTCGGCTTCGGTCGTATCGGACGCACTCTCGCGAAGCGAGCCACAGGCTTCGACATGAAGGTACTTTACTTCGACCTGCTTCGCGCCGACCCCGACACAGAGAAGGCTCTCAATGCCTCTCCTGTCTCAATGGACGACCTGCTGTCACAATCCGATTATGTCAGCCTCCACACAGACTACAATCCGAAGAGCCATCACCTGATCGGAGCACCTGGAGCTCGCCAAAATGAAGCGAACCGCGTTTCTCATAAACACATCGCGAGGAGCAATTGTAGACGAGACTGCGCTTGTGGCTGCATTGAAAAACGGCACTATCGCAGGCGCTGCCCTCGACGTGTTCGAACGCGAACCCGATATTCACCCCGGCCTGCTGGAGTTGGAAAACGCCGTGCTCGCCCCTCATATTGCTTCCGCGTCGCTTGAAACTCGCTCGGCCATGGCCCTTATGGCCGCCGAAAATATTCTTGCCACATTTAGGGGAGACCGCGCTCCGAACGTGGTAAATCCTGAGGTTTACGGCTAACCCATTTGGACAACTCTGATGCTAATGCCACAAATGGGAGTATCGGGGACATGAAACTCATTCTGTCCCGTACCGGCCTGATTGGATGTCAATGAAATGTTTGAAGGACTCTTTCAACCCACCCACCTGATACTCATCCTGGTGATAGTACTGATCATCTTCGGACCCGGCAAGCTAACTGGACTTGGCAAGAGCATGGGTCAGGCAATGCGCGAGCTGCGGGAGAATGCTGCACCTGACCCGCCAACTGGCTCGTCACCTGCCTCGTCACAGCCAGGCAAATCAACCACAGCCGAAAAGAGCTGAGCCTGGTACGATACCAGGTAAATAATTACGGGCATTGAGCGAAGTGCACCTTGTCATTCCGCACTACGTTCGGAGATCACTGTGGGCAGCACCATGCCTGGATCCAAGCACTACTCCCACGTAGTGATTCCTCACAACGGTCGGAATGACAGCCCACAGTTGCCCTTCAATCGAGCGCCAAAAACTCAGACAGCAAGCCAAGCGCTTCCGACATTGTGCGTACCGTCCGCAACGCTACACATTGCCCTTGTGAAAACATGGAGACAAAAAAGCGCGCGTGCGCCTCGCCAACTGTACCCCAACCTGGCCTGCTCGGGTCGACATGCTGCACGCCCAGATAGGCTTTGTGCCGGCCCAATTCAAGCAAGCCGAGGCGCCGGCTCTTTGCCCACTTGACCGTGCCCGTCTCAACGTAGCGGTCGGGCTCGTTGTCCCAGTCTGAGCAATAGTGCTCGTTCCAAACCACAGTCTGTCGCAAGTTCTTGATTGTGAGTCCCATAGAGGCAGCACATTCATTTGCAGTTGTCCGGTTCAGTGCGTACCGCCGGCCAAAGATGTTTCAGCACCGCTCCGTTTGGCACGTTCCCTCGCCGGTAAGCCGGATGCTCCGCAACTATTATAACGCGTCGCCGGCTTGTGGGGACACGGCAGCGCCATATCCTTTTGCACTTGCACAATGCCTGCCTTGCGCCTACCAAGGTGCCACCACCCCACCCGGCATGGCGCCGCCGTGTCCCTACGCCCCTTCCTTGTCCCAACTTTGGCCCCTTCCGAGGAGCATGGTCACTGCGCTCCTGGCTTCTATATTGGCGCTTGACAGCGCTACCGAAAAGGGATATATTTAGGCGTAGCTAATTTAGATGAGCCTAAATGGCTTTTCCTCTTGTTCGTTCCCTAAGAGGCAGCCACCTGGGCAAGAACGGGATCGGAACCAATGGCAGGAATCGAAGTAAACGACAGCGCGACCAAGAACGCAGCCGAAGAAATATTGGCCGGGGGACGCAACCGGCGCGGGATCGCGCGCCTTCTACCGTTCATGGGCCCGGCATTTATCGCGTCAATTGCGTACATGGATCCCGGCAACTTTGCCACAAACATCCAGGGCGGCGCGCAGTTTGGCTACCTTCTTGTGTGGGTAATTATCGTCAGCAATCTGATGGCGATGCTGATCCAAACTATGTCGGCAAAGCTAGGGATTGCGACAGGAATGAATCTTGCCGAGGTATGCCGCATATCTTTCCCGAGGTCGCTGGTTTGGTTCATGTGGTGCGTTTCCGAAGTGGTAGCGATGGCCACCGACCTCGCCGAATTCCTCGGGGCCGCGCTCGGGTTCCATTTGCTCTTCGGGATCAATCTCTTCGTAGCTGGGGTCCTCACTGGAATTGCCACCTTTATTATCCTGGGGCTCGAACGACGAGGGTTTCGACCCCTTGAGGCGGTTATCACCGCCATGGTCGGGATAATTGCACTCTGTTACCTTCTTGAGACTTTCATCGACAAGCCCGACTGGGGTATGATATTCGCACATGCAACGACACCGCAATTTGACGGCAACGAGAGCGTGCTCCTGGCAGTCGGTATCCTCGGCGCGACAGTTATGCCGCACGTGATCTTCCTGCATTCGGCCCTCACACAGCGCCGTATTGTCGTGGCGGACCCTGCCCTTCAGCGGAGGCTGTTCCGGTTCGAAGTCGTGGACGTTTTGATCGCCATGGGACTTGCCGGCCTGATAAACGCAGCTATGCTAATCATGGCAGCGGCCACTTTCTTCAAAGAGGGCTTGCACGCGGTCGGCAGCATCGAAGAAGCGTACCATACCCTCGAACCGCTGCTGGGAAGCGCGGCCAGCTTCATCTTCGCCATTTCGCTGTTGGCATCGGGCCTCTCTTCGTCGGCAGTCGGCACGATGGCCGGGCAGGTGATTATGCAGGGCTATCTTGAGCGTAAAATACCGGTCTGGATCAGAAGGCTTGTCACCATGGTCCCTGCCCTCCTGGTCATTCTGCTCAACTTTGACCCCACGCGCTCGCTGGTAATCAGCCAGGTCGTGCTGAGCTTCGGGATACCGTTCGCCCTGATTCCGCTTGTAATGTTCACGCGGAAACGATCGCTGATGGGGGCGCTGGTAAACCGGCCAACCACCACGTGGCTCGCAACTGCGGTAGCAGTACTGATAGTGTCACTGAATCTCTATCTGATTTACGCGGTCATCTTTGGAGGAGGGATATGATATCGCGCATTCTGGTTCCGCTCGACGGCTCTCCTATGGCAGAAGTTGTATTGCCGATGGTGCTCGCGGTGGCGAAATGTAGCTCGGCTTGCATTACACTTCTACACATTATCGAGGAACGCCCGCCGCGCAGCATTCACGGCGAGCCACATCTTGTCGGCGCAGCAGAGTCGCGTGACTATCTGGAGAAGCTTGCAGCCAGGCTACTGCCTGAGGCAACGGTAGAGCTCCATGTCCACGAGGCTCAGGAGCACGATATTGCGCTGAGCGTAGCGGCCCACGCCGAAGAGCTGGACGTTGACATGATTGTGCTGTGCACCCATGGACGTAGCGGACCACGTCGGGTCGTCTGGGGAAGCATCGCGCAGCAGGTTCTGCGGCGCGCCAAAGTTCCCGTCTTCCTGGTTCGGCCCGACATGAAGGTGCCCTCGTCGCTCAAGCTGCTTCTTCTGGCCCTGGATGGCACGCCCGCCGCCGAAGCCGCGGTCCCGGCGACCGTAGAGCTGGCGCGAGCCTGTGGCGCGCATATTGAAGTAGTACGTGTGGTACCCACAACCGGCACATTGTCGGGCGACCAGGCTGCCGTAGCCCGCCTGGTGCCCACCGCAACCGACGCCACTCTCAACCTGGAAGCAGCACAGTCCGCAGGCTATCTTGTTGGCATACTGGAGCGCATCTCGAACGATGGCGTCACGGCAAGCCCGCAGATATTGCGCGGCGATCCCGTGCAGATGCTTGTGGAAGCTGCCCAGAAAAGTGATGCCTCGATCATAGTGCTTGCCACTCACGGACGCTCGGGCCTGGGCGCGCTATTGATTGCAAGTGTGGGCTCGGGGCTAATCAGAAGCGCTGACAGGCCACTATTGCTCGTGCGCATTCCTGACGGCCTGGCCGGCGACAAAGACTAACCCGGTCCGCCTGGCATATCCATCTTCACCCAGCCACGTGACCAGGCTGGATCTTCCCCGTTGGGGTCGTAATAGTCTACGCTCAGGGGATATGTCGTTGCAAGGTCGTCGCTGAAAGTGAAGCGCGTTAGCGACCCTTTGCCAGGATAGGGGTGTGGCAGGCGGATTGAAGAGATGTCGATAGGCAGTCCGCGGAATCCCGCTCGGGCAAGGTGGCAGATGTCCCCGTGTGTGACCGCGACGATCTGCTCACCCACGTTTCTCCGCCGGAAAATCCTCATGAAGCGTTTTATCCTTGCCCAAAGCGCGTCAAGATTTTCGTCGGTAGGTCGCATCAAATTATCATAATAGTTGAAGTGGAATTGCGCGAGCTCGGTGTGTGGTCTGCCCTCCCAACCGGTGAGAACCTCAGCCAGCAGGCTCGAAATGTGTAGCGGCACTGCCGGGTGCGGCACGCGAAGTATAGCCGCTGTCTGCCTTGCCCGCAATTGTGGAGAGCAATAAAAGACGTTCACGGGCATCTCGGCGAGCACCGAAGCGGTTATCTCCGCTTGCTGTTTACCAAGCTTGCTCAACCCAAACCGCGGCAGACGGCCATAAAGAATATCGCCTGGATTCAGCACATCGGTATGGCGGGCCAGGATTATTGTGGTTGTCAAATATGTGTAACTCCAGGGGCTCTAACTGCCCATGTTCAAATTTAGCGACCAGGTTACTATGCCCGCATTACCACTCGCCTGAAAAGCTCAGCGAAGTTTACTCCGTATTGCTGAGCTGTTTGCGCAGATCGGGTGCGAATTCGCTCTTCGAGTTGCTCGGGCGGTCCTACCTGCGAAACGTGCCTCTTTAGCGCTTCGATTTTGTCATCAATCGTCTCGTCGATATTGACCAGAACGTTGGGCTGGTCACTTCCCCAGAGATATATTTCCTTCACCTTGTGAGGCTCCAGCCCTTCGCGGGTCTGCTCAGGAAACTGAAGGGGGTCACGCGCCGTCGGATAAATGGCATCGACTGTGGCCTGTCCCACCGCGCGGTGGTCAGGATGGTTGATGAATTCGTTGTTGTAAAACAGCGTCAAGGGATCGTGCGTCATGACAGCGTAGGGCTTATATGTTCGGATCATGCGAGTTATAGCCCCGCGTAGCTCAAGGCTGGGCAATAGCTCTCCGTCGGGGAAACGCAAGAACTCGACTTTCGTAACTCCCAATCGTGCTGCTGCCGCGCGCTCCTCGTCCTCGCGCATTGAGCTTAGCCGTGCATTGGTCATTTCGCGGTCCGCGGTGCCTTTGTCTCCACTGGTAACGAGCACAAATATTACTTCGATCCCGTTGCGCACCCAATCCGCGACGGTTCCACCTGAAGAGAATTCGGGGTCATCCGGGTGTGCGGCCACCAGGAGGACTCGCCGCTGTTCGGGTTCCAGCTCCTGATCCGAGGGGCCGGGGCGGGAAATAGTGATTAGAGAAGTATCGCTCGGTTGGGCGCTCGGTTGTGAGCTCGTGTTTGACTGCCGCTGATCTGCCATGGTGCTGTCGCTCCTGATTTAAAAGAAATTTCTTTTTGGTTAGTACTATATAGCCATTTTAGAGACTAACACTCTTGCACCGGAGCGTCAAGGCGAGTAAAATCGCGACATGGACGAAATCGACCTTTCCGGCATGACCTTTTTCGGCACTCATGGCGTCAATCCGGAGGAGACCGAGCTGGGGCAGCGCTTTGGTGTCGATTTGTCCATTTGGCTTGACCTGCGTACGGCTTCCAGCCACCGACGACCTGAAGGATACCGTCAGTTATTCGGCACTTTACAAGCTTGTCAGAGCAGAAGTGGAAGGTCAACCCAGCAGGCTGCTTGAAAATCTGGCATGGCGCATCGCGCGAGTTGCTCTCGCGCATGATACCCGCATCGAGCGCGTGAAGGTGCGCGTGAGCAAACTCAGTCCCCCTTTGAGAGGCAGTACCACAGGCGAGGTGGCCGTTTGCCTCCTCCGCTCACGGGCAGATTTTTCCGACTCGCAAAAATAACTGTATGCTGGGTGAGTATGAAAACTCAAGAATACAGGGCGAAACAAACTGACTACGAAGCAGACTTTACCAGAGGCTTTTGGGTTCCAGGTGTCTTGATTCCGTTGCTAAACGCGGGAGATAGACCTTTATTTCTGCAGCGCGATCCTGGATCCACCCATGTCACTCCACGACCTGTTGCGCCCGAATTAGCAGCGAGCGAAGACATCCTCATTAAAAGACGTGCTCATTGTTGAAGACGAGCCCTACCTTTGCGACCTTGTCGCTGACGTTCTGGAAGCCGAAGGTCACCATGCGCGCAAGGCAGCTAATGGTCTTGACGCCCTTTCCCTGGTCGCGGAGGCACCTCCGCAATTGATCCTGCTTGACCTTATGATGCCCGTCATGGATGGCTGGGAGTTCATGTCAGCCCTCAATTCGAACCCGGCCTGGCAGGATATTCCCGTGGTCATAATTACCGCCGTCTACGACGTGGCACGCACTCAGCGCGAAACAGGCGCAAAGGCCATAATTACCAAGCCCTTTGATATCGACCAACTCGCGGAAGTCGTCAGGTTGTTCGCTTCTTAGCGGAAAGCTAATCCCTACTGTATAATTGAGATGGACCAGACACAGGCATCAGAATCAACACCGGTATCTGATTAATGCTCGGCGAGGTCCGATCTCTGTCTTACTTGAAAGGGACGATCTTTCCTTAGATGCCCGGCAAGCCACGCAAGAGCACTACAACCGGTCGGTCATCGGCGGGCGCCGGTGTACCTCGGTCCAACAACCCGGAAGCAACCGGCGTACTATCACAGTCGCCCGCTTCGCCTCCCAGGAGCGCGCCTGCTCGTGGGCCGGTGCTATATTGGGTTGGCGGCGGGGTCGCGCTGCTGGTTGTGCTCTATTTGGGCGCGCTTCTGTTGGCCCCAGGCCTCCTCCCAAATTGGATCAATCCGATACCGCCGCCAAATATCAATACTCCGCAGCCTGGGACCGCAGGCAACCGTATAAGCTTCATAAGGACATCGCAGAACAGCACCAAGCGCGACTTATATGTGGTCAATGCCGATGGCTCTAACCAACAGCAGGTCACCCAGGATCTCTATGTAGAAGGCTCGGCGTCCTGGTCTCCTGACGGCACGAAACTCATCGTTCAGGCCTCGGTGTCAGGAGTTTCTACTGTGGTAGTGGTGTATGTCGGGTCAGACAACAAGCCCGGTCTGACCGGGCAATTGACTGCCGATGTCAAAGCGGACAGCGTTCTTCCTGTCTGGTCCCCGGATGGGACTAGAATTGCATTCCAGTCCAAGCGCGATGGTGGGGACTACCAGGTCTTCGTTATGGGTGCGGACGGCAATAATAAGAAGAGGCTCTCTGATGGAAAAGGCTACGCCGGCCAGCCTGCCTGGTCTCCGGATGGCAAGACGATCGCCTATATCGCCGGTGCGGACAGTAGCGCCGGTACCGTTCGCGAGCTTTATGTTGTGCCGGTGGATAATGGCACACCGGCACAGATCACACACCTGAATACGAGCCTGGCACGTCCCATCTGGTCCCCCGGCGGCGAGCATTATTTCTTTCCTGCAAGCGATGGACCAGTATGACGAACGGATCCTCACCGTGAAGCCGGACGGAACAGGCGAGCGCACCCTTGTGCAGGGAGGACTTAATAGCACTCAATCATTTTCCCCCGACGGTGCTTACCTTACGTACTACAAAGTAGCACCGGGCAGCGGCGAAAACGTCTACAAGGCCTCCGTAACTGACGGCAAAGAGACCGCCATTACTCAAGGAGGCTCCGGCAATTATCTATCCACCTGGTCGCCTGATGGCAAGCAACTGGCCTGGGCAAGCAAAACAACCGACACCGGCAGCTACAAAGTTGTAGTCGCAAATGCCGACGGCACAAGCATCCACGCCGTTTCTCAGGGTGATGGAGATGATTATCAGCCCTCCTGGGGCTTCATAAAGTAGCCCCCAAATGAAGATTCGTAAGCGTGTCTCATTCTCGTCTCTTTTCGCACTATTGGCGCTTCTGCTGGCCGGGCTTCTTATTGCCGGGTGCAATGCCACAGGTCTGAAAGAACCGGCCACAGTGGTACCTCCATCCCAGGCGACTCCTACTATAGTCGCCCAATTGCCGCTCGACACCGCAACTCTAAGCGCTGAGAACACATCAACACCGCCGGTTGAGGACACTGCCGCCAGCCCCCACTGACCAGCCCACTGACCAGCCCACTGCGCCGCCCACTACTCGGGCAACTTCGAAGCCCACCTCGCGACCCAGCGTCAGCACAAGTACTCCCGCCATCACACCGCCAACTCCCGAGGCGCCGTTGCAGGCAGTTACACTTACCCCTTCTCCAACGGTCATTTCGCAGGCCGAGCGGGTCAACGTGTTCGAGCAGGTCTGGAGCACCGTTGACAAGAATTACCTCTACCCTGACTTCCACGGTGCCGACTGGCAAGCGTTGCATGACAAATACCTGCCTATTGTCACCAATGCGACCAATTCGCATGATTTTTATAAAGCGATCACCGACATGGTAGCAGCGCTGAATGACGGACATTCACGCTACCTCGCGCCCCAGGACGCTCGGGAGGAAGACGCGCTACAGCAGGGGAACGCCGACTACGTCGGCATCGGTGTCCTATCAAGTCCGGAGACCAATACCCTCTCGATTATCTTTGTTTTCCCGGGCAGTCCGGCTGAAAAAGCGGGCCTGCTGCGGCGCGACAAGATCACCGCCGTGGATGGCATTCCGGTCACCGATCCCACCGCCGACCAGACCAGAATCCGCGGTCCGAGCGGCAGCACCGTAACTCTAACCGTGAAATCGCCGGAACAGCCTCCGCGCCAGGTACCTATTGTGCGCGGCACCATCACCGGCGGTATAGTACCCACAGGCTCGCGGCTGGCGTCCGACCCAACCATCGGGCTCCTTATTATTCCTGACCTTTGGACCGACGATATGGGCGCTCAGGTCCAGGACGAGTTGCAGAGAATGCTCCAGGACACCACGCCGCTCCACGGGTTGATTATGGACCTGCGAGGCAATGGTGGGGGCTTCAGGACCGTCCTTGAAACGATCCTGAGCGATTTCGTAACAGGGCAGGTGGGCCAATTCTCAAACCAGAAGGGCCACACGCCGCTGGTGATAAACAAGAGTGACCTGTATGACAGGTTGAAGAATGTGCCTCTGGTAGTGCTGATCGATCAAGGGAGCGAAAGCTACACAGAAGTGCTGTCCGGAGTACTTCAATCTCAGGGAAGGGCTAAAGTGGTCGGTGTCACTTCAGCAGGCAACACGGAGACCATCTATAGCTACAACTTTGACGATGGCTCGCGCCTCTGGGTGGCCGAAGAGAGCTTCCAGCTTCCTGACGGTACCAATCTAGAAGGTCGTGGTGTCATACCCGACGCTGCGATCAACCAGGATTGGACGGCATTCTCGGAGAAGGACGATCCCGACATTTTGAAGGCAGTCCAACTGCTGAGGCATTGATCCGCTATGCAAGATTACTACAACCGGAGAGCACAGGAATACGAGCAAATATACCATCGAAACGACCCGTCCAGGCAGGCAGAGCTTGATATGCTGTCCAGGGCGATGTGCAGTGCCCTATCCGGACTCGATGTACTTGAGGTCGCGTGTGGCACAGGTTTTTGGACTGAGCGCGTTGCGAGCTCCGTCAGTCGCATTCTCGCAACGGACGCTTCCGAGGAGACACTTGAGATTGCATCCGGCAAGTCACTGCCACCAGGCGTGCAGTTCGCTTTAGCGAACGCCTACGATCTCGGTGCGGTGGGCACCGGCTTCACAGGGGGGCTTGCGAACTTCTGGTTCTCTCACGTGCCGAAAGATCGCGTATCCGATTTCCTGACTGGCTTTCACGCAAGGTTACAGCCGGGTGCGCACGTCTTCATGGCCGACAACTGCTACCAGGAGGGCGTTGGCGGCGACCTTGTAACGATCCCAGGCCAGGCTGACAGCTACAAGCGAAGACTTCTAGCTGATGGGTCTGAGCATATGGTCCTGAAGAACTACTATAGCGCGGAGGAGCTTTCGGGCATATTCTCACGCTATTCAGACAATCTGCAGGTGAACGTGGGCACCCACTACTGGTGGCTCACGTATGAGCTGCGTAGCAGGTTGAGCACTTGACGCATAAGCCAATGCTCGAAACCTATCCTCCTGCTAGTGAACGGACTGCCGTGTACAGGCAAGACCACCCTTGCTACTCGGCTCGCATGCACGCTTGCCTTTCCGCTTGTCACGAAAGATGGCATCAAAGAACTGCTCTTTGAGAACCTTGGCTGTGCGGATCGCGCCTGGTCACAAAGCTTAGGAGCGGCAAGCTTCGAAATCCTTTACTATATTATCGAAGCAGAGTTGAAGGCCGGTAGATCCCTTATTGCCGAAGGCAACTTCCATGCTGAAGTCTCGGGGCCAAGGCTGCAACACTTGACCCGGAAATACGGTTGCCGGACAATTCAAATCGTCTGTAGCACGGAACCCAACGAATTGCTCGAACGCTTTGCGCGGCGGAGTGATTCTTCGGAAAGGCACCCCGGACACCAGGACGGGCAATTACGAGCCGATTTCGCCTTACACGTGGCTGCCGGTGATTGGCCGCCGGTTCCCATCGAATGTGAGTTACTAAGCGTCGATACCACCAAATTCGACACAACAGATTATGACGCCCTCGTGGGCCGAATACGCAATATATTGACGCTTTGCGAATAACGGCCTACCGGGCCTGAAGGATGACTTACAAATGGAAGAAGTCGAGCAACCTAACGAGATACCGGAAGTCGATCCCCTTATAGCGTCTCAGCAAATGGCGAGCGGCGAAATTGCCATGCTCGACGTCCGAGAGCAGGTCGAATGGGATTCCGGGCACATCGAGGGGAGCATGTTCATCCCCCTCACCGAGTTACAATCGCGTTGGGGCGAGCTCGACCGCCACAAAAAGTGGGTTTGCGTCTGCCTTGCAGGCGTCAGAAGCTACTATGCGGCTGCGCTCCTGCGGGAGGCGGGCTACGATGCGACGAACATGTCCGGCGGAATGCTGGCCTGGCAGGCAGGCAAGCTCCCAATCACCGATCCCGGCATCGTCCTGCAACACTGATAATACCGGCTTACTACTGCAGATAGGGTTATCCACATTTGAAATCGTAATGTGCCAGTTGATGCTATACTTTACTCAAACGACCGCGCATACTTCAGCCTGCTCGGACTAACCGGCCACCGGAGCGAACCGCAGCGCCGCTGAAAAACGAAACCCGGATCGATCCCACTCGTCTCATAGATATGCACCCTTCAGGCTCATACCATGATTGAGCTTGAGTAGTCTATGGCTACGTTACCCCATAATTCGAGAGAGAAGATGCTCCAAAGATATAGTCAACGACGTCACAGACCCTTATCTCATAAGGGGGCCCGGTTGTGGATGGCGGTAATTATCGCCTGCATCAGCGTCAGCGCGTTCCAGGCAGACAATCGCATGACCGCGCTTGCCGCACCGCCAACGGACAGAGTTCGTACGCCTGCCGACCAGGATCTCTTCGGGATCGTCATGCGGGATCCATTCTACGAATACAATACTGACAAGGTGAATTATGATAACGCCGCGAACAAAACCGCCCTGGACGCCCAGGCTCAAGAGCTGTCAGATGCCGGAGTGAAATGGGTGCGTCTCGAGTTTTTCGCTGACTACGACGGTTCAGTGCCGCCCGGCGAGATCAACTTTGCCAAGTATGACTATTTCATCAATGTGCTAGCTCCAAAATATGGCTTCAAGGTGCTGGCGTTATTGAATGTAGGCATGGTAGCCCAGGACGGGCATACCCTCCACCCGACGCAGTTCAACGAGCCTGCGGACGGTGCAGGCAACGATCCCAACGATGGCTCCAATCTCTTTATTCGAGTCTTTACGAGCCGTGCTCAGTTGATCGCTGCCCACTATGGGAGCGCGATCAGCGCCTACGAGATCATCAACGAGCCGAACATTAATTATGACCTCTGGATTGACAGCCGTGATGGCGCTTCCGAGATCAACCCGGAACGCTATTCAGCACTCATCGCGAGCGCATACGAAGCAATCAAAACCATTGCGCCCGACGCCGAAGTAATTGTGGGCGGCCTCATGCTCGGCTCGCCACCTGAAGGGCAGGGCCACGACCAGTTCGACTATCTTTACCAGCTATATATCTCAAAATGGGTGGATCGCTACCGGTCCCTGGGCTACGACAGTCGCCCCGGCTGGAACACCGTGCCATGGGATGGCGTGGCCGTCCACCCCTACTTCCTGGACGCAGACAACCTCTTCAGCATAATAAATGAGTTCGCGCGCAAAGTGCTGGACCGAGGCGATGCCAAGAGCCGCATCTGGATAACCGAAGTCGGCGCCGAGGCGCAACCGGCTTCTGCGCCCGACCAGCCGCCAACCCAATCCGAGATTGACCAGGCGTACTACTTGAACGCTATCTACAGCGGCATCCTGAACAACTCGGAGCTCCATCATAATGTCGCTCACGTCTTCTGGTTCAAGTACGAGGATTTTGTGCCCGGAGATTACAGCCACAATTATGGCCTGGTCCGCCTCTCCGAGAATGACGCTCACAACGACTACTCACCTACCGGTGCCGTTTATATGCACAAGCTTGCCTACAAGACTTATCAGGAGCTTGCGCTAGGGTACACGCTCACCGACCCTCTCGATAAGGCCGATGCGACCGCCCAGCATCTGCTCTACTTTGACGAAACGCAACAAGCCATCGATCCTGACTTCACCGAGTACTGGATAGAAAAGGGAGGCCTTGAGCAGTTTGGCTACCCCATCTCGCGCCCCACTATGATTCACGGTGTTCTCAGCCAGTTCTTTCAGCGCGCTGTCTTCGAATATCACCCTGAAAATGCGGGCACAGCAAACGAAGTCGAGCTAAGCTTGCTAGGTAGCGAAGTCACGAGGGGCCGTCTTTTCAATACGGTACAGGCACAAAGTGTCTCGTCGGGCGGGACTTATTTCCCAGAAACAGAGCACTCGCTTGGCGAACCTTTTTTATCATTCTGGCAGCAAACCGGCGGGCTGGCCGTCTACGGATATCCGATCTCGGAGCCGCTTTCCGAAACCGGCAGTGATGGCCAGTCCTATACAGTGCAATACTTCGAGCGCAACCGCCTTGAATACCACCCCGAAGCCGCAGGCACGCCCTACGAAGTGCAGCTTGGATTACTCGGTGCTAATCTTCTCAAGCAAGACTTGTGGTGGAGGTAAAAACTCCCCGGCCAAACAAATACTCCAATAGTCAGCTTGAGCAAGCACCCGGGGCGTAACCGCGAGGCATCAAGCAACGCTGCCATAGCAGTCTATGCGATCTAGGGGTTTGGCAACTATAAGGGAGCATCACGGTTCAGTGCGGCACACAAGAAAATCTAGACAGTAACCACTTTCAGTAAGGGCTGAAGCACCTAGACCCTCATTGAGGAGAGTGTATGGTCCGAGTTCTGACGCTTCCCTTTGAGCCGCTTCCACAAGCCTGTGGGCGAACCCTTTCGCCAATATTGGTGTGGGAATATATATAATCGGCACGGCCGCGATTTGCAGGCATGGCTGTGCAACCCAGGAGCAGTGAATGCCGCGCGCCCTTAGTATCGTTACCTTTAGTTCAGCCAGATTCCCCGGCCACACAGCAACCTGCGTTACTGCCGGTGCACACGCACAACTTGCCGGCCCCTGTTACGTCCCTGGTTGGACGGCAGCGCGAGATCGCGGATATTCGCGTCGCCTTGTGCGACCCGGATATCCGGCTTCTGACCCTCACCGGCCCGCCCGGCGTCGGGAAAACGCGACTGGCGCTCCGCGCGGCTGAGGAGCTTGCCGAAGATTTCTCGGACGGAGTGCGCTTCGTGCCTCTCGCGGACATCAGAGGGGACGACTTGTTTCTGTCCGCTCTGGCGTTGGCCCTAGATGTGCGGGCGGCAACAGATTGCCCATTGCTGGACCGCCTACGGGAGCATCTGAGCACCCGCAAGATACTCCTATTGCTTGACAACTGCGAGCAGCTAGAGTTCGCCTGCCGCACGCATCGCGGCTCTTCTCGCCTCCGCACACGGTCTGAAGATAGTTGCCACCAGCCGCACACTCCTGCACGTCTATGGTGAGCACGAATTCCGGACAAGGCCGCTTGAATTGCCACCGGTACCCTGTCCGGGTGAAGGACCCGGCATCTATCCTGATAAGATTTCGGGAGTGGATTCGGTGGCGCTGTTTATACAGCGGGCGCACGCCGCTAACCCCGACTTCGCGTTGACGGCTGAAAACGCACATTCCATAGCCATGCTCTGCGCTCACCTCGACGGATTGCCGCTTGCGCTCGAACTGGCGGCGGCACTGACCAGGACGTATAGCCCCGAAGCTATGCTCGATATGTGCGCGCATCGCTTCGACTTCCTAAGGGGTGGCGCTCGCGATCTGCCCGACCGTCATCAAAGCCTGAGCGCCGCGCTTGATTGGAGTTACGGTCTGCTCGCTCCCGATGAACAACGCGTGTTCCGTAGGCTGAGCGTTTTTGTTGGTGGCTGCACCATGGAGGCCGCAAACGCGGTCGCCAACATGGATATGCGCTCTTCTGTTCTGCACTTGACAGGGAGTTGCCAGAGTCCCCCTTCGCACGTCGGAGATTGGCTGGTGATCTCGCTAGCCGAGCATAATCTGCTGACAGTGGTTCTGCCGGTTGACGGTTCCAGCGCGTATGGTGCCCAGGGGCCTCGCTTTGCCATGCTCGAAACCGTCCGTGAGTACGGACTTCAACGGCTGGAGGATAGCGGCGACTCGGACGACGTGCGGCACGCGCATGCACGGTATTTTCTGAGCTGGGTTGAGTGCCAAGCCTCCGATTTCTTTTCGCAATCCCCAGGCGGAAGGTTCGCTCAAGTTGAGCGAGAACTTGGCAACCTCCGCTCAGCACTCGACTACTGTGCCTGCACGCCAGGGGCGGAAGGTATGGGCCTGCGCATGTCGGTTGCGCTTGGCCCGCTGTGGTTAGCGAGCAGCCATCTCCGAGAAGGTTTACAGCATCTCACAACTGCTCTGCGGAGCGCGCAAGGGGAAGCGGACGATAAGCTGCGCGCCGAAGGTCTGGCGCTAGCTGGACAAATATCTTCTTTGCTGGGACGGCACTCCGCGGCCAGACCTTTGCTGGAAGAGAGCATACACCTATTTGAAAGGACCGGCGACGTCCGGGGAAGGTCCCGCGCAATTGCTTTGCTAGGTCATGTAATGATCCATCTTGACGACCTGGTGGAGGCGCGATCTCTTTACGAGCAGTGCCTTGCCCTGAGGCGTAACCTGGGCGATCAAAGCCTTGTGGCTATGTCCCTCTCAAATCTGGCGGACCTGGCCTTACATACGGGTGACCTGGAGAGCGCGGCGGCCCTTTACCAGGAGGGGCTGAAATCTCGCGCGCTCGATGGATAACTGGGCTACTAACTGCCGATCTCTCTCTCTTCATGAGCTATCTTCTAGTGGACCAGGGCAAGCACGACAAGGCGCTGGCCTTGTCGTCAAAGGCCATTGAGATATTCAATGAACATCATGCCCGGCGCAGCCTCGCGTATTGCCTGGCACTTGGAGGAGAGGTGGCATTCGCGAAGGGGTTGCACGAGGTGGCCGTCCAACTGTTCGCAGGGGTCAAAGGTGCTGTTCGATGAGGCAGGCGTACGTATGGAGCCTCCGGTGCATACCGAGCCCACCAGGCACGAGCGGGAAGTGGAAGCACTGCAAACGGCGCTAGGAGAGGAAGTGTTCGCACACCTCTGGTCTGCCGGGCAGCAAATGGGCCTGGATCGCGCTATCTCTCTTCATGAGCAGCTCGCCACGATGGAAACTGCTCCACTTCTTATTCCAGTTTCCGATATCAGCCCTACACCGACGCCTTCAGCGCCCGTCCACAAGGGCAAGAACACGCGCTTGAGCGAGCGTGAGCTGGAGGTGTTGTGCCTCGTTTCCACGGGACTTACTAACGCTCAGGTAGCCGACCTATTTAACCTCAGCCCATTCACGGTAAATATGCACTTGCGGTCCATCTATGGCAAGCTCGGTGTTTCCTCGCGCACCGGCGCGACGCGCTATGCCGTAGCGAACCGGCTCGTGTAACTCCTATCCTTACAGCACCCCATTACCCGCACGGGTTGCCTCTCGATACGCACGAATGACCCGATCAGGTCATGTATCTGCTTTGCTTCTCAGCTAAAGTATATGTGAGCGAGGGGCACTATTCGGCGTGCCTCGTGTTATGGCAGCGCAGCCTCTTGCGTCGGTGACATCTGAAATGGTACTTTGATGGAGGAAATATTATGCCAAATGGGAGGCAGAGCATTCTCGCCGCTGTCGTGCTGCTCTGGCTTGCGACGGCTGGAAGCTCGATACCGGTTGCTCGCGCACAGTCTACATTCATGCCTTTTTCACGGGACCCGGTGGTCAGACATGGTGCTAGTGCCGCCTGGGATGGCCGCTATACAGACCCGGGCGCGGTCTTCTTCCACGACGGGACGTATTACATGTTCCGCGATGGCTTCAGAAACTGGCCCGCATCCGTGGAATGGGGCCTGGTGACTTCCCCTGACGGCTATCACTGGACCAAACAGGGCACCGAACCGGTCTTTACGTCGGCCCAGGTTCCATACGCGGGCCTTGCTGCTCTTGCGTCCAGCGGCCTGGTGCTGGACGATGGCACCTGGGTCATTTACTTCTTTACTTATGGTGGCAACCCTGGCACGTGGTCTATAGGACGAGCCAGCGCGCCCGCGCCCGCAGGGCCATGGACCGCGGATCCCCAGCCTGTCCTCAAACCGGGCAGCCCCGCGTCGTGGGATGGAGCGCGAATCGACAATCCCAGCGTGGTGCGCACCGGTAACGGTTTCGTCATGTACTACGGAGGCTTCAGCAACAGTGGCTCCGAAGCTATCGGCATGGCGACCTCACCGGATGGCGTAAATTGGACCAAATATAACGATCCATCCACAGGCGATCAGTTCGCTGAGAGCGATCCGGTATTTAACAGGTCGGACGACCCTGGGCAGTGGGATAACACTGCGGTCGAACGGCCGCGGGTGCAACATACACCTGACGGTTGGGTAATGCTCTATCGCGCCGGCCAGTTTGCTCTGGGATACGCGATAAGCGCTGACGGTATCCATTGGAGCCGGGTCGGTGGTAACCCGGTGCTGCGCGCAAGCGATGTGCCTGGAGGCACCGGCACCTACAGGTCGAACTTGCTTTATCAAAGTGGCACTTACTTCATCTTTTGGGAAGTGACCACGGGGAATGGGAACAGTGATGTGAGTGACATCTACCTGGCGACGCATCAAGGCGCCCTCCCTACAGAACCGGGCGTCGCGCCCACACAGCCTCCCGCACTCCCTTCTGCGACTGGGGTGCCAACGTCCGTTCCTACTGCTGTGCCCACACCCCAACCGGTAGCGACTGTCGAGCTGCCCGGTACAGGGTCCCGCACCTATCCTGATACCGGCAAGACTGTAAGTGGGCTGTTCCTCAACTACTGGGACGGGAATGGAGGCCTCGCGCAGCAGGGTTTTCCAATATCCGAGGTTATCGGCGAGGTCTCCGATCTCGATGGCAAGCCGTACACGGTGCAATACTTCGAGCGGGCGGTATTTGAGTACCACCCCGAAAACCAGCCGCCCTTTAATGTGCTGCTGTCGCAACTTGGCACGTTCCAATACAAGAAGAAGTACCCAAACGGCGCCCCAGACCAGCAACCGAACAACAGTGAGGGCTCAGTGCTGTTCCCGGAGACAGGCAAGCGAGTGGGGGGTAAGTTCCTGAGCTACTGGAAGTCACACGGAGGGCTCCTCCAGCAAGGCTATCCCATCTCTGACGAGTTCCAGGAGAAGAGCGATCTCAACGGCGAGACGTACCTGGTACAGTACTTCGAGCGGGCCGTGTTCGAGTATCACCCCGAAAACCAGCCGCCCTACGATGTTCTGCTCAGCCAACTTGGAACGTTTCAATACACGGCGAAGTATGGAGGCAAGTAACGTAAAGGGATCGGACAGCACATGCCAAAACCACTGCCAGAGAAGAGAGTACCCGGGCAAAAGCCTGTCTGCCGCCGAAACGTGCTTGGAGGCACCTTCCACGATTACTACTGTGCGGATACCGATGCAACGTAGCCCGTGCACAGACGGGTCTCTGCACACTACAGGGTCTGCCTGCTCTCTTGAGAGCAGATACCTGGCGCTCTATCGAGGCCCATGCAGCATCCGTCAGGTCTGTTGCATAAGGTATTCGTGCTTCCAGTAACTGGAAGCATATTCAATTGTTTGCTTTCTGGACTCTCTCTAAAAGAACCTGGCAAGGATATCGGCTTTCTTGGCTTCATAATCAGCTTCGGTTATGAACCCCGCGTCCAGCAGCATTTTAAGCTGCTTCATCTTGCTGATGGGGTCATCGCCCCCCGCCTTTGATTGAGTCGAGCGGCTAGATGTTCCACTCCCGGAGCTTCGCCCTGAAGTAGGTTTCGTCCCCGTAGATGTGCTAGCGCTCCTTGCGTGTCTGCTCGCCTGAGAAATTTCGGCAATATACTGGCCAAGGTTTATGTCAGTAGGCCGGTCAGCATCCGATTCGAGAGCAGGGTCGAAATACAAAAGCTGGGTTGCAAGATTCTCGTTATCGCTATCAGTTGTTTGTGAGAACAACTCGGTGTTATTCGAGGAAGAATGTGTAGCGGGCAGCAGAGGGCCGCTTGTGAGCGATCCAGGTAGTGGCAAGGGTCCGCTCGCCATGTTCGGTCCAGTCGGCAAAATGTAGCCGGTAGGGTCAGTCAGGGCGACGGGTGAATAGAGGTCGTCGGGGAATCGGCCGGCCTTGTCGCGATTCTCCTTTGCTGAACCCTTCTTGCTATTTGGGCGAGCGCCACCCATCGTTGCTTCATTGACCTTGTGTGCGGACAAGTGAGGCTCGGGACCGTCAGCAACCTGTGGGACGTCTGCGAGCCACGCTTCGCTATGATTTGTGGCGATACCCAAAGGGGGTCCATTTATAGCACGTGGCACTGAACTCGTCAATACCGGCCTGATCATCAGGCAACGATACGTACTGGTTGACCGGCGCGCTGGAGTCTGAGGATGAAAGGTGACTGAAGGCCAACGGTCCCGAAAAGACAGCGATCTGCTCAAGAGTGGGCATTGGCGGTATGGGCCTCATGTGTGGGTCCGTCGTGGTCTCCCGCATTGTAAGAGGCTGGGCTTCAGGTGTCGCGGGCGCCTGGAAAGCAGCCGCAGCAAACTGAATGGGCCGCGTTGGAGCGCCGTCAGAGACTCCTTGAGACTGCTGCAAAATATTTTGTAGCACCGATTCGGGCGTCGGCACGAAGCTCGCAGCAGGGCCCACCTGCTGTTCGGATTCCAGGCCGCCCTGGGCGTCGAACCGGCCTGTTGCCCCTGTAAGCCGCATACTTCCCGTGCCTGGCGTAGCGGCAGGTGTCGCGCTGGCAGGGCGGATAGGTAGTGCCACAGCAGGAGGGGCAGGCGTGGCAGCGAATTGAGATTCTTGTGAAATAAAGTTGGTCGACGGCATCATACCGTTCCGCATGCCATCAGGCGAGGAAAATGACCCTGTTTGCGTGGTCGGCCAGGGAGCCGGCGCGTTTGCGTTAGAAGTTAACCCTACCAACCGCTCTCCCACCGACTCCCGGAGGCGCTGGCTGTATTGCACGGCTATTTCGTAGATGCGCCAGGCTTGAGCTTTTGGCAGCGACTCGATTGTGATGTGCCAGCCCTGAATCGCTTCGAGGCTGAGTGATACAGCGTTCTTGACATCCTTCAATATGGCATTGCGCACATCGCGCCAGTAGCAATCGTCCAGCTCATATTTGCCGAGGACCTTCTTGCGCAGAAGGATAATACGCTTGGTTGTAGCAACCACGCAATCCGGAGAGTGCCCCAGGTTGGCGCGACCTGCCACTGCGATATATTCGATCGAATTTACCGGAAGTCAGAATGGCAAAGGCACGCTCGTAGCTCTGCTTCACCAGCGCTCTGTCCTGTCCTTCGCTCAGGAATCGATTTATAGCATCAACTTCATTGGCGTACATCTCCGCCCTTGAGATGAAAGTTGTGCCCGGGGGCACCTCGCTGAGCGGCGCGCCACAGCCGCTACAATAGGGTGACCCTGTGAGATTCCCCTGCTGGCAATTTGGACATATAATCTGGAGGGGTATTTTCAGTGATGCCACGACATGCCTCCTATTCTCTCTCCGGCCCCTAGTTCCGCCTGATTATTAGCTATTGAATAACTAATGGGATATCAACTTTAAAACTGTAATGCCTACCGCTGAGCCTCGCGCCAACACTTTCGCAGCGAGACTCCGTCAAAGGTAATATAGTCCCAGATAGCAATTCAGGGAATGCTACTTTGGTGCTAAAACCGGGCAGTACCTTTAGATGGGCGCGAAATACTACTTTTTGAGGGGGCCCGAGTTGAGCGCAAAACACCCTCATTAATAGTAAAAGAGGAAGCAGTTGGCGCCATGCCAATTGCTTCCTCTTTTACTGTCAGCCCTCAGCCGAGGCTAAAATCTACTTTATCGACGGCCCTGCCAGCCAGTCGTAGCCGATCTCAGGGTCATCGTGTGAAATACGCCCCTCCTCGGCTTGATCGTAAACGTTCGAAGTCACGTAAATCAGATGGGCCGTGCCCCCAATAGCTTTGCAGCCGTGTGCCACCCCGGCCGGTATCTTCAGGACGGCGCTCCCGTGGTCGCCACCCATGAACAATTCCTGAAGCGTGCCGCGGGTCGCTGAACCCTGGCGCAAGTCGTACAACGCCACTTTCAAGACCCCCACCGGCACATACCACCAGTCGATTTGCGTCTTATGAATATGCCAGGCCTTGGCGACACCGGGGTGCATAAGCGAATGGCTCAACTGTCCAAAACCTTCCCCAAAGAATGGGTCGGTGACCCGTATTATTTCGCGGAAATAGCCACGCTCGTCGGGATATGTCACAAGTTCCTTTATGACCACGCCTTCAATCTGGGGCATCCTTATCCTCCGGTATGCGTAATTATGGGCGAGCACAAAAGCTTCGAGTTTGGAGTGCGTCGCCCTGTATCTGTTCAATCCTCTGTGCTAAGGTCCCTATCGTGCCGAGTATCAAGTGAATTGCGAATCTCCACCAGTAGGCCTGGAAGGTCCCGCTCGAGGTTAGAATTCGCGAGCACCCTGGCTGCGCCCGCCGCTTTTGCTCGCCGCCGCGCTGCCGTGTCCATGTGCGGCCCAAAAGCGATTACCGGTATGCCACCATTTGCGGCATGCCGGATTATGGTTTCCCAATCGCCCCGGTCGGCGATATCGACCAACAATACCGCCGCATCGCGGATTTCGTTGCCGGGACGAGCCGCAGCAACCCTGTACCCCGTTTTTCTAGCCATGTTCTGCAGCCGGACCGCGAACATGAGATCGGAACAGAATAGCATCGCAACAGGCGCCTCTGGTGTACCGGCTGCGCCCTGCAAATCATTATCCGTCCTGGTTGGCTTCTCGTCCAAACTATCGATCCCCGGCTCGCCGCGCTGCTGCCGCGCTCCGCTAAGCGTATCAAACATCGTGCATTGCGTCAAGAAATTGCTGGCCCCCTTCTTGCCTGGACGTCTCTCGTGCTATAGTATATTTGCGGGGTGCCATAGGCAGCCGCCCATCTTGCAGGAACATACACCCAAAACATGATCAAAATCGACATATTAACCGATCAACAGACACGTATCCGGACCGCCGAGCGTGAGGTTCTGCAGTCGCTCCTCACCGCAATTGAGCCCCTTGAGCCTGCTGAAGAGGACATTGCGTCGCTCAAACAGGCGGACGCAGATCTCGAGGAGCTATTTCTGCTGGTCGTTGTCGGGGAGTTCAACGCGGGTAAGTCAGCGTTCATCAATGCGCTGCTTGGCACCGAGGTACTCCCTGAGGGGGTTACGCCCACCACCGCTACGATAAATCTCCTTCGCTACGGCCCCCAGCCGACCGAACGTCCGGCCGAAGACTTCATTACTGAGCGAACATACCCGGCTGATTTCCTGCATGAGATAAGCATCGTAGACACTCCAGGCACAAACGCCATTATTCGCCGCCATGAGCAACTGACCAGGCACTTCGTGCCCCGCTCCGACCTGGTGCTCTTTATTACCTCGGCCGACCGCCCATTCACCGAGTCTGAGCGTGGCTTCATGGAGACCATTCGCGAGTGGGGCAAAAAGATTGTGCTGGTGCTCAATAAAATCGACCTCCTCGGGAGCCAGGCCGACCTGGACCGTGTGATACATTTCATCGAGGAAAATAGTGTGGCGCTGCTCGGGCAGAAGCCTGAGATATTTCCAGTCTCTGCGCGCCTGGCAAAGAAAGCGCGCTCGACTGACAATTTTACTGAGCGCGAAGCCCTGCTCAAGGCGAGCGGCTTTGAGGCAATCGAGCGCTATATTTTCTCCACACTTGACGAGGCCGAGCGCATCCGCTTGAAGTTGAGCTCACCGCTCGGCATTGCCGGACGCAACCTCGATAAATATAAGGGTGTCACACGTCAGCGCCTTGCCGTGCTTGCGGAGGACTTCAAGACTGTCGAGAACATCGAAAGCCAGCTGAATATATATTCGTCCGATATGCAGCGCGAGTTCACGGGCAGGCTCGCTCAGATAGAGACCATTGTTTTTGCGCTGAAAGAGCGCGGCGACGCGTTTTTTGACGATACCTTGAGGGTTGGTAGAATCCGCGATCTCCTTAATTCAAACAAGATCGAACGTGAGTTCCAGGATAAGGTGCTCGGCGACACTTCGCGGCAGATCGACGATGCCACCAACGGTCTCATCGACTGGATGGTCGACCAGGACCTGCGGATGTGGCAATCGGTCACCGAATATATCAACCGCAGACGGCAGGCGGGCATTGCTGCTTCGCCTCAATACAATGAGCATGTGATTGGCCAGACCGGTGGTCAGTTTGCGTATAATCGCGAGCAATTGCTGCGCTCTGTAGTGCATGAAGCGCGCAATGTGGTCGAAAACTACGACCGCAAAGAGGAGGCCGCGAACATTGCCCAGGACATGCGTGGCGCGGTGGGCGTCATGATCGGCGCCGGCGGGGTGGCAGCTCTGGGGCTTTTGATAACTGCCACGGTTGCGGCCTCATTTATTGATATTACAGGCGTCACAGCGGCACTGGTGTCAGGGGCTGTTGGGCTCTTCATCATCCCCTACCGCAAGCGTCGCGCACAGCAGGAGTTCCGCCAGCGCACGCTGGAGCTTCGTGACAAGTTAAGTCAGGCCATGACAAACCAGTTTAATACAGAGCTTGCCCGCTCCGTTGAGAGAATAAGGGCTGCCATCGCGCCCTACACCCGCTTCGTCAGGATGGAGCAAGAGCGAATGACTGAAGCTGATAAACGCCTCACCAATGTTGAACAGGCACTCGGTAGTATCCGTGCTGAGGTTGAGACCATTGGACGCTGAGAGCGCGAAATGATATGCGTGTCAAACCCGATCTTAGACTCTTGCTTGGGACTCAGGTCAACGTTGAGATTGACCGTCCACTGGGCAGTTCACATCCGCGACACCCCGATATCGTATATGACATCAATTATGGCTTCATCCCCGGCACGACGTCAGGCGATGGCATGCCGATCGATGCGAATGTGCCTGGCATTGACAAACCGGTAACAGACGCAAGCGGCGTCATTGTAGCCGTGATCGAGCGAGTTGACGACGAGGAAGACAAGCTGGTCGTTCGACAGGACCCGGCGAACCGGGCCGCCGAAGAAATTCGTCGCGACACTGCCTTTCAGGAGCAATTCTTCAGGAGCCGCATCATTCTGGCAGGCAACCCAAAATCCTTGACAGGAGTTAGCATGGACAACAGCAGTGTAACCGCCGGTTCAAAAGGCCCGGGTAGTTCGGTGACTATTCGCAAGGCCGGCGCGGGTGACGCGGAACTTGTAATTAGCTTGATAATCGGATTGGCCGAGTTCGAGAAATTGCCGCCGCCTGATGAGGCAGCGCAACGTCGTCTCGTTGCAGACGCTTTCGGACCCCGGCCCCGTTTTGAGATTTACCTGGCTGAGGTCGGCTTGTCAGCAGCGGGCTATGCCTTTGTTTTCGAGACCTACTCCACATTTCTCGCTTTGCCGACGCTTTACCTGGAAGATCTATTCGTCTTGCCCGAGTACAGGGGACAGCGCATCGGCTATGCGCTCATGCTCCATCTTGCCGGCGAGGCCCTTCGGCGCGGCTGTGGGCGGCTCGAATGGGTGGTTCTCGACTGGAATACCCATGCCATAGACTTTTACGAGCGATTGGGCGCTGCTCGCCTGACCGACTGGCTGCCCTATCGCCTCGATGTTGAAGGCCTGAAGCGGCTCGTTGATCGTCCTCAGCCCTGATCTCAGGGGTTAGGTGGCAACATCGAAGGTGCCACCGCTTAGTAAGCGCGACACCACTTCGGGGTCTGTGGTCGGTGATTTACACACGTAATTGCGGCATACATATGCTGTCGCCCTGGTCCCAAGCCGGCGTCGTTCCTCCAGAAGTGGGATAGCTCGCGCAGCCTCCGCGTCGTTCGGCTCAGACGCAGCAATGACTTTATTCGGCACATAATGCTTCCAAACGGCTCTAAGCATGGCCGCCATGTCAGGACTTTCGAGGTCGCCGATAAGCGCTACCTCTGCCGGAGAGCTCAGGTAGAAATCGAGAGCCGAAAGCATCCTGCCAAACGCTGTCGGCGCACTACCAAGCGCAGCAAGCAAAGGTTGGATGGCTGCAAGTGCATTGCTCTCATACGTATCGTCGACAGTCAGAAGATACAGGCGCAGCAATACTTCGGCCGCTTCCGAATTGCCCGAGGGCACCGCGTTGTCATATAGCTCCTTGGGTCTGGCTATCAGGCTTTCGTGGAAGTCAGACGTCGAGTAGAATCCGCCTGACGGGTCGCGGAAATGCTCCAGGAGCGTTTGGACAAGCGATCTGGCTATGGTAAGCCATCGCGTCTCAAAGGTAGCCTCGTAAAGCGTTACAAGGCCGCCCGCGAGCGAAGCGTAGTCCTCAGCGAAGGCCTCAATGTGCGCATTGCCATCCTTGTATGTGCGGAACAGGCGCGCACTATCGCCCTCATGCCTCAGGAGCGTCGAGGCAACGAACTTAGCGTTTCGCAAAGCAATTTGCCTGTAGTCATCCCTGTCCAGAATGGCGGCCGCTTCTGCAAAAGCTCTGAGTGCCAAGCCCGTTCCACGCGGCCACTATCTTTTCGTCGCGGCCGGGGTGCACCCGCTTCTCACGAGCGGCATAAAGCTTACGCTTGCTTTCTTCGACCATCTTGATCAGGTCGTCAACAGGAGTTCCGCTGGCTGAGGCAAATGTTTCGATGCTCCGCTCAAGATGCAAGATATTATCGCCCTCAAAGTTTCCCTTTGCAGTTACGTCGAAAATACGATTGAACAGCTTGCCGGCGGCCTCGCCCAGCACGGCATTAACCTGAGACGGTGTCCATACGTAGAACTTACCTTCCCTGCCTTCGCTATCGGCGTCTTGCGTCGAATAGAAGCCGCCCTCCGGTGAAGTCATCTCTCTCGCAAGATAATCAAGGGTCTCTTCGGCAATCCCCCGATAAAATCTGTTTCCGGTAATCTGGTACGCTGCCAGGTAGACACGAATAAGCAATGCATTGTCGTAGAGCATCTTTTCGAAGTGAGGCACCAGCCATACGTCGTCCGTCGAATAGCGGTGGAATCCGCCGCCGATCTGGTCGTAGATGCCGCCATTTGCCATCTTCTGCAGAGTAAGCTCCACCGTTGCGAGCAGCGCCACATCACCCGTGCGCTTGTATTGCTTCAAGAGGAATTCGAGATTCATGGGCTGGGGGAATTTAGGTGCTCCCACAGAGCCGCCGTTCACCCGATCGAATTCTTTCATCGCGTTACTCACAGCGTCGTCAAGCACAGTTATGTCAAGCTGGCGTTGGTTCGGCTTCAGTGCGTTGCTATTCTTGAGGAACTCACGCATCTCGATGGCGCTTTGGGTTACCTTATCATGCTGCTCCTTATATGCTCTGGACACAGCGAGCAAAACGCGCGGGAAGCTGGTCATGCCGCGCCCTTCCTGGGCAGGAAAGTAGGTCCCGCCGAAGAACGGAGCACCGTCGGGTGTCAAGAACACCGTCATCGGCCACCCACCATGCCCCGTCATCGCCTGCACTGCATCCATGTAGACAGAATCGAGGTCGGGTCGCTCCTCGCGGTCCACTTTAACGCTTACGAAATGCTCGTTCATAAGCGCCGCGATTTCCGGGTTCTCGAACGACTCGTGCGCCATCACATGGCACCAGTGGCAGGCCGAATAGCCGATGCTCAACAGGATTGGCTTGTCTTCGTCTTTTGCCCTCTGCAGCGCCTCTGGACCCCACGGGTACCAATCCACCGGGTTGTCCCTGTGCTGAAGCAAGTACGGGCTGGTTTCTCCGGCCAATCTGTTCGACATTCAGTTGCCTCTCTAACGAAGTTGTCAGTAGACGGTGGACGATAGCAGTCGCCGGCCGTCCGTGAACCTCGCTCAAGCGATCAAACCTACCACGGCCACAACAGCAAACGTCAGAATGAGTATACCGGAGATTCGGTTGACCCACCAAAGACCGCTGTAGCTAAAGCGTGAGCGAAACAGGCTAACGCCGCCGCTCAACAGAAACCACCAGCACGCTGAACCCACGAAAACGCCCAGCACAGTCAAGCCCGCGCTCAGGTAATCGCCGCCACTGCTAGCCAGTCCAAGCCCGGCGAAAACCACGGCGAATGAAAGGATAGTCAATGGGTTTGTCAGCGTCAGCAGCAGAGTAGATACGTAAGCAGCCGGGAGAGCGCGCACAGACTTGGCTGCTGTGTCGTTCGCCGGGCGGCTTAAAAAGGTCCTCACGCCAAGGTAGAGAAGGAATGCCCCGCCTATTGCGCGAAGCCAGATTTGTTGGCTGACGAGGAACGTCGATATGAACGTCAGTCCAAAGGCGGCAAGTGACCCATAGAATGCGTCCGCGGTTGCCGCCCCCAACCCCGATACCAGTCCCACCACTCGACCTTCGGCCAGCGTGCGCCGGATGCAGAGCACGCCTATCGGCCCTACCGGCGCGGCGATCGAGAAGCCAATTAAGATGCCTTTTAGCAGAAGTGCCACATCCATGGAACTAATAGCCTCCAAACAAGTGCCGCAAGATCCACACTGCCACCACACCGGAAGCCATTGTAAACAAGAGGTTCTTGGTCCTTGCAGCCACAAATGCCGCCAGCGCGCCCGCTAACAACTCGGCAGGCCCGCCTGTAAGGGCCCCTGATACGCCAGGACCCGCACCGAACATGCTCGAAGGCAGGACTGTCGGTGCGATGATCGACACCAGCAAGGCCCCAGGGACATAATGGAGCCAGGCCGCCACTCGCCCGCTCAGACCGAAACGTCCGGCCAATATGAAGCCGCTCACCCGCGTCGCATAGGTCACAAGGGCCATGCAAACAATCGTTATCAGGACAGTGGGGTCAACCGTCATTGCCCACCGCCCCTACTATGCTACCGGCGATTCCACCCAGAATAATGTACCACTTGCCCGGCAGCCACCAGGCCGCAAGAATAGCCACCAGCGCTGCCACTCCCCAGGGCAAAAGATCGCGCCGCCCCTTCCAGAACCCCAGCAAAAGACCAATGAACACCGCCGAGAAAGCGAAGTCAAGTCCGATGGCCCTCGGGTCTTGAAGGGCGCTACCGGCGGATTGCCCGACCAGAGTAGCAGCCGACCAGGCCAGGAATGCCATGAAGCCGCTACCGAGCAGGAAAGCGCCGTTACGCCCACCCTTTGCGAAATACCCCATGGTCACCGCCCAGCTTTCGTCGGTCATGACGAATAAAGAAAGGTACTTCTGCCAACTTCTTAAATGTGCCAGCCTTGATCTTAGAGCAGCACCCATCAGGATATGGCGCAAATTAATCACCAGGGTAGTAAGCACGATGGCCGCGACCGGCAGCGGGGCTACCCAAAGCCCGAGCGCCGCAAACTGGGACGAGCCTGCGAAGACAATTCCGCTCATCAGCAGCAACTCAAGCGTGCTCAAATGGGCCTGCTGGGCCAGCACTCCGAAGACAAGTCCATATGCGAATATTCCGAGCGCGACGGGAACGCTTTGCCGCGCCCCTTCGATAACTCCCGCTCTGTCAAATACGGTGTCGTCCAGATCGCCGGCAGGACGGTCTGCTGCGGTTTCATTCTTCTGCATTAAGATCCCTTTCGGTAAATAAAAAGCCCGCCGAACGTTGGAACGTCCGGGGGCTGTCGAGCAAAATTGCAGGCGCTTCTAACCGGGCGTTCGGTGGCTGTGCCGGCCCTGCTGGCGCTGGTCCATTGCGTCTATAGTGTAAAACGGTTTATACATTGCGATTTCTCAGCCGGCCCCTGCCGGCCCGTTCAATCTTGCATGCATACGATAGCAGCAGTTGTTGCGACTGTCAATACGCCTGGAGACCTAACTTACGGCACGCTATCGGAAGCTCAGTCAGATGCTTCGACGCGCTTGAGTCCCGCGTTAGCTACTGGCCGCTGTGCCTGTACTCCCGTCGCCATCCTCACTATCGGGCTTGCCTGTGTTGAAAGTTGTTAAGGTTGCGCCACCATTCTCCACTCGGGCGGAAGAGTCAGTGCTCACTGAGGGAGGCAAGCCAGCCGTAGATGGAATCGCGCCGACCTGAGGATCACCCGGATGCCCGGCGTCTGAGGGCACGGCGCCGGTGGCCGAAGGTGTGCTTGCATGGTCTAACTGGGCAGTCGCCGATGTAAGTTTCGACACGGCACTCGTAGTGATTACTACCGCGTCAGCGCCAAAGCTGATGATATCACTGATATCGAGGAATGCCACGTCCTTGGATGAGCTGCCCGGCCCCAGATCGGTGACATCGACGCCTGCCAGGTCTCCGGTCTTTTCATCGAAATAGATGTCCGATAACTTGCCATGCTGGTCGCCTGTCTCCGAAAATACTTTCTTGCCACCGAGCTTCTCGTCCATATCGAGCGCCTGGGCAACCGCCGGCACATGGTCCGCGCGCATTGCCGCCTTGCTGTCCGTGATCATGACGGCGTCCTTACCAAAACTGACCACGCTCTCTATTGCCACCACCATAGGCTTGCTGAAGAGGCCCCCTTCATTTATGAGCAGCGCGATTACGCGCGTGTGGTCTGTGCCGATGACAACATCCTTCACCGAATTGAGTTTCTCACCGTCGGCACGGCTGAGCACAGTCTTGCCAATAACGCTTTGGGCCTTGATCATACAAATCTCCTTGAAGCGACGAGGACACAGCGGTTGCGGGTCGATAACTCTGCCCTCAGTATGTGCCTTTAAAAACAGGGCTGCTGCTATCTATTGAATAGCAGCAAATATGCTAGTATAACGATCAGGACGACGGCGACCGCCCCCACAATCGTAATGATCAATCGAGAGTTATTGTCCCCTCTCAGCCGCATCTGCTCCTCCCCATGACTACCAGGTGTCCAGCCCAAGAATGGGCCACTCGACACAAATTATACCTCAGGTGCTAATCCGGCGCTATCAAGGTCCGAAAGGGAAAGGCCCGGCCTATACCATGATGGGCAGCCGTGGGGAAGTTGCATATTAAACAGAAAAGCGCCAGCAGACCCGAAAGTCTATCAGCGCTTCTGTCCCTTCATCGGCTCAACACCGTTGAAGTGAGAGTATCTTACCCGAAGAATCCTGAATTGTCAAGACCTATTTCAACCAATCTTCTACGAATTTTGGGATTGGCTTTTTTCAGCGGTGCGGAAGGCTCAAACAGCATTCAGTCGCGTCAGATCACGCCTAAAAGGTCGTGACACCCGTGAATGTGCAGCGGGCGAACCGCATGTACGGGACAAAGTAATTCGTGGTAGCCATGCCGTTCATGGCCCACCAATCCTGGCAAAGCTTCCCTGCACCCGTTTCCTGTTGAGAGGAAAGCAAATCCAGCACACTCATTTCAAGGCGAAGGTTCTTGAGTGCCCCAACAATCTTGCCATCGCGGATTAAGAATGTGCCATCCCGTGTCGTACCGGTGCCGATTACCCGCTTGCCATCCGGGCAGTGAGTGTAATGAAAACGGGTGACTAGCACGCCGGTGCCGACATGGCCGACCAATTCCTCCAGTTTGCTATCTCCAACCGGCATGATCACATTGTCGGCGGACGGCCCACCGGCGTAGGGGCCGAACGGATAGCAAGCATTCCCGGTCGATCTTGTGCCGGCTTCCTGGGCTGTTTGGCTGTCGTAAACCGGCCCACACGCGATGCCGTCTTTCATGATATCTACGCGGGTGGTCGGCAGACCTTCAAAGTCGATGGCGAGCGGTAAGCAACGAGGGTCCGTGGGGTCGTCCCAGATGCTAACCTGACTGGAAGCAACCGGCTCCCCAATCTTGCCGGAAAGGAATGATTGTCCGTCCAGGAATTCCCTGGCGCCCATTCCCCACACTGCCGGAAATCGAACCATGTCCGCAACCGCATTCGGCTCAAAGATCGCTTCATAGTCCCCGGGCGTGGCCTCTATTTGGTCATGATTGGCTGCGCATTTGGCGATGGCCAGCGTCGCCATAGCGTCCGCGTCGATCTTCGCGGCATCCCGCTCAAGAACATCGGCAAAGCCGGCTCCGCCTGTGCCTTCCACGAGAGCCTTCAAATAAGCAGTTGTGAATTTTGCGTACGCTCGTATGCCTGCTGTGCTGACTACAGCCAGCTCCGAAGAAGACGACCGAAAAGCGCCGAATGCTGCGAACCCCGATTCAGCCGCCTTGTCTATCACCCTCCCTATGGCCTCAGCCCGAGCGGCCGCAGACTGCGAAGCAGTGCTTTGGAAATAAGATTTGGGCGAGCTAGCAGGGGACGGATAGCCGGAATTGGGGGACGGCAAGGGCTGGAAACGGGGATTCGGGCTCTGTAGTGCAGCCATTCTAGTGGCATTTTCGATGGCGGAGCGCAAATCCGGTGTACTCAGGGAGTTAGTTAATAGCCTCGCAACCGCACGCCCAACGGTTACACGTACAGAAACGCGGGTATCCCATTGGGAGACGTTCTGGTGTATTTCCGAGTTGGCGTATCGTGTGATTTCGGTGCGATCGGTCAGCAGAACCAACTCGGTGCTGTCAGCATGCGAGCCATGCAATGCGTCTTCGAGCCGTGAAAAGGCTTCGTCACGGCCCAGTAGACCCCTATCGTCCACGTAGCGCGCCTATGCCCCGCGTAATCTGGTCCAGGTGGTCTTCTTCATGCTCGACAATCTGCTCGGCAATCTCCAGCACGGTCATGGGACCGCGCACCTCGTGCGTTCCCGTGCGATCCCATTCCTCAGGAGAGATATGCCGCAACATGTGAATAAGCTCACTTCGGCGCAGCCGCATGCTCTCGAGTGATTCGGTGACGGGTAAGCTCGCATAGCGCGCCACTTCGAGCCACAAGTTATCATCGTAGCCGACCAACGGTGGATTGTCTCGGACAAGCACAAAGTAGATTTGCGGCTCAAGTATTGCATCGGCCGCGCGAAGGTGCGCAAAAACCCGCTGAGGTGACCAATTGCCCTCCTCCGAGCTGTCGACCGAGTTTGCATCTTCGAGGCTAGACAGGAGTGCCGCAAGGCGCGCAGGCGCTGCCGCCAACTTTTCGATCACCGCATTGATTGCAAGTAGATCTGCCAATTCTTGCCTCCGAAATCTTAGACGAGAGGTTGGACGAGAGGTAAGCTGTTAGTGGTTAGTGGGTCGTCTTCTAACCACTAACCACTAACACTAACCACTCGTAACACCACTCATATTAAGTCCCTCTACCATAACAGGTGACGCTCCATGTGAAACAGGGCAGAGCTGTAGCGGCTCACCCTTGGCGCAGTGCGGAAACCCCCACAAGCGCCACTCGTCGGGTCCGGCAATGCCCCGCACGGAACCCCAGAACTGGGGAGTTCGGCCCTGGAACGACGCGCCCTTCCTCAGATCACCCAGCTTGCCCCCCTTTATTTCGCGACAGAGCTCGGCGGAGAAATGGAAGTTCAGCCTCTTGTCGTCAAGGCTCCAGGACGATGGTGTCTCGAGATAGAGTCCATCGTCAACGTTAGAGATCAGGTCGGCAAGGCTGCCTGAGCCCGGTTCAAGCGAAACGTTTACCATGCGCACAATCGGAATGCGGCCCCACGAGGTGGCACGGCCACAGCCGTTAGAGCGCTCTCCCAGAGCCTGCGCGCTCTCCCGAGAGGACAGGTAGCCGCCGAAGATACCCTCTCGCACGATAGCAGTGCGCTGGGCCGGTGTGCCTTCGTCGTCCCACCCGAAGGTGCCCAGACCGCCGGGCAGGAGCGAATCTGCGGTCATGTTGACAAGCTCAGAGCCGTATCGAAAATTGCCCCGCATCTCAGGCATTAAGAACGAAGTGCCCGCGAAGGCAGCTTCCCAGCCCAGGACGCGATCCAGCTCGGTGGGGTGTCCGCAGGATTCGTGTGTAAGCAGAGCAACAAAGTCTGACCCCAGGATAACCTGTTTAGGCCCGGAGGGTGCCCAGGGCGCTGTAACTAGCTCAGCAGCCTCTCGCCCAATGCGCTCTCCCTGTGCAGGCAGATCCTGGGCCTCGATGAACTCCCAACCCGCCTGGCTCATGTCGTTGAACGAGCGCCTGTATGTGTAGCCGGTGTCATCGGCGGCAACCCCAGCCAGATTAAACTGAACGAAGGTGATGTCTTGTTCGAGCTTTGCCCCCAGAGTGTTCGAGAATAGCTTGTTGTGCCGCTCAAGCAAAATGTGCCCGTAGGCAACCTTCACACGTTCGCTCGCCGAAGCCACTCGGTTTATGGCCTCAGCTAGCAATTCGATCCGCTCGACCACCGGCACACTAAACGGGTCACGTGTCAACGGCGTGCTGTACTCTCCCTGTTCTGTAGGCATCGCATCGAGACTTGAGCGCGACCGTCTCCGGCTTCCGCTCGCTTTCGCGATTTCAATAGCCCGTTCCACTATTTCGGGGACTGCGCCGGGCGTTGTGGCCGACGTTGATGCGAATCCCCAACCGCCGCCCGCGAGCACGTGGATACCCCACCCGCTATCCCGATCGCTTGTCAGCCTCTCGACCGAGCCGTTCCGGACATGAATAGCCTCGGTATCCGACGCTTCCGCACGGGCATCCGCATAATCCGCGCCCTGTTTGCGCGCCATTTTCAGCGCTGACTCCAGGATGTCTTCGTAGAGCATAGCGGATTGTACACGAAATCCGGTCAGGCCAACAAGCTATGCCGAAAGCATCAAGGATCACAGAACCGCCGACCTGCGACCGATGACCGAGGTAAGCAGTAAGCCGTAAGCAGTAATCCTAATCCCTAGCGTCTGACCCCTTACCCCTGCTCTTCAGCCTGTAGCGCCGCGATACGGTCGCGTATTACCTCGAGGGCACGCTCGAGCGCAGCCTCGTCTTTGGGATTCTTCGTAAAGCTCAGTGAGCTCAAACGGTGCCCCGAATCGGACGCCGATACGAGCAGGGCGCAGAACCTTGCCGGGGGGCATGGCCCAATTCGTTCCGACCACCGCAGCGGGCACCAGGGGAGAGCGGGTGCGAGCGGCGAGGCGTGCTGCGCCCGCGCGGAACTCGTTCATCTCGCCGGTAGTACTCCGTGTACCTTCGGGAAACATCCCTAGAAGCTGGCCTTCCTTCAATACGGTCAGGGCCAGGCGCATTGCAGCCGGATCGCGACGGGAGCGATCCACGGGGAAGGATCCTAGCTTCCGAATAATGAAACCGAGCACCGGCAAGCCGAATAGCTCTTCTTTTCCCATAAAGCTTACGATCCTGTGAGCTGCAAAGCTCACCACGAAGGGGTCTATCAGGCTTAGATGGTTGCAAACGATGACCGCGGCCCCTTTCCTGGGCACGTTCTCGACTCCGGTAGAACGCAACGGCCACAGTGTATGGAAGATTACCCAGAAGAAGGCGCGGCAGGCGCGGTACCAGCCATAGCTGATCGCCCAGCCGTATTCCAGCCTCTTCCCATTCCTGCCGGCCCGTTTGGTTTCAATCATCTCCACGCCTCATACTATCAACCCCTGACCTCGACAAACCAGTATACGACGAGCGTCACAAAGAGGATGCTGTCTATCCTATCGAGCACGCCGCCATGCCCGGGAATAAGATTCCCGCTATCTTTCACCCCGGATGCCCTCTTCAGCAGCGATTCGCAAAGGTCGCCCAAAACCGCTGCCGCACAAACGAGCACACCCAGCAGCACAGCTTCCGGCAAGGATATTTTGAGCAACCCCGCCAGCAACCCGGCGGCAAGCACGGCCCCCAAAACTCCTCCGGCAAATCCTTCCCAGGTTTTGCCCGGACTAATGCGGGGGATCATCTTGTGGCGTCCAATCATGCTCCCGACGAAGTACGCCGCCGAATCGCAGCCTGCCTGTCCTAGAAGCACCATCAACATCCATGCCTGCCCGCCACCACGAGTGGCCGTTTCCTGCACGGAGGCGAGCAGCGGCGCGTATCCGAGCAACCCGCCTGTGTAAAGCGCTCCCGCCAGTGTCAAACTCAGGTCTGCCCAGCTCAAATACGGGCTGCGCAGGGGCGGGGCTTCGCCCGCTCGCGACGCGGCCTGAGGTGCGCGTAACCAGGCCATACCTTGCCGGGCGAGTACGAAAACAAGCACTAGTGCGAGCGCAAGAATTTCCGCGGCCACGCTTGGGCCGGAATATGCTACGCCCCCGAAAAGGTCCCCGCCCAGGTATCCTCGTAGCGCCAGAAGGAGCGAGAGGGCTATTCCCGCCGGGTACCATGGCTGGTAGCCGGCCTTTCGTACCATAGTGTAAAACTCGTGCCCCGCCAGGGCAGCCGCCACTGCCACCACCCCTACCAGCAATGGACCGCGCAGCCAGATAGCCGCCAATACTATCGCCAGCAGGATCACCCCGCTCAATGTCCTGACGCCCAGATTTTTCAAGCCCAGCACTCCATCTTGCACCGATTTGATTTTGCCTGCAATATTATGCCATATCGGCAGAAATTAGAAGTTAGAAGTTAGACGTTGGGAAATGAGAAGCACGAGGCGAGAAAGGAGCACCCAATGAGCAGAGTTAGCGTGCTTACGGTGAGTGACGGCGTAACAGCCGGGACACGCGAAGATTTGAGCGGCCTGCTGGCGGTTGAGATATTGAGGGATGGCTTGCAGGTGAGTGACATCGAGGCCGCGGTTGTGCCGGACGAGCCTGGACAAATCGAATCCCGCCTTCGGTCGTGGGCTGACAGCGGTGTAGACCTGATCGTGACCAGCGGCGGCACCGGAATCTCGCCCAGAGACAGTACTCCGCAGGCAACGCTGGCTGTTATCGATTACCAGGTGCCTGGCCTGGCGGAATTGATGAGGAGCGTATCTCTGCAAAAGACACCGATGGCCGCTTTGTCGCGCGCAGTGGCAGGCGTGCGCGGTCGGACCCTCGTAATAAATCTGCCAGGCTCTCCGAAAGGGGTGAAGGAGTGCCTTGAAGCGATCATGCCTGTGCTACCGCACGCGCTCGAGCAACTGGCGAGCGGGGCCGGACACTGATCTAGCGAAGTACAAACTCGCTCTGGGCGCTCTGGCTTGACTGGTAAGGTTTCGCAATCGCGATAAAGCGATAGTTGTCGATGCCATACGGCCAGCAGGTGATCATCGTTAGGGTCTGATCTGGCGTTGGGTCCATGTAGCGCGCATTTAGCTCCTGTTGTGCCAATGACACCCCGTCTTCCTGAACAAGCACAAGCTGCGTTACAACGTAAGCGTACTGGCCATTGGGCGTATAGACAATTACTTCGTCGCCCTTGGACACCTCATGCAAGTTCTTAAAGACCTCGCCTTTGTAGTCGACATGGCCGGATAGCACGACGTTGCCAAGCTCGCCTGGGTTCGCAGTGCCGGCATGGTGGCCCACGGCGAAATCGGCCACCTGCCATTCAGCTTTGTCGCCGCCATTCTTAGATGGAATCATCTTCCAGTCGATCGGCACGATTTTAGTGTCGATGCCAACGCTGGGTATAGAAAGCCTAACCGGTGGAGAACTTGCTGTTTGTTGCTGTACGACCCCTGTCCAATTGGCGATATTTGGGCTGATCGGGAGACTGGGAGGAGGAGTTGTAGGCTGGGGCGCGGGGGTTGGCAAATTATCCGCAGCAATTCCGGGTAGCGGGGTTGGCTCCTCGCCTCCCTTCGCCGCCAGTTCTTGTTGGAACTGGTTGTTCGTATACGTCTGAAATGCGTACCAACCGCCAATTCCGAGCAGCAGCACAAGTCCGCCGATAATCAGCAAATTACCAATTAGAAACATAGGTGAGAAAGGCTTTCGTACCCTCCCCTTGCGATCCATTTGCAGTTCCTGAACGTCGCCTAAGTCCATGTGTCCCCTTTGTCGGCCTTTTTGCGCGGTCGTCTCAATTATAACATACGAACTATTCACCCGTTTGGGTGTTTGCAGGAGTATTATTGGAGAATCTTATGTCATGTATTGCTTAGAAGCGGTGGATAGTGTAAAATATGCCCAGTGTTGGGGCATGTGGTACTATTAGCCTGAGAGTTCCAGCGTGTCCGCAATTGAAGAAAAGGGCGTGACGCTTATGCCACCAGAGGGTGTACAGCAAGCAGATGTCGTAGAACTCCGCCGCCAGGTGGAAGGGGCCATCGGTGATGCCGTCAAGCGGCTGCGCGAGCTCGAAACTCTGGCACAGCAACGCCTCCGGCAGGCAACTACCGAGCGCCAGCACTTGGAAGCTTTTCTCGACGAGCTACAATATCGTCTAAGCAGCCTCAATACAACCGGCTCGCTTCCTTCTATAACAGGCCCTCTCACCGAAAGCCAGCTACACGCCATGCAGGGGCAAGAAGGTACCCTGGTAAAACATAGAGCTGAGCTCAATTCGCTCCGCGACGAGCTTGACCCGCTAACCAAGCGCCTGGCCTGGATGATCCACCAGGTTGAAGGTGCCGGCGAATGGGTGCTGGCCGAGCCGGAATCCGACCAGGACAATGCGCAGCCAAAAGAATCTCAACCGGACACCGGCGAGCAGGTTATGTGGGCGCAGATCGCGCTGGGCCAGGAAGCCGAACGAGCGAGGCTGGCACGCGAGATTCACGATGGCCCCGCTCAGGCGCTGGCGAACACGGTAATGCGGCTTCAGTTCGTTGAACAAATGGTCAAGCAGCGCCCTGACGAAGTAGAATTAGAGGTTGCCCGACTGCGATCGGCCATCCAGGCAAGCTTGAAGGATGTAAGGCGCTTTATTTTCAACTTGCGACCGGCCTCACTGAGCGAGGCGGGCTTGATCGGGACCCTCAAGTACTATACCCAGGACTTCAGCGACCAGTTCGGAATCCCGGTTGAGATAAATCTTCCCGAAAGCCTTACTCTGTCAGCCGACCAGGAGCTGGTCGTCTTCCGGGTGATACAGGAAGCTTTGCAGAACATTCAGAAGCACGCTGCGGCCGACGCGATAGTGGTGAATATTCAGCAGCGTCAGGGCGGGCCTCTGGCTGTCACAATCGCGGATAACGGCCGTGGGTTTGACCCCAAGCTGACTCGCCAGGGTCGCGCGGGCAGCGCAGGCCTGGTCAGTATGCGCGAAAGAGCCGCAACTGTCGGCGGCGTATTGAGGGTGGAGAGCCGGCCCGGCACGGGCACAACAATCACACTTACATTGCCAATGCCAAAGAGCTAGGTCAGGGTTCCCGGCAACGACCAGGGAGAGGAGACTAGGTTGATGGAAAAAATCCGTGTTTTGATAGTGGACGACCACCCGCTTTTCCGGCAGGGTGTGCGCCATACCCTGGAAGCCACCAAGGACATAGAGGTTATAGGTGAAGCTCCCGACGGCCAGCGCGCCATCCAGATGGCCGAGGCCCTCGCCCCCGACCTCATGCTTATCGACATCAACCTGCCCGGCCTCAACGGCCTGGAGGTGACCAGGGTAGTCCGCCGGCGGCAGCCGCAGATCGCGGTCATTATCCTGACTGTCTATGAAGATGACGAGCAGTTGTTCAATGCTACAAAAGTGGGCTCAGCCGCCTACTCCGCCAAAGATATCTCACCCGATCGCCTCCTTGATATCGTGCGCGAGGTCGCGGAAGGCCACTATCCAATCAACGACGCGGTGCTTTCCCGTCCATTCGTCGCCTCTCGAATGCTGAATCAATTCCGCGAGCTCGCCTCTGCTGAGGCTGATGGTGGAGAATCGGTATTCGCACCACTTACTACCCGCGAAGTCGAGATCCTCGATTGTATAGCGCGGGGCAACTCGAACAAGGAGATTGCTCGCATCCTCAACATCTCCGACCAGACCGTCAAGAACCACATCACCTCAATTCTCCGCAAGCTTGCTGTAAACGACCGCACCCAGGCCGTGATTTACGCGCTCCGTCACGGGTGGATAAAAATGTCCGACGAGTAAGGTCTAAGCCTAGGCTCTCTCGCATGAGACCTCCGCAAGGTCGCCCAACATCAGGCCACTTTTGCGGAGGTCTCGCCGTTTCCGAGTACGTACCATAGCGAGCCCCAACCGGGTCCTATCCGAGTCCTTGTCGAGCACCATTTGATTGCCAACTACTGTGCCACGCGAGGCCGGCGCACTCCACATCACAGGTATCGCAGATCCTGTCGCGTGCACGTCTTATAGATGCAAGTCAAACCCTCGGATCAATCCCGAATGCCAAAATCCTTGCGCCATCTCATCCTGTTGGCAGTTGCCGCCGTCTTCCTCACCGCTTGCGACAATGCCACGCCAACGCCCGCCACGCGCCCAACATCCATACCCTCTGCCACCCTGAAGGCAATTCCGGCAACCGCAACCGTTCCACCAACGCCGCTCTTGACGGCCACTAGCGTGGAGACGGCCGGTGACGGCCCAGGTTGTGCGCCCGATCGCCTCGCGAATTCGCCTGCCGCCGGGCTTGGCGACACGCTCTTTCCTGATCTGGGCAATGGCGGCTACGATGTCCGGCACTACGATATTAGTCTGGACGTAGACGTCGCAACCAACGTAATAACGGGGGAGGAAATCGTGCAGGCGGCGGCGCTGAAGCCTCTAAGCGCGTTCGATCTCGATTTCCGGGGCTTGACGATCTCGAAACTGCTTGTCAACGGCGGGAACGCCAGTTTCAAGCGCGCAGGCAATAAATTGAGTATCACTCCCGCGAGGCTGCTCGACACGGGCAAGCCATTCACCGTTGAAGTAGCCTACTCAGGAGAGCCCACCCAAATCAGACAACCAGGCTCGCCTACAGAGGGCTGGTCGAGCTACAGCGGCGGCGTCTACGTGGCCGGCGAACCCGAAGGTGCGTCCACCGTTTATCCCGTCAACGAACACCCATGTGACAAAGCTACTTATACCTTGAACGTGAAGGTCCCAAAGCCCTACGTGGTGGCGGCAACAGGCCGGCTCGTTGGCACGGCCGACCAGGGAACCGAGACGACCTATACGTGGAGTACGGATAATCCTGTCGCGAGCTATCTGGAAGGACTGAACATCGGCTTATTTTCAGTCGATCAGGCCCAATCGCCGGGTGGCGTCAAAATCCGCAGCTATTACCCGAAAGACCTGCCGGCAGCCGCTCGGGCCGCATTCGATCGAACGCCTGAAATGATGCAATTCCTGAGCGAAAACTTCGGACCGTACCCATTCGAGGCGTATGGCGTCGTTGTGGCCGATACCCATTTGGGTTTTGCGCTCGAAACACAGACTTTATCCCTATTTGGATCCGACATGGGCAGCGGCTTATCAGGTGAGGAGACTGCCGTACATGAGTTGGCGCACCAGTGGTTCGGTGACAGCGTGAGCCTGGAGCAATGGAAAGACATCTGGCTCAACGAAGGCTTCGCAACCTACGCGCAATGGCTCTGGGTCGAGCATACCCAGGGCGAACAGGCACTTACCACACGGCTGCATCAGATGTACCAGGCCGTAATTGATGAGCACGGGATACCGCCCGGCAACCCGCCCGCCGACGATCTATTCGACCCCGGCGTCTACCTGCGAGGCGGGCTCACATTGCAGGCCTTACGAGTAAAGGTGGGTGACGAGGCTTTCTTCAACATATTGAAGACCTACGCCGCCCGCTACCGGCATGGTAACGCCACCACCGCCGATTTCGTCAACGTGGCCGACGAAGTGAGTGGCCGGCAACTGGACGACCTATTCAATGCCTGGCTGTACAATCCCACGATGCCGGACGTAAGCGAGCTAATACCTTCGGCGCCCCAGGCAACGGTGCCGGTCCCAACGGCCGGAATCACTAGATAGAAATAGTTGCCCCGGAGCTCAGAACTCACCCGTTCCGCCCGCCATCAAGAGGCCGAGCTTTTCTCGCGTCGCCGCCGCACGGGGTATGATCGCAACCAATTTGCCTTTGTAGATTACGCCGATGCGGTCCGACAGGGCAAGTATCTCATCAAGCTCCGCAGAGACAAGCAGCACAGCCACGCCCTCATCACGTTGCGCTACAATTTGCTTGTGGATGAACTCGATTGAGCCGACATCCAGCCCGCGTGTAGGCTGTGAGGCCACCAGTAAACGGATCTGGCGGCTCAGCTCGCGTGCGAGAATCGTCTTCTGCTGGTTGCCGCCGGACAGATTGCGGGCAGGCACCATGACAGTGGGCGTGCGCACGTCGAATTTCTTGACCAGCCTCTTTGCGAAATCGAACACCGAGCGCTCGTTGCGCAGTGCGTGCTCCGCGAAGGGCTTTTCATCATACGTGTTGAGCACCATGTTATCCGTGATCGGATAGGTGAGCACCAACCCGTATTTGTGTCTGTCCTCAGGTACATGGGCCAGCCCGCGGTCTATTAGCGCGCTCGTAGGTGTTTGAGTGACGTCACGTCCCTCCAGCTTTATGGTGCCCGCCCGCTCGACTTCCTTAGCCCCGTCAAAGCCTCTACAAGCTCTGTCTGCCCGTTTCCTTCTATGCCCGCGATGCCGAATATCTCGCCTTCCTGCACTTCGAGGCTCAACCCGTCGACGGCCATTTGGCCTCGATTATCGCGCACTTGCAGATTATCTATCTGCAAAACCATCTTACCCGGCTTGGCGGGCTTCTTCTTCACTTCCAGGATAACATCGCGCCCGACCATCAGCGAGGCAAGCTGCGCTTCGGTCGCTGTCTTGGGGTCGGCAGAGCCCGCCACGCGCCCCAGCCGTAGCACTGTTATCCGGTCGGCAACCGCCAGCACTTCTTTCAGCTTGTGTGTGATGAAGACGATCGCTTTGCCGTCGGAAGCAAGTCGCCTCATGATCGCGAACAGGTCCAGCGCTTCCTGCGGCGTCAGCACTGCAGTTGGCTCGTCCAGAATCAGAATGTCCGCACGCCGGTAGAAGGCTTTGAGGATCTCTACTCGCTGTTGAAACCCCACCGGCAGATCCTGGATCTTGGCATCAGGGTCCACGGCGAAGCCCATATTCCTGCGACAGTTCGCTTAATGCGCCGCGCCGCTGCACCTCATCCAGCACCCCGGCGAAGGATGCTGCTCTCCCCTCCAAGCATGATATTCTCGGTAACTGTGAAGGGCGGAATCAGCATAAAGTGCTGGTGCACCATCCCGATGCCGGACGCGATGGCGTCATGCTTGGGCCGCTGAAACGTACCTCTTTCCCCTTTACATAGATATGCCCCTCGTCCGGCCTGTAAAGACCGTAGAGCACGTTCATGAGCGTAGATTTACCGGCGCCATTCTCTCCGAGCAGCGCATGGATCTCGCCAGGCTTCAAATCGAGGTCAATATGATCGTTTGCAAGCACTCCCGGAAAGCGCTTGGTCATGCCGCGCGCCTGCATACGCATACGCCGCATCCGGCGGAACAATTGCGGATTGCGGATTGCGGATTGCGGATTGGTCTACTTGCTCATTCATCGTTTCGCCCGCCCAATTACCTTTCTAGTGCTCACGATCGCTTCGTCCTTCGTCCTTCGTCCGTCTACCGACAACTGACAACTGACAACTGACAACTAGGTCCCACCTATTTCTCGTAAGGGATCCCATCCGCCGCGGGTGGCGTTGAGCGGCCGACGAATCCGGCCAGGATTACGATCGTCACCACGTAGGGAAGGATACCGACGATTTGCGCCGGAAAGTCAACGCCGCACTGCTGGATATTTATCTGTAGTGCGTCAGCGAAGCCAAATAACAGCGCCGCACCCCATGCGCCGATCGGCGTCCATTTGCCGAAGATCAGCGCGGCCAGGGCTATGAACCCGCGCCCGATCGTCATTCCGGGGCTGAACACCGATACTTCAACAATCAGGTAAGCGCCCCCTAGTCCGGCGATTGCTCCCCCTATGATAACATTTGCGTAGCGCATGAAAAAGACGTTGATGCCCACTGTGTCGGCGGCCCTCGGGTGCTCGCCGACGGCTCTTGTTCTGAGGCCCCAACGCGTGTAGAAGAGTACGAAATGGGTCACAAAAACCAGTATAAGAGCTAGCCACACAACAGGCTCTTGCTGGAAGAGCCTGCCGAATACCGGAATATCCTGCAGGAATGGTATCGAGAGCACAGGCAGCGGACCGGGGCTGGGGGCGTTCCGCGAGAAATACTGATCATAAAAGAAGCCCGTAAACCCAAGCGCGAGGATGTTTATCACCGTGCCACTGATTATCTGATCCACTCTGAACGTAATCGCCAGCAATGCATGCAACGCCGCCATCACGCCGGCTGCAACAAACGCCGCTACCAGGCCGATCCAGAGCGACCCCGTTATCGATCCCGCCACGTAGGCACAGAACGCGCCCCAGAGCATCATACCTTCGATAGCGATGTTCACCACGCCGGAGCGCTCGCAATAAAGCCCTCCAAGCGCCCCCAGGGTCAGGGGCGTCGCGACGCGCAGTGTGGTCGCCAGCAGGCTGGCTATCAAGACCTCGATCGGCACCCCGCACAGGTTCATTCATCAACCTCTAGGACCGGTTGTCAGTTGTCAGTTGTCAGTAGACCGGGCTTATCACCGGTACTGACAACTGACAACTGACAACCGGTCGTAACTAATTTTCCTCTTCCTGTTCCTCTTCATTCTGTGCGCTCTGTGCGCTCTCGTTCTCCTGGGTGGCGGGTGCCATTGTGCGATAGCTGCTGGTGAAGTCGACGCCCACGGGCGCAGCGCTTTCGTCTGTGACAAGCTCGGGCTGGACCTGGGCTGCCACTGCGGCCGGTGCAAGCATGAGAGTTCCGCGCTGGCTGGGCACTTTCAGCCGGTAGAGCCAGCGGATGATTACATCAGCTGACACAAAGAGCAGGACAAGCCCTTGTACCACCGAAATGATGGAGCCTGAGATCTGAGTGTTGAACTGCATCTGCGTAGCGCCTGCCTTCAGGCCGCCGAAGAGCAAAGCGGCAGCAACGACCCCGAAAGGGTTAGTGCGGCCCAGCAGCGCGATCGCGATTGCATCAAACCCGTAGCCCGACCCGAACCCGAGCTCATGCCGGTGGGTCACACCCAGCACCTCGACCGCGCCTGCTGCCCCGGCAAGCATTCCGCTCAGGGCCATGGCCAGCACGATGTTCTTCGCGACGCTCATGCCCGCGTACCGGGCAGCGTGGGGGTTAGCGCCCACCGTTCTGATCTCGAACCCCCAGGTCGTTCGCTTGAGGAAAAAGTAGACAAGAAATGCCGTCACGAAGGCCAACGGCACGCCGTAATGCATCACCCACGGTGTGCCCACGAACAGGTTTGGAATCGCTGCTTCGGGCTGGATTAATGGCGTGCGCGCCGAGACATTGCCCGGCGAACGGTCCTTTAGAGGACCCCCAAGCAGATATTGCACAATACCCAGCGCCACATAGTTGAGCATGATAGTGATAATCACCTCATGCGCACCGGTGTAAGCTTTGAGTAGACCTGGAATCGCGCCCCATAAGAGCCCGCCGACAAGCCCGGCCACAAGGGCGAGCAGCATATGAAGAGGGAAAAAGAGACCGGGAAGCTGGTAGCCGGCGAACGCCGCGCAAACCGCCCCGACGGCAAGCTGGCCCTCAGCGCCTATGTTGAAATAGACCGCACTTGAACGCCAGTGCCACCGCCAGCCCGGCGAATATGTAAGGAGTGGCCGTTTGGAGAGTGTCTGCGATGTTCTGAGGAGAGCCTACGGCCCCCTGCCACAGACCTACAAAAGCGCCGTTCGGGCCGATTGCCTTCAGAATGTCGCCGGTAGTAGCCCAGATGATTAGTCCGCCCACCACGAACGCAGTGAAGACTGCAAGCAGCGGCACCGCGAGCGCCTGCACCGTCGCCCCCACAGCGCTCCTGAAAGGGCTGTCGCCAGGGGATTCCGGTGCCGGGCTGCTCTGCTGAACCGCTTTGCTTGAGACTGCGCTCAATAAGGGCTCCTGATTGGACCGGTTATTTGAGATGGCAGATATGAGTTATGAGCAGACGGCGTAAAGCGAATTCATAACTCATAACTCATAACTTGGCTGTCACGGGCAGCCGGCCGGGGCCGCGGTGCCTTTGGCTTGCGAAACGCAGGTCTTGACCGTGCCGCTCTGCAAGCCGGTGTTCGCTGCGTCTACCTTGGCCTTCGCAGCCGCCGACACGTTGGCATCCTGGTCGTGGTAAGGTGCAAGGCCGGTTGTGCCGACATTGTTCCCACCCTTGAAGCTGCCATCCTGCACTGCCTTGATCAGGTTGAATACGCCCGGTGTCAGCAGCTTCATCGCACTTGATACCAGCGATCCCTTGTACTGGTCACCGATCGTGAAGTACTGGTCAGCGTCCACCCCGATCGCTAACAGCTTGCGGTCTGTCGCTGCGAAGATCGCGCCGTTGCCCGTCGTGCCTCCCGCTCCGAACACCACATCCGCTCCCTTGTCGAACATCGACAGAGCCGTGGTCTTGCCCCAGTCGGGATCGTTGAAGGTCTTGCTGATGTCCACATCGCTGTGATATGTCACCTGCACCGTCTCGCTCGGGTTCACGGATTTAGCCCCAGCCTTGTACCCTTCGCAGTATCGCCAAACTGCCGGCACGTCGTCTGTTCCGCACACTGCTCCGATGTTGTTTGTTTTCGACACCGAAGCCGCAAGCACACCTGCCAGGTATCCGGCTTTATCCTCTTCAAAGATCAATCCGGCCAGGTTGGGAAGAACGGTAGTCTGAGCCTGATCGACGCCGATGAATTTGATCTTGGGGTTGGCGGTAGCGGCATCGATAGTGGCCTGGGTCAGGTTGAAGCCCGACGGTCACGATCACATCGTAATTCTGGGATACGAACTGCTGGATATTCTTGGCATAATCCTTGGGGTCAGCGGTCTCGATGTAGTTGACATCGACACCCAGTTGCTGCTGAGCCTGCTGCACTCCATCCCACGAGGTTTCGTTGAACGACTTGTCATTCAGTCGTCCCACGTCCGTCACAAGCCCTACCTTCAGCTTTGTGCCCGTGCCGCTGCCCGCAGTAGGTGTTGTCAGGAGTGGTGCTACCTACAGTCGGCGTCGTGGCCGGGGAGCCAGCGCCGCCGGGGCAGCCGGCCGGCGCGGGCGAGCCTTTGGCTTGTGATAACGCAGGTCTTGATCGTGCCGTCTCTGCAAGCCCTTGTTCGCCGCGTCTACCGCTGCCTTCGCAGCCGCCGACACGTTGGCATCCTGGTCATGGTATGGTGCAAGGCCGGTTGTGCCGACATTGTTCCCACCCTTGAAGCTGCCATCCTGCACTGCCTTGATCAGGTTGAATACGCCCGGTGTCAGCAGCTTCATCGCACTTGATACCAGCGATCCCTTGTACTGGTCACCGATCGTGAAGTACTGGTCAGCATCCACCCCGATCGCTAATAGATTGCGGTCTGTCGCTGCGAAGATCGCGCCGTTGCCGGTCGTGCCTCCCGCTCCGAACACCACATCCGCTCCCTTGTCGAACATGGAGAGAGCAGTGGTCTTGCCCCAGTCGGGATCGTTGAAGGTCTTGCTGATGTCCACATCGCTGTGATATGTCACCTGCACCGTCTCGTTCGGGTTGACGGATTTAGCCCCAGCCTTGTACCCTTCGCAGTATCGCCATACTGCCGGCACGTCGTCTGTCCCGCATACTGCTCCGATGTTGTTCGTCTTGGAGACGGACGCCGCCAGGACACCTGCCAGATACCCCGCCTTGTCTTCCTCGAATACGAGGCCCGCGAGATTGGGCAGAACGGTAGTCTGAGCCTGGTCGACACCGATGAATTTGATCTTGGGGTTGGCGGTAGCGGCATCGATAGTGGCCTGGGTCAGGTTGAAGCCCACGGTCACGATCACATCGTAATTCTGGGATACGAACTGCTGGATATTCTTAGCATAATCCTTGGGGTCAGCAGTCTCGATGTAGTTGACATCGACGCCCAGTTGCTGCTGAGCCTGCTGCACTCCGTCCCACGAGGTTTCGTTGAACGACTTATCATTCAATCGTCCCACGTCCGTTACAAGCCCTACCTTCAGCTTTGTGCCCGTGCCGCTGCCTGCAGTAGGTGTTGTCACGGTGGTGCTACCCACAGTTGGCGTCGTGGCCGGTGTGCCAGCGCCCGGGCAACCATCTGGCGCGGGCGAGCCTTTGGCTGGTGATACGCAGGTCTTGATCGTGCCGTCTTGTAGGCCCTTGTTGGCCGCGTCTACCGCTGCCTTCGCAGCCGCCGAAACGTTGGCATCCTGGTCATGATATGGTGCAAGGCCGGTTGTGCCGACATTGTTCCCACCCTTGAAGCTGCCGTCCTGCACTGCCTTGATCAGGTTGAATACGCCCGGTGTCAGCAGCTTCATCGCACTTGATACCAGCGATCCCTTGTACTGGTCACCGATCGTGAAGTACTGGTCAGCATCTACCCCGATCGCTAACAACTTGCGGTCTGTCGCTGCGAAGATCGCGCCGTTACCCGTCGTCCCACCCGCTCCGAACACCACATCCGCTCCCTTGTCGAACATCGACAGAGCCGTTGTCTTGCCCCAGTCGGGATCATTGAAAGTCTTGCTGATGTCCACATCGCTGTGATATGTCACCTGCACCGTCTCGCTCGGATTGACAGACTTGGCTCCTGCTTTGTACCCTTCGCAGTATCGCCATACCGGTGGTACATCGTCTGTTCCGCATACTGCCCCGATGTTGTTGGTCTTGGAAACCGAAGCCGCAAGCACGCCTGCCAGGTATCCGGCTTTATCCTCGTCAAAGACTAATCCGGCCAGGTTGGGAACAGTAGCCGTCTGGAACTGATCGACACCGATGAACTTGATCTTTGGGTTGGCTGTGGCGGCATCGATAGTGGCCTGGGTGAGGTTGAAGCCCACAGTCACGATCACATCGTAATTCTGGGATACGAACTGCTGGATATTCTTGGCATAATCCTTGGGGTCAGCAGTCTCGATGTAGTTAACATCGACACCCAGTTGCTGCTGAGCCTGCTGCACTCCATCCCACGAGGTTTCGTTGAACGACTTGTCATTCAGTCGCCCCACGTCCGTCACAAGCCCCACCTTCAGCTTTGTGCCCGTGCCACTGCCCGAAGTGGTCGTGGGCGTGTCTGCAGTCGAGGTGGCTGTTGTTGCTGTTGGCGCGCCGGCCGCAGCAGTGGTGGCGGTCGCCGCCGGTGCTGTGGTATTTGTGGCGGCCGGGAGCGGCGTTGCGGTGGGCGAAGCGCCACATGCCGCCAGCACTGGCACTACCATCAGGGCCAGAGCTGCCATAGCTCCGGCACGTTTAAGAAAACGCCTTTCAAGAGACATTTGCTTTCCTCCTTATCTAATTACAAGCCTTGGGCGATGCAATATTATATCACGTCAAAAATGCAAGTCAAGAGCATTGGACAGCGATTTAAAAGTAATGGATAATAGGCGGGTAGATTTTTGTGAGGGTCTCATGCAGGGCGAATTGGCCGGCAAGTTCAAGGGATTAATTCTCGACATGGACGGGGTACTGTATCGTGGCGAACAGGCTTTGCCGGGGGCAGTGAATCTCTTCCCTTCCTTGCGCGCTAAAGGCATCTCATTTATCCTGCTGACCAATAACGCCACTTTAACGGCTCAAGACTTTACCAGGAAGCTTGCCCGAATGGGGATTGCCGTCCAGCCCGAGTCTATCCTTACATCGGCTGCGGCCACTGCGGACTACCTGCAAAAGCACTTCCCTGAGGGCGGCGGTGTCAACGTGCTGGGTGAAGCCGGGCTTGTTGCGTATATGGAGGCGATGCCGCACTTCCGGCTCGAAGGCTGGCAGCCCGATTTCGTGGTGGCAGGCCTCGACTACCATTTCAACTATGATTCTTTGCAACGCGCTTGCTCTTCGATACGACGGGGCGCGCACTTTATCGCCACAAACGCCGACGCCACGATACCAATCGAGGGCGGTGAGCTCTGGCCCGGCGCGGGAAGCATCGTGGCAGCCATCAGCACTTGCGCAGGCGTCGATCCGGTCGTTATCGGCAAGCCTAATACTTACATGGCCGGCATGGCCCTGGAAAAGTTGGAGCTCGACCGCGCTGAAGTGCTCTGCGTGGGGGACAGGCTCGAGACCGATATCCTGTTCGGCGTTCGGGCAGGCATACCGACAGCGCTCGTGTTGACCGGTGTTTCCAGGCGAGAGGACATCGAGAAGTCTGAGGCTAAACCAACCTATGTCTTCGAGAATCTACCCGCCCTTTTGGGTGCGCTATTCTGATGGTCAGTGAGGCCGGCGTCCAGCTAAAGTGCACAGTTCAAGATTGTTTATCCGACATACATTCCAAGCGAGGTCAATTCAGTGGCAAAAAGAGTGCAAACGCAGCATGCGCCCGCGGCGATGGGCCCATATTCGCAAGGTATCATCGACGGCAACATAGTTTATACGGCCGGTCAGGTTGCGCTTGATCCCCAGACCGGTAAGCTCGTGGACGGAGGCATAGACGAACAGACTCACCGCGTGCTCGACAATCTAAGCGCTGTGCTGGCAGCCGCTGGCACGACAATGCAGAGTGTGGTCAAGACCACAGTATTCCTCTCTGACATGGGCAACTTCGCTGCCATGAACGCCATCTACGGCAAATATTTCAGCCCGGATATGCCCCCTGCGCGCTCGACAGTCCAGGTGGCTGCACTACCACTGGGCGCGCTCGTCGAGATTGAATGTATAGCAACAATTAAGGCGCAACCGGCCTCCGAATAAGCGCGTGTCGCCGGCGGCGCCCTGAGCGAGACGTATGGGATCACCGATGTCCACTAGAGCTGTGATGATCAGTGTTGCCCAATTAGATGCGACTGATCGAGATAGATACTCAGCGAGATGAGAGCTAACAGGGAGATTATGGCAATAAAGAGTCAAATCACTGAGCAAACCGGCGAGAGGTTCAAGTTCGACTATGAGGACACCAGTACAGTCGAAGGTCGAGGCGAGCTACGCACAGGCACCAGGGACCTTGCAGCCTTACGGCTGGAGCGATGCCTGGACGCTATTGCGGGCACTGAGGGAAAGCTGCTCGAAATAGGCTGCGGCGCGGGCCGCTATACACGCTCGTTCCTGCACTACCGCCCCGAGCTTGAAGTCTATGGTTGCGACATCTCGCATATCGCCCTGGACGAAGCGCGCGCAGCCGACCCTGCGGGTAAGATTGACTACCAGCTTGGCGATGCTCTAAACCTCCCCTATGCGGACAACAGTTTCGATATCGTGGTATTGTTCGACGTCTTCGAGCATGTCACAGACGTGGGCAAGGCTGAGGACGAGGTCGCACGCGTTCTCAGGCCGGGGGGCGTTTTCCATTGTTTCGTGCCGTGCGAGGGGAACCGCCGGACTATCTTCTCGCTACTCAGGCGCAGCCGAGAAATACCTATCCACCGCTGGAAGCGCGATCACATCGGCCACATCCAGATCCTCACAACGAAGCAAATGCAGACCACTCTCAAGCAGAGGGGCCTCCGTGTTACCGGCATGACTTTCTCGTTCCATTTCCTGGGCCAGATACACGATGTGGCGGACTACTGGCGGCGTGAAATCTTGTCCCGCCCATACGTGGCCGGCTGGAAGAAAACCATCGTGAAAGCTGTCAGTCGCGCCATCTTCATTCCCACCTGGCGTCTGGCATACTATGAGGACACATGGCTGAAAAACTCGCCCAACGCGATTGGCGTCCACATAACAGCTCTACGCGCGTAATTCTCGCTTCACTGGCCGCCCTTGCTGCATTGCTTGTTGCGTGGTTTGCGCCCCTCCCTCGCCTTGTTCTGAGCGACGAAGAGAAGGCGGCCGCCCGTATGCCTGACGATCGTGCAGCCGTCACAGCGGCCCAATCTGCCTTCCAGAAAGCAGAAACCGCTTACAAGAGTTATGTGAGCACAAACGACGTTGGCGCGGCGCTCGATGGCCTCGACCACGCAGTGCAGATCGCAAAGGCCACCCCAGCAGACCTCTCCCTGCGCGCCCCCATCCAGACCACGAGCCTGCCCGTGCTGAGTTACCTTTCCCAGCTACAGGCATACGCGCAGGCCGGCGAGACCTATTTCGGCGCACTGAGCCACTATGACGACGAATTGATGGCGTGGACTCGCTCGCTCGGCAGCGAGAGCGACGCTCTTCAGTCCGACACCTGGCCTATTGTGGAATATCTAAAGGTCTACCCGCCACCTGTTGGTGAAATCCGCCGATTACCCAAATATCACAGCAGCCCAGGTCGCCAGCGCCACGATGACACTCCAATCGCACTTGAGTGCCCTCAGCACCGGTCCCGCAGCCGGCTCGGACGCAACCACCGCTCCGGACAAGCTAGATGCTCTCCACAGCGACGTTGCCTCAATCCGACAGGCAGGGCGCTCTGTTGAGTATCGCGAAAGCTTGAATGCACAGTACGATATGCTTCTAAGCCAGTACGACAAGAACGTACAGGCGACAGCCACCGGCTCCAATGTTGGAGCGCTTTCATCAGGGCGCGTGGCTCTGGCATCCGGGCTTGATATACTGCTCGGCGTGATTTGCCTGGGAGGCATGGCGGCCCTTTTCGTCGCAACACGTAAAGAGCCTGCCGGGGCACGGGAGCCCAGGTGAGCAGCCTGGAAGCTCAGACCGTGGACGCGGCTATACCGCAAGCAATCGACACTCGCGTTCCTGACGTCCTGAAGTCCGAGCCCGTCATTATGCTTGGCCTGCTCGGTTCACTTGGCATCTATTACCTCATACCGGGTCTCCCGGCGGCAGTGCTTGGCGGCTTGCTCTTCTTGCTGCTGACCATATATCGACCCGCCCTCAGCCTGGCCATGGTGCCGCTTGCAGCGCCTCTCTTTTACCGCCAGCGCGAAATAGACATCCGGAACACGACCCTCTTTTTCTCGCTCGCGGAGTTTGTGATCCTTACCGGAGTCGCCGCATGGCTCGTGCGCGACGGCTGGACCCTGCTCCGTGCTCGCACGATCCCCTGGAAGATTGCCATGCCGAAGGACAGGCTGCTCTGGTTCGGTCTGGCCTTCGGGCTGATCGGCCTTCTCTGGATTTTCGTGCCCGACATCCCTACTTCGGACCTGCGTAAGGTTGCCTTCCGCGACTTCCGCATCAACGTGCTGGAGCCGGTTATTTTCTTCGGGCTAATGTTCCGCTGGCTCCGCACAGAGCGCGATGTCTGGCGGATGGTCGGTGCCTGGCTGATCGCCTCAGCATTCGTCGGTCGCGAAGCAGTGGAGCAATATTTGTTCGGGCAGGCACCACTCATGGAGGGGGTTGGCCGCGCAACATCGGTTTACCCGAGCGCGACCGCTCTTGGTATCTACCTGGGTCGTGCCCTACCCCTCTCGATAGTGCTCGCAGTGCTGCTCCCGCGCGAATGGCGGGTCTGGCGACTCGCCGCGTTGCTCCTCTCGATCCCAATCGGGCTTGGAGTAATTCTCAGCTTCGCACGGGGAGCATGGCTTGGAGTGGTGGTGGCGCTGGCGGTGGTTGCCATCGTGGCCCGCCATCGCTGGATGCTGGGCGTGCTGGGTGCCAGCGCGCTGGCAGGGCTGGCATCTCTACCTTTTATCCGTGTCGAGCGAATAACGTCCCTTTTCGACTTTTCGACCCCTGACAATACCGGCGTAGCGCGGGCGAAAATCTGGACTGCTGCGCTAAAGATCATAGCGGACCATCCCATCAAAGGAATCGGCCAGGATCAATTCCTCTACCAGGACCCGAAATACGGCGTCCCCCAGATGCGCTTCTTCACCACCTCGCACCCACACGACTTCATTCTCGATTTCTGGCTGCGCCTCGGTCTCCCAGGGCTAGCCTGGATCGCAGCAATCCTCGTCTATTTCTTCTGGCAGACCCTGCACCTCTGGCAGCGCTTGCGCGGCACAGTGCTCGGCGCGCTGGTGCTGGGCCTGATGGCATCAATGGTTGACTTTGTGGTACATGGCCTGATCGATATGGCCTACTTCACGATGGACCTTGCCCTGACATTCTGGCTGACGATCGGCCTTATCGCCATAATCTCACGTATTAGCCGGCAATCACCGGCGGTATCTCTCGGTTCGGACTAAGGTCGGATATTTATCCCGCATAAATGAAGCAGGTCGCCACCAGGCGACCTGCTTCATTCTTCATTCAAGAGAACGTTACGCGTTTGCTTCTTCTCTGTGCTTACGTGCTTCCTCGATCACTCTGTCCGCCACGTGAGCCGGGACGGTCTCGTAGTGAGCGAACTCCATATCGAAGCTGCCGCGCCCCTGCGTAACCGAGCGCAGATCGCTGACATACCGCTGCACTTCCGACAGCGGAGCCTGGGCATCAATCATAGTGAAACCGTTGCCCTGCGGGTTCATTCCTAGCACACGGCCTCGCCTGCTGTTCAGATCCGACATGATGTCGCCTGTGTAGTGATCGGGGACCTGAATGTGCAAGATCATGATCGGCTCAAGAAGTACAGGCTTGCCCATCTGCAGACCCTCTTTGAACGCCTGCGACGAAGCCAGCTTGAACGCCATTTCAGAGCTGTCGACCGGGTGGAAGCTTCCATCGTAAAGGGTGGCCTTCACATTCACCACCGGATAACCGGCCAGCACGCCCTCGTGCAGCGACTCGCGTATCCCCTTCTCGACCGCAGGGATGTAGTTCTTCGGCACCGCGCCGCCAACAACGCGCTCGCCGAACTCGAACTCGCCGGTCTGGGTGGGCTCCAATTCGAGCACAACGTCCGCGAACTGCCCGTGCCCGCCGGTCTGCTTTTTATGCCTGTAATGAGCCCGCTCCACTTTGGTCGTAATTGTCTCCCGGTAAGGCACTACGGGGAGTCCTACTGCCACGTCGACGCCGTATTTACGCTTCATCCGGTCGGCAGTGATCTGGACATGGTTCTCACCCATCGCGTAGATGATAGTTTGTCCTGAGGCGGGGTCTTTGCCCGTGCTAAGGGTCGAGTCCTCCTCAATAACATTGTGGAGGGCCGTGCCCATCTTATCCATATCGGCCTTCGTGCGGGGCGCAATCGACGCGGAGAAAACGGGAGTTGGGAACTTGATAGGGGCCAGAATTATCGGGTTTCCGTGCGCGGAGAGCGTGTCGCCGGTTTGCGTCTCAGCCAGTTTCACAACGACCCCAATGTCTCCCGGCACCAGTTGCTGGATCGCGATCTGCTCCTTCCCGCGCATCACGTAAACCTGGCCTATCCGCTCTTCGACATTCCTGGTCGCGTTGAGCACATGGCTATCCGATTTCAGGCTTCCTGAGAAGACTCGGAGATAAGTCTGCTTACCGAACTGGTCGCGAATCGTCTTGAAGACGAGCGCCGCCAGGGGCGAGGCCTCGGTCGGCTGGAGGGCGACTTCATCACCCGTGGCATTGGTCGCGATGCATGGACCCAGATCGAGCGGCGATGGCGTGTAGTCAACCAGAGTGTCAAGTAATTGCGAGATGCCGACGTTCAGCAGTCCAGATGCCACCAGCACCGGGACCACCTGCCCGCTGCTCACGCCCTTTTTGAGCGCCTTTGTCAGCTCTTCGGCTGTGAGATCCTCGCCCTCGAGGTACTTCATTGTAAGGTCGTCGTCGGTCTCTGCAATCCGCTCGATGAGAGCCTCACGGGCAGTGCGTGCTTCATCGGTGAGATCGGCTGGAATAGCAGATTCGGCAAATTTACCGGCCCCGCCACTCTCGTATACGAACGCCTTCTGCTGGAGCACATCGACCATTCCCCTGAACGATTGCTGTGAGCCGATCGCGAGATGGAGTGGCACGCACTTCTTACCGAGCATAAGCTGCACCGACTGGAGAGCCATCTTAAAGTCGGCATTCTCCCGGTCCATTTTGTTGATGACGATAACGCGGGCGCAGCCGCGCTCGTCCGCAAATCGCCAGGACTGTTCGGTGCCCACTTCAACACCTGCCGAGGCATCTACCAGGAGCACTGCTGTATCAGCAACCCTTATGGCTGCCTTTACCTCCCCGACAAATTCGTTGTAACCCGGCGCGTCTAGAACGTTGATTTTCGTGTCGCCCCATTCGACCGGAGCCACCGAAAGCTGCACCGAAATATGCCGCTTGATCTCGTCAGGATCATAGTCCGAGACTGTATTTCCCTCATCTACGCGACCCAAACGCGTCGTTGCCTTGGACGTGAAGAGCATTGCCTCCATCAAAGAAGTCTTCCCAGCGCCACCATGCGAGAAAAGACCGATATTACGGAGTTGGGCGGTGTTGTACAGTTTCATAACTACCTGAAATCCTCCTAACAGAATAGGTCTTGCCCATCCGCGGCAAGCTCCCTTACAAGTATCTAACATTATACGCAAAAGACCGCATTCGTGTAAGCGACGATACGCCGGACTTCAGGGCTCATGCAAAGTCGGCGTAGTGTTCGTTTAAGTGGACCAAGAAAAATCTCTGCGTAACTCTGCGTCCTCTGCGTCTCTGCGGTGAGTTAGGGACAATCATGCAATTCATTAAACTTGCAAAACGCGGTCCCAAACCGTATAATCATATGTTGTTAAGAGAATAATAGCGCAAGAAACATTGCGAAGGATATAACTGAAATGTCCTTCGCAAACCGAGATAAGAGGGCAAAGTAAGCTAAATGTTAGAAGATAAGCTCAACTCGATTGAGCGGCGTTACGTCCAACTCGAAGAGATGATGGGCGAGCCTGATATCGCCACCGATCACAGGCAAATGACGGAGATTGGGCGCGAGCGCTCGGACTTGACCGATCTTGTGGAAATTTATCGTGCCTATCGAGAAACGGGCCGCCAGCTCTCAGAAACGGAGACGATACTTAGCAACGACGGCAGCGATCCTGAGATGGCCGAGATGGTGCGCGCCGAGATCGAAACGCTCCAGGCACGGCGCGAGCAACAAATGGCCGAGATTAAGCGCCTGCTTCTCCCCAAGGATCCGAACGACGATAAGAACGTAATCATCGAAATTCGGGCGGGGGCCGGTGGAGACGAAGCTGCCCTTTTCGCGAACCTCCTTTATGGGATGTACGCACACTATGCCGAGAAGCGCCGTTGGAAAACCGAGGTGCTGTCGAGCAACCCCAACGATATTGGTGGGGTGAAAGAGTTAATCTTCGAAGTAAAGGGCCAGGGTGCCTACAGCCAGTTCAAATTTGAGAGCGGGGTCCATCGCGTGCAGCGTGTGCCCGTGACCGAATCGCAGGGTCGAATCCACACGTCTACCGCCACCGTAGCCGTCATGCCTGAGGCCGAGGAGATGGATCTGACGATCCGGGACGAAGACATCAAGCTTGACGTATACAGGTCAGGCGGCCATGGCGGGCAAAGCGTCAATACGACCGACTCGGCGGTGCGGCTAACACATATACCGACCGGAATAGTCGTGATCTGCCAGGATGAGCGCAGCCAGCTCAAGAACAAGATCAAGGCAATGACCGTGCTCCGCTCCAGGCTTTATGATCTGGAGCTAAACAAGCGCCAGCAGGAGCTTGGGGACGAGCGCCGCTCCCAGGTCGGCACCGGCGATCGCTCCGAGAAGATCCGCACTTATAATTTCCCGGACGACCGCGTCACAGACCACCGCATCAAGATGACCGTTTCAGGGGTGCCCCGCATTCTTGAAGGGGACCTCGATAATATCATCGAAACCCTCCGTGTAACCGACCAGGCGGAGCGCCTGCGCCGTGAAGGTCTCGCCTGACAGCCGTCGCAACTCCTTCCCTTTTTTCGAAAATCATGACCATTGACGAGGCGTTGCGCACAGCTACGAGGCGGCTCTCGCCGCATTCCTCCACGCCGCGCCTGGATGCCGAGCTGTTGCTCGGCCATCTTCTGCGTATGGAGCGTGCGGCCCTTCTAGCCCGTTCAATGGTCGAAATCGAGCCTGGGGCGCGCTCCACCGACTATAATGCATTGATAGCCCGCCGGGAACGAGGCGAGCCGGTCGCCTATATAGTCGGGCACAAAGAGTTTTACGGCCTCGACTTGATAATCACGAAGGACGTGCTGGTACCGAGACCCGAAACCGAAAGTGTCGTAGAAGCTTGTTTACACGCCTTGCCTGATAACGAAGTTAGCCACATGGCTGATATCGGCACCGGTTCGGGGGCAATCGTGATTGCTTTAGCGACCCAAAGGCCGCGTCTACTGGCGTTCGCTACCGATATATCAGCCGCGGCGATAGAAGTTGCACGTGAAAATTGCATTCGACATGGAGTTGCTGAGCGTGTGAAGCTGAGCGTTGGCGATCTCCTGCAGCCGCTCGACAGGAGGGTTGAGTTAATTGCCGCAAACCTGCCCTATGTTTCTCCCGGAGAGGCCGAGCCGGACGTTGCCACCTGGGAACCTCGTGAGGCCGTTTTCGGCGGCGGTACGGATGGCACAGAGGTGATTTGCCGCTTTCTCAAGCAAGCGCCCAATTATCTTGTGCCGGGTGGAACGGTCGTGATGGAAACCGCTTATTCTCAGGGGACGGTTGTTTCTGAGCTTGCGCGAGAGGCTTTCCCGGGCGCCTCTGTGCAAGTCCGCAAGGACCTTGCAGGTTACGATCGCATCATCATTATCGAGACATTATGACCATTAAGCTGCTCGCGCTTGACCTTGACGGCACCATTTTCGGCGATGACGTGATCATCTCGGACCGGGTACGCGACGCAATACGCAATGCACAGGCGAAGGGCGTAGTCGTTACAATCTCCACCGGCCGCATGTTTCGCGCGGCCAGCAAGATTGCAGCGGAGCTAAATCTGGAGGAGCCGCTGATTTGCTATCAGGGCGCACTGGTACAGCATAGCGTAACCGGTGAAGTGCTCTATCACCGAACCATTCCGCTTCCCCTAACTCATGCTATCATCACAGAGACCACCGGTCGTGATCTGCACCTCAATCTTTATATGCACGACCGGCTCTACGTCGCGCGAGATAGCCCTGAAGCCCGGTTCTACGTTCAAATCAATATGGACCTCCCCATAAATATCGTGGGCGACCTCCACTCCTGGTTGGATAAGCAGGCCGGCGACGAGCCGACCAAGCTGGTTATCGTCACTGACCCCGCCATGACCGATAACGTACTGGCAACTTTCACCGACATGTATGGTACGCGCCTCCAGGTCACCAAATCGCACCCCCGCTTCACCGAATTCACCAACAAAGAATGCTCCAAGGGCCGCGCCCTGGCCTATCTAGCGTCCTATTATGGTCTGGGGCGGGATGAAGTGATGGCTATCGGCGATGGTCACAACGACCTCGACATGATCCAATGGGCCGGCTACGGGGTGGCGATGTCAACTGCTCCTCAGATTGTGCTCGACGCGGCACGCATTATTTCCCCTCCAGTCTCAGAGGATGGCGCTGCCCAGGCCATCGAGCAATACATCCTCTCCGATTTTTGAGACCGCAAACGGACGGCACTCTGAGCCATCTATTTGCACGATCGCGAAGATTTCGCGCACGGATGCCCCGCCCACGCGTAACTCACAAGTCGCCCTATGCGTTATAATAGGGCACTATGAGGACCGATGCATCGCGAGCCCAGACCACCGAACCTGCCTCGACTGCGGGCACCGGTGAGCTACAGGCTGCCGGCCAACCGCAGATTGGCTCGGACGGTGCCGGCGAGCATGGCAGCATCGACGTCACGACGATCGACGAAGCCCAGTTGCTCGAAGCCCAACCGGTCGTTCCGGCTGAGACGCGCTCCGCCCGACGCAGGACAACCTATATAGAGCGCAGGATCAGGCTTGTGCTGCGGGGTATAAGCCTGGACGAGCGCCTTGGCCGGATTATTCTCTCCGTAGTGCTTGCCGCTCTGCTCTGGTTCTACGTGACCAGCCTTGAGAACCCCGCCCAGGTGACCCAGTTCAGTGGCCTGCAGTTGGAAGTGCGCGGCCTCGGTCCCAGCCTGAAGGTTATTAATACCTTACCTACCGTGAATGTCACCGTGCAGGCTCCCCAGAACCTCTTGAGCAATCTTCGCGAGACCGATGTGCGCCCCTACGTGGACCTGGCACAGCTCGACGCCGGGGTACATCAGGTGCCCGTCATTATTGACACGAGCAACATCGCCGATCACAGCACGATGATTTTTTCGGTCGCTCCAGCCAACGTGCAGGTTCAACTGGAAGCCCAGGCCACCCGCGTCTTTTCGGTCGCGGTCCAGGTGACAGGCACTCCGCTACAAAATTATGCTGCGGAGCCCGCGCAGGTGAATCCCTCGCAGATTCAGATCACCGGCTCTGAGAGCGCAATCAATCGAATTGCCCATATCGTCGTTACTGTCGATGTCAACGGCGCCGGCACCACCCAGAGCGGGTACAAAAGTCCCGTGGCACTGGATAGCACGGGCCAGACAATCTCCGGTCTGACTTTTGACCCGACTACAGTTCAGTTTGTAGTACCGATCAGGTCGATCGTCACCACAAAGCTTGTACCTGTGCATATCCCTATTGTAGGAAACCCCGCTCCCGGCTACAGCGCGTCTGAAATTGATCTCAATCCCACTAATGTAACCATTTGCTGCGCGCCGAACAACATACTTACGAATATCGGCTCGATAGACACCAACCCCGTGTCAATATCCGGCACTACGTCCACAGTGGTAACTACTACTCAGCTCATTTTGCCTTCAGGAGTCCAGCTTTATCCAGGTCAAAGCTCGGAAATCACTGTCACCGTACATATCGCCACCTTTGAAACGTCCTGGCAGCTATCCGTGCCGGCGTCAGTGGCAAACGCTGCACCAGGCCTCAGCGCAATTCTCACGCCAGCTAGCCTCAACCTGACACTGTCCGGAACACTGGCCCAGTTCCAGAGCCTCAAGCCCAGCGATATCACCGCGATCGTCGACGCAAAGGGCCTCGACCCCGGCACGTACCAACTGGACCCCCAGGTGACACTGCCGCCGGGCATCAAGCTTCAAAGCGTGAACCCGGCCAAGATTTCATTGAGCCTCATTGCGCCCACACCGGTGCCGCCGACCCCAACTCAGATACCCACGCCACAGCCAACGGCAACCGTAGTGGTGGTAGTTCCGGCTACGCCAACGCCGCTCCCGTCGCCAACAATGACAGCCCTGCCGGTGCCAACGGGGGTCCCAACCTCCACACCGACTTCGTCAGCCACGCCGGCTCCGTCTACGCCCGCGAGCACCGCAACACCGACTTCCACCTCAACCGCGACGCCTGGCACTGCCCCAACCTCCACAGTGCCCGCCGGCAACGCAGCCGCCGAGGCCACAGTGCCTGCGGCACCCACGCCCTGACCTCGTACACGTGGAAATTCCGTCGCCGGCCCGCCGGCCATTTCGACATGCTATAATAGTATGTAACTAAAAAGGCTTTGTGAAAGGTGGTGCAGGAGATCTCTCCTGCCGGGGCGGTACGGGGGTTGTCCCCGAAACCTTATAGCCCCAATATCCTTCACTGGTAAGCATCTGTTGAATAAACACCGCGCGATAGCAATACGAGGCGCATAGGAAATGGAGAGAATCATCGAATGTGCGGTATAGTCGGCTACGTTGGCCCGCAGGAGGCCACCCCAATAATCTTCGACGGCTTGCGAAAACTCGAGTATCGAGGCTACAATTTGGCCGGTATCGCGGTTCAGGAGAACGGCAAAATTCATCTCAGGCGCGCCGCCGGCAAGCTCGACAACCTCGATACCGTCCTGCGGGAGCGGCCACTGGCCGGCCACTGGGGCATCGGCCACACTCGCTGGGCCACGCACGGGGGTGTCAACGAGGCCAACGCCCACCCCCACCGCGACTGCAGCGGGGATATCGTGGTCATTCAGAACGGCATAGTTGAGAACTACCTCTCAATGAAGCGCCTTTTGAAAGACGAAGGCCACAATTTTCGCTCGGACACCGATACCGAGGTTTTACCTCACCTGCTGGAGCATCACCTGAAAAACGGGGCCGCCAACCTGGAAGAGGCAATGCGGCTGACGCTTGGTGAAATCAAAGGCTCGCACGCAATCGTTGCAATGCGCGCCCAGGAGCCGGAAACCCTGGTGGCGGCCCGCCTGGGTAACGCAGGCGGTGTGGTGATCGGCTACGGCGACGGCGAGATGTTCGTCGCCTCCGATCAGCCCGCGATATTGCAGCATACCCGCCGCCTCGCCTTCCTTGAGCCGGGCGAGATGGCCGTGGTTTCGCGAACGAGCGTCCGTTACGAGCGTATTGACGGCACGCCCATCGAAAAGTCCCCACAGATCGTTGCGTGGGACGCCAATAGCGCAGCCAGAGGCGGCTACAAGCACTATATGGAGAAAGAGATTTTCGAGCAGCCGCGCTCCCTCACAGACACGCTGAGCGGCCGAATTAATGTCGAGCAGGGCAAAGTTCATCTTGAGGCCCTCCATTTCACGCAAAAAGAGCTGCGCGAATTCAAGAAGATAACCCTACTCGCCTGCGGTACGGCATGGCACGCAGCTCTGGCCGGAAAGTATATGTTCGAGTTGCTCGCCCGCATTCCGGTCGAAGTGGACTACGGATCTGAGTATCGCTACCGTGATCCCGTTGTCGAACCTGGCACGCTGGCGGTGGCTATCACCCAGTCCGGAGAGACTGTTGACACCCTGGAAGCTATGGCCGAGGCGAAGCGTAAGGGCGCTCGCATTGCCACAATCGTCAACGTCATCGGCAGCCAGGCCGACCGCGTGGCCGAGGCCCGTATCCACGTACAGGCCGGGCCGGAGGTGGCCGTTGCGAGCACCAAGGTCTATACAGGGATGCTGGCTGACCTGGTGCTCCTGGCGATGGCTTTCGGGCAGGCGCGTGGCACCCTGAGCGCGAGCAGGGCGTCAGAGCTACTGGACGGGCTGGCACGCCTGCCGGGTATGGCTGGCGATATCCTCTCCGACACCGTTCAATATGATGATCTTGCCCGCCAGATTTACGACGCTACCGATATGCTCTACCTGGGGCGAGGTATCAACTTTCCTACCGCGCTGGAAGGTGCCCTCAAGATCAAGGAAATCAGCTATATCCACGCTGAGGGCTGCCCTGCGGGCGAGATGAAGCACGGTATAAATGCCCTGATCGACCGCACACTGCCTGTTGTATGCGTGGCCCTCAAAGACCATGTTTACAGCAAAATGTTGAGCAACATTGAGCAGGTCAAAGCGCGAGACGGGCGTGTGATCGCCATCGCGACTGAGGGCGACCACGAAATCAGGCAGAAAGCCGATCAGGTGATCTACCTGCCGCCCGTTGACTATCTACTCTCGCCCATTCTGGCGGCCATTCCGTTGCAGCTTCTCGCATACAAGGTTGCCGTGCGCCGAGGGGCCGATGTCGACCAGCCGCGCAACCTCGCCAAGTCTGTCACGGTCGAGTAGCCCCCTGAAGCTCACATCACTGTGAAAACGAAGAAGGAGGGCGATAAATATCGCCCTCCTTCTGCATATTCAAAAAAGCGGCTGAGCCTAAGGTGTCAGCGTCAGCACAGCGTCCTTGTTAGCGGTGACCTGGTCCTGCGTGTAAAGCAGCGGATTGTATTGCCCTGCCACCCATTGTGGATAGAGGTTGCCCCAGTACTTGCTACCAGGTTGGCCGGACTCGCCGGTGGCGAAGACGGCAACCGACTTTGTCCAGTCGCTAAGGTCGATGATCATCCTGTATGACTGGTGCGAGGTCATTTGGATCGGCCCCTGTAAGGGGAAACCCGCATAGGTAACAGGATATGCACCAACCGCGACTGTGGTGTTATCGCCTCCAAGCGGTTGGCTGGATAACGTGAAGAGCCCACCCACCAGGCTCGCCGAGCTGAATTCATGCTGCGGAGTAATCTCGTGGATTTTGCCCCACGTCCAATCCTGGATATTGGTCCCTAGCAAAGACGATAGCTCCCCGACGGCCTGGTTCAGGCTGAGAGCAATGATATCGTCGCGCTTCTCGACCTGCGGCGTGGCCTTATTGTCCCACAGGGGATCGTTCGGCTTGTCGAGCAAATTCTGTATTGCCTGCAGTGCCTGGCCCCCCATGCCGTCGAAGTATTCCAGCGTGAGATTGTCGCCAAGCTCGTCTGAAATGGTATTCGTCAGGATGTGATGGTAGGTTATTTCGTAGATCGCGGCGGGCACGCTGTCCACCGCCATGTTGCCGTCCCAGTTCTTCAACATATCCTGTGCCTGCTTGACGGTCGTATCAGTGATACTTACGGAGGCGATTATGGGCGCGGCCTTTTGTGCCAGCTCTGATACTGTGTCCAATTGGATGGACTTCATATCGTCCACGCTCAACTTTTCTTTCGCCTTCAGCAACTGGGTTATCCTGTCGATGCGATATGGCGGTGCCCAGTAGCCTGAGAAAGGAAACTGGTAGCCGGTGCCGTAATTCTTATTATTCGCAGTGGCTATGAAATGGTCGGGCGGATTGTAAGCGCGTGGCAGATCATCGAACGGAATGAAGCCGTTCCAATCGTTCTCGCCCGTCCAGCCAATACCGGGCACCGAGCCATCACCCTTCTTTCGGATCGGAATCAGGCCGGTCATCTGGTAGCCGATGTTGCCCTTCGTGTCTGCGTAGACGAAGTTTTGCCCTGGCACATCCCACTTGGAAAGCGCAGCCCGAAACTCGGTCCAGTTGGAAGCGGTTTGCAGGGCATACACCGAATTCGAGGACGTGCCCCGGCATGAGAGTAGTCCACTCGATCGAGTAAGTCCCCGTCACAGAGGTGCTCACCGTCGGTGTCTCGGTAGACGTCCAGTCGCTCAAGAGGGGTCCGTGAATTCGTGTACCTGACCGTTTGTGTAACAGGCAAACCGCCTTTGACTATAATCGTTTCGGTAACCACGGTGAGCGGAACCCATTTGTCGCCGGACAGGTAGTCGCCAGGATGGTTCTGTCGATCGAGCTTCTCAAGGAAAACGTCTTCCACGTCTGCTTCGGTGTTCGTTACGCCCCATGCGATATTCTGGTTATGCCCGGTTACAATTCCAGGCTCGCCGGCAAATCCGAAGCCGACATCGTCGTATTTGCCGTCTGTAGTGGTTAGGTGGACCTGGTACCAGATTGAAGGATTTCGTATGCCCAGGTGGGGATCGTTAGAGAGAATTGGCTTGCCGGTGGCGGACTTTGAGCCGTCAACCACCCAGTTATTTGAGCCCAACTGCTCATCCCACCCGTCTAACAAAGGCTTAACGTACTTATCGTACCCATCAATTGCCGGGCCGAAGCTGCCGGAGTTAGCGCCCGGCACAATAGCCGGTGCATTACCTGGATAACCGGGAATCAGCTCCGCAGCCACGGTGGGCCCCACTTTCTGGGCTATATCCGACGTAAGCAGCTCGTTTGACCAGCTTTCCGAAAGATCGCGGGCTTCCAGCTTTGCGAAAGCAATGCTGTCCACCGGCGTCCAGTCCTCGAATGTAGTGCCCAGCAGTGTAAACTCGATAGGCAGGTTGTCGGAATGGCTGTGCACGAAAGCATTGACCCCGTCGGCGTAGGCCTGAAGTTCGGAGCGCACATCGGAGGACAAACCTTGCCATTCGGTCTGAGCGGCCCGCCTGAATCCAACCGTCCGAAGATACCGGTCAGTGTCAACCAGGTCTGGGTTGAAGAGCTCAGCCAGACGCCCCTCGCCGGCAGTACGGAAGAAGAACATCTGGTAGAGACGATCCTGCGCGTGAACATAACCCTCGGCCATATAGAGGTCGTGAACATTAGCAGCCACGATGTGCGGCACCCCTTGATTGTCGCGAGTAACCGTAACGTTCGCCGTAAGACCTTGCATTGCTACAGTGCCGTTCAGCGTCGGTAAAGGCTTGTTGATCGTATACCAGGTGTAGAGCGCGATTCCGCCCACGATGAGGGCGAGCACCACTACTATGCCGATTATCGTGTTTCGTCGCGTAAAGAACCTGCGCCGCCTCGGTGTGATCGCCGGTGCAACGGCCGAGTCGGGCGACGTGGCCACCGCCTCAGTGTCGGACTTGCCGTTTTGGGCGACGGATGATGTGCTCACCCTGCCGCGCGCTACTTCTCGACCCACCTGAGCCTCCACGCCCTCGTGGCTGAGGTCCGGTGCCTGAGCTAGCCATTTTTGCTCCTCCAGGGAATACGGCCGCGACAAAAAAGAGGTTGGTAAATCAGTCCCAACCTCTCAACCAGAGCCGACGCTCGGGATTCGAACCCAGGATCTGCTGTTTACGAAACAGCTGCTCTACCACTGAGCCACGTCGGCGACCGCACCCATTATAAGACCGAGGGCGAATCAGTGTCAAGGCGCGGTCTGGCTTGTACAGTTCAGAGGTGGGCTAGCGGAATTGATGTAGGGGCAGACCCACGTGTCTGCCCTGGTGGGGTGCCGATTGTCTATTTGACCAGGGCAGACGCTCGGGTCATCAACTCCAACTAAATCGCCCTGCGAACATCGCACAGCGGTTGAAACCGCGTGCTAGCGCTACGAAGTCCGCATGGCGGACTACTCAGGCCAACGTAGTGCTCGCCATCAGGCACAATGGTGGGCATCTAGCCTGCGAAGGCAGGCTTTGTAGAGATAGCACGCGGTTTCAACCGCCGTGCGTTGCTCGTGTCGCCTCTCTAAATCCGGCTTAGTTGGAGTCACTGACACACAGAATCTGCCCTTACGATGCTTACGCGAACTTGCCGGATGCACCACTCATAGTGACAGGCGTGGTTGGGCGCCCGTTCCCGGTAGGGTTCTCGACTTTGCATCTGCCCTAACTTTGCTGCAGTCGCTCCCTCAAACCGGTAAACCTGCGGGTCGAGGTATCTGCCGCGACGCCGGTCCTGATCGCATCAGGCGAGCCGGCAAGCACGACCAGGTTTCTCGCCCGGCTCACGCTCGTGTAAAGCAGGTTGCGTTGTAGCAGGCGGCCTTGCTGGGGGAGGATGGGCATAATTACCGCTGCGTATTCGCTACCCTGGGCCTTGTGCACTGAGATGGCGTAGGCGTGCACCAGCTCGTCGAGCTCCTGGAATGTATATTCGACCGGCCATTCGGCGTCAAAGCTGACATGCACGCTCTGCTCTTCGAGGTCGATTCGGGTGATACGTCCCATTTCTCCGTTAGAGACGCCTCGATCGTAGTCGTTCACGATTTGCATCACTTTATCGCCCACTCTGAAGACACGATTTCCGAATCGCCGCTCATCTTTTTCCGGTGCCGGCGGGTTCAGCACCGCTTGCAAGTTCACGTTGAGAGCATCGATGCCGCACACGCCTGCGTAGACAGGTGCGAGCACCTGGATATCATCAATAGGGTCGAGTCCGAACTTTCCGGGTACGCGCCGTGTCGCGAGGTCGACCACGAGCTCCGCGCATTTTGCCGGGTCGGGCTGGTTGAAAAAGAAGAAGTCGGTTATGTCCCGACCGTACAAAGGATATTTCCCCGCGTTTATCAGGTGGGCGTTGGAGACGATCGCGCTCCCCTCAGGCTGCCTGAATATAGTCTCTAATCGTGTGATCGGCACCGTATCGCTGGCGATGATATCGCGAAACACGGCACCAGGGCCCACCGGGGGCAACTGGTCTGCGTCCCCAACCAGCACAAGATGCGCACCGGGGGGTATCGCCTTCAGCAGAGCCTCGGCAAGCAGCAAGTCCATCATTGATGCTTCGTCTATGATTATCAGGTCCGCGTCGAGCGGGGCACGCACTTCGTATCCGCCGCCCGGTCTCAATTCGAGCAGCCTGTGGATAGTGCTTGCCGGCACGCCCGTCGCCTCGGAGAGCCGCTTCGCGGCCCGCCCTGTGGGCGCGGCCAGCACGACTGTGGCCGCACGGGCCTGCACGAGACGCACAATCCCACGCAAAGTAGTGGTCTTGCCCGTGCCAGGGCCACCGGTTATTACGGCGATACGCGACGTAAGAGCCGACCTGACAGCGGAGCGCTGCTGCTCGGTCAGTTGCACCACCTCGCGGCTGCCCAGGTATTTCCAGGCGGTCTCCCAGTCGAGCTGCCCGAAAACCGCCAGTCGGTCTTTGCCCTCGCTAAGCGAGCCAAGCGCTTGACTGATAGCTTCCTCGCTCGAGTACATCTCAGGGAGGTAGACAACAGGTTGGCGTCCCACAGGGCCGGCAACCATTTCCTCTACGCGGACATAGCCTGCCGCTTCAAGCTTCGGCAGGCTCTCCTCAACGACTCCCGGAGATATGGATATCAGCTTGGCCGCCCGTGGAATGAGTTGCGTGACAGGGAGAAAGACGTGCCCGGAGGCAGCGGCCTCGCGCAGCACCGCAGCAATGCCGGCGCCGATTCTCTGGGGGGCCTCGGCTTCCACACCTGCGCGAGCCGCAATCGCATCCGCCACAGCGAACGATATGCCGTACACTTCCGCTGCGAGCCGGTATGGCTGGTTACGCACTATCGCCTCGGCCGCCGACCCATACTTGCGCAGGATCCGAACAGCCAGAGCCACGGGCAGTCCCTGGCTTTGCAGGAACACCATCAGCTCTTTCAGGGCTCTCCGCTCGGTCCATGTCTCGGCAATTGCCTGGGCTTTTCGCTCGCTCATGCCGCTTACTTCTGCAAGGCGCTCAGGATGGTTATCGAGCACATTAAGGGTCTCAAGCCCGAATGTGTTGGCAATGTGCTCGGCAAGCACCGGGCCAACGCCCTTCAAGAGCCCGGACCCCAGATACTTCTTTAGCGCGGCCAGCGTGCCTGGGGCCGCGGATTGGTAGCGCGACACCGAAAACTGGCGGCCATATTGCGCATGATTGACCCATTCTCCTTCGAGCCGCAAACCCTCACCGGTATTTATCGCCGGCATATATCCGGCGATGGTCGCCAACTGCTTCTGGCGTGGCACTTTGAGACGCGCGATCGTATATCCGTTCTCCTCGTTGATGTAGGTGATACGGTCGACGACGCCGTCAATGGTCTCTTTTCCCTCGGTTGGCGCCAAAGGGTCTGGTTGTGAAAATCTTGTAGCCATGTCTAAAAACGAACGCCAGGAGCGTGCGCGCTCCTGGCTAATTATACCGAACTTTTGCCCGTCTCCCCGTCCAATGGACCGTGCCCTGTAGTCAAAAACGGGCACGGCCCATTGTCCAGCACCGTCTAGAACGGCAGCTCGTCAGGGTCGGTGTCGTCTATAGTAGCGGTTGCGCCTGCCCTCACGCGACTGTTCGCAGCCGGGCGAGCCGCAACTTCGGGCGTGCTAGATCTCGGGGCGCGGCTCTGCGGCTGGACCGTGGCAGGCTCCGGAGCCTCAGAAGGTTGGCGCGAGTCGAGTATCAGCATGTCTGCCGCCACGATCTCGGTCTTGAACTGCTTCTGCCCGTTGCTTTCCCAGGAGCGGGAGTGGATGCGGCCCTCGATGAATACAAGCCGCCCTTTGCTCAAATGTTCACTGCAAATCTGAGCCAGCTTGTCCCAGGCCACGATTGTGTGCCACTCGGTCTCCTCCTGTATGCTGCCGTCCTTACCTGGCCATTGGCGGTTAGTTGCCAGGCTGAATGTCGCTACGGGAAGACCCGCGCCTGTATGACGAAGTTCCGGGTCGCCACCAAGCCGCCCTATCAGTTGAACTCGATTCAATGTTCTCGCCATCTCTCTACTCTCCTATACTCAGCTAAATTCTCTGCGATAAATCTCAAAACTATTCAAAGCTACTCTAAACATCTCGACTTCTGAAGTGCCACCTGCGGCGCTTCGAGCCTACCCGACGCGGGCATTCCTGACCTTGTCCATGCGATTCAGATCGGAATTGCCGCCCGGTATAGCCTTCAAAAGCGGTCGCACCTCTGCGGGAGTTCGGCGCGGCGCGCTTCCCGCTTGAGCCACAGGGGTTGGCCGCGACACTTCGCTGTCAAACGCGTCCTGAGGCTCCATCACCCGGTTTCCCGCGTGCACGGCCCCTCCTGAGCGCTCGGCCAGCTTAGCATTCAGCTCGCGCAACCGTTCAGCGACGATCCTATGGTGGTGGGCAGCTTCATAAGCTTGCATGTATGCGCCAATTGCCAGCATGACCTTCATGGTGTCAAGCTCGGGCAATCTCATGCTAAGCTTTGAAGTGGGCTGCCCTGCCGGCGATACGCCGCCGGTCTCGGTCTTGCGCCCCGGCCCATTAGCGATTGTGAAGCGGTATGGGAAGCGTGAATAACGCCCACCATCGCCCTCGTCCCACTCAATCGTGAACGTACGACTCTCGATGGAGCCATCTTCGCGCTGACTCCCGCCAAACTTCTCCCACCTGCCCCCGGTGACCGTAGGGAACAGGCGCTGCGCCACCAGATGCCCTATCAGCCGCGCTTCGTGCGCATCCAGCCAGGCGCTGGCATGGCCTGTCTGCTTGTTGGTCGCCGGATCGTATCCTGCGATCTCGATCTTGATTTTCTCGATCCTCAGCGCATCGTACACATTGAGGAAATTCTTGTTCGTCGCGTAGACGTAAATCTCCGGCGATAGCTTGCCACTTCTCTCTCTCTCTTCCACAAACTCACTCCTTTCTCAAACTCTGGACACGCTTGCCGAACTATGAGCCACCCACAAGTTACGCTGCCCTGCGCTCCTCGGCCGGCAACTCGACAAACCCGCACATTTGGAGGCTGGCAATATGCGCGCAATTGGCCCGCCCGCATTCGCAGTGCAGCCCCTCGCCGCGCACCCACACGCGCACGGCGGTCTCGTCTCCGTTCCTGACAGTGTAAAACTGTCCATTGCCCGAAACACTGATTCGAGTAAGTGATGTGCGCCCGGGTAGGCTGGTTAGCTCTCGTCCCATAGTACGACCCCCAAAAGTGAACGTTTGTTCTATTATATCATGCCGGGGATCGGGAGTCAAATAGGATGAGCGAAGAATCGTGCCTGGATCAGAGGGAAAAGGGGCAGGCAGGACCCAGGTTCGTACCGGCAGGCTGCGCGGAGAAAAGCGCTGTGATCAGCCCTTTCCGGCTGCCTATCTACTGAGGAATCGGCCAGGAATGCGCTAGTGCACGCCCAGGATACCTGATAGGCAAAGAAAGGTTGCAGGAGTACTCCCCGCCAAACGTCGGGGGCATCCCCTAAAATCCTTTCCTTCCTTATTGGGGGTGCAAGGGCGGTCCCCTGCCTGGGCTTTGGGTGCCCCAAATATCTTCATTGCCTAAGTTGGGAAGGAGGTGCAGGGGCGCTCCCCTACCGGGGGTTGGGGGTGTCCCCCAAAATCCTCTGTTCCCCATAAGAGGTGAGAGGGGGTGCAGGGGCGCTCCCCTGCCGGGGGTTTGGGGGTGTCCCCCAAAGGCTCCACTCCCTAACTGGTGGGCTGAACCCGCGCTACGGAAGCTGGGACTGGATAGTGACTGAGATAATCTTGTCGCCGATGCCTATCTTATTCACCACGTCCATACCCTGCACGACCTGGCCGAAGTTGGTGTATTGGCCAACAAGACCGGTAGCGGCAGAGGCATCCTTGACGATAAAGAACTGGCTATCGTTATTGATTGCGGGATCACTGCCGCGAGCCACGCCAAGTGCGCCAACGCCGAAGTCGATGTTGTTGTACTCCGAGGGCATGTCACCTCCACCGGTGCCGTTGCCCAGCGGATCGCCGCCCTGGATCAGCCAGTCTTCGACACGGTGGAACGTGAGTCCATTGAAATAACCATCCCTGGCCTTGCTCACGAAGTTGGCAACCGTCTTTGAGACACCGGCGGCGGGATCTGTGTACAGCTTACAAACAATCTTGCCCTTCACAGTGTTGATAACCATATACGTTGTCGTGCCCCCGGCCTGGCCCTGAGCCGCGGATGTGGCCCCAGGTGTGACACCACCCGGTACGAAGGTGGGCGCCGGCGAGGCCAACAGGTCGTCGAGGGCTGCCGCCAATGTGCTGTAGCTGGGTACGCCGCCCTGTGGAGGTTGGAACCCGATGTTACCAGCCTGGTCCACTATGTATATGGTCGGATAGCTAGCTACCTGGTAGTCGTTTGCCGATTTCAGCTCACGGTCGAACAGCAGAGGGAACGAGACGCTGTAGTTATCGTGGAACCACTGGAGATCGCTCATGGTTGCCGGAGCCTCTGAGCCGGTTTGCTCGTAATTATGGTTGTACACAGTGGCGTTGATCGCCAGTACTTGAACGCCCCTGGACTTGTAGGCAGCATCAAGCTGGTTCATCATCGGGGCATCATTCCGGCAATGTGGGCACCATGTCGCAATAAACTCAAGCACTACCGGCCTGCCCTTCAGGCTGCTGAGAGTGTACGTCCGTCCATCGATTCCGGGCAGGCTAAAATCTGGGGCTGCGCTGCCCATTACTAGAGGAACGCCGCTATTTGCAATCTGGGCGTCAGGGGCGATCTGCTGGTTGCCGCCCGAGTTGCCTCCCTGCTGATTCCCGCCGGTCGCAACCGGTGTGGACCGAGCTGGTATTAGCTGCCCCAGAGTAGGTCCCAGCGATACTACGCCGGTGCCGATCAACAGAAAACCTGTGATGGCGGCAATGGTCATGAGCACAATCAGGCCGGTAATAATAATGGGCGCCCGCGATTGGCCGCGTCTCGAAGGACTGGACGTTCCGACCTGCGGTTGGAACGCAAAAGGCGTCTGTTGGTAGGGCGGAGCCGGCTGGGGTGCGTACGGGAGTTGGGCACTGTTTTGCGGGTAAGGCGGGACAGGTGCGGGAGGGATGAATTGCCCCGGTTGCCCCGATGGATAATAGCCCTGCTGGGCTGGAGAATACCCACCTGTGGACCCGGGCAAGACCTCTGCTCCGGGCACCTCCGCTTGGCCTGGGACGTGACCGCTGAATTGCGGATCCGCCGGCCCTCCTGCCGAAGGTGCTGATGCGGGAGCGTCCTGTCTAGCACCACAATATGGGCAAAAGCGACCTGTCGCCTTGCGAAGATTGCCACAACTCGTGCATTGAACAGAAGGCTCGAGGTGTGTGGAGGAAGGTTGGTCTTGCATTAGTCGGCGCTGTCCTTTTGAACGCCCACAAAACGGTGTTGTCGCAGGCGAGGCGTGACGTGATCGGCAAAGCTTGAGGTGATCGCAACTGAACTATTTAGACGCCTTTGTCAGTCCGATCAGATGCTGGGCCTTACGACGAGTATAATGTAACCCGTAAGGCGCGTCAATAGCGCAGAATCGAATGACGGCCCGGAATCAGCCCGGGCGGGGACAATTGCGCGGGTATTCTATCCCTGGATTGCAGGCGGCAACTGGTACAGGGCCAGGCGCAGCATACGCTCCCCCGGCATTACAAGCACGCCGTGCAGAAGTGTGCGGCGAGCGTCTTCCGGCTTGCCGACAGCCACCTGAGCGCGTGAAAGCGCCAGGAAGGCTCCCGCGCTGAGACGATATTGCTCGGATAGGTCCGCCACGTCGATACGCGCCCCGGCCTTCAGAGCCAGTACGAACTCGCTCATACCTGACCCTTGCCTGCCTTCAGCTGCATGAGTAATCGCGTGCTCTATGCGCCGCGCAACCTCATCCTCTGAAGAAGCAAGCAGGTTGGGGTCGCGGCGAAGTGAAGTCGGGCCAGGCACCCCACGGGTGCTTCTGAGCGGTGCCTCACCGCCCAATGTGCGGGCCTGGGCGGGGCGAGGACGCGGACGCTCGGCAGCGGGCGCTGATGCCTCTGCGTTACTGTTGAACGTCAGCGGTCGAAGTGAGAGCGCTCGGGCGCGTGCTACTAACGCGGAGGTCTGAACGGGCCACAACCGCAGCGCCAACATGCAACAGATAACGGCAACCACAACGAAAATGACAAAATAAAGTAGGACATTCGGCCCGGCGCTCCCAGTGGCCGCCGCGGACAGTATAGCTTCGGGAGCGTTCTGGACAGCACCGCTCACCGAAGCAGCCTGCGGTTGAGGCGCGCTCATTCCCGGTGCGCTTTGCTGGCTCTGTTGGGGTTGGGCTGCACTGCCGCCACCCTGCGCCATGACAGGCGTCGACGCAGCCTGAGACACAGGCGACGGGACGGGAACAGGCGGGGCCGACGCAGGATTTGTAAGCAGCCAGCTCACGGTGTCGCGTTTGACAATCGAAAGCTCTTCCGCCTTGGGGTCCGTTGGGGTGGCTGCCAGCTCAGCGAAACCGTAGTCCAGGATCGCTGTGCTATCGGAATACCACTGCGGGGCGTTCAAGACCACAGAGATGAGCCGGTGCCCGTTCCGGGTGGCTGAGGTAACAAGGCAAAGACCGCATCCATCGGTCCAGCCCGTCTTGATGCCATCCGCACCGTCGTAGCGGGTGAGCATTTCGTTGGTATTGAGCAGTGAATGGCCCGGAGCGTCATAAGAGACCGACTTCACAATCTCGTTGAACGTCGGAATGTGCAGTGCGTACCAGGCAAGGCTTGCAAGGTCGTACGCCGACGAATAGTGGCCGGGAGTGTCGAGCCCATGCGGGAGTTATAAAGTGCGTGTCGGTCAGGCCGAGCTGCGATACGCGCATATTCATCATGTCAGCGAAGTGCGCAACAGGGTCCTGACCGGCGGGTAAGTTGGTGCCAAGGCGAGTGCCCAGGTAGCGGGCAATTGCCATTGCTGCATCATTGCCTGAGGGTAGCAGCATCCCATACATGAGATCGTGCAGAGTTTGCTGCTCGCCGCTCACAAGTCCCATCGTGGACTCGCCTGCAAGGTCTTCAGGCATTATGGTAATTACATCGTTCAGGTTGCCGTACTCGAGGGCAAGGATCGCGGTCATTATTTTCGTAAGGCTGGCGGGGGGCATACGGTCGTGCGCGGACTTCTGATAAAGAATGCGCCCTGATGGGTATTCGACTACGATAGCTGATGCCGCGGTGATGTCAGGCTCGCCGGACGTTGGGGTGGCGGACTGTGCAAATCCAACCGCAGGTGAAACAGCCAGGACGAGCATAGCAACGATGAAAGCAAAAATCGGCAACAAAGTCCATCGGCGTTTTCGGGCCATCAAGGGGTCTCCTCACCAGGTTGTCAGTTGTCAGTTGTCAGTAGACCGTAGCTATCAGCCGCCGGTCATCGGTCGTCGATCTACTGACAACTGACAACTGACAACTTGGTCAGACAACCCAGTATATCAAGCTCAGGCACATAGGGCGAACGGTTTCCACAGGATGTGGAAAGACTCGCATTGGCAGCAGAAGGGCCTGCCGCCGATATTCTCTATTTTACCTCGTTACGCTCGATAGCCTCAAGGAGTGGCTCAAGGTAGTCGATCATCTCCACAAGCCTGAGCGCAACCTCCATGATCCGGGTATCATCGAGCGGATATAACGGCTGGGTCTCATAGATGCGGGTCCAGCCGCGATCCCATTGCTCCAGCCACACGGAGTCCCCCAGGGCTTCCTGAATTTCGAGCAAATGTGGGTTCAAAGCCTGGAGAAGTTGCCGGTTTACGGCGGGGCTGGCTTCGAAGTGCAAGCCGAGCTCAAGCTGCAACGCACGGTCGTGGACGGCAATTTCGTAATGGATCGCCGCCACCGGTCCCCACCAAAACTGCGCCAGCCTTGAGCGAGCATGGCCGTTGGGTTCGCGGCCCTGAGCTGCGTAGTGCTGCTTGACCTCACGCGCCACCGCGGCAATGAACGAAGCAGGCTGATTGCTAGAGACCAAGCTCATTGAGACGCTGGTTGTAGCGGGTTGTCACCCATTGCCTGTGAAGTCCGGTGTGGCCCTTGCACTGTTGAGGCGAGCATATCACCTCTGCTGCATCGCCGACGAGTGGGCGCACTTTCTTCTGAAGCCTGACCAATTCCCATCGCTCCCAACCGTCAAGCACGCGCACTGATAGGACCCCCTCAGCTAGACGCCTCAACAACCCTCTCCGTAAGGTCGGCACCCGCTCCTGCAAATGCGAAAATGCAGAGGGAAGGTAGTCCAGTGCCCACCTGTTATGCGCAACCATTTGCATATATGCTTTCTTCCCGTAGAGGGGCACCATTTGAGCCAGCTCATGTGCTGTGAAAAGGTCCCGCTGCTCAAGATTGAGATTGGTCTCTGAGATTATGTAGTTAGGGCAAAGATCATCGCCGAAAAGGCGTGCGAAGCGCACCAGCGCGATGATCAGTCGTCTGGAAATCCAGACGCGACCTTCGCTTGTAACCACGAGCAAATCGATATCTGGGCGCGTCGCGAGGTTGTCCACCGCAAGGGCGCCCGTAATCGCCACCATTCTGACAAAGGGCATCCGCGCAAGCCACCGAGCGTAGAAGGCGGCACGCCGCCACACTCTACGCGACGCAACGGAACGTTCGCGGCGAATATCAAACGTGGCTTCACGTCCGCGCAAGCAATAGAGCCCATTCCGGCTGCTCACAGCAGCGTTGCAGATGAGGCGATGTTGCCAGGCAAAGGGCAATCTCATCGCCCGAATACGAGGTCGCAATCTGGTAGCGCCTGATTTCTTCCTGGCTCAGGGGATAGTCAAAAAGGTCGGCGTAAGCAAGTGCGCCCAGCACAGACTGCGCGAGCGGATCACTGGAGCGCTCCGCTGCTGCGGTACGTTCGCTGTGTTGAACTCTCAGTTGGTTTGGAAACAAGCGGGATTGCTCCAGTCTGGGAAGTTAGATCTTTGAAATTAGTCGTTAGAATCTTATCGGGTGGCAGCTCAGGAATTTTCGTTCCTCATAACCGAATGCAATTCTCTAATTTCCGGTTTCTACCATCTAACTACGGACAGGGTTACTTATTCTGCATATCAAGTGCTTGCTTGCCGATCAGTCCCAGCTGCACTTCCTGCGAAGTGCCCGCGAAAGTGGGGTGCCACTCGAGGCGCGCCTTCTCGAAGTATTGTACAGTATACACTTTTCCGTCTACAGGATTAATCTCGGGCAACTCTTCCGAAATAGGATAGCCGAATAGACCGACACCCCCCTGCTGCTGCCAGTAGGTCAGGAAAGCCTGCTTGACCGAGTGACCGGTCTGCGGAAAATACCAGTCGTCCGAAGTGTTTTGGAACGGTGGGATGCGCACAAAGTTGATTCCTTTGGTGACCCACTGGCCCACGGAAGCCAACATGACTTCGTCAGGCGTGCCTGCATTCTCTTTATGATATTCCAGGACCGCTCTCTCAAAATACTGCACAGTGCGGACCTGCCCGTCAAGGGGATTTACAACGTCCACTTCTTCCGAGATCGGATATCCGAGCTTCGCAACGCCACCATGGCTCTGCCAGTAGGTGAGAAATACCCCTCCCAGCGTGTGACCGCTCTCAAGGAAATATTGGCGGTCGCTGTCTGAGGGCTTTTTATTCAGGTCGAGTAGGATATAGTCAGGTGCCAGTTTCAGCACGCTGTACGAGGTAATGAGCCCCTTATAATCGGGGTGCTGGCCGAGCCACTGCTGGTCGGCGCTGAGGAGGTATGCTGCACCCTTGCTTTGCAAAGACTGAACTTCCGCCATGCTGAAATCGTCGGTCTGTAAGGCCCAGCCGGTATGCCCCGACGAATAGAAAAGCTCGGGCGCGAACGGTCCGGCCACAATTATGCGCGCATCAGCCGGCACCAGACCCGCCACCTGGGACCCTATTCCGGCCAATTCAACCTCCTGTGACGTCGATTGCAGCCGTGAAAAGAGGGTGGAGATTCCTCCCGCCACAATCAGCCCGAGAAGACAAAAGACCAGCACATGGCCCAGCGCCAATATCCATGCGCGTCTAACCTTGAGCTGCTCGGTCTGGCTGCGGTGTGCGACGCTCTTGCTCAGAGCGAGCTGCGCCTGCGGTCTCGATGGTCGCTCCTCGCGCGCCCGCTCTTCAGGCAAATCGAGCAGCCATGAGGTATGTGGCGAAACCGTGTAGTCAGTCTCTTTATCATGACGCTGCTCTTTGACGGCAAGCCATATCCGTGCAGGCAGCGCCCCAGCCCACGCAGCCCCAATGCCGGCCAGCGCGCACGCAGGCAGAATCAGCGGAAGCAAAACATCTTCGTGCCCCGGCAATCTGCTTGCGTCCAGCAAAACATGCAGCACACCAGATGCAAGCCAGGCATGGAAGATCATTTGCAAGGGGGGCCGAGCCGCCTGCAAAAGGCCGGCTACCAGAAGCAGCAGGCCCGCAAGCGTCAAAATGTGCTCTACCGCAAGTCCCAATAACTTGCACATATGTCCCACCGTTCAATAGGGCCAGGATCGCTGCCACTGTGCCGCCACCCCCGTCGCCCGCGCCCACGCTCAGCGCACCGGCTGAACCCTGGCTGAATGCCCACCAGAGGAGCGAGGAACCTGCCAGTGCGCACACCAGACCAACCGCCTTGCCACGGTCCGGAGACCGGCTCCAGGCTTCGTTCCAGGAGTGCGCCAGCCCGCTTCCTCGCGCAAATGGGTTGCCCCCTCCCGCCGGCATGATGACAACGTAGACGGCAGGTATCACCATGAACAACGCGCCCGGGTCGAGTAGACCGAGAAGCGCTGCCGATAGCGCTGCGACACCAAACCCCATTGCAGCACCCCGGCCCCCCTGCGCCGTCGCAGCCATTCGCCAACGCACCACGGCCAGCAGAGTCCAGGCCTGGGCAGCCAGGATCATTGCGGCTGGCGAAAATTGCTGGCCGAGCACAACACTCAAAGGCGCGACAGAATAGAGAAGGAGCGCGTAAAGAGCCGCGCGAGCCCCCGCAGTGCGCCGCACAATGGCGAACAGGAAGAGACCCGCCAGCAGGCTGAAAATAATCGAGATGATGCGGCCGACCCATGCCCCCGGACCGAGAAGCACCATCATACCCGCCGTCGCCCAACTGTACAACGGCAGGCTGGCCGATGGATTGACAGGTGCAGAGCCGTACCAGGGCGCCGGAGGGGGCAGCAACCGGATGGGATCCAACGCTGAGGCTGTGCGCCCGGCCAGCGTGTTTACAAACGCGGCATTAGTTGCCTCTACTCCCGTTGGGGCATCCACCGGCACTGTGAGCAATCCAGGCAAACGTATCGCGAGCAGCAGACCCACGATAAGCGACACCGACAGCATCAGCCTGAACGACCACGGCATCGAAACTGAACGCACAAGCCGCGTGCCCAGGCTTAGAGGCCCTTCCCCTGCCGCCTTAGGCTTCGGTTGGGCACTTGCCGGCTCCGGCGGCCGTACGGGAGCCCTGGTGGCAGCACCTGAGGAGGTTCGCCCTGTATATCGCCGTGACGGTGAGCCAAGTCCGCTTCCCTGCCCCGCCGCGTAGGATGCGTCGTACACCTCTCCTGCGCCGGCCGTGCGGGCGACATAATGCACAACCTCAGGAGCCCCGCCGGTCTGGGTCGCTTGTCCTTCTCTGGCTCCCGCACCGGCAATTGCCCGCTCGCGGAATCGCCCAAAACTATCCGACATGCCCATGTCGCTTCGCTCCAATACAGGGTACTACGGTTTGAACTATGGATTCTGAGTGGTGTCGCTTCTCACGATGCGAAACAAAATTGCCTGCGCCAGGCTTCGATCAAGGATGGCAAAGATGAGCTTGCTGTGGACCGTTGCCGAGGCAAAGCTCAGTTGGGCTTATAGTCCCATCTGGGCACCTAAATGTCAATGTGGAAAGTCGTTGTGGAATACCCTGCCGCCGGTTGACTGCGCATCAACCCGGGCCCGGCGACAGGGTGCTGGACTGGGATTGACCAACGCGGTATGCTAAACATGCCCAACCAGGCATACCCGACCGGCTCTCGATGGGCGAGTTTCTCGTGTGCTCGCACTTTGTGAATGTTGGGTCCGGCGTGTGAAGAACCTTATGGATCAGGACAATTTGGAGACCGGTGCTGAAAACTGATTTGACGCAACAGGCCGTCGGTGAAGCGGAGCGGGTGCAGGCCGGGGAGAGTGCCACGGCAAATCCGGTTCGACAGAATCAGGTAAGGCGCGACCGCACGCTGACAGTTCTGGCGCTCGTGGCAATTGTGGCAGTGGGGGCCTGGCTACGTCTGGCCGGGCTCAACTGGGATCAGGACCAGCACCTCAACGTCGATGACTACTATGTGGCGCACGTGGCCACACAACGTGTTAGCCTTCCTCCCAATAGCAGCATCAGTCTGCTTCTAAGTCCCCAGAAGAGCCCATTGAACCCGCGCACCGGCGGCGAATTCTACGTCTACGGTGCGCTGCCCCTTTACTTAGTAAGAGGTGCAGCCTCGCTTATATATCTCGGGAGTGGCGCCTCGTACTACACTGGCGTTAACGGAATCCTCCAGACCGGGCGCGGCCTGGCCGGCATCGCTGACATGGTAACAGTGCTCTTGACTTTTCTGATTGGCTTGCGGCTTTGGGGCAAAGTTCAGGGGCTCGTCGCCGCCGCACTTTACTCCTTCGCCATACTCCCAATTCAAATGTCGCACTTCTTCCTGACTGATGACTTCATGTCCGCCTTTATGCTTGCTGCGCTCTTCGTCAGCCTACTATACCTGCAAAGCAGGCGGCTGTGGCTAATGCTTCTCGCCGGCCTGTGCGTCGGCCTGGCGATGGCCTCCAAGTTGAGTGCCGCCCCCACAGTGCTCGTTCCTCTTCTCGCGGTTGGCCTCGTGCTGCTTGCGTCCCGAGGGCAAGTGAAGCTAGCGCGCCGTGGCCTGCTCGCGATAGGTTTGCTTGCTGTTGGTACGATTGCCGGCCTCTTTGTGGGCGACCCTTTTGCCATACTTGACGCGCCGACTTACGCTAAGATTCTGGCCGAGCAAGCCGCGATTTAGAACGGCAATATCGACCAGTGGTTTTCACGAAAGTACGTGGGCACTTGGCCCGTATTATATCTGGTGGGGCAGCTTGTTCTGCTGGGTATCGGGCCCTTTGCAGGCTGCGCCGGTATCCTTGGCGCCGTCGTAGTTGGTTACAAAGCCCTCCGGGGCCGCGGACGTGGCGAGATAATCTTGCTCTGGGGCGCGCTGGTCTACTTCGCATCTATTGCCTTTGTCGAGCTGAAATGGGTGCGCTACCTCCTTCCGCTGGTTCCCTACCTGGCGCTGTTCGCAGCCGCTTTTTGCGCCTGGGTGTGGACCGTGGCAGGAAAGCGAGGCTTAGGTGTAGCTGCACGAAGCGCGATCGCGGGGTTGCTTGTCGCCACATCGATTGTCGGTGGGATCGCCGTGAGCACTATCTTCACATCAGAGAACACCCAGATCGGCGCTTCCGATTGGATTTACCGGAACATCCCGCAGGGAAGCACTATAGGCTACGAAGTCACCGCCATAGCAATGCCTCTTTCCCTGCCCGGTCATCCACACCCGAACAAGGAATACAACCTGGTCAGTACGGACCCGCTCAACGACCTTCCAAGCCAGGAGGCGTCTGACGCGCTCTTCTCAGAGCTCTCCCGGGTGCAATATTTGATCATCGATACCACCCAGGCAATGCGCACCGTGCCGCACCTGCCCTGGCGCTATCCGGTGCAAATCCGCTACTACGACCTCCTGAACAACGGGCAGCTTGGCTTCAACCTGGTCCTCAAATCCACTTCTTACCCGAGGCTCTTCGGAATCGACTTCCCTGACGACGGCGGCTGGGTGGACCTTTCCTTCATGGACTCCAGCCACCCGCCCATCTACGTATTCAAAAAGGATCGCACCCTCACTAAAGCCGAGTGGTCGGCCCTCTTCACCGATGCAGTCAAACAGCCGTCGGTGGCATCGCGTTATGCGCCGTGAGGATGGAGAAATGTGAGATGTGAGATGTGAGATGTGAGATGTGAGATGTGAGCCGATTTGGCACTTTCTCATTTCTCATTTCTCATTTCTCATTTCTCGCTGACAACCAACCTCGCATCAAGGATTGCGAAGCTTAGCTTACGTTGGTCGTTACCGAGCCCAAGCTCGGAAGGGCTTACAGTTCCACCGGGGCTGCGAAATGTCAAAGTTGAAACTCCTTGTGGAATACCAAGCGGGCCTGTTGTTGTATAGGTCTGGAGGGCCGACACCTGCTGGTCGAATACAAGTTGGTCGCCGTGATATATTTGCAGCTCCTTCGGCTTGCCCAGCCCGGTCGCTTTGAACGACAGATAAGCCTGCTCGGGCTGTGGAGCATTTATCTGCAGCGTCGCGCTGTCATGCATCCATCGAAACGTGCCGTTCGGTCCCAACTCCCGAGGCTCCCAACCGTCGCCCACACTCATAAACGGCAGGCTCGACGCCGGCGCGGGCACCCGGTAAACTTCTAGCTCGTCATCCTGGTAAAAAGGCTGTGCGTCTGCGCCCAATACCAGGTGAATCGCCTTGCGCGAGGCGCTCACATCGACCGGAGGATCAACGCGCTGCGGCTGCCTGTTTTTGTATAGCACGATATAGTGCGTCTTATATTGCTGGAAAGCCGACAGCCATGTATGCGCGGTCGGGAGTGAACATGTCGCTCGCACCGTCCACGTAGGTCAATTCCTGGAAGCCTGGTGTGCTCTCCAGGAACGGGTGCGGGTACTCTCGGCTCAGGCTGCCGCCGAAAATCTCCTTGCCATGCACCGTCTGGTAATACATTCGGTACTCACCGGTCCAGAAATCGCTCTGAGGCGGCAATTCCAGTATGGAAAATTCACCGGGCTCCTGGGCAAGCTGGTAATACCAGCGTGGCACGTCAGCGGTCAGTTGTGGGTATGGAATAGGAAATAGCTCAATCGCGATCAGTGCAATAGCGCCAATTGAAAGCAACGTGCCGCGCCTGACCTCGCTCAGCCTGTGGCAGCCACTTTCCCATCAGCACATTGATACCGAAGCCCGCGAGCACTGCGAGGCCCATGGTCAGGGGCATGTCAAAGCGGTCGGGGCTGCGGCTGATATTGATTACCGGCAGGTTCTCAATCAGGCGGTATGGCATGATCAGTTGGATATTCGGCGAGAATATCCATTGGATCTGGTTGCCGTTTATTTGCAGCACCGGCCCGAGCGCCAGCAGGAAGAAGATCAGCACAAGACCGGCCCAGAACCACTTACCTGGCAGGGGAAGTGCGGATTGCGGATTGCGGATTGCGGATTGCGGATTGGTCGTCGCGTCGTCCCTCGTCGGTCATCGGTCGAAGAGCGGAACGTGAACTATCGTCTACTGACTCCGGAACGTCTCACGCTAAGTTGCGGCCTTAGCCTTCGGGTTGCGAATAGTGCCACTGCGCCAAGCATCAGAGCCGTGTAGGTGAAATAGACCTCGTAGCGTTCTGAGGCAAAAGGCCAGAAATCGCGATTCAGGAAGAATCGGCCCCAGAGCTGTTGTCCGCGCATCGGCTGCAAGAAGGCCAGCAGGTCAGCCGCATGGCTCAGGGCTTCATTAGGCGCAGGCAGCATGAAGGTCGTTGTGCGTAACTCTGCCACCATCGGGATGAGGATCGGGCTTATCAAAACGAGGTAGATGGCAACGACAGATTAGAGCGCGCCCCCACGGCTCCGCAACTGCGCGCACAAATGGCTGTGGCGATTCGTGCCTGGAACGCTCCCACAGGTAGCGCACCGGTAGATAGATCGCGACCAGCCCGGCAACCATTATCGAAAACATCGTGTAATACCAGTCCACCAGCGAGACCAGGAAAAGAAAGAAACCTGCCGGAAGTGCACGCTGCCACAGCCACGTGCCGAAATCGCGTCTCGACTGCCAACCGGGGCTGAAGAGCGCTAACAGGTAGAAGAGGACGAAAAACGGTACCCATTCCAGCGAGATAAGCTGCAGCAGGCCGCGCATGGTCGCCACGTGGTACGCCGAATATGCGAATACTACGCTTCCCACCAGGGCGGCCCAACGATTGCCGCAGATATAGTGGACAAGGAGGAAGGCCCCGTAGCCTGTCATTATGAAGGAGAAGAGCACGATGATGTTATAGGTAGTGGCCAGCGAGAAGAGGAACATCAGCGGCGTGGCGAGGATACCGTTGAAAACGGCCAGAGTATGGTAATAAAGGGTGACAGGTGTGGGATACCAGATGAGATTTGTTGTGAACGGGTTATGGCCCGCCCAGCAGGGCTTGACGCGTCCACCAGAGGTTCCAGAGGTTCTGGTCCCGGTCCTCGCGCATGAAACCCGGCACAGTTGTGCCACTCCCCGGAAGGAAATTGAGCACGAGAGGCCAGGTGAACAGGACTGATAGGATAATATGCGACAGCAATCCACCCAGGTGCCACCGCTGCCACAAGCGGTCCTCGTGCGCCGGTTTCGAGTGCAGGGTTATGCGTTCTGAGCCCTCATTGCTCGGGATGTAACTCATAACTCACAACTCAAAACTGGGCCGGTTTCACTCATCTGGTCTTCCCTCACCAACTCAACTGTCGACCGTCACGGGTCGAGACTGATTCTAGCAGAGCATCTGCCGAGCCGCAATGATATAATCCACCATAATGGCCTTACCCCCTAGAATCGCACTGGTCATTCCCGGCTTCCAGTCGTCAGCAGACGATTGGTGTATCCCGGTCTTCACCAATCTTGCCCGCGAGATGGCAAAGCGAGCTGAGATCCACGTCTTTGCCTTGCGCTATCCCAATCGCCGCGACACCTACATGGTAGGTGACGTCCAGGTCCACTCGATGGGCGGCGGAGCATTTGCTGGACGCCGCTTGCCGGGCTTTAGTCTCGTCAAGCTGTGGCGAGATTTTCTGCGGACCATCGAAATTGAGCATGCAAAAGCACCCTTCAGGGCAATAGTGGGGATCTGGGCAACGGAGTCGGGCTGGCTTGCGACCAGGGCTGCGAGAAACCTCAAGGTGCCCTCTCTGGTACATCTGGCCGGTGGTGAGCTTACTCATATCTCGCAGATAGGCTATGGCAACCGCCGCCGGAACCTGGCGGGCCGCCTGGTTGACAGCAGCCTGGCGAGCGCAAGCATTATTGACTGTACCGTCGGGCCCAATGAGGCGCGCCTTGTTGCGTAGAGTTGATGCCGGCAAAGTGCGTGATTGGCCTCCCGGCGTTGATACAACCATGTTCGCACCATCGCCTCAAGAGCGAATCGATAGCAAGCCGTTCACATTTATTACTGCCGGATCGCTTATTCCGGTTAAAGGTCATGAGCTACTCTTGCGCTCTCTAGCGGAGCTTCGCGCCCAACTGCCGGAGCAAGACGTAAGGTTGCGAATTGTTGGCGATGGGCCGTTGAAGCCCGTGCTAGAAAAGCTCGCCGGCAATTTGGAACTTGCGGGATATGTAGCATTCGATGGCGGCGTACCTCACGAGGTGCTGCCGGCTATCTACAACAATGCCGATGCGTTTCTGCTGGGTTCCTGGCATGAATCTCAGTGTATGGCTGCGCTGGAGGCAATGGCGTCTGGTTTGCCCTGGGTCGGCCCGCCGGTTGGCGCACTCGCAGATGTCGCACTAATGGCCGAAGTTCAGCCGGCTGGAATTATCTTCAAGGCTCGCGATCCACGCCAGGTCGCGGCTGCCATGCGTTCTCTAGTCGAGCTTTCGCAAGCCGAGAGATTAGCTTATGGCGTGGCGGCACGTAACGTGATTGAAAACAATTATGATATGGTCACGCAGGCCGCCAGATTTCTGCAGCTCATCGATCAGTTGACAGAAGGACAATGAGTTGCTTATTATGGACCTATTAAACTGTAACCGTACCCGTAGGAAATTATGGGTGCGAAGAGCCTGATTGCTCGGCATCCCCTCCCACCATGCACGAAGGTTCGATTGAGAGCAGCATGATATGACCAAGGTCCTTTTCGGCCAAAGCTACTACCAGCATTTCGACCCCAAAGAGCACGAGGCCATGAAGCCCTACCCGCCCCTCGGCACCCTTTACGCTGCGTCTTATATACGCCGGCGCGGCTACGAAGTGGCGCTATTCGATGCCATGCTGGCGTCCTCCGAGCAGGAATGGGCAAGCGCCCTCAAGCAGCATAAACCTGATATCGCGGTCATTTACGAGGATGGCTTCAACTACCTTTCGAAGATGTGCCTCACCCGTATGCGCGAAGCTGCGTTCGTGATGTCAGAGGCTGCCAAGGAGCAGGGCTGTACGGTGCTCATATCAGGCTCGGACGCCACCGACCATAAGCAGAAATATTTCGACCACGGGGCCGATGCGATCATCATAGGCGAAGGCGAAATCACTCTTGGGGAGACCCTCGACGTGCTGACCGGCCGTGTGGAGAGGAGCGCACCTCGATTGCAGGCCTGGCCTGGCCCGAGGCCCCGGACCCCGTATCGCGCGGCTTTGAGAAGCAGCTCGACTCCTTCCCTTTCCCGGCCTGGGACCTGGTCGACATGGCGCGTTACAAGAAAATCTGGATGGAGCACCACGGCTACTATTCGATGAACATGGTCACAACGCGCGGCTGCCCCTATCATTGCAACTGGTGCGCCAAGCCGATTTACGGCCAGCGATATAACGTGCGATCGCCCGAAAACGTCGCGCAGGAGCTAAAGTGGCTCAAAGATAACTTCGCCCCCGACCACATCTGGTTCGCCGACGATATTTTCGGTCTCAAGCCGAACTGGATCGAGCGCTTCGCCAACGAGGTCGAGCGGCTGGGGGCTACCACACCCTTCAAGTGCCTTTTGCGCGTGGACCTTATCAAACCGGGCGTGCCCGAGGCGCTGAAGAGAGCCGGGTGTGAGATCGTCTGGGTGGGGGCCGAGTCAGGCTCTCAAAAGATCCTCGATGCGATGGATAAGGGCACAAAGGTCGAGGAGATTTACGCGGCGGCGCGCAATCTGCACTCGCAGGACATCAAGATAGCCTTTTTCCTGCAGTTCGGCTACCCCGGCGAAGATCGCGCCGACATCGATGCGACCCTGCGCATGGTACGCGAATGTCGAGCCGGACGATATCGGCATGTCAGTCTCTTACCCGTTGCCTGGAACAAAGTTTTACGAGAATGTGAAGCTCCAGTTGGGCGAAAAGAGGAACTGGCTCGATAGCGGCGACTTCGAAATGATGTACCGAGGACCATATAGCAGCGATTTCTACCGCCAGTTGCACGTAACGTTGCATCGCGAGTTCCGTTCGAGCAAGATCTGGCGTGAGCTTCGAAAGCCGGGGAAACAACGGTCGCCCGTTAGCTCACAAAGCGCGAGATGCCGCTGCCATGGTCTATAACAGGGCGCTACTGCCCATCGAGCGCCGAAAGCTCAATAAGCTTGCTGCGGCCTCGAACCGCTCGCCTGTCATGCTACCGCAAATCATGACCCCCGAAGCCGCGTCCAAGCCCACCCCTCAGGGCGAATAACGCATCAGAGATGCATAAAACAAAGAGGAATGCGGGCGCCTTTGACCGCATTCCTCTTTGTTCTATTTATTAAGAGATAGACTTCAGGCGGCCTTCTCGAACTTGACTTCGAGCCTCTGGGGCTGGCCGCCCCGGATTATGGTGAGCTCAGCCTTGCCATCGGATACGCCCTGCGAAAGGGCTTTGCGCAAGGAGTCGGTGTCGACCACCGGCTGCTCGGCGACGGCAAGCACTATGTCCCCAAGCTGAACGCCCGAGCGTCGCGCCGGGCCATCAGGGTCGAGCCCAATGACAAGGACGCCTGCCACCGGCTCGTCCTCGCTGCGCGACCTGTTGATCCTGACGGGTCTTATCCCCACACCCAGGTATGCACGAGTGCCGGCGTGGCGCAGCCAATCCAGCGCAACATGAGCGGGCACAGCCACCGACAGGTCCCCGCCGAATATCATTGAATTGACTCCGACCACTTCGCCGCGTGCATTGAGCAGGGGCCCACCGGAGTTGCCGGGAGCGAGCGACACGTCCGATCTTATGTAATCGGCCGTTCGGCGTGTTCTCAGGCCCGTCACATGGCCCAGACCACTCACAATGCCCGCTGTCACGACGCCTTTCTGGCCCCAGGGATGTCCGAGAGCGAAAACAAGCTCGCCCACCCGTAGCTTCGTTGAATCCCCCACCGGCAGCGCAGGCAAGTCCTTGGCGTCCACCTCAAGCAAAGCGAGATCGAGCGCTGGGTTCTCAGCGACCAGGCGCGTGTCGAAGCGGCGCCCGTCCTCCAGGAAGACATGTGGCCTGCCCCCGGTGCCCTCGACCACATGGTGGTTGGTCATGATGCGCCCGGCGGCGTCCCAGATAATGCCCGCTCCACCTCCGCGACCGCGACTGCGCACCTCAACGATGCCCAAGCGAGCCCTGGCAATCATGTCTGCCATCGCGTCCGAAACCGAAGGCACGAGTTGCGAAGCTCTTTCGCCTTCTACACTTTCTAAAGTATCAAGCGCCATTTCTTTCTTCCACCCTTCTGTGTTTGGGTGAGGGCCGTCACCCGGCCGTTCACCGCTCTTACAGTCAATTATCGCTTGCGCTCGCCAACCGTCACGGGCAGTGTCTTCAGCTCTCCGCCCCGAATTACGTCTGCGTCCAGGGTTTTCCCGACACGCTCACCCGAGAGAAGAGCAAGGAGGCTGTCGCTGTCGGTGACAACCTGACCATCGATTCCCACCAGGATGTCACCCAGCAGTACGCCTGCTTTGTGGGCGGCCTCACCCTCCTCGACATGCACTACCAGCAAGCCGCTTTCCTGGTTGCGCCCTGCGCGTTGCGACTCGCCAAGCTCTATTGGCTGGCTGCCGATGCCAAGATAACCACGCTTGATGTTGCCGCCCTTCGAGAGCGCCTCGGCGGTTCGCCAGGCAAGCCCGGCAGGAATCGCCACAGAGGTGTTGCCAAGCACACCTGAGGTCATGATGCCGAGCACTTCTCCCGACGTATTGATGAGCGCGCCGCCCGAAAAACCGGGATAGGGCCTCGCATCGGTGGTGAGATATTTTTCGAGGAGTGTGCCGTCGCGGGTACGCACGGGGCCGCCGATCGCGCTGATGATCCCACCGCTCGCCATCGGCTGGCCACTGGCGGGTCTACCAACTGCCAGCACGTACTGGCCCAGCTTGGGCGCTTGCGCGCCTATTTGAGCCGGCTCCAGGCCCAGGCCTTCAACCTTGATTATTGCCAGGTCGGTGCCGGGATCGTGCGCTGTAACCTTGCCTTGAAGGGTCCTGCCGTCGTGCGTCTCAATCTGCGGGTCATCGCGCTCCAGCACGTGGGCGGCTGTGAGCACCATATCGGTCGCGAAGACCAGGCCGCTCGCCGCTTGTCGCTCACGACCGTTCACTAGCACAATCGCCTTTCCTGCGCGCTCGACCGCGTCGGCCAGTTGGTTAGAAAAATTGCTCAATACATCCGAGCTATTTGCCGTTGCTTCCATTTCAGTCTCCATTCTCTAGTTCGTACCTTAGACCATTTCCGAGGGCTTTTCGTCCATAGAGCGGGTCGGCTCACCGCCTTCATCACTCTTTCCCGGCTGCGCGCCTTCGGCGCTTTCCGGCGCTGCGGACGGCTCTTCCGGCTTCTCGCCCGTGGCGGGTCGCTTGAAAATCATGTAGCTTGTCTCGGCGGGCCAGAGCGGGTGCACACCCGCGAGCTCCCAGCCGTCCTTGCCAATATGATCGAGGACCGTTCGCACGAAGGCGCTTCGCCGCTCGCCGCGCTCCATCATGATTTCCTGGCCCTCGATGGAAACGCGCCCTCTAAAGTCAACGTATGCCACGCGATATTCCCATGCTGCCATAGTTTTGCCTCCAATCCGAAAGTCCATATTCTGTAAAAGTCTCCGGCCCTGAGCGGCGTAAATCCCCTGACGCCGCCCGGGCCGTCTATTTGCAATTATCGGTGGTCGGCACGTCACTAAGGCTTCTTTCCATAAGCCTAATCTGCTTCTATCGTATGGATAGTTTGACAAGGGGAGATAAGCAAAAGGGCCGCCCCGGCGGCCTTTTTGCTTATCTCTCCTGATAAAAAGGACTAATCGAACAGAAGCCCAAGCTCACGGGCACGAGCAACTGCCGCTCCCCTTCCGCGCCCCTGCACCCCCAGTTTCTGGTAGATTTGTGCAAGGTGGAACTTGACCGTGCCCACGCCAAGGTTCATCCTGGCGGCAATCTCTTTGTTGCTAAGTCCGGCAGCCAACAGGCTGAGGCAAGTCTCTTCCTGGGGTGTAAGGCGCTCGGCGAGCGTGGGAAGCGCCAGCGGGACAGGCGCAAGTGAGCCTCGCCCTCGCGGCTCGATGAAGCGGTCGCCGCCAAAGGAGAGTGACGATTCCGCCGTATAAGGGAGCGTCAGCTCGAGCCTGATACCGAAACCTCTCCCCGAAGACAGGGAAAGTGACCCGCCCAACGCGCCTATGTCGCCGTAGCAGGAGAATATCTCCTGCTCTGTCGTCGAGCGCGATGGTCGAGTCGAGCGTACCGTCGTGCTCGATACGCACGCTCAAGGCGTCCGGCCGGTAAGTTAGCTCGAGAGCGAGGTGATGCAGCTCATTAGCCGTGGACGCCGACTGAATAATCGCTTCTACCGTGTGGCTCAAGATGTCGCGGGCGTCCGCAGAGACATCGCCCGGCTTACCCAGCAGGCGCAGGTCGAGGTCAACTTCACGAGTGTCGGCCAGGGCACGAACCTGAGCCCACAGCTCGGATACCAGCTGTGTCGTGGCGTTCTGGTTGGCGAGTACCATGACTAGGTCTCCCTTCCTTTGCGCTTCTCGCGGCTCTCCAAGAGATGATCGAAGAAGAGATATTGCTGCGCCCAGCCCGCCTTCTCGAAGTGGGTATGGTAATAGTTGAGCACCTGCGCGTACCCCGAGGGCGTGAGCGTCTTGCCTTTGAGCGACGGGAGATACCTGTCGCGGGTAAGCTGCCACACGTGCGTATCGACCGGCACAGCCTGATCTTTAGCCATTGCGAAGAGGCAAACACAGTCCGCAATCTTCGGTCCAACGCCGTCGATTCTTTGCAGCTCGCCTCGCGCAGTAGGGTAATCCAGCTTCGACAGCTCATTCAGCCAGCCTTCCGGCTTTGAGGCCAGTTGCTGCGCCACTTTTACAAGATTGCCGGCGCGCCACTCTAAACCTGTTTTTTCGCTCACCATGAACGGGTCGAGACCGGCAATCACTCGCGCCGCCGGGAAAGCATGCGTAATAGGCTTGCCATCCCGCCCCACAATAGGCTCTCCCCATGTCCGAGCGATTATTGCTATGGCCTTCATAATACGCGGAATAAAGTTGGCTGTGGAGCACATGAACGACAACAGGCACTCCTCCGGCTCCTGAAGCACAATCCTGAGACCGCGAAAGCGCTCCGCCAGGCTCCCCAGGTAGGGATCGACCTGTGCCCAGCTTGCATAAAGGGTCTCGACGTTCACGTCCAGCCTGAAAAAACGGGCAAAGAAATCAGGATCTGGCTCGCCCGGAAAAGTCTCGTACTCGAAGCGGTCAACCCCATCCTCATCCAGAGCCGTCGCCCGAACCCTGACCATGCGCGCTCCTGTCACCAGGTCCCACCAACCCTCTGCCGCCTGTCGCCAGCGAAACATCTGCCCGTTGGTCAAAGTGTACTCAAGGTTTAGCAAACCAGCAGGATACTCCACGACTCCTACGCTTGTCTCATATTCCAGTGGCATTTTCTTCTCCTGGCACCGTTATATCACAGATGTTGAAACGGCGTAAGGACCAGTGACCGGTGACCGGGGGCCAGGGGCTAGGAGCTAGTCCGTGTCGTCCATCGTCCATCGTCCATCGTCCATCGTCCATCGTCCATCGTCGAGCCCCTAGCCCCTAGCCCGCAATTGCCTGGGGTGTTATAATTGGCCTGGATATTGATACCTGCGCCTTGCGGCGCGGGGCCGAGGAGATCAGGCGCAGTGAGCGTACATGGTAACCGCATGCGCGTTGCGGAGATACGCGCGTTACTCAACAAGGAGCGTTACGAGGCACTCGACGTGCGCGACCCTATCGCAATTGCTCAGGCGGCTGAGAGGTTCAACACTCTCGATGCAATGCTCGCAAATATACCCGCCGACGAAATGATGGACCTTTACCGGCCTTTCCTCTCTGTTTCCCAGGCTGCCAAGTTGCTCGGATATAAGCCGAAGGAGATAAGGCGCTTGCTGGGCCAGGGCAAGATATCGGGTAAGAAAGTCGGCAGCGAGTGGCGTATACCGCTCAAAGCAGTGCTGTAGGCAAAGCTCTAACTATTGACATATTCAACGGAGGGACAATATGGCAATCGATGAAGCTGCCCGCACCCGGTCGAAGGAGACCGGCGAGCAATACGTTTCGGCACGCGTGAATGGCGTTCCTCCTTCAGGTATTCGCAAGTTCTTCGATATCGTGGCCACAATGAAGGACGTAATCTCCCTCGGTATCGGCGAGCCTGATTTCGTCAGCCCCGAGCCAATTGTCGAAGCCGGTATTAACTCCCTTCGGGCGGGCCACACGGCGTATACGTCGAACTCCGGCATTCTTGAGCTGCGCCAGCTCATTTCCAAGCAGCTTGGCCGCCTCTACTCGGTGCAATACGACCCGGAAACTGAAGTACTGGTCACAGTGGGAGTAAGCGAGGCGCTTTTGCTTGCCTTGATGGCTACCTGCGAGCCGGGCAGCGAAGTGATCGTGCCGGAGCCGTGCTTCGTTGCGTACCAGCCCACCGTTACCTTCGCGGGAGGCGTGCCCGTGCCCGTGCCGACCTACGTCGAGCAGAACTTTCAAGTGACCGTGAGCGACCTTGAGGCGGCCCGTACTGAGCGTACAAGGGCAATCTTGCTTGGATACCCGAATAATCCCACAGGGGCCGTCCTGGACCGTTCCAGGCTCGCCGAGATCGCCGATTGGGCTGACCGCAATAATCTCCTGGTGATCTCAGATGAAATCTACGACAGGCTCGTATACGGGACCGAGCACACCTGCTTCTCTTCACTGCCGGGCATGCAGGATCGCACCATCTTACTGGGCGGCTTCTCGAAGTCGCATGCCATGACCGGCTGGCGTATAGGCTACGCTGCCGCCCCGCCTGCAATTCTGGCCGCTATGCGCAAGGTTCACCAGTACATCATCATGTCGGCACCCACGACGGGCCAGGAAGCGGCTATCGAGGCGCTCAAGTCCGGTGAGCCATACGTGGAAGCGATGCGGCAGGAATACGACAAGCGCAGGCGCGTCATCGTTGACGGCTTCAATCGTCTCGGCCTGCCTTGCTTCGAGCCGCGTGGCGCCTTTTACGCGTTCCCCTCGATCGAGAGTAGCGGCCTTTCCGAAGACGAGTTCTCGGAGCGTCTTCTGATGGAAGAGAAAGTGGCCGTGGTGCCGGGCTCAGCTTTCGGCAAGTCGGGCAAAGGGCACGTCAGGGCGTCGTATGCCACTTCCCTTCCCAATATCGAAGAGGCCCTCAACAGGATCGAGCGCTTCCTCGGCAAGCTTAAGTGAATTTTGAATTCTTAATTTTGAATTTTGAATTAATCAAGAATTCAAAATTAAGAATTCAAAATTAACGCCGTGCTACGGCAGTCCCAGCGTCAGAGCCTCAAGAGCGAGCCGGGGATTTACATTCTCCAGCAGTTGCTTGCGTGTGTCCTGAATAAGGCCGATGGCGCCGGCGGCCCTCGCGGGGCTGGTCTTCCCCGCTACCGATTTGAGCGCGGATATCTGGTCGACGTTAGTGGCAAGCTCGGGCACTGAAGAGGTCACCACAAGCACATCTCGCCACCAGCCTTCCCAGGTCTCGAGCGTTTCGTAAAGCTCAGGCCTGGCATCGGTGTACATCCGGGCAAGTTTTGTTGCTATGTTTACACGCTCCATGACAGGCGCACCTGCCAGCAGGCTCATCTCCTCCAGGGCTTTGCGCCTTCGATTCAGGCTCTCGCGATCCCCCATAAGACCCACAGCACGCCCCAGGCGTCCGCCCGATAGGGCGGCCAGCAGTTGGGCTTGTTCGGACTCGGCTCCCCAGAAGTCTTCGAGAGCTTCGGCAACCACGCGGGACGAAAGCGCCCGAACGGGCACGATAAAGCACCGCGACGCTATCGTCGGCAGCACGGAAGATTCGTCGGGGGCCAGCAATATTATGATAGTGTGCGCGGGTGGCTCTTCGAGCGTTTTCAGCAGGCAATTGGCCGCCTCTTCGTTCATTCGCTCAGCGTCCCCGATGATATATACTTTCCAGCGCGCGGAATGAGGACTGAGCCCCACGGTGGCTCTCATTTCCCTTATGATGTCGATCCTCAGCTCCTTGGCCGGGCCGCTCTTCGCCTTGCCTGAGCCCTCACCGAGCGCCTGGGCCTGCTTCTCCAGGTTGATTTCGACCAGGTCGGGGTGCGCGTTGCGCGAAATCTTACTGCAAGCTGGGCAAATCCCGCACGGTACGTCGGGCCAGTCCTGGCCTGCCGGCGCTTCGCCCTCGCAGTTGAGCGCCATGGCGAAGGCAAGGGCAAGCGCCCGCTTGCCGACGCCCTCCGGACCGGCGAACAAATATGCGTGAGGTAGGTTGCCCGTGCGCAGAGCGGTGCGCAGCATATTGACCGAGCGGTCATTGCCGATTATGGGCCACCCCGAAGCTTGCGGTGGAATCCTGGTCATAACTGTTCCCTGCATAAATGAGAATCTAGCGCTTGGCCGCAACGGCAGGGGCCGGTAGCGTCACTACCTCAGGCGCTAGGAACGTATTGAGCCTGCGCCGGTCGTCGCTGGTCAAAATCGTCTTGATGTCGCTTCGGTCCTCCCGCTCAGCTCTCAAAATCTTGCTGAAACTCTCTAATTGCAAGCTTGCCTTCGTTCATGGGCACACCCTGGAAGCTGCAGCCCTCAATCTGGATGTCCGGGTTGCGCGTGAACAATACCAGGCCCTTCACCGGCACGTCCGGCTTGCCGACCTTGCCAAGCAGCTCGTGCGTGGCAGCCACAGAAGCGGCGAGGTCTTGAGAAGGGTTGCCCACAGGAGGCTTGAGCCCGCTCCAGCGATCAAGCAGATTGGTCGGGGACTTCCACCGGTCGCCCTTTGGGCCACCGGCACATGTTACCGGACCCACAGTATCGTTGGAAACCATCACGACAGCGCCCTCAGGTGTAATAAGGAGATGGTGGATCCAGGTTTCGCCGTACTTAATGTAGTGATGAAGGCTGTATTTGTTGTTCAGCCCTTTCAGCTCGGCGTTCAATAGCACATCGGCGCGCTGCGCACGCTCGAGATTCCGCTGAGCGGTCTTCCCCAGTTGCCACAAGGTCAACCCAATGAGGGCGGGAGGGTAAACGACAAACAGCAGAAAATTGTATTGGACGGCAGCGAAGGAGGCAATCGACACTAGTACGGAGACCACGACAAGAATCGTTCCGATCCTTTGAGATCTCTTGATACGCGCCAACTGTTCCTTTAGATAATCCTGGTGGATGAATATATTCATAAAGTGGTGTCCATAAACCCCTGCTCGCTTGAAGTCTCTTGAATGCTATCGATATTGCCTGAAACGCGGTAAGCGGCCTGAAGGCAGGTATGAAGGTTGGTCACCCTGCTTCCCTAATTATGATACTAGACCCAGGGCGCCGTATCAAGCGAGCTCCCGTATCGCAGATCGTATTGATAATCGATGGGTTACGCGCCCGAGCACTTGCCCAACAGCGTGCCCAACGCATATAATAGAAGTGACATGAGCATTTGCGCTCAGGGAAAGCCATGTCCTCAACAACCAAGCCGATAAATGACCCGGTTTTGCGGCCCGCGATTAACGAGACCGTGGGAGTACCTGTGCTCCGCAGCCCGTTGGCCTTTCGTCGGGATCTGCTGGGCTTCCTATTGCGCGCCAGCCGCGAAAAGCAAGACATTATCGAGATTCGCGTTGGCTCAGGGCGCATTTTTTTCCTCAACTCTCCTTCCTATGCGCAGATAGTGCTTGGTGATGAAGCCGACGCAGTGGAAAAGCATGCGAGTAAGGCCGGCCCACGCGCCGAGCTGCTCGGCGAGGGCCTTATCAATAGCGAAGGAGCTTTTCATCTGCACGCGCGCAAGCTGTGTACGCCGGCGTTCCAGCCGCACCACATAGCTGAGTTCGCTGACACTATGCGCGAATATGCCGATCTTGCGATCTCCTCATGGAAAGAAGGATCAACGATCGATATCTCCGCTGAGATGAACCGTCTAACACTGGGGATCGCCGGGAAGACCCTCTTCGGGACCGATTTGCTGCGTGAAGCTGACGAGCTCCGGCTGGCCTTGACCGTCGCCAAAGACTACATCAGGAACCGCAATCGCGGTTTCGCTCACATACCGTTGGAATGGCCCTCGCCATCCAACAGGCGCTTTCACAATGCGGTTGCTCGCCTGGATACGACCATCTATCGCCTCATAGCCGAGCGCCGCGAGACTAGCGTCCAGGGTGCCGACCTCCTATCTCTGCTCCTTGCCGCTCAAGACGACACAGGCAAGGCAGGCATGACTCCAAAGCAAGTGCGTGATGAAGCGGTCAATCTGTTCTGGGGCGGGCATGAGCCGGCGGCCATAACCCTTACTGCGACCTGGTTTTTGTTGGCCGGCCACCCCCAAGTCTGCACAAGAATGCAGTCAGAATTGGACACTGTGCTGGGGAATCGCCCTGTCGCCGCTGCCGACCTACCCGAGCTCACATATACCCAGCAGGTCCTGAAGGAAGCCTTGCGCCTCTACCCGCCGATTTTCGCCTTCGGAAGGCAGACCGTGCGGCCTCTCGATTTAGGCGGCCATGTCCTGCCCAAAGGCACCAACCTGCTCCTCAGCCCTTACACGCTGCACCGCCGCGCCGACGTCTTTCCGGACCCGGAGCGCTTTGACCCCGCCCGGTTCGCCCAGGATGCCGAGAGCAATCGCCCACGTTTCTCGTACCTGCCTTTCGGCAGCGGGCCGAGGTTTTGCATAGGCAGTCATTTCGCTCAGATGGAGGCCCTCGTAGTGCTCGCCACCCTCGCGCGTTATGTCAACTTCTCTTCGCCCGGCCGGTAGCTCGGTGAAGCCTCATAAAATCATCACCGAGCCGGGCAGCAGGCCCGTGCCGATGGTCGTTTCGTTTCGCAAGTCGCGCCCGGGAAGCGCCGGGTAAGTGCGCAGGCCGGCCGCTTCTGATACACTCTAGTTGTGACCTTGCCTGCCTCCAAAAGTTCCGCACTCCCGAATAACGGCGCATCTGCCCCCGACGTAAGCGTGATTATCGTCTCCTGGAACGTGCGAGACGACCTTCTGCGCTGCATCAGCGCGCTTCTGTCCAGGCAGGTGTCGGGCGACCTCGCAATCGAGATCATCGTGGTAGATAATGCCTCGCACGATGGCACTTCTCAGGCACTGAGCAACCTGCCGGTCATACTGATCACGAGCCCCGAGAATCTTGGCTATGGGAGGGCCAACAATACCGGCTTGCGAGCTGCGCGCGGCAGGCATCTGCTCATCCTGAACCCCGACACGATCCCACTGCCAGGGATGCTCGAGCCGCTGGTCAGCATTCGCCGAGCGCAATCCTCGTGCAGGCATCGTGGCACCCCGATTGCTCAATCCTGATGGCACTACTCAGCCCGCTGCATTCTATTTCCCAACTCTGCTCATGGCTGCGATCGACCTCTTCCCGCTCCCGAGATTCGTGCCGGGCCGTATTCGAGCATGGTTGAGCAGCTCTTCCCTCAACGGACGCTACCGGCAGGAGACGAAGGGGACGAAGCCTTTCAGGATTGACCACCCGCTTGGCGCTTGCTTCCTACTCAGCCGCCAGGCTTACGCGCAGTGCGGCGGGTTCGATGAGCATATTTTCATCTATTCGGAAGAAATCGACCTGTCGCTCCGCTACGCAAGGGCGGGCTGGCAGTGCTGGCAACTGCCCGCGAGTCGCGTGGTACACCTCGGGGGACAAAGCACACGCCAGATGCCCGAGCGGATGTTTGTCGAGCTCTGGCGCTCCCGCCTCTATCTTTATGCGAAGCATTATCCCCGCACTCACCAGGCGCTGCTCAAGTCCATACTCACTCTCGCCATGCTAAGAGACGTGGCAGCGATCTCGTTCAGGCGGGCTGTCGGCATAAATAGAAATAATGATGAGTTTCGATTACGACGGGCGAAAGCCGTTCTAAAGATGGTGCACGCCGGATGACGCCACCAGATAGCGCCCTCACCATTATTGCTCTTGCCCGCAACGAGGCCAGGCACCTTGGACCGTGCTTCAGAAGCCTCAAGCTACTTATAGAGCTTACAGATGCCGACACCCTGGTCGTGTTGGACGATAAAGCGGACGATGCAACGGCAAAACTCGCCCGCAGTCTCGCGCACCGAGTTGCGACCTCGCGCTTCGTCAATTTCTCGAGCCAGCGAAATCGCGCCCTTGAGCTTGCCGACACAGAATGGGTATTTTTCATCGATGCCGACGAGCGCTGCACCGATCCACTGGCCCGAGAGATCGCATCGGTGCTGGACCGAGCCAGTTGCGATGCCTTTCGTGTTCCCAGGCGCAATATCCTCTTTGGTCGCGAGGTGCGCCACACAGGCTGGTGGCCCGACTACCAGACCAGGCTGCTGCGCCGCGCCGGCGCTCATTACGACGAAAGCCGGCAGGTGCACGAATACCCTATCCTGCATGGCGAAACATGCACGTTGCTGAATCCGCTGGTTCATTTCAATTACGATAGCTGGGGCCACTTCATCCGTAAGCAGCGCGCCTACGCTCCAATGGAGGCGAGAGCTCTGCTTAAAGATGGACAGCGCGCCCGCCTGCGTAGCGTGTTCGGGCAGCCCTTGCGCGAATTCAAGCGCCGCTACATCGACTACGAGGGATACCGCGACGGACTGACCGGTCTGGCCCTCTCCGCGGCCATGGCAGTCTATAAGGGTGAAACTTACCGGCAATTGCGTCGCATTCAGGGCGAAGCTCCCGAATAAGGCGAGCTTTCCACACCTTTTCCACATATTGACATTGCATGGGTTGCGGACCTATATTGTCGTACATCGTATTGCTCCGGGCGCAGGCTGTTGAGTTCCGGCCTCTCTATGGAGGAGCAAATGACCCTTCAGACTGAAGTGGCGCTGAGCAAACACGCAAGACGGAGGGGAGCGCAAAGCAACCTTTCCGACCGCGATCTGGATCTCGTTCGCAGGTACGGTGTCCTCGAGCACCGCACAGGTGTCCGGTTCTATTTCGTTGGGAGGCGAGAAGTCGAGCGCTACCGTGAAGTCGAGCCGCGACTTGCAAAGCTCCACGACATTGTGATGATAGTATCGAGCGACGATTATGTCGTCATCACGGTCTATCGGAACAGAAACGCGCTAAAGGAGATACGGCGCAAGTCGAAAGTCCGATTTAGCGACGCGGCGTGAGCCGAAAAGGGTCTTCTATCTTGCAAAGAGGCGTCAACGCCTCGGGCAGTACGATCAAGAGGGGCTTGCCAGTAACGGCAAGCCCCTTTTCTATGCTCTCGCTCTCAACTTCGTAAGACTTGCTGCCGAGCTATTCCTTGCGCAACCTCTTTGGCATGGGCACTTTGATGCGTAGCCAACTGAACAGAGCCAGCGCCAGCACCACGACCAGGAAGCCCACAGTGCCAAGAGCGGCCACGCCCATGCCCTGAGGCGCACCATTATCGATGCTGTAGGTGTGCATGGAGGTGCCCCCGAACCACTGCACCAGGTAGTTAACCCCCATGAAGGTGATGAGCACCACCACAAAGCCGATCATCGACAGCCAGGCCATGGCGATACCACGCACGCCTCGCTGCACACGTACGTGCAGGTAGGCCGCATAAGTCAGCCATGTTACGAGCGCCCACACTTCCTTTGGGTCCCAGCTCCACGCCTTGGTCCAGGCCTCCTGAGCCCAGATAGCGCCCGTGATTAGCACCAGGGTCATGAACGGGAAGCCCACCGCTACCGCACGGAACATGAACTCTTCGATAGCTGCCTGCGAAGGCAGACCTTGCGATAGCTTGCCCTTCAGATGGTACTTCGCGATAAATGTTAGGGCGGCGCCCGCGGCCACCGCGAACGAGCTATAGGCGATAATGGCCATCGAGACATGGATCATCAGCCAGTATGACTGGAGGGCCGGCACGAGCTGCGTCACCTGCTTGAGGCTGGGATCGATGAACCAGATGGCATAGCTTTGCAGGCAGAAAATGAGCAGCACCACGAAAGCGCCCGCCGCCCTGGCCTTCACAATGCCTTCAAAGAGCACCAGGTAGATCGTAGTGGTGCCCCAGACCAGCATAGTGCAGATCTCATAGAGGGTAACATACGGTGCATGGCCCGAGTTGACCCAGCGCACGATGAGCGCTCCGGTCAGCGTCGCCCAGGCCGTCAGCACGAACAGGAAACCGAGCCGCCCCAGCACAGGCGAAAAGCCGCGTCTGCCGGCTGCGTCCCCGCCACCGCTCCCGCCTCCGCCCATTGCGAACTCCATGGTGCCGCCCCCCGACCCCGCCCCCGCACCGGCAAAGGCCACCCCGCTCGATGCAACGCGCACCACTCCGGCAGTGCGCGTAAAGAGGTGCACGGCGTAGAAGATGAACGCCAGCAGATAGCAAACATATGCAATTTGCGTAAGCGTAGGCTCGTTCAAGCCAAGCGTTGCCCCGTCGAATCCCATGGTGGTCTCCTTTTCTACGCAGTTGTCAGTTGTCAGTTGTCAGTAGACCGCAGCTATCAGCTATAATCCGTCGGTCGCCAGTCGTCGGTCTACTGACAACTGACAACTCCGACCAGCACATCACGTGCCATCTTTCGTGATCGCTGCGCTCAGGTATTGTTTCACACGCGTTGCCATCTTCTCGAAATCGCGCTCGAAGGTCACTTTGTTCTTTTCCGAAAGGCCGCCGAGCATAATGTTCAGGGTGCCTGGCCTCTCTTCGTTAGGCACAATTTTCGCCCAGCAGCGGGTGAAAGTAGTATACAACGAAAGTGTGAAGCCCAAAGCCATAACCGCAAAAATAGAGCCGATTAAGCCCAGACCCGGATCTTGAGCGACCTCCAGGATGGTCTGCGTAGCGCTTGTGAAAGGTGAATTTGTAACCACCGTATCCAGGCACCGAAAACGTTCCGGTGCGCGGCAAGAATGCATCATAGATCGTGTTGTTGAAGTTCTGGTCAACATAGGCGCGCACGTAAGCGGGCGGATTTTCGTTGGGCAGGCGCGACACGTCCTGGTAATAGGTCATTTCGAGGGTGATGATATGGTTGGGTACGTGAAACTGAACCAGGTCCATGGGCAGATTGTCGTTGCTGTCCGTGTACGGGAAATCGAGCAGCATGGAGCCCTTCGCGGAGGTTACAGTGTCGGTAATCGGGCCACTTGACCCCATCTTCTGCAGTGGCACGTTGTTGCCGCTCGAATCGACAGCCTTCGCGTACAAGACAGGCTGGTAGCTGACGAGGAAATAGGTTATCCCTTTGTAGCGCAACGGGTCGTTTACGATGATGGTCTTGGTGAGTACCTGTGTGCCGCCTTCGTAGACTGCCAGGGTGTTGTTGTATTGCTTGACGGTAGTGCCGTCAGGGTAGTAATCGATGTTGAATCCAATGTTGGCGACCGTAAAACCGACCCCATGGCCGACATCGACCGGCACGTTCGGGTTGAAGATGACCGAGCGCTCGCGCCAGCCTGTGGCCGTAATGCCCGCTCCCACAAGTATCAACGTCACCAGCGCCGCATGGCTGACGAATGTCAGCATCTTCGACCAGCGATCGCGATCTGCGTACAGGTGGAGCACCTTACCGTCATCTGAGCGCTCGGAGACCACCCGGTAACGGCTCTTGCGGAGGGCCGCTGTCAGGGCCTTGGTTGCGTCCTCCTCACCCAATGGCACGGCGCGAAACTGAGCTTTTTCGGATAGTGCGGCCAGAAAACCATCCGAGGTGCGTATGGTCGGTTGCGTTATAAGCCGGATAGTAGGCTGCCAGCGATTGAGCGTGCAGATAATAATGCTGAACACTGTTGTGACCACGAGCAGCCTGAACCAGAGCGAATTGAACAGGTCAAACAGGCCCGCCCATTGCATAATACCGGTGAGATCGCCGTACCTGGAGGTGGCATCGGTCATGAACTGGTCGAGCTGGCCCGGAAAATCGAGTATTCCTGGCTGCATCTGTGGGATGATCGTGCCGATCATAGCGGCAAGTGCGATCGACACGTTCAGCACAACCGCAAACTTTATCGAGCAGAAAAGCGTCCAGACAGTTTCCACCAGGTCCCGCTGAGGGCGTTTCTGGGTTTGGACTATGCTGGGGCGACGCTCGATAGGCCGAGCTGTCTCCTTCGCGCTCTTGGTGATAGGGGCTGCTCGCTGTACCATAGATCAGTTGTCAGTTGTCAGTTGTCAGTTGTCAGTAGACCGCGGTGGGTTGTCCGTCGGCGGTTGTCAGTAGACCGTCTACTAACAACTGACAACTTCGTACCAAGATATTACCATTCGCCTCACGCACGGTCAAGGAACCGCGCATGAATATTCCCTTAACAAGGCCGTTGTCAAGGCTATCAGCGAGAAGGCACACGGGTGTCCACCGGCAGCGGCCGGTCGTTCACGGCCTCCGGCGCGGTGGACTGTGCACCGGGCGCGCTTGAATTATCGTTTGTAACATCGCTTCCACTGGCCGCCCACCCGAAGAACCGGTCTATTACCGGCTTTGCGACTTCCTTATCCAGCTTGAGACCTTCTGAGCCGTCTGACAGCGTTACGGGCAATATCATAGTGCTGTCGATAGACGTGGTTACGATGTTCGATGCATCGATGTTATAACCAAGTTGGGCGAGGCCGATCTGGCGGTCAAACGGTATATTAGTTTCAACCATACCGCCCAGGGCATCTGTCAAAGCGGGCAGTGAAGGGAGCAAGTTGAGCGACATTGCTTTCTGGCGCACAGCGAGGATGATCTGGAGCTGGCGCTTGCTACGAGCAAAATCATTGTCGGCGTGGCGTGTGCGGGCGTACTCCAGGGCTGTCTGACCATCCATGTGCTGCAACCCTGCATCAAAGTGGACGTGCATTGTGCCGTACAGGTCGCCTTGTTCGTCAGTCGGGTAATTGTAATCATCGATTGAGTAAGGCACGTTCACATCGACCCCGCCTACCGCATCAACTACCTTCTCGAAACCCTGGAAGTTTATCGCGACATAGTACTCGATTGGCACATTGAAAAATTGGCTAATCGTCTGAACCGCCAGGGCCTGCCCACCGCCCGGCACCTGGTAATATTCGCCGAAAAAGTATGCGGCGTTAACTTTGTTGGTGCCATAGTCAGGGATATCGACAACAAGGTCGCGGGGGATCGACATTATGCGCACGGTATTCGATATAGTGTCAACGTTCACGAGCAGCATCGTATCGCTGCGTGCGTATGTGCCGGGGTCGTCGGGACGCTTATCGGTGCCGAGCACCAGAATATTGAATTGTCCTGCCGGCAGAGATTTTATCAGGTTCTGGGTCGGCGAGGCTGCTGCAACCACCGTTGGCCGGCCATTTACACCTCCGACGCTCAGAGGGGTGACTGTTGAAGCTGCCACAGGTATTGTCGGCGTTGCCGGCAACGGCACATAAATGCGCTGCTGAAGCTGGACGAAAAGCACCACGAACCAGGTCACGACCCCCAGGACCAGCAGTCCGCCAATACCGGCACTCCAGCGGACGACCCGCCCCGCAGTCCAGGGCTTTCGCCCCTTACCCGCAGTCCCTGGCGTGCCGTTTTGCCGGCCAGGTTGCTCGGCGGTTGGCGATTCACCCTGTTTAGACGCTCGAGCCGCCTGAGGCAGAGCAGAAGCGTCCGGTTGGCCACCAGGCTCGATATCTGCGCCGTCGCTAGCGTGATTCACGGTCAGACAGGGACGAGGGATCCGCATCCCTGCTATCTATGTCGTCCGTGCGGGGTGTGGAATCGGTCATTTTAGTCAGGCTTGTGAGAGAGCCGCGAAGCTAGTTGCGTCCGCGACCGAAAACTCGCCGAATTTGGCGGCCAGGCAGACTGCGCCACAGTCGCGCCTTGAGGGCATCGTACGCAACCCCGATCGAGCGCCTTTCGCTCGGTTCGAGGGGCTCCCGACTGAAGCGCTCGCGCACGTAAGCGCGAGCGATCGTGCGCGCATACAGGCTCGTGCCGGGTATCTCCCTGGACAACGATTCGCTATATTCGTACGGTGTCTGGTGAGCAGCCGGCCCGGCTCTCAGGAGCTTCGACCAGAAAAGCATACGCGAATAATAGTGCTTCGCGCTACCCGGTTGCGAGCCCCGCTTGAAGGGCGAGAACGGGAAGAAAAAGAGGAGCGACACGATAGCAGCGAGCGCACCGGCAAATAGCAGGCCGCCGAGGGCACCGCCCGGGAAGTTAATGCCGCCTGACGAAGAATTTCCTGTTGGGGCGGGAAGAGGTTTGTTCGTGTGATTACTATCCTCGGTTGGCGATGGGGCCGCGTCGGTTCGTGGAGTGGGCGGCGCGATCGGAGCCTGGGTAGGCTTTGGAGTGCTACCGTCGTGTGGAATGGCGGATTGCGATGGCGTGGGCTCGAACTCGATCCACCCGAACTGCGGGAAATAGACTTCCGGCCATGTGTGTGCCGACAATTCCCTGACAAGATATTTACCGGTCGCAGGATCGAGCGAGCCCGGCGCATAGCCGCCGGCGAGGCGGCTCGGAATGCCCAGGTGCCTGAGCATAATCACCATCGCGCTTGCGTAGTATTCGCAGTAGCCTTCCTTCGACGTGAAAAGGAACCACTGGACCCGATCGATTCCCGGAGGGGGCTGCGTGATAGTTGTGGTGTACGAATAGTTGTCGCGCAGATAGGTCTCTATGGCCTTTGCTTTGTCGTATGGATTGGTGGCCCCGGCGTCGCTTACAATCTTGTCGGCGAGCTGGCCTACGGTCGGCGGCACGGTGACGGGCACCGAGGTATAGCGGTCGTCTACCCACACCGGGTAGTCCACGCCGGCCTGGCGCAGGTCAGTATTCTTGGCGGTTGTAACCAGGGAAACAACGTCATACTGTGCGTTCTTTTCGAGGGGGTCCTTTGCATGCACGCCCGATAAATCGTCGTATACCGGCACTTCGCCTTTGGCCTTCAGGGTTATAGCGAAATCCGGGCCTGGACTTACCGTCAGAGTTGTGCTGATTCCTCTGTCAGATTTGAGAGATTCCATTTGCTGCTGAAATTTGCGGCCCATAAGTGGTGGCATACAGGCAGTCGACACTATTTTGATCGACACAAATCTCGGGGCCGTTTCCACGACCGGCTCGAAGGTCGCGTTGCGCCTGGTGGAGCAGACCAACGAAGTTACGCAGCTCCAGCGGAATATCGTTTTGACTGACGCTGTCCAGGTTGTAACTGTCATTTAGCTGCTGCCAGGAAACGTCGAGCCGGCTTGGCACCGAGAGCTGCACGGGTCGCGACGAGGCGAACATGATGTCGCCCTTTGGATTCACAACCTGCACGGTATAAGTAACCGGGGTGCGGAGCTGGTCCTGCGAGATAAGCTGCTGGTTGGCGTCCAGGGCGAGCCTGGGGCTGATGTCCTGGGCCTTGAAAGTATCCTGGTCGGTGTTGGTCCAACCGACGCCCGTGTATGTGTCCCAGGTTGTAGCGCGCCAGTAGAGCGGACGGTCTGCCGTGACAATCAGCGCCACGTCGTCGGAGAGACTAAGCGAGCCGCCCATCGTGAAAGACTTGTCAAAGGACGAATAGCCGCCGATCGACTGGTTGCCGTTCACGTCGATAAATAGGTTTGCGATGCGTGTCTCCATGTCCTTCCATGGCTGGTCCACCTTGTTCCAAACACTATTCAAGGTGTTATTGACCGCGGTGGCAGGCACGTACCACATGGCCAGGGCTACAGCGATAGACACAGCGCTGCCCGCCCAGAGGAAAGCCCAGGTTAAGCCGGGCGAATAGTTGACGCGCTCCCGTTGCCAGCGCTCCTCTTTCATGAGAAGGTTGAAGCGGATCATCAGCAGTAGGGCGCTGAACATGAACACTACGATGTAGCCGTTCAAGTTCACCGGCGAATACGATAGGTTGATCAGGAGGGCCACGCCGTTCGGCACAAGCGCCCACCAGAGCTGGCGCGATCTGAATACAAAATATGCGCTGCTATACGCAAGCACCCACGTTACAACAGCGAGCGATAGTATGAAGACCACAATGTCATCGCTCATATCCTGGCGCACGGCCACGTTGATCCAGCCCGCTGTGCGCGCCAGCAGATCTTGCACTCTATCCTGGATGGTGACCAGCTTGGGGTCGCGCATCACGCTGGTCACCATGATAAGTATGGTGTTTATGCCGATCAGCAACCCAACCATGTCGAGCAGGAAGCGTGGCACGCCGCGGATTTTGGCCAGCACGATGCCGGTTGTCAGACCTACTATTGTGATCGGAGTGAGTATAGAGAGGCCGTCGGCCCACTGCGCCTGTTGGACCGAAAGGGTGACGCTGAAGAGCAGCATCGCGAGAAGGCCAACTGTCAGCCAACCTTCTTGTAACCGGATGAATTTTGTCATAGCTCGCAATTCAAATACGTGGGGAGGATACGAAGATAACACGGCGGCCGCAGTGCCCTGCTATCTTATATACACGCATTATACCTGAAAAGTTCCGCGTCACCGCAGATTCCTGACCGCAGGCCCGGCGAATTGCTGGCTGAGCGCGCCATCGATGGTGTCGTCGCGCTTGACCATATAGGTCGGCACATTGAGGGCAGACAATGTGCTGACAGCCAGCAAGGGATTTCCTTCGCCGCCAAATGTCCCCCGTTCGACAAGCACCACAGCGGCGCTCGTGATCCTGTACAGTTGCACCTGAAGGGCGGTGAGCCATTCTTCTTCAAGAGATGGGGTCACGATAACAAGGGTATCCTGCTTGCCGAAAAGATGGCTCTCAGCAAGCATCACTTCTCCCAGGCTTGCCGTGCCCTCCGCGCGCAATACTGCCAGGGCGCGCAAAATCTTATTCAGTTGGCGACCGCCACGGTCGGCGGGCAAGGTAACTTTGTGCTGGCCCCACGCGATCATGCCCACCGAGCGGCCCTGTGCCAGAAAGTATTGGGCCAACGAAGCCGTTACGGTAACTGCGTATTCCTCTGTGGTAGGGTCGAGCACGATTGGAGTGCTTGTGGCGCCCTGTACTGCCGGGATAATATCCTCGTGGCCTACGCCTGCAAACTTTGTGACCGTTGGTGGGGCTGTATTCTGAGCGCTATCACTCCCTCCGAATTCGGCCGCATCGACTTGCACGTTTTCATTCAAGTCCAGGATGAGCCACAGGTCGGCAGTAGGGTCGAGCTCGAACTCCTTGACCATCAGCTTTTGCGCACGGGCGCTCATCGGCCAGTGGATTCGGTTCATCGGGTCCCCAGGCATATATTCGCGTATGCCGGCAGCGTTCGGAGTGGACTGGAAGGTGCGCCGCTCGGTCACGCTGCCGCCGGGCAGCTCGCCCAATGGCAGGCCGAACGACGCGAGGGGAACCGTAGGTGGGTAGACGAGCAGGTCTGCGGTGGCATCGAACAATCTGCCCACCTGGTAAAGACCGAATGGATCACCTGTGAGAATCGCTGTGGGGCCGAGCCTGTACAGACCTCGATGCGTGCAACGAGTGCGCACCCGCCAGCGCTTGACGCCATGCCCTTTCAACGAGACTACCGCGCCCACCTGGTGTCCAGGCAGTGTTGAGCGATCGCGCACCTCCAGCCATAGCTTGCGCATCGAAGACAGGTTGTCGATCTCTATAGTTTCCTGAACGATCTGTCCAACCTGGGCGTGGGTTGGCTCAACAACGCGCTTGATACGAAGCCCGCGCCTGCTGATCCTCGACCAGATTAAAGCTGCTAGCAGCACGGCTCCCAGCACATAGGCGAGATAGAAGAGCAACCGCTGGTTCACCGTACTTGCCGCTATATAGATGGCAACGGTGAATATCGCTAGCCGAATTGCGTTTGCATTGTCAGACATTGGTCCTTTTGGAGCGATCTACAGCTTATGCTAAGTGGTCACACGCCGGGGCGGCACAGGCAGCGTGCCGGGTACAGCCGTATTGCGCAAGATTTCTGCAATGACCGAGCGAGTATCAGAGCTTCGGATGCGCGCCGCCGGATTCAGGATAAGGCGGTGGGCGAGCACGGCCTCAGCGAGAGCCTTGATATCGTCGGGGATGACATAGTCGCGTCCCATTATCGCTGCCCTGGCCTGGGCCGCGGATTGCAAACCGAGCGAGCCGCGCGGGCTTGCGCCCAGGTAGACGTCCTCGTGCCTGCGCGTGGCGCTAACGACGGCTACGATATATTCCTTGATAAGGCGATCGACGTGCACACTCCGGATTGCCTGCTGCCCAGACACAAGCTCGCTGGATCCCACGACCTGCTCGACCCGCGTGAGAGGGTGTACTACCTCTTGCCGGCTCAACACTTCGATCTCCTCTGAGCGATTTGGATAGCCTAGCGAGATTCGCATCAGGAACCGGTCCAACTGGGCCTCAGGCAGAGGAAAAGTGCCCTCATATTCGATGGGGTTCTGGGTAGCGAGCACTATAAAGGGCCTGGGCAGGGGATATGTTACTCCGTCAACCGTGACCTGCTTTTCTTCCATGGTTTCCAGGAGGGCTGACTGCGTTTTGGGGGTGGCGCGGTTGATCTCGTCGGCCAGAACTATCTGTGCCATTACGGGACCTGGCCGGTATTCAAATTCGCCGCTTTTCTGGTTGTAGATTGATACCCCGGTCACGTCGCTCGGCAATAGGTCCGGAGTAAACTGAATGCGCTTGAAGCTGCACCCTATCGAGCGGGCAATAGTCTTCGCAAGCATCGTCTTGCCGACACCAGGCACGTCTTCTACCAGCACATGGCCCTGGCACAACAGCGCAATCAGCGTCAGTTGTACCTCCTGGTGCTTGCCCACAATAACCTGCTCAACGCTCTGGCTCAATCGCTCGGCGATGCCGCGAACGTCAACCACTTTGATCTGGTCCGCTCCATCCACCGGATTGCGGCCTTCCTGTGCATTATCTGACATTTGTACCTCAGTATTATCTTTTCTATTCCTGATTATACCAGTATGGCGCGATTAACCGAAAAAGAGACAATAAAGAAGGGACGGCGCGAAACCGTCCCCATTGCCGGTTGCAACTCTATTATATTAACGTTGGGAGATTACACCTTCTGTCAGCAGGAAATGGCGATATCTTACCGGCTCGGGAGTGTGCTCGCTCGCGTCCTGGCCTTCGAAGGCCATAGGCATCGGCTCACCCACAAGCGCCGGCTCTTCGATCGCCATTCGACCAAAAGGGCCGCGAACTCGCTCGCTCAGTTTCTTCCAGACCCGCTTCGGGTCATGTTCCAGCCAATTGGCATGCATCGCATTTTTCACCAGCAGATCAAGTCCAGGGTCGTCGTCATCTTCCAGTGTGTCTTCAGATGCGCTCAGCCCATGCCTATCATCGGATAGGTCTTCATGCAAAGATGCGGCAAGCATCCTAATACGACGGATCATATGATGCCTCCAGAGCGGTCCTCGGCTGGTTCTCCAGTCGAGCGCGCAGGGCCTTACGTGCGTGATGCAGCCGCGATTTGACTGTTCCGACCGGGAGGTCGAGGATGTATGCAATCTCGGGCAATGAAAAATCCTGAAGGTAATGCAGGGTGATCACGAGGCGATGCTTCAATGGAAGGGCGTTGATTGCAGCGCGCATAGTACCCTGCAGCTCGGCGCGCTCGGCTTGAGCTTCCGGCGACTGGTGCGGGTCGGAGGGGAAATTGCCCTCTGCCATATCGTCGATGGGCTCAAGATGTACACGCCTCCGTTTTATGGCGTTGCAGCTCAGGTTTACCGCCACCCTGTGCAGCCAGGGCGAGAGGGAGCCGTCGCCCGTGATATTCATGATGTTCAGGTAGGTTTTGTAGAAGCAATCCTGCAACACTTCTTCGGCAGAGCCGGGGTCTCGCGTAATGGCCAGGGCGGTGCGATAAATTTGCCCCTGGTACTTGAAGAATAGCGACTCGAAGGCGGCCATATCGCCGCGTTGGATACGATGCACAAGCTCGGTATCCGGATGTGCAGCTTCCGGGGCTACGTTAAGCAGAGGTTCCAAATTGATCTCCTCGACCTGAACTACGTAATCGTCGGCTGAGCCGTCAGCTCCAACTGCGTCGTCGTGCTGAACGATGCGATTCTGTAGTCGCTCGGCAATCTGCTGGAAATTTACTTCCATAACAATACCTGCCTAGTCCAGCTTGCTTTTCATTGTGCCCCCGGGAGGCTGAGGACGAATAAACCGCGACGCGAGTTTCGAGTTTGAAGGGGAGCAAGAGCGGCAGCACGAGCTAAGCCATCTTGCTTAATATACTACCAAACTCGCAAAAGAGTTCAAAATCTGCGTCGTACCCCGAAAAATGCGAAGCGGGTAATGCAAGCCGAATTCAAGAATTGGGTGCTATCACTATCCCTTTAACGCTTAGAGCCAGGCTGCGGTTTCTCTAATCTTTTGTAGTGAGATACCCACCGCTGCAATAGGGTGCTGCTTTTGGGCCTGGACAACTATTCAGATGGCTCACTCTTCTGGACATTATACCAAGTCGTACCGTCGAGCGCAATACCTATTTGCACAGCTTCCAGTTTGCACAGCTTCCAGGGTAGATGCAAAGTCGAGAACCCACCTCAAACCTAAACTCTTACTACCGGTTGTAAGCGTTCAGAATTGGGATGTAGGGGCAGACCCACGTGTCTGCCCTGGTCAGATAGAGAATCGGCACCCCACCAGGGCAGACACGTGGGTCTGCCCCTACAAAAGTTTCTTTACCCCGTTTCTGAATGTTTACTACCGGTTAGCCTATTGACAGCCGTATATTTATGTGCTACAATTCCAGTACGTACTAGCAATACAGTACATACTGCGAAGCCAGTATGTGGGAGGATTGAATCATGAACACCCTGGAAGGCCAACTTGATCAGGTAGAGGTTTTACCGGGTGAAGTGCCCGTCGCGATGCCCGACCTGCCGGCGCGCCTGGTGCTCAGTACGGCAGCCCAGTTCAGGGCGATAAGCGACCCCATGCGCACGCGTATCCTGAACATCATCCTCAACGAGCCTGCTACTGCCAAGCAGATCGCGACACGCCTGGGCGCAACGCCAGGGGCCATCGGCCATCACCTTCATGTACTGGAGGAGGCCGGCCTTGCACAGATTATCGCTCGGCGTCTCGTGCGCGGGATCGTAGCCAAATATTACACGCGCACGGCTCGCCTGTTTCAGTTCGAGATGCCGCGCGATGTCACCGGCCCACATTCGGTTGGGCTTGATCTCATGACGCGCGCCCGGGACGAGATGGCCGAGACCATCGCTGCGGGGGCCGAAGATCCATACCGGGAGGTTTCCTTCGCACACGTCCGGCTATCGCCGGAACGTGTCAAAGAGTACCAGGCGCGTCTGGTGGCGCTGGTCGAAGACCTGGTGCGCGAGCCTCCGGACGGCGATGGAGCGGTCTACGGTATAACCCTCGCGCTCTTCGAAGCCCCACCATATTTGCAGCGACCCGAGAGTCCCGGCGAGCCCGCGTGAGCGAAAGAGGCTTTATATGACCGACGTTGAGCCCCGCTGCCCTGGAGCCTGTCCCGCCCTCCCGCCGCAGCGATTTCCGAAAATACTGGTTCGGCCAGACCGTGTCAAATCTGGGCAGCGCCGTAACGGGCTTCGCGCTACCGTTGATCGTATACAAGCTGACCGGCTCGGCGCTCAACCTGGGCATCGCCACGGCGACAAGCTTCATGCCCTATTTGCTCTTCGGGTTCGTGCTGGGAGCCTGGGTCGACCGGGTGGACCGCAAGCGCCTGATGGTCGGCACCGACCTTGCTCGCGGCGCGTTGATTGCCTCAATTCCTATTCTGGCTTTGGGCGGCTGGCTGCCGGTATGGTGGCTGTATGTCGTCGGGTTTTTGCAGACCACCCTGACAATCGCGTTTGATGCGGCGCAATTCGCCGCGATCCCGGCACTTGTGGGGCGAGACGACCTTGTGGCGGCCAACGGGCGAATCCAGGCCACCTATTCGGCTGCAGGCGTGGCGGGGCCACTCCTCGCGGGGCTGCTGGTGGGCACGCTGGCTGTGGACCAGATGCTCTGGTTCGATGCGATGTCGTTTGGGCTCTCAGCGCTTTCGCTGGGGCTAATCGTTACGCGCTTCAACACGACACTTGTCAATCCAACGCAAGGGCGGCACCTGGGCAAAGACATCGCGGAAGGATTGCACTATGTCTGGCATCACCCGGTGCTGCGTAACATATCTGTGATGATGGCGCTGGTCAACTTTGTCAGCATCATGACGGGCTCGCAGATTGTAGCTTTCGCGAAGGAACAACTGTCGGCAGCCGACAACCAGGTGGTATGGCTTTACGCAGCCGAGAGCGCCGGCATGGTGATCGGCGCGCTTCTCGCGGCGTGGCTACACAAGCACTTTAGCTTCAGTTCATTAATTCTTGGCGCTCTGGTATTTACGGGGCTAGGCACAGTGGACCTGGCGATCACCCCATTCTACTGGCCCGCGCTTGTGCTGTATGCGATTGTGGCCGGCAGTGGGATCATCTTCAACATCAACACCGGCAGCCTGCGGCAGGTCATCGTGCCCGACAACCTGCTTGGAAGGGTACAAACGAGCGGAAGGGTGCTAGCCTGGTCAACGATACCTTTAGGCTCGCTGGTTGGCGGGTGGGTCATCACCGCGACGGGCAACATCGGACTGGTATTCGGGCTGGTCGGGCTGTCCCAGATCGTGATCCCCATTGCTTTCGCCTTCACCGCACTCGGCCATGCCGACCGTTATCTACCTGCAACCGGCGGACCCGACAGGGTCGAAGAAATCGACAAGCTCAAGGCCGCATAAGGAGCTGTCTGATGGCAGGCTGTGACGAGAAAGAGCAAACGAGCCCGACGCGCCCTCCTGAGCTTGTCATCATGAGTGCATCACCAACAAAGTTGTTGGGCCATGAGCGCCGCCTTGCCCTTGTCATCGTGAACGCAGTGAAGAATCAGTTACCCGCGTGCACTGCGAAGGGTAGTTATTCATGACTGCGTTCAGAAGGAGGAAGTCAAGATGGCGCTTCCCGGTCTCGTTCTCGACTTTGTATCACCCCTGGCGCTCTGGCGCTGTAAGGTTGACAACCCGAGCATCACTCGCTTTCACGAGATCGGCCGGGGAAATCATTATCTCTTCACCCCATTGCCCTGCACCGACTCCCAGGACCGTTTCCGACATCAAACTCTCGTCAATGAACGACCGGAATCCTTCCGGCTGCCAGTGAAACGGCGGTATCGACCCTATCCGGTAACCGGTGACGGCAATCACCGCCTCAGCATCGGCAAGCCGAATGTTGCGCGAGCCAAGCGCCCGCTTCAACTGCCCCGAGATGGCATTCTGGTCGCCGCCAAGCATGACAAGCGCCCGCTCGCCTTTGTCGGTCTCGAAGATTAGCGTCTTGACCATCTGCCGCTCCCTGTATCCAAGGGCACGCGCAACGTTAGCCGCCCCTTTTTCCGTGCTCGCCGGGAAAGACAGGCGCTGATATGGGATACCTCGCTCATCGAGGTAGCTGTGCGCGGGAAGAACATCCATATGCCGTGTGCACAATATGAACGGTGGGTCGGAGCAACCTAATTGAGAAATACGAACGTATTTAGGACGGTCATAAAGGGGCACGGCTCAGATATGCCATGTGCGCGTTGCATCTTTGCTTGCCTATCCGGACTTGCCAGCGCCATGCCCCACGCTCTTTATCACTCCCAACAGGTCTCACTATCTGGCGATACTGAGCGGTCCGTTCAAGCGCCCCAGGTCGCAAACAGCGGCTCCGCCTTCTCCGGATCGCTACATCCAAGCACAGCTACTACCTGGCCGTGGTCGCCGACTGCCGCATACAGCGATTCTATATTGATGCCTGCCGCAGCCAATGCCTCAGCCAGCCGCGCCAGCCCGCCAGGATGAGTAACGACCTCATCGGGTATCGGACTCATAACCACACGGGTCTCAGCGAAGCTGGTGCCACCCTGCCTCAACGCCTGGGTCGCAGCGCCCAAATCGTCCACCAGGAACTCCAGTACGCCCTCACCTGCGCCCGACACGCCCGCCACCGAGCGAACGTTCACGCCGGCATTTGCCAATTGCCGCGCCACTCGGGCCAGTTCGCCGGGCCGGTTGGGAAGGCGCACTCGAAGGGCTGTTTCGATAGCCATGGTATTTCTCCTTTCTGCCGCGATACCGTCTGCTCCTCCAACAAGTATGATCCAGGCGAAGGAGCGCCTGGGCAAATATTATACACCATTCTTCCAGTGGCACTTCGGTTCAGTTGGCGCTCACCTTCAGCCGGTCGTAAGCGCTCCCAAAATGGCGTTCGCGTCTCCCCGCTCGTATACTGCATGGGCGAAAAGAACCTCAAGGCCCAAAGGAGATTTACAATGAGCATAATCTACGGTCCGATCAAGAGTGATTCCATGCCACCACAGCTTGGCCCCTATTCGCATGCAGTGCGAGCGGGCAACCTTCTCTTCATCTCCGGGCAGGCGGGCCTCGATCCGGCCACCAATGCGCCCAGGGGGGACGACTTCGACTCCCAGGCCAGGCAAGCGTTCGAAAACCTATCAAGCGTGCTCCAGGCCGCCGGGAGTGGCCTCCAGTACGTGGTCAAAACCACAATCTTCATGGCCGACCCAGCCTGGTTTGCCCGCTTGAACCAGCTTTATGCAGAATACTTCCCGACAAATCCCCCAGCCCGTTCAGTTCCAATCGTACAGTTGCCGCGCGGGCTACTTATCTCGATCGAAGCTGTGGCAGTCTTGCCTGACGCAAATTAGAGGAGCGGGTTCGTCACAATGGACGTAGGGCTAAACAACACAAAGGCTCTGGAGACTTACTCCAGAGCCTTTGTCACCTCATCCAATTAGTCGGGGCGCCGCGATTCGAACGCGGGACCTCTTGAACCCCATTCAAGTGCGCTACCGGGCTGCGCTACGCCCCGCCGACACGTCCGGTATTATACCAGATTGCTCGCAGGCGCGCAAACGCACTTTCCTCAGTAAGAGTTCAGACCACGAGTGGAGGAAATCGTGTAGGGGCACGGCGCTGACGTGCCCTCGCTGGATTGGCACAATCTATTGCCTACCAGGGCACGTCAGCGCCGTGCCCCTACAACTCTAATCTGAACGCATACTTCCTCACCTCTCAAAACGTGTGCTACAATAGCCATCAAAAAGGAATGACTAATGAGCGATCACGTTATCCCTTCGCACCTTGCGGCGAGCCCGCAGGAATACGAGCGCCTGGGCATTAAGAAAGGCCAGGTCGAGCCCTGGGAAGATGGCATCCGCACCGGCGGCGGCAAAGGCACTTACGAGTGGTGGTATTTCGATGCCCACTTGAGCGACGGCTCGAAGACTGTGATCGTCTTTTACACGAAGCCATTGGTGGACGTGGGCGGGCCACTCGCGCCTTACGTTGCCTTTACGCTCGATGGGCCGGATGGCTCACACCTGGAAAAGGAATACCATGCACCCGCGCAGAGCTTTTCATCGGCAAAGGAGACGTGCGACGTTCGTATCGGGCCGAATACTTTCAAAGGTGACCTGCACAACTATGCAATTCATGTCGAAATTGACGATCTCCGGTGCGATGTAACCCTTTCCAGCACCACGCCGCCCTGGCGTCCGGAGACCGGCTATCTTTTGTTCGGCGAGCGATCGGAGCACTTTTTCGCCTGGCTGCCGTCCGTGCCCCAGGGCGACGTGCAGGCAACCCTCACCGTCGCCGGTAGCTACGCAGACACTGACGGGAGTCGGGTACCACGACCACAACTGGGGGAATATCTCTCCCGTGAGCTTGATGAATCACTGGTATTGGGCAAGAGGCAAGATCGGCGACTATACGCTTATTGCCTCGCATATCACCGCCGAAAAGAAATATGGCTACAAGACTTTCCCGGTCTTCATGCTTGCCCGCAACGGCAACATCCTGGCCGATGACGAGACCAAAGTTAGCTTCTCAGCTTCCGATATTCAGACTGACGAAGAGACCGGCAGGCCTGTAGCAAATGTAACTGTCTACGATTACAGGGACGGCGCAAACCGCTACTTGCTGACTTTCTCCCGCAAGAATACCATTCTGCGCATGAAGCTGATCGATACTATTCCCGGAATACGGCGATTTTTGGCCCGGCTGATCGGCTTTGACGGTAAGTTCCTGCGCTTCACGGGAGACCTGACTTTCGACCACTTCGACGGCGATACGGTCATCGAGTCCGAGCGCGATGAAGCCATCTGGGAGCTTATGTACTTCGGCCATGTCACCAGTGAACAGTAACCGCAAGCAGTATCTTAGTACTTGCTACTTCCGAAACAGGCTCTTTATAGCGTAGAGGTTCACCTGCCTGTTCATCTCGGCGATCGACTCGGTCAGCGGTATCCCTTTGGGGCAGACGCGTACGCAGTTCTGGTCGTTACCGCAATAGGCGATGCCGCCCTCGCCCATCAGCGCCTCCAGGCGCTCGGCGGCGTGCATCTTACCGGTCGGGTGGCTGTTGTGAAGCCGCGCCTGGTTGATGGCTGCCGGTCCGATGAAAGGAGAGTCTTCGTTGAAGTTCGGACAGGCTTCCATGCAAGCTGTGCAGGCCATACAGGTTGAAAGCACATACGAGAGCTGCCTGTCGTCCTCGTTCATCTTCAGGTCCCGGGCCCAGATCGTAGGTGCCATCGATGGGCACCCATGCCCTCACCTTCTTGAACGCCTCGAACACCCGCGAACGGTCGACAATAAGGTCCCGTACCACCGGGAAAGAGGTCAGAGGCTCAAGCGTGATAGGCTGGACAAGCTTGTCTACGAGCGCCGAACAGCCTTGCCTCACCTTACCGTTCACCAGCATAGTGCAGGCCCCGCACACCTCTTCGAGGCAGTTGCTCTCCCAGACGACCGCGTTGGTCGGCGTGCCGTCCGCTGTCACGGGGTTGCGCTGGATCGCCATCAGGCAAGATATGATATTCATGCCTGGCTTCCACGCAATCTCGAATTCTTCCCACCGCTGATTTGCGTTCGGGTCGCTCCTGGGCTTATCTTGCCGCCGGACCTTGAGGCGAATTGTGCGCTCGGCCTTCGCCCCTCCAGTGTTGTCCGTATTCTGGGACATTGTTGTCTCCATTGTTCTAGCTGACTCTTTCAGACTGCCTTTTGCCACCAACATGCCGGCTCCCGCCGAGATTTTCGATAGATTCTTTGCGGATCTACAGCAAGAGGGCTATTCATTCTTGCGCGCCGGCGCGGACGGAACGGTTCCGGCGACGATGATAGTCTCGGCTTTCTTGCCATTCGATGCAGTGAGCGTGTTTGCGGTGGCCGCCGCTGACGGCAATGCCGCTGATTCGCCCTTCGCGACATCGTAGCGGCGCGGCCTGGGCTTAATGTACTGAATATCGACCTCTTCGTATGTGATCTCCGGCGCATCTTCGGGGCCGGCGTAGCGAGCGCGAGTGGTCTTCAAGAAGCGAGCGTCGTCCCTATCGGGAAAATCAGGCTTATAGTGAGCGCCCCGGCTTTCGTCCCGCAGCAGCGCGCCTATCGTGACTACGCGGGCCAGCACCAGCATATTCCAGAGCTGTCTCGTGAAGAAGAGAGCCTGGTTGCTCCAGCCCGAATGGTCGGGCACACCAACGTTCTTGTACCGCTCCATCAGTCCCTGCAACACGATGTCGGTCTCTTTTAGCTTGTCATTGTAGCGGACCACGGTCACGTTATCGGTCATGATGCTGCCCATTTCCAGCCACAGCGAATATGGGTTCTCCTTTCCGGTGGCATTGACGACGGCGTTGTACCTCTCGGTCTGGCGTGCGATTTCGCGCCGGAAGGGCTCGTCGCCCTACAGACGCCGCTGACCTGGCGTTGCCCTGAGCGTACTTGATGGCAGCCGGCCCTGCTATATACAGGCCGCCATGGATGCACGACAGCAGCGAGTTGGCTCCCAGGCGGTTCGCCCCATGGTAGTTATAGTCAACCTCCCCCGCCGCGAAGAGGCCAGGGATGCTGGTCATGTTGCTAAACTGGTCGGTCCAGAGCCCACCCATGCTGTAATGGACAGCCGGGAAGATTCGCATCGGCACTTTGGTCGGGTCGTCGCCAACGAACTTGCGGTAGATGTCGATCACTCCGCCCAGCTTGACTTCAAGCATATGGGGATCGAGGTGCGATATATCAAGGAAGACCTGGTTCTGCCCATCCACTCCCAGCTTTTGACGCACGCAAACGTCGAAGATTGCGCGGGTCGCGATGTCGCGCGGCACGAGGTTGCCATATGCAGGGTACATCTCTTCGAGAAAGTACCAGGGTTTACCATCTTTGTAGGTCCAAACGCGGCCACCCTCCCCACGTATCGATTCGGACATCAGGCGGAGCTTGTCTTCGCCCGGAATAGCGGTCGGGTGGACCTGGATGAATTCGCCGTTTGCATATAGAGCGCCCTGCTGGTAGACGGCTGAGGCCGCCGTGCCGGTGTTGATCATCGAATTGGTTGAACGCCCAAAGATGAGGCCGGGGCCGCCGGTGGCGAGGATAACCGCGTCGGCTTTGAAGGCCCTGATCTCCATGGTTCTCATATCTTGCGCGACGATACCACGGCAGATATTGTCGTCATCGATTACTACCGACAAAAACTCCCAGTTCTCGAACTTGTGAACCTTGCCCTCTACTTCCTGGCGGCGCACCTGCTCGTCCAGCGCGTACAAAAGCTGCTGGCCTGTGGTCGCGCCCGCATAAGCGGTGCGGTGGTGCAGCGTTCCTCCGAACCTGCGAAAATCGAGGTTGCCCTCCGGCGTTCGGTTGAACATCACGCCCATACGGTCGAGCATAAAGATAATGCCCGGCCCTTTCTCGCACATGTCTTTGACGATCGACTGGTTCGCCAGGAAATCGCCGCCGTAGATCGTGTCGTCAAAGTGGATGGCCGGAGAGTCGCCCTCGCCCTTTGTGTTGACGGCAGCGTTGATACCACCCTGCGCGCACACCGAGTGCGAGCGCCGTACCGGCACGATAGAAAAGAGGTCCACATCGACGTCTTTTTCCGCTATCTTGATGGTTGCCGAAAGCCCCGCCAACCCGCCACCGACAACGATTACTTTAGGGCCTGCCATTGTATGCTCCTGAGAAGTGCTTCAAACTGCTAATAACGAGCGTTTTCTTTTTCGCCAGGACGCCAAGCTCCGCCGAGGTTGTTTTGATTCTCAATCACGAAGATCACCAAGCGCACGAAGATCACGAAGATTATTGCTGTTCTAAATCACAGAGATCACAGAGATTATTATGGTCTAATACAATAGAGAACCTTGGCGGCCTTGGCGGAACTTGGCGTCTTGGCGGTTACGTTTTACGTCTTACGCTTTACGTTTTCCTCCTAGAACCACCACTTCAGTCCCCCTCCCTGCGCCACGAACGCTATCGCGATTGCGACGCCGATCAGGCTTACTATTATTGAAATCGCGGTGGTGATATATTGCGATACTCGTTGAGCTCGCTTGCCAATAGTGAGGCCCCATGTTATGCAGAAGGTCCACAGGCCGTTGCCCAGGTGGAAACCCGCCGAGATGACGCCGACCAGGTAGAAGATGAACACCGGCAAGACGGAAAGCGAGGCGGCGACGGATGCAGTATCGGCCGGGACCTGGCGGAATTCCAGGAATCGGAACTGCCAGATATGGTAGAGGATAAAGAGGAAGAGGAAAATTCCTGTTATCCGCTGCCACATGAATAGATTGTTCCGAGCGTAGCTGTACGAGCCAAGATTGCTGCGCGCATAAGAGACGATGAAAAGGCCGTAAAGCGCGTGGTAAAGGAACGGGATGAAGATAAGCGCGATTTCGATGATAAAAAGGTAGCGCACGTCCCGCGCGCCGAGCGCCATTGCGTTGTATGCGTCGGCCCCGTAGAAGATCGACCCGTTCTCATAAAAGTGGAAAAGCAGGAACCCGCCAACAGGCACTATTCCTGATAGAGAATGCAGGCGGCGAAGCAAGAAATGGTGGCGATCGATCCAGCTCGGCCTTCGTCTGGTAGGCTCGGCTTCGGTTGCCGGCGCGGGAGCTGGAGTGGTTGCAGTTGCCAAGAATCTACCTCCTTGCTTTTACGCGACACCGGTGTCGCGTCTTGAGGCATTTTTCAGATCGCTCACGTTAATTGTACTGCAAACCGCCAGGAGTGGAAAGTTTTCCTAATGGTTGCGCCCGCCATTCAAGGATGTCAGACAATCAAAGCGTCCAGGCAACCATTGTATGGCATTGCAGGCGACGTACCTGTCAATCACTTCGCCTTTACGCGTGATAAATGTGTAGGTCATGGTGAGGGCGTCGCCTTCAACAAGCATGGCACCATAGTCGTCATGGTAGCGGACCGTGCTCCCCTGCACCGGCTCGAGAAAGCCGGACGTGCTGCGTCCTCCCAGGCCATTTACAAAATAGGGGAATCCGTCGCGCATGACCCGCTCGTAATCATGGTCGTGACCGTTCAGCACAGCCGACGCACCCCACTGCGCGAAAGGCCACTGCATGGCCGGCGTAGATCCGTTCGTGCCGGACGAATAGGGAGGATGGTGGAAGTAGACTATCTTCCAGGGCTCGGGGGCCGATTGCAGCCGCTCACGCAGCCAATTGGCCTGCTCTGAATTCGCTGTTACGCCGTCAGGTTCATGTGCATCACTGTCCAGCGCAAAGAAATGCACCGGGCCTTCGACGAAGTCGTAGTAACGCTCGTTGGCGGGAAGGTCAAAATAATCGAGGTACGGTTGCGCGCCCGATGTGGCCCAGTCTTCGTTCCCTAAAGTTGGAAAGAAGCGATTTGAGCCGGCACCGGCACCATAAATCCCAGCATACGGCTCGATGTAGTCGTGATAATATTGCCCGATATTTGCGTCGATAGTGGTTGCAGAGCCGCCCGGGTAATTATTATCGCCCGTGGTAATGATGAAATCGGGATTCCAGCTTTCAACGAGTCGCGCTACGTCAGCTTCGGGATCGCCCGCGGATCCGAAGTCACCGATGACCGCGAACCTGATCGACAGGCTCGAAGGAGGGCTCGCCTGAACGGCCCTGGTTTCACCTGGGGACCGGGCGTAGAGCAAAAGAAAAGACAGGAATAAGAGAACAGTCAGGCACGACCGGGTAGCCGCTCGCCAAAGGATCAGGCACCACTTACTGCGTGCCCGCATTAGTGATATATTGCTGCGCCTGGTCGGCCAGCGATGAATCGGGCTGAAGAGAAATCACTTTCCGCCACTCGGCTATCGCCTCTGTCATTCGCGGCGGGTCAAGCTTGCTGAGGGAAAGGCCAAGCAACAGGTGAATTTCCGGGCTGTCCGGCCTGAGGATGGACGCTTGCTGGAGAGTAGTTGCGGCCTGAGGAAACTTCTGCTGGAAGATATAGGAGCCCGCTAGCTTGAGGAGGATCTCGTAATTATTGGGCGAAAGCTGGTTGGCTTTCTCATAAGTAACCTGGGCCTCAGGATAGTCGCCGCCCTGATAGTAAAGGCCGGCAAGGTCGAGAGTACATTGCAGGTTACTCGGGTCCGATGCAATGCAGCCCTGCAGAGTGGCAAGCTGCTGAACCTGCTGGTCGGGCACGACGGACGGCTCCGCTGTGGGGATTGGCGAGGCCTCTTTCATCGGTATGCCCTTGCCGGTCACGTTGTCGTACACCTGCAAAGCAATCATCACCACAAAGACCCACAACATTAAAAAGACCACGATTCGCTTTCCAAGCGGACTCATGTTGCTCCTTGTTTGACGAAGTTGGTGACGAAGTTGTCAGTTGTCAGTTGTCAGTAGACCGACGACTGACGACCGGCGAGCGGCCACCGACGCAACGCGTAATACCGACAACTGACAACTGACAACTGACAACTTCGTCGTCACATCCTACGCGGCTGGATCGTACGAGCGGCCCGCTCGCTGGCTTCGGCAATGAGGTCGTGCAGGCGGGCGATCTCGCTCGACACTCCTTCAACTTCGTCCTGTATCTTACTTATATCGTCCAGTTGCTCGCCTATGGCTGCTGTCTGTAGGCTCTGGGGCTCGCCGGCCGGCAGTTGTCCCAGCTTCTCCAGGAGCTCTTTCTGGCGCGTCTCCAGCTCCGCAAGCTGCGAGCGCGCTTCGGACACACGCTTCGTTAGCACCAGCGCATCGAGCTCCATGCTGCCTCGCTCGTGGATCATCTTCAAGTGTGCCACCGTTGCCACTACTTCGTCCAGCTTGGATTGCACTTCGCTCATCAGCGAGAGCGCGTTAGACACGTCGCCCTCGCGGTAGACTACAAAATCCACAATCCGGGACAATTGTTCTCTGTACTGCGTTTCCATCTCGCGCAATTGCGACTGTTTGCCCTGAATATCGGCTAACAACAGACGCAACAACCCGATTCTCTTTTCAAGCTCCGGCATCTAATGCCCCCCTGCGGTGGCTTCAACGTTGCGCTTCAGGCGGGCCAAATCTTCACCAAGCATGCCTCCCAACAGAGCACCTAGCAGGATGGCGGGAACGCTGGGCGCTTCAAGGGTAAGGCTGACAGCCGTGCTGGATGGACTGCTGCCCGCCGACATTCGCAAAAGCAGGGTAGCCTCCAGTTCACCCTCCAGCACGAAGCGAACCGCTTTGTCCACCGAGAGGGCGTCGAGTCTCAGGTTGAGCACGCGTTGCTGCCCGAAGAAATTAGCGTCAGCTTTCCAAACGTCACCTTTCGCGGGGGTCCCATCCGGCCCTGAAATGATTCGGGTGATAGAGCTGATATAGAGGGGCGCGTTATGGGCGTCTACCACGTAGCGATAGACCTTATTTGCAGGCGCATCGATGACGATTTGCTTGACAATCTCACCCAAAACTACTCCTCCTGAGCTTCTTCACTCTTTTTCCTCTTGCCTCTTATGTCTCCCTTTCCCTGCATATTATATAACTCTATAACTTCTTCGACAGTGGTGGCATCCTCAGGGTTTCGTTCGGTGCGCTCCTTCACTACGCGTGGAAAGCGCAATGCATAGCCCGAGCCGCCATCTACTCTCCCGGCCGGGTGCATCTTCGAGCGGCTTACTTCGTCAGCCTGGAGCTCAAGCACATATCGCGGCACCACCCACACGTCGGTCTTTATGATATTGACCACGCGGGGGTCAGGGTGTTCGATGCGATCGGCAGCCAGCCTCTTCCCCAGCTCCTTCCAGCCTTCATTCGACAGGCCGCTTGCCACCCGGGTTACGGTCGGGAATGTGTCGGTGGCTTTGTCGTAGACCGACACCAGCACCGATCCGATGCCCCAAGAGGCGCGAGCGCCATTGCCGTAGTCATAGCCTACGATCACACAGTCAACTGTGTCACGCATCAGGGTCTGGTAAGAACGCTTCATCTTTATCCAGTTGAAGCCCCTCTTCCCGGCCTCGTAGGTGCCATTAAGCCGCTTTGCCACGATTCCTTCCAGCCCATCTACGAGGCTGTTTTCGTAGAACGAGATTATTTGCTCCGGATCGTCCGTAATAAGAGTGGGCGAGGGTTCGATGCCGCCCCGGCCCGTATGGGGCTTGATCGTCTGTAACAATGCCTCCCGTCGCTCCGTGTAAGGTGCACGGGTCAGGTCCTGGCCGTCTACCAGGAGAATATCGAAGGCCAACAGGCGAAGAGGAAACCGCGAGCTCATTTCCTCGATATTGTGCACGCGGCGTCGCTGGGTGGTAACCTGGAAGGGCTGGAACTGCCCGGTCTCAACGTCGTAAACCAGCGCTTCGCCTTCGAGGATCACCTGCTTCGCCTCGATCTGCTCGTGGACTGCCTGCACCACGTCAGGAAACATACCACTGAGGTTCTCCAATCCTCGGGAGAATATTATTATGTTGTCGCCATCTTTGTGCATTTGAATGCGGAAGCCATCATACTTCGGCTCGATGGCACATTTGCCGAGCCGCTTGACGATATCTTCAGCCGTATCGGCGCGCTCGGCCAGGGCCATGCGCACGGGATTGCCCACTTTCACCTGAATCTCATCGAGAGCCTCCGCACCCGACGAGTAAAGCGTCTGCGCAACCAGGCCCAGATCGCTGGAAAGGTTGTAGGCCCGCTCCAGCGGCGCTCTGAGCGACTTGTCGCCTGCCTTGGCTAGCGACAGCGCATCCATCAGGGTCGGGTCGCCCACGCCAACACGGAGCCTGCCAACAACGATACGAGCCACATGTTTGGCTTCTAAAGGCGTAAGGCGGGCAAACAAAGCTGCCAGTACCGACACTTTGCCCTCGGTGCTTCCAGGGCCGACCGTCTTTGTTATCGTCATCAGGTGGTTGTAGACGTCCTGGAGAGATGCCGGTTCGGTGGTGCTTTGCTCAGGCGGCGATTGCTCCAGCCAGAGCTTAGCATATTCCTGAGCGACCAGGCCTGCGTCGCCCAATTGCTTGGCTCTCGCCAGCACTTCGTCCTGCGGAACATGGTAAGCCAGGGCAACCGAGCGGTAGATCAGGCGCTCGTTCATACCGAACTCTTCCTGGATGAACTCAGGAAGCATCCGCCCCTGGCTCAGGTAGACAAGCTGCTTGATATCGTCCTGGCCGGCTTGCCCGAGTAGCTCCGCAAGCATACTGATCATCAGGGTACGGCCCGTTACAGGTTCGAGAGCCTCCAGCGTCGCGGCCAGACTTTCGAAGCGCATAGCCATGGTGAAAGCCACTCCTCAAGTGGAAGGATGAGAATATCCAACGTTATATGAGGATTATAATCGGGCCATGGGGCCTTGGCAAGAATGACGCCGGCCGGGCCTGTTCAGATGCCGGCGTCGTTGCGCCAAGCCGAGCGCCGCAACTCAGCCATTTTTCGTGCTGTTTTGTCGTCGGCAGGGGTGATCTCGACCAATGCAAAGCGCGGCGCTTTCATCATCTGGTTGAGTTGAACGCGCACATGCAGGACGCCCACTTGAGGATTTAACATATGCACGATCTGGCTGTCGGCAAACTCGGGTTCGTAGGGCGGAGCGTCCCAGATTTGCCGAGCCCAGTAAATCTCGTTGATCTGGGCCTCGATGTCGAGGTACCAGCGGTCGAATTGCTGGTCAGCGAAATGAAAGCGAAAGGTAGCCGCCCATAATGAGAACTGGTGACGACGCGACGAATTGGCGTAGCGGTGATACAACGAACTCGAGGAATCAATGAGCTGAACTACACCGTGGTTGCCGATAGAGCCTGCGTACTCCTCGGGTGACAGCCCTAGAACCGCACGCGCCGCCGGATTAAGGTACCAGCGGTACCAGTGTTCGTCAAGCAGAATATATGCTGAGGGGCTATTGCCATAGTCGCGCTCGATCTTCGCCACCTGAGCGGCGATTTCCTCACCTGTCAGCGCAGGCTCCTCGACGTGGAAGACGGCGGTCCGTTCGGCCGGCGTGGCTTCGAGAGCATCAAGAACCTTCATGACAGTGGCCTGCTTGGGCTGGCCTTTCCTGGCACTACTTCGCTCTAGACGGCTGAGCTGTGAGATATGTTTGCCGGAGCGCTCGGCCAGGTCACGAAGTGATAATCCGCGACGCAGCCGTAGCTGGCGTAGCCGCCAGCCTATGTCTTGTGTGTCGTTTGTGCGTAAGTGTAGGGACCTTGTAGGCATCAGTGCGGGCAGCTTCGGCGACTATCGCCTCATCTGAATTCTGATTATGTTGTTAGCCCTCAACCGGAGTCACTACATAATATACAGCACCAGACAATGATATAGCAATAGTGGAAAACCTGATTACCGCAAAGTCGATGGAAGGATTCCGAGCTGGCTCCTGTATTTGGCCACTGTACGGCGCGCGATCCTGATGCCACGCTCCCTTAGACGCACCACGATCTCCCGGTCGGCCATCGGTCGCCCCTCTCGGTCGATTATCTCCTTGATGACATCTTTAATGCTTAGAGATGCAGTGAAGAAGTCGGAGAACGGCACCACCTGCCTGTTCGGCAGCATTACGAATTTGCCTGCAGTGGCCCTGCTAACGGTCGAACTCGTGCAAACCGGTGGCTTCAGCGACCTGGGCGCGCGTCAGCGGACGCAAATGTCTGATCCCCTGCCTCAAGAAATCTTCCTGATATTCGACCAGAGTGCGGGCTATCTTTGCCATCGTTTCACGACGCTGCTTGATATTCGAAATGAACAACTTGGTGCGTCCCACATATTGCTGGATGTGGCGACGGTCCTCGTCCGAAATGCTGGCATTCTTGTGACGCAAATCCATCGCCATCTGGCCGTAGAGTGGGTTCAACCTCATGAAAAAGCGCCGCGACTCAACCACTTCAACCTGTAATTCGCCATCCACCTCTCTCATTATCACATCAGGCGCGACATACTGAGCCTTCGACTGTGTGCCCCAGGTCGCAACATCTTCACCCGCGAACGCCACCGGGTAAGGGGTCAGGTTGGTGCGAATATATTCACGTGCTGCGTCAACTGCCTCCGGCGGTATTCCCAGTCGTTGGGCTATCAATCCGTACTTGTGCTCGCCGAGCTCAACGAAATAGTCACTGAGGATCGTCCGAACGTGTGGCGGCTCGCTGCCTTCTTCCTGCTTGATGAAGTCGAGCTGTAGAAGCAAGCATTCGCGCGGGTCTCGCGCCCCCACCCCTGGAGGTCCGTTCTTTTGCAGCGCCCGCAGCACACGCTCTACATCGTCCATCGGGATGCCCAATTCAGAGGCAATAGCGTCGACATTGGAGGTGAGGAATCCTTTGTCATCGAGGCTTCCGATCAGGTAATCCGCAATCTGGTAGTCCTGAGAATTCAGAGCAGAGCGCAGATCGACCATCATTCTCTCACGCATTGATGACTCGGCGGCCACAAGAGAAATGGGATCAAAATCGTTGTCGTCTCCGCCGTTGAACCCCCTCGACGCGAATCCTTCTTCCTGGTAGCCAAACGATCCGAAGTTGAAATCGTCACTCATATCGTTGTTGCTTCGAGAACCTGCGGTCGTTTGACGGCAGTTCAGGCATATGCCATTGTGAAGATGCTCCCCGCAAATCGCACAAGTCTGGTGCTCAATGATTTCAAACGCAGGGTTTTCTTCGGCTTCCTGTTTGATCAGTGTTTGCAATTCTTGAGACGAAAGAGCCAGAATAGTGTTTACCGCAATGAGAGTGGGCGACACCCTCATGTTCTGCTCGGTATTCATCTCGGCGGAAATATCCATTTCAGATTACCTCAGTTGTGTCAAATAAGGTGGCTAAAACGGGGCGCGAAAGTCCGGCTTGCCACGCGAAAATTCATGGAATAGCGACGCAAACCGTTGTCAAAAGCATAAACTATGCCATTCGTCGCCGGTTATGTGTAAAACAGTCGACGGATTCGTCCACGAAAAGTATTGACAGGCCATTCCTCGCCTGATATACTAAGCACATCTTTGCAACCTTCCGAAAAGGAGCAGGCTTGATGTCAAAAGTCAATTACCACAGCCGCATGTCCGGCACACCCTTTGGGCTTACCGTCCAGGGGAGGAGTCTGCCCACCTTCAGATAGGTACGTGAGAATGTAACCATCTGCCGTGGGCTCCCCAGCACCCACGGCCTTTTTATTTCTGCAGGAAAGCCTGCCGGAAGATCACCACCAAAGGCCGATGGGTCTCATGACCCACCGGCTTCGTTCGTTTCAGAGGACCTGGTTACATTGAAAAACGCAGACAGCGAGAGCGCTGCTGCGAGGGGGAAAAGTGAACAGTAATCGAGAATTAGCGGAAAATGGGAAAGTATCGCACCGCAGGCTCGCCGAGATGGCGCTGCAACGCTACGCGCTGGAGGGGGCAACACTTACCCTCATCAGCGATATCGACAGCGCTCTATACAAGGTTACCATGCCCTGCGGGTGCGCGGCCACAGATCACCCTTATCTGGGCCGTATCAACGGACAACAGCTTGTGCTGCGAATAGAGGACTCGGACGATAAGCGGATAGCCTCTACCTACTCGGAGCTTGTGTTGCTGGCCGCGCTCCTGCGCGACACAGACCTGGCCGTTCCTGAGCCGGTGCCCTCGTCCAGTGGCGAGCTTGTGCCGGAGCTTTGGGTAGAAGGGATGGAGCGCCCTCAACAGTGCGTCCTGTTCCGCTGGGCAGGGATTCCGTTTCCCGAACAGGCATTCAATCGCGTCTCGCACTGGCAAGCTAACTGAGACAGCGTACTACTGCCCTGTGCCGGGCAGTGGCAGCTTAGCTCTAAAAAGAACAATCCGGTCGTGAAATGCGGCCGGATTGTTCTTTTTTTTACCGGCTGGCATAGCACTTGCTTTCAGTTGCAGTTGCCCGAGTCGAGCAACTTCGAGTTAGGGCACGAGATAAACAACAACGATGTTAATCAAACTTGGAGGTTTACTGATATGGCAACTGTAGTAGGCTTGTTCGATACCTCGGCTCAGGCGCAAACAGCGGTTGAGCAATTGCGGTCGAGCGGCATTTCACCTAACGCTATCAGCGTTGCAATGAAGTCAAACGATAACACCGATGTAACTAATACAACGGTGACCGACACAACGGCGGACACAGGAAGTGGTATTGTCACCGGAGCCGTAGGTGGAGGAGTGCTTGGTGGTCTCGCAGGCCTGCTGGTTGGAGTGGGCGCGCTGGCGATACCGGGTCTTGGACCCCTGGTGGTAGCCGGTCCTCTCGCCACCACCTTGATAGGCGCGGGCGTGGGAGCAGCTGCCGGTGGCCTGGTTGGCGCTCTGGTGAATGCCGGTGTGCCTGAGGAAGAGGCCAAGATGTACGAAACCGGTGTACAGCGCGGCGGAGTGCTCGTCACTGTGCGCACCCCCGACGGCCAGGAGCAAATGGCCCGCAACGTCTTGAACGCAAACGGTGCGCGTGATATTCGCAATGACGCCAGCACTCTGTACAGGGATGAGAATTACAGATATGGCCAGGTGAATAACGAGGGCATGCGCACCAACACAGGCAGCAATGCAACAGGCGCTGCCACCGGTGGCGCGGGTGGCGCTGTAGCAGGTGGCGTGATAGGTGCCGCTGTTGGTGGACCCATCGGCGCTGCAGGTGGTGCGGCAATCGGCGGAGCGTTAGGCGCTGCCGGAGGCGAGAAAGCCGAAGAGGGTGTCAAGGAGTCGGACCGGACCGGCTACGAGACAGATACAGACACCTCGTATCGCACGAACACACCTTAGTAGTTTTGAGGCCGCATCAGCGTCTCCTGGCGCGGTGAGCGATCTACCCGAAAGGGAGCAAGTTACGAGCTTGCTCCCTTTTGTACATGCGGTTGCCCGACGAAGAAGCACAGAAGCCACGAATAACCACTTGCAAATCCACAATACGTGATATAATTCCGGGTGATTTCGGGCGCAACCGCCCAGCACCTGGAGGAACCACCAAAAATGACCGCTGTATATACAATGTCCAGTACCCCGCTACAAAGTCTCGCATACCAACATATTCTATCGGTCGAGCAGTTCAAGCCTGAGACCCTGGAAGCCCTCTTCGCTTACGCCCAGAGCATGGACAGGCAAGTCGCCGCGGGCAAGGCCGACCAGCTTCTGGCAAATCGGGTTGTCGCAAACGTATTCTACGAGCCCTCCACCCGTACCGACCTGTCGTTTCAGGCCGCAACCCAACGCCTTGGAGGTCGCGTGATTACCACTGCCGGAGGCGTGCACTATTCTTCAGTTACGAAGGGCGAGAGCCTTCATGATACCATCAAAACTATAGCCTGTTACTCGGACGCTATTGTGCTGAGGCACCCCAACCTCGGCGCCGCGCGTGAGGCTGCGACAGCTTCTGACGCCCTCAGAAACTCGATGCACCGGCCGGTACCGATTATTAACGCGGGTGACGGCACAGGTGAACACCCCACGCAAGCTTTGCTCGACCTCTACACAATCAAAGATCGCTTCGGTACCGATATCGACGGCTTGACGATCGGCTTCCTTGGTGACCTGCGCAACGGGCGAACCGTTCACTCCCTTATCAAGCTTCTGGCGCTTGACCGCTGCCATGTCAAGGTGGTTTGCATCGCGCCGGAAAGCCTCACGATGCCCAGTGAATACGTAGAGTTCGCTCGATCTCGAGAAATGCCGGTGGAAGAAACCCAGGATCTCCAGGAGGCCATTCGCAGGCTCGATGTCCTTTATGTAACCCGCGTGCAAAGGGAGCGCTTTGTGGCGCAGCAGCTTGATGAGCTTTCAGCCGGCGTCTACGGCCAGCCCTTCGACAGCCTGGATAGCCCTCGCAAGGACGCCCTCCGCCAGCTTGCTGACCTGAAAGCTGCCCAGGAGTACCTGGCGGCCCGCGACACTTACGTAGTAGATCCGATGATGCTCAGCATGGCCCGCAAAGAGATGATTGTCATGCACCCCTTGCCCCGAGTGAACGAGATCCCCGAAGAAGTAGATAGCGACGACCGGGCATATTACTTCCGGCAGGTACAGAACGGCCTCTACATCCGTATGGCCCTCCTCGCCTCGGTGCTCGACACGATTCGTTAGCCACTTATCCGCACAGAGAAAAGAGCTAAGGGCCGCTTAACAGCGGCCCTTAGCTCTTTTCTCTGTGCGGGGCGCGCCCTTTGCCAATCTGATATACTGGTGAGATAAATATATAAGGAGGCGCATACCGGTGTCACAGCACGAAAGCAAAGCACCCGTAAACAGTAGTGAGCGGCGCAAGGTCGAGGCGGAAGATCTGCTAAGAATCAGGTTGGTCTCCGACCCGCAAGTATCCCCGGACGGCAAGATGGTAGCGTACGTACAAACGCGCCTGCGCAAGAAGAAGAACGACTACGCTTCCAACGTCTGGCTGGTGCCGGCCAACGGCACAACGCCTCCCGCTAAATTCACGGCAAGCAGCGCCCGCGACATATTCCCCCGCTGGTCGCCGGACGGACACGAGATCGCTTTCTTGTCAACGCGCTCGGGGAAGCCGCAGATCTGGATAATACCCGTGGGTGGAGGCGAGGCTCGCCAGCTCACATATTGCAAGCGGGGGGCGGGCGAATTCGCATGGTCGCCGGATGGCCAATGGTTTGCATTCACAACCCAGGTCGACAACGAGCTGGACAAAAGGATCGCTAACGAGAACAAGGAGAAGCAGGACTCGGGCAACGCCGGCGAGGCGAACAGCGAGAACCGTCAGCCCGGCCAGACGGCCGGCGAAGGCGCGTTGAGGGCCTTTGGGCAGCCAGGCTTCTGGGTCGAGGATACAGAAGAAGACAAAGACGCTGAGGAAAAAGGCGACCACGCCATCGAAATCACACGAGTCCATACCCGAGGCGAAGGTCAGGGCCTTTTGACACGTCGTACTCACCTCTTCATTATTCCGGCGACCGGCGGCAAGCCCAAGCAGGTTACGGAAGGTGACTGGAACGCCGGGAACCCCAGATGGTCACCGGACGCGAAGTGGCTCGCCTATCTGGCAAACCAGGAGGCAGACGAGGAGCTTAGCACCATCGCGGACATTCATCGCCTGCAGGTGGATGCCGACGGCAACGTGGGAGAAGCGCAACGCGTGACGGTGCACAACCACGCGGTGGCGGCCTTTGATTGGCTGCCAGATGGCGAGGGCTTCGCAATCTTCGGGCACGGCCGCGTACACGAGGGGGCGCTCGGCACAAACCTTGAAGTAGCGATCGTATCGATGAATGGCGAAATAAAGAGTCTCACTCATGAGCTAGACCGGACCGCCGGCAGCTTCATTAACTCCGACCTCTGGTCCGGCACGGGCGAGCTGAGAGCGCGCTTTAGCGCTGACGGCAAGACCATCTATTTCCTCGTCACAACGCACGGCGCCGGGCATGTCTATTCAGTGCCGGTGGCCGGTGGTGAAGTGCGCGAAGTGATCGGCGGTAAGAGGCAGGTGCTCAATTTCGGGATTGCCGGTGAGCGAATAGTATTTGCCGCGGCCACAGCCGATATGCCATGTGACCTCTTTACAGCCGATCTACTGGGGAAACACGAGCGGCGGCTAACGGACGTAAATCGCGATTTTATGGACGAATTCCACCTGAGCCCGGCAGAAGAGTTCTGGCTCGACAGGCCTGATGGTGGGCGTGTACAGGGCTGGATGATGATGCCGCCGGGCTTCGATGAAAAGCAGAAGTACCCGCTCATATTGGAAATACACGGTGGTCCCCACGTGGCCTACGGGCAGGCATACCTCCATGAATTCCAACTCCTCGCAGCTCGCGGCAATATTGTCCTCTTCACAAACCCGCGTGGCAGCCAGGGTTACGGTCAGACCTTTGCCGATGCAATCACGAACGACTGGGGAGGCATCGACTACGACGATTTGATGGCTTGCGTCGACTACGCCGTTGCCCAGGGACATGTCGACGAGACACGATTGGGCGTGGGGGGCGGCTCATATGGCGGCTACATGACCGCATGGGCTGTCGGCCACACGCAACGATTTAAAGCCGCGGTCGCCAGCCGCGCAGTGACCAATCTCTACTCTGCGTGGGGCTCAGGGGACTATACCTGGGCTCTCTGGAGCTGGGAATTCCAAGGAACGCCACAGGACCGCACAGAGCTCTATCTCGAGCGCTCGCCTGTCACCTATGTGAAGGAAATCCATACGCCCCTGCTGCTTACTCATGCAATAGACGACTATCGGGTGGAAATCGAGCAGGCTGACGAGTTATACAGGGCGCTCAAGGTGCTACAGCGAACGGTAAAGCTGGTACTCTTCCCCTCCGGAGGGCATGACGTTTCCCGCACCGGCAAGCCGTCCCTGAAGGTCGAGCGGCTTGAGCATATAGCCGGTTGGTTTGACAGGTACATGTCTTCCGACAATCATGGTACCTGAACCAGGAAACCGTAAACGCCCCGGTTAGCGCCACCGCCGCTGTCCGGCCAGGAGATTGAAACAATCAGCGCGTAACGGCCGGACGCCAGACTTTGAGGCAAGCTGACGCTGAAGGGACGTCCCGGTAGGTCACCGCTTGCGTAGACTGGAGTGCCCGTCGGCGCGAAACTAAGGCTCGCGTCAGGTTCCTCGCCCGGCCTGCTCGGAAAGGCGTAGATCTGGGTAGAAAGTCGAGTTGGCGTCTCGTTGATGAGCGCCCCTGTTCCATTTTGCTGCCGAAGTGCAAGTAAATCGCCCGGCAGTACGTCAAGCACCTCCCCTGGCAGAGTAAGGTTGGGCAACGCAAAGCACCTACCATACGAGCAGTAGGAGCCGATTTCCCCGGATTGGCTACCTTTCTGCGATGTTATGTAAAGCTGAGTGGCGGGAGGCGCATCGAAGCTCCCGAGCGAAGCCAGCGGTAACGCCACCTGAGCAGAGGACCCGGACGCGCCTGCGCTTGAGGCGAAAAGCCACACCGACCCTTGACCAGGATTCGCGGGCGGTGCCTGGATCCTATCGCTCAAGTTGCCGGAGCTGTCAGCATGCGATTTTGCGAATTGGCTTTGCGGCCCACCTGCGGGTCCGGTCGTGAACGTAACGTCCCGTTCCCCAGGCCAGCCTGTGCCTGACACCAAGAGCGATTTGCCGTCCCCACTCCACGCATAGCTCACACGGGCACCCGTAGCCGATTCAGACAGCAGTTTTACGCTATCGGCTGACACGCTGCCCGCACCAACCGTGCCCTCAACGATGCCGGCAACGCCCGCCGTGAGAGCGGACGGCGAGATCGCGGTGCCTTCTGAGCCCGTGATGGCTGCCGTCGCGGGCAGAGTCAAGTGCCATAATTTCCCGTCCGTCGACCTCATTACCAGGCTCGTCACCGTGCCTGCCGTTTCAACGAAAGTGACGGTCCCTGCTATCTCAAGCTTACCCGATGGTGGCTCGCCGCCGATCGGCACGGCGGTCTGTGCACTTCCTGATGACGCCAGAACTTGCAGATTCCCGGAAGAGAGTCCGCTCTGCAGAGCCTGGTCGTATGGTACGGCAAGACTGAAGTACCCTGAGGGCCCCGCGGCTGCACTTGAGCTAATTGCCGGTGGGGTACCTGCGCCAGGACCAATATGAACAGCGACGGCAGATGACGCCGGCCAGTTCCAGCCATGCACCGCGAGCTCCCCAGGCTTGACTTCTGCCGCGATGGCCGGGCCGGGCGCCGAACCTTTGTAGCGCCAGTTTAAGGTAGGCCTGCCCCACATTCCCCATTTCTACGCGCCAATCGGGCGGATTATTGGGGTTGTATGTGAGAACGCGCCGCTCGAAGAGCTGCACGAGCACGGTCAGGGGCGCGCCGTTTATACGGACGTCCGCCCAAAATGCACCTGTTATCGGGTGCCCCAGGTCGAACAGGGGGTCAATAACCTGGTCTTGTACTAGCCGGCCACCTTCAAGCACAGTGCCGCTCTGGGTCATCCAGCTTGCGAATACGGCTGGCACGTTGTGCTGAGTGGTCGAGTTGTAAGTCGCCACCTTGAAAAGGTCGGTACCGCCTGGCGGCGAATAGGGCGAGAGTGTGCCATCCCTGGCTATTTTTTGGGAAACAATGGTGCCTGTCGCGTCCGATTCCGGGGCAGTGCGAGGGGCAAATGCCGCATAAGTCGGCGCACCGGGGCTATCTTGATCGCCCGCAACAGGGACATCAGCAGGAGCGCGCTCCTCAAATCGCGCGTTGCCTGTTTGAATATGCCCTGTGACCATCTCATTGACCAGCAGGCCGCTGGAGACAAACCACTGCGATGAGCGATCTGCGCCAGGATCATTGATTTCCATGCGCCCTTTGTCAAAATACTGGACCAGGCGCTTGCCCGTCGGCGACTCCTGGTAGTCCTCGTTCGCGACCGCGGAAGGAAGTGGCCCCCACAGCCACGAACGGGCCTCCGCACCCATAGCGACCGGCGCGTCGGCACGAGACCATAAGTTGTAGAAGGCACTGTCGGCCTGCCATTCAGAAGGCCAAACTTCGACCACATCCTGCGCCGATGCTTGCCGCAAGGCAGGGAGCATGATTCCAATCAAAATGAGGAGGGAGCCGGCGGCGCGTAATCCCTTTTGAGAGTGACGAAGCAATCCGGACATACAGGCTAAGCAAGGTCCTTTTCTCGAATCAGCGATGTGCCCCGCCACTATATCACAATTTTACACCTCTCGCACGCCTATGCTATAATGCCTCAGCCACACGCCAACAGGGTTATGAGTTCTGAGTTCTGAGTTTGATTTGAACAGCAGCATAGAACTCAGAACTCGGTCAAGGGTGCTTAACAGGAGAAAATGCGATGGAAGAGAAGTCAACTCTGAGCGGCGTCCCCTATGAAGAGATTATGCAGGCGATTGGCCATTTTATCGATATGAACAGCCTTCGAGAGATCACGCTTGTCGAATTGCGCGAAGGTATACTCGTAAAAGGCATATCGTATACCGCCGAGCGGAGCGGATACCAGACGATTTCGCAGTCGTATCTCTTTACGACCGAAGATCTGGAGCGCATCGTAAACGAGAACGACGAGCGCCGAAAGCAGACAGAGGCGACTGCGGTTGCGGCTGCCTTACAACAGCAACAAAAGGGTGGGCTCTTCCACCGGTAGCGGGGTGCTTTGGGAGCGTACCCCTGAGGGGACCCCGTATGTATAAAGGTCTAACGGTCTCGGTGGTAATTCCTTGCTTCAACGAAGAGCATGGAATCGCGGCGGTTCTTAAAGGAATGCCCGGCTACGTTGACCAAATAATCGTGGTGGATAACAATTCAACCGACGAAACGGGCCGCATAGCCCAGGAGTTGGGCGCTGAAGTAGTATTTGAGACCAAAAAGGGTTACGGGAACGCCTACCAGGCGGGCCTGCCACGAGCGACCGGGGACATAATCGCGACAGCCGATGGTGACGGCACATATCCGACCCACTCGATAGGCCCAATGATTGACTTCATGCTTGAGAAAGGCTACGATTTCATTTCTGCCAGCCGCTTCCCACTCCGTAACCAGGATTCGATGCGCTTTCGGAATGTGCTCGGCAACAAAATCCTTACCTGGACTACGCGCTTGCTGTGGCTCCGCTGGATGGCCGATTCCCAATCAGGAATGTGGGTGTTCAAGCGCAACGTGCTCCGGCGGGTAACGCCATCCAGCGCCGGAATGCCCTTCTCCGAAGAGATAAAGCTGCTGGTCGTTGACCACCCCAGGCTAAGCCTCGGCGAATACCACATTGACTACCACGAACGGATCGGTGAGACAAAGCTATTCGCCTGGAAAGACGGCGTGGAGAACCTGATATTCCTTTTCAAGCTCAGGTTACGCGGCACCTTGCTGGGTAAGATGATTTCCGGCAAATGAAAGCTCTCACCCCAGAGGGGACCCTGCATATCCTGCGCGTCGGCCAGCTTGCGGTATTTCTCCGCGAGCTGCTTGACAGTAACGATGCGCTTTACGACTGCTGGGTATCAGGCGAAGTTTCCAACGTTTCACTGACCGTCTCAGGGCACCATTTCTTCACCTTGAAGGACAAAGACGCCCAGATGAAGTGCGTGCTATTCAGGCAGCAGGCGCTCTGGCAAACGGTTCTTCCCACCAATGGCGCGCAGGTGATAGCCCATGGACGCGTGTCAATGTACGAGGCGACGGGTAACGTTCAGCTCTACGTTGATATGCTCCAGGAGGAGGGCCAGGGCGCTCTTTACCTGGCGTTCGAGCAGTTGAAGGCAGCGCTTGAGGCGCAGGGCCTCTTTGCACCGGAGCGCAAGCGCCCGCTACCGAAGTTGCCCGCCCGCATCGGCATCGTCACCTCACCGCAAGCTGCTGCCTTACAGGACATCCTCACCGTGCTGGCAAGGCGCTACCCACTGGCAGAAATCGTGCTGGCACCTACCCAGGTGCAGGGCGAAGGAGCATCCAGGCAGATCGCCGGCGCTATCGGCGCGCTGAACCGGCTTGAGCCAGGCGAGGCGGTCGATGTGATAATAGTGGCGCGCGGAGGCGGCTCCATCGAGGAGCTGTGGGCGTTCAACGAGGAAATAGTGGCGCGGGCCGTCTACGCATCGCAAGTGCCTGTGGTCAGCGGAGTTGGGCACGAGACTGATTTTACGATCGTTGACTATGTAGCCGATCTGCGGGCCCCCACACCTTCGGCAGCGGCAGAAATGGTGGCGCCGGATATTGAGGAGCTAAGCTACGCGTTACAGGCCTGGCAACGGATGCTTGTCAACGATATGATGGGAAGATTGGCGATAGCCTGGGACGAATTGGAGTCCGAGCGTGAGCAATTGCAGCGGCAGTCCCCTGTGTGGCAGGTGGGCAGCGACCGCCAGCGCATCACTGCCATGTCCGGCACCCTGGAAATGAATTTGAAGCACATGCTCGCGCTGCAAAAAGAGCGCATCAAAAGCGCCGGTGATAGGCTGGATGCGCTGTCACCACTGCAGATCTTGAAAAGAGGCTACGCCATTGTGCGCGACCTCGACACCGGCAAGGTTGTAAGCAGCATGCGCGAGGCAAAGGATGGGCATCTTCTTGAAGTAAGGGTGCTGGACGGGGCGTTCGGGGCCACGGTCGACACGGCCCGGAGGACCGAGGACGGAAGCGGTCAACATCAGGAGTAGAGTATGGCAACAGCGAATAACAGGAGCAACAGTGCCGGCGGCAAGGCACACGGTGAGAACAGCGCCAGCTTTGAGGAAAACTTCATACGGCTGCAAGAGGTTGTAGCAAAGCTGAGCGATGGCAACCTGACCCTGGAAGAAGCCCTCGGCGCATATGAAGAGGGAATGGCGCTAGCGGACCGTTGCGCCCGAATGCTCGACGAAGCCGAATTCCGCGTCAAGCAGGTGAGCGAACGGGCCTTGCGCGCGGGCGTTGCGTCTCTGGACGACTTGCGCCCGGAGATGGGCGTGGAAGAACTCCACGAAGAGCGTCGCCTTGTCGCCATTGAAATCGAGACTTTCAAGTCCGCCACACTCGACCTGAACGACCTCTCCACGAAAGACAGCAGCCCCGGCCCGGATCCCCTCGTTTTTCAGACGAAGTCGCAGCCACCACAAAGACCACCCGCAAAGCCGCTTACAGACGAGCTTGACCCTCTCTTTGACGACGATGATTGATCGAGTGGTTAGTGGCTAGTGGCTAGAACGTTGCTCACTACTAACCACTAACCACTAACCGCTAACCACTAACCATGCTCTTCGACATATTGACTCTATTCCCCGAGATATTCCCTGGTGTACTCGGGGCCAGTATTTTCAAGAGAGCGGCGGACGCCGGCTACGTTAGCGCTCGCCTGCACAATATCCGCCACTATGCCACCGACAAGCATCACACCACGGACGATTACCCTTATGGTGGGGGCATGGGCATGGTTATGAAGCCGGATCCGGTATTTCGCGCTGTCGAATGGATTTACAGGCTCAATGACGCGCCTCCCGGCATTTCTCAGTACGAGCCTCCTCCTGAGGCGCTCGCGGCCGCTGACATGCCTGTGCCTGCACCGTCGAGTGTGCCGATCATTCTGATGAGCCCCCAGGGCCGGTTGTTCAGCCATTCCATAGCAGAAGAGCTAGCACAGCATCGACGCCTGATGTTAATTTGCGGGCACTATGAAGGTTTTGACGAGCGCATCCGCGAGCATCTTGCAAGCGACGCAATCAGCATAGGAGACTACGTGCTAACCGGCGGCGAGCTCGCGGCAATGGTAGTGGCTGATGCCGTCGCGAGGCTGGTGCCGGGCGTGCTGGCGGAAGGCTCGGCCGGTGACGAATCGCACGGCGCGAGGACTCATCGAATATCCGCAGTACACGCGCCCGCAACGGTACCGCGATTGGGAAGTGCCGTCCATTCTCGTAAGCGGGCATCACGGCAATGTGGAGAAATGGCGCCGCCGTGAGTCGCTCAAGCGGACTTTGCAGCTCAGACCCGACCTTCTTGAGAAAGCAGACTTGACGAGTGAAGAGCGCAAGTGGCTCGCTGAATTGCAGCAGGCGGCCCGAGAAGACTAGCGTAGCACGAAACCTGTCACACCTTGCAGATTGGATTGCAGCCCATCAACCTCGAACAGCCAGTTACCTACCGGCGCTGCAGGGAACGCCTGCGACGGCACCAGAGTGATAGACAAATGCCCGGCAGCGTCTGCCTGATACTGGCCGTTGTTCGAGCCTGACGGGTATACCAGGTTGTGATTGGGATCGGTAAACTTGACCTGAAGAAGCTCACCCGCCAGGAGACCGCTCGCTGTGAAGGTAAACTGGCCATCGGGTGGGCCATCTGCCGGCTGCACGGACAGTACCAGGCCGGTAGGCGGCTGGGTGGGCACGATGGGCTCGGTCGGCGTCGGACTGACCGAGCCTTGCGGTAACGGCGTGGCGCTGCGCGTTGAGGTTGGCACAGGAGGCGAGCCGCCGGGGGTGCCCGGAGGAGTGGACGAAGGGAGTGGAGTGCGAGTAGCTGTTGGTGCGTTGGGGTCGGGCGGGTAGAGATAAAAGTACCCTATCAACTCGTGATTGCCTGCTTTGCCGTGGAAAGTGATCGCCCATTGGCCCGGCGACAAGCCGGTTGTAGGCACCGGTAGGCCGCTGACTGTGCCGTCGAGGGCAGCTTGCACGGTGATATGGGTGTCCGTCGCGGTGCCGTCCGGAGCCGTCAGCCACGATACGATATCTTCTCCGGGGCGGAAGCCGGACATCGAGATGGATAATGACGTGCCTACGGTGGCAGTTATTGGAACGAGGTTAGCGTCAACCGCAGGCGGCAGAACAGGCTGGGCCGGGATGGGTGTGCGGAGGGGCACAACGGGCGAAGGAAGCGGGCCGCCATAAAGCCAGCGACGATAGTCCGCCCCGACGTTGCCGAATTGCACCTGCCAGCCTTTCGCCATCGAAGGGATATAGGCGAGGGTGCGCCGCTCGAACATCTGGAATAGTACGTCAGAGTAAATCCCACCAATCATCACGCGCCCCCAGTAAGGCTCGGTTATTGGGTAACCCATCAGGTAGACCCAATCGTCCAGGGGCTGGCCGTCAACTAACGTCCCGTTTTGGCTGATCACCCCTTTCTGGTTGAGGAAATCCCAGAAAACCTGCGGGATGTTGTGCCCTGACGTGTTGTCGTAGGCCGCAAGCTTTGCGCCCGGGTAGAGGCCGAGTGCCGGATTATCGTTCCCCGCGCCGGCCCGGTTGATAGTTGCGGTCACCAACTGGCCGGTGCGATCGGGAGCATGGTTCGAGCCGGGACCCGTGAGCGAGGCCACAGGGCGAAATGAGGTGTACGTAGGCGCGTCAGGGTCGGCGCTTAGACCGTCTCCTCCAACGGCGATCTCGGCAGGCTGAAGCCTTCGGTATTGCCTGTCGCCTACTTGCTCTTTACCCGCCACCATCTCGGCGACCAATAAGCCGGTGGTGACGAACCACTCGCCGGTGCGGTCGCCGCTGGGGTTATTGATCTCCATACGGCCTTTGTCGAAGTACTGCACCAGGTGGGCACCGCCCGGAATGCCCGCGTAAGGTTCGGTGCGGGTATCACCAGGCTGGGGGCCCCAGTACCAGCTTCGCTGGACGATACCGTCAGAGACGGGAGCATCGGTGCGCGCCCACAGTTTCTGGAACGCGGGGTCGGCGAATTGTGCTCCGGCGGCGGCAAAGTACAGGGCACCGGAGGGTCCTGAGCCTGCGAAGGAAGCACCAAGACCGGCGAGGTTTTGCGCGCCGGCTCCCAGCAAGAGCGGCAGTGAGGACATGACGGCCACAATTAGCCAGGCGAAGCGCCGAGGATTAGAATGCTTGCGCTGCCGTGTCACGGTTGGAGTTTAGCATTACAGGCTGCTTGTGTCAAACTGGATCCCTGGTTGTCAGTTGTCAGTTGTCAGTAGACCGGGCTAGCTATCAGCTATCACCGTTTGAATCACGAAGACCACGAAGACCACGAAGATCACGAAGATCACGAAGGTTACTGTTGTTTTGAATCGCTAGAGTACCCAGAGGTCACAGACGATTTGTATCGTATAAACTGTAGAAACCATGGCGACCTTGGCGGAACTTGGCGTCTTGGCGGTTACGTTTTACGTTTCACGTTTCAAGCCGACATCGATCGTCCATCGTCCGTCTACTGACAACTGACAACTGACAACTGACAACCACGTCCCCTACCGTGCGGACAGTTGTATCGGCTGCATCTCCACGACGTCAGGGTCGTTCGCGGCGATGCTCAGGCCGTCCTGGAAGGTTTGCGCCTGGTAGTTGTTGGCTGCAACAATCACGGTATACGATTGGCCGCGTGGGATGGCAGGTGCAGTCAGGTAGAAACCGTCCTGGTCTGCCTGCCCGGCTGCGGCGGTGTTTTGGGCAAGGTTATCATTGGTGAGACTGTTGATGTCGACACCTGGTTTCAGGACCAGGATCGCCGCGCCGGGGACACCACTTCCGGTGTCGGCGTCAACTATCTGGCCCTTCAGGGTTACACCCGACTGGTTGGGCAGGGGTGTGCTAGGTACCTCAGCAGTAGGTGTGGATGCTGGGCTGCCGATCGAGAAGCTGCCCTGCTGGACCACTTCGTTGTTGACATAGAGCAGTAGATCGTAAGACCCGTCCGGGAGACCATTTGCGAGGGAGATCGACACGCCTGTGGTACCCGACGCATCGGAGTCCCAGGTATAGTCGTTATGTTGGTCCAGGCCAATCTGGCCGTTTAGCTTCCACACGGCACCCCACTTGAGGCCGTTGCGCATGCCCTGGTAGTCGAAGACGCCGATTATCTTGGTCGTACCGCTGTCGAACTGATTACCCTGGTTCACCAGTTGGTTGTTCTGGACGTCAGTGCCGAATGCAATTGGCCCGAACGGGCCGTTGCCATTTGGTGCGGGCTGTGGGGTGCCGGCACCGACTGTGGCCGACGGCCACGGCGTTCCAGACACCACAGTTTGTGATGCCAGGGGTTCGGGGGTCGAGCCACCGATCTTCATCGCCTGGTTCACGTATGGGACCGCGAGGTTCACTTCGCGGATCCCACCCAACCCCGGGCCGCTCTGGCTCTGGGAAGTGAAGGTTGATATGCCTATCTGGTCGCCGTTCACGTCTGCGGATAGACCGCCTGAATTGCCCGAGTTAATGGGGCATCGGTCGTGAACAAATCGTCCTTCCCGCTACCGGTCTGGTCATCGAAGCCGGAGATTGTGCCATGCGTGTACGTTATGCGATCCCCGCCGGCACCCGGATAGCCGAAGATGTTGACCTCATCACCCACCTTCACTTTGTTGGAGTCGGTCAGCGTGATGCTTGGGATAGGCAGCGAGTCGGGCAAGGTGGCCTGGGGATCTATCATGCTGAAGATTTGCAGCACAGCGACATCAATGTCGGGGTTGCTTGCCACCACGTGTGCATAGTACGTCGGCTTGGGGACCTGGCGTGGATCTGTTTGCGGTGCCACGGCGAGGGTGCGGTTGGGGTTATAGAAATCGCCGTTCTTAAGATTGAAGCCGCTGTCGTCGGCTCCATAGAGGTCTGTGTGACCAACACAGTGGAAGTTGGTGAGAATGATCCCACTCCCTAGGTAAGTTCCTGAGCAGATGCCGAAAATCTGGCTGTTTGGATCCAGGATGAGGAGCTTGACAGTGCCAAGCTCGTCTTTCGTTAGACCCTCGCCGGTGATGGCGCTGGTTTTGGTGGGTGAGAAAACCACGCCGGTCATCAGCAAGGCCCACCACCAGCGCAATCCAGAGTTGTACGCTGTTGATCCTGGGAAGTCTTAGTTTCATTGCTCTACTCCTCTATTTCAGTCGTTAGCCGCCGCTGGCCGTCTATGACACTGACAACTGGCAACTGACAACTCACACTATGGCACGCGCCAACTGCTAACGAGCTTGTCATTCATACTCTTGGCTCGATCATTATCCGGGTTTGCTGTGGCATAGGTCAGGACATAGAAGTTATTACCCGACTGGACAACAGTATCGAAGCCGTGCATGAGGGCAGGCATGGCGCTCGCGCCGTAAGGCGAGTCCAGGAGGTAGGCATTTTCCACGGTGACGGCGTCCTTGTCCTGGACCTTTGTGGTCTGGATGCTGAGGCTACGATACCCTACGCGAGCGCTTTGCTGGCGAAAAGACCAGTTACCTCCAGCCTCGGTCAATCCACCCTGCCCCGGCAGGAGATCGGTCTTGGCCAGTTGGTAAACTGCAACCCGGTCCCCGAAGCTGCCGCCGCCCTTGAGATCGGCCACCGCGAAGGCGGAGCCTTTCTCGGCGGTTGATACCCAGGTCGAAGGGTAGCTGATTGTTGTTGTGCCTGCGGTCACTGTATTGGTCTGGTTGGTGATGAAGAACATCAGGAAGAAGCCGAGCACGAGCGCCACGGCTACTGCTATCCAGACCATCAACTCCGGCTCGTCGCCACCCTCGCGTGCAGCGAGGTGCGGGTTGTGCGGGTGGATTGGTTTTGCGGAAGCTGTTTGCATAGGAATGGCTCCTTTCCTTTACGATTCGGCTGCGGCGGCAGGCGCTGACGGTGCTGCTGTAGGGGCGGCACTGTTCGAGGCTGCTGCAAGGGTAGCTGCGTTGAGACGACGGATCGTGACAAACAGAAAATAGAATGTAACGGCCGCCACAATGACCGCCCCCACCAGAGCATACCAGGGGTTAAGGAAAAACCGCCGATCCGCGTTACCTGGCCGAGTAGGAAACTAACCACACCATTAAGAATAGCGGCGATCGTGATGCCTAGCGGCAGCCAGAAGGGACCTTTGCGCTCGAACTTGGCGATACCGATGAAATATCCGGTGATCCCGGCGAAGCTAGCCTGAGCCAGAGCAGTGGTGACAACGCGCATGACACCCACCGATATATCCACGCCCCCATTGCCGATGATGTACTGCAGGTTGAGCAGAGTCGCATATCCCAGGCCTGCTGCTGCTCCATATATAATGCCGTCAACGCGCTCATCGAATTCGGGGGAAAAGAAGACGGTGTACCGCACCGCTGCGTATTTCAGGAACTCCTGAGTAAATCCTACAATCAGTATCGCAGCTACCAGGTCGACGATGATGTTGTTGCCGGTCCAGTTCTGTACCTGAAAGACGTTGCGAATGAGAGGCTGGCCGATGCCAACTGCCATCACCGCTCCCAACAGGAACACGCCTATCACAAGCTGCTTCGGCTCAGGCTCAAGCCTGTCTTGAACATAGAACGCCAGCAGCCAGATCGCAGCGGGCACGATCGCCATGACAAGGCCCGCGGCCACCAGGCCAAGCCCGTCCAGTTTCCAGCCTGTCAGGCCGAAAAGCGCCGCTACAATCGCTGCGAAGATGACCACCGCGCCCACTGTGACAAGCACAGGGCTTGCGGCTGCACGATTTTCACGCGCCAGATTGCGATACTGGGCTTCGGTGTATCTGCGCCCACCGAGCGTGTAGATCCTTTCGCCCGTAGACACCTGAGGTGCAGGGCGTTCATCACTGGTGTTCAAGCTGTTCCTCCCCATAGCGATGCTGGTTGTCTGGCCGCCCAAACCATTCGCCGTCTCTAAAACGACACGCCCTTCCCCGCGGGCACATAGTCGTAGCTTCAATCAGCCACGCACAGGTCAGGCATGCGAATTATAGGGTTGCGTTGTCCTGTATGTCAATAGCTGAGCCGCCAATATATTAGGCTATAAATATTCCCTGCCAACTGGGCGCCGGTAGGTTTCGAGGCTTCCACCTATGAACCGGCTTTTTATTAGTTGCGACCGAGACAACGCAGAACTTATGCGCTAAAATAGTGGAGCGGACATACCTGGTAACCAGCACTTTGGGAGGCACTGAAATGCAACCTGGAAAATCGACCCCTGCTGCCGCACGGCACGATTGCACAACGCACTATACGGTGGTAAAAAGCCCGGTCGGCCCGATATTGCTCCTATCGGACGGAGCCCATCTTATCGGGCTATATATGAGCGAATTCAAGTACGGCCCTTCCAGGGGCTCAGGACTTACCGGCTGGGGAATCCAGGGGGGCATCCTGCACAGCGAATCCTGGATAGAAGACCATGAGGCCGAGCCACTCCCTGAGGCAAAAAGACAGCTTGAGGCATATTTCGATGGGACACTTACAGATTTTGAGCTGCCACTCTCGATGGAGGGCTCAGACTTCCAACGCCGGGTCTGGGGCTTACTAACAGAGATCCCTTATGGCACCACGACAACATATGGAGAGCTGGCTCGACGTCTAGGCAACCCGGGAGGATCGAGGGCTGTTGGGTCGGCCAACGGTCACAACCCGATCTCAATAATCGTGCCCTGCCATCGAGTAATCGGGTCCAACGGCAAGCTGACCGGCTACGGTGGAGGGCTACCCAGGAAGGCCGCGTTACTTGACTTTGAGTTTGCCGTGCGGCTGAGTGGGCCGCACGGCTTCCCGGTCGAATAGACCAGCAGGCAAGAATAGCTTATGGTGCAATCCAGCCGTCGCTGCGAGCCACTTCGCTCCCAAGCAGACCAAGCAGCACCTGGTTAGGCGTGCCGGCAAACTCGGGGTGATACTCGAACCGGTTGCGCTCGAAGTACTGCGACCTCTACTCCGTTCTCCATGAAAGCCTCGGAGATCGGGTAGCCGAAGATCGCGAGGCCCCCGTTTGCCTGCCAGTAGCTCAAGAACGGCTCGGCCAGTGAGTGCTGGGTCTCGAGGGAAAAAGACCTGAGTTGGGCTGTTCGGGGACGGTGTGCCCGGAGCGAAGACCCGTCCACGGGTGACCTGCACCCCCAGCAGACCCATCAGTACCTCGTTGGGCGTGCCGGCGAACTCGGGGTGGTACTCGAACCGGTTGCGCTCGAAATATTGCACAGTATATGTTTTGCCGTCCGTTTCGCTGACCTCCGGGAACTGTTCTGAGATAGGGTAGCCGAAGATGGCAAGCCCACCGTTTGCCTGCCAGAACTTCAGGAACGGACCTTGCAGCGTATGCCCTACCGGAGAGAACCACACCTGTGCCGGTGTATTCGGCACTTGCGGCACCTGGTCGAAGGCGAGCGGCCTCTCGACGGTCATAGTGATATCAACCGTTTTTACATCGTCGGACTTTCCGCTGACCTGCACCAGAAAGGGTCCCGCCGGGCGAGCTCCCGGAGCCGTAGCCGTCACAGCGTAAATACCGGACGCCAGGCCGGAAAAGCTATATGCTCCATTCCCGTCAACCTGCGACGATTGACTTGGTCCACTCACACCGAGCGACGGATTCAGGCTGACCGTAACGCCCATGCCTCCCACGCCATGGATAGTGCCTTTCACGACCGACTGGCCTTGCGCCCCGGCACGATGGTTATGTCAATCTTTGCGGTCAGGTTGCTAGTTGTGCCGTGTCCCAGCAGGCTGTAGCTACCAGGCGCAATATCGCTCGGGAAGTGCCACCTCCGCGCTGAAGCCGCCCTTCTCGTTTGCCTGCGCAGTGCCCAGGTTGCGATTAGCGCCGCCGGCCTGCAAGCTCAAGTCGACGATCTCGTTTGGCCCGAATCCCGCGCCTGTGATAGCGAGCAAAGCGCCCGGGCTGGGACTGGTGGTATCCAGATGGAGACTGGCATTCTGCTTTGGCGCGGCAGTCTCTGTGGGCCCTACCGTGGTAGAAGGCTGCGCAACCGGGGTGGGCGTGCGGGTAGGCGGCCTACCTTGCTGCGCGAGCTTCACCGCTTTGAACGCGTTTACGCGTCCGAAACCGGTATAGTTATCGAATCCCTGCGGGCCGACATCGTCAGCCGAGTCGAGGAGGACGTTGTGAACATCGTCGGCGGTGAATTGTGGGTTGATGCTCCAGACCAGCGCGGCTACCCCCGCCACGATTGGGCTGGAGAACGATGTGCCGTTGCCGTACTCGTACGTCAGGCTGCCGTTGTCCCAGGCAGTGCTCAGGATACCAACTCCCAGGCGCGGCCACGCCCACATAAGGGCCGAACGAGGAGAACCCGGTCACCGTGTCGCTCCGCCCTGTGGCACCAACCGCCAGCACGCCGGGGCTGGCAGCCGGATAGTGCGGTTTACCGTCAGGCGTGTTGCCCGCGGCGGCAACAATCAGCACGTTATGGTCTACGGCATATTTTATGGCGTCGTCTTGCACAGGGCTGGTGTCGCCACCACCCAGGCTGGCATTGATGATGTTCGCGCCGTGGTCTACCGCCCAGCGGATGCCCTGAGCAACCGTCTCATCCGAGCCTGAGCCGTTGTGGTCCAGCACCTTGACAGGCATGATCTTTGCACCCCAGGAAACCCCTACGATGCCTTGCCCATTGTTGCTGGCAGCCGCGGCGATACCGGCAGTCATCGTGCCATGTCCGAAATCGTCGTCAGGCTTGCTGTCGTTATTCACGAAGTCATAACCACCTATCACCTTGCCGGCCAGGTCCGGGTGCTTGGAAGCGACCCCCGTGTCCAGTATTGCAATCACAATGTTGGACGCGCCCGTTGTTACATCCCACGCTTGCTCGGCCTGTATTTGCGTGATCGACCATTGCTGGCCCAGAGCATATTCCTGATCGTTTGGAGTGACGTCGGCATAGTAGATCCGGTCAGGCTGGGCCGATGCCACCAGTCCTGTAGATTGCAGGCCGGCCACGGCGGCATTGACATCGAGGGAGGAGGCGTCTGCTGCGGTCAGCTTATACCAACCCGGAACAACCTCTTCCGGGCGTTGAAGTCCAAAGCACTCCATCATCTGGGCCATAATGCTCGATGACAGCGCGTTCGGCGAGCTCAGCTTTACCAGCACTTCGCCGGGTACTTGCGTGAGCCGGCGGTCCATGGTTGGATTAAAAGTCTTGGCGCCGGCCACCCCGGAGCCGGTTTGGGCATGCGCGGCAGCAGGCCAGCTCGCAAGGGAAGCGGAAAGTAGCAGTATCGACAAAAGAGCGCCCAGGCGATGCAGCATTCTCTCGCTCGATACCTTACCCGAAATAGGATTCATTTAGATTTTTGCCTCTCTATTGAAACCAGTGGACGAAAAAGCACAGTGAACAGGGTATCGCGGCACGCCCCAATACTAACAGTAGTTGAACGCGCCCTCGATGCCGGGGTCTCAAGTACAGAGGTAGTATACCAAAACCAGGGGTCCGAGGTCACTGCTTGCTGCTTACTTCGAGAGTCGGTCGTCGGTCGTCGGTCGTCCATCGTCCATCGTCCATCGCCGGTAGTCTTCTAGCTCCGAACCACTAACCACTAACCTCTCGTCAGGGCCTAGTGCCGGTAGGGGCATTTTGCAACGCGATCCACAAGCCTATCACGATCAGAGAAATGCCCGCAATCAAGGGTAGCAGAGCAGGGTAAACCAGAACCAGAATGCCGAGCACAAGAATCACGATACCGAAAAGTAGTCGTACGTTCACACTATTTCCTCCTAGCATAGTTGCAATATCAGGTAGGTTTGTCGCAGGTGTTACTGGTGGAGCGCTGATCTCCTCATCCGGGCGGCGGTTATAGAGCCTCCGCGCTGGGCGGCTCCTCGGTGACGGCACCAATGGTGATTACTTTGGCTGTCTTAGCATTGAGCGCGTCAACCGCGGCAGCCGTCACGTACAAAACGTCCCTGCCCAGGCTTACGACCGCATCGGCAGGAAGGCTATGATTTTCGTTATCAGGTCCCGCAACCAGCTCGTAACTCTTGATTTCGCCTGTGTGGTCATCAATGAGCATATCTGCCACTTTGCCGACTATGCGCCCGGTGTCGGTCATCACGGTGGCTCCCTGCACCCTGTGTGCGTTATCCAGGCTGCGTAGCACGGGGTCACGATCGACCTCCATCGTCACTTTCGCGTTTGGCACAAGCAGTGCATCAACTCCGTTCGCCGCGATCCTGCCGAAGGGTATTGCCCGCATTGGCCTGGCGAACGCCTTTTCCTGTACAACAATTGCCAGCACCTGCCTGCGAGACGGGTCAACGAGCATGTCCTCGACGTGAGCAATCGTCACGCCGCTATCCAGCGTCATCACAGGCAAACCAATGATGTCGCCCGCAAGTTTATCCATTAAGTTCGCCCTCCTTCCAGCGAGAAATGAGATATGAGCAAGGAGAAATGAGACCCCAATACCTCACTTCTCATTTTTCATCAGGAGCCTATCTGTGAACGGCAGCGCCCAGGCTATTCCAATAGATTGTGAACCCGGTTCGATCGACAAAGAACCAGATCAGAAAGACCAGCACCACGATCAACAACGCAGCCGCCAATACCGGCACAACGAGATCCGGACGCGATGCAGCCTTACCTTTGAATTTAGCCATGCTACAACCTCCTTATGTGCGTTTGTTGAGAAGTTAGAAATTAGACCCAATACCTCATTTCTGACTTCTAATGTCTCATTTCTCCGCTCTCATTTCTCGTCCAGCCTACAGGGCTATTTTAGCGAGAACACCCACGCGCCATCCAGATGGTAAAGTAGATCGGTCTGGTCTGAGCTGAGGAGAGTTGGCACATCCAGCGCCCCGCCCCTTGTGCCGACGAATATGTCAGTTATACCCGCATCTTTGAGTCCCTGCCAGTCCGGCTGCTGGCATTTTTGGGGGTCCGGGGCCGTGCATGTGAACGGCTCATACTGTATCACATTCAGGACCTTATTGATATAGTTGGGGTCAGCCAATCGTTCATTGTATGCGGGCAACGGCGGCACGGAAGCCGCAACTCCCGCTATCAGGGGAACCCACATCCCCGCGTCCGACCCGTACACGGTCGTTGGTGCCCACTGAAAGGCGAAGGGGTTCACCAGCACGTAAGAATTGCGCGGTAGATTCTCGCGCATCCAAATCTGTGCTTGCTCATCAGCGCCGGTTACGTAGTCTTTTCTGTCGAGGTTAGTAGCGACGGGAAGAGCTACAGCCACGCCTGCCACTGCCAGAGTTAGCCCCATCAAAGCGGAAGCCGGGACCTGCCATAGCCTCAGCTGTAGCCGTGCCGTAGGCCAAACTTTACCGAGCGACATGAAGAGCTTCGTACCCTCCGCCAGTGCGTAGCCGGCCAGCAGAGCCAGGGGCAGCCAGGCGCTTTCGGCCACCGTCGTCACGTCAAGATAGCCGGCATACGGCAGACGCAAGCCCGGCACGAGCCAATCGAACAGATAGGGGTTCGACCATAACGCCAGCGGTACCCACACCAGCCCTGCAAGCGCCACCAGCCATTGTCGCCGTTGCAGTGCAAGCGCCAGGCCCACAATCGCAAGCACCAGCATTAGAAGCATGGACCAGTGCGTCAGCAAGCTCGAGATGGGGCTGAGATCGTAATATTGCCGCAACGTAGCGCTGTCTCGCCCCACCAGGTGGCTCCTGAAGTTTTGCGCCAGGTTCACGAGCCAGGGGCTGAGAGCTGTAACCGTTAGGAGCGCCAGCACGAGGGTCCGGCGAATAGGGACCACTACCTCCCTTGTTTTCACCCGTGCCCGCAAGTCTGCGAGGAGACGCCCGGCAAGATAGAGGGCAACAAAAGCTACATACACCATTGCGATGCGATAATGAGTTAGGAAGAGCCCTGCTGCGCCTATTACGCCCAGCAAGTATGGGCCTGACTGGCGCATTGTGGCTTGCCAGGTTATGGAACCAGCCGGCCCTGGTTCACCGCGGCGGGAACAGCCCGCACGGGTCGCTGCACAACTTCGAGAAAGAGGATTATGGCCACGGGGAGTAACGCGAGGCCGAGGCCTTGCGTGTACCGGCTCCAATTGACGTAGTATGCCGGGAAAATAGATACCAGCCCGGCGAGCGCGCCCGCCAGTAATCCGGCCCACCTGTTGCCGAACACTTTCCAGCCAAACAGGGTCAGGGTGAGGGCAGGAAGCCCGGTCGCCACCTGCCCGGCCACCGGCATCAGTCTCAGCATGTCTGTCGGTGAGGTTTGTCCGGTCAGCCAGGCAATCGAGGCAGCCAATGCATGGAAGCCGAAATGGTAAGTAAATGAGGCCAAGGGTGCGTACGGTTCATAATTGGCGGGCACTCCTCCATGCTCGACGAACATCTGGGCAATGAGGGTATGGTGGTAAGCGTCAAGTCCAAGCCCCGCTTGCAGGTCATGCAAAGGGAGCATACGCGAGTAGATCGTAAGTGCAAACACCACTATCAACAGCGACCAGAAGGCAATACTTGCAGCGTCCAGCATGCGCACCCTCAGCGGCTGACCACCGCGCACAACGGCAACCACAACAAGCACCAGGCAAAGACCAAGCAAGAGCCACAGCGCCCCGCCACTCATAGGCAGGCTTACGGCACGTGTGACCAGGTATATTAGAGGCAATGCCAGCAGCGACACGCCAGGCGCGGCAAGGATGCGCTGGCCGATGGTAAGACTGCCTGGTAACCAAACAAGTAGCGCAAGCCCCGGCAGTACCAGCAGGAACGCCCAGCTTAAAACCGGCAGTAGCCCTTGTGTGAGCGTGCTGCCGGCATCACTAAGTGCGTCCTGGAGACCATAGTGGTAATAGGTAGTAATATCCAGGTCGCCGCGTTGTGCGCCATCGTCGGTGTACATTTTGCCGGACGAGAGCGCATCGAACGAATTGTAGCGCAATCCTACGAACCGGTTAAGAGGCACGCCCGAGGTGGTCAGCACCAGGGTATAGGTTACGCCATTGGAGGAGGCAATGGGAGGAAATTGGAATTCGAGGAAGGGATTGGCGGCGAAGCTTGCGTTATCGAGCGTATTTCGGTATACAAGCCGGCCTCCTGGCCCATCACCTTCGAGCAGGCTGAACTCTGCGGAACGAGGTAGAGTAGCAATGCTTGCGACCTCCAGGTCAATCCTGCTCAGATTATTGCGGGTACTTCTGAAGCTCTGAGCGATCATGGTAGTGTTGAGGTCGCCGGTAGACTTGTCGCTGAGATGCTGCTCGAAGGCCCTCATTTCCAGCCCGCTGGAGAGCGAAAGCAGGCTCAGCACAAGAATCGCGAGGAGACCCACGATGCCAAGCGCCATGAGCACAATGCGAGCAGGTCTGGGCAGCGGGCGTGTAATAGAGTACCAGAGCCGATGTAATGGCGTCCCTGGGTTAGCAGTCCGGCTGGGCTTCTCTGGTGGCGCCGGGATAGCAACGCCCGATCTTGAGAGTCTACCCGTTGGGCGTGTTGGTAAAGGCTGCTTCATGGGACCAAGTTGTCAGTTGCCGGTTGTCAGTAGATGACCGACGATATTTCGCTTCGCGCATCGAGCAGTGCATCGACCGCTGTTACTAATTCACGGAGGGCACAGAGGTTTATTTTGATCTTATACAATAAAAACCTTGGCGAGCCTTGGCGGAACTTGGCGTCTTGGCGGTTACGTCTTCGACGTTTTACGTCTTACGTCTTACGTTTCACGCGGTCTTCCGTCGCCGGCCCTCACCGCCCACTAGTCAGACCACAACTATCTCGCGGGCGGAGATTGTCAGGGCTTGCAGGCCGCCCGGCGTAAGGAGGTAGGTATCCTCTATGCCGATTGCACCTTTGCCTTCGTAGACCAGCTTTGGCTCGACAGCCAAAACCATGCCTGCAGCCAGCGGTGCATCGGTGCCACGCTGAAGAGGAGGCCATTCGTCCAGCTCAAGGCCGACACCATGCCCGACAAACGCTGCTCGTTGGCCCGGTGAGACATCATCTGGGGGGCCCATGAAATGATCGCCATATCCAAGCTCGATGGCAAAATCGCGCGCCAGATCAAACACGTCGCCGCTCGTGATACCGGGCACAACTGAGCTTGCAAGCGTCTCCTGTACCTCCCGCATGGCCGCGTAGGCGTCGAGCCAGAAGCCGGATAGGGTACCGATTGAGAGCATCCTGGTCTGGTCGGCGATGTACCCACCCCACTCGCCCGTGTAGTCCAGGAATACAGGCTCGCCTCGCCGGATAGCCTTGCGGCCACCGCCGACCGGGGACCAAGGACCGACGCCTGAGCCACCGGTGGGCGAGTTCATGAAGGAGGGCAAACCGCCGGAATACCCCGATAGCAATTGGCCCATGTGCATCTCCTGCCCATAAGCGCGAATGCGTATTATCCCGCTATGCCCCGCTTTTCGTGTGGCGGCCTCCACCAGTGCTGAAAGCTCCACCTCGGTGATACCCTCACGCAGGTTGTCTGCAGCCGCTCGAAGACCGGCATCAGCCACTTGCGCGGCCCTGGCAATCAATGCGAGCTCAAAGTCGCTCTTAATTGCGCGAGCCTGTCTGAAAATGCTGCTGCCGTCAACCAGCCTGGCCCCAAGCGGCTGCAAGGCCTTTTCGTAAGCCTGAAACGTCGAAACGGGCAGGGTATCGAGCTCGAAGCCTATTGAGGTGGGTTGCGAGCCGGCTGCAGTTATGATGCCAGGCAGGTCGCGCAACGAGCGTACACTCACTACGCCGCTTTCGGGGAGGCTCGAGTCGGCCTGTGCACGGCCAACATGTTTGCGCACCATCAGCACAGGCGCACCATCGGCAGGCAGGTATACCTGAGCTTGCTGTAGCATGCCTGACAGGTAATAGACATCGGCGTTCTGCGTCGCCATCAGGCCATCCAGCCCCGCCTCACGCATGAGCGCCTGCAGTCGCTCCGCCCGAGTTTGCAATTCGCTGCCAGGCGTTCTCTCGGCCTGGTCGTAGCCCATTTCCGCCCGTATCAAGGATTCGTCCATACGAAGGCCAGTATATCACAGTTGGCAGTGGGCGGTGGGCAGTGGAAGGTAAAACGTAAAACGTACGACGGAACCGCCAAGACGCCAAGTTCCGCCAAGGTTCGCAAAGATTATTTTTGTTTAAGACCGTAATGAAGCTCTGCGATCTCTGTGCTCTCTTTGATCTCTGTGATTTAGAACAATAAAAACCTTCGTGGTCTTCGTAATCTTCGTGATCTTCGTGATTAAACCCGTAAAACCTTTGTGACCTTTGTGCCTTTGTGGTTCAAACCGTAATAATCTTGGCGTCTTGGCACCTTGGCGTTGAAAAGGATAGTCGTCCTTTGTTGGTCGTTCGCAGTGAGCTGCGAACAAACAGTTGACACATTTGATATGCTATAATTGCAGACGCCGCAATGCAATGACGCACGGCGCATATTATGGGAGAAAAAAGATGACAAACCACCAGCATACAGAGCAAGCCGAACAAACCGATGCGGCCACAAATAATGCGACTAGAGATATAAGCAAAGAACAGGATGATGCCTCACGGCAACTGGAGGCGTTCAGGAAGCAGAAAGACAAGTTTCTGGCTGAGCATCCGCAGTCACCGATATTGCCCGAGGACAAGGAGCACTTCAGAGGTGCGAGCTACTATCCGGTCGAGATGAAATATCGCGTGATTGCCAATCTCGTGCCTGAGACGAGACCCGGGGTCTTCAGGGTGCAGACCACCACAGGCGACTTCAAGGAGTACACTCGGATCGGACGTCTGGAGTTCGAGATCGACGGCCAGAAGCTGAGCCTGGTGGCCTTTATGCCACCCGCCGACGAGCCGCTGCACGGTAATCGCCTCTTCGTGCCTTTCCGTGATAAGACTTCCGGCAAGGAGACTTACGGGGCGGGCCGCTACCTCGATCTGAACAAGAGGCCCGGCGACCAGTATGTGCTCGATTTCAACCGGGCCTACAATCCATACTGTGCCTATAGCCCGTATTACTCCTGCCCGATCCCGCCCGGCGAGAACAACTTGCCGGTTGAAATCAAAGCGGGCGAAATGTCGTTTCATGAGTGAGTGTTCACGGTCAGATGCCAGGTTCTAACAAATCCTGGCCATGACCCTTGACAACTGGCCACCAAACCATATTCCACTTCGAGGAGGGTAAACGTGGATATTGACCGTGCTTCGGGGAACGGCAACGACGATGACAATGCGGACGATGGGGCCAAAAAGGGCGGACGAGGCTGCCTGTTCTGGGTCGTCATATTGATTATCCTCCTTGGGGGCGGGGCTACCACAGCCTACATCCTGGGCACCACCATCCTTCGCGAAGAGACACCGGCACCCGGCGAAGCTCTCATCTCCGATATCACTCTCCGAACGCTTGCTGTGCCTGGAGACTACGCGGATATGCGGATTCCGGACACTGACAAGACACCGGCCGCCCTGGCGAAAGGGAAAACAACGTTCCAGGCCGAATGTTCGATCTGCCATGGGCAGGGAGGTAAAGGTGACGCCGATCTTGGTAGGTTGATGTATCCTCCCGCCGCCGACCTCACGGCTGATCGCACAAATTCAAAGAGCGACGGCCAGCTATTCTGGCTGATAGCCCATGGCATCAACCTGACAGGGATGCCTGCCTGGGGCACCAAGTTCGGTGGAGCTAATACCGACGACGATATTTGGAGCATGATCGCTTATATCCGCACGTTGCGCCAGTAAGGTGAGGTGCAAATCTGCAAAATGGTCGCCCCCGGGCGACCATTTTGCATTTAATTATGTTCGCCAGGAAGCGCATGTTGCAACCAAGCGAAGGCGGCGCTTATAATTGCCGTCTAAAGGAGCGGCGTTCATGGACCAGCTCTTCATTTTTAGAGACATTGACTATATTACCGTGGCGCGGGTTACACTTGCCTTCATCCTCGGTGGGATAGTGGGATTCCAGCGTGAGAGGGCGAGGAGGCCGGCCGGGCTGCGCACGCACATTCTTGTTTGCGCGGGATCCGCTTGCTTTACGGTTGCATCGGTCTATGGCTTCCAGGGGCTTGGTACCAATGTCGATCCCTCTCGACTGGCAGCGCAGATCCTTACGGGCGTAGGCTTCCTGGGCGCGGGCACAATTTTCCGCACAGGGTCAGCGGTCCGTGGACTTACGACCGCCTCCAGCATATGGATCACCGCCGCGATAGGAATAGGGGCCGGGCTCGGGATGTTCTGGCTGGCGATCTTCACTACCTTGCTTACATGGTTTACCCTCACTGTGCTGAAATCCATTGAAGTGCGAAGCGAAGGTCCTGAATCCAATGGCGACGGGTCAGATGCCGGGCTGAAGCCGGGAGACGACCTGGACTGATGATCGCGAGGATTTGATTGCCAAAACGTCGGACGCTCGGTCCATTTTCCGGAGCCTTCATAATGCTGTTATGCGCCTTGCCTCTGCTAACGGGTTGCCTCGAACAATACGAGCCTACTCGTCTTCCGCAGGGCGCTCTGCTCAATTTCCTGCTGCATCTCCAGAACGGCGAGCTTGACGACGCGCGCGCCTACCTGGCTCCCGGCCTGGCAACTCCTTCCGCTCAGCTCGACCAATCGCTAATGGATGCTTCTGACGCGATTAAGAAATGGGATATTCGCAACAAGTCGGCCAAAGGAGACGACCTGCCCGGCGGCCAGCGCACCGAAATGATCTCGGGCGAAGTAAGGCCCCACGCATTCCCCGGCACCCCCACACCCGGTCCGGAAGACGGCTGGCGGCAAACCGACATCATCACCTCGACAATGGTCTTCGTCGGCTCCGGGTGGCGACTGCTCGACTATAAGCTGCTCTGCTGTACGAAATAGGCGACGCGCGACAAAGGACGAAGGAAGCAAGCAGTAAGCCCTGGCCCCTGGCCCTAACCTCCATCAAGCATAATCGGTGGCGAGAAGAAGGCCGAACAGCGCCAGGCTTGCCGCGATTATCGCGAGGTCGCGCTTTTGCTTTCCATCGATCTCCCCTTTTGGAAAGCGCCCGGCGAGCTGCGTGAAGTAGAGAAACATATAGCTGAACTGGGTTGACATGTAGACGAAATGATAGTAACCAAGCAAGTTCCAGCGCCAGGGCCGCGTCATCGTCCAGTTTACCAGGCCACCCCGACCCTGCCCTATATGGAAGACCAGGGCCAGCGCACTGCCGCCGGCGATCGACGCCAGCGTCTCGGCACTTGCCAGGCGCGGCTGCCAGCGTACAAAGGATTTCATCATCAGAGCGCTTATCAGCGGCAGGAGTATTCCGTCACCAATTATCGCTGAGCGGAACGTAAGGGTTGGCCTGTGCTCCTTTATAAGAGAATTGCCGGTGATCAACATCCAGACGTTGGTGCCGCCGGACACTCCAAGCGCGGCGGCAAATGTTGCCAGAGCAGTTCCTAGCAACAGTCCGGGCTCCGCCTCAGAATCTTTTCGAACGCTCATAGACAAGCTTGTGCCTCCTTGAAACGGTTCTCAGTTTTCAGCACACCGCCCGCACGTGGCGATGCCGACTGCTTCATAAGCACGCTTCGTGCCCCGGCCCTTGTGCTATAATGGTCTTCCCGGATCTTTTTTAGACGTTAGAATTGGCATGTAAGCTCTAACGTTGACTCTGGAGAGGAGATCAAGCATGGTGCAGACCTCAAAACCAGCCACACCTGATCTTTCACGAATGGCCCAGCGGGTGCACCCGATTGGCGTTTCCATTTTCTCGGAAATGACCAGGCTGGCCATCGAACACAATGCGGTGAACCTCTCCCAGGGCTTCCCTGACTTCCCTACACCCGACTGGCTGAAGGCCGCCGCACAGGATGCTATCGGACGCGATATCAACCAGTACGCGATTGGCCATGGGTCGCCCCGCCTTCGTGCAGCCATAGCTCGCAAAGCCGAGCGGCTTATGGGCATCCACTGGGACGAAAATAGCGAAATTACGGTGACCAACGGCGCCACCGAGGCCATTTACGATATCATACAGGCCCTGGTCAATCCTGGGGACGAGGTGATCATTTTCGAGCCATACTACGACTCGTATGTGCCGGCAATAGAGCTAGCAGGAGGCACCCCACGGTTTATCACTTTGCGCGCCCCCGATTGGAGCTTCGACAGGTCCGAGCTTGGCGAGCTTTTCAACGAGCGAACACGCGCAATCGTCGTCAACACGCCCCATAATCCCACCGGTAAGGTTTTCACCGAGGACGAGCTTGGCTTTATTGCCAGTCTTTGCCGCCGGCACGATGTGCTAGCGATCACAGACGAGGTCTACGAGCACCTTGTTTTCGACGGCAGACGTCACATTTCGATAGCCACCCTGCCCGGCATGCGCGACAGTACCGTTACGATCAACTCTGCCTCCAAGACCTTTTCGGTGACGGGCTGGAAGGCCGGCTACGTGCTGGCTGCGCCCGACCTCACCGACGCTTTGCGCCGTGTGCACCAGTTCGTAACCTTTTGCAGTGCCGCACCTCTTCAAGAAGCCGTGGCCATCGCTATCGAGCAAGCTGAAACGAATAGCTATTACGACCGGCTCCGCGACGACTACGCGCTACGGCTTGACAAGCTGATGAGCACGCTGGAGCGCGCCGGCCTTAAACCAATGCGACCTGAGGGCACGTTCTTTATCATGTCCGACATCTCGGGGCTTGGATTCGAGGACGATGTGCAATTCGCCCGCTTCATGGCGGCAAAAGTGGGGGTGGCTTGCATACCGCCTTCTGCGTTCTACAGCAAGTCGCAGGAGGGAGCTATGCTTGCCAGGTGGTGTTTCGCCAAACGAGACGATACGCTCGCAGCAGCAGAAGAGAGACTACTGAGATGGAGGCAATTTATGAATTCTTAATTCTGAATTTTGTGTTATTTCAGAACTAAGAATTCATAATTGAGAACGGATGGACTTCAACCTGACGCCTGGGCAGATCGAGTTGAGAAGCCGGATACGCACGTTTGCAGAGCGTGAGCTCGCCCCGACGGTGTCCGAGCGGGATGATGCGGGCACTTTTGATAGGTGGGTTTTCGACAGGTGTGTCGAGGCCGGCTTGGCGGGCTTGCCTTTCCCTACGGAATATGCGGGTGGTGGCGGCAGCTTGCTCGACTATATCATTGCCCTGGAAGAGATTGGACGCGTCGAATCGGCGCAGGTGCTTGTGCTAGCTTCTCATGTCGCGCCCATGACCTGCATATTCCAGCATGGCACCGAAGAGCAAAAGCAGAAGTGGCTGGTGCCCCTGTGCAAGGGAGAGAAGCTAGCCTGCTTCAGCATCACTGAGCCGGGCGCAGGCTCGGACCCGGCCTCCATGAAATCGAGAGCCGTTCTCGACGGCGATCACTATGTGCTGAATGGGCGCAAGACGTTTGCCACAAACTCAGGAGCAGCCGATACCTACGTTTTGTTCGCCTCGACCGATCCCGGAAGCGGGTGGGCGAGGGGTGAGCGCGTTCATCTTCACCAAAGATACCCCCGGCCTGAGCTTTGGCGACCCTATCCAGAAGATGGGAGTGCGTACATCTGTCCAGCGCGAAGTATATCTGGAGAACATGCATATTCCTGTGGAGGACAGGCTCGGCGAAGAGGGTCAAGGGCTGCGTATCGCCCTGGCTGCCCTCGACGTGGGGCGGATCGAGATCGCTGCGCAAGGAGTGGGCCTGTCACAGGGTGCCTATGATTTCGCGCTCAACCATGCGAGGGCACGCCAGCAGTTCGGCCAGGCTATCGGACAGAACCAGGCGGTAAGCTTCATGCTGGCCGATATGAGCGTGGCGGTCGATGCCGCTCGCTTCCTGACCTATCGGGCGGCCTGCAATTATGACGACGGTAAGCCGTTCGCCAAAGAGGCAGCCATGGCGAAGCTCTTTGCGACCGACACCGCTATGCACATCACTACCGATGCCGTGCAGCTCCTCGGGGGCTATGGTGTCACGAAGGCCAGCCCGGTAGAGCGCTTCATGCGGGACGCAAAGGTCACTCAGATCTACGAAGGCACGAACCAGGTGCAAAGGATGGTTATTGCGGGGCACATACTAAAGTAACCTATATCGCAAGCTCCTCGACCCACTCGCGCATGATCGCCATCGAGCGAGCCACGGCCTCGACGTTGTCCGGCTCGTTTAGCCACCGGCTCACGCCCGAAGGGTGAGGTAGCGGCAGATACCGAACGCCATCCTTGATCACGCCGGTGCCGACCACTGCCTGCAGCGATGGTACACGTCCCAGGAATGTCTGGATCGCCAGAAGCCCAACAAGCAAGACAATCTCAGGCTTCAAGATAGCAAGCTGCGCATCGAGCCAGGGACGGCAAAGCTGCTGCTCGCGGAGGGTTGGCACCCGGTCACCTCTCGCGCCCGGCAATCTGCCGGGATAGCACTTGGTAACCGCGCTGAAATGTATCTTGCGCCAGAAGTCCTCGGGCGCGATCCCGCCCATTGCCACCCAGGCCCTCAGCTTGTCACCTGCCGCTCCCGCGAATGGTCGATTCTCGTTGGTGGCGCGCAGTCCGGGGGCCTGGCCGACCAGCATGATGCGCGGCAACGGCCCATCAGGTTCAGGGTCGCGTGCCAGCGGCACCAATTCTCGCTCCTCCAGGAACCCCTCGGCATGGCAGAGCCGGCAGGCCCGAATCCTCCGGTTCAGTTCGATGAGCGCCTCGCGCCGCCCGGCATCACCTATGGCCCACTCGGGAAGCAAAGAGATTTCCGCTGTTATTCCTTAACCAGGCTTCTGAGCAAGGCCATGTTTATCTTGTCGTCCGCCATGTCCTCTTCCTTGGGCGTCTCGAGCACCTTAGGGAGGGCGGCAAGTCGGGGATCGTTCATTATGTAGCGAAAAGGCTCGATTCCCAGCATCCCCTTGCCGATATGCGCGTGGCGGTCAACGCGAGAGCCCAGCCCCTTCTGCGAGTCGTTGAGATGGATGGCGCGCAACCGGTCGAGGCCCACAATGCGGTCAAACGAATCGACCATCCGCTCGTACTTGTATTCCTCTGTAAAATCTATGCCCGCAGCGAAGAGGTGGCATGTATCCCAGCAGATCGCCAATCGCGCCCTGTTGTCTGTGCTCACCTGGGCGATAACATCCCTGAGGTGCTCGAACGCGTAACAGAGGCTGGTCCCCTGCCCCGCCGTGGTCTCCAGCAACACTGCCACGTCCTGGCCGGGCCGCTCGGAAAGCACGCGGTCCAGCCCCGCAGCAATTCGTGCAAGCCCGACTTCTTCGCCTGATCCCATGTGAGCACCTGCATGCGTCACCAGCGCAGGCACACCAAGTATCGCGCACCGGTCAAGCTCATGCCCGAACGCCGCTAGCGATTTTTCCCAAAGGATATCATCGGGAGTTGCAAGGTTTATGAGGTAAGAGTCATGGGCGATGATATCCGCAGATAAGTACTCGGCCTTTTCCATGCATTGCTGGAAAAGCTGGGCATCGTCTGTGCCAATCGGCTTTGCGGCCCATTGGCTGGCATTCTTGGTGAAAAGTTGCACGGCCGTACAGCCGATCTGGCTGCCCCGCTCGATGGCCCGGTAACATCCGCCCGCTGCCGACATGTGCGCGCCAAGCTTGAGTGGCTGCGTCAATTGGATCTCCTCGTATCAGTTGTCAGTTGTCAGTTGTCAGTAGACCCTCGTCGGCGTCGAGTGTCAACTGACAACTGACAACTGACAACTGACAACTTGGTTACTACCGCGTTATCTCAGTTCTCAAAGTATCATTCACACGGTTGAAGTAGTTGAACAAGCCTATTGCACAAACCACTTCAACAATCTCGTCTTCCGAGTAGTAGTCGAGCAGATGCTTCCAAAGGTCATCATCGACCGCGTGGCCCGACCAGGTCATGCGGTCAGCAAGCTCGATGGAAACTACCTCTTGTGGCGTATAAAGGCTCTTGTCGATAATAGCCCGCTGAACGCCGTTGATCTTCTCCTCAGAAACTCCTAGTCGCCGCAACGCGGCGGAATGTGAAGCGATTCAGTAAGCGCACTTGTTGTTGGAGCTGGTGCGCACCACGACAAGCTCTTTGAGAGCAGTGTCCACCGTGCCCGTGTTCAGCACGGCGTTCATATGCGCCTCCATCGTCAGCATGATGTCCGGGCGGCGAGCCAAAGTGCGGAACATGTTGGGGATATTGCCCCGTGCGCGCTTGAAACGATCGAACACCGCGCCGACGTCGGGTGTCACTTCATCAGGATTAAGTACACGAAGCCTTGGCATGGTCGTTACACTCCAGTTGTAAGTTGTCAGGTCAGGTAATGAGCGAAGCGAACTATTGCCAGCCGCCGTCTTTCGCCCGTCTACTGACAACTGGCCGCGTACATTCTAACGGATGTTCAAGGAGCCTGGCAATCAACCGTAGCGGGGGCCGCCGGAGCCGGTACAGGTCCGGCAGATGTATCCGGCGCAAAGCGTAGCGCGGTGGGTGGAACCATAGAGCGCGCCCCGTCTGGTGTGGTCCAGTAAAGTTCCAGGGTGTTGGCGTTTCCGGCGGCCATGTATTCCAGTTGGAAGGGGTGCCAGCCCACCGTCATATTGACTTCTGCTGTGACCGAGAATGGGTCCGTGCCGGCGCAGGTGGTGAGAACCTTTTGCCCGTCCACAAGCAGTCTGGAATCGCCGTTGCTTCTCACTTCAAGCAGATATTTGCCTGCAATACTGATATGGAGCTGCCCCACCCAGCGCACCTTCAGCGGGTATCCGGCACCAATCTGGGGACCGAAGGCCTGGCTGTTCACGAGGTCGGTGAAGCCAATATACTGTTCACTGCGAACCAACGGGCTTTGCGCAGGGTCGGAAGGAGCTACAGAAGCCAACAATCCGCTGCCTGGTTGAGTAGCCCAGAGTTGCTCACGCGGTACTTCGAGTGGTGCGTTACCGTTCTCAGATAGCATCAATTTGACCTGCGACGGCCCGGAGAGCAACGCCTCCACCGATATCTGGTGCCAACCGGGTTGCAGCACGCGCTGCGCAGACGCGTCGTAGCTCTGGCCGTCAACAAGGATTGACGCGCTGGCGCCCAAAGCAGTCAAGCTAGCCGGGCCCAGAGAGCTAAGATACAAAAGGGCCGTCCAGCGTGCGCGGACCGGGAAAGTTACCCCTGCGGGCAATAGACCAACCTGAGATACCGGCTCCCAATTGGCCGGTGCCTTTGCAACAGGGTAAGTAAGCTGGACATCAGCGCCGTAGTTGCTCTCTGCCACACCGGTGGGCACCACATAATAGTCGAAAAGTAGGCCACCACCCTGGCCGAGCATTTGGCTATACGTGCCGCCCGGATAGATTATTTGCAAGGGATTAATGTACTGTACCTCGTCGTCGAAGAAGGTGAATGCCTGGCCCTTGCCAGGGCTATAAGGCAGCGGCAATTCGGAAGCCGGGTTCCATATTTGCCCTCCATCGACTCCTTTGACGAGGTAGCCTGTAAATTCGGGGTCATAAAGCTGCCAGGTACGGCCAACACTACGCTCCTGGTACCCGGTGCCCAACTGCGCCTGAAAACGCGCCTTGCCGGCAGGAATTTCCATGTCGGCCCTGTACGAGTGGTACTGTGTGAAATAGTAGTTGATGTCGAAAAAACCAAGCAGCACTACGGCAGCTCCCAACAAGCCGGCGGCCACATAGTGGAACCTGTAGGATCGAACGCGGCCAACCGCCCATGCCAGGCCGCTCACAGGAAGTGCCACCGCAGCGTAGAAAGCTGGAAACCCCGGGGTCCAGTGGTTGAGATTGCCGGCGTCGGGCACGATCGTGCCACCCACAACCAGCACACCAAGCCCCCACAGCAGAATCAGGAAGGCTGCCGGCTGCCGCCATCGCCAGACAAGCAGCGCTACGCCGAGCACCAGTAAGGCTGCCTCAATGGGCATTAGCAGCGTGCTGAAATAAAGGGAGTCGGTTGCGGGCAAGGTGCTTACAGTCAGTAAATTGCGCGCAAATGGCGGCCATAGCGTGTTCCACATTTTGATCAGGTCGTCAAAGCTGACCGGGAAGTGATTCCAGATAGCATAGGTGCCCGCCCGACCAAAATAGAGGCCCGGATGTACAATGAACCAGCCGAAGAGCGGGCCGAAGGCGGCCATATAGCCGGCAACTACCAGGCCAAAAGAGAGGATATAATACTTCGCTCGCCGCCAATGCACAACCAGCAAATAAAGCGCGAAAACTACGAGAATCACCCACAAGAGGCGGGTGCCATAATAGAAGTGTTCGCCCAGGCCCCCAAAAATGCCCGCCAGCACCCAATCGACCGGCCTTCCACGCCGCAACGCACGCAGTATGAAGAAAAAACACCCGCACCAAAAGAACGGCGTTACGATATTGTTGACGGTCACACGGGCGAAGTGAACGCTCGCGACGCCAAATGCCATGGTCGCAGTCCCCATTATCGCGGTTGCACGCCCCCAGGCGCTCCTCAGGAGGAAGTAGAAAGGTACGACTGCCGCAGCGCCGAAAAGGGCTGCGGGCAGCCTGAGAGCCACCAGCGTGCTGCCACCCAGCTTGATCACCTGAGCGACCATCATAAACCATAAAGCCGGCAAATCGATGGCATACCAGACAGTCTGGAAAATAGACGCGCCACCAGGGGTGATGAAAGCCTGGGTCGACACGCGCCCTGTGATGATTTCATCGGGGTGGATAGCAAAAGGCACGTCAGCAAGGTCCCACGTGCGCACTGCTACGGCTAACACCACAATGCCCACGAAGACGGCCACTTCCCAGAGTCTCCAGCCCGGCTGATCTTTTTCTTGATCGCCCTCGTTGATAGTCTCTCTGCGGGCGCGGCTTGGGCGAACGGGAAGCGTAGTGATTGAGATGGGAGCATGTGGCGACGGGGCCTGATTTATGGCCATCATGGCCGAAGCCGATGCACCGTCTGTAACTCGCGACCCTATCTCACGCCGAAAAAAGTGGCGCGCGCCTGCCACCCCTGGGCGGGGCCAGCCCGCTGTCGAAGCGATGAGCAAGGCCATACTTGCAAGCCACAGCCAGCCGGCAAGGCCGAAGGTCTCGTAGATGTGTTGCTGAAACTGGACATTTGCCTGCCAGGTAAGGTAGATGGAGAGGAGGATACCTCCCAGTCGCAAAACCCGCTCGATACTGAGGCTTTCAAAGGGCCACCACGAGGCGGTGCGAGCGAAGGAGCGAAGCGATGGGGTACGTCCCCACGCTAGTAACGCAAGGAGGCCCGCAAAGATCAGACCAATCCATGCAATCGTGCGAACAGGCTCGTCCTGGGTTAGCAGGAGCGTAAAGGCGAATGCAATTGCAATCCCAGCCAGGCCAAGCCACAGTCCGCGCTGCGCCCATATGGTGCCGAGCCGCCCACCCGGCACTCTCCGTGCCTGTTTGCCTTTTCCCCGGCGGCTGTCGTCCCCGGACGGTACCCACGCTGAAATCACGGGACCCACGCTTTGCTCAGGCACCTCGACTTTCTGGGTTGCCTCTTCGTTAAGCGCCGTGGATTCCAGGTTGGTACTGACATGGTAAGTCATAGGGGATGCCCGAACTTGAATGGTGAGACCGTTTGGGAATAATCGGTGGTGGAGCTCCTATAGAGGAGCCGAGTAACGGAATTATAGCATCCGGATCGGCGGTAAGACAACCAAATTTGACTCGCAAATACCCCTGTGATAAACTCATTAAGTAGGTGAATTTTCTTGAGGAATTTAGAAGTCAGAAATCAGCAATTGGAGAAACAGCTTCTTATTGCTGGTGGTTGATTTCGAATGGGAGGCATTGGCGGCATGGATTTTCTACTCAATGACGAGCAGAGAGCTGTTCAGAAGGTGGCATTTGACTTCGCCCAGAACGAAATCGCGCCCTACGCTCGCGAAAATGACGAGCAGGGCAAGATTAACTGGGATGCTCTGAAGAAGATGGGGCCGCTCGGCCTCCTGGGCGGGCCGATCCCCGAAGAGTACGGGGGGTCAGGCTTTGATTATATTGCTTTTGGCCTGATTTGTGAAGAGATAGAACGGGCTGAAACGGCTTTTCGTGTTATCCAGAGCGTCCATGTGGGCCTAAACTCCTTGACGCCTTTTGCAATGGGGCAACGAGGAACAGAAGCGCAAATACCTGGTGCCACAGGCACGCGGTGAGAAGCTTGCAACCTTTGGCCTCACCGAGCCGGGTGCCGGCTCGGACGCAGGCAATGTTGCCACAACCGCCCGCAAGGATGGCGACCACTATATCCTGAACGGCTCGAAGATTTGGATCAGTCTGGCCGACGTCGCTGACCATTTCCTCGTATTCGCCTCCCTCGACCGCTCGAAGAAGCACCATGGCATGGCCGCCTTCATACTCGAGCGCGGTATGGAAGGTCTCACCACAGGCACCATCCACGGGAAGCTAGGTGTACGTGCCGGCAACACCGGCGAGATTATTATGCAGGACGTGCGAGTGCCCAAGGAAAACATGGTAGGCGAAGAGGGCGAAGGGTTCGCGATCGCCATGTCTGCCCTTGACTGGGGACGCTTCACAGTAGCCACCGGCGCGGTGGGGCTCGCGCAGGCATGTCTCGATGCATCTGTAAAATATGCGCACGAAAGAAGCGCGTTTGGCAGAGAGATAGGCAAGTTCCAGCTCGTGCAGCAGATGATAGCGAAGATGGTCGACGGTATCGAGACGTCGCGATTGCTCTGCTATCGCGCGGGCTGGATGAAGAACTACGGCATGAAAACCACCCGCGAGACATCGCTCGCCAAGTGGCACGCCTGCAACGTGGCTTTTGAGAGCGCCAACGATGCAATCGAAGTCCACGGCGCATATGGCTATTCGTCGGAGTACCCGGTCGAGCGCTACCTGCGCAACAGTCGAGGCTCGGTCATTTATGAGGGCACCCGCGAAATCCACACCGTGATGCAAGGCGAATATGCCCTCGGCTATCGCCAGGATAGACCCTACCGCTGCCCTCCACCACCGGCAGTTGGATACGAGCGCAAGGATATATACGATGCGACGAGCGCGCTACACTACCCGTTCAAGTTCCCTATCAACCCGGAACAGTAGGCGTCGGCAGTAAGGAGATTATAGAAATGGCACCAAACAACAATCCGGTTATCTTGAGCGGCGTGCGCACGCCCTTCGGCAAGTTCGGCGGCTCGCTAATCAGCCTTTCGGCAATTGAGCTCGGGGCAATCGCAATGCGTGAGGCCATGCAGCGCGCGGACATCGACAGGGCTGACGTTACCCACAATATTATGGGCTGCGTGGTGCAGGCAGGGCTGGGACAGGTTCCATCGCGGCAGGCGGCCTTCAAGGCCGGACTGGGACGGGAGGTCACTTCCGACACAATCAATAGAGTTTGCGCCAGTGGCATGAGAGCAGTCACGTTGTCGAGCGACCTCATCAGGCTGGGCCACCACCAGCTTATCGTGGCGGGCGGCATGGAATCGATGTCGAATGCACCTTTTTATTCGTTCGGCACGCGCTGGGGAGTGAAAGCCGGTAACACCGAGCTTGTGGATGGCGTGATGTACGATGGCCTCACGGACCCCATAATGAAAGTACAAATGATTGCTCACGGCTCGACTGTGGCTGCTGAAGAGAAGTGCAGCCGCGAAGAGCAAGACGCATGGGCATTCAGGTCGCACCAGAGAGCAATTGCTGCAATTGACGACGGCAGACTCGCCGAAGAAATCGTGCCCGTGATCATCCCGGACCGGAAGAAGGGCGATATAACAGTCGCCACCGACGAAGCGCCGCGCCGCGACACCTCCCTGGAAGCCCTCGCAAAGCTCAAGCCGGTCTTTGATCCCAACGGCACGGTAACCGCGGGCAACGCGCCCGGCCTCAACGATGGTGCGGCGGCACTCACAGTGGCCTCGCCGGAGTTCGCCAGGACGCACGGACTCAAGCCTCTGGCGCGTATCCTCGGCTATGGCGAAGCAGCCTGGGACACCCCATACCTCGCTTATACGCCCGCAATGGCCGGGCAGAATGCCCTGAAGAAGCTTGGCATGACCGTAGACGACCTTGATCTTGTCGAGATCAACGAGGCCTTCGCGAGTGTCGCGCTTATCAGCATGAGGAAGCTCGGGCTCCCGGAAGAAAAAGTCAATGTCAACGGCGGCGCTGTCGCCTTGGGCCACCCCATCGGAGCGTCGGGGGCACGGCTGATTATCACACTGATCCACGAATTGAGACGCAGAGGCGGGGGCATTGGCATGGCCGCCATTTGCTCAGGCACTGCGCAGGGCGATGCCATCATTATCCAGGTGGGGGACTAAGCGTGGATTTTCTGGCCAAAGCTCGCCGCCAGATGCTTGCGGGGCAAGTGAACGACGCCCGCGAGCGTCTGCTGGCTTCGTTCGCCGGTCTTACTGACGAACAGTTGTCCGAGCCCGGCGCGGACGATGACAAATCGGTGAAAGACATTCTTGCCAATATTGCCGCATGGGATCGCGCCTACACCCGTATGTTCAAGGCGATGGTTTCGGGGGAGCGCGACCCGATGCTTGACATGGACGAGGACGCCGTGGAACAAGTTCAACAACGACGAGTACCAGGCAGACAAGGATAAGGCGGTTGGCGAAGTGCTCAATGAGCTAAATAGCGCACGAGAAGAGCTTGTAGCATGTCTGCGCGACGTGGATAATACGCAGCTCTTCGCGCCTGCGCCGGGAGATGAGCACGCCGACATGTCTATTGCGGCTTGCCTGAGCGTTATTGTAGCCGAGGACGAACAACACGCTGATACGATCGAGGAGTGGCGCGAAGCAGGCGAATAATTAAATAGATATTGTACTCCAGGCGAGCATCGACTATACTAGCGTTCATAGCATGCATTCGCTTGTATCGCCTGGAGGAAGCTCGTGCCCTGGCCCAATAATCTTCCGAGTGAGCTCACCAGCTTCATAGGCCGCGAGCGAGAGCTTGACGAAGTTCTTACGCTCTTCAATACGGCTCGCCTTATTACTCTCACAGGTTCAGGTGGGGCCGGCAAGACGCGCCTGGCTTTGCAAGCGGCCGATCTTGCACGAGGGATATTCACGGATGGTGCGTGGCTCATCGAGCTTGCCACCGTTTCCAACCCCCGGCTCGTGCCTCAAACTGTTGCCTCCGACCTTGCCGTAAGAGAAGTTCCTGACAAGTCTCCGGTTGAGACACTTGTGGACTACTTACAACCGCTGAAGCTCCTCCTGATTCTCGATAATTGCGAGCATCTCATCGATGCCTGCTCGTCCATCGCTCAGACCCTACTTCGCGCCTGCCCTCGACTGACCATTCTGGCAACAAGCAGACAGGGCTTGAATATTGAGGGCGAGGTCTGCTGGCGTGTGCCGTCACTTTCTCTTCCGGATCCACGCATCACACAAAGTCCGGACGAGCTTCGCTGTTATGAGGCTGTGCAACTCTTCGTCGATAGAGCAAAGCAGCGGCGAAGCGACTTTGCGCTGACCCAGCAGAATGCCTCGTCGGTCGCGCAGCTTTGCTACAGGCTGGACGGCATTCCGCTGGCCATTGAGCTTGCAGCCGCGCGGATTCGGGTGCTTTCTGTTGAACAAATCGTCGAGCGCCTGGATGAGCGCTTCCGCCTTCTGGCCTCCCCGAACCACAGTGCCCTGCCACGGCACCAGACGCTTGAGGCGATGATTGACTGGAGCTACGATCTACTCGATGAGCCCGAACGAAAGCTGTATCGGGCATTAGCAGTCTTTGCGGGCAGCTTTACCCTGGAAGCGGTTGCCCCTGTAGTGGGCGAAGGTCTTGACGAGTTCGCTACCATCGAGTTGCTTTCACAGCTTGTCGACAAATCCCTCATCATGGTAGATGAGCAAAATCATGCAGCTCGCTATCGTATGCTCGATACTCTCAGGCAATATGCATGGCAAAAAGCAGTCTCCGAAGGCGAGATCACTGCGCTTCAAGTGCGTCATCTTGAGTGGTGCGTATCCTGGTCCGAGGGGACAGAGGACAAGCTGGTCAGCAGGCACCAGGCTGAATGGCTTGATAAGCACGACAAGGAGCACGATAACGTGCGCGCGGCACTCGCCTTCGCGGTCGCCCGCGCAAGACCGGAGCCAGGTGAGGAGGATGCTCGACGAGCGTGGATGGGCCTGCGCCTGGCAGGGTCGTTGGCCTGGTACTGGTATTTCCGTGGGTTCCTGAGTGAAGGACGCGGCTGGCTTGAGAGCGCGCTCAGCGCTGCGTCTCACCCAGAGCGCGATGCTGCTCTGGCTAAGGCCCGCAGCGCTGCGGGAGTGCTCGCTTATCTGCAAAGCGACTATACTCTCGCTCACAAACACCTCGAAGAGAGCCTTTCGATCTGGAATGAGCTTGTGGATCCGCGCGGCACCGCATTTGCGCTCACTTTCCTGGGCCGCGTGCTAGCGGTCGAGGGTGACCCGCTCAGGCGTGAGATTGGCGAACGCAGCGTTGAGATATTCAGGGTAATCAACGACAGGTGGGGCCTGGCCATCTCCCTCGATTTCTTGGGGGAAGAGGCGAGGGAGAGAGGACACTCGGAGCTTGCTAACGCCCTCCACGAAGAGAGCTTGGGACTTTACCGCATACTTGGCCACGACTGGGGCATCGCGCTGGAATTGAGCCATTTTGCCCAGGTATCCTACAGTGTAGGCGACTTCGCCGAGGCACGGCTGCGGCTCGAAGAGGCTGTGGTCATGCAGCGGGCTGTCGGCGACAAGTCCGCGTTGGCCTGGTCACTGGACAGGTTAGGGGACATCCTGCTTCAGGAGAATAACGTCAGCCAGGCTGAGGCCGCCTATAGAGAATGCTTTGACCTCTTCCGAGAAGTTGAGCACCGTGGTGGGATGGCGGCATCTCTGCGCAAATGGGGAAGCCTTGCGTTGAAAGGAGGGGACCCAGATCTGGCGTGGAAGCTCACGACAGAAAGCCTCGATCTTAATCGCGACCTGAATTACAGGCAGGGGATCATAGATGATCTGGTGCAGATGGGCAGCATCGCACAGTTCAGGGCAAATTTCTTGCAGGCCAGATCGCTTTACAGGGAAGCGCTGACTCGTGCCAGGGCTCTGGGCGATAACAATTTCATCAGCAAGTGCATCGAGAAGCTGGCCGAGCTGACCGCCGCACAGGAAGACTGGGAGCAGGCTGCTTTGTTGCTCGGCATAGCCGATATGTTCGGCACACCGAATGCCGAGACCGGCAGGTCACCGGCGGCACAACAAAAGTCGAAGACAGCCGATATTGTTCGTTCACATCTCGGCGAGCGAACCTTTGAGACCTTGTACGCACGAGGTCTCGCGATGCCACAGGCCGACGGAATCTCAGTTGCTTTGCACACTGATCCGCCCGCGGAGCAACCAACCAGCAAGCTTCACCCCGTCATGCAAGCCGGTCCCAACTCAGAAATATCAGGAGACACCGACAACCAGGATGACCTGACGAAGCGAGAGCTGGAAGTCCTCAAGCTAATGGCCGAAGGTCTTACCGACGCCCAGGTGGCGGACCGCCTGGTGCTGAGCACCAGAACCGTGCAGGCCCATGTGCGCTCCATCTATAGCAAGCTCGACATTGCAACTCGAAGTGCGGCTACACGCTACGCCATCAGGCGCGGTTTGGTCTAGAGCCGCGGTGCGGCTATTTGCTGAATGCAACGTAGCGGGCGGCAACCTACCAACTCCTGAGGGACTATTCTCGTCCCCCGACTAAGGAATTATTAACGTCCCGGATTCTGGCACCGCCAGTTTTGACTCCTGCGCCGCTATGCGGTATAATGGGAGTCGCGCCGGGCGGTCCGGGGTCACGCTGTAATAAGTTGATACGCTAACCAGAATTTGTAGCAGCCAGAACTCCGAACTTCTGTGGTAGGAACGTTCGGCAGTAGTTTAATGGTAGAACACCGCACTTTGGATGCGAGAGTTGGGGTTCGAATCCCTGCTGCCGAGCTGCGGAGTGTGAGGCAAAGCTTCACTTCTGAGCAAAGTACATTAACATCATATAGACGACAACAGGTTGGGCAAGATTGGTGGCGCAGGATGGTCGCTGCCGTAAGGCAGAGGAAAGTCCGAGCTGCAAAGAGCAGGGTGCCACGTGAAAGCGTGGGAAGGGCCGGTCGTAGGTCCTGACAGTCCATATGGGCGTCCTCCTCGGAGGGCGAGAGCAACAGAGACCAGGCCGCTGTGCGCGAGCATGGCGGAGTGAAAAGGGCAATCCTCCCTGCAGCAATCTCCGAAACGACCGCGGCGCGTGGGCAACCATGCGCGACAGGTGGCTCGCCGAGCCGGTCGAAAGACGAGAGCCGCTACCGAGGCGACGAGGTAGCCGGAGGGCCGCAAGGCCCACCGAGAGAGATGACCATCTAGAACAGAACTCGGCTTACTCGCATAAGCCAATCCCTACCAACCCTTCCCCTCGCGGGAATTATGAATTCTTAATTTCGAATTCTGAGTTAGTAATTCAAGATCCAAAATTATGAATTCATAATTATAAGATATGGTGGCTGTAGTTCAATGGCAGAGCACCTGATTGTGGATCAGGATGTTGCGGGTTCGAGCCCCGTCGGCCACCCCAGGGCATCCTACGATTGGATGCCCTTTTCGTTACTTGCGAAACAAACTGCGTCCCGAGCAGGTTGTCGAGATAAGGTCGAAACTGGCTCAAGGACTGAAGCACCACGAAATCGCCGCGCAGTATGCCCAACCGATTGGCAAGTGCAGTGGTCGCAACAACCCTTCAGCGCGAAGAACTTCATCAAAAAGATGAAAAAGGATAAAAGGAAGATTGCCGGCCAGGCCGGCAATCTTCCTTTTATCCTTTTTTACTTACTTTGCTATGGGCCGGGTTATGCTAAGTTGTGCGCAGTGCGCAGGCGTTAGCTGATTTTGCATCCGGCAGGTGCGTAATTCAAGCCAGGCAGATTTGCCAAAAGGGTGACGAAGTGATGCAAGTTGAGATGAAAAACAAGCGCGTAATTATCGAAGGCGTTGAGCCCGAGATAGACGACGGGCGCTATCCGATCAAGCGAGTGTTGGGTGAGCCCGTGGCCGTGGAGGCCGATATCTTCACCGACGGCCACGAAGCGGTTAGCTGTGAGCTTCGCTACCGGGTGGCGGATGCGACCGAGTGGACCGCGATCCCGATGGAAGCCTTGGTGAACGACCGGTGGCGGGCCGAATTCAAGGTGACACAGCTTGGCCTCTACAGTTACACAATCCAGGCCTGGTTGGACCCATTCAAGTTCTGGTCGCGGTCTCTGGTAAAGCGGGTAGAGGCAAGACAAGACGTCGGTGTCGAGCTTCTGATCGGAGCGAACTACGTGGCCGAGGCGTTGCAAAGGGCATCAGGCGCGGACGCTGAGCGGCTCAATTACTTCCTGTCAGAGATCAAACGCGGCACGCCCGGTAGCGTCAAGGCTGCCAGGTCTCCCGAGCTCGCCGAGCTAATGTACAAATATGCCGACAAAGAGAGCGGCACCGCGTACGACCACGAGCTCGGCGTGATAGTTGACCGCGTCAAAGCGCGCTATGGGGCCTGGTACGAGTTTTTCCCCCGCTCATGCTGGACCGACAATTGTGTTCATGGCACTTTCAAGGATTGCGAGGCACGCTTGCCCTACATTGCCGGGCTGGGCTTCGACATTGTCTACCTGCCTCCTATCCATCCGATCGGCCACACCCATCGCAAAGGAAAGAACAATAGCACGGTTGCAAAGCCCGGCGACGTCGGCAGCCCCTGGGCGATCGGCTCAGAGCTTGGCGGCCACAAAGCTATTAACCCCGACCTCGGCACTCTAGAAGATTTCCAAAGCTTCGTAAAGAAAGCGGGCGAGTACGGCCTGGAGATCGCGATGGACATCGCATTCCAATGCTCGCCGGATCACCCATATGTAAAAGAACACCCGGAATGGTTCCGCATGCGCCCTGACGGCACAATTCAATACGCCGAAAACCCGCCGAAGAAATACGAGGACATTTACCCATTCGATTTCGCAACCCCCAACTGGCGCGAGATGTGGGCCGAGCTGAAAAGCGTGGTTGAATATTGGATCGACCAGGGGGTAAAGATATTCAGGGTCGATAACCCCCACACAAAGTCACTCCGATTCTGGGAATGGCTCATCGGCAGTATCAGGGAGAAGCACCCCGACATAATTTATCTCGCCGAGGCGTTCACACGTCCCAAAGTTATGTACTTCCTGGCGAAGATCGGCTTCACCCAATCGTATAATTACTTTGCGTGGCGCAATACGCGCTACGAATTGACCGAATACTTCACCGAGCTTACGAAAACCGAAGTGCGCGAGTTTTTCCGGCCAAACCTTTGGCCCAACACGCCTGATATACTCACCGAGTCGTTGCAACTTGGCGGGCGGCCTGCGTTCATAACAAGGTTGGTGCTTGCCGCAACCCTGGGCGCAAGCTACGGGATATATGGGCCTGCCTACGAGCAGTGCGTCAACGTGCCCATCGCTCCCGGCAAAGAGGAGTATCTCAATTCAGAGAAGTTCGAGATCAAGCAGTGGGACGTAACGCGGCCTGACAGCCTTGCGCCGCTGGTGAGCCGTGTAAACCGTATAAGGAAGCAGAACCTCGCCTTACACAGCAACGAAAGTGTGAAGTTTTATCCGACGAACAACGACAGGCTGATTGCTTACAGCAAATCGACGGACGACTTGAGCAACCTCGTCCTCGTCGTGGTAAATCTCGATCCCAACTTCACCCAGTCAGGCATGGTCGAGCTGCCTCTTGAAGAGCTTGACATCGACCCTCTACAGCCCTTCCAGGTGCATGACCTTCTGACCGACAATCGCCATATGTGGTCGGGAAAGCAGAACTACGTAGAGCTTGATCCGCAAGTACTTCCCGCGCACATATTCAGCCTGCGCAGGCGCGTCCTAACCGAACAAGACTTCGATTATTATGGCTGAGGGCAATTGATCCTGGGAGGTTGAACAGTGGATAGTGAAGATTCCAAAATCCTGCAGGGTGAGAATCGCGCTAAGCTTGAGGCGGCGCTGCCCGAATATATTCGCGGACGCCGGTGGTTCGGTGGCAAGGCGCGGCGTATTGACATCCGTACAACTCGCGGAGGTGATGCCGCTCATAAGCGGTAGATCAATCGCCTACATTGCGCTGGCACAGATTAACTTTGCAACAGGTGAGCCGCAAAAATATGTGCTGCCTTTGGGCCTTGCAAGTGGTCAGGATGCTGAATATGTTGCTGGGGCGGCAATAACCGATCTGCAAACCACCGACCCTGAAGGCGCATCTGCCACCGTAACGATTTATGATGCAACGTTTGACCCGGCTTTCACGCTTGGGCTGCTCGACGCCATCAGGAAAGAAGAGACTATACGGAGCGCAGCAGGTGAGATCGCTGCCTGGCGCACTCCTGTATTCGCTACGCTGGATGGTGATGCCGATAAGCTCGCACCCTCAGTGATGGGGGCCGAGCAGAGCAATACGTCCATCCGGTATGGCGATCGCCTCATCCTGAAGCTCTTCCGAAGGCTTGAGGGGGGCACGAGCCCCGAGCTTGAGTTCGGGCGTTACCTGGGCGCAAAGGGCTTTGCCAGTACCCCGCCCCTTGCCGGTGCCATAGAATATCGAGGCGGAAGCGTAGAGCCGCTTACACTGGCTATCCTGCAGGGCTTCGCACGTAACCAGGGGGACGCCTGGAGCTACACTCTACAAACTCTGGAAGGTTATTTTGAAAAGGCCATGGCCCGGACGCAAGGCAGCGAGGCTCCAGTGCCCCAGGGACAGCACGTGCTCGACCTGTCCACTGTGGCGCTGCCCGATTCGATGGAGCAACTGGCAGGTGACTACATAGCATCGGCGCGCCTCCTCGGCGAGCGGACGGCGCAGCTTCACCTGGCGCTAGGCGAAGGAAGCGATGACAAAGCGTTCGCTCCGGAGCCGTTCACGCCTGCATACCAGCAAGCCATATTCCAGTCCATGATCAGCCTGACCGAGCAGGTCTTTGGACTGCTGCGAGACAGGTTAGGCGACCTACCGGAAGCCACCAGGCGCGAGGCAGAGGCTCTCCTTGCCAGGGAGGGCAATGTAAGAGAGCGCTTCGAGCCGTTCAACGCCCGCGATATCTCCGCGCTGCGGACACGAGTGCATGGCGATTATCACCTCGGCCAGGTGCTCTATACGGGTAGCGACTTCATGATAATTGACTTCGAGGGCGAGCCTGTGCGCACGCTTGCGGAGAGACGTCAAAAGCACTCACCCCTCAAAGACATGGCCGGGATGTTGAGATCGTTCAGCTATGCGGCGTTCTCCGGAATGTTCAGCTACGTCGAAAGCCACTCCGTCAAAGATAAGGAAGCATTGACACGGCTGGAAGCTTGGCGCACGTGCCTGGCAGAGCTGGATTAGCGCCGCTTTTCTCGCTGCATATCTTGCCACCGCCAAAGGTGCCGCCATACTCGCCAAAGGACCGAGAAGACCTGCGCCTCCTGCTCGACACACATCTACTGGAGAAGGCGGTCTACGAGCTGGTGTACGAGCTGAACAACAGGCCGGGCTGGGTGCGCATCCCACTTAGCGGCATTGCCCAACTGGTCGGGTAAGGAGCGAACGCGACATATGGAAGCATTCGAGCTAGGCGAGATTGAGGCCGAACATGCTGAGCGTGGCAAACTCTACTTCGAGTTTCTTCGGGTTCCCTCTTTGAGTATGGGCCTCTATCTGCTGCCCGTCGATGGCACAGACCCGCAAAGCCCGCACGCCGAAGACGAAGTCTACTACATTGTGAGCGGCAAGGCCACAATTACGGTAGGCGATGAGGAGCGTCCGGTGACGGCAGGCAGCATGGTATACGTTGCGGCAAACGTGCCACATCACTTCCATTCAATCCTCGAGGAGCTGCGAGTGCTGGTCTTCTTTGCACCCGCTGAATACACCCAGGATAGTAAGCGCTCAGATTAGGGGTGGCGAGACTGGCGTAGGGGCAGATCCACGTGTCTACCCTCGTTGGATAGACAACTCCGTGCCCCACGGGGGCAGATCCACGTGTCTGCCCCTACAACCTGATTCTGAACACTTACCCAGGTTTGCTGATTTGACTTCGGCTGAGCATAGGGCCGGCGCGCCATCTTCAGCAACTCATGTCTATGGCAGCCAGCCTTTGTCTTGCATGGTGGTTACGCCGAGCAAGCTGAGCAGCACTTCGGCGCCTGTGCCTTTGTATTCAGGGTGGTACTCAAAGCGGGCCCGCTCGAAATATTGCACGGTGTATTGTTTGCCGTCTGTGGGGCTGACTTCGGTCATCTCCTCTGAAATTGGGTAGCCGAACTGCGAGAGGCCACCGTTGCGGTTCCAGTACCCGAGGAAAGCAAAGCTAAGAGAATGGCCCGTCTCCGGAAAATAGACATGGTTCGGCCCGCTCTGGAAAGGCGTAACCTGAGCAAACTTCCTGCTGCCCACGCTGTCGGCACCCAGGCGACCCAGGAGCACGTTATAAGGCGGCTGGTTCTCAGGGTGGAGCTCGAAGCGGTTGCGCTCAAAGTACTGCACTGTATGGCCGTCTTGCACGAACGGCTCTGAGACAGGGTAGCCGAAAATGCTCACTCCTCCATTCTTTTGCCAGTAGTGCAGGAAATCGCCGCTCAGATTATGCTCGGTCTGCGGGAAGTAGACCGAATTGGCGCTCGGCGTGGGGCCCGCGGGGTCCACAGCGCTGGGCACTGCCGTCAGTTGGTATGTGCTTAGAGCCTTCAACTGCACGATAAGATAATCGCCCTCCAGCGAAGGCACCGGGGGAGTATATCCCTGGCCCTTTTCGTCCGCCGCAGTGAGCACGATGCGCCCCATGTCGGAGGTCGCGATACCGAAGAGCGAGGGCAGGTTCACTGTCACCGTCGAGGTGTCAGTGGCAAAGAGGGAAATCCCTCCGTGATCCATTGTCATGACGAAGTTAGACGGGAACGTTGAGGTATAAGTGACACTCGCGCTTTCGAATCCACGCCCGCCTGCCACCACAGTATCTCCCGAAGTATAGGCGTAGCTGACCGATGAGTGGTCCGCCGCGCTCACCTGTGAAAAGGTGCCGGGCGGGTCTGAATCGAAGAGCTTCGAAAGCTGGCCGAGGGTACGCGCGGTAACTTTGGGCTGGCCGCTATTGTCGAAAAGGCCATAGGTGTTCTCTTCGGGATTATCCCCACCAGGGAAGTTATTCAGCATCCACTTCGCGCCGCCCGCGAAGCCGTTGGCGTAAAGAAATGACCAGACAGCCGCCTCCAGGTTCGCCGTGGTCCGTGGGTCGTAGCCTACCACACCACCTGATCCATTCACCTCCCCGGCGTAGCCAAACTCTTCCAAAAGAAGAGGCTGGCCTGCGAAGCTGCGCTGGAGGTTGTTGAGCACAAGAAAACTGGCATTGATGCCCGCATAGCCATGCGATGTGAAGCGGTGGAGCGACTGGAAGGTCAGTGCCTTGTTTGAGGGTAGCTTGGCGAAGACAATATTGCTGTATCCAACAGTGATCGGGCGGCCGGGATCGACTTTGCGGACGGGGTCTATCTGTGCGTTTATCCAGGCGGCCAGGGTGGCGTCGATGCCCGCCAGGAAAGGCTGCCAGGATGCCGAGTCCGGTGAGTCCATGTAGTCAAGAGTGGTTGTAGTTGGGGTGCGTGCCGACCCAGGTCGCACCGTCATTCAGGAAGGCTTTGTAAAGCTCATAATAGTTGGCCATCAGGTAGGCCTGGTCGTCGCTCATGCGCGCCGGGATAATGCTTCCCTGGTTGCGGCGATAGGTGCCTATATCTGCTCGCGATATCTTTTCTCCGTAGGTGGAGATCAGGTCGGGCGCTTGCAGAGGCACGGTGATCGTGCCGGTCGGGTAGATAGCGCCAGCGATATCGGTGAACTGAGGCTCGTTCTTGACGTCGTACGCCAGTATCGCAGGGTCGGCGGCCAGGTGGGTGGCAATCTTCGCGTTCAACTGGGCAGCTTTTGCCAGGTCAGGCTCGGCCCAGTCGGTGAAGGTGAGGATGATGTGCAGGTTATGGCTGCGGGCAAGCGCCGTTACTGCGTCCAGCTTGGAGAAGTCATTGCGGTTGACATCGTCACGTAGGGGCGTCTGCACAAAGATACGTATTGTGTTGATACCGATCGATTGAGCGTGGTCGAGATCGACTGAGATGAGGTCGGCGTTGAACTTATCCGGCTGCCACATCATCCACGCCTGTGCGGTCGGGCCTTCGTAGTTTGCGCCAACCACGAAGTAGGGCTGGCCGCCACGGGGCGTAATCCAGGAGCTTTGCGGGCTCGCTTGAGCGTGGCTGCTACGTGCGGGAGCGAAGAGCAGCGAGATGGCAGGCAGCAGGATTACAAGCGCCAATAAAGATTTCAAGCGGACGTTGTGCATAGATCGAATAAGCCCTTTGCGATTTGAGAATACAACGTACAGGCGGGGCACACGGTTGCACATGCGGATCTATCGAATAGCTACGAGCCAATCGAGCGCGCCCGGCTCGATTGGCTCGTAGCTATTCTACCCCGAAAGTATACCCTAGTAGGCAATCCAATATCCACAATGGGGCTCGTCGAGGCCACGGCAGGAGGTCTCTTCGATTTGCAGGTTGAGGCCGGTGGCCCACTCGATACCGGCGTTCAGGAAGCCTGCCGTAATGTTACAGCGAGCGTTCGTGAGACGGCCAAAGCAATAAGGGCAAGTCTCGATCACGAACAGGTAGCCACCCTTTTGCTCTTCAAAGTAGGTCTCCATACCCATGCGGGCGTGCGCGTCAGCAAGCTCCATCAAGATAGTCTGCAGCTTCTTTTCAGCAGACATCAGCTTGAAGGTGATGCCCTTCGATGAGGCGAGCTTTCCCTTCAAGCCGAGCTCCTGGCGCAGCATCTCACGCCCCACCCTCAGCTGCATGGCTTCGACCGCCGAGCCGTAGAACTCTTCAGTTGCTTCAACGAACGCGCTGAAGCGAGTAAAGTTGATGCAGGGGTTCTCGTCAGGATCGGGAGTGTAGCCGTTCAGCTCGGCGAGGCCGGAGGTAGCGAGCATAGTTTCCAGGCCCTCGTCGCCCGTGACTTTCTGCACCGACTTCCATAAGTGGCGCAAGGCGACGTTGGTAACGAAGCGGGGAGCGAGCTCATCGTCAATTGCCAGCACCTCATCTCTGTACGCAGAGTCTTTGAGGGGTGCCGGCCCGGTCGCGATGCGCTCCAGCGTTTCGGGTGAAACAGGCATGGTGGGCAAGTTTGACCGGGCGGTGCGAGTTGCGGGGATCGTTGAGGCAATAGCGGTCCAGGAGGCGATCGGGCGGGGAGCGTGCGTGTCGCCGCTGGCCGTTGCCGTACTGATCACATTGCCCGAAGCCTGCTGCTTTTTTACCAGGTTCAGCAATGGCTTGGGTTTGGAAGTCTGCCAGTATGGCTTGACCCGTTCTGCGGCAGCCCGGGCTTCGTCGATCTCGGCCTGGCGAGCACCGAGCCATTCCATGCCACGGAGAGCGCGGGCGTTCTCCGGATCGATGCGCAGAGTGCGTTCCAGGCAATAGCGGACCTGCTCAGGCGAGTCCACCACCCCGGAAAGCCAAAGCCAGCCGTCAGCGTTGGCCGGGTCCAGGTAGACAACGTAAGCGAGCATCTCGCGAGCGAGGTCGCGCTGGCCCGACATTGCCGCCTGCTTGCCTCTCGATAAGAGGTCGGTTATGGAAGGGAGGGTTGATGCCTGGATCATGGTGCTGCTCCTGCGAATACTGCTTACGGCCTACATATTTGGAGAGTGGAGTTGTGGTACTTTTCCACATCATAGCATGGAGGATGGGACTTGTGCGTTGGGTGTGGGGTGGTGGCGAAAGGGATGTGGAAAAGTATGCCGTGGACGTGGATTTGTGCGTGGCAGCGCACCAAAGCGAATGTGGAATAGTGCCAAAATGGGGACAGGCTATTGACCCGTCCCCATCAGCTATGGCTTGCAACGAAAGTCGGCCTCAGAGGTCGTTTTTGGCGAGGAAGTCGAGTACAAGTTCGTTGAAGTCGTCAGGCCGCTCCATGCTCACCATATGGGCAGCGTTGTGGAATACCACCTTGCGAGCATTCGGCACTTTGGCGGCTAGCAGATCGCCACCTTCTTGAGTGGCCGCTTCATCAAGATCTCCAACTACTACAAGGACCGGCATGTCGGAGCTCGGAGAGCCGGCCCACTGCGGGCGGCTGCAGGGTGCGAGGCTCGCCTTCGCCATCCTGCCGGGTGTTGTTGCGGTAGATCATGTCGCGGACTTTAGCACGGACGTCGGCTGGAGCGCGACCGGCAGGCTGGCCGGGTCCGTTCACCCAGTAGTCCGCTTCGAGGTCCAAGAGCGCCTCCAACTCGTGCGCTCTTTCGAGAGCCTGCATCTTATTGAAAACGTCCACTTCAGCCTGGGTAGGCTCTGTTTCGAAGCCGCTGATCCCGCCACAAATCCACACCACCGCCGGAGACGATTTTCGGATATTCAGGGCGGTGTCCAGCGCGATTTGCCCAGCTCGAGAGTTACCCATCAGGGTCGCCCTGTCGATGCCCAGGTGATTGAGTAAATCGCGCACATCCTGGCGGTTGGAAAACGAGCCGTTCGTGGTGCGCGAGATGCCAAAGCCGCGAGTATCGTATGTAATGACTGTGTGCGAGCGCGAGAATGGCTCAAGCTGCGGCTCCCACATAGTGTGATCGGCCACGCCCGCATGCATCAGGAGCAGAGCGGGACCTTCGCCTGTGACCTCGTAGTACAGCTCGCCGTTTTCCACGGGAGCATAGCCGGATCGAGTTGTATTCATGACATCTCCTTTCCAACCGCACTGTCAACATCGCTCACATGTACCGGAACCGATGAAATACCTGTAATTGACATCGCTATTGCCCTCCTGTCATGGATGGTATTGGCGGGATAAATCATTGCCGCCTGTGGAGATAAGATAGCACAAACGTTCTGTGAAGTCAATCGGCTACCTGCGTTTCCAACGCCCACTCTTCTGGACAGGACACAGGGGCTATGGTAAGATAGGCGGGCATACCTTAAATCTATATTACAAGAGGAATACCCATATTATGGAGTCTGGACAAATAAATGAGCAGTCGCAGCAGTATACCAAAGTAAATTGCGGCCAGCTGAGAAGCGCCGACATCGGGCGCAAAGCACGATTGAGCGGCTGGGTACACCGCCGCCGGGACCAGGGAGCTCTCATATTTATCGACCTGCGCGACAGGGACGGTCTGACGCAGATAGTGTTCAATCGCGAAAGCAACCCCGAAGCCCACAAAGTAGCGGAGGAAGCGCGGTCTGAGTACGTTTTGCAGGTGGAAGGCACAGTCGAGGGGCGCGGGACCGACCGCGTAAACCCCAACCTCGATACCGGCGAGATCGAAGTGGCGGCGGACAGCGTGAAAATATTGAATCGCGCCAAACCGATGCCATTCGAGATCGCAGGCAATACCGAAGCGGACGAGATGTTGCGCCTCAAGTATCGCTACCTCGACCTGCGACGTGCCAAGATGCAGCGCAACCTTACATTGCGCCATCGCGTTATCAAGTTTATCCGCGACTACCTGGACGAGCGCAACTTTCTCGAAATAGAGACGCCGATCCTGATGAAGAGCACCCCGAAGGGGCGCGCGACTACCTGGTCCCCAGCCGGGTGCATGCAGGGGAGTTTTATGCGCTCCCGCAATCTCCGCAGCAGTTGAAGCAACTGCTCATGGTGGCGGGCTTTGGGCGGTATTTTCAGATTGCGCGCTGCTTCCGCGACGAAGACTTGCGGGCAGACCGCCAGCCCGAGTTCACGCAGCTCGACCTCGAAATGAGCTTCGTTGAGCGCGAGGACATCCTCCAGCTTATCGAAGGGCTATTGATCGCGCTCGTGCCCGCCGTGAGCGACAGACAAATAATGAGCGTGCCATTCCCCAGGCTAACTTACGCCGAATCGAAGGCGAAATATGGCAACGACAAGCCCGATCTACGCTTCGGCATGGAGATCACGGACCTGTCGGACGCGGTGAAGGCAAGCAATTTCGCCGTCTTCTCGAGCGCTCTGAAGGAAGGCGGCACTGTCGCCGGAATCAAAGTGCCCGACGCGTCGGGCTATACACGGCGGGAGCTTGACGACCTTACAGAATCGGCCCGCAAGTCTGGGGCGAAGGGGCTCATCTGGATGGCCGTGGAGGGCGAAGCCCTTGAACAAACCGAAGGTGGCGAGCACTGGCATGTGCGGTCGCCGGCCGCCAAGTTCCTGGCCGGCAACGAAATCGACGCCATCGTTTCAACCCTAAATGCCGGCACCGGCGACCTCCTGCTGATCGTTGCCGACGCCACGAGCACGGTGCAGGACGTGCTGGGGCGGATGAGAGCCGACATGGGCCGCAAGCTGGGCCTGCTCGACGACAACGTGCTGGCCTTCGCCTGGGTGATCGACCCTCCCCTTGTAGAATGGAGTGTGACCGAAAACCGCTGGGACGCCGTGCATCACCCTTTCACAGCGCCCATGCCTGAGGATGCCCACTTGCTCGATACAGATCCGGGCGCGGTGCGAGCGGCAGCCTATGACGTGGTGTGCAACGGATTCGAGCTTAGCACAGGCTCGATCCGTATCCACGACCGTGACCAGCAGGCGCGTGTGTTCGAGCTGATGGGTTACAGCAAAGAGGAGGCTAACGCCAGATTCGGGCACTTGCTCGATGCATTCGAGTATGGCGCGCCGCCGCACGGGGGCATCGCGCCCGGGCATCGACCGGATCGTGATGCTGCTGGCCGGCGAGAGTAACATCCGGGAAGTAATCGCGTTCCCCAAGACCGCCCAGGCCCGCGACCTCATGACGGACGCCCCCTCGCCCGTGCCCGATAACGCGCTGCGAGAGCTGCACATAAAGGTAAGTGAATAGGGGTTATGCATTATCAAGTTGTCAGTTGTCAGTAGGCCGCTACTGGGCACCCGTGCATCTGTCAACTGACAACTTGACATGAATGGAGGTTGAGAGATGGACCAATCCAGTAATGTAGATGTAGCCAGCGTCTTGACGACCGTGGCTCAACAATTAAATCTGAACAAGAACCAACTGAATCAAGTCGATAGCAGCGGCACACACGGCGAGCGAATCTCAAATGCGTTCGCAGCAGCCGCACAGGCCGCCAAGAACACAGGTGGTAACGACGCAGGTCAGCAATTGCAAGCAGCAGCCCAGGCCATGCGCCAGCAGGGACAAGGCAAGGCGGCCACATTTTACGCCCAGGGCCTTGAACAGGCCGCCGGGCAATTCGCAGGCAAATCAGGCATTAGCGCGGCCGATCTGGGCACATTCCTCCAATCTTTCCTGGGTGGGGTGCAGAAGAACAACCCCGCGCAACCGGGACAGGGCACCATGCTCGATGCGCTTGGCCCGGCAGTTACCGCTTTCACGCAAGGCCAGCAAAGCGGCAACACACAGCAGGCCATCACCAACTCTTTAGGGGCAGCCATAAAAGGCGCGACAGGTACCGCTGCCGGCACCGGAGGAGCTGTCGACCCGGGTGCGGCATCCATCGCAAATGTGCTTGGAGGCATATTCAGCGCGGTCGCGCCTCAACTCATCGGCAATCTACTGGGGGGCCGGCAAAACCAACCTGTCGGCGGCCAGAGCGGTGGCTTCAATCTGGGTGCACTTGCAGGGGACCTGATGGGTGGATCGCAGGGTCAACAGGGCAGTCAATCAAGCTGGGTAAACGGGCTGCTTGGTGGCCTGGCGTCCGGCAATGCCGGCCAGGCGGGCGGACAGGGCATGGGCTCCGAACTCGGCGGGCTGATGGGAGACCTTATGGGTGGTCAATCTCAGGGCCAGGGAGGCAATGAACTTGGCTCCATGCTGGGCGGGCTATTGGGCAACCAGGAGAACAAAGGCTAACGACACCTGATAAAGCCCTAAACTAAGCAAGAAAGAAGGCAAGCACGCAGCTTGCCTTCTTTCTTGCTTAGGCCAAGCTGCTATTCCGGCTTCTGCCCGAAGGCGAATATGATGGGTGTGGCGGCCTTCGCGCCTCCCTCTCCGAAGAAATGCTTCATCGCTTCCTCGTGCGATTTCTTGAAAGCTTCGCGCTGCTCTTCGGGCATCTGGTCGAGAAGCAGATCGCCCCAGGTGCTGCCCCGGCCATGCTTCCACCAATCCTCGAAGGTGGTGAAACGAACGGGGATTTCGTCGTCCTGGACCTCGATCTTACGGAAGTCCGCTTCCTTGAGAAGCTGCACCAATCCATCTTTGGTGCGAGTAAGCATGGCGGTATCGGAATAAGCGGGCGGGTCGAGCTTCAGCTTCTCTGCTGCTTTATGCAATTGTTCCACGTACGGAGCGCTCAGTGGAGTAAAGATAGTGGCAGGATCGGCGCTGGAGAGTGCGACACGACCCCCCGGCTTGAGCACCCTGAACATTTCGTTGAGTGCGCCCTTGATGTCAGGGAAGTAGAAGACGGCGAGGCTGCAGACGACCAGGTCAAAGCTATTATCTTCGAACTGGAGGTGCTGAGCGTCCATCTGCTTGAACTTGATATTCTTGACCTTATGGGCTCGCGCCTTCCGCTCGGCAAACTCCAGCATAGCGGGTGCGAGGTCGATTGCGACCACTTTGCCCTCGCTGCCAATGCGGTCAGACAGGGCTGTGGCCAGCGTGCCGGAAGCGGTAGCAATATCCAGGCAGATCGACCCGGGCTCGGGAGCCAGCAGCTCTACCAGGCGGCGGTCGGTCTTTTCAGGGAGGCCGTGGCCCAACTGGTCATGCTTTTCGACCGCACGGTTGGCACGCTCGACCACCATCTGGTCGAACAGCTCGGCTCGGGAAAGCGGCCTGGGAGCCGTGCCTGGCGATCCCGTAACCTTGGTGGTCTTGGTGGGCACTGCTGTGGTCGAGCCAACAGCAGCTGCGGTAACTTCGCGCTCGACGTTGGTCGCGCTGCCTCGCTCGCGGATGTAGTTGAGAAGGCCGCCCTCCATGATAATACTCACCTGACGTGGGCTGAGTCCATGCTTCACCTGGTAGGTATGGCCTTTGGTGAGATTTTGAAGGGATAGGAGCTCATCGCCGCTGAGAAGCCTCTCCTTTATATTCTCAACGAGAAGCTCATCTTTTTCGGAGATATCGTCGTAATCGACGGGATCGGCAAACGTCATCGGCACGATACCGAAGTTAATCAGGTTGTCGCGGTGTATGCGGGCGAAGCTCTTGGTTATCACCCCGCGCACGCCGAGGAACATAGGCGCAAGGGCGGCATGCTCGCGGCTGGAACCCTGCCCGTAATTGCTGCCGCCAACCACGAGGCCCCCACCCTGCTGCTTGGCACGCATCGCAAACGACGGGTCCACCTTCTCGAAGACATATTCCGATATAGCAGGAATATTCGAGCGGAGGGGAAGCACCTTCGCGCCCGCGGGCATAATATGGTCGGTGGTTATATTGTCACCGACTTTGAGCAGCACCTGGCCGATCAGGTCCTGGCCCATAGGCTTGTTCATAGGCAGGGGGCGGATGTTGGGGCCGCGAACGACCTCGACACTGTCGGGATCGGCGGCGGGCGGGACGATCATGTTATCTTCGACCAGGTACTTTTCCGGCGTCTCTACGGTGAGGCGGTCGCCCAGGGTGCGCGGGTCGGTTATGACACCGGTAAGAGCCGTGGCCGCGCACGTTTCGGGTGATGCGAGAAAGACCTGGGCGTTCGGCGTGCCCGAGCGGCCTTCGAAGTTACGATTGAACGAGCGGACCGACACTGCGCCCGAAGCGGGAGCCTGGCCCATACCGATGCAGGGGCCGCAAGCCAACTCGAGGATGCGCGCGCCCAACTCGATGAGGTCTCCAAGCGCGCCGGAGCGAGCGATCATCGTATATACCTGCCGGGAGCCTGGTGTGACACCGAACGACACTACGGGATGCACCGTCTTGCCCTTCAGCACGCCCGCTACAGTCTGGAGATCCACGAAGGAGGAGTTGGTGCAGGAGCCGACAAGCACCTGGGTTACCGGGGTACCGGCCACTTCGCGTACTGGCACGACGCTGTCGGGGCTGTGGGGACGGGAAATAAGCGGCTCAAGATCATCGAGGACAATTTCAATGATGCCGTCGTACTCGGCGTCGGGATCGGCTCCAAGCTCCACCCAATCTTTGCCGCGACCCTGGGCCTCCATGTATTCGCGGGTGCGATGGTCCGACGGGAAGACCGAGGTTGTCGCGCCAAGCTCCGCGCCCATGTTGGTGATCGTGCCACGCTCAGGGACCGACAGATCGGCCACGCCCGGCCCGCCATACTCGATAATTTTGCCAACGCCGCCCTTTACCGTGAGACGGCGCAATAGCTCGAAGATGATATCCTTGGCGGCAACCCAGGGCTGTCGCTTGCCAACCAGCCGCACCAACCAAACTTCGGGCATCGCCGTGTAGAATGGCCCACCGCCCATTGCCACCGCTACATCGAGGCCGCCCGCGCCTATGGCAATCATGCCGAGGCCGCCGCAGGTGGGAGTATGGCTGTCGGAGCCGAGGAGGGTCTTACCTGGCACCGCGAAGCGCTCCAGGTGAACCTGGTGGCAAATGCCGTTGCCGGGTCGCGAGAAAAAGATGCCATACTTGCCCGCTATGGTTTGCAGGAAGCGGTGGTCGTCAGCGTTCTCAAAGCCGGTCTGGAGCATATTATGGTCTACATAGGAAACCGAAACATCAGTCCGCACGTGCGGAATGCCCATCGCCTCGAACTGTAAATAAGACATCGTGCCTGTTGCATCTTGTGTAAGGGTCTGGTCTATATGGAGCGCGACCTCTTTACCAGGCTGCATCTCACCCGAGATCAGGTGTTTGCTGAAAATCTTTCGAACTGAGATTCTGCGACATTGCGAGAAACTCCTCCACTGGGAAACACGTTATTTGTTGCTAATGCTAAATGTAACCCATCCATAATTATAACACACCCTGACGACTGCATAGTTGCTCGTCGTGAGGCCGCAGGGCTATGGAGCTCGTCTGAAAATAGGGGGGCAGGGGTCACCCTGCCGGGGCTTGGGGTGTCCCCAATACTCCCCTTCATTATTCATTGGTGATGGCGTCCCGCAGGGTCATGTTTACTCACAACGACACAGCCGGCATGGCACGTTACCGCCAGCATCCGTGACTTTGAGATAGCCCTGATCAGGGCGTACGCAACCTGATCGCGCCCGGCGGCGATGATATAATAGGTGAGGCAGATTTCATTACCAAGGGTGGTTGTGTGAACGAAGTAGAAGATCCGCCGACCATACAGATAGCCGGTCAAACAACTTTGGTGAAAGGCAAACGTGCGAGCACGCGTTATGTCTGGATTGTGCTACCGTTGCTAGGCGTAGTCTTTTTGCTGCCCCGCTTGTTGCTGTGGGCGCAGATGAGCCTGACTTTCATCGCCTGGCCATGGCAATTCGACCTGGCTGAAGGCGTAAACCTCGACGCGACCGTGCAGCTTGCCCAGGGCCACAATATCTACGCCCACAATGGCCCCGACGCTTTCACCTCAGCGCCGTATACTCCCCTCTTTTACCTGCTGAACGTGCCGGCAACATGGTTATTCGGCCCTTCATTCGGGTTTGGAAGGGCCATTTCAATGCTGGCGACCCTGGGGGTTGCCATCTTACTCGTCTACATGGTTCGGGTAATTACCACTTCCTGGAGCGCAGGCGTGCTGGCGGGTGCGCTCTGGCTGTCTGTCTCGCCTGTGATCGTCTGGTCAGCTCTTTTCACGCAGAGCACCCTTGCTCCCGCGCTCGGCTTCGCCGGCTTGACCATGACGCTGCGATATGTGGCGCCCAAGCGAGACGACGTAGCAGGCCGAGCCGCGTGGCCGTTGTATGCGGCTGTTGTGCTATTCGCCCTGGCCTTTTATGCCAAACAAACTGCCCTGGATGCCGCTGCAGCCACATTGCTCTGGCTATTAATTCGCGACCCGAAAAGGGGAGCGCGAGCCGCCTTATCGCTCGCCGGGCTAATACTGGTGCCCTTCTTTGCGGCAAACCTCGCATTTAGGGGCGGTTTATGGGAGAAGGTGATCAGCGACCATGCGCTTTCGTGGAATGCGGGCCGAGCCTGGCGCATCGGCGGCAGGCTCTGGAGCGAGTACTGGCCCCTCGTGGTGTGGGCGGGCCTCTATGTCGTGGGGAGCCTGGCGGGGTTCGCGTGGTTCGTACGAGCGCGCAAGTCCTGGGCAGCGGTCCGAGAAGCCCTCGGCACTCCCTGGGCCCTGGCCCTATTCTATTTTGTCTTTGCCGCAGCATCGGTGCTGGCTCGCATCGGAGGCGACGGCATCAACTACAACCACCTCATTGACCTGGTACTCCCTCTCTGCCTGCTGGCCGGCTTGTCCACCGGCTGGGCGCTGGACCGGCTGGCACATCGCAAAGCTACTCCCTCAAATCCGCTCGGGGCCAAGGGTGCCTCCTTTATGCCGCCTGCCTTCAGACCGCGGCTATGTTTTTGCACTGGGAGGACTGGGGCTCGCCGTCCTTCTGATGGGAGCGCAATTATTGCAGTTCACCGATCCGCATACCTGGTATTCGGGGATGTGGCCCAGCGCCCCCCGGGACGCCCAGATGAATTCGCTTTCCAACCTGGTCGCGAGCACGCCCGGCGATATACTGTCCGATGATGCCTATCTCCTATTGCATAATGGGCGCCGGGATCTGTACGACGATACTTTCATGCTGGTGAGCCTGCGCGCGCTTGGGGCATTGGGACGACGGTGCTTTTGTCCAATCGCTCCGCGACCGCAGGTTTTCGCTGCTCTTCCTCTTCGACCTCGACCGCTGGTCGCCAGCCGAGCGGCAGGCTCTCAGCGACGACTACAGCCTCAAGTTCCACGACATATTGAGCACTTACTCGCCGTTGGTGGCGCCCGCAAGCCCTCAGTACGGCCTGACATGCAAGCTCTCTAACGCGCACAATTCGCTGGCTTTGCGCGGGTATAGCCTGCCGCCCGGAGTTGCTTCAGATGGCTTAGCAAGGGGGCAAGTGCTTAGAACTACCCTCTACTGGCAGCCTGTGAGCCAACCCACCGGGGACTATGCCAGCTACTTGCACCTTGTCGACGGCCAGGGCCAAAGCGTGGCTTCGCAAGACAACCCGCATACCGGGGCGGCCGGCCCAACAACTCAGTGGAAGGCGGGCAGCGTGATTACTGATACTGCTTCTATACCAATCCCGACCGGCCTTGCACCGGGTACTTACCGGCTGGTGGCGGGAATGTACAGCGTGGACGGGTCCACAGGCAAGCTACAATCACTTCCGGCAAGCTGCGCGAGCGGCGAGCTTTATGGCGATGCAGTGTCGCTGGGATCCGTAGAAATAAAGTGATCGCGGCGGTGCAAGCTCGACCGGTGATATAATGCATCGAAAAACGCTCATATGCGCCCGCCGATAGAAGGAGTTATGCAATGCCATCAAGTACAAGCCGCAGCCGCACAAACAATCGCATAAGCACAAATAACCAGGCGCGGACACGTTCATGGGAGCTTGGCGCCCACGCCATACCCGAAGCTTTGAGCTACGACGATGTGCTGCTCGTTCCCCAACGCACCACAGTTACTTCCCGCCGCACGGTTGACGTAAGCACCATGCTTTCCCGGAACATCAAATTGAATATGCCAATCGTCAGTGCGAATATGGACACTGTGACCGAAAGCGCGATGGCAACGGAGCTTGCCCGGCAGGGGGGCATTGGGATTATTCACAGGTTCTTGACCATCGACGCCCAGGTTGCCGAGGTACGCAAGGTGAAGCGGGCGGAGTCATTCGTAATTTCGCAGCCTTATACTATTGGGCCTGACGAAACTATCGAGCGAGCGCGCACCGCCATGGAGCGGCGCGACATCAGCGGTCTCGTGGTGGTGAACGACCAGGGGAGCCTGGTAGGTCTGCTTTCAGCCCGCGACATACGTTTTGTGCGCAATCCAGACCTGTTCGTTCACGACGTCATGACACCGCGCCAGAAACTCGTGACGGCGCCTGCCGATGTTTCAAACGAGGAGGCCCAGGACATCTTCGGCAGGTATAAAGTCGAGAAGCTGCCCCTGGTGGACGAAACGACAGGCGAGGTAGTGGGCCTGATTACCGCGAAAGACCTGGCCTTTTCCGGCGACAACCCGCGGGCGGTGAAGGACAAACGCGGGCGCTTGATGGTCGGGGCGGCCATCGGCGTGATGGGGGAAGTGCTTGAGCGGGCGGCTGCGCTGTTGGACGCCGGTGCCGATGTGCTGGTGGTAGACGTCGCGCACGGACACGCCGATGCGGTGATCGCCGTGGTAAAAGAGCTGAAGGAGAAGTGGCCAGGTGTTGACCTGATTGCAGGTAATGTTGCCACAGGCGAAGGGGCAACCGATTTGGTCGAGGCAGGAGTCGACGCCGTGAAGGTGGGCGTGGGACCAGGAGCGGTGTGCACAACACGTATTGTGACCGGGGCGGGTGTGCCACAATTGACCGCTGTGATGGACTGCGCCGCCGTCTGCCACGAGGCAGGGATCCCGCTGATCGCTGATGGCGGAATAAAGACCTCAGGTGATATTGCCAAGGCCCTGGCCGCAGGTGCTTCCACAGTGATGATCGGCAGCCTGCTTGCAGGCACAGACGAAAGCCCCGGCCAGACGGTAACCAGGCGGGGCCAGCGCTACAAGACTTACCGTGGCATGGCCTCTTTGAGTGCAACCACGGCCAGGCGTAAGCGCGAGAAAGAGCTTTCCGACGTCGCCAACCAGGAGGACGACGAGTGGCTCAGCCAGATCGTAGCTGAAGGGGTAGAGGCAATGGTGCCTTACAGAGGGCCGGTCCGCGAAGTGCTCACACAGCTTGTAGGCGGTCTCCGGAGCGGAATGAGCTATTCCAACGCCCACAACCTCTCCGAGTTATGGCGGCACGCGCGGTTCGTGCGGATCACTGCTGCCGGGCTGAGAGAGAGCGGGCCGCATGATATCGTGTTGGATTGACGAATGTTCGTAACAACTTTACTCGAGCGAGCGCAACTTTGCAGCGATGATGGCGAAATCGGCGGCGGCCTGGGCGCGGATGCGGTCGTAGGCTTCGTCTTGCTGGCGCATAATGTAGGACGGATGGTACGTCAATATCACTTCGGTCAATTCCATACCTTCAACCGGCAGCGTGAAAGGGAGCCATTGGCCGCGCTCGACGGTCATTTTGACGTCGCGAGCCAGGATCGCCTTGGCGGCCACCGAACCGAGGCAACAAATGAGTTTCGGTTTGATTATGTCAAGCTCTCCCGTGCGCCAGATCGCGCAGGCTTTAATTTCGGGCGTAAGAGGCGGGCGGTTGGAGACGCGGTGGCCTTCACCTTTAGTGGGCCGGCATTTTACGGTGTTCGTGATCCACACTTCATCGCGACTGAGACCTGCTTCCTCCAGCAGCGAGTTGAAGACCTGCCCGGCACGACCCCAGAACGGGTGGCCCGATTTGTCCTCGTCCGCTCCCGGCGCCTCCCCAAATATCATCAGCCTGGCTCTGGGCGAGCCCTCTCCGAAGACCACCTGTGTACGGCCGGCGCAGAGATCGCACCGGCAGCATCGCAGCGCCGGCTCACGCAACGCCGCAATCGCCTCTGAGGCGTTCGCCTTGTAATCTTTACCGGCAGCCTGCTCAGGCGTGTCGGCCAGCATATCGGGATGGGGATTCAGTATAGCCTCGACATTGGAGTGCGGATGAGGTTGTGGGGGCGCGGGCATTTGTCGGCTCCTTATTGTAGTTAGCTATCAGCTTTCAGGTATCGGCTGTCAGCCGTCGGCGGTCGGTCGTGTATAATTCCTTGAAGCAAGGGTTATGCCGATATTGTACAGCAGGCACCATAATTGAAGTGCCGGCGCCTGGGTGCTGAAATTAGCTGTTAGCTGATTCCACGCTGGTGTTGTTACGCACAGGAGACAATCAAGATGGCAATTGAACCTGAGATTGGACTTTCAATCGAGACAGTATACGACGGGCGGCTAATAAAAGTCGTTAGGGAAATGGTAAGGATAGCGAACGGCAACGAGCGCTCGCGGGAAATAGTAATCCACCCCGGTGCGGTCGCGATGGTGGTAGTGGATAGCGACGGTAAGCTGATCATGGTAAAGCAATACCGGCGCGCGCCGGACCGCGTGCTCTTGGAGATACCGGCAGGCACTCGCGAAAAAGGCGAGGACGCAGAGGCATGTGCACGCCGTGAGGTGCAAGAAGAGACAGGATACGCTGCCGGGCAGGTAGAGAAACTCGGCGGTTTCTACTCGGCGCCCGGCTTCTGCACTGAGTTCCTCGACTGCTACTTGCTATCCGGCCTTACCGAGAGCCGCGGTCAAGCCGATGACGACGAGAATATCGAGATCGAGCGCCTCACTTTGGCCGAGGCCAGGGCAGCCATCGACAGAGGCGAAATCTGCGACGCAAAAAGCATTTGCGGCATCCTGTTGTGGGCGGGGCGAGTGGTTAGTGGCTAGCACGCACCGCTAACCGCTAACCACTAACGAAAGCTACGTTTCGCGCTCTGCTATATCGCTTCGGAATTGAGCTCCTGGGATATGTATTCTGGGTAGGTTGGAGTAGACTTTTTGGCGGGCATTTTCCAGGGTCGAGCCCCGGGCCACAACGGTCAAGATGCGTCCGCCTGTTGCCTGCAGATCGAGATCGAGCGACGGTAGCGGGTTGGCATTGCTCTCGCGGGTGAATAGTGCGCGAAAGATCGAGCGGTCTCTTATGGGAGCAAGCTCTTCGGGGCGTAGAGATACCATGCCCTGCGCTTCCGTACCCGCATGGAACACGAGGATCCCATCATCGACATCGCCAAGCCCTGCGACAGGTGCAGGAGATGATTTCGCGAGCGGGTAGTTCTCGGACGCCATCACCACGCCTACTATGGCATCGTCGTTCCATTCGATTTTGCCTGCGGCCCCCAGGTCACCACGAGCCACCGCAAGCGCGATATCCTCAAATGGGGTTTCCAAGCGGGGCAACAAGACCTGCGTTTCCGGGTCGCCAAGCCTGCAATTAAACTCCAGCACTTTTGGACCGTCGGCCGTGAGCATGATGCCCGCGTAAAGTACGCCCCGGTAGATAAGACCTTCGCTGCGCATCCCGTCGACGGCGCGGAGCAAAATATCGCTTTCGATCTGGGTCCAGAGCTCAGCAGTAACGCGGTTGGTGGGCGTGTAGGCACCCATGCCTCCCGTGAGCACTCCCTGGTCGCCATCGTGCAGACGCTTGTAATCGCAGGCCGGGGGCATCATCGATACGTGGGTGCCGTCAGTGAAGGCGAGTGCACTGACCTCAAAGCCCTCCAGGAACTCCTCTACGACCACCGTCACTTCGCCATCTTCTGCCGGCAGCGCCCCTGCCGCACGCATCCGCATGATTGCCTCCCCAGCGTCCATTGGGTCTTCACAGACCACCGCACCTTTGCCCGCTGCCAACCCATCGGCTTTCACCACGAGTGGATAGTGGGTATCTGGGGAGCGAAGATACTCAAGCAGGGGCACCATGCCATGGATCACCTGGTAAGCGGGCGAGGGAATCCCGTGGCGCTGCATGAAATCGCGAGCCCATGACTTGCTCCACTCAATCCTGGCAGCCGATTGCATAGGGCCGAACACCGGCACCCCCAGCATGGTCAGGCTGTCTGCAATGCCATGGTGCAAGGGCCCTTCCGGCCCCACAATCACCAGGTCGATGTTATTGCTGAAGGCCCAGCCGGCGAGCTGGTCGCACTGGACCTCAGTTTCTATGGGCATCGCCAGGTTCTGAGCCAGCAGCGCAGTGCCCCCGTTGCCCGGGGCGCAATAAACGTTGATTACCTGCGGGCTTGTGGCAAGCTTCCAGACGATAGCGTGCTCGCGCGCTCCCGCCCCCACTACAAGGATTCTCATACTCTCCCTCGATCGACAAAGTACCAAGTGCCTAGTGCGCCTTCAGCCAACCTATTAGGGAATGAGAGAATTTTGGGGACCGCCCAAACCCCGGCAGGGAGATCCCTGCACCCCTCTTTCCCTAACAAGTGTCCTGATCCTGCACTGGTGCCTAGCGCCAGGTGCTTACTTTGTACTTCGTACTGGTCACTGGTCACTGGTCACTGGTCACTGGGGGTCAGCCGATCCACCGGCCGTCGCCATAAATACTGCTGCCCCAGGCCATCAGTCCCAGCGATATTATAATCCACACAACGGCGATTGTGCGCCGCCACTTGCCCGGTTGGCCCAACCAGATGAGGCCCGGCCAGAGGGGAACACATAACGAGCCAGCGAGAAGGTGATATTAGTGCTCAACGGATAAACGATGCCGAACACCAGCCACACCCACTCGGAGGCCTGGAGCCGCTTGCGGGCAACGATGCCTCCCAGCAAGTAGCAGGATCGGCAAAGCTAGATCAAGGAAGATATAAAGGCGGTTACCCTGTCCGTAGTAAAGAACAGGATCCTTGCCGGCAGGAAAAGCGCCCGTCAGGCTTTGCCACAGCTCGGCGAGGCTTTCCCAATAGGTGACCAGGAAGAACGAGCCCTGATGGTTCCAGCCTTTCAGCATAGTTTCAGTAAGGATGAAAGGGCTGCCGAAGTGAAGCCACAGGAATGTGACATAAATGCCGAAACCGGCGGGCACCAGTGCGGTCCACAGAATGTCGGCTTTGATCTTGCGAAAGCGCCAGCCGCTCTGAGACAGGTACTCGACCACCAGCACCGGGAAAAGAAGCAATCCCGCGAACCTGTCCAGCGACGCGAGCATCCCTATCAGTCCGGCGCATAGCCACTTCCCGCGCCAATCAGAGCGGGCCAGGCTGAAAGAGCCGACCACCAGCAATAGGAAAAGCCCTTCGGTGTAAAGGGCCGAGAAGAAGAATGCAGTAGGCAAGGATGCAAGAGCCAATGCCACGATATTGGCTCCCAGGAATCCCAGCCGCGGGATAAGGAGGCGGACCAGGAGGAAAAGCGCAAAATAGAATGAGACGTTGCTGATAATGAGGCCGGCTGTAACGATCGAGCCGTAGTGAGCATTACCGAAATCCCAGCCGAAGGTTATCCAGTGCAAAAACGCCGCAAGCACGCGCACGAGGAAAGGATAGAGTGGCGCGAAGGCCACGTTCGTATCCCCGCCGCCCCCCGGCTGGTATGTGTATCCATTGAGTGAGATACCCGCGTACCAGGCTGCATCCCACATGAGACTAAGCTCAGCAAGCCAGCCCTTGTTGCCGCGCCGGGTCCGCCGCAATGATATTCGTCACCCCCGCATGAGCGCCAAGCAGAGCCACAGCGCGGGTGACGACGAAGATAAGTGCGGACGTAATCCATGGAGATTCCAGAATGCGGAATGCGGGATGCGGAATGCGGAATAGGCTCGATCGTGCTTCAGTAAGCTGCGAATCGCGCTCGACAGCCCAGCTTTCTTTTAGATCGGGTACTTGTTCGGTCTGCATAGGCTTTCGTTATACCGCATTCCGCAGTCCGCATTCCGCATTCCGCATCCCCCTCACTCCCACTCGATAGTCGCAGGTGGCTTGGAGGTGATGTCGTAGACAACGCGGTTCACGCCTGCGGACTTCGTTGACAATGCGAGTGGAAATCGCGGCGAGCACATCGTAGGGGAGCTGCGCCCAATCGGCGGTCATGCAGTCGTCGGTGGTGACGGCGCGCACGGCAACCACGTCGTCGTAGGTGCGGCAGTCGCCCATCACGCCCACGCTCTGGATAGGCAGTGAGCACGGCGAAGATCTGCCAGATCTCGCGGTACAGCCCGGCTGCATTGATCTCTCCACGACGATGGCGTCGGCGTCCCGCAGCGTTCGAGCCGCTCGCGGTGACCTCGCCCAGGATCCGCACGGCCAGGCCCGGGCCGGGAAGGGCTGGCGCCAGACGATCTCGTCGGGCAGTCCAAGCTCCAGGCCCACGCGGCGCACTTCGTCTTTGAACAGATAGCGCAGCGGCTCGACCAGCTTGAACTTCAGGTCCGTCTGGCAGGCCGCCGACGTTGTGGTGCGTCTTGATCGTGCGCGGTCGGCCGTCTCGGCGGTGGCGCTCTCGATCACGTCCGGGTAGAGCGTGCCCTGGGCCAGGAACTTGAAGTCGCCGAGCTTGGCGGACTTCCGACTCGAATACGCGGATGAAGGTAGCGCCAATTCGTTTGCGCTTCTCTTCGGGGTCCGACACGCCCTCGAGGGCAGCAAGGAAGCGCTCCGAGGCGTCCACGGCGACCAGGTTCATCTGCATGTGCCGCCCAAACGTCTCGACAACCTGTTCCGCCTCCCCCTGGCGCAGAAGGCCGTTGTCCACGAAGATGCAGGTAAGCTGGTCGCCGATGGCCCGATGCACCAGCGCCGCGGCAACCGAGGAGTCGACCCCTCCGCTGAGCCCGCAAAGCACATTACCATCGCCCACGTGTCGCGGATCTTCCGTACTGACTCCTCGATGAACGATGCGGCAGTCCAGGTAGGCTGGAGGCCGGCGACGTTGAAGAGGAAATTGGACAGTATTTCTTTTCCCTTTGGCGTGTGCACCACCTCAGGGTGGAATTGTATACCGAGGACCTTATCTTTGCCCATAGCCGCAAAGGGAGAGTTGGTCGATGATGCAAGGGCGACAAACCCTTCCGGCATCGATTCGATCTCGGTCGCCATGGCTCATCCAGACCTGCAAATCGCTGTCCAGGTTGTGGAAGAGGGGCGAATCGCCTGTGCGGCGCACCTGTGCGGAGCCATACTCGCGATGCTGCGAGGGGGCAACGTGGCCTCCCAGCGCATGCGTGATGAGCTGCATGCCGTAGCAGATACCCAGCACCGGCTTGCCGCTCTCCAGGACATAGCCGGGCAGTTGGGGGGCTCCAGGCTCGTACACACTCATGGGGCCGCCCGAGAGAATATATGCGTCGGGATCAAGGCGCTCGATTTCTGCAATCGGAGCGTCAGACGAGATAAGCTCGGAGTAAACGCCAAGCTCTCGTACTCGCCGGGCGATAAGCTGGGTGTACTGCGACCCAAAGTCAAGCACAGCCACAACCGATTGCGGAGTGTGGATTGTGGGTTGCGGATTTTCCGGTATTGAATTTTGGGTGGTGGAAGCCAGGGCCATTGAGTATTTGCTCCTATTGGGTAAGAAAATGTAGCACGAGTTTCTCGAACTGCTTGTGCTTCTGATAAAATGGCAGATGACCGGAGCCGCGCATAATGTAAAGGCGGGCGTTGGGGATGACCCTGGCGAGAATGGTGGCATGTTCCATCGGAATTATGCGGTCGCGAGAGCCCCAGACGATGAGGGTAGGCATCGTCAGGTCTGACAGCAGGCCGAATACAGAATCGTCGCGCAGCATTCGAATGCAAGCGCGGGCGGCACGTACCCGCAGAGATAGGCGGGCTATCGTCGGATAAAGGCGGAAATGGTATGCGCTACGGTCGAGGAACATCAACGGTGGGATCGGACCTCGCGTGCCGGTTATGGGTAGGCCGGCGCTAGCTACCAGCACCAGGCGGCGGATGCGGTCCGGGCGTTCGGCGGCGACTGCAATCGCGATCTGACCACCCATTGAATGCCCGAGGAGGTCCACCTGCCCATAGCCGGTGTTATCGAGGAAGGCGTGCACGAAGCGTGCGTACGACTCGGTGGTGTATGTGTCGAGAGTGCCGGAATATGCAAAGCCGGGCAAATCCAGGGCGAGTACGTGACGCTCGGCGGCCAGAGCGGGGAAGGTGTGAGGATACCAGATATCGGCTCCGGACTGGAAGCCGTGAAGCAGCACAAGTGGCGGGCCGGGGTTCCAGATGCCGCCCTCTATATACCGTACAGAAGTGCCCCCAACGTCCGCGTGCCGCTCGATATGTGATTTTCGCATGCGCGGGGGCAATTCACTTGTAGCGGCTACGCTCATGGAGCTAAAAGCGTCCCTTTCCAGCGAGTAATGCGTCAAGTACCGGCAGGGTCTTTTTCCAGGTAGATGAATTCCTCGTCGAAGCGCCACTCGGCCTCCTGGATGGTCTCGATTTGCACTTCGATGCGCGGGTTGCGCGGGTCTATACGTTTCACCAGATGGATATCGACGACACGATTATCGTTGATGCCAAGGCTTTCGCACAGTGCGTCCTGGGTGATCTTGAGACCTCCATCCAGGTCGCGTTTCATAGGAGTGGCGAAGTAGAAATCTATGAAAAGCGAAAGATAGCCTGCCGCCAGGGCGGCGAGCATCTCACCGGTCAGATGGCCGGAGAAGCGGAGACTCTGGAGGCGATTGGCTACTTCACCCTTGAAGCGGCGCGCGTCGGCGCTCAATATGCGGCGGCCGTTTACGGTGGCGTACTGGTTATTGACGCCGGGAGGAAGAGGCAGGCTCAGGCTCAGGATGACCGGCTCCGTAGGCTGATGTTGGGTCGTGCGCGCCGCCGAAGTATGGTCCATGGAGCGATTATAGCACAAAGAAGTGTATAATTGGGGCAGCGACCCTTCGGGAGTTACGAATTACGAATTACGAATTGCGGCTTCTTGTGAGCGTGCCTAGTAATTCGTAATTCGTAATTCGTAATTCGTAATTGGAGGAACGATTAAAATGGCGGATGGGTATGAGAAGTTACTAATGTATATTGTGGATCACCTGGTGATGTCGAGCGAAAGCCGCGACTCGGAGATCGAGGCTCCCGCAAGCCGGGATGTTGAAGCCGAGATAGCGGGCATAGCCGAGGACCAGCGCGCCGATGCGAAGCGACTGGCCCCCTACTTTGCCGAAGGCTTGCGTCGCGCCATTGCGGCTGGCGGTCACCTGGACGTGGAGGATACGGACGATGAAGGGAATGGGATTGCCGACGCGTTCGCTCGCTTTCTCGTCACCACGAGATCTCGCTACCTCCTCAAGCACAGAAATTGGCAACGACCATTACAAGTATTCGTTTGATATAGACATGGTAAAGCTGAAAGATGTTGCCAGGCTCGCGGGACGACGCTTTAGAGGTGTAACTGTGCAGGAAACAGACGGCCAGGTAGGTTCGCTAGTGACAGCCCCCGAAGAGGCAGAAGTCGCGCCCCGTGCGGAAGGGGCCGCGCCCCGGCGTCCGTTCGAGCCGTTAGAAGAGCAAATCGGGTATTCGTTCGCGGACCAGAATTACCTGCGCAACGCAATGGTGCACAAGTCGTATTTGCACGCGGTACCGGATTTCCCTCTCGGGTCCAATGAGCGGTTGGAGTTCCTTGGCGAACTCGGTCCTTGGCTTTATCGTTTCGAGCGACCTTTACCTGGACTTTCCAGGCACGCCAGAGGGGCAGCTAACATCCTGGCGGGGCGCTCTGGTGCGACTGACCACCCTGGCGAAAGTCGCGGAGCCGCTCGAGCTTGGCGAATATATGTACATGAGCCGCGGCGAAGAAGCTGCCGGAGGCAGGGCACGCGGCACGAACCTGGGGAGGGCCATCGAAGCGCTGCTGGGCGCGGTTTACCTGGACGGCGGCATAGATGTAACGCGAGACGTCTGGCACCGAATTCTGGGGGAGGGAGGCGCCGCCCGGATCGAAGAAGTGCTGCGAGCTGACTACAAGACCCAGCTCCAGCAATTCATGCAGGCACACCTGCGCGTCACACCGATATACAGGCTGCTTGAGACAATGGGCCCCGATCACGCAAAACAGTTTCGCGTAGAGGTCATCGCGGGCGAGCGTCCGCTGGCAAGCGGAGTTGGCTCCAACAAGCAATCCGCCGAGCAGGCAGCTGCTGAGGAGGCGCTGGCGATATTGAAGGACGAAGTGGCGGAGACAGACGACAGACGATAGTTCGCTACGCTCATCGGCCGACGAGCGGTGACTGTATTTTCCAACGCCAAGACGCCAAGGATTTTACGGTTTGAACCGCAAAGACACGAAGATCACAAAGGTTACGAATATTGTTGTTTTGAATTCACGAGGGCACCAAGGACACAAAGATCACATAAGATGATTTCGGTTTTACGTTCTACTACTCACCGCCCACTGCCCACCGGTCTACTGACAATTGACAACTGACAACGACAACTTGGTCCCACAACGGAGCACCAATGGCCGAATTCGAAGACATGACTATTTTTACGGGAAACGCCAATCCGGAGCTGGCGGAAGCGATCGCCATGCGATTGCGAGTGGGATTGGGCAATATCCAGGTCTTCGAGTTCTCGAACGAGAATATCTTTGTGAAAATAGACGAGAGCGTCAGGGAGAACGACGTCTTTATTATTCAGCCCCTTACGACGCCTGTGCACCGCTCGATCATGGAGCTTTTGATTATCATTGACGCCGCCAAGAGGGCATCCGCGGGGCGCATTACTGCCGTCGTGCCCTACTACGCCTACGGCCGCACCGACAAAAAAGACCAGCCGCGCGTGCCCATCACTGCACGCCTGATCGCTGACATGATTACGGTGGCTGGCGCGCAAAGACTGCTCACGATCGACCTGCACGCCGGCCAGATACAGGGCTTCTTCAATATTCCGGTTGACGAATTGACCGCCATGTATTTGCTGGCCGATTATTTCAGGGCCAAACGGCTAGAAGGCAAGGTTGTGGTCTCGACCGATATCGGGAACGCCAAGCGTGCCCGCAACTTTGCGGAGCTGATAGACGCGCCACTGGCCATCGTGGAAAAAAGAAGAACAGGCAACGCCGACAAGACCGAAGTGCTCAATCTGATAGGCGACGTCGATGGTCGCACCGCCATCCTGGTAGACGACGAGATAGACACGGCCGGTTCGATGTGCCAGGCGGTCGACGTGGTGGTGGCCCACGGGGCAAAGGCAGTATACGCATCGTGCGTGCACGCCGTGCTGTCGGGCCCCGCCATAGAGCGGCTCAGGCACTCCTCTATCGAGGAGCTGGTCACCACCGATACTATTCCGATCCCGCCCGAGAAGCGGCTGCCGAACATGAAGATATTGAGCGTCGCACCGATGCTCGCCGAGACGATCTGGCGAATACATTCAGGCACATCGGTCGGTGCGATGTTCGACGCCGAAAAGCAAGCCGTACTCGACAATAACTGATGCTAAACAAATCTGGTGCCGAACAAAGAAGAAAGGAGCCCATTATGGGCTCCTTTCTTCTTTGTTCGGCACCTGATCAGACAGCCACAGGTTGTCTTACCTCATCTTGTTCCGGAGCCTGGGCGGTAGGTTTGCGCCAGCGCAGGTTTGGCTCGCGAGCGGCGGCCACTTCGTCGAGGCGGGTGAGCTCGGTGACGTGGGGAGCCGAGTGGACGATGTCGGGGTTCGTATGGGCTTCCTCGGCGATCGCTTTCATCGCGGCAATGAAGGTATCGAGGGTTTCCTTCAACTCTGTCTCGGTCGGCTCGATCATAAGAGCCTCGTCAACGATCAGGGGGAAGTAGACGGTTGGCGGGTGCATCCCATAATCTATCAGGCGCTTAGCGACGTCCATCGTTCTGATGCCGGTCTCCTGCTTGAGGTTCTTGCTGGAGAGCACCACTTCATGCATGCAAACGCGGTCGTATGGTAGATAGTAGGTGTCCTTGAGGTTTGCACGTATATAGTTGGCGTTGATGATAGCGTCCTCACTCACGCGCTGCAAGCCCTTGAGGCCGAGATGGCGGATGTAAGTGTAAGCGCGGACATGCATACCGAAGTTGCCCCAGAAGTTCTTGACGCGACCTACGGTCTTCTCAGGCATCTTGAAGGCGTAACCGTTGCCCTCTTTTGCCACGACAGGGCCAGGCATGAAGTCGGCAAGCAGAGACTTGCAGGCCACCGGGCCGCTGCCGGGACCGCCGCCGCCGTGCGGCGTAGTGAAGGTCTTATGAAGGTTGATGTGCATGACGTCGAAGCCGAGGTCGCCCGTGCGGATATGGCCGACAAGGGCGTTGAGGTTAGCGCCGTCGCCATACATCAAGCCACCCGCCTTGTGCACCATCTCGCTGATCTTGAGGATATTTGGCTCGAAAAGGCCCAGGGTGCTCGGCACCGTGAGCATCATGCCGGCAACCCGGTCGGAGAGATTGGCCTCAAGCGCAGACAGGTCGACGTTGCCGTCTGGTCCCGACTTAAGCGAGACCATCTTGAAGCCTGCAGCTGTTGCGGTCGCGGGGTTCGTGCCGTGGGCCGCATCCGGAACCAGGATGATGTCGCGGTTCATATCGCCACGAGCGCGATGATAAGCGCGGATCATCAGGATGCCGGTGTATTCACCGTGCGCGCCCGCCGCAGGCTGCAAGGTAATGGCATCCATGCCCGATATCTGCATCAGCATTTGCTGGAGCTCATACTGGACCTGCAAAGCGCCCTGCACCGTCTCGGGGGTCTGGTAAGGGTGGATGTGAGCCCAGCCCGGCATGATCGCCACGTCTTCGTGCACTTTCGGGTTGTATTTCATCGTGCACGAGCCGAGCGGATAAAAGCCCGTGTCGATCGAGTAGTTTTTCTGGCTGAGGCGCACAAAATGGCGGGTCACGTCCACTTCAGATACCTCAGGGAGGCCAAGCTCCTGCCTGGTCAGCTTCGGGTCGAGGGCCGGAGCCTCGTCCATGTCCACTTCAGGCAGCGAAAAGCCGATACGGCCCGGACTGGACAGGTCGAAAATAAGGGGTTCTATACTCATGGGTGTCTCCTTAGGAGAATGAGAAATGAGAAGTGAGAAATGAGATTCGTCTAGCTTCTCGTTTCTCACTTCTCATTTCTCACTACTCATCGCCGCCAGGGCTGCAACCAGCCTGTCCAACTGTTCGCGGCTATTCATTTCGGTTACGCAGAGGAGCCAGGCGTTGTCCACTCCGTCTGCTTCGGGCGTACGACTGATGTCGAGGCCACCTATGATCTTTTGCTCCAGGAGGCGATGGTTCAGCTCCGCCGGAGGGATCGGCGTCTGGATGGCGAATTCTTTGAAGAACGGCTCGCGGCTCAGGATTTTGTATCCCGGCAGTTGCTTTAGTCGATTTGCCAGGTAGTGGCTTCGCTGGTAGCAAAGCTCGGCGACTCTCTTGAGGCCCTGCGGACCCATGCAGCAAAGATAAGCGGTGGCGGCCACCGCCATCAGGGCTTCATTTGTGCAGATGTTGGAGGTGGCCTTTTCGCGGCGGATATGCTGCTCGCGCGTCTGGAGCGTGAGCACGAAGCCGCGGCGGCCTTCGGTGTCTTTAGTCATGCCCGAAAGGCGACCGGGCATCTGGCGCACGTACTTCTCTTTGGTCGCGAAGAGGCCACAGTATGGGCCACCGAACGACATCGGAATACCCAGGCTCTGGCCTTCACCGATCGCGATGTCCGCGTCAAGCTCGCCAGGCGATTTGAGCAGGCCCAGCGATATGGGGTCGTAAATCTCTATGAGGATAGCGCCCTGGGCATGAACGCGGTCGGCAAGGGTGGTGAGGTCGCGGATCTCTCCCAGGAAGTTGGGCTGCTGGATAATAACGCAGGCCAGGTCGGCCCCCATCTGATCCACGGACACGTTGACGTCGTGCTCGACTATCTCGATGCCGTGCCCGTCGCAATATGTGCGAAGGACAGCTTTGTGCTCAGGGTGGACCTTAGGCGAAACGACCACTTTGTTCCGCTTGGTGATGCCGCAGGCCATTACCGCGGCCTCACCGAGGGCCGAAGCCGCATCGTACATCGACGCGTTGGCCACATCCATGCCCGTAAGCTCGCAGATAAGGGTCTGGAACTCGTAAATTTGCTGGAGGGTGCCCTGGCTCAGCTCAGGCTGGTAGGGAGTGTACGCAGTGTAGAACTCGGAGCGGGACATAATGCGGTAGACGGCGCTCGGTGAGAAATGGTTGTACGAGCCTGCGCCCAGGAACGTGGCGTAGTGGGCGGCGTCGGCGTTGATTTCGGAGAGCCGGCGCATTTCGGCAATCAGCTCCGGCTCAGCAAGCGGAGCCGGAAGGTCGATCTTAGGATCGAGAAGCGCGGCGGGAACCTCCTGGTAGAGGTCGGAAACGCTTTTCAGGCCGATGGTCTTTAGCATCTCCTCGCGCTGGGATTCTGTGTTCGGTGTATATACCATGTTATTGTTCCTTTAACTTTTATTATTTCTTGCTGCTTACTTCTGTTTTATTGCAGGCGGGGTAGTGCCTCCCGGCTCAACTGGAGGGAAAGAGGCCTGTGCCATTGCGACCGAGGCTCAGCGAAGATTTAAGTCAGAGCCGCCCCCGACCACTCTACCCCTGGGCTTTCTCGAACGCATCGTAGGCGTCAGCGTCCATCAGCTTGTCGAGCTCCGAGGGGTCGGAGGACTTGACCTTAATAAACCAGCCATCGGTGAATGGGCCCGAGTTGAGCAAGCCGGGCTCGTCCAGGAGGCGCTCGTTGCGCTCCAGGACCTCGCCGGTGATCGGGCTAAAGAAGTCTGCAGCTGCCTTCACAAACTCCAGCGCCCCGATTGCTTCTCCCTGGCTGATCTGAGCACCCACGGCTGGCATATCGACATACACCATGTCGCCAAGCTGAGTCGCGGCGTAATTCGTGATGCCCATAACGGCCGTATCGCCTTCCAGCTTGACCCATTCATGCTCGTTCGTGTACTTGTTGTCGCGAGGGTTCTCCATTGTGTTCTCCTTTGTGACCAAGTTGTCAGTGGTCTGACCAAGTTGTCAGTTGTCAGTTGTCAGTTGTCAGTTGTCAGTAGACCCTAGCCATCAGCTTTCAGCAGTAATCCGTCCGCAGTCGGTGGTCGGTGGTCGGTGGTCGGTCGTCGGTCTACTGACAACTGACAACTGACAACTGACAACTCCGTCACACCGCCTTGATAGCCGGCTTCTTATACATCGGACGGCTTACCACCTCGATGGCTACGGGCTTGTCACGGATTGTGACGTCAAGCTGCGTGCCGGGGTGGTGGAGGCCGGCCTTGACCCAGCCCATGCCGATGAACTTGTCGAGGGTGGGGCCGAAAGAGCCACTGCTTACTTCACCGACTTGCTCGCCGTCCTTTGTGATGGCGCAGTGGGTGCGAGGCACGCCACGGCCGGTCACGTGGAAGTTGATAAGGCGCTCTCCCTCGTTGTCGGCTGCATCGTGAGCCGCCTGGAGCGCCTCGCGACCGACGAAATCAACGCCCTTATCCAGCTTGACGAAGCGGCCAAACCCGCCCCATACCGGGTTGCGCCTGCCGCTGGGTGCCACGTCGCTGCCGGAGAGAGGCAAACTGGCCTCCAGACGCAATGTGTCGCGGCAGCCTAGCCCGGAGGGAGTCGCGCCGTTTTCAACGAAGAGACGCCACAGCTTTACCGTCTCATCAGCCGGGAAGAAGAGCTCGAAGCCGTCTTCGCCTGTGTAGCCAGTGCGAGAGATACGGCAAGGCACGCCTGCGACGTTGCCCTTCGTTGCCCAGAAGAACTTGATCGGATTGAGGTCCACGTCAGCGAACTTCTGCATCAGCCGGGCGGCTTCGGGGCCTTGAATATCGAGCTTGCCTGTCTCGTCCGATTCGTTGCGTAGGTCGACATTTAGGTTGCGCTCTTCGCGAAGGCGTTTGAGCCATGCAAAGTCCGACTTGAGCGGGGCGGCATTCACACATATAAAGGTGTGGTCGCCGAAGTTGTAGACGATGCAGTCGTCTTCCACGCCGCCGTCGGGGTTGGTCATAAACGAATACTGGGCCTGAACCTGGCCCAGCGCTGCGACGTTGTTGGTAGTGGCAATGTTGGCGAGATGAGCGGCATCGGGGCCGTTCAATACGAACTCGCCCATGTGGCAGGTGTCGAAGATGCCGACACCGGAGCGCACAGCCTTATGCTCTTCGATGATGCCTTTCGCATACTGGACGGGCATCATCCAGCCTCCAAACTCGACCATACGTGCGCCGAGCGCGAGGTGCTCTTCGTAAAGGGGCGTTCGGAGCGGTTGAGCGACCGCAGCGGGGCCTGCCTGGGCATCCTCAACTTGCTTTTCGCGCATCAGATCATCTTTGATCAATTCTGTTTCCAAGTTTTACCCCCAATCAATTGGTGATTCCCATTTACGTTTTCCAGGTTGCGAGTTGCTGCTGGCGGACTCTTTTGGGCTTGTATCTGCCTAACAAAAAAGGACAGTTGGAAGCATGTAGCTTCCTCTGTCCTTTGGCCTGCGAGATTAGCCCTGGGGCTTGCTCCATCGGCGTTCCATTCGGAACTCTCCAGAGGTTTGTTCGGCGCGGTCTATTGTGCCTGAGAGTTTCGGCATAACCCTTGCCCCTTCGGCGCTCCACGTTGTGGAGTCTCTCCCGCGTCCGCAGTGATTATATCACGCTCACCGCGGAGAGTCAACGAGCAGCAAAGTGCACAAGCGTCCAGAATAGGAGAAGTGATTGCAGGGGCAACCGACGAGGGCATCTGTTCCAACGAATTCGGGCAGGTAGTGCGACACGAGCAGCGCACAGCGGTTGAAACCGCGTGCTAGGCTTACGAAGTCCGCCTTCGCGGACTACTCAGGCCAACATTGTGCCTCCCACGAGCACAGCGTTGGGCATGGAGCCTGCGAAGGCAGGCTTTGTAGAGATAGCACGCGGTTTCAACCGCTGTGCGCTGCTCGTGTCGCCGCCTTTACTCTGGAATACCTGGAGTCAATGACCCGTGTGTCTGCCTCCACTACCTTTTCTCCTTCTCCAATCTGAACACTTAAGAAAGTCGTCCTCCGCCATGAACTGGGGTCGGTATTGAGCCACAGGAGGTTGCTGCCGTCCGTGAAGACGAGGGGAGGAGAGCACCAACGGAGAAGACGAAGGACGAACACGAAAGAGGCAGGACGAAGGTCGTTTTCGTCCTGCCTCTTTCGTCCTTCACCCTACTTGGCTATGAACGTCTTCCAGTCACCGAGGGATGGGGCACCATTGCTATTGAGCTGTTGCTGCCATTGCTGGTCGGTGAGGCGATTGTTGCTCGGCTGGGCAAACTCGTACTGGCTGTAGATGCCGCCGCGAGTGAGCACCAGCTTGCCATCTATGGGCACTACAGCGTAGATTTCCATAATGCGACCCGTGCCCTCCTCAAGGGCCTGGTCGAGATTTGGTCCACCGGTGGCAACGTCGGCAACAACGGCGGCGTCCTGGTCGCTGAGATCGATGCGGCCTTGATCGTTCGGGTTTTGCGGGTCGGAAGCCGCCATCGTTATGTGCTCAAGCTGGCCGCCGTAGAATTGGATCAAGCTGTATTCGTCATCGGTGAGTGGCGTATTGGTAAGCTCCTTCTCGCTGATATGCTTGAGGTCCAGGGCGAGATTATAGAGAGTGTTGAGGGTATTATAGTCGCTCTGCTCGTTGGGGTCGGTCGACTTGACCATCAAGCCGCGCGATACCAGGCCATCGCGGGTCATGCCAATGAGTGCGGCAACGCGGGCGTAGAAATCGGGCTCAGGCTCGACGTAGCCCTTGATCTGCACAGGCGGACCACCACCCATCTCGGCCATTACTTGCTTGGCATAGAGAATGGTGTCATGCTTCAATTCGGTCCAGCTACCTAACATGGTATTGAGGTCTTTGCGAGTCCAGGCCTGGTTAGTCATGAAGCTGGGATAGCCGCTGTTAGGAGCCTTGGATATGAGGAGCGGGCGGAATGCATATAGCCACGACCAGTAGAGGTTCTGGGTCCACTGGGAGTCGGCAAGACTGCTGATTTGGCCCTGCACCTTGTTGAGCTGAAGAGTGTAGCTCATGTACTTGGTCTCGCCAAGCTGCCCCAGTATGTTAACCGCTTCCTGCGATCCGAATGAGGCCGGTATGTCGAGGGCATTGGGCATCCAGCGTCGCGTTGTCTCAGGCTGGCTGAGGTCGGGGTTGCCGACGTTACGCCAGATAAGTTGGCCGAACACGTATTCGTCCAGAGTGAAGCGCTGGCCCATCATGCGGAAACCCTTGGTAACCTGCGTCTTGTCCTCAGTGATATAGACGAACATTGAGTTGATGCGGGGTGCGGCCAGAGAAGTAGAGAGCTGTATGAAGTTCGCGAGCTTGGCATCGTCCGCAACATCTGCCGGTCCAGCATTGGGCCCGAAGGCCTTGTCAATGAGAGGCGAGTAGTCGAGGTAGGTCAGGTCGTCCGAGCCGCCAACGAAGAAGGAAGTTGGGTCATATATGAGCGACCAGAGCTGCCCCGCCGACCGGTTGCCGCTGCCGGCAGTTCGGAGCGCCTGGCTCATCAGGATGGCTGACCGAGTCTCATCGGGTACCTTCAAGCGAAAAGTCATGCGCCCGTACCACATCATGGCCCTGAAGTAGCGCATCAGGTCCTCAGAGCGAGTGTAATGGCCGCGCGGTACGTACTGGCTGAAGTCTTCAACGTAGATCTTGTCAGGATCGTCATTGGCGCCCATGCTCATGACCGCAGATGTTCCCGCGCCCCCATGAGCGCTGATCTGAGCAACGTCCTGGTTCACCTCGTTTTGGACATCAGCAGGCACCGAGAAGTTGGGATCAAGCAGTTTCGCAGCGACCGACAGGTAGCCAACGTTGCGCCTGGCCGCGTTTTCGGAGGAGGTGCCTTTCAGAGCGTCATACTGCGACTCGGCTGCCTGTAGCAGGGTAGAGGTGAGGCTCTGAAGGTCTGGGATCAGATATGTGGTTTCGGTCGTGCGAAGTAGCTTGTCGAAGAGTAGATGGTAGATATGCAGCACCGAATCGGTGGACACGAACGTGGGTGTCTGTTGGTACCGGCCATCTTCATAAAGCTGGTAGAACTGCTTGTACTGGTCGCCTGTTGGGAAAGTGGCTGCAAAGTTATTCTGGGCGATGAGCGCCTTGACGTTAGCTGACAGGTCGAAGTCGCCCGCGTTGGAGACGTTTGAGAGGTCCTGAGCGGTCTGATAGGACTGGACAGATGGGGTGACCGCGGACGGCTCAAGGCTGTAAGCGGCAAAGGAGATTGGTGCCGAGCCGTTGCTCTTATAACGCCAATCGTAGTAGTGCGCACCGATGTTGCCCATCTGCACCTGGAAGCCGTCGGGAGCGCTCGGCACGTAAGTGAGCACTCGACGCTGGAAGGCCTGGATGTAGACATCTACATCGGGCTTGTTCTCGATCTTAACCTTTGCCCAGTAAGCTTCCGAGATAGGAAGGCCGGTAGCGTAGAACCACGGATCGCTTAGGCGGCCGGTTACCACCTTGCCGTTCTGATAAACAGGGCCCGACTGGTTGAGGAAATCCCAGAAGACCTGGGGGATGTTGTGCGCCGTTTGCGGCTCGTAATAGGCAATGGTTTCCTGTCTGGTAGCCGTCACGCCTGTGGGCGTGGTGACTGTGCCGCTCTTGTCAATGCTGCTATACGCTGCGCCCCCAACTTTGTTGTCGGCTTTGTCCAACAGCTTGCCGAACGTGGCGTATGTCGGGGCATTGGAGTCGTCGTTGTCCGAGGCGAGAGGGATATCGGCTGGAGCATGGTCCTCATATTCATTGTCGCCGATCTGCATCTTGCCCGTGACAAGCTCAACCGTGAGGAGGCCGTTGGTGACGTAGAATGGATTATTGGGGTCGCCGGCTGGATTATTGATCTCCATGCGGCTCTTGTCGAAGTACTGCACGCGGCGCACACCGTTGGATCCCTGCTTATAGGGCTCCATAAGCAATTCTCCGGGGCTCGGCCCCCAGAAAAAGCTGCGCTTGACCGTGCCATCACTAACAGGCTGGTCGGTGCGGGCCCACACCTGCTGGAATGCCTTGTCGGCGAAGTCAGCGGCAGAGGCCGGGGTAGAGCCAACGAACGAAAGAGTTGGTAGGAGCGTGAGCACGGCCGCTCCCGCCGCTATATACCGGTACTTTGACCTGGGCATGGGGATAGCTCCTTTCTAATGGGCGAACAGTGCGAACCTATTATACTACGTTTTTTGCGACAGGGATGTTCCCGCCGTCCATTAAGAGTTCAGAGAATGTCTGGGAGGTGCTGCACAACTACGCCTTGTCATTCTGGGTACTTCACTAACGAAGAAACGACAGGACAAGAGCGCTCTCTCACTTTTGTCATTCCGAGCGGAGCTGAGGAATCACTATGAGCAGCAATGTGCCTGGATCCAACCACCATCTCCCACGCAGTGATTCCTCGCTCCGCTCGGAATGACAAGGCCACGCTTGGCGCGCCTGCCCATGACTTTGAATTGACCCTGCAGGGAGGGCGCGGAACCCTATCTTAATTCAGCGAAGTACAGACCCGCACCCGCCTTGAGCAAATGGCCGGGCGAGGTCAGGAGGAGCCCAACGTGCTGGTCAGCAAGAGCGCGAGCATCACTGCCGGTGGGCGCGACCGTGCCTGTCAGGAGCCCGGCTGCGCGGACCCGCTCGAACACATCGTTGATCACCAGGCGGACTTCTTCATGCGCCGGGCCGTCGAAGAAGCCCATCGAGAGAGAAAGGTCTCGCGGCCCAACGAAAAAGCCATCAACGCCCTCCACCTTCAACAGGCTATCGAGATTGTGCACCGCCTCGGTAAGCTCGATCTGGGGCAGGATCAGAATATGGTCGTTGGCGAACGGGATATACTCATCGGCTGGCATTCTGCCAAGGAGGTAATCGTTAGCGCGCACGGCTGCGAGACCGCGCCTGCCAACCGGGGGATACCTTACGGCTTCGACGAGGCGCTCGACGTCCGTTACATCCCGTATGCCCGGCATCATTACACCCATAATGCCCGCATCGAGGAACTGCAAAATCAGCTTCGCGTCCGTGCTGCGAACGCGGGCGAGAGGGGTGATGCCAGCAGCCTCGCAGGTGCGCACGAAGTTCTCAGCCTCAGCTGGACCGCCCACACCATGCTCGCAATCGAGCATATAGCATTCGAAGCCCAGGTGCGCGACAACTTCCACCACCTGAGGATCATAAATCGGAGAGAGCAGGCCGAACACAAACTCACCCCGCTTGAGTTTCGCTTTGACCGCATTTTCTTTCATTTGTCTCCCCTAATATCCGGTCTTGCGTGTCATTGTATCTCCGGCCGCTTTTAGCATATTGCGGGCAAGTCAAGCACAGTCCGCGTCAATCATGCCTCCTGAGCGCAAGATTATAAGTCGTCGCTCATGTCATCTTCATCATCCTGCTTCGTAAGCAGGCGCTTCAGCACCAGGTCAATAGTATCATACCCATAACCGCGCCGCGCAAGGAAGCCTGACAGGCGGCGTTTTTGTGTGATGGGGTCGAGGTTGGAGAGCAGGCGCAGGCGCTTGCGTGCCAGGGCGAGCGCGGCGGCCTCGTCGGTGCCGGGCGCGGGTTCGTCGTCCTGGATATTGTAGATCGACGCGATCTCGGCGGCTTGCTCGGCCTCCTGGGCCTGGTCGTCGCGATATGAAGCGAGGGCTTCGTCTACAACCTCCTGCGAGACGCCTTTCTGGCGCAGCTCGGAGCGGAGGAGGCGCGGGCCGCGCGGTGAAAAGGTCTGGCGGTTGTCGATCCAGAAGCGTGCAAACGCACGGTCGTCCACGTAGCCCTGACGCTGGAGGCGAGAAATAGCGGCTTCTATCTGGACAGGACTGTAGCCTTTCTTGCGCAGGCGCTGCTCGACTTCGCGGGCGGACCGAGGGCGATAAGAGAGAAAGGTGAGCGCAAACTCGTAGACTTGCTGTTGCTGCTCGGCAGCATAGATGCGCTCCAGGCGGCCTGGCGGGCAAGGCTGGCCGACGACCAGGCGCTCCGAAGAGGCCACGTCAATGGAGACAACAAGGGCGTGTTTGCCGTCAACGAAAATGTGGACCTTGTTGGGGTCGTGCGGGTCGGCGTTGAGAGCGGTAATGGTGTCCATTGGTCAGAAATGAGAAATGAGAAATGAGAAATGAGAAGTCGGATATTAGCTCTGCGTTCCGACTTCTCATTTCTCATTTCTCATTTCTGGGCTTAGAACTCTTCTTCGTCCTCGTCCTCAGCCGCGGCCTTGCCGTTCTTGGGGGCCGTGGATGTTACGGCGATGGCGATTGTGGTAGAGCCCTTTTCGAGGATCGCGGAGCGAATCTGCGCCTCGATTTCGTCGGTCAGCTCGGGGTGTGACCTGAGGAAATCTTTGACGTTCTCGCGGCCCTGGCCGAGGCGCTGGTCACCGTAGGAGTAGAACGCGCCGCTCTTCTTGAGGACGTTCATCTCGGTGCCGAGGTCGACAATCGATCCGATGCGGCTGATACCTTCATTGAACATTATGTCAAACTCGGCCGTGCGGAAGGGCGGGGCGACCTTGTTCTTCACGACCTTCACCCGCACCCGGTTGCCGGAGACTTCGGTGCCCTGCTTGATCGAACTCGACGCGGCGGATTTCCATGCGCACGGAGGCATAGAACTTGAGCGCCTGGCCGCCGGTTGTGGTTTCAGGGTTGCCGAACATCACGCCTATCTTCATACGAATCTGGTTGGTGAAGATGAGGCAGCAGTTGCTCTTGCTGACCGCGCCGACCAGCTTGCGGAGGGCCTGCGACATCAGGCGGGCCATGAGGCCCATGTGGCTGTCGCCCATCTCGCCCTCGATTTCTGCACGAGGCACAAGGGCCGCCACCGAGTTCGACCACGATTACATCTATCGCGTTGGATCGAATGAGGGTCTCGGCGATTTCGAGAGCCTGCTCGCCGTTGTCCGGCTGGGAGATGAGAAGATTATCGAGGTTGAGGCCGCATCGAGCCGCGTATTCAGGGTCAAAGGCGTGCTCGGTGTCAATGTAGGCCGAAACGCCACCCGTTTTCTGAGCCTCTGCCATTATGTGGTAGGTGAGGGTGGTCTTGCCGGAGGATTCGGGGCCGTAAATTTCGACCATGCGACCACGCGGCACGCCACCACCGCCCAGAGCCATGTCGAGGGCAATGGAGCCTGTGGAGATCGACTCGACCTGCATCTTCGCGCCGTAATCGACCATCTTCATGATAGAGCCTTTGCCGAACTGGCGGTCTATCTGGGCAATGGCATTTTCAAGGGCCTTATCCCTATCCTTATCTGGCATCTCTCTACTCCTTATCAGGTTCTCAGTGGTAGATAAAATCTCATTCATGCGCTACTACTCTCATTCTAACATAGTCGTGAACAGCGATGCGACAAGCATAGCGAAGTGCTAGCTACGGCCCGTTGACTACGTTCCTTTGTCGCTCATATGTTCTAGTTTACTACGCAATTTTACACGAAAGTATGGGGTTTGTCAACTGTGGAAAAGTGAGGTTTTCAGGAAAAGAATCTCTTGTCGCTCGTAAAGAATGTGGCGTTTGCAGTAGAATAAGAGCATGGTCGAGGCGACGGAGATTGGGCCGGGCCAACTGCGATAATCAGGAGATTTATTTAGAGATGAGCACAACAGAGAAAGTCACAGATAGTATCGAGGTCGACGACGCCGTGCCCTCGCCGGGCAAGGCTGCCGGAGTTGAAGAGAAGCACAGCTTTGAGCGGCATAGCTTCCCTAACGGGCTGAGCTTGATCACGAAGGAAGTGCGGTCGGCGCCGGTGGTGTCGAGCTGGCTCTGGTACAGGGTGGGGGCACGCAACGAGCACGCAGGCATCACGGGCATCTCGCACTGGGTTGAGCACATGATGTTCAAGGGAACTCAGCAGCTCGGCAAAGGGCAGATTATGCAGATGGTAGCCGAGAACGGCGGGACGCTCAATGCTTTCACCTCGGACGACTGGACCACCTATTTCGAGACCCTGCCCGCAGACAGGCTTGACCTGGCGTTGCGGATAGAGGCCGACCGTATGGTCAATTCGCTCTTCGACCCCGAGGAAGTTGCCTCAGAACGGACGGTGATTATCTCAGAGCGCGAAGGGTCGGAGAACGAGCCTGACAGGATGCTGGACGAAGAGATATCGGCGGCGGCGTTCAAGGTCCACGCTTACGGCAATACTATCATCGGCTGGAAGTGCGATCTGAGGACCATCACCCGCGACGACCTGTACAACCACTATAAGACCTACTATGCGCCCAACAATGCGACCATGGTAATCGTGGGCGATTTTGACACATCGGAGCTTGTAGCGAAGGTGGGAGAGCTGTTCGGGTCAAATCCGGCCAGTCCCGCCATACCTGAGGTGCGATCCATCGAGCCCGAGCAGACCGGCGAGAGGCGCGTGCGGGTGGAGCACCCAGGCTCGACGGCTCAGATCGAGATTGTCTACCACACCCCCTCGGCGGCCAACCCCGATATTTACCCCTTGATGGTGGCGGATGCGCTCCTTTCGGGCGCTAAGCCGATGGGCTTCGGCGGAGGAGGCGGCGGTAGATCGGCGCGGTTATATAAAGCGTTGGTGACCACCGAAATCGCTGCGAGCGCCGGGTCATATTTTGGATTGAGGAAAGACCCCTACCTGTTCGTGGTAGCGGCTTCCGCGAAAGCGGGCGATGACCACGAGGAGAGCCTTCAAAAGATGGAGGCGGCACTCCTGGAAGAGATCAGAAAGCTGCAAGAGGACGAGATACCTGCGGAAGAGCTCGCCAAGGCAGTCAGGCAGTCGAGAGCGCAGTTCGTCTATTCATCGGACAGCGTCTCAAACCAGGCTTATATGCTGGGGTACCTGGAGAGCATTTACAGCGCGAATATGTACGATGAAGCGCTCGATAAGCTGGCGGCCGTGACGCCTGAAGACGTGCGGCGAGTGGCGCAAACATATTTCACGAGGATCAACAGGACCGTGGGCGTCTTCGTTCCGACCGATGAAGAGGCTGAAGCTTCAAAATCTGAAAGGGAGCTAGCATAGAGATGCAAACCATTGAGAAGAAAGAGAACAGGGCGCTCGGGCCGGATACGATCACGCGGCGAGTACTCGACAACGGCCTGACAGTGCTCGTTTATCCTAACCCGACCATTCCTGCTCTCACGGCTCGCGTGTCGGTGAAAGGTGGGGCCATGTACGACTCGCCTGACAAAGCCGGCCTATCATCGTTCGCCACCAGAGCCATGAGGCGAGGCACGCAGAACTACACGTTTGACAGGCTGAATGAGGAGACTGAGAGCCGCGGGACCTCGGTGGGCGTGGACGCAGGGCAAGCCTTGATGGAAGCCGGCGGCAGAGCGCTCAAGGAAGACACACGCTTCTTGCTTGAGACTATCGCGGAAGTAGTGTTGAGACCGTCGTTCCCGGACGTGGAGATCGAGAAGCTGAGGCGGCAGACGCGCACTGGGCTGGCCGAGATGGAGATGGACACCGGTTCGGTGGCCGAGCGAGCGTTCCGGGAGGCCGTTTACCCCGAAGGGCACCCTTATCACTACAGGACTTCGGGCTTCCTCGAAACGCTGGATAATATCAAGCGCGAAGATATGGTGTCGTTCTACCAGCGATATTTCCGACCTGAGAGGGCTATCCTGGTGGTAGTGGGCGACGTTGTGCCTGACGAGATTGTGGCCCTGGCGGCGGAGACCCTGGGCGGCTGGCGTGGCGGCAGCGATGAGCCCGAGCCGTACGAGGTTGCAGACGTGCCACAGCCGGTGGGAGCGCAGAGCATAATGAAGCCCGTGCCCGGCAAGACGCAGAACGATCTGGTGCTGGGATTCCCGGGGCTGCGCCGCCGCGATCCCGACTACTTCGCGTTCGACCTTATGAATTTGCTCCTGGGCCGGATCGGGCTGATGGGCAGGCTTGGGAAGAGCGTGCGCGACGAGCAAGGGCTGGCATATTACGCCGGGTCATCGTTCGAGGCAGGGCTGGGCGCGGGTCCGTGGGCTGTGCGCGCCGGCGTTAACCCGGCAAGCGTCGGCAAGGCTATTGCAGCTATCAGAAAGGAAATCGAGCGAATCAGAACCGAGCTCATTCCTGTTGAAGAGCTTGAGGGCGGAAAGAAGTATATGACAGGCGTGCTGCCGCTGCGCCTTGAGACCAGCGACGGCATATCGCGTACGATACTTGAGATGGAGCTGTTCGGCCTTGGTTTCGACTATATATCGAAATACCCGGCGATAATAAATGCGCTCACTCCCGAGTATGTGGGCGATGTGGCGAACAGGCGTTTGTCGTCCGACAACTACGTGGTTGCCGTAGCGGGTCCGACCGTAGAAGGGCTGAGCTAGGCGCTCCAGGGCAGGTTCAGCCCACCTGTTGGAGATTGGAGACTAATGGGGGACACCCCAAACCCCGGCAGGGGAGCGCCCCTGCACCCCCTTCCCGACCTATGGTATGAAGAGATTTGGGGACACCCCCAACCCCCGGCAGGGCGGTCCCTGCACCCACTGGTTATGGGAAGAGAGGATTATGGGGGGCACCCAAACCAGGCAGGGAGATCCCTGCACACTCTTATGACTAAGGACAGGATCCTGGGGGGCACCCCAAATCTCCGGCAGCGTAGGATGAAGAGCCGGAGCACCCCTGCACCCCCTTTCCTATGTGGCACAGAAGTTGCACGTGAGACGGGCAGCCGCCCCGATTGGCCGTGCAGGCGAGACCGGCGCAGCGTGGCGGTGGAATAACAAGTGGACGCCTCGTTTCGTATATAGACCGGCACCGGCCTGCCCCCAACCACCCAGTATCATTGTATTCGCTCGCCAGGAGCAGATTAGATGCCTGCGTGTTCCCCATGCAAGGAGGAGCTATGTCTGGTCTGCTGTCCAATGTAACGCGCCGGGGCCTATGGTTAGCGGTCTTCGGCGCTATTATTTTGTTCTTGGTGCTGGCCGGGCAGGGTGGTGCCTCTCCGTCTGCCCGGGAGGCGAGCTCCAGTGGCAAACCGGCAGCAGGCCCGCCCGCCAGGTTGAGCGAAGTCGACTTGAAGGCGCTCCCGCCGGCGCCGCCCAGGAGCAACAAATCTTCCGTGCTCCCCTTCCGCTCTCCGCACGGCCGTGCGCAGTCACCCGGCGAAGCGAGAAACTCAGATCCTCCTGCCATTGCGAGCTTCGCCCGTGCGCTCGATATCCCGGCCGTAGCACCACAAATCATAACAGGCTTCAACGGCATCAACTCGGAAGTATCGGGTGGAAGCGGCGGGCCGTGCGGGTGCGTGCCGCCGGACGGAGATATGGCCGCCGGGCCGAACAACGTTGTGGTTGACGTAAACCAGGCCTTCCAGGTCTTCGATAAGCAGGGCAATGCGCTCACCCAGCCTGTGGGATTCGACACCTTCTTCAACGGCTGCGGGCCCGCCGGTCTGGTTAGCTCAGATGCGATTGCGGCCTACGATCCGGAAGCGAATCGCTTTACACTGGGCATTCTGCGTTATGACAGCACGACCGACAACTCGTATGTCAGCCTGGCGGTAAGCCAGTCGGGCGACCCAACCTCCTCGTACAACCGTTATTGCTTCGAGCAGCTGTACCAGAATTTGCCCGCTTTGTACGATTTTCCGCACATATCGGTCGGGCAAACGGCATTGTTCACCACAGGCAACGTCTACCCATCCGGCAGCGAACAGAGCGTATCGGCCAGGGTCAACGCTTTTGACAAGGCTGCGATGTACAGCGGCGCCATCACTGCGACGCAAATCTACACCGATGTAACCCTCAATTCCGATAGCACCACCGCCGATACAATTCGCCCTGCCCTTTTCAATGTTGGTCTGCCCACGAGCATCAACTATTTCGTCAATGTTTCGAGCACTTCACCCAGCAGTAGAGTGACGGTCTGGCGGTGGACCGACCCCTTCGGGACAAACAACTTCGTACAGGCCGGCGGAGTGGATGTAGCCACCTTCCTGCCCGCCGTGCCAATGCTGCAACCTCCTCCGGGACAGCCTATGCCTCCGTCAGTCTATATCGACACAAGAACGCTGGCGGGAGTGTGGGCGAACGGCACGCTCTGGTCGGCCCACACGATCGGGTGTAACCCCGGCACCGGAGTCACCGACTGCATTCAGTGGTACCAGGTGGGCAATTTGGACAGCACGCCCACGATCCTGCAACAAGGTGTAATTAGTGGGACGGCCGAGTCCAGGGCATATCCAAACCTGGCAGTGGATATAGCCGGCAACGTCGAGCTGGCATACGCTTATTCCTCTCTGACCGACTTTATCGGCCTGCGGCACGTTGGACGGCTGGCCGGCGACCCGCCAGGCGCGATGGGTGGGGAAGCAACCATCAAAGCCGGCGAGATGGCCGAAATCGGCTATAATGCGCTGCGCTACGGAGACTTCTCGGGCTCAGTTACCGACCCTGACGGTCTTGGCCTATGGCACTTCGAGGAGTACACCCAGAACATCAATGACCCTACCGGTAGCTGGGGCACCTGGGCGAGCGAGTCCCGCTTCCCACCCCAGGGAACAACGACACCCATACCGTCTCGCACCCCGGCCTCCACCAGCACACATCCGCCGACGGAAACACCTGGCGGCCCAACAGATACGGCTACGCCCACACATCTGCCCACAGCGTTCCCATCAGCAACCGCCACACAGCCAGGCACCGGCACGGTCATTCCCCTAACGGCGACAAACACCGTACCGGCGCAGGGTACAGCTACCATAACACCAACGGCGTGCGTAATCAACTTTGAGGACGTGCCCACAAGCAATCCATTCTATGCCTATATCGAATGCCTGGCGTGCAAGGGGATAATCGCAGGCTACGATTGCGGCGGGCCGGGCATGCCATGCAATCCCAACCACGACCCGTACTTCCGTCCTTTCAACAACGTGACGAGAGGACAGGCAGCCAAGTTCATCTCCAACTCAGCAGGTTACACCGACCCCATACCCGCAACGCAGCAGTCCTTCAGCGATGTGCCGCCTACGCAAACGTTCTGGCTGTGGGTAGAGAGAGTTTATGCTCACGGCGCGATCTCAGGCTACCCATGTGGCGGACCTGGCGAGCCGTGCGACCCGCAACAGAGGCCCTATTTCCGCCCAGGCAATAATATGACGCGCGGGCAACTGGCCAAGATAGATGCTAACGCCGCCGGATATCACGAGCAGATTCCACCCGACCAGGTCACTTTCCACGACGTGCCATACGGCTCAGCGTTCTGGATTTACGTGGAGAGAGTGCATCTGCACGGCGTGATCTCAGGCTACCCATGCGGAGGGCGTGGCGAGCCGTGCGACCCGCAACAGAGGCCCTACTTCCGCCCCAACAATCAGGTGACGCGCGGGCAGACATCCAAGATAGTGTCAAACACCTTCTTCCAGAACTGCACCGCAGGTCCCCAGCTCAAATAGCGTAGAAGAAACGGAGGAAGCTTGTCGCGACGGCGACAAGCTTCCTCGTTTTCTGCTCAATCCAGATTGTGCTCAAAACTTGCTAACGGCCAGGTGGGAGACCAGGCGCCAGCGACTTGAGGTTCGTCATGAGCCTGTTGATGCTTTGCATTTTTTCGTTGGCGGGTTGGAAGATATCGTTGAGCATGACCCGAGCGTCCTGCATCCGGGACGGGTTATCCGCGTATGCACGCCCTACGGTGTCGAGCACCAGGCCTTCGAAGAGTCCGGCCACCTGGCCGTTGTTCTTGAAGGGAAGTGTTGCATCGTTGACCTGCACGACCTGGGGATCGCCCACCGCAATCAACGATTGCTCGGCCTGCATATCAGCGCGGTTGCGCAAGGCATTAGCGAGCACAAGGGCGGCGTTGTGGGCGTTCACAATGTCCACACCAACCGCGCCTACGCCATACATGATCTGGCTGTGATAAGTCAGGCGCTGAGCGAGGATATCGGCCTGACCTTCGATAATAGACGCCATATCCTGTGCCAGGTTGAAAGGGGGCGGGGCTGGCGCTTCACTTGCGCCGGCTGGCGTCGCGGCCTGCGCGGGCGTCGCCGGAGTGGCCGCAGCATCTGGCTCGGCGCGAACCTGTGATGCAGCGTTCTGGGTTTGTGGGTCACCTGCGGGCACGCGAGCCGTGGGGTCACCTGGGGGGCCTGGGATGTTGTCTGCGGTCATTTAACTTCTCCTCGAGAAATGATTGCGGCGCTCGGCGCGGGTTAATAATACAACAATGCTAACTTCCATGTAAGTGGCCCCCGTTCAATTACCAGGGTTGATGCAAAGTGGGAATCGGTTCGGGAAAGACGACCCAAGTAGCCTTGTCATTCCGAACGGAGTGAGGAATCACGATGGGCGAGATGACTGCTTGGGTCCAGGCATCATGCTGGCCATAGTAATTCCTCACTCCGTTCGGAATGACAAGGGAACAGAACGCTCCAAGCACCAACTTTGCATCAGCCCTGGTTCAATGACTGCGTGCAGCTCACCGCAGAGTAACTATGAGCCGGCGCACACATGCCTGGGTGAAAAAGGAGCGAGTTGGGGGACACCTCATACCCCGGCAGGGTGGTCCCTGCACCCCTTTTTCTTATCTGGCGCAGAGTGCGTAGAGGTACATAAAGAACCTCAGATGTTGGATCCATTAAACTACCAATAATCTCTGCGAGCCTCTGCGCTCTCTGCGCCTCTGCGGTGGGTTACGTACGTACTCCTTTGAGTTGTTGAAACCCCTTCCAGAGGTGCGATTATGGTGGAAAACATATTGGGTTTGGCATTGACAGTGCCAGGCAGTAGGCTTATACTGATCTCACTTCGGAAGTGCTGAGCTTCCTTAGGAACAGGAACCCGGATGGTCCGTCAGGATTGTCTGGGTTTTCTGTTTAATCTTCATCTACATCGGTGAAGCGATAGCCGGTCCCGGGCTCAGTGATGATATATTGGGGCCTGTCAGGGTGAAGCTCAAGCTTCGTGCGCAGATGGCCGATATAGACCCGCAGCAACTGGGTTTCACCAATATATTCCGGACCCCACACGTTGTGCAAAAGCGTGCGATGCGTTACCAATTTGCCGGCGTTGCGCATCAGGATCTCCAGCAAGCTGAACTCTGTCGGGCTGAAATGCACAGGTACTCCTCGCACGGTGACAAGATGGCGGTCCAGGTCGAGCAGGATGTCTCCAACCGCAATCTGCGGGTCGGGCGTCGTCGGATATCTCGTCCGGTCGTATGACCGCAAAGCCGCCCGTATTCGCGCCAATAGCTCCCCCATGCTGAACGGCTTCGTTACATAGTCGTTAGCACCGTTATCAAGCGCGGCTATCTTGTCACGGTCGCCACTCCTCACTGACAGCACGATGATAGGCGCATCGGTGCGCTCGCGCAACTGGCTTGCGAGCATAACGCCGTCGATGTCCGGCAGGCTCAAATCGAGGAGAATCAGGTCGGGCCGGTTCTTTTCAAGCTGGCTGAGGCCCTCCGCCCCGGTTGAAGCGGACACAACATCATAGTCATGCCCCTGGAGCGCGGGCCGCAGGACGCGCATGATTGCAGGCTCGTCGTCTATCAGCAAGATACAGGTGTTATTCATGGGAGTAGACGGTCAAGGGCTAGCCGGAAGTGAGCGACGGCGCGGCGTTCTTCATCTCGGAAGGAATGTTGGGCGGAGTTGCCAACGGCAGCGTGAAGATAACTTTCAGCCCGCCTTCGGGGCGGTTGGAGGCGCGTATGATGCCGCCGTGAGCTTCGACAAAGCCCTTCGCAATTGCAAGGCCCAGACCTGTGCCTGACGATCCTGTGCGTAGGCCGGCCCTGTAGAACTTGTCGAACAGCCTTCCCAGGTGCTCCGAAGGCACGCCGGGGCCGTTATCCTCGACTTTTACCTCAAGGTATTCGTCAACGCCACGTGCCGAGATAAGAATGATGGAACCGGAGGGCGTGTACTTCAAAGCGTTCTCCACCAGATTGGTCAGCACCTGGTCCATTTCAGTGTAATCGAAGAGCGCAAGGGGCAAGTTCGGCTCGACATCGACAGCCAGGGTATGGCCGGCCAGGCGCGGCTCCAGTCGTTGCACCACCGTTTGCACTACCTCCTCTATTGAATACCAATCCTTCTCGGGGTGCAAAGCGCCACCCTCGATGCGTGACATGTCCAGCAGGTTGCCGACAAGGCTATTGAGCCTCCGGGCCTCATCGTAAATGCCTTGCAAGAAATCGCGCTCGGTTTCTGCGTCCCAATGGATGTCCTTTTCAAGCAGGCTGGTAACAGATGCCATAATAGAGGCGATAGGGGTCTTCAGGTCGTGCGATACCGCCGACATGAGCGCTGTTTTCAGCTCGTCTGTGCGCGCCAGCACCTCGGCACGTTGGGCTTCTCGAAGCAGGGAAAGCCGGTCCAGGGCCACTGCCGCCTGGTCGGCGAAGGTGGCGATCACAGTCCGCTCTTCGGCGGTAAAAGGCCTGTGGTCGCGCCTATCGGCCACCGCCAGTACCCCGATAGTACGAACGTTTGCGCGCAACGGAACGAAGGCCGCGCGAGCCTGCTCGGAACGCTGAGTGCGGGTTGCCGACAACCCGGCTCTTTCTTCGTTTCGGAAGCCATCTGTGCCGGACTTGCCTATGTCGCTTCCATGCCAGAAGGCCCATCGCGCTAGGCTGAATTCGTCGCGGGTTATAGGGCGAGCATTCTCGGGGGCCTGGGCGTGGATTTCCAGTTGTTGCTTGCTGTTCGGGAGCAAGATCCAACATGCCTGCGCCTCGAAAACTTCATAGACTTTGCGCGCAATAGCCTGGAGAATCTCCTCCAGCCTGGGGCCGCCAATGATCGCCTGGCTCAGCTCGTAGAGGCGGGACACATCTGCTGCGCGGCGTTGGGCTTGCCGCGCCTGCTCGCGCGCTTCGGAGATCAGCCAGCTTATAAGCAAGGATACTCCCAGGAAGACGAACAGGGCCAGTAGATTCCGAAAGTCAGTGACCGCTAAGGTGTTATAGGGCGGCACAAGGAAATAGTCGAAAAAGAGGAACCCGGCGATAGCTGCCGATACTCCGGCCCACCGCCCTGCGAAAATGGTTGCGCCTATTATCACCACGAGGAAGACAAAACCTATATTCAGCAGGCCTGCTGTCTCTCGAATGGGCATCAACAGTGCGGTGGTAGCCGCCACCGCCAACAACATGCCGCCATAGCGGAGCACGCTCGACCGCACCGTATGCGCGCTGTCCGGCGCCGGCATCTTGATCGCCGATCGCAATCTCCAGCCGTCCGCGCTATCCGGCACCGGCCGTGACACTCTCTGGCGACGTATGACTCTGTCACCTGGACGCCTGCTCAATTAGGTCTTCTCCTATGGAGCAATTGTAACAGAAGCCAGGGCGGGCCGGCTTGACATTTATATATCATTTATGCTCGTGGCCTAAACGCTTACGCTTTGTTTATATACTGGAGGTCCAATCTTTACGCGCTATTTATGCATACCACTCTATAATTTATTGGTCAATGTTTTTGGACTGCGCGGAAATGGAGGCAGAAGATGCCGGCAGCAACTATCTTGCTGGTGGAGGACGAGCAACGCTTGCAGAGAGTGCTCACCCTTACGCTGGAGCAGAGTGGATACGAGGTGAGGACGGCAGGCACGGCGGCTGAGGCGGTGGAAGCTGTATGCGAAAACCTCCCAGGGGTGCTGGTGCTCGACGTGAACTTGCCGGACGGCACGGGTTGGGGAGTACTGAGGCAACTGGCCGCGCAGGGCATCACCTGCGATATGCTGCCGACCATCGTGCTCTCAGCCGGGCAGACGGCGCAGCATCGCATCGCCGAATTTCGCCCGTTGGCCTTCTTACCGAAGCCGTTTCCGGTTGATGCTCTCAAGAGGTTGATTGCCGAAGCATTAGGCGACGGCCCCCAGGTTGCGCCCGCCAAGCGGTAGACAGGGGCACAAGGAGCGGGGCAGGCTCGAGTTCCCGCCTTCGCACCGGTAGAGAGATATATTTAGCAGTGACAGGAGAGGAAGGAATGGACGATCTATTGTACCTGGGAATCACTATTGTTGCTTTCATCATACTCTGGGCGTTTGTCCGGGGTTGTGAAGCATTGAGCAAGCAGTGAGGGTGCTGAGTAGCACCATAAGGGGGTAGAGATGGATGCTTTGCTGCAAAACTGGGACTACATACTCTGGGCGTTGGTGGCGCTTGCGCTGCTGGTATACCTGGCCTATGTCCTTATTCGAGCGGAGCGTTTTTAGGTTTTGGCTCGCAGGCGACAGCTTGCAAAACCAAGATTAGTCTGAGGGAAGTACATGGAAACCTTGGTTCCTGCCATAGTGCAGCTTTTGATATACATAGGCTTGTTGGTCATCATAACGAAATACCTGGGCATCTATATGGCGCAGGTTTTCCAGGGCGAGCGCAATATACTCTCCCGCGTATTGGGTCCGGTAGAGCGGGGCACGTACAGGCTGTTTCGGATCAAACCGAAGCGCGAGCAGACCTGGGTCGCCTACACTTCGGCCATGCTTGGTTTCAGCGTAGTGAGCGTGGTGCTCACTTACGCATTTCTACGCTTGCAGCAGTGGCTGCCGCTCAACACACAGGGGCTGGGACCAATGGTCGGGCACCAGGCGTTCAACACTGCCGTGTCGTTTACTACCAATACCAACTGGCAGAGCTACGTGCCTGAGACCACTGTGAGCTACTTGTCCAATATGGCGGCGTTGGCGGTGCAGAACTTTGTGTCGCCCGCGGTCGGTATCGTGCTTGCCATCGTTCTGGTGAGAGCGTTTGCGCGCCGGGAGACCCGTGCGCTGGGCAACTTCTGGGTGGACATGACGAGGTGTGTTCTATATATTCTGTTACCGATTGCCATAGTAATTGCTCTTAGCGCTGGCATCGCAAGGCGCCATCCAGAATTTCAACTCCTACCAAGAGGTCCATACTTTACAAGGTGGGACCCAGGATATCGTCGGCGGGCCGCTTGCTTCCCAGGAAGCCATTAAAGACCTGGGCAATAACGGGGGCGGCACCCTCAACGCGAATAGCGCAGACCCGTTCGAGAACCCGACAGGCTTCACGAACTTCCTGGAGATGCTTGCGATATTCGCCATCTCCTCGGCGCTGACCTATACTTTCGGGAGGATGGTAGGCAACCAGAAACAAGGCTGGGCCTTGTGGTTCGTCATGGCGAGCCTCTTTGTGGCCGGTTACATTGGCCTGGCGTGGACTGAGCAGGCGGGCAACCCATCGCTGACACAACATGCGGGGGTTGACCAAACGCCGAGCGCCCTCCAGGCCGGTGGCAATATGGAGGGGAAGGAAGTTCGCAATGGCATCTTCGCCAGCGCCATGTTTGCCACAATGACCACCGATACTTCGACCGGCTCGGTCACTTCGATGCATGACAGCTTCACTCCACTTGGTGGGCTGGTGCCTTTGAACAACATCGCGATCGGCGAGATCATCTTCGGCGGGGCAGGAGCGGGACTTTACGGAATCCTCCTCTGGGCCGTTGTTACAGTATTCATAGCCGGGCTTATGGTGGGCCGGACGCCGGAATTTCTGGGCAAGAAAATACAGGCCTTCGACATGAAGATGGTGATGCTGTCGGTGCTCATATTGCCCCTGTCTATCCTGGGTTTCACGGCTTTAGCGATGATCTGGCCCGGTGCCCTCGATTCGCGCAACAACCCGGGTGCGCATGGCCTCACCGAAGTCCTCTACGCTTTCACCTCAGGCACCGGCAATAATGGGTCGGCTTTTGCAGGCATCAATGCCGAACACACCGTTCTACGACCTGACGATAGGCCTGGCAATGCTGATCGGGCGCTTCGCGTTTATCGTACCGATCATGGCTCTGGCGGGTTCGATTGCCTCTAAAAAGAGGGTGGTCGCAACGGCCGGTACTTTCCCAACTACAGGGCCGCTCTTCGTTGGGCTGCTTATCGGCGTGGTCCTGATCGTCGGTGCCCTGACCTACTTTCCGGTATACGCGCTCGGACCGATTGTAGAGCATATTCAAATGCTTGCGGGCAAGACGTTTTGACGAGTTGTCAGTTGTCAGTTGTCAGTTGTCAGTAGACAGCCGACCGTGGACGACGGTAGAACTGACAACTGACAACTGACAACTGACAACTGGAGAGAACATAAATGGCAACAAACGTTGGCACAATTGAGCAGGGCACGACCCCGGTGCACGCGCCGGAGAAGCGCGGCAAAGGCCCACAGCGATTATTCACACGCGAGCTGGTGATACCTGCGTTGCGGGACAGTGTCAAGAAGCTGAACCCTCGTACGTTGATACTGAACCCGGTCATGTTTGTAGTGGAAGTTGGCAGTGTCCTCACAACGATCACGCTGTTCAAGCTCATTGCAGATGGCACAGATGCCAGGACAATAATCGTAAACGCGCTGATTATCATCTGGCTCTATATCACTGTGATCTTCGCCAACTTCGCTGAGGCGATGGCCGAAGGGCGAGGGAAGGCACAGGCTGATACGCTCCGCAGAACCAAAGTTGGCGCACAGGCGAAACGAATTGCGAGTTTCGCCGGTTCCGATATCAAATCGGCAATCCGCAGTCCGCAATCCGCAATTGAGATCGTTACGGCCTCAGAGCTGCGCAAAGGCGACCTGGTGCTTGTCGAGGCGGGCGATCTAATCCCATCGGACGGCGAAGTCCTGCAGGGCGTGGCCTACGTGAACGAGGCAGCCATAACAGGCGAGTCGGCCCCGGTCATAAAGGAGCCGGGCACCGATATTTCGTCCAGCGTCACAGGCGGCACAACGATCATCTCGGATAGCCTTGTGCTCCGCATCACCGCCGATCCGGGCCAGACCTTCCTCGACAGAATGATAGCTCTGGTGGAAGGGGCAGCCCGGCAAAAAACTCCAAACGAGATCGCCCTGAACATCCTCCTCGTGGGCCTGACGGTGGTATTCCTGATTGTGGTGGTTACGCTTGGCCCATTCGCCTCGTACTCAGGTCAGACGATATCCATCGTTACTCTGGTAGCTTTACTGGTCACGCTGATACCCACCACCATAGGGGCGCTGTTATCCGCCATAGGCATCGCAGGCATGGACCGGCTGGTGCAGCGTAACGTGCTCGCAATGAGCGGGCGCGCCGTCGAGGCCGCCGGCGACATTGACGTACTTCTTCTCGACAAGACAGGCACGATTACCTTCGGCAACCGCCTGGCTAGCGAGTTCATCCCTGTGCATGGCCACACCCGTGACGAGCTCGCGCAGGCATCACTACTGGCCTCGGTGGCAGACGATACGCCTGAAGGCAAGTCAATTGTGGCCCTGGCCGAGCGGATGGGCTTCAGAGCTCCCGCCGAATGGACCGGGCCGAATGTCGAGCTGGTCCCTTTCACCGCGGAGACGCGCATCAGTGGAAGCAGCTTGAATGACGTGCACATCATAAAGGGCGCTGTCGAACTCGGTGACCAAGCAGGCCAGGAGCGTGCCGCCCGATCTGCAAGACATAGCCGACTTCGTAGGTGGGGAAGGCGGAACGCCGCTGGCGGTAGCCAACAACGGAGAGATACTCGGCATAATCTACCTGAAAGATACGGTGAAGCCGGGCATCCGGGAGCGATTCGAGGACCTGCGCAGGATCGGCATACGCACGATCATGATCACGGGAGACAACCCTCTCACCGCGGCGACCATAGCGCGTGAAGCGGGTGTGGACGATTTCGTTGCGCAAGCCAAGCCCGAGGACAAGATTCGCATCATCAAAGAGCAGCAAGCCGACGGTCGCCTGGTGGCGATGACCGGTGACGGCACGAACGACGCGCCCGCCCTGGCTCAGGCCGATGTGGCTGTGGCAATGAACAGCGGCACCGCGGCGGCCAAAGAAGCCGGCAACATGGTGGACCTGGACAGCGACCCCACCAAGCTGCTCGACATCGTGCAGATAGGCAAGCAATTGCTGATGACACGCGGCTCGCTGACCACGTTTTCGATAGCCAACGACGTGGCCAAGTATTTCGCCATCATCCCGGCTGCCTTCTCGATTGCCTACCCGGAATTGGGCGCATTGAACATCATGCTCTTGAATCCGGGAACGGCTATCCTGAGCGCCATCATCTTCAATGCGATCATTATCGTACTGCTTATACCGCTAGCGTTACGAGGCGTTGCATACCGGGCATTGCCTGCCGCCGCAGTGCTCAGGCGCAATATCTTGATCTATGGCCTGGGCGGCATTATCGCCCCCTTCGTCGGCATCAAGATCATAGACGTGATCGTGAACTTGATCGGTCTAGGGAGGTAGGTCGGTTGTCAGTTGTCAGTGTGTGACCAAGTTGTCAGTAGCACGGACGAACGACGAACGACGAACGACGACAGCTGGCTGATAAGCTGATAGCTGAAGCCTACGGTCTACCGACAACTGACAACTGACAACTGACAACTTGGTCACACACTGACAACTGGAGAGAAATCAATGAGTGCAACAATAGCAAGCAGGCCCAGAGGTAACGGGAGCCTCTCGGCCGAAGAAGCAGCGCTGACAGTCGCGACTAGCGATCAGGCTGAGGACGTGGAGGATGGGCTGCATATCGGCAGGCAACTGGTAATGGGCCTGGGCATGCTACTAGCTTTCACTGTGGTGACGGGCTTTATCTACCCGCTGTTCATCACAGGAATAGCCCAGGTAGCCTTCAAATCGCAGGCCAATGGAAGCATGGTCACCGACAGCAAAGGGCAGGTGGTAGGCTCTCTGCTACAGGAGCAAGTCTTCACCGCCACGAGGTACTTCTACAGCCGCCCGTCGGCCGCGGGCACATTCTCAGGGAATGGATTCGCCTGGGCAAGCGACAACGTGCCGGACGTATCGGGCGGGTCCAACCTCGGCCCGACCAACGCCAGGCTCGTGCTGACCAACACAGTGCAGGCCGCCGATGCCATACGCACAATGGAGGGGCTACCGGCTAATGCACCGGTGCCTGTTGACCTGGCGACAACGTCAGCGAGCGGACTGGACCCCGACATCACGCCGGCTGCCGCGAAGTTGCAAGTGCCTCGTGTGGCAACGGCCAGAGGCATGAGCGAAGCGGACTTGCAAAAGATTGTAGACCAGTATACGCAAGGACGCGACCTGGGCTTTATGGGCGAGCCCCGCGTGAATGTGCTGAAACTGAACCTGGCTCTCGATAACCTGACAGGAGGACACTGATGAGTAACCAACCACCAGGCAAGGCGTCCGTGCTGAGCGCAGGCACAACACCGCTGGGAGCGGGCGGTGTGAATGTAATCACTATTTCTCGCCAGTATGGAGCAGGGGCAAGCTCGATGGCCCGAATGCTCTCCGGGCGGCTCGGTTTCCGCGTGGTAGACGACGAGTTGCTCACGATGGCCGCGCAACAGAGTGGCATGGACTTTGAGAAGATCGAGCGCGTGTACGAGCAGCGCCCTTCATTTCAGGACTTGCGTGTTTACAAAGAGCGTTCGGAGAAGTATATCACCGCGGTAAACGAGGTGCTGGAAGGGCTTACACGGGAAGGCAATATCATTATCGTGGGTAGAGGTGCCAACCTGGCTTTGTTGAGCTATCAAAACGTTTTCAACCTGCGTCTCGTGGCCGATTTCGCAGTGCGGGTTGAGCGCGTGATGCAGCACGAGGGAATAAGTGACGCTGAGGCCCGCAAGAGAATAAGCGAGTCGGACTACGCAAGGGAAGCCTACTATCGCTATCTGTTCAACGTCATGCCCGACGACCCGTTAGTATACGACATCATCTTGAACACCAGCCGGGTTACAATGGTAGAGGCCGCCGCGATGATAACAGCAGCGTTCGAGGCAGTGCGTGCAGCACGCGCCCGCTAATGCAAGTGGCACCCTGTTGGGGGAAAGGGGTGTATGGGAGCTCCGTCCTTCGTCCTTCGCTGCCGGGGTCTGGGGTGTACCCAAGATCCCTTTATTTCTCTGGTAAGTTGATTGAAGCTTTATTGGCGGCTGCGTGGGTATAATAAGAGCATGAGGCTATCAAAAGAGCAACGCGAGCCGGGGCGGCCTACTCCTGAGGAGATGCTGGCGCGACTGCGCATAGAGGAGGAAGCTGAAGAGCCCAGCACTTCGCCGGGCAGTGGCAGGCTGCGTCTCTTTCTGGGAGCGGCCCCCGGCGTCGGCAAGACTTACGAGATGCTTGTGGAAGCGCGGGAAGCCAGGCAGAGTGGCTCAGACATCGTGATAGGCTTCGTGGAGGTATATGCCCGACCCAACACCGCCGAGCAGATAGGTGGTCTGGAGATCGTGCCGCGCAAGAAGATCGACTACGGCGGCATCACCCTCGAAGAGATGGATACCGACGCGGTTATCGCTCGCCACCCGCAGATTGCTCTGGTGGACGAGTTGGCGCATACCAACGCGCCCGGCTCTCGGCATCAAAAGCGATACGAAGACATACTGGACTTGCTGACAGCCGGGATCGATGTTTGGACCACGATGAATGTGCAGCATATCGAGAGCATGCACACGACCGTCGAAACCATAACAGGGGTAGCAGTGCGCGAAACGGTGCCCGATTGGATTGTAGACCAGGCCGACGAGGTATCTCTGGTGGACGTTTCGGTAGAAGAGATGCACAGGCGGATGAAGGAGGGTAATATCTACCCTCCTGCCCAGGCGCGCATGGCTTTGCAGAACTTTTTCCGCAAAGGCAACCTGACTGCGCTGCGCGAGTTGGCATTGCGCCGCACCGCCGAAAACGTGGACACCGCGCTCGAACGGTACATGCAGGAGCACTCAATTGCCGACCCCTGGGCTCCAGCCGAGCGCATAATGGTCGCGGTGGACCACACACCCTTCAGCAAAGACGTGATCCGGCGAGGGTGGCACCTGGCACGAGGTCTCAAAGCTCCTTTGATGGCGGTCCACGTCAGTAGCGCGTCCAAACAGCCTACTCCGGAAGAGGAAGCCGCCTTGAGAGACAACCTCGAGTTGGCCGAGGACCTGGGTGCCGAAGTAGTTACTCTTCAAGATAGGGACCCGGCGTCGGCCCTCGCACGCCTGGCGAAGGAGCGGCACACAACGCAGATCGTCCTCGGCAAGTCGCAGCGAACCAGGTGGCGGCAGTTGTTGCATTCTTCAATGTCCAGGCGACTGCTTGCAATAGTCACACAAGACGTACACGTCGTAAGCCCGCAGGTGCGAGGGCAAGGTAGCACGCCTGGAGGGGCCAGGTGAAGACGTTCATATTGATGCCCTTCCGGCCCGACACGCAGCCATCCTGGTATGGAGCGGCGGGTTATCTTCTTGCCGTGCTCATAATGGCCATTGCGACGGGACTTTTATGGGTTGCCCAGCCGGTACTGAGCCTGGGAAGCGTCTATCTGGTCTACCTGGTGGCGGTCGTGGCGGTGGCGGTGGGTTGGGGCTGGCGGCAGGCCTTCGTTGCCGCCGGGCTCGCTTTCCTTGCGGCAAACTACTTTTTCACTCCGCCGGGGTTCACCTTTACGATCGCGGCTCCGCAGGATGTGCTGGCTCTCGTTATCTTCTTTGGAATCGCAATGCTTACGAGCCAGTTGCTGGCCCGGTTGCGCCAGGAAGCGCACGATGCACGGCGCAATGAAGAAATCACGCATGTGCTTTACAACTTGAGCCAGAGTATCAACCGCCAACACAACCTGCCTGCCCTTCTGCAAGATGTAATCGACCAATTGTGCCTGGCGCTCGACCTGCACGCGTGTACAATATTACTCGAGGGCGTGGAAGGAATTGGCAACCTGACTGCGCACAGCGGGCCATTGCTGGCTAGAGGTATGGGGTCAGCCAACGTCGTAGAAAGTGATCTGATGGCAGGTAATCGCTCGCGTGGCGTGCTATTGATGGAGCTGCCGGAAGGCAGACATGCCCTGAGCGACCCCGAAAGACGCATAATTGCCGCCTTTGCCGACCAGCTTAGCGTGGCCTTTGAGCGGTATCAGGGGCAGCAGGCGGCCATCCAGGCGGAGGTGCTAAAGCGCACCGACGCCTTGCGTGCCGCTTTGTTGTCCGCCGTAGCCCATGATTTGCGCACGCCATTAGGCTCAATCAAAGCGGCGGCAACGAGCCTACTCGATCCGCCTGTGGACTGGCCTATCGAAGACGAACGCGAGTTCTTGAAGACGATAGTTGGAGAGGTGGACAGAATAAACCGCCTGGTGAGCAACCTTCTTGATATGGCGCGTATCGAGGCGGGCCAACTTCAACCGCATAAAGAGCCCAGGAGGATACAAGAAGTTATCGAGATAGTGCTGGAAAGACTCAACTCGATGGTGGAGCGACACCCGGTTGAGACAAGAATCGCCAGTGGACTGCCGGTCGTGATGATGGACCCCATAGAGATCGACGCGGTGCTCACGAATTTGATCGAGAACGCCGTCAAATATACCCCCCCAGGCACGCCTCTGGAAGTGAGCGCCCATAGGGCAGGTGACTACCTTGAGGTTACCGTGGCAGACAAGGGGCCGGGGCTTACTGCTGAGCAGATCGCCCACCTCTTTGACCGCTTCTATCGCGTTACAGCGGGTGCGGCAGGCGAGGTGAAAGGTACCGGGCTCGGGCTGGCACTTGTGAGGGGAATCGTGGAGGCGCATGGGGGTCAGGCCAGGGCGGAAAACAGAGTTGGAGGAGGTATGACCTTCAGCTTTACGCTGCCAATCCGGCCATCAATAGAGCGACCGGCGCAAGAGGCTCTAGCCGGTAGCTCGGAAGGGCGTTCGCCCTCAGCAGGGCCGCGGATAGTAACCAGCAAATAGCGAAAATGTGAGAGGAGTGTTGCAAAAATGGCGACACAATTACCCGGACAGCAGCGACTTATACTTCTGGTTGAAGACGACGAACAGTTACGCAATACGGTGGCTCGAACGCTGAGGGCGGCGGGCTACATGGTTTATGCGGCTGCCGATTTTCGACAGGCCCTTAACGGAATGGCAATCAAGCCTCACCTCCTGGTACTGGATATAACTCTGCCCGACGCCACAGGTTGGGACGTGGCGAATTGGCTGGAGGAGCAGACAAGCCCTGTGCCGATAATCGTGATTTCAGGCATGGCCCCCGATCCTGATAGGGTAGACCAATTCAAGCCCAAAGCCTTTCTCGGCAAGCCCTTCGGAATGCGAGAGCTCTTGAACCTGGTTGAGAAGTACGCGGGTAAGGCGCGTTAGCTACCCCGAACAAATCAGACTAGTGGCAACTTAAGGCTTCTATCAGGAACTATTTTGCCGAACCGAGCGCTTGCTCCAATACGTTCAACTGGTCGAGCATCCAACTTTGGTAATTCTTGTCGGGTGGCATCGTCTCTGTAACAGGCACTATCGGAATACCATGTGCCTGGGCGGCGGTCTTGAGGTTGTCTGTGATAGGCGTCACAGTCTGGGAGTTATAGATGAGCACCTTGATCTGCTTATTGTTGATCTGATCGTTGGCGATGGTAACTGTATCGGCGGGTGGGTCGTTCCCCTCAGCAATAGCCTTCTCGAACTCTAGAGGCGTGAGCACAGTGAGACCGAGGGGGCCCGTCTGATAAAGGAAGATGGTTTCAGTGAGACCTACATCCGTGCCTGAATATTTTGCCTTGATTTCGTCCATCTTTTGGCTGATCAGTACAAGAGCCGCATCGAAACTACGGAGATTGGCGTCAAACGCACTCGCATCTGCGTTGTCCAGGCTCTTCAACGAATTGGCGATCGATTGTGCGACGGCTTTGGCGTTGTCTATGCCATAGAAAACGTGCTCGTTATCAGGCAGCTTGTCGGGGCGATATCAAAAGCGGCCAGCACGACGCGACTGGGGTTGGGCGATGCAGACAAGAGCTTATCTATCCAATCGTCATAGCCACCGCCGTTTTTGATCACCATCTGGGCCTGGGTCACAGCCACGCCGTTCTGGACGTTTGACTCGTACTCGTGCGGGTCAACGTTAGGGTCGGAGAGAATGCTCGTCACCGAAACGTGACTTCCACCGATCTGTTTCACGATGTCCCCCCAGAAATTCTCCGCCGCCACTACATTGATTGCCGGCGAGCCGGACGTGGGTGACCCTGTTGCGGTGCCCTGCGCGCCGAGCGTCCCTGTTGTCCCAGCGTCTGGCGTTGTCGTGCCGGGTGGCTGCACCTCTACCGTAACGGTCGGCGCGGATTGCGTGGCCGTTACGGTTGGAGTAGCTCCCGAGTTGCAAGCGGCCGAGCGCCAGCACCAGCGCAAATGAGAGCGCTGAAAGCAAGGCTGAGGTCCGAAAATTACCGGCACCTTCACACATACTGGAACCTGACATGTTATTACTCCTCCATAATCATTGAACGGATCGGATGTTATTGATACTTAGTATCAATATTCTACTAGTACAAAGGCACTCATGGTGCCTTTCGGTCTGTTCATTTTCCAATTGCGCATTTGATACTAAGTATCAATTACTGGTTGCAAGCAGTCGGATTTTCTATATCATAGGCAAGTCTTCCGATATCACTATCGACGAACATCGTCGGGTTCCGGTGCCTCACGACACTGATGGAAATTGTGCTGGTCACCGGCGCGACTGATCGTGACATCATGGTTTCTACGACAGACGTTTCCGCCTTCCAAGCTCACGCCTTACTTGATACTAAGTATCTTTGGGAAGTTTACTATAACATGAGTGTGCAAGGGCTGTCAATGTGATCTTCTAATGGGACCCAAGTTGTAGGCCAGCCACGGCAGGTAGGTCACGGAAAAGCGCGTGCCACGAACTCACGCGGGTCAACCGAGGGACCACTGACATGCATTTCCCAGTGCAGATGCGGACCATTCGACAGGCCCGTATTCCCTGACAGTGAGATAATGTCGCCCTGGTGAACGAACCAGCCTCGCTGAGCTATGAGCCTAGAATTGTGAGCATACAACGTGAATACCCCCAGGCCGTGATCTATGATTATGGTGTTACCCCTGTCTGCGAGCACTCCGGCGAATACAACCAGGCCGTCGGCGGCTGCATGAACAGGCGTGCCCACTTCCGCCGCCAGGTCGATCCCGCTGTGATATGTCGTGGGAGGGGCGCCGTCAGGGCAGTCATAGCAGCGGCGCGCTCCAAAATAGGATGTGACGTAAATAGGCCCGCTCAGTGGCAGCCTGAACGGTCCATTCCAGTATTGCCTGGGCGTTCGACCCGCAAATATTGCCGTGAGTGAGGCTTCCTCGTTCGTAATTACCTGAGAGGCAAGTAGTTTGGCGGTTTGAGTATCAAACTGCAAGTCCTCAGAAGGGAAAGGATAAGCTGTGACCTCGAGATTTCGGGCGATAGTGCTGCTATTTTCCAAGCTGTCGCTGCTGTTGCCGGTGCCACCAATGTTGATCGTTACCTGGTGGGTGCCCACATCCTCGAAAGCCACAGCGCCCGTCAACGCCCACTCGACACCTCTCGCCGGATCGTAGGTGAAAAGTAGCGGCCTACCTTCGTAAGATCCCGTGACCGGTACCGCAGCCGACGTACTGACGCTGATCTCCGTGCTATGCCCTTCCGCGACCTCGGGTGGGTTGAAGCTGACCAGCATGCCGGCAGGAAGGTCCGGATAGAGCGCTTTCAGAGCGAGATAACCTACGGGAGAAAGCTGTATGGCATAGGGAGTGCCCTGGAGGTCCCTGTGGTATTCCATGCGTGCGCGCTCGAAATATTGGACGCTGAGCCCACCGGCGGTTATCTCTTCGCTGACCGGGTAGCCGAAGATGGCCAGCCCTCCGTGCGAATTCCAGAAATCGAGAAAGCCTCCGGATAGGGTGTGCTGCGTCTCTGCGAAGTAGAGCCTGCTATCCGTGGACGGCGTGGGAGGGGCAGGATCAAAGGTTCGTCCCCCTAGGATTTGAGGTGCTAGTATGCCTAGTTGCATTTGTGGACTGGAGTTTGGGTGGTATTCAAGCCGCGCACGCTCAAAATATTGCACCGATATGGTAGTGCCATCAGGCAACAACTGCGAGAACTCTTCGGTAAGCGGCAGACCAAAAAGGAACGGGCTGTCGGGCACGCTGTCGAATACGTGAGGAAGACCCCTGTAACATAGTGTCCCGTCTCAGTGAAATACCTGCTATCCTCAATAGCACCGCCAACGCCCGCAGGGCGATTATCTACCGGACCTGCTGCTGAAAGTGGGGGCGATACTTCGCTGATCCATGGCTTGTCTGGCAGCGACGGCTGCAAGGCCGTGGGCTCTGGGGTGGGCACTGCGACTCCAGTGCTAGGCATGCCCTTGAACGGTGCCGAAAACGGTGTACCGGCTACGGCGTTTGCCTGGCTGCCGGCAACGTTATCGGGTTGCTTATGTAGCATGCCGAAGATGGCGATTGCCAGCACGCATGCCATTGCTGCCGCGATAGCCGCCAGCAAGCGGAATGTGACAGGCCCTCTAAATGTTGACGCGGCCCGGTTAGCGCCTCTCGTCTTCTTGATTCCCTTCATGCAATCTCCTGATGCCAGTACGACTCACAGTCTGCAGAAGTCTGAGGCCCGAGTTCTGAGTTAATTGCGGGCAACTCAGAACTCAGAACTATCGAAGATCACCAGACCGGGTTACCGTTCCGGAGCGATGGCGACAGATAAGGCACTTCCGGCTCTCCAATAGTGGTGTCCACACTGTCAGCGTGGAGGCGCATGACCGGTCCACCATTTATCTGGTCGAGGTGAATAGTGCCCTTCACCAACACCCACGTGTCTTCCGGTATCGTGCTGCCGTCTTTCCACTTCACAAGCATCGCCACGCCTTGCGCGTCGGCTGCGCAGTGATACATAACGAAGCGGGCTGCCAGGAAATCGCCCGCCGGTATGTCGGGTGGTCTGACTACGAAGCCGATGAGCTGCGCTTTCTGCCCATCAAACCAGCTTTGTGGGTGTACGTTGTGCTCCATCGCCAACTGCCATTCTTTGACGTTCCATGCGTGAGGGTCCAGGAGGGGCGGGCCTGACCTGTGGAAAGTCGAGGGGACAGAAGCGGGATTGCCGCCCATTGCGGCTGCGCCAAGAGGCTCCGACGGCACGAGACTGCCCAGCAGGAGCGGAACAGTCAGGACGATTGGCACGACCCAGCCGAACCGCCGGCGCTCATGCCCGTGTGAGCTATGGGAGCCATGTGAGTTGTGAGAGTGCTCGTGTAAATGTGAATTCTCATCGTGCGCATCACGGTCGGGATGTGAAGGGCTTTTGGAATAGATCGGCAGAATGCGCGAGCCACTCGCCAGCCCCAGCGCCAGGAAAACTGCGGCTGCGCTAAGCACCAGCCATGCCGGCTGATTAGAATAATTCCTCAGATTGTCGCTGAACACAAGGTTGCCGAAGTAGACACCCAGACCAACCAGTATAGCTGTTTGTACTAAAGCCGGTAGTCGGCTTCTCCATCTGGATGACTTCCCTGCCTTCACCGGTGCATAATTACTCAACACAGTATCGTTGTCTATCATTGTCTCCTTCTCCCTACTGTAATCCCAGCAGATTGAGAGTTATGCCCGCGATGGCCGTTATCACCAGGGGCACAACGGTTAGCCACATCACCGTCTTACGCTTGAAGACGCCCAGAAACATGGTAGTGGTCTTGATATCAACCATTGGCCCGAAGGTGAGGAAGGCGAGCAACGAGCCTGTACTAAAGGTGCCTACGAAGGCCAGAGCCAGGAAGGCATCTACCGTAGAACAAACGCTGAGCACGAAAGCCACCGCCTGCATTGTGAGCACAGAGGCGAATGGACCCTGCCCCAGCGACGCAAGCAGATCCTGCGAAACCAGCGTCTGCATCCCGGCGGCCAGCAGTGAGCCGACAACCAGAAAGCGCCCCATATCGAAGAACTCGTCCACCGCTACCCGCATGGCGGCTCCTAGTCTCGCCATAGGAGCTACCTGTCGCTCAAATGCCGACAGCGGCTGCTCCGGTGTGACCGGCTGAGCGACAAGCTGCGGCTGGCGCATCTCTAGCCGCTCGCCCCGAAGCGAGAAAACCATCCCCGTGGCGATGGCTACAATGGCAGTGATCAGATATCGCCCTACCAGCACCGGCCCAAATCCGAAAGCGGTCCAGGTGCTCAACAGGACAATAGGGTTCATCACCGGGGCTGCCATCAGAAACGCAAGGCCCACGGGTGCAGGCAGATGCTTTGAGTAAAGCTGCCTCACCACAGGCACGACGCCGCACTCGCAGACCGGAAAGACGAAGCCCGCGAAGGTGCCCATGAGCACACCCAGGAAGCGGTTGCGCGGCACCAGCCTCGCAATATGGTCGGGGCTGACGAATGTATCAATGAGGCCCGCGGCGATACTTCCAGCAGCAAAAAGGGGGCGGCTTCCACGAACAAACTGATAAAGCGTACGGTGAACCCGCTTGTTATCAGAGATAGATTTACCTGAACCCGCAATGATGAAATCAGGAACGCCGCAAGAATAGAGGCTGTGAAAAGCACGCTAACAATCAAAGCCCAATTCTGCGTGCTCTGCTTGCCGGGGATGGCTTGAACCACCGAGGCTGCAGGCACGCTGCCGGCCGCTTGCAGCTCAGCAGAGACATGAGCAGGTGCAACGACTGAAACATTAGTAACTTTTGGCCGGTGGCGTCTGTGTGCCGTACCTGTCGCTCTGCTCTTGGCTTGTTCTCGGCCAGCAGAGACACCCCTGGGTCTAGCTCTGAATTGGAATGAGTTTCGTCTAACATTCATACCTTCCCAGTTGTCAGTTGTCAGTCTAGTCCAGTTGTCAGTTGTCAGTAGACCATAGCCGTGAGATAACTGCTATCAACTTGTGAATTGCAAAGAGCACGAAGAGGACGAAGAGCACAAAGGTCTTGTGGCTTTACGTTTTACGTGTTCACGCCGTCTTTCGTCTTTCGTCTTTCGTCTTTCGTCTTTCGTCTTTCGTCTTTCGTCTTTCGTCTTTCGTCTTTCGTCTTTCATCCGTCTGATTGATAACCGGTCCGCCTCACTGCTTACTTTCAGCGGCTAATGGTGATGTGAGTGTGAGTGAGCCAAATCGCTTTCTTCATCTGTTGCGACCGGGCGAGCTTGTGCGCACCGCCAGCATACTGGCTATCCAGGTGGTGATGGGCACGGAGGCAATCAAGCCGATACTGCCCACCAGTGTGCGCACAACCTCCTGCGCCACAATCTCCTGGTTGATAACGCGGTCCCATGGCTGGTTGCCTACGACGAAGAGGATGAGCAAGGGTAGCGATGCACCCGCGTAGGCTAGCACGAGAGTGTTTACGGTGGCCGCAATATGGTCCTTGCCTATGTTAGAAACCCGGAAGAAAAGGGTCTCCACAGCAAGGCCAGGATCGTGGTCATGGAATTCGAACACTGCCGATGCCTGCCCTATAGTAATATCGTTCAGCACGCCGAGCGCTCCGATGATGATGCCACCCAGCAATAGGCCACGAAGGTTGATCGAGCCACCCTGCGAGAGCTGAAAGATATACAGCCTCCTCTGAGCCTAGTCCTGTGAGCTTCAGCCAGTCGAGCGAGAACCAGGCCAGCAGCCCGGTCAAAACGAGGCTGATGGACGTGCCGCAAATAGCTGCCGTCGTCTTGAGATTGAACCCATGAGACAGATAGAGGGTTACCACCATTATCGCCAGCGCGCCGATTATGCTGATGACGACAGGGTCGTTGCCAGCCAGTATCCGGGGTATAACGAACAGCATCAGTATGCCAAAGCTGATGATGAGGCCAAGAAGCGAGGTGATACCGCGTATCCTAGCGAAAAGTACTGCTAGCACTGCGAAGATGGCCGCGAGCACCCACATGCCGTCCGTACGCACAAAATCCGTTATATGGAACGTTGACGCCTCCCCGGGAGCATGGTCCCATTCCACCAGAACGACATCGCCTGACTTGTATACTATGTCAGCCTGGTTGGCTATGGGGATCGTGCCCGAAGCAATGGAAACCTTTTGGCCCTTTAGCTGGCCCTCCAGGAACTGGACCTCAACGGTCTGGCACTTCAACGGCTTACCCGTGATAGGATCAACGCCCGCTCCGCCACCCGACTGGTCGGCAGTACATGAAGCGGAAGGCGTCGCCGACAAGACGCGTGCTTCAATAATATCCTGCACCGGCGCAGCGCTCTCGACCGTGGGCTGGGCAGGCGGTGGGGCTTGACCCGGCAGTTGACCCGGCCTGCGTGCTAACCGGGTGGTTTGGACTTGCCCCTGCGCCTGGCCCTGCGCGTGCGCGAGCTCAGCATTAAGAGGCAAAACGCAAATACCCAAAGCCAGCAGCAAGAGCAGAACGCCGATTTGCAAGAAAGATCCCATAGTGGATTGCAGGAACCGGGAGATGGAACCGGTCATAATCCTGGGGATGGATCGACTATATTCGGGTGTAGCAGTCATGGGCCATACCAACTGAGGCCGGCGTGGGATACGCCCGTGCGGATTTGTTCGGGTGCCTGGAGCGGCGCGCCATCGTTGCCGATCCGTACCTTGAACATTCCATAGGTGCCCATGTAGACCAGGGTTGTTGCATCAAGCCAGGCCGGGTGGGGCTGGTCGTCGCTTGCCTGGCTTATCTTTACCGGCGCGCCGCCGTTAGAGGAGACGATGAACATGTCCCAGGGGAGGCCATGGGCCGACACAGGTTGCGGTTCGATGCCAAGCCAGCCGAACAGGTCGAGGGTGTCGATGCCCCGGTGACCGCTCGGGCGTGGCAGATAAATCGCGGAGTAAGCCACCCATTTCCCATCCGGCGAGATGGTTGGATAGTCGATGGCAATAAAGGATTTGTCGTTCACGAGCAGCGTCTTGCCTGTGCCGCCGGTGCCGGCGCTTACCAACTGCTGTCCGAGAAGGTAGGTTGAGATGGATCGGTGTTGTCAGAGACATTCTGCAGGTAGAGCATTTGACCCGGCGCCCTCCGGTGCCTGGCATCTCGCCTCCCACCAGCCACTGCGAGCACGCACCTGTTTGCGTATCCAGCCTGTCGATTTCCAGCCCACTCTGTGGCACGCCCTGCGAGTTGAAGGTTTGGGTGTTAGGATCAGACTGTTCCGCGGTGAAGTAGAGATATCTGCCGTCGCTCGACCATGCGGGGTCTTTGACCGTCTCGCCAGCGCTATGTTTTACGAGCGCGTGGGCTCCTGTTCCGTCAGGCTTAACCGTCCAGATATCAGTCACTGGTAGCTCACTGGGGGCGGTTTTGGGTGAAAAGGTGAACGCTATCTGTTTGGCATCCGGTGACCATGCCGGCTGGCTGGCATACTCGTCTGGCGGCGTGAAGAACGTCAGGCGTCTGAGGCGCTTCAGGTCGGTGGACATGAGCCAGAGGTTGGAGTTCTCAGAAAAGACGTAGCCGCTTGTGAGCGCAGGTCCAGTCTCAGCAACCACGTGAAGGAGCGAGCTTTTCAAGATCGAAAGAGTAGTCTTGATTGGCAGGCTGGTCGGTGTATCGAGGCTCGTTCTCTGTATATGTACAGATATCTGTGCGTGGTACGTTCCGGGGTCGCCCGGGACCGAGCTGTAATAGACCCAGGCACCATTCTCGAAGGCCGGTGACATAGCGGCGGGACCGGTTGGGCTTCCGCCATACAGCGCCGGTCGGCCCGCGTCGTCGAGAAGCTGTATATCCAAATTAATTGAAGTTTTGCTCACCTGGTAACTATTCGGCTGAGGCATGCGCACGGTTATTTGGAGCGGGGAGTTGACCACGCCCTCCTGTGAGCTTAGCCCTGCTTCGGTGTCGTATTCAATTGTGAGCTGCGCCGCCTGGTCAGAGGTCGGTTGTGCCTGGCCCTGCGGTATGGTTATGGGCGTGGCTGTCGATGGCGTTGTCGAACCGGTAAGAGTTACGAACGATACGGCAAACAGGGAGGCCACCGAGACCAGAACCAGTAACAGTGCGACCAACATGTTATTGCGCTTATTGCGAGAAGGAGGCATAGGCAACATATGAGATACACACCTGCTCGCCGATACGCCCGATATCGGGCCGTCGCGGAAGCGGGTGTGCTATTGGGTGGGTATGGCAGGAAAACCATATTCCGGCATCAGGCGGATGGATACTAGTCCAATGGGAATGAATGGCTATTCACGATCACCGGTTCTACGCACGCTGAGTAGAAGCCGGAGAGAGCACTATTATGCCGGTACTGGAAGTTGAGTTCGGGGAGGTGGGACGTCAGGGCCCAGAGCGGCATGGGAAGCCCATGCACTGGACGAAGCCGGGGCCACGGGGATCAGTCGCAATTCTGTGGGAAGGGGCAACAAAGAGGCCATACCCAGCAGATTGGAAGGACCGGTCGTGAGAGGAACGGAAAGTGGCTGCACGGTCCAGGGCTGTGCGCTGCTATTGAACTGGATGCGCTGGTGATGCGACAGAGACACCGCCGGAAGTTGTACCGCTATGGCGAAGATTGGCGATTGAGAGGTGGAAATCTGTTGCTGCTGAGACGCCGCCGTCGTGTCTACCTGGCCCACGAATGGCGGGTCTTTGAGCACGATCAGATGTGCGCCCACCCGGAGATTACCCTCCGTATGGCCCTGGCACACAATGGTCATATTGAGAGCAACAAGCGCCAAAAACGCAATCCTGAAGACAAGGTGCGAATTCGGCCCATAGCTCCCTGGCGTGGAAAAATGCATTAGTGCAGTTCTGAGAGAATATCAGTACCTTATCACTGCCAAAGGCAACAGAACGGTATAAGCTATTTATACCTCATTCCCCTTGCATATGAAAGTGGGGAACAAGTCCCGTGCTCGCACATGACAGCGTGTCTATCGTGCTGGCCCAGAAACGTGCACGACATAGACAAGTGTAATGGAAGATAGAATGTGAGCATCCTAATCGTCAGGATTACGAGACGCGATGAACACCATGACGCGGCTGCTGCCGGTAACGGGCCCACAATCCCAGTCACCGTAGACGTGCTCGATCGTAAATCCCGAGCTTATCAAGGAAGCGGTCAGCTCTGGCAGTGTCCGAAAGCGCAGCTCGCTTCCCGCGACTACAATCTCACCGGTAGTGGTGAAAATGTTGTGGCCCTCGAAACAGACTCTGCCATCGCCTACACTTACCAGCTCAAGCCAGCACTCCACCGGCCCAAAGGGCGAATCGTACCGCTCGTACGTGTCTTCATGGTTCCACCGTTCCCACGCTCGGTCGTCCGGGTTGCGGCTCTCGAAGGCGAGATATCCGCCTGGCCGCAGGGCGGCATGGATGGCGCGCAGAGTAGCTGCCCACTCGTCGTCGTCGAGGAACACCTGAGCAACATTGCCGGTCATGACCACCAGGTCGGCCTCCGGTCTACCCAGCGCGCCGGCGTCACCTACTGTCCACCGGACTCGATCGGCGCCCGGCTTACGGCGCGCAACCGCCAGCATTGCAGGGGCAGGGTCTACACCAACCACCTGGCGGCCCTCGATTGCCAGTTCCAGGGTCAGCAGGCCGGTCCCGCACCCAAAGTCGATGATGCGGCGCGCATTGAGCTGCGCTGCAAGGCGTACGTAAAAGTCGGTGTCGGCACGGCAGGTGTTCTCGATGTCGTACAGCTCCACCAGGCGCGCATCCACATAGTGACGGTCGAGTTTTGTCATAGCAGTCCGCACATATGCTTGACTAAAGGCGCAGTATTGCACGCGTCATGAAAGAGCAAAAGGAAATTGGCAACCACTTATGAGCAGCCAAAAGCATCGTCGGCACCGGCATACTGCATGGTTTGGGAATACGACCAGGAACGCGCGTCCCTTTTTGCCGGTAAACATGGAACTGTTTACCTGGAGGCAATTAATGGGTGAACGCTATTTGGTGCCGAAGGCGGGATTTGAACCCGCACGTCCCTACGGACACTACGCCCTGAACGTAGCGCGTCTGCCGTTCCGCCACTTCGGCGCGGTCGGTTTTTATTATAGGACAACCCTCCCGCACCTGTCAAGGATAATTAAGTTAGCAATTCCAGATTGCGGAGATAGCCTATGTTTATGCCCTGAGACCCGTAAGTTAACACACCAAATCGATAGCCGAAATCGGGTTCCAGGGCTTGACTTTTCCACAGTTTGGGCGTATAATTAGAACTGAAGTTCCATAGTTGTGAGTGCTGAAGAGAGTTGTTAGAAGCTTTGGAAGAGTGAGTGAGAGCAAAAATATGAGCAGAGAAGATTTGAAGATTATTAGCAATCGCCCGGCGATAACGCACGAACAGGCGGCAGAAGTGCTGTTCAATTGCGCCTCGCTGCTGCAGATGGCGGGCGCGAACGAATACCGTATAGCGCACTACAGGCAAGCCGCGCGCGTCATGATGACCCTGGGCCCCGTGGCCCTCGAAATGGCGCTGGACGAGCAAGCGTGGCCCAAGCTGGGGCTTGGCAAGCGCCTTGGCAACAAGATACGCGAGCTTGTGCGCGATGGCTCAATGAATTTCTACGTCGAGCTGAGGGCAGATTTGCCCCCTGCGGTTGACCGGCTGATGAACGTCGCAGGAGTTGGGCCCAAGCTGGCAACCAGGTTGCACAAGGAGCTTGGGGTCGAGTCGCCGTTGCAGCTTGCGGACGCCGCACGGCGCGGGCAGGTGATCAAGCTGCAAGGCTTCGGCCCGAAGCGGCAAGCCGCTTATGCGCAAATCCAGGGTCCTAACCCGCCTACATCACCAAACCTGGCGGCGCTTCGACCGTCCGAGCAAGAAGAATTGCTTCAGGCCGCCTAAAAGAATTCAGTCCTGCTAAAAACGAGCAAGGAGTCGCTTACTGCAACTCCTTGCTCGTTTTTAGCAGGGATTTCTTGCAAATCACAGGTTATTGCGTGAGGCGGTAGATAATAAGGTCGTTGTTCTGGTAGACGCGAGTGAAACCCGGCATATCGAAGCCGCAATAGAGCTTGCCGAGAGCCGGACGCGAGCCTGTTGGGAAGCGGGCGGCGTTAGGATCCCTGGGGCAGCTATCAAAGTTATCGGGCGAGTCGCCAGAGCCGCCAATTTGGAGCATAGTCACGCCATATTGCTTGGCGACCTGCTTTATGGTTGCGAGGTCTTCAAAGGGGATCATCACGGCTTTCCGCTGGGTGTACCAGTTTAGCTCCCAGGGGTCGCGGGTCATGACTACATCGCCTGGGCTGCTGTTCTGATTGAGCCAATCCATGGCGACCGTGAAACTGGTAGGCCGGGTGTCATAGACGAGATGGTTATGCATCTGGTCGAGCGCCGGCCAGAGGAAAGCGGCAAGCGCCAGGATGGGTACGCTCCAGGCCAGCCATGTCGACTTACCTGCCGGCATAAGAGCGCGCAGACGATCCCATAACCAGACGACGCCCCACCCCAGCAGCATATAAAGCCAGGGGACAGCGACCTGAAAGTAGCGGCCCTCGAAGTGCCAGTAAAGCAGCACGAAAAGGCTGTAGAGAAGCAGGCTGAGCAGCACCATCGCAAAGAGACTTGCCACTCGCTTTGAAAGCACCACCAGCCCCAGGAGCGCGCCTGCAAGTGGGATAGGAGCAATAATGAAATCGCTGTTCGTGATCCCGCCCATAACCCCGCGCTCCCAGACCCAGCGGAAGTTGATGCTCACCGCATCCACAAGGTTCTGGTAGCCAAACTTGCCGCCCACGATCCAGCGTGGGTGAGGGTAATCAGCCGCTCCCACATAGACCCTGTAAATGTTCTCCCAGTTAATGTAGGGCCAGTAGCGCAATATCCACGCATCCAGGCCCTCAGTGCTGAAGTAGAGCGAGCCCAGAGACAGCAGGTTGCGCACCAGCAAAGGCAGAAGCACAACCACGAACGCCGCGACCAAAATCGCTGTGAAGCGAAAAGGAAAAGCCGCCTTCGCCTCTTTCCGGCCGCGCCACCAAACCACCAAGGCCCACAAACCAAGACCAACCAGCAGAGGCGCGCCGCTCGGCTTGCTCCAAATAAGGAGAGCCGACAGCACACCAATGGCGATTGCGGACCATCCGATTGCGGATTGCGGATTGCGGATTGCGGATTTATCTTTGTTAGACTGCGGACTGCGGATTGACGACTGGTCTGGCAGGTTTGGATCGCCCTGATCAGAGCCGGTCGAAGCTGCGTCCGTCAATCCGCAATCCGCAATCCGCAATCCGCAATTAATGGTCTGCCACACCAGCCAGGCCAGGGCGAAGAAAATGGCTGTGAACACGAGATCGTTGATCGGGTAGAGGACAGTGTTGAAGAAGTATGGGTGAAAGAGGGTGAGCAGACCCGCGAAGAGGCCTGCTCGGGCGTCCCAGAGACGCGAGGCGAGCGCGAAGACGCCCCAGGCAAGGGCCAGCAAAATCAGCAGGTTGGGCAGCTTGGAGGCCCAGGTTTCGGGGCCGAACAGGGCGAAGAACGGGGCGATTATGATGGGTTGGAGAAGAGGCCAGGTCTCGGCCGGGTGGGTGATGCCCGGGTACGACTTGTAAAACTGTGCGACATAGTCCACAGTGAGGCCGCGGCCTTCAACGAAATTGCGGGCTATGTTGGCGTTCTCCGCATAGTCGGCGTGGCCAACCCAGGCCACCTGCGGGATTGCCCAAAGAGAGACACCGGCGAAGATAAGCATAATAGCCAGCATCACCACCGACGCAGGCCGCGGTCTCGTTCCCGCGAAGTCGAGCGCGAACGGCCAGCGCGGAAGGTGGTGACGCTGCCAGGCCACCAGGCCGGCAAGCGCGACGATCACCGCGATTGAAGGGAGGTACGCGCCGGCAAAGAGAACGTTAGTGAAGAAGAGAATCGCCGCGAATACCGCCAGCGAGATGGTCAATGCAAGGCGAAGCCACTGCCGAAAGGGTGTGAGGACCAGGGTTAGTCCCGTGAGGAAAACAAGCCACCAGGCGGTGAGGTCGAGAGGCGGCGTATTCGGCCCGGCGCTCGATTGAACCAGGGTTACAGCGTCAAGCTTTATGCCCAGGGTACGCGAGTCGCCCGGCGGTCGAAATGTGGTGGAAGCGATACTGACAATATAGGGCGCGTGCAGCGTGGCAGTGATAGGCTGGCCCGCAGCCAGGTCGAAGCTGTATGTTTTGAGTTGACGGCTGGGGGTAATTACAGATGGCTGAAGAGTGATGCCATTAATAGATAGTGTGGCCGTTACGGTGGCCGAGAAAACGCTCGACGGTGGTGCCTGGACGCGTAACTGCACCTGTTTGGGTGTTGCGCTGCCTGCGCCGCTGAACTGGACCTCAGAATGGTCTTTGGTCCAGCGGTAACGATAATCGACGTCAGCCTCGTCGGCGTAGAAGTTGGAAAGATACGGTCCGTCGCCAAACGACCCGACATCGATTGTGTTGGTGCGGTGGCCGATATAGGCGGCGAAAGACATCCCCAGGCCGAAGAGCAAGACGAAAAGAAGAGTGACGGCGTCTGTGTACTTGCTATTGAGCAAGTCTTGCGGTCGCGTCACTGCAAAGGCTCCTGGCCGCTTACCCATTTGACATTTATCGTGGTAGTGCCCGGCTTCAGTGTGTCGATAACAAGCTGGCGTGCTGGGTAGACCGGGCCGGCCGCAGAGCTGAGTCTGGTTCCCACGTTTGTACGAGATACAGTGTAAATCGTGGCCTCGGTTGAAGAGAGGGCCGAGGCGTCACCCGGCAAAGTGAGAGTGACCCCCTGCATAGCGTGGCCCGAGCTGTTTGTGACCGCCATCTGCCAGCCTGTGGAGGAATTGTTGAGGCTTACGGTGACGCTCATCACATCGCGCTGGAAGGCGGTGATCTGGGCCACGGTGGCAATCCAGAGGCGGCCCGCGTCGCGCTCCTTCGAGGCAGCTTGCACTACTGCCGTCCAGGTATCCTTCACCGGTTTGAGGTTAGTGGCATCGCCCATTTGTTCCGGGTGGTTCCAGAAGGAGGTTGTGCCGCGGCGGGCCAGCGTCTCGGTGATGACCGCAAGGCCCTGGTCGAGATTGATAGGCGCGCCGCTTGCCTCTTCGCCCGCAGTGGACGAGGCTGCCCCCAGCAGGAAGTCTGGCATCACTGCCATGTAGGAATAGACAGGGGCCGCGCCTAAAGTATACAGGTCGCGGAGGTCAGGCGCGTAGAGGCGGGTGACAGCACGTATGCCCCGCGCGTAGAGGACGTTGTAGAAGTCGGCGGTGAGGGAGTTGCTGCTGCGCCACGGAAAAGCAAAAGTGGTGGGCGGCGGGACGCCCTGCGCTTTGGCGGCGTTGAGCCATTCGTCCATATCTGTAGCTAATTGAGTAGGTGTGCTACCGCGTACATAGAGGTGGCCGAAAGTATGGGAGGCGATCTCGTGGCCCGCTGCCAGCAGGGTGCGGGTCTGGTCGCCGAAATACCAGGCGCGGTCGGTCTGGTCGGTGCCGAAGGGATCGTCGCTGTACCAGGGGTGGGTGAGCCAGTAGTCGCTGCCCCAGTTGTTCTTAGGCGAGGCCCAAGTGTAAGTGGGATTGCCCGAAAAGGTGCGGTGCTGCGTGTTGCCATCTAGAAGGTCGTAGCCGGTGGCGTAGAAAGTGGCCTGGATATTGTATTGCTTGAATAGCCCGTTGAGCCAGTCAGCGCCCTGCCGCATCAGGAGGCCGTGCTCGGTGGCCCCCGCTACATCGTGGGCTCCCATGCCCTGGGAATGGATTGGTCCGCCCATAGCGCTTTCCCAGTCAAAGGAGAAGGCTATTGCGCCCTGCGTGCCGTTAGGGTGCGGCTCGACGTAGACGCCCTGCTGGGAATAGGCCAATCTGGCCCAGTATCAGGCGCGAGTCGAACCGATATTGCGAATCTCAAGTTGGAGTCGTAGTTGCGCCCTCGGGGGCTCGAAAGAGCGCAGTGTAGAATTCCTGGTTTGCGTAAGCCCTCACGGTGGCCAGACTAATAGCTTGCTGTACTTGGGTCACGGTGGGTACTGTCCTTAAAGGAAATCAGGTTGAAGGCCGGCCCGAACCATAGCTCACGAACTTGGGCGATGTCGTGGTGGACGAGACTGCTTGCCTTGCGGCGGCTATAAGGCTGAGGCGATAGCCGGCCTCAGGCTGGACGATAACCACATTGGTTGCGACAAGAGTGTGCGGCGGAAGAATGTCGTATCGCTCGTAAGACGTGCTCTAAGTTCTTTTCTTATTTTGTGGAGGTGGAAGCGGCGTTACGGTGTGTGTAAGCGGAGCCACCGGCAAGGCAGCTGTCAGAAATCAGGTTGCTGGGAGTGTCATGGTCCTGCTGGGACTGCGTGCGGACTCGCGCAAGAAGTGCTGTATCTGGTTGAATTCGCACCAAGAAGGTGGCAAAAGCTACAATAAAGAGGATGGCAGCACAGAGGAACCCCACCGCAAGTCGTTGTTGAACGAGGCCACGCCAGACGCGTTGAGCACCCGATGAGCCGCTCCTGGCGAGTATTGCAATGACAAGAGCGAGGGCCAGCATAACTATGATAGCGACGAGGATGGGGGGCAGGTATTGAGTTAAGAAGTTGCTGATCAAACCGTGCGTTGTCCTTTAGTAGCGCACCCGGCATTCTGGAGCATGCGATGTAGGGGCAGACCCACGTGTCTGCCCTCTTGCCGAGCCAATCTACCGCTCCTTTTCCGACCAGGGCAGACACGTGGGTCTGCCCCTACATTCACTATTTAGAATCGTCCTTGCGCTCGCTCAGCGGTGGCCGCGGGCGGCTCGACCACCTGTGGGATGGCCTGGGCCGGGCCGCTCGGCTTGTAGCGGAGCCAGACGAGCCAGCCTGTGATCGCCTGGGCCAGGTTGAGCAGCAGGATCAAGGCCGAAAGCGCCAGTCCACGGCTTGCCACGAAGCCAAGCTGAGAGAGAGCGACCACCGAGATAGCGTCCCGCGTACCCACCCCACCCACCGTCACCGGTACCAGGGCCGCTGCCGTCGTGAGGCCCACATAGCCCGACACCTCAAGCGGATTGAGCCAGATGCCAAGCGCCGCCGCCAGCAGCCATACGCGAAAGATCGAGATAGTGAAGCTGGCTACAGTGAGAAGCCCCGCGTAGCTGAGTGTGCTTCTTTGAAGGGTCCAACTTGAATTCTGGCCGCTCGCTCCCGACTTTGCCGGATCGGTGAACTTCGAGAGCCTGCGCGACACAAAGCTAACGGCCCAGGTGCGGGTGCGGTTGTAGGCGAAGAAAGCCACCAGCGCGATACAGACAACAACCCAGGCCACCAGCGCCGGAGTCTGGCCGGCAAAGCGGTCGCCATAAATCGTGACGCCCAGGAGGCCGAGGGCAGCGAGAGCGGCCACATCGAAGATACGGTCGAGCACAGAGCCACCCAGGGCACGCCCGAGGGGATAACCCTTGGCCTGGAGAAACCAGGCTTTGAGAGCGTCCCCGGCCTGCCCGGGGGTGAAGGTGCCCGCCGCGAGGCCGATCGCGTAGATGCGCCACGCCTCAGGCCAGGAGACAGGCATCTTCATATCTGCTGAAACGATGCGCCAGCGGGCAGCCTTGACTATCAAGAATGGCACATAAAAGACCAAAGAGAGGGCGACCAGAATAGGATTGGCGTTGCTGATAGCATCCCAAACATCGCCCAGCTTCAGGTCGCCACGCAAGTCGAGATAGACAAGAAGTGCGACGAAAACGAGCGTGCCGCCTATACGGAGAACCCAGGCGCGAGTGCGGTTTGACGAGAGAATTGACCGGCTCATGGTTGATTGCCGGGCCCAGCCGAGACCCCTGCTTGCGGATTCTGTTCCTGTATATCTCCAACGGTTGCGGGGGCCGACGGCGCAAGCTTCGCGTCGTTATCCTGGTGGTCTGAACTGATGCCATCTTGCTCTACGGGCGTCTCCTGACCCCTGGCCTCCGCCTCCGACTGCCCATCCTCCTCGGGGACTGAGTTCCATTCCCATGGGTGGAGCGATTGAGCGGTGGGGCGCGGACGCTGGCTGTTTTCGAAGCGCATGGCGGCTATCTGCTCGGAGATCAGGCCGAAAAGGAAAATGAAGAGGCTGCTCATGATGAGGAGGGCCGAGCCGTTGGGAATGCGGTTGATGCCGAACAGGAAGATGTTAGCGAATCCATAAATAACGCCTAGTAGGAAGAGCACCGCGCTGATAGGCAGAAATATCTTCATAGGCGCGAAGAGGGTTATCATGCGCAGGATAATAACGATAGCGCGCGTGCCGTCACGCACGATTTTGGTGTTGCTGCGGCCTGTGCCTCGGCGCGCCCTGATGGGCACGAACTTGACATTATAGCCGGCTTTGAGGAAGGCAAGAGTGCTGGTGGTGGGGTACGAGTAGAGGTTGGGCAGCAGGTGGATGAACTCCATGATAAGATCGCGCTTCATGGCTCGGAAGCCTGAAGTCAGGTCGGGTATTTCGTGGCCGGAAAGGTAGGTCGCCAGGTGGTTGAAGACGAAGTTGCCGATGTCTCGAACCTTCGCGCTTTCGGAATCGCGTCCGCGGGCACCCACCACGAGATCGTAGTCGCCAATGCCCTCAAGCACGCTATTTATATCCTCCGGCGGGTGCTGGCCGTCGGCGTCCAGCAAAAGAACCACCTCGCCGCGGGCATTGCGGAGGCCCGTCTTGACCGCCGCACCATTGCCTTTGTTGTAAGGGTGTCGAATTACACGCGCACCGGCGGCATGCGCCACTTCGGAGGTGTTGTCACGAGAGCCGTCGTCCACCACCAGGATTTCGGCCTCGGGGCGTAGCTCTCTTATCTTGACGATTACATTTCGGATTGCATCGCCTTCGTTGTAGGCAGGAATGATAACCGTCAGTGTGTAGGTGCCGGGAGCGAGCGAGTCGGGAAGGGGCTCTGTGATATGGCGGGCAGCGAAGTGGGGAATGCGGCCCGAGTGTGGTGCCACGGTCATGATACGCACGGGGTGCGGGTGCTGCGCCGCGTCATGGGTAGCGGTTTCGTCATGATGGGTTGGAGGATTCATTGTACGATCATATAACGTATCGGTCGGCGCTTCGGCTCACGAGCATCACATCCAGGATTTTGATTCTCCTCCTATCGGTCTTATGCTCGTGCTCGATGGCTTCGGCGATTGCGAAGTGGGCCACAGGTTCCATGCAGCTATTATATCAGGCGACGGCGATTTGGGAGAGTTTTGCGCGCCGGCGAAGAGCGTAAGGCGGTTTCAACCGCGTGCTAGGATTGGAATGGAAGTCCGCATGGCGGACTATTCAGGCCGTAGAGACGCATTGCGCCCCGTGAGGGGATGGGAGCGGAACGCCGTATACGACCGCGTATACGTCTCTACATAGTGGAGCACAATCGTGGGGATAGTAGCCTGCGAAGGCAGGCTTTGCAGATGTAGCACGCGGATTCACCCGCCGTGCGAAGTTCGTGCCGCCGCATTCGCCTGGCATTAGTTGGAGCCATTGCCTCAAGGAGTGCCCCTACACCCTTTACTTCGCGTGCTTCGTGTCCTGGGAATCTCTTACGCGCTACGAGCGGGTATGCGGGCATAGTAAGACGCGAGCGCGTCCACCACGCTTCTTGCCTGTTCACCGCTCAGCTCCGGGTACATGGGCAGAGTCACTATTTCCTTAGCCATAGCTTCGGCCTCCGGATATGTGCCTTCAGTTTTGTTGAGGAAGCTGTAGGCAGGCTGCAAATGCACAGGTATAGGGTAGTGGACCATGGCGGCGATGCCTGACAATTCGAAGTGATTGATGAGGGGATCGCGATCCTGGGCAGCAACCCTGATCACGTACAGGTGCATGGCAGTTTCGCCATAAGAGCGAATTGCAAGTGGAGTGACCGGAATGTCGAGGGCTTCGATCATACGGTCGTAGCGATAGGCGTTTTCGCGACGGGCACGCTCCCAACTTTCGAGATGTGGCAGCTTGACGCGCAATATAGCGGCCTGCAGCTCGTCCAGGCGGCTGCACACTCCCATGCGGACATGGTTGTAGCGCTCGCGCTGCCCACCGTTTCGCAGCTCACGCAGCGTCTGGTAGAGGTCAGGGTCATCAGTGGTGATGGCCCCGCCGTCGCCATATGCGCCCAGGTTCTTGGTGGGGTAGAACGAGAAGCAGCCAAGCAGCCCTATGGAGCCTGAACGCTTGCCTTTGTAGGTCGCGCCGTGGGCCTGGGCAGCGTCTTCGATGACGGGGATTTTGTGCTTGCGTCCGATCGCCATGATAGGGTCCATATCCGCCATCTGTCCGTAGAGATGGACCGGCATGATAGCCCTGGTGCGGGAAGTAATTGCGGACTTCGATTTTGGCTGGATCTATGTTGCCGGTGTCGGGTTCTATGTCGGCGAAAGTAGGGATCGCGCCCGTCATTGAGATGCCAAGCGCTGTAAACGTGGCGGTGTGCGTAGAGGTGAGCACTTCATCGCCGGGACCAATGCCCAGCGCTCGGCAGGCAAGCTGAATAGCATCTGTGCCGTTAGCCACGCCCACAGCGTATTTCGAGTCGCAATATTCAGCGAATTCCCTCTCGAAGGCCGCCACGTTCTCACCCAGGATGAAGTAGCTCTTCTCCATAACCTCACGGGTAACGCGAAGGAGGTCGTCTTTGAGCGAGTCGTATTGGGCGCGGGTGTCGTTTATGTAGATCATATCTATCCTTGCATATCACCGGCTACCAGTAGTACTGCCCTTCTTTCCTGTAGAAATCAATAGTCTTGCGCAGGCCTTCTTCAAGCGAGACAGTGGGTTCCATCCAAGAGCACGCTCTATTTTCGCATGGGAGCTGTAGACATCACCCACATCGATCTTTTTGCGGTCGGCCGGCCAGGGAATCAGGGAGTATGTGCCCTGACCGGCTATCTTGACGAGAAGCTCGGTAAGCTCAACGTGGCTGACCGGCGGGCCGCCCAGGTTATAAATCTGGCCGTTGGCCTCTTCACTGGATCCGGCGCGCAAGAGAGCATCGACCACGTCGTCAACGTAGTTGAAATCGCGTATCTGGCGGCCGTCGCCGTAAATGGTGATCGGCTCGTTGAGCATGACTTTGCGGATGAAATAGCCGAGGAAACCCATACGGGCGTCCTTCACATACAGGCGAGGGCCGTATGTGTTGGTCAGACGCAGTGAGGTAGCACGGATTCCGTATACATTGTTGTAGAGGATGTGGTACCACTCGCCTGCCATCTTGTTAATGCCGTTCACGTCCGTGGGGTGCAGAGGGTGATTTTCGTCTATCGGCAAGTACTCCGGCTTGCCATATTGCTGGCGCGTGCCCGAGAATATCACCTTCAGATTGGGGTTGTTGTGGCGGCACGCCTCAAGAATGGTTAGCTGGCTTCGGCAATTTATCTCCAGGTCGGTTATGGGGTCGACCATCGAGTTCGAGGTGGCTTACCTGCCCTGCGAGATTGAAAATGAAGTCGCGCTCCTGCACCAGAAAGTTCACCGACCACTGCGTGCGAATGTCGGAGATATTGACGCGGACGCGCTCCTCGATGCCCGAAATATTGCGGCGGTTGCCACCATAATTCGGGAGTAGCGAATCCACCAGCAAGACCTGCGCGCCAAGATCGACCAACCTCCGGGCCAGATTGGAGCCGATGAAGCCGAGGCCCCCTGTGATCAGCACACGCTTGCCCTCGTAGATTTCCTCGTAAGGAGCAGGCGGGCGCACAGGACCTTCTTCAGGAGGCTCGCCCAGCAGGCCCGTGTTCCAGTTCCAGCCTGCGTTCAATGGCCGACGCCCTCTTCATTGTGGGTTTCGGCTTTCGGATCAAGGAGTGCGGGCATGTCGTGGCTAAGGACCTCGGACGGCATGGCGCCGTTTTGCCCGGATCTCTTCGCTTTGCGCGTTTTGTCGTTTTTCTTGCTCTCCGTCTGGATTTCGGTCTGGTAGAGGAGAGAAGGGTTATTTGCACGACGCTCTTATAGCGGGTTTGACGCTGTTCACGGGCTTGCGCCCGGTTATCTTCGGCATTAGCACAAGCTCATTCCAGAGCTGGAGAAGCTGCACGCCGGTGGCCCAGAGGCGCTTGAAGTTGAAGAATTGCGAGCGCCCGTACACTCGATGGTAATGATGGACGGGGACTTCCGCAAATACAGCGCCCGATGCGTGCAGCTTCTTGACCAATTCCAGGGGAATCGTGCCCGTGGTGGATTTGAGGGTAAAGCGTTCCAGGGCCGATTTGCGGATCAGGCGGAAATCGCAGTCAGTGTCGCGGATCGGCAAGCTGAAGGCGATTTTGACTATCCAGTGATAGGTCCTGCCGATTATCTTGCGGAAAAGTGGGTCGCCACGTGCGATTTTATAGCCCTGAACCACATCTACGTCGGGGCGCATGGCAGCGAAGAGAAGCCCAAGTTCATTGGCATCGTACTGGGCGTCGCCATCGGTGTAAAAGACAAGCTCTTTGGACGAAAGCTCAAATCCCAGCCTAAGCGCGCCTCCATAGCCGAGCGGCTCCTGATGCGAGACGAGCTTCAAATGGTCGTGAGTTTCTATTAGGTCCTGCACCACTTCAACGGTATAATCGGTGCTGCCGTTTTCGATCACGATAACTTCGTAGTCGTCGGTGACCCTGTGGCACGCGTGGAGAGCAGCCAGCACCATGGACGCGATGGTGCCGGCGTCGTTATATGCAGGAAAGAAGACTGAGATTCCGGGAGCCAGTTGGCGCGCCGCCAATGGCGAGGTCAGCTCGTTCTGCGGGACCAACTTGTGAAGGAATTCGTTATCTACTTCTGGCATAGCGCGAGAATCCTCTGTACCAATCAGAAGAAATTATAGCACACGGACACGAGTAGAGAACGAACGACAAACAGTAGTTAGTGGCTAATGCCAGGTAGTATTTTTGACTTTGCCTGGGCGACCCTATTCTTCCCGGTTATTGAGGGCGTGGAGGCCTTTCTCTATTATCGTGAGGTGTCGGGTAAGCTGCTGCTGAAGCTGGCTGAGGACCTGGCGGGCGTAGTCGTCGGCACCTTCAACGCGTTCCTGTGCGGCCTCCATGGCCTCTTCAAGATACTGGTTGGAGCGAGCCTGCGCCTCCGCCATCAAACCTTCCTGGTCGAGAAGCATTTCGGCCTGTTCGTGGGCAGTCTTGAGTATCTCGTCGGCTTGCTGCTGGGCCTCGGAGATGATACTGTCCCGCTCGCGCAGCACCTTACGAGCGGCACGTACCTCCTCAGGGAGCACCGTGCGCATCTGGTCGATCAGGTCGGCAAGCTCCTGCTCATCAAGCATCAGCTTGCCGGTGATGGGCATACGCCTGGCGCTGGTCACCATCGTCTCCAGCCTATCAATCAGGTACTGGAGGTCCATTCGCATATCGGTAGTGATAGCTGCACCCCCTTTTTGAATTACGAATTACGAATTACGAATTACGAATTACGAATTGTCCGACATGGTCAAATTCGTAATTCGTAATTCGTAATTCGTAATTATCAAATGTCTCGGACATCAGCCACGTTTTGAACGTGGCCGAACTTGGATTTTAGAGCTGCGGCGACGTTTGGTGGAACGATTTCGTCCAGTTTGCCGCCCAATAGAGCTAATTCACGCACTGTGCTGGCGCTTAGAAAAGAGTATTCCTGGCTGGTCATCAGGCAGATCGTCTCGATGTTCGGGTCTTGCCGGCGGTTGATAAGCGCAAGCTGGAACTCCCATTCAAAGTCGGTGACGGCACGCAGACCGCGCACTATCATAGTCGCGCCTACGCCTTTGGCATAGTGTACAGTCAAGCCGGAGTATGCGTCAACGCTTACGCGGCCGTTTACTTTAAGCGCGTCGAACGCAGCGCGGATAAGGCTATGCGCTCGGTCAGGTGAAAGAGAGGGCTTTTGTTTCGATTGTCCCCGACAGCGATGATAAGGTGGTCACAAAGACGAGACGGCACGAGTAGCAATGTCGAGATGACCCATAGTGATGGGGTCGAATGTGCCCGGATATATTGCGATGCGTTCTCTATGGTTGTTCGGTCGGGGCGGGTTGACGCATCGTTCGTGGCGGATTTCCTCTCCTGCCGTTTCTGATTAGTTGCTGCCGGCCCGGTCGCCTCATAAATCGAGAAGGCCAGAGTCGCCCATAGCCCGATGCCGAACGCGCTGGATACGCCCTCTTCCGTATTCCTCAGCAAGCTTAACGCGGTTTGCGTGGCCGATAACTACGAGGCCATCCGAGGCCAGGAGACGAGAAAGAGCCACGGTTTCCAGCGTGCCGTTGATTTCCGGGTCGGCGTAGGGTGGGTCGAGGGTTATTATATCATACTCAGTCTAACGTTCAGACAGGCCCAGGGGCTTCACTTTTGGTGGAAAGGTAGCGCGAAACGGGCATTTTGTGAACGCGTGCGCGCTCAGCGAGCCGAGTGGTATCAAGATTATCCTGAATGATCCGGCAAACCGCAGCATTTTGCTCGACAAAATCGCAGAAAACAGCCCCCCGAGACAGCATCTCGATACCAAGCGAGCCGCTGCCCGCATAAAGGTCGAGCACCCGCGCCCCAGCCACGCCGAACGGGCACGAGCGTATCAAACAGCGACGTCTTTAGCCGGTCGGTCATAGGGCGGGTGCCCATACCCGGCGGGGCTTTAAGTTGGCGGCCTTTGGCCGTGCCGGAGATTACACGCATGACTAAGAAATGAGAAATGAGAAGTGAGAAGTGAGAATCTGGTTTCTCATCTCTGATTTCTCATTTCTTTATTGATTCCCATCCGTTTCTGCCCGGCTCCAGAAGATACTGAGCACCTGTTTGAGGGGAGCGTGCTCCGGGTGGTCGAGGCCGGGGTCGCGGGCGAAGAGGGCCTTAGCCTGTTCGCGAGCCAGGCTGAGAGTGGCCATGTCGGAGAGCTTCGCCATGCGCAGGTCGGGCATGCCGGATTGGCGCGTGCCGAAGAACTGTCCAGGGCCGCGGATCTTGAGGTCTTCTTCGGCCAGGCGGAAGCCGTCGTTGGTCTCCTGGATTATTTGCATGCGATCGAAGCCCACGCCCTGCGCAGCTTCGGCAAGGAGCACGCAGTAAGATTGGTGCTCGCCGCGGCCGACACGACCACGAAACTGGTGAAGCTGGGAGAGCCCAAACCGGTCCGCGCCCTCTACCAGCATGACCGTGGCGTTGGGCACGTCTATGCCCACTTCGACCACGCTCGTTGAGACGAGGATGTCGGCCTCGCCGCGGCGGAAGGCAGCCATTACTTCATCTTTCTCTTTGGGTTTCATGCGCCCATGCAGGAGAGCCAGCTTGCGATCGGGGAAGATTTCGGCCTGAAGGCGCTCGTATTCGACGGTGGCCGCCTTCGCCTCGATCTTATCCGATTCTTCCACCAGCGGGCAGATTACGAACGCCTGGCGTCCTTCGGCCACTTTCTTTTCGATGAAGTCGTAGGCTTGCTGGCGGCGGAGACCATCCACCCAGCGAGTCTTGATCAAACGGCGGCCGGGAGGCATCTCATCGATGACAGATACTTCGAGGTCGCCGTAGATGGTCAGGGCGAGGGAGCGCGGGATGGGCGTGGCGGTCATAACGAGGGTATGTGGCATCAGGCCGGCGTCGATGCCCTTCTGGCGGAGGGCATCGCGCTGCATAACGCCGAAGCGATGCTGCTCGTCGACCACAATGAGGGCGAGGCGGCTGAAAGTGACCCCTTCCTGGATAACCGCATGCGTGCCCACGACGATATTCACTTCTCCTGAAGCGATTTCCTGGTAGATCTTCTTCTTTTCCTTCGGCGGCGTGCTACCCTTGAGGAGGCGCACCGTGGGGTGGCCTTCGCCCAGGTTTTCGAACATATTCGTGAGGCTCTTGAAATGCTGCTCGGCGAGGATTTCGGTGGGGGCCATCAACACACCCTGCGCACCGTTCGAGACGGCGATAAGCAGAGCGGTGGCGGCTACCACCGTTTTGCCTGAGCCCACGTCGCCCTGCAGCAGGCGAGTCATGGGCACTGATGCTGAGAGGTCGCCCAGGATTTCGGCGGTCACGCGCTGCTGCGCTGCCGGTTAGGCCGAAAGGTAGTGAGGAATAGAAGCTTTCGACGATTTCTGGGTTGGCAGGCAGAGCCATTCCTTGCTGCAATTCCTGCCATGCGCGCTTGCGCTGGAGCATCCCCAGTTGGATCAGGAGGAATTCATCGAACGCCAGGCGCTTGGTAGCGCGGGCGGCGTCCACCTTAGAGTCAGGGAAGTGAATCTGGCGGACAGCCGTTTCGAGGTTCACAAGCTGCGCATCGCGCTTCATATTCTCCGGAAGATAATCCTCGAGCATATGCGCGAAGCGGTCGACGGCGTCGTGCATGATGCGGCGCAAAGTGCGGCGGTAGAGGCCCTCAGTCGATCGATAGACCGGCACAATACGAGCCGTGTGAAGCAACTCGGAGTCGTACGGCTCCCATTCAGGCGAGATGAATTGAAGACGGTTGTTGAAGGCACTGGGCTTGCCCGAAATCACGATAGGGTCACCCTGGTGGAGCGACTTGAGCAGATATTCCTGGTTGAACCAGGAGACCTGGATGGTGCCGCTATCGTCGGCAAGCACCGCGGTGATGAGAGGGCGTCCTGTGCGGGTTCTTCGCGCTTCGACCTCCCAGATTGTGGCGACGATGGTCTGGTTTACCTCAGGTTCCAATTCTGCAATGGGCTTCATCGAAGAGAAATCGTCGTAGCGGAAAGGGAAGAAGAGGAGGGCATCGCGCACCGTGTAAACACCGAGGCGCTTGAGAAGTCGGGCAGTGGCATCCTGCACACCCCGCAGAACTGTCACGGGTGAGTCGATGTTTGCATTTCGCACGGCAGCGCGACCCACAGGCGCAGGAGGCGGCGTCTCGACGGAAGATGGCGCAATGCCGCTTCGGAATGATGAAACGGGAGCTTTGGCCCGAGGGTCTACGTCGTCGAAGCCCATAAAGCCTTCGATGGCGGTAGGGAGGTAGCTGTTGCCGTTGGAGGCCTGGGCGGTGTGATTTGGCGCGTTGCCGTTCATGTGCGAAGGAACGTCGCGCACGCCTCGCTCGAAGAGAGCTAGCAACTCGGTTACATGCCGCACCGCTTCGCTTCGCGATGTCAAGTCGCTGATAGAATAGCCATCCAGGAACGACGCAATAGCCTGCGCGACTGGGCGTGCTTCGCGTTCGTGCTCGGCCATTTGCTCGGCCCACCGCCGCGCGAAAGCCTCCAGACCGCCCTGCACAGCGACGTCGGTAAAGCCTCTATGTTCCTCGAGGCGGAGGATGTTTTTGAAGGTAGTAGTGGGGATGGGCATAGAGAAATGAAAAATAATGCTTATTGCTTATGTAAGGCACTATGATCCTTGCTAGGCGAGTATATCGTCGGTGTCAAGGACCAGATCAGGGTTGAAGAATGGAAAGAGCTTCCCACTCTTCCTGGCAAGCTGCACTGTTGTGTAGCTCTTGGCTAAGGGGTTTGAATACGCCGTGATCAAATTATCTTGAAGGTTGACTATCCAAACCTCTTGTATGCTTGCCTCGGCATACAAAGGTATCTTCACGTTTGTGTCGTATTCCAGGGTCGAATCAGAGACTTCAACCAGGAGTAATACATCGCCGGCAGTTGGTCGCGACTGCCCATAAAAATCGGAGCGCGGCCTTAATAGAACAAGATCAGGCTGGGGCAAGGAGTTGCCAGTGAGACGGATCGGGTTTTGCACCGAGACAATGGCCGCGCGACCAAGCCGCTCGGAAAAAAGGGTTTGAATGCGTGTCACGCAGGCGGCATGGCGAAGTCCGATTGGAGCCATCTCTATTATCTCACCTCTTATGAGTTCGCTACGATCCTCAGGTGGAAAGATGCCTGCAGCAATCATATGCTCGTATTCATCCAGGGTGAACATTCGCTGAACGGCCATAGTGTTTCCCTGCTCGCAAGCGTGCGTATTTGGGTCTAAGTAGCAGGCACGATTTCTCGAAGTGCCGGTTCGTGCTCTAATTATACCATCGTTTCAGACGGGACAGCGGGTTTTGCGCCTAACACCTGGGACACACAAGCTGCATATTAGTTGCCTGAAGACCCCTGTCCCGGTACTCTGGCCTGGTTAGCTCGAACTGGAAGATGATATTGCGGTTTGGTAGGTGTGAGATGTAGAGGCCTTCGGGTAGAAACGAGTTCGTGGAAGTAAACGCGGTCCGCGTCGAAGCTGAAGTATGCGTTTAGCCGTAAGGCCGGCATTATCGCGGCAAGCGAAGGAGCGCAGCAAATCGTAGCGCATCCCATAGCCGCCGTTGCGGGAAAGATTTGCAACGTCAACACATGCGCCGATTTTAGTGGTGTGAGTTGGGACAGTCACGTGAGCCAGCGCTTACCTGACGACCACCGACCTTTGTCTTCACGGCCAAGACGCCAAGGATTCTACGGGTTGAACCACAAAGACACTAAGAGCACAAAGGTTTTTATGGGTTTAAATCACAGAGTGCACAGAGAACACAAAGGTTGTTACGGGCTCATACAATAAGGACCTTGGCGACCTTGGCGGATCTTGGCGTCTTGGCGGTTACGTCTAACGTTTTACGTTTCACGAACCCAAGGCCTCTCACGCCCTGAGGCAGCAAATGCCCACTCCGCCGGGGCCGATGTGGGTGCCCAACACTGCGCCGATGTGGCCTATAACTACCGGCTCGGGTGGGTTGAGGGGCCTCAGTAGCTCTATAAGCCGGGCTGCGCCATCAGGATCTGCGCCGTGCATGACGGCTACACGCTCGAGGGGGCCAAGCTGGGCTGTAAGCTCCACGATGCGCTCGAGCACTCTTTTACGCGTGCGGACACGCTCAATGATGGCAGCTTCGCCGTTAGGGCGGGTTGTGAGGATTGGCTTGATACTGAGAAGCGTGCCCACCGTGCCTGGAAGGCGGCTCACTCGGCCCGATTTGATCACATATTCCAGGGTTTCCAGTGCGCCGTACAGCACCGACCTGGAGGCCGCGCTTTCGGCGATTTCGGCTACTTCAGCCATGGACTTTCCTGCGCGAGCAGCCTCGGCAGCAACGATCGCGCACCAGCCCTCGGACATACAGATCGTGTGAGTATCTACCACGCTGATAAATTCGGATGGGATGTCATCGCCTGTGGTTGCCATAAGAGCTGCATTGAAGGTGCCGCTCAACCTGGAGGACATATGGACACTCACCACATCGTTCCCCTCTGCGGTGAGGCGACGGTATGCATCCTCCAGCGTGTCGAGCGAAGGGAGGGAAGTGGTCGTGACGCTTCGGGTGGCCTCAAGCTCGTGGTAGAAGGCTTCACCGCTGATATCCACCCCATCGAGATAGGTCTTGCCGCCCATATGTACGCGCAACGGGACGACGGTTATGTCAAGCTGTCGGGCGAGGTCGTCGGGGATGTCGGCGGCGCTGTCTACGACTACTTTGACCGGGCGATGAGCGTTGAGCGAACTATCAGGGGGCATCAGGTTCTCCCGCTTGCGGCTATTCCTCGCCTTCCAGGACGGCAACGCCAAGAGCGTCCGGGCCGAGCCAGGCGGCGAGCGGCGCGCTCGGCTGTATGACAACCACCCGGTCGCGAGGGTAGATCGCGCCCACGCGGGTCAGCAGGTGCTCGACCTCGTTCTGCGTGGAGGTGTGAAAGACAGCAAGCTCGCCGATCTTGGGGAAGTCTTCCACGAAATTATAGAGCGAATCGCGAGCCTTGGCCCTTGTGCGGGTCTTTTCGTAGACTGCCACCTGGCCTTCGTCAAGGTGGAAAAGAGGCCGCATCGACGCCAGGCTTTCGATTTGCAAGCCAAGGCGGCCCGCTCGGCCGCTCTTTAGCAACACCTCTGTCTGCTCGGTGAAAAACGCCACGTGGCTGAGGCCCGACAGGCGCGTCGCCATCCCCACCAGCTTGGGCAAATCGAGGCCCGAGGCTGCGGCCTGGGCCACCGCCAGCACTATCCAGCCGAGGCCCATCGTGACCGACATCGAGTCCACAACGGCCACCGGGAACGGGCCGCCTTGCCCTATCGGGCTGAAACCCTCCCGGGCGATCGAGGCGTTGGTATACGTGTCGCTGAGTCTGCTTGAGATATGGATGGAGATGACACCATCGCATGTGTCGCGCAACGAGCGGTACGTGCGGCTAAGCTCTTCGACAGTGGGAGCCTCTGCTTCGGGAGGGTGGCCCGAGCGCAGGCGGGCCAGAGTCTCTTCAGCGTTGATGTTGATCTTGTCCTGGTAGACCTGGTCGCCCCAGCGGACACGCTGTGGCACGACAGTTATGTCAAGCTGGCGAAGAAAGCCTTCGGGTATGTCGCATGCGCTATCGGTAACCACTCGAATATGAGTCATCTTGGGTCTTGCGTTCTGAGTAACAACTGGAGTCCGCTGTGTGCTGCCATTATTCAGCAGAGATTATATAGTCGTAGAAAGGCTGGCCGCCGTTGACCAGCTCAACCTCGGCGTCGGGATAGCGCTCGCGCACGCTGCCGGCAAATTCCTGGGCATCTTCCTCCGTAACGTCGCCGCCCCAGTAGACGGTGATAAGCTCGCGCTCCGAGGCGCCCATGCGTTGCATCAGATCCCAGGCGACGGTATCGCGGTCGGCACCTGTGGTGACGAGCGCATTATTGAGCAAGCCGATTATCTGCCCCTCCTTGACCTCGATGCCGCTCACTTTAGCGTCGCGCACGGCACGCGTGAGCTCGCCGGTCTGCACGTTGCGGGCGGCTTCCTCCATGGCCTTCAGGTTGTCTTGCAAGCTTGCCTCAAAGTTGAGGGCAATCAGGGCCGACATCCCCTGCGGCACAGTATCGGTGGGCACAACTGCCACATGTTTCTTGGTGAGAGAGGTAGTCTGGCGGGCCGACATGACGATGTTGCCGTTGTTGGGCAGTATCAGCACGTCGTTCTGAGGAACGCTCTCGACCGCCTTCAGGATATCCTCGGTGCTGGGGTTCATGGTCTGCCCGCCTTCGATGATGGCGGTCGCACCCATACTCCTGAACGCCTTCACGAGACCCGGGCCCGAGGCAACGGCAAGTACCGCGATCTTGCTCTGTGCGACCGCCGAAATCGGCCGCCCTGCCCGACGGCTGCATAGCGCCCGCGTCGGCATGCACCTGTCCTGAGTTCCCCGTACCGCTCTGAGCGTGCATTTCAAGGAACTCTTCGTGTTGGTCCTGCATATTGGCGATGCTAATCTGGCGCAGGCTGCCAAGCGCGCATGCGTAGTTGAGCACGGTGCCGGGCGTTTCGGTGTGGATATGCACCTTTACGATACGGTCGTCACCGACGATCACCGCCGAGTCGCCCAGGGAAGCGATGCGAGCCCGCACCTCATCAAAAGTCCACCCACTACCTACAAGCAGAAAATTCGTGCAGTAGCCGTATTCTCCATGTTCGACATGGACACCACCCGTTACGGCCTCTTGCACTGCGGCGTTGCCATTCACCGCTTCAACCTCCAGCAGATTCGATCTCCTCACCTTCGGTATAACGGCGCATTCCGTCAAGGAGCACCCATAATCCCTGGCCGCCGGCGTCCACTACGCCCGCATCGCGCAGCTTATCCAGGAGCATAGGCGTGCGAGCAACCGAGGCTTTGGCGGCTTTGGAGGTTTCGGATAATACGTAGGCAAAAGAATTGAGCTTCGAAGCCGCGGCGTGAGCCGCTTCACCCGTGTCTTTGATGACAGTAAGGATTGTGCCCTCGACAGGTTTGAGAACGGCGCGGTAAGCTGTGGCCGTGGCGGCCACCAGGCCATCAGCGAAATCGACAGCGTCGATCCGCTCTTTGCCCGCCACCCGCTCGGCGAAACCGCGCAGGATTTGCGACAAGATAACTCCCGAGTTGCCTCGTGCACCCATCAGCGCCCCGTGAGAGAGGCCCTGGGCAAGCTCGCTAACCGAGTGGCTTGCAGAATCTGCGATTTGCTTCACCGCGGCCTGCATAGTGAGGGCCATATTGGTGCCGGTGTCGCCGTCGGGCACCGGGAAAACGTTCAGCGCATTGATGCCGTCTATATTGCGCGCAAGCCACGCCGATCCCGCGCTGACGACCCGCTTGAAATTCCTGCCCTCCCCAGGCATCGCCCGGTCCGACAGGCACATGCTGGCCGGCTCTTGGAGCCTTGTTGCTGCACACTACCCTCTTTCTCCGATGTCGCCATTGTGCCCTTTCAGGGATTACGAATTACGAATTACTTTAGCGGCTTAATTACGTAATTCGTAATTCGTAATTCAGTAATTCGTAATTACTCACTGATCCTTATGCCTTGAACCGTTACGTTTACTTGCACCACGGAGATACCCAGGGAGGATTCCAGGGCAAATTTGACGTTGCTCATGATATTGCGGGCGACCTCTGAGATGCGGGTGCCATATTCGAGGATCACGTAGAGGTTGATGATGACCTGCCCCTCGGAGAAATTGACTTCAACGCCCTTGGACACGTCTTCGCGGCGAAGCAGCTCAGCCCAGCCGGGGCGGGCGTGCCTCGAAGCCAGGCCGACGACCCCATAGGAACGTATTGCCGCACGGTAGGCCAGGTGAGAAATCGCCCTGGGAGACACCTCGATCTTGCCTGTGGAATCGGCTTCGGAGGCGGCCCCATCTGATGCGGCGTCGTGCTCCGCCTGGCCGCTCGACGGCTTGCCTCGACGGGTGCCGTCGAGCGGGAGGCTACCGCCCTGCAGATCGAGATTATTCTGTTCTTTGCGATGCCTGGAAGCCATAGCGAACTAGTTTCCTTACCGGCGAGGCCAGTCAATTGCGGATTGCTCGGATTGCGGATTGCGGATTACAGCTTATTACGGTCGTCGGTCGTCGATCAGGAAGGCCTTGCCAAGAGGGAGCAAATGTGGTAAGATTACTCTCTGTGCGATAAAGAACACGCACATAAGCGTGATTACTATACTAGAAAAGCCCGATTTAGTAAAGGGCTGTGTGAGAGGTGAAACGTCGATGGCGGTACAATGTGAGGTTTGCGGCAAGAAGCCGAATTATGGGTTTAATGTGAGCCACGCGAAGAACCACACCCGTCGTCGCTGGCTCCCCAATATTCAGCAGAAGCGGGTGCTTGTGGGCGGCGAGCTGGTGCGGCTCAAAATCTGCACGCGTTGCCTGCGTACGATGAGCAAGAGCGAGCGCGTTGCGGCAAGGTAAGAGGAGAGTGCATCTTGCACGGTCGGTTTGACCTTCGCGAGATAGTCTAAAGTGTACGAAAAATGAGCGCCCCGGGGCGCTCATTTTCTTTTGCCCGGGGTTTCTACCTGGCGTTCATGACGTACTTGTCGATGAATGCGAGGAACTGCGAGGCCACACCGCCTCGCCAGGCTGCATCGCTGAAAAGGTGGTTTTCGCCCTGGACGGTGACGAACGTGATGTCGAGACCGGCGTCCTTCATGAGGGCTGCCGTGCGCACCGACCATTCGTAGGGCGTGTTGGTGTCGGCGTTGCCATGAAAGAGTAGCACCGGGCCTTTGGTGGCGGCCTGCTTGAACGCCGGGCCGACGGAAAGGGCCTGGAAGAAGGCCGGGTTGCTTTCCGGCGAGCCATGGCTGGCCTCGATCTGGCTCGACTGGTCGGGGCTTGGGCGCATCCAGCGGTTGAAATTGTCGACCATGTCAGAGGATGTGGGAGCGAAGAGCACGAAAGCTTTGATGTCGGCCTGCCGCTGCGCCACCAAGATCCATCATGGCAACCTGCCCTCCATTCGAGTGCCCCCAGACGCCGATGCGGCTCTTGTCGAGAAAAGGCAAGTTGGAGTGTTCGATCGCGTCCACCAAATTCAGCGAAGTCGTCGGCCCAGCCATACGCGGTGAGATTAGCGACGGCGTCCGCGTCGCTGTCGGAGCCTGCATAGTTGCGGAAATCGGGGTGGATGGCCACGTAGCCGTTAGAAGCAACAAAGGGCGATTCGCGGTGCAAATCCTCGCCTGAGGTGTATTGCGAGGCCGGGATGTAGCCGTGGTTCATGACCATCACAGGGAACGGGCCTGCTGCCCGCAGGCACGTACATCTGGCCGGTGATGGTGAGGTTGCCACTCCGGTACGTTATAGCGTATTGCGTATAAGCCGAGGTCGTGGCGACGGTGCGCACGATCTTGAGATCGTTGCCCCAGCGGGTCTCGGCCTGCAGGGCTGCTATGGAGACAGGATTTGGCGTTGCAGCAGGCGGTGCAATCGAGCCATACGTGCGCTGGTAGAATTCTCTGCCCAGGAGGCCGCGCTGGATCTCAGCCGTACGTGCCTTTGGCTTCGGGGTGGTATTCGAGGCGATTGCGCTCGAAGTATTGCACGAGGTAGGTCTTGCCGTCGGTGGCACTCTTTTCGTTGAAGGCTTCGGAGATCGGATAGCCGAACACCGGTAGGCCGCCGTTGGCTTGCCAGTAAGCGTTGAAGGGCTCAGGCAGGTTGTGGCCTGTCTGGGCGAAATAGACGCCGCCGGCGGACGCGGCGCGTTCAAATGGCAGGTCGTTGCGAGCGGCAGCAAGCTGGCTCCCCAGCAGGCTGAGCAAGACTTCGCTGGGCGTGTCGCGCAACTCAGGGTGGAACTCGAAGCGGGCGCGCTCGGTGTACTGGACGGTGCGTCCGTCTTCGGCTAGCTCGTCTGTGATAGGGTAACCGAACGCGGCCAGGCCGCCGTGCGACTGCCAGTAGCCGAGAAAGACCCCGTGCAGACACCTTCCCGTTTGCTGGAAGCAATATTCGCCCCCGGTGAGGCGCACGGCAGGCTCGGGTGTGATAGCGGGGGCTGCGCTCGCTACCGCGAAGAGTGTGAGGGAAAGCGCAATTAGCAGGAAGAAGCGGGTTGCAACGGAGCGATAACGAGGCTCGATCATTTGCGTGATTGCCTTTCTTTACGAATATCTGCAGGTACTAAGCTGCGATATTGTAGAATACTCCTTAATCCTGTGCAGGAAAAGCAGCGTGACCAAGTTGTGGGACAACAAAACAGCATTCTGGTCGCTCGCGGGCGTCCTCATATGCGCCCTTGCGCTTAGATTGTGGGCGCTCAACTGGGGCCTGCCATATCTGTACGACCATGACGAGTCGATTTTCGTGACGATTGCCCAGCGCATAGTCAAGACCGGCGACCTCAACCCCCACTACTTCGACTATGGCTCGGTACTCTTCTATCTGAATGCGCTGGCCTACGTCCCGTATTACCTGGCCGGCTCGATTGCGGGCATCTTCCACAGCCCCAACGATATCCCTTATCCCGGCCAGCTTGCGATGGGCGTGGGCATCACTACAATGCCGAGCACCTATCTGCTGGGGCGAAGCGTGACCTTGCTTTTCGGCATGGCTTCGGTCTATATGGTCTTCCTCATCGGCCGGCGCGTGACGGGTAACTGGGTGGTCGGGGTGGTAGCCGCCTTCATGATTGCGATATCACCTACCTGTGTGGAATATAGCAGATCGATCACGCCGAACATGTTCCTTGTATTCTTCGTTTTGCTTACCGTATGGGCAGCGATCAAGATATACGACGAAAATAGTACCGGGGCATACGTGCTGGCAGGAGTGGCGGCTGGGCTTGTGGCGTCCACGAAATACAATGGCGCGCTCGTGCTCGGGGTGCTGGTACTGGCGTGCCTGCTGCGAGGGGGCTGGCGCGGGCTGATGGATTGGCGGCTGCTCATGGCGTTCGCGTTGAGCGCGATTGCCTTCTTCGTGACCACACCGTTCGCGCTGTTTGACTACCAGACGTTCATCACCGACGTCAAAGACCAGGCAATTCACTATTCAACCGGGCATCCGGGCATGGAGGGCGATACGGTCGCGTGGTACACATCGTTTCTCTGGAGCCAGGAGGGACTTGTGACGGTGCTGGGGTTTGCGGGCGCTCTTTATGCGATTGTTCGCCGTATCAAGCCGCTAATGCTGGTTGCAAGCTTTCCGATAGGCTATGGCATATTCATAAGCGCCTTCATAGTGCGAAATGACCGCACCATTATGCCCCTGCTGCCGTTCCTTTTCATATTGGCGGCGGCTATGATTGTACAGGCCGCCAACTGGGTCATTACTCTCGGGTTGGATAGGAAAGCAGCTCTTGCAGGTGGGGCAATCGTGGTGGCGCTCCTTGCGATTGGGCCTATAGACGCAACGGCAGCCGCAGCGGTGCGGGCTACCGCCCCAGACAGCAGGTTGACAGCCATACCATGGATTAAGGACAACATACCGCCGGCTCAAAGGTGGGCATCGAGGCCGGTGCGCCATACCTGGACCCACAGAGTCTACTCGGTGCAACCTGTAGGCGAGATAATTTTGCATACCCCTGACTGGTACGTGCAGCAGAAGTACGACTACCTGATTTTTGCTGAGGGCATGTTCGGTCGGTTCTACGACGAGCCGGATAGGTACGCCAAGGAAGTAGGGCAGTACGACGCCTTTTTCAACAAGTTTCCACTGGTGAAAGCGTTTGACGATGGGGGATATGTAGTGAAAGTCTACAAAGTGCCAAAGCAGTAGAGCATGGAGACAGGCAGCGTAGGATAGGACTTTCTCTTGTGCGCGAGAAGGGATTCGAACCCTTACGCCCTTACGGGCACTAGCTCCTAAGGCTAGCGCGGCTGCCATTACGCCACTCGCGCGGTAATACGCGAATAATTATAACCGAGACCAGAAGTGCCCGGCAAGCACTTCTGTGTATGAGCACAAGTTAGCGGATCACGCCCGAGCACCTTATAATAGGTGTCATGGAAACTATCGAGAAGGAAGCCCTGGAAGAGATCGAGCAAGAGCAACATGCCGAGGAGCGCGAAGATATTCAGGAAATGGCGGCGGCTATCGAGGCACTGCTCTTTGTGTCAGCGGAGCCGCTTGCTATGGGCGACCTGAGACGGGCGCTCGCGATCAGGCAGGTCACCCTGGACTGGGCGCTCGAATCCCTGGGACGTGCGTTATCTGAAGGAAGACGGGGCATCAGGTTGCAGAGACACCAGGGGCTGGTCAGGCTCGTGTCGGCTCCCGAAATGGCGCTGTACATTGATAAAATGCGCGGGCATCAGGCCGGGCAAAGGTTGTCGGACGCGGCCCTCGAGACGCTGGCTCTCATCGCATACAGGCAGCCGGTTACGCGGCCCCAGATCGAGGCGATACGCGGGGTGGACTGCAGCGGGGTGACGAACACCCTCTTGCAACGCGGATTGGTGGTTGAGGTAGGCAGGCTGGAAAGCGTGGGACACCCGATCTTGTATGGCACCACGCCTGCTTTCTTACAGCACTTCGGGCTGGAAAGCCCCGATCAGTTGCCCCCACTTGCCGAGCTGAAAGTCATCCCCTGACACAGCCTCGATTACGTGAAGAAGAGGAAAAAGGCTGCCGACGGGCAGCCTTTTTCCTCTTCTTCACGAATAATATTAGACCTTGAGAGCAAGCTCGCTGCTGCGGAGCTCGGCGACGCAGTTCTCCAGGACGTCGAGTGCGTAGTCGATATCTTCGGGGGAATTATCAACACCGACTGTGAGGCGCAGACTGCCTTGCGAAAGCTCTCGCGGCACGCCAAGGGCGCGCAGCACATGGCTGGGCTCGGTGGACCCCGACGCGCAAGCCGCGCCGCTGGACGCGCCGATGCCGCGCATATCGAGCCGGAGCAGCAACGTTTCACCCTCCACACCCTCGATGCAGAAGTTGACGTTATTCGGAAGGCGGTTAGTCGGGTGGCCCATCAGGTGAACGCCCGGTATTCGCTGGTTGATCCCCGCGATAAGGCGGTCGCGCAATTCGCGCACATATCTCCCTCGGTCTCGACCGTGCTATGAGCGCGGGCAAGGGCGGCTCCCAGGCCCACGATGCCAGGCACATTCTCTGTAGAGGCGCGGCGGCGGCTTTCCTGCGAGCCGCCATGCTGCTGAGGAAGGATCGCGGTATCGTGCCTGATGTAGAGAACGCCCACGCCCTTGGGACCATAGAACTTGTGGGCGGACAGAGAGAGCAGGTCTGCGCCGAGCCGGTCCACATTCAGGTCGAGATAGCCTCCCGCCTGCACTGCGTCGGTATGGAAGTATGCGCCGCCGCTATGGGCTATGTCAGCGATCTCGCGCACAGGCTGGATCGTGCCGATTTCGTTGTTGGCGTACATAATACTGACCAAGCACCGTGTCGGGGCGCATGGCGCGGGCAACGTCGTCGGGGTCCACGCTGCCATACTGGTCAACGGGCAAGATAGTGGTCTCGAAGCCGTGCTGCTCCAGCTCTTCGGCAGAGTGGAGGATCGCATGGTGCTCAATAGCCGAGATGATTATATGGCCCGGACCCTCTGCATGCTGCTTGCGTGGGTTGAGCCCGCGCCTGTATGCCCAGGCCACACCTTTCAGGGCGAGGTTGTCCGACTCGGTGCCACCTGAAGTAAAGACGACCTCGCGGGGCCTGCATCCGAGCACCGTTGCTACCTGGCGGCGGGCATTCTCCATCCCCTGGTGGGCGGCGCGACCCCACGCATGGACACTTGACGGATTGCCATATTTCTGGGTAAAGAAGGGCAGCATAGCGTCAAGCACTTCAGGCATGACGCCGGTAGTAGCAGCGTGGTCCAGGTAGACCGAGCGCTGCGGAAGGCCATTACTCGATGATGTGCCATTTGAATGAATGCCCATTTTATTATTACCCTCACATGATATATGTCTAATCCCCGATTATGTGCTAATTATACCACGCTTACGTAGGCACGGACCATCGTATTTTTCAACGCCAAGACGCCAAAACGCCAAGATTTTTACGGATTGAACCACAAAGGCACGAAGATCACAGAGGATATTATTGTTTTGAGACACGAAGATCACGAAGGTCAGCAAAGATCACGAAGATTATGATGGGATTGAATCAGAGATGAGCGAAGCGAACTACTGCGCTCATGATCACAGAGTACTCAGAGATGTCAGAAAACTCGGAGCCGACGCCGCCCGGCGACTAAAGTCGCGGGCTAGGGATAACAAAGTCCGCCTACGCGGACTGACCGTAAGTCGCCGAAGGGCGACTTTGCCTGTAGCCCGCGACTTTAGTCGCCGGGCGGGGTTTCAGTCAGTCTCTCAGGATCACAAAGGTCTGTATGGTTTAGAACAATAGAAACCTTGGCGACCTTTGCGCTCTTGGCTCGGTTACGTCTCACGTTTTACGTTTTACATTTCACCGTCCGCACATAACCGCTATGGTATAATTGATACATATACAGGCCCACTACATGAAAAAGGATGCATAAAATGGACAGGCAAATGGCGATAGAGAATTTGCTGGAATTGTATGAAAACCCTACACATCGTGGCAGCATGGAGAACGCGGACATTGAAGTAAATGGCGGCAATCCGGGCTGCGGCGATATCATAAAGATTTCTCTACGCGTGAGCGACACGGGCGAGGTCGAGCAGATAATGTTCGAGGCGAGGGCTGCACCATCAGCCAGGCGGCGGCGGAGCTTGTGGCTGCCCGGATGGAAGGCGCTACGCTGGACGATATCGAGCATCTCGATCACGACGTTATCATCGACGAGCTTGGCCGGGAAGTTGTGATGAGCCGCCCTCGCTGCGCAACATTGGCGCTCGGCACGCTCAAGCAGGCCGTCCAGGAATATAAGATCAAACGCCGGGCATAACGCTAGCCGGTTTGTTGTCCGGTCGCTAGCTCGATGAAGCGCTTGCGCTGGTCGCCTTTCACCATGCAGATTGAGCCGGTGGTGAAGACCTGCACCGTATAAGGCTCGCCGCGCCAGACGGCCAGCACGGGGCCTGGCGGCTCACCCGAGAAAGTGACCCCTTCCTTCACGACTTTGTCTTCTCTGCGCAAACGCAACGAGAAGCCATGCCAGCTTTCTCGAAATATGTCTGTGATAAACGAGTATGCCGAACTCGAACCTGGAGCCGTGCGCCTTCGTTGCGTTCGAGCGCAGAGTAACAGCCGTCCTGTAGTTATTCTGCGCCAGGTCAAAGAGGTCGTCTATCTGCGGGATAATTTCTTCCCAGGGAGTGCCCAGAGGCACGTGCACATAACCAAGATGGCCTTGCACACGGTCGTCGGACGAGAAGCGATAACGCGGATAGACCGAAATCTCCACCAGGCCGTTCACTTCGTATCCGATGAAGAGAAGAGTATTCCCGTAGGCAAGCGCCAGACCTATGAAATCCTCGGTCAAGAGGGTGGGCTCGACGCGCTCAGGGGTCGACTGAGGCAGCCTGCGGCTGGGTCGCCGACGACGGGTTGCCTCCGATGATGTATAATCGTTTTCGAAACCGTCTGCCATATTCTCTACTATACTAAACGCAACAATTCTTAACAACCACCCAGGAGAAGAGCCGGTATGAGCATGAAACGCCCGCGACACAATATGGGTCGAGCGGATTGGATCGGGGCAGAATCGGTCGGGGTGCCTGGCCAGCGAACTTTCCGCGTGATCGCGCACAATAAGACGCTTTCGGGAGAGCTTTGGCTGGAAAAAGAACAGTTGCAGGCGCTGGCTGAGGCCATCGCGCGCATGATGATGGAGATAGACACCGAGCGGGGCTTTGATATCCCGCCGCGCGAGCCGTCGGTAGATAATCCGAGGCCGCCCGATTTCCCTGCTCGTCCCGACATAAGCTTACAGGTCGGCGCTCTACGCCTCAGCTACGACTCGGCCCGCGAGCTGATCACCCTGGAGGCCACTTCGCGAGAAGACGAGGACGAAGATGCCCCGCCACGGTTTCGCTGCCTGGCGATCCCGCGAGCAGATGCAATTGCTCCAGGCTAACGCCCTCGATGTGCTGGCCTCGGGTCGCCCTAGATGCCCCCTCTGCGGCACTCCGCTGCCCGACGCCGGCACTCCCCACTTCTGCCCGCCAACCAACGGCCATCAGAAGCTTACGCTCGAGGCCGAATAGCTCAAGGCTCCTGCCTTCGGGATGGGCTCACATTCCACTGCAAAACCATGAGTTATCCCGAGTTTTAGAATTGCGCCTGGCAAGCGCATAATCTCAAAATCATAAATAAAGGAAAGAGCAAAATGGGCGGCTCGGCCGCCCATTTTGCTCTTTCCTTTATTTGTGATAGTCCCTCCCCGCAGGCGCCGGAGGGGCCAATGGGGACCTCGATGTAGGAGGTAAGTACGAATATAGAACACGGGATGACTGACGTCTATCAGAGCGAACGCGGACTCAATGTCTGTCGTTAGAAAGAGCCGGCATCTTTCATCTGGAAGAACGTGTTGACAAAGCCGTCCATCCCTTCCAGCTTACGAGGGGTCCAATCCGCCACACTCACTGTTATCAAAGGGCGGCCCGACACGGAAACGAAGAGAGTGCGCTTCACCCAGAGAAAATACATTACAAGCAACACAAGCCCGGCGAGAGCCAGCGCGATACCTACGTAGAGCGGATCGACCGTATACAGAAGAGGGAAGTTATTCTCGTAGTCACGGCGCGCCACCGACGCGTAAACGCCGACCGCTGCAAGTCCCAGGAAGAGAAGCGAAAAGAAGAGCGTCCACCCCGACGAGCGCTCGGTAAGGGTGCCGACGGCATCGACGTCGCGCAGGAAGGCTGCACGCACGACCGTGGGCGCGAGCAAGATCACTCGCTTGTTGGTCAGGTAGAGGGCGCCCAGCTGGAACGCCACGCTCTCTTCTGGCAGCAACTCCACAGCGCCGCGCGGCACAATACGTGCGGCAATCTGGGGGGCATCGGTCATGACGGATGGCATGTTGTTCGACCTCACAGGCTGTACCGGCAAGGGTGCCGGTAGGGGAGAGGAAGGGAGATAGGCACCGGCTCCGCTCTGCGCCGAGTTGGCGGCCATGCCGTAATCAACTGTGGTCGCGTCCATCGACGGGTTTAGATCGCTGCCCGCTCCCATATAAGCCACGATCCGACTGAGGGCCGTTATACGACGTAGGCGAGGGCGGATTATCCACCCCGAGACCTGTCAAGACAAGACCGCAGCGGGGACAAGCCCTGGCATCGGGCTGCACAGAACCCCTGCACCGGGGACAAACAATTAGAGTAGCCAAAAAGAGCCGTTTCCCTTCCAAATTAACTGGCCGAAGTCGCTTTCTATTTGCGGAAAGTATATCATAGTGGATATGCAGTCGCAATTAGAGTCGAAATCGCTCGAGTCGTGGATAAGCGAGCAGATCAGGCGAAATGGAGCTGTGACGGTCGCCCAATTTATGGCGTGGGCGCTCTACCATCCTGACTATGGCTACTACACCGGAGGCCCTAATATCGGGCCGCGAGGCGACTTCACGACAAGCCCTGAAGCCTCGCCCGCGCTTCGGACGCCTTTTCGCCGAGCACCTCAAGGATATAGACGATTTACTTGGCCACCCCGCACCATTCGATACTATAGAATGCGGGCCGGGCAGAGGCACATTAGCGTCCGACCTGCTCGACACTCTCCGGGATGAGCAGCCCGACTTGTATAACAGGCTTCGCTACTGGCTGGTAGAGGTCAGCCCCGCTCTTATTACCTCACAGCAGAAAATGCTCCTTCCACGCCACTCCTCGACAGTGCAGTGGCGAAGCGGCCTGGAAAACTTGCCAGCCGGTCTAAAGGGCGCAGTGATCGCCAACGAGCTGATAGACGCATTTCCCGTACACGTTCTGGCGAACAAGGAAGGGGCAATCCTCGAACAGTTCGTCGCTCTTGACAGGGATGGCAAGCTGAGTCTTGCCTATCTCACTCCCTCTAACAGAGAATTAATCGACTTTCTGCAAGAGCAAGCGATTTCGCTCCAACCGGGCGAGCTTATCGAGATCAACCTTGACGCGGAAAAGTGGTTGGGTCAGCTCTCTGCAGTCTTCGATGCAGGCATTGTCACCATCATCGACTATGGCGACGAGGCACCCGAGCGCTATTCCCCCGCGAGGCGCGAAGGAACGCTGCTCGGCTACTACGGCGGTGCCGTCACGGACAACATCCTGGCGCACCCGGGCCGGCAAGACCTCACCGCCCTGGTCGACTTCACAGCGCTCCAATCAGCAGCCAAGAAGGCCGGCTTCGCTATAGCCGGCACCATCCGCCAGGCCCACTTCCTCCTCGGCCTCGGTCTTGGCACCACCCTGACCCCCGAAATCGGCCACAACTCCCTTGAAGCAGCCATACAGTACCGCCGCGGCCTACAAGCCCTGATCTCAATGGAAGGCCTCGGGCGCTTCCATGTCCTCCTCCTCTCCAAGAATATCGGCCCCCGACCAGGCCCGCAAGCTGTCCGCGCTCAAGTACGCGGGAATGTAGTCTCTGAGTGGTAAACGTAAAACGTGAGACGTAACCGCCAAGACGCCAAGGTCCGCCAAGGTCGCCAAGGTTTTTATGTTAAGACCAAAATAACGTCTGTGACATGTGCGAAGTAGTTCGCTTCGCACATCTCGATTCAAAGCCATAACAACCTTCGTGATCTTCGTGATCTTCGTGATCTTCGTGATCAAACCATAAGAAACCTTTGTGCTCTTTGTGTCTTTGTGGTTCAAACCGTAAAAACCTTGGCGTCTTCGGCGTCTTGGCGTTGAAGAAAAACCGTCACCGAGAATTGTGGTTGCAGGCCCTCTCGGCTTGTGTTATAATTAGCGTCTGTGACCTGCGCAGGCCGGTTGCAAAGATATGCCACTTTCGCAGTTATTATTGAGACAGGAGTAGAAGTCTCCATGCCTAAGATGAAGACCCATAAGGGCGCGGCCAGGCGCTTCAAGATTACAGGTACCGGCCAGATCATGCGCACCAAGCAAATGAAGAGCCACTTCCGCCGCCGCAAATCGCCTCGCGTGAAGAGGATGTTCGACCGGATGTACCCGCTCGACCCGAGCCAGGAACACAATGTCAGCAGACTACTTCCGTATGGCGTGAAGTAGCAGCTACCAGGTTGCTGTTGAGCATTATTTCAGGCGCACAAGCGTCTCACTTGGAGAAATAGAAATGCCACGAGTAAAAAGGGGTGTTACCCGCCACGCCAGGCACGTAAAGGTGCTGAAGGCCGCTTCGGGCTACAGGGGCACCAGGAGCCGCCTCTTCAGGTTTGCCAACCAGATTGTGATGAAGGCGCAAGCCTACCAGTATCGCGACCGCCGCGTGCGCAAGCGCGATATGCGCCGCCTCTGGATCGTTCGCATCAATGCGGCTTCACGTCTTGGCGGTCTGTCTTATAGCAAGTTCGTCTCAGGACTTGCAAAGGCGGGCATCAACCTCGACCGTAAAGTGCTTGCCGACCTCGCGGTGCGGGATGGCGCGGCTTTTGCCCAGCTGGTAGCCCTGGCGGGCGGCAAGCCCGTAGCTCCCGAGCTTGTGCAGCGCGTAGCCACCGAGGCTGTCGCAAAGGCTGAAGAGATGGCCGAAACTCCTGCGCTTCCGGCCGCAGGGGAATCTACCGCCGAAGATCACGGAAGAATCTGCCACTGAAGCGGCAACTCCCGGCGCCTGACACCAACCAATTACTCCACTACTGGCGGCTCTTCTCACGAGGTAGCCGCCTTTTGTTACCAATTCTCAAATGATAGACAGTCCCTCCAATCCTACCGTCAAGGAGCTAAAGTCGCTCAATCTAGCGAAGCGACGCAAAGAGAGTGGGTTGTTCCTGTTGGAGGGAGTGCGCGCAGTTGAGGAGGGGATAAAGGCGGGCAATTGGCCTCAGCTTTGCCTTTATCATGCTGAGTCTCTCCAGCGCACCGCGAGGGGCAAGGATCTGCTGCGGGTCCTTCTAAACCGTCGCGCCCCGGCGGATCATCGCGCCGCAATCCAGGAAGCTAGCGAGCGGGCAATCCAGGCCGTTTCCAGCACGGAACACCCACAAGGTATAGTCGCCGCATTTACTCAACCTGTGTGGCAGCTTCCCGCTACGCCCGAAGCAGCTAGCCTGGTGTTGATATGCGACGACATCCAGGATCCCGGCAACCTGGGCACGATGCTGCGCACCGCCGAGGCCGCAGGGGTGAGCGCCGTACTGCTCAGCCCCGGCTGTGCCGACATCTACAACCCCAAGGTCGTGCGGGCGGGCATGGGTGTGCACTTTCGACTGCCCACATTTCCCGACATGGAGTGGCCCAAAATCGTCGCCACCCTGGCAAAGCTCGCTATTCCGCCCACGCGCATATTCGCCACCGACGCCGCCGCGAGCAGCACCTACGACACTGTGGACTGGACTTTGCCGAGCGCCCTTGTAGTGTCCAACGAGGCGCAAGGGCTTGGTGACGAGGCACGCCGGACCGCAGGAGGCGGGTTGCTTACAATCCCCATGGCTGGAGGCACCAAATCGCTCAATGCAGCTATAGCATCGGCTGTTATACTGTTTGAGGCCGCGAGGCAACGGAGGCCGGGCAAGGAATGACCGGTGCAAACGACAACCCAATCGGCCCAGGAGCAGATGCGTGTGGGTGCTGGCCTCAGGGCCACACGAGGACATAGAAACGGCGCTCAGTTGGGCACCCGGAGCGGATTGGGTGATCGCAGCCGACGGCGGTACTGCCCTGGCGCACGAGACTTGGCCTGAAGATCGACCTTATCATCGGGGATATTGACAGCAGCCCGACCTCTCTGGTTGAGCAGCTCGAGGCCGAAGGCACTGAGGTAAGGCGCTACGACCACGATACCAAGTGGGAGACCGATACCGAGCTTGCCATCATTACCGCTCTCGACTACAATCCCGACACCATAGTCCTGCTGGGAGCGCTTGGCGGTCGCCTGGACCATGCTCTCGCCAACGTTCTGCTCCTAACGCGACCGGCCTTCGCCCCCCTCGACATCAGGATATTGGATGGCAGGCATGAAGCTTTCCTTGCGAAGACGGGCAAATGGAACCCAATTCGAGCGAACAAGGGCGACACCGTAACGCTCCTTCCGGTGGGCGGCGATGCCCTCGGTGTCCGTACAGAGGGCCTGCATTGGCCTCTCGCAGGCGAGACCTTGCCGCGTGGCTTTGGCCGAGGAGTCAGCAACCAGGTCGATGCGGCGCGTGCCCAGGTGCGCTTGGACGAGGGGTTATTGCTCGTCGTGGTTGAACATCAACTTGTTATGAAAGAATAGAAAGAGGGGGTGCAGGGATCTCCCTGTTGGGGCATGGGTGCAATCTTGGGGTGTCCCCAAATCTCTTCTCTAACAGGCTATAGTGAAGAGGGGGTGCAGGGGCACTCCCCTGCCGGGGCTTGGGGTGTCCCCAAATCTCTTCTTACTCTAATGCTCCCCTAGTGCTGAGGCAGATAGTCGTTGGTGAAAAGGCTGGAGTAGTCTATATCTCCAGGCTTGACGACGGTGCCATCGGCGGTCTTCAAGAGGCCGGTGGAGGCCAGGAACTTAGGAAAATCGGTCCACTTCTGGAGAGTTTGCAAGCCCCAGCGGGGTTGGCTCTGCTTATAATAAGGGGCCAGATATTCCTGGCTCTGGCGCGGTAAATCGGGGTTAGCGAATGTGCCTGCAGGCGCGGCGCTGATCAGTATGCTGGCAGCGTCGTCGGGGTTGGTCACGCCGTATTCGTATCCACGAGCCGTGGCGTCGAGGAAGCGCTTGGCGACATCTCCGTGGTTCTGCAGGAACGATTCGTTACCGATGATCACGGGCGTGTAGTAATCAGGCACGCCGAAATCCTTCACGAGGAAAGTGTTGAGCTGCACGCCATCCAGCTTTGCCTGAATTCGCCTCCCAGCCCATATATATCCAGACGAAATCAGCCTGCTTCGCCACCACGGCGTCATAGCCGGACAGGTTGGTGGTGATATTATCGAAGTTGCCGGTAGGTGCGCCCGCGTTCTTGAGCATTGTGGTAATAACAGGCACCTCGAACGGTGAGCCGAAGCCGGAATACTTCTTCCCTTCGAACTTGGCCAGACTGTCAAGTCCGGAGCTTTTCAGTGCAGCGAGAGCCGATGTATTCGTCTGCAATATGGCCGCGACCGATTTCACCGGCAGCTTGTCTACCTTGTCGAGCACGACCAACTCGGCGAAGCTCACGCCGAAGTCGGCCTGGCCGTTCGCCACCAGGGTGTCCGGCGTGTTGGCGTCTGAATAGGGCAATATCTGCACGTCCAATCCGGCGTCCTTGTACCAGCCCTTTTGCTGCGCCACGTAGATACCGGTGTGATTGGTATTCGGCGTCCAATCGAGGGCAAACGTCACTTTGTCAGGTGTACCGCTGCTCGCACTCGTGGTTGGCGTTGCCGCGCATGGCTGTGGTCGGCGCTGTAGCCGGCTGGCCGGTCGTGGGGGTGGGCTGCACGGCGGTAGTCGCCGTAGCTTGCGCAGCCGCTCCCTGTATCGCAGCCGGCAAGCGCCATGCATATAACCACCAGACCCAATGCAAGAGAACAGAATCGCTTCATCGTAAATCACTCCTTTTCCTGATTGGACCTGAACTCGTCACGTCCCCTGAAATGCCACGGGATTACTAACCGTTCAACGACCGACGTGAGCAGGAACAGCCCGACGCTCATGGCAGCGATCACCAGAATTGCCGCAAACACCAGGGCAACCTGGTAGGCGTGCTGCTCGCGCTGAATGAAAATGCCCAGGCCCCACTCGGCCCCCACATACTCGCCCCACACCGCGCCTATGACGCTGTAGGTAATGGCGATGCGCACGCCCGAAAAGAGCGAAGGCAATGCGCCCGGAAATCGTACCTGCCGGAAGATAGTCCACTTGCTTGCCCCAAAAGTGCGAAAGAGCCTAACAAGCTCAGGATCGGTGGCGAGAAAGCCATCCGCTCCGGCAACAACGATAGGAAAGAAGCAAACGAGCGCCACGATCAATACCTTAGGAAGCAAGCCAAAGCCGAACCAGAGCACCAGCAGCGGCGCTAGGGCCAGGATGGGTATGGTCTGTGATACCACCAGCAGGGGATAGATAGCGCGGCGCAAAAGCCGGCTCACATCAATCAATATTGCGAAGCCGAACCCGACCGCCAGAGCCATCGCGAACCCGACTGCCGTTTCGAGCAAGGTTTGCCAGGTATGGGGCGCGATCAGGGGCACGTTAGCTACCAGCGCAGCCAGGATGGCAGTCGGCGCCGGCAGCAGGCGGTCACCCCCGGGCAACGCGCCAAGTACCAGGCGCGAATAGGCCTCCCAGGCCGACAGAATCAGGGCAAGCGCCACGACCGGAGGCGCCAACGCCCGGAAAGCGCCCTGGGCTGACTGTCGCACAGGTAATCATCAATCATTGCGCGCCCCCCGACACCCTCAGCCCCCCTGTGGCTCGAAGAAGGTCCAGAATCTGCTTCCGGTAGACGGGGAAGCGTTCGTCGGTGGTGCTGTCAAGCGTCCTCGGCCTCGGCAGCTCGACGTTGACAGTACCCACAACCCGACCGGGCCGTGGAGATAGGACATAAACCATATCCGACAGCAAAATTGCTTCCTCCACATCGTGCGTCACCAGGATAAACGTGCTGCCCAGGCGCTCGGAGCTTGCCAGGAGCCATTCGTGCATGGAGGCCCGGGTGAGCGCGTCCAGCGCACCGAACGGCTCGTCCAGGAGCATCAGGCCGCGGGCAAGCACAGCCGAGCGCAAGAAACGACACTCGCTGGCGCATGCCGCCCGACAACTCGCGCAGGATAGCTCCCCGCAAAGCCCGACAGCCCAAACTCATCGAACATGGGCAGCACGCGCGCCCTCGCTTCGCGCTTTTCCACGCCCGACACTTCCAGCCCACGGTCGCGTTGTCGAGCGCGGTGCGCCACGGAAGGAGAAGGTCGCGCTGCGGCATATAGCCCACCTGCGATTGCGGATTGCGGATTGCGGATTGCGGATTGGTGGGCGAGCCTGATGACAGAAGGACACTTCGCCGCTGTCTGGCCTGTCCAGTCCCGCGAGGATGCCCGAGGAGGGTGCTCTTGCCCGAGCCGGAGGGGCCGAGGATGCTGACGAAGCTCCCGGCGGGAATGCTCAGGTCGAGATCATGCAGCACTTCGAGTCGCCCGCCTTCGCGTGGGAACGATTTCGAGACTCCGCGCACCTGGACCGCTGACCGGTGCAGGTTGTTCGGTTGTTAGCGTCGATGTTACCAATGTTCGCGATCCTTGCTACCACAAAAGAAAGAGCGCCGGGGATTACCCCGGCGCTCTGAAGCAGCAATATTGTAACGCTTCCTTCGCCGGCATTATCCGGATCAGGTTCAAGCGGTCGATAGCGGTCATGCTGGCTATCCTCTCAGCCTGTGTCCACAGGCCCCCGCGCTCACGGTATTATTTTGTTAACCTATACTAATATTATATACCCAATCGGGGCGAAAAACCCAAGCAACATATCGCCGCTCACGCGCGCCTGCCGAACTCCTTTCTCAATTGGCTTTGCGAAAGGTGGAGCATCGTTGGGCGGCCATGCGCGCACGCCCTCGGGTACTGGCAGCGCTCAAGCTGGTGGATTAAGGCACGCATCTCGTCCAACGAAAGGGTTTGGCCGGCTCGGATCGCGCTGTGGCAGGCAAGGGTGATCGCCATCTCCTCACGCCAGCGGGCAGGGTGGCTGCCGTGCATCACTGTGTCGAGAATTTCCATCAGGTCGCGGCCAACGTCTCTGCGCAACTCGGCGTAGATGGCAGGCACGGCGCGCACGAGCAGCGACTGGTCTCCAAACGGCTCAAGCTCGAAGCCAAGCTCGGCCATCAGCGCAAGCACCGGCTCGACCTCCGCCCGCTGCGCCGCCGTAAACTCAAGGGTTGCAGGCTGGAGAAGAGGCTGTATGGGCAATTCGCCGCGCTGCAGCTCTGCTCCCATCTTCTCGTAGAGGACGCGCTCGTGGGCAGCATGCTGGTCCACAAGGAAAAGGCCGTCCGGACCCTCTGAGATAATGTAGGTGTTGCCCACCTGCCCGACCACCCTCAGTGGAGGCAAGCTGCGGGGTGGCGCGGGCGGCAGCGGCTCGATGTTGTCTCCGGAGGATTGAGGCTGGGACCGGTCGGTATTGCTGCGCCACATTTCGTGTTGTGTCGGTGCGCTGGGGAAAGGTGATGGAGGCTGGCTCTGTGTCCCACCGAACGACGGAGCAAACTCCATTTCGATACCGCCATTGGACGCATTTGGCAGTGACCAACCCTCGGACCCACGCGAGCCATAGATCGGGGCGGGCACATGGGCGGTCAACGACGACCGCACCGCACGCTGCACTGCGCTGAAGACGGCCCGCTCATCCCGAAACTTCAACTTCGGCTTTGGCCGGGTGCACATTCACATCCAGAAGGCTGGGGTCGATTACCACATTGGTGATCGAAATCGGGTGGCGGCCCACCATGAGCAGGGTATGGTAAGCCTCTTCGACGGCGAACTGGAGCATCCGGCTCTGCACCGCCCGCCTATTGATGAAGAAGTGCATCGCTTGCCTGTTCGACCGTGAATGCGCGGGCGGCGAGACATAGCCGTATACTTCCACGCCAGCACTAGGCAATATCTCATCGAACTCGTCGGGCTCGGCCCCCTCATCGCCCGGCTCCAGGCCAACGGGCAGAAGCGCACGCGCCACGTCGGGGCCATATACGCAAAGGGCAGCAGATCGCAAATCGCCATCGCCCGAAGATTGGAACGAGAGCCGCCCCTCGTTCGTGAGGGTGAAGCGGATCCCCGGGTGCGCCAGCGCGTACTGCTGCACCAGCGCGGTGATGTGAGCGGCCTCGGCCTGGGGGCTTTTCAGGAACTTGAGGCGGGCAGGCAGATTGAAGAAAAGGTCGCGCACCCCGACTATAGTGCCAAGCGGCGAGCCTCGCTGCCCCTCGCCCAACACGTGCCCGCCTTCCAGCGATAATTCGTAGCCGGTTACCGATGCCTGCGGCCTGCTCAGAAAGCTGACCCTGCTCACGGCAGCAATAGAATAGAGCGCCTCGCCGCGAAAGCCAAGCGTGCGCACCGTCCAGAGGTCCTCAGCCGTCCTTATCTTGCTGGTGGCATGCCGCAAAAAGGCACGCTGCATGTCGTCAGCGAACACTCCCCCGCCATCGTCAATAATGCGGATAAGCTCACGGCCCCCACCCTTAATCTCTATCTTGATCTGCCGCGCACCCGAATCGATTGAATTGTCGAGAAGCTCGCGCACCACCGAGGCAGGGCGCTCCACGACCTCCCCGGCTGCGATCTTCGACGCAACGTCGTCAGGAAGCACCTGTATTTTCTTTGGTTCGGCTAAATTCGTTGGCACGTGGCTCTATTTCTCACTGGACGATGGACGATGGACACCGTCTACTGACAACTGACAACTGGCAACTGGCAACCGTCACACAAACAACTCGCACAATTCAAACTTCACTACATCTACCAACCCGAGGTCGGTTAGCTTTAGCTCGGGAATTACGGGAAGGGCAAGAAAGGCCATCTGCATATATGGATTAGCAAGGGTGCAGCCCAGCTCGCGGGCCGCACTCAGAAGGTTTCGAAGTCCATCACGCACGACGGGGAAGGGTTGGTCAGACATCAGGCCGGCTACCGTCAGTGGCAAGCTGCCGAGCACCCTATCACCTTGCACAGCCGCCACGCCGCCACCAATCTCGAAGACTGTACGGGCTGCGAGTAGCATCTCGGCATCGGACGCGCCGACGACCACCAGATTATGCGAGTCGTGCGCGATGCTGGAGGCAAGCGCGCCGCCCTTCAGACCGATGCCGGAGACCAGCCCAAGGCCAACGTTTCCCGTGCCGCTGTGACGCTCGATCACCGCGATCTTGAGAATATCGCGCTCGGGATCCGCCACTACCGCGCCATTCTCAACCTTCACCTCGGTTACAAGCGCCTTTGTCACGATCTGGTCGGCCAGCACCTGGATTACTCGCGCCTTGCTCCCTTTCGCGGCAATCCGAAACGAGCTTTCGGACAGGAAGTCCGCGCCCTCCATATTGTTCCTCGGTGGCTTAACATGGTTGGCTTGCGGAGCCAGCATCTCGCCATTTTCGGCGATCAAGCGCCCACCCGCGAAAGTTCGTGTGACTTGGAGGTTGTCCAGGTCGCGGAAGGTCACCATATCGGCCAGGTAGCCGGGGGCGATAGCGCCCATATCGTGCAACCCATAGTGCCGGGCCGTGTTGATGGTTGCCATCTGGATCGCGAGCACGGGGTCGAGGCCCTGTGACACGGCTTTGCGAATGATATGGTCGATATGGCCCTGGCGGTCGAGGTCGTCGGGCTGCTTGTCGTCGGTGGCCCAGGAGCAGAAACGCGCCGTTCGCTCTGTCACCATGGGCAGCAGATGCGTCCAGGTTGCGCGCGGTCGAGCCCTCCCTGATGAGCACCTGCACACCTGCACGCAGCTTTTCGAGGGCCTCAGCGGCCGCCACGCTTTCGTGGTCCGACGCAATGCCCGCCGCAGCGTAAGCTTGCAGGGTGGTACCGCCGACAAGAGGCGCGTGGCCGTCCACCCTGATCCCGGCCCGGTGGCCCATGATCGCTTTGTCCACCATATCATCGTTGCCAGACACCACGCCGGGATAGTTCATCATTTCGGCTACCCCCAGCACGCGAGGCTCATTCAACAGGCTCGCCAGGTCGTCCGCACCCAGCCGAGCGCCCGAGGTTTCCATATGAGTGGCCGGCACGCAAGACGACAGCATCACGAATACGTGCAAGCGGCAGCCCATCGCTCGCCGCCAGCATGAATTTGATGCCTTCCAGCCCGTGCACATTCGCAATCTCGTGCGGGTCGCTCACCACAGCGGTCGTGCCGTGGGGCATAACGGCGTTGGCGTACTCCGCAGGGAGCATAAGACTACTTTCGATGTGCACGTGAGCGTCGATGAAGCCGGGCGCGAGATATTCCCCGTCAAGCTCTATTGTTTCGCGACCTTCATACGTCCCGGCATCGCGCGACACACCGGCCACATGCCCACCGAAGATCGCCATCTCTACGGGGTAGACCTCGCCTGAAAAGACATTCACAAGCCGTCCGCCGCTCAAGATCAGGTCAGCCTTAGCGTCCCCGCGAGCCACGGCCAGAAGCGCCTGCATCTCAGCCCTATTTTGTATGAAGCTCTTGACGGTCATTGTAGCGAAAAGTTGTCAGTTGTCAGTTGTCAGTAGGCGGGAGCTATAAGCTTTCAGCCGTCGTTCTACTGACAACTGACAACTGACAACTGACAACTTGGTTATCCCACCATCAATTCCAGCTTATCCTCGGCCTTAGGCGTCGGACCGACGATGGCAAGGCGCATCTTGTCTCGTATGAAAAGGTCATTGGCGAGGTCGCGAACCTGCTCGGCCGTTACTTCGTCGATCTTTTCCAGGGCTTCGTCCATAAACTCGATACGAGCCAGCATCAATTCTTGCCAGCCGCCCCAGTGGGCCACGTAGCCGCTGCGCTCGAGGCTCAGAAGGGTGTTGCCTTTGATATATTCCTTCACCTTTCGCAGCTCAACTTCAGGCACAGGCTCGTTCTTGATCCGCTCGAGCTCGCCCATTATAGCGTCAAGAGCGGGCTCGACACGGTCGTTATCCACAGCCGCGTGCACGCCGAACGCGCCGGTATCAAAATAGGTCTTCACGAAACTTGATACTGTGTAGGCGAGGCCCTTGTTCTCGCGTATCTCCACGAAGAGGCGCGAAGACATCCCGCAACCCAGGATCGTATCCAGCACATCCTGGGTGTAGCGGCGAGGGTGGGTGTACGGGAAGGCGGGCACGCCCACGATCATGTTGGTCTGCTCCGTGCGCTTCTTGTAAGTTTTGACTTTCGGGCCTTCTGTGTTTATGGAAGCGGGAGTATCGTGATGCTTGCCGTTGTCTGAATGCGCAAGGTCTGACCAGAGGCGCGCTACCTCTTCCACTACTTGCTCATGGGAAACGTTGCCCGCGACGCTGATAACCATGGCGTCGGGCCTGTAGTACTTTGCCACGTGAGACACCAGCTCCTCGCGCTTGATCTTTTTGAGGGTGGCCTTGCTGCCTGCAACGTCGCGGCCAAGAGGGTGCTCTCCCCAGAGCATCTCATCGAATACCATATCCGCGATATCGCCGGGCGAATCGTAGGTGGAATTGATCTCTTCGATGATGACTTCGCGCTCCCTCGCAATCTCTTCAGGCACAAAGCGCGAGCCTCGAAGCATGTCGGTTATCACCTCCATCGCGGTGTGCATATAGTTGGAGGGGACGAGCGCCCGGTAGTTTGTGTGCTCGTGGTCGGTGGCGGCGTTCATATTGCCGCCCACGCCCTCGATTGCCTCGGAAATCTGCACAGGGTTGGGCCGCTGCTCGGTGCCCTTGAACACCATGTGCTCGACAAAGTGGCTGATCCCGCTCACTTTAGGGTCTTCGTGGCGCGCGCCCACTCCTATATAAAACTGCACAGCCGCCGAGCGTGTATGTGGCATAGTCGCGGTGATAATGCGCAAGCCGTTCGGTAATATGGTCTTCTCGTATAATGTCTCGCTTGTATAAACCGGTAAAGCCTTCATGATATTCCTTCCAGGTATTCTATTAGCATTTTTAGAGCGAAGCGGGCCGATTGCTCCCTGTTTTGGGCACGGTCGCCGCGCCAGATCTTGTGTTCCACTCGCTCGGACGACGAGTTTGCCAGCCCGATAAACGTGGTGCCGACGGGCTTGGCGTCGGTGCCGCCACCCGGCCCGGCAACACCCGTGATTGAGAGCCCCAGGTCCGCGCCCGTTATCTCACGCACTCCCGTTGCCATCGCTAGAGCGCTTTCGGCGCTGACCGCGCCATGCTCGCGGATGAGCTGGGCCGGCACTCTCAACAGCGACACCTTTACCGAATCGTCGTACGAGAGCACGCCCCCCAGGAAATAGGCCGACGATCCAGGCACTGCCGTCAGCCAACTGCCCAGCATCCCGCCTGTGCAAAACTCGGCAACCGCCAGGGTCTTACGCACCGAAGTGAGTAACTCACCTACTCGTTCGGCAAGCGCCAATTCGTCACTCACCATCGTAGCATCTTTGTTCGTCTGCACATTGCCTTTCAAAGAGGGTTCTTTAAGTATACCACACCGTCAGACCGCGCCTCTTTTGGAGATCACGTGGAACGAAGAGGAGAAAGGTCGCCCCGGGCGACCTTTCTCCTCTTCGTTCCACAAATTGCAGGCTTATGGCGTGGAGTACGTGCCTGCCACGATAATGGGGCCGGTGGGTGCGGTACTGCCGGGTGTCGGTTCCACTGATACCGCAAAACCGGCGTATTGGGAGGCTGCCTGCGGCCCAAAGCCTGTATGCTCAGCGTTACCGGTCTGGTCGGGCAGGAAAGTTCCTGCCGGATCGGGGTTGCCCTGCCCCTTCAAGAACCACAACTCGTATACTTTGCCTGACGGTGGCGAGGCTAGACCTTTGCCGACGAACACGACGTCATTCTTCTGGGGGTTATAGAACGCCACTGCCGACACACTCTCATAGCCCTTTTGTGGAGGCAGAATCAGCAGGCTGTAGCCTGGAGGGATATTTGGTTGGCTTTGGAGCGTAGCCTTGTCACTGTTAGCGGTCCAGGCCCACAGCCCCAGCAGGAATATGAGCAAGGCAGCCACGCCAAGCAAAGCCTGCAAGACCCCGGTAGTGTTCCGGCGCGCCCGGTATGCGCCGAGGTCGGTGACGTTGCCTTGAGCGTCTTGCGTTGTGGGAGTAGCCTGCGCCGCCTGATCTGCAGGTATGGAGGGAAGCGCGGTAAGGGCGGGCCTTGCTGACCGGGTAACGATAGGAGTTGGGGCTTCGGTCTGGGGTGTGGACTGAATGAGCGACATTAGCCTGTTTTTGTGGCCGGCTGGAGGCTCAGCAGGTGGGGTGGCTACGCCCATCCAGCCTGATACGACGCCATAATCTCGCGCCAGTTGGACGTTTCTCCGGCATTCCTGCAGGCCGGTCTCGAAGGCGGCAGTCTCTCCGGGATCGAGAACGCCCAGTGTATAGTCTATAAGTTGTGATTCCCACTCGTCGGGCGTTACGTTGTCACTCATACCAGAACCAACTTATCTTTTTCCAATCTCTTTTATGCAGCCATTTTGATTGGAGGTGCACCTGCCCTCCTTAATCTGCCAGCAAGCCCTGCGGCTCAAGAAGCTGCTTCAGGCTTTGCATACCTAGTCTAATTCGCGTCTTCACCGTGCCAAGAGGCTGGCCGAGCTTACTGGCAATCTCGCTGTGCGATAGCCCACGATAATAAGCCAGCTCGAGCACCTGGCGCTGGTTCTCCGGTATCTGCGCCAGCGCCTCCCTCACCACGCGCTGCTGCTCCATTACCCATACTTGCTCACCCGGCTCCAGTTGCGGGTCCGGCGCTGTATTGAGCAAGTTGCCCATCTCCGGGTCGTCCAGGGTCACGTCCGTGTGCGATCTTTTCCTGAGCTCATCTATACATCTATGGTGGATCAAGCTGAGCAGCCAGCTTACGAATTTGCCTTTCTGAATAGAATAGCTGCCTGGATTGGTCCATAACTTAAGAAAGACCTCTTGCACGACCTCTTCCGAGGGCGCAGAATCACCCAGCATGCGTAAGGCAAGGCCAAAGCATTGGCGGACGTATCGGTCGTACAACTCTGCGAGTGCCGAAGCGTCGCCTTGCGCTATGCGTGCTACTAACTGGTCGTCAGCTATGGGTGACAGGTCCAACATTACATCCACTTGCAAAGTGGTTAGCGGCTAATGGTTGGCGGTTAGAACTTCGTGGTAACCACCGGCCACCGGCCACCGGCCACTGCTTGGGAGCGTTTGGCCTAACCCTTCCGAAGCTACTCCAGGGGAGTGTAAGTGTGAGCAGTTTTACCGGTGGGAACGAGAGGTCACATAACCTCCTGGTCCCTGGCCGGAGTGAGGGCAACGCCCTAGCGCCACCCTGTTATACACCACGACACTTTCCGTATTCGGTAGGGCAAGGCAAGCATTCCGCTTTGCCTTACAATCAATATACGCGATTATAGCCCAATCAGATTTATGGTGCAAAACGGATGTGGATAGTGTGACGTAGTTGTCAGTTGTCAGTTGTCAGTTGTCAGTAGACGGACGAACGACGAACGACGAACGACGAACGACGAAAGCTGCTATAAGCTAGCTGAAAGCTACGGTCTACTGACAACTGACAACTGACAACTGACAACTACGTCACACAACATACCGTTAGAATTAGCCATACTTGCTACTATAGAGTAGGAAACAGGTACCTCTTTCGGGTGCTTGACCGGCGCCTGTGAACTGGCGTAGAATTAGCATAGAGTGCAAGCGGCATCCTCTGCCCTCCTCCCCTCTGCTCTGCCGCTTCTGGAAGGTCATGGTTGATTTAGACCAATAGCAAAACCAGGTTAAACCCTGCCCTCGGATTGAAGCCCACCGAGCTGGCAGAGAGATTGCGCTGGGTGATCGGCATTCGATGGACCGTTGTGGTCGCTCTTTTGCTTGTCGGCCTGCTCGGGCAAAATCTCCAGGACATAGTCAATCTTCAGCCGGGCACCTTCAAGATCGGCGCAGTCCAGCTAGGCCTCGCCGCTGTCGTGGCGGCTTACAATTTCTTCTACCTGCTTGCTTGCCGGCGCCCGGACTTCGGAATGTCCAGGGGATCCTACGTTGCGATTCTTGCCCAGGTTCCTATAGACCTGTTCGTCTTCACCGTTATTATCGATAAGTCGGGTGGCGTTACCGGGCCGGTATTTGTTCTTTACTTCCTTTATATCTTCGTGGGCCTGGCTATTTTGCCTCCGGCAGGCGCGTATATGGTCGCGGTCATCGCGGCTATCTGCTACGGCAGCCTGGCTTTTATCGAGGCGATAAAGCAAACCGTAGCCGATGGCGCGGCACAGATTCCCGACAACAGATATCTCGGTTACTTCCTCACAGTAGCTGCGACCTTGATGATCACGGCGTATATCGCTAACTACTTCGCCGGGCTCCTCACGCGCGACGAGAGCACGATCAGGCAGCAACTGGACGAAATCAACACCCTTTATACGGTCACACGAAGCATTTCAGGCACTTTGAGCGGCGACGACGTGGCGCGCACGCTGGTTACCCGCGCAATGGAGCTGGAGCACGCCGACGCCGCCGCATTGCTCCTTTTCAATGATCGTGGGGAAGGTATTTTTATCGCCTCCAAGGGCTTTTCGCTCGAAGAGACGCGTGCCTACCACAACGCGCCTTTGCCTCCCAACAACCCGATGATCGGAGCGATCAAAGCGGACCGCCGCGGTATCTACGTGCCGTTTGTCGATAGAGATCCGAGGCTCACCGCTATCCTGGCCCGACCAGCCACCAGGTCGTTCTACGCGATCCCCATCTTGAATGAAGATCACCTGGTAGGAGCTCTCAACCTCAGCTTCAACCACCACTATGAGATGCCAATGAATCGTTGGCAGTTGCTCAACGCGATGGCCCAGCAAGCGGCTCTCGCCATCGAGCGCACGCGCCTCTTCTCCGAGGCTCAGCGCGCTGCCCGCGAAATGACAGGCCTGTACCATATCGGCCTGGCCACTACGTCCTCACTCAACATCGAAGAAGTGGTCGACCTTATTTACGAGCAGGTCAATCGGGTGCTGCACCCCGATACGTTCTATATCGCGCTTTACGACGAAGACGCCGCCGAATTGCGCTACGATATCTTCATCGAGGGCGACCAGGCGCTGCCGCCGTTCAAGACGCGCCTCGACAGCTCCGGAATATCGGGCTGGGTCGTGCGCAACCGCAAGGCGATTTTCGTGCGCCACTGGGACGAAGAGCTTGAGCAGCTACCCTTTGAGGCCAACGTAGTTGGAGCGCCCACCCAGTCGATCATCAGCGTGCCGCTGATCGCAAAGAACAAGATTGTCGGCGTGATGTCGGTGCAGGCTCTTGCACCGGGGGCGTTCGACCAGAACCACCTGCGCTTATTAACCTCGATCGCGGGCCAGGCTGCCCTGGCGCTCGAAAACGCGCGCCTGCATGCCACCGTGAACGACCAGGCACAGCGCGACCCTCTGACCGGAGTGTTCCATCACGGCAGCTTTATCTCCAGGCTGCAAGCTGCAATCAAGCAGGCCCGCGCTGAAAAGCAGACCGTGGCGCTGATCATGCTGGATATCGACAAGTTCAAGCAGTACAACGATACCTACGGCCACCTCGTGGGCGACGACGTGCTACGCTCCACGGTGGCGGCAATCCAGAACCATCTCAAGAGCACCGACGTGGTCGGCCGTTGGGGCGGCGAAGAGTTCGGGATTGTGCTGCCCGGGGTCAATCGTGCCACCGCACGCATCGTCGCCGAACGCATCCGGCAGACTGTCGCCAACAACGTGATGAAGGATATGCACGGGCGCTCGATCCCGTCGCCCACCGTAAGCCAGGGCATCGCTATGTTCTCGGAAGACGCTGTGCACATTGAAGAACTGATCGATAAGGCCGACTCGGCGCTCTTCCATGCTAAGGACATGGGCAGAAACGAGATAGCCGAGTGGATCGACATGGAGCGCCAATACCACGAGCCGATCTCGCTCCGCGCCGGCGGCTGAGACGGAATGCGGAATGCGGAATGCGGATTGCGGATTGCGGATTGCGGATTGTTTCCGCTGCCAGGTCCTGCCGAGGCCTATGAGTAGTCAGGCATAAGTAAAAAGAAGTAAGAACTGTTCCCATTCCCCATTCCGCATTCCGCATTCCCCATTCCTTGCGTAACCCATCCCCTATTACTTATAATGAGTGGTAAGGGCTATTCTCATCCCCGATAGAAAAATCATGCTTTCCTGCTCCGAAATAAGCAGTAAGCAGTAAGCAGCAGGTACAATGCCAGACCACACAAACGGTCACCAATCCGCAATCCGCAATCCGCAATCCGCAATTGAGAGATCCGCCATTGGAACGTCCGCAATCAAAATGGGCAAGGCCGACCTTCATATGCACACATCGCTGGGCGACGGCCTCGCCAGCGTCCAACAGATATTCGAATATGTCGAGAATTATACAGACCTCGACGTTATTGCGATCACCGACCACGACGATAGCAGGGGCGCACTACAAGCGCTTGAGTTGATCGAGAAGCGCAAATGGCGCTTCAAGGTGATTCCTGGCAACGAAATTACCACCAGGCAAGGACATCTTCTGGCCCTGTTTGTCACCAAAGAGTTCCCTATGCTCAAATCTTTGGAAGCGAGCATGGAGGCCGTCTACGCGGCAGGCGGCATGGCGATTGCCCCGCATCCCCTATCCTGGCTCACCACATCGATCCGCGAGAAAACGCTGCTTTTACAACACGCCAACAAACTACCCTTCCATGGCATCGAGACGTTCAACCCATCATACGCGGGTCGCGTGTCTCACAAGAGAATCATAGAGCTGAACGAGACCATTCTGCACCTGCCTGAATTCGGCGGGTCCGACGCACACGCCAACTCTATGATCGGCAAGGGCTACACCCTCTTTCCTGGCAGCACGGTCGAAGACCTGCTGGATGCTATCAAAAACAAAACCACTGTCGCGGGCGGCACTTTCATGAACCTGCCCGACCACGCCATTATCGCCGCACCCAACCTCTGGAAAAGCATGATCGTACACCCCAGCTACAAAGTAAGGCGGGCGGTCACCCGCCGCTTCTCCGGCAGGTGAAGTAATTACGAATTACGAATTACGGATTACGAATAAAACTGACGTAATTCGTAATTCGTAATTCGTAATTCGTAATTCTCTATGCACATCGGTCTTGTCTCACCATATGACTACGCCACCCAGGGTGGAGTCAACGAACATATCAAGGGTTTGTCGGGGGCGCTTCGGGCGCAGGGGCACACTACCAAAGTCCTTGCCCCCTATTCCACCGACAAATCGGACGTGCCCGACGACGTCTACGCGCTCGGCTCGGTGACGCCTATCCCTACCAATGGCTCCGTAGCGCGCATATCGCTTTCCCCCGACCTGGGCCGCACGATAAAGGCTATCCTGCACACCGAACGCTTCGACGTTATCCACCTGCACGAGCCCCTTATGCCCGCTGTGCCCTGGCTGGTACTGCGCTCGTCTACTGTGCCTAATATTGGTACATTCCACGCCTTTGGGGACAACTCGGCCTTCTATGCTATGGCGCGGCCAATCCTCAGGCGCTTTTTCAACCGCCTCACAGGACGGATTGCCGTTTCACCATCCGCTTACGATTTCGTTTCGCAGTATTTCGACACTGATTATGAAATCATTCCCAACGGGGTTGATGTAAAGCGGTTCAGCACTCCACGTCCGCCAATCCCCTGGATGCGCGACGGGAGGCCCACGATCCTCTTCGTGGGACGCTTTGAGGAGCATCGGAAAGGCCTCAAGTGGATATTGCAGGCTCTTCCCTACGTGCAGCCATATTTCCCTGACCTGCGACTCGTGGTGGCCGGCCAGGGCGACCCCGAAGAGATGTCCGACTGGCTCCCTTTGCGCGACTATAGCAAGCCTAACCGCACAATCTACCGCTCGGCAGGCTCGGCTCTGGAAATCGAGTTCACAGGCTTTGTGTCGTCGGAGGACCTACCGCGCTACTACCAGTCATGCGATGTCTATTGCGCCCCGTCGACGGGCGGCGAAAGCTTCGGAATCGTGCTGTTGGAAGCGATGGCCGCGGGCACGCCGGTGCTCGCCAGTCGCATACCCGGCTACGCCGCCGTGCTTTCTCATGGGCGGGAAGGCTTCCTCACTGACCCTAAAAGCCCGCCCTCCATCGCCGCCGGGTTGATCCGCCTCTTGAGCGATCCCGCTCTGCGGGCACAGATGGCCGAGGTAGGCCGTCGTACGTCCCGAAACTACGATTGGCCCATCATCGCCGGACGCGTGGCCGCATACTACGAGCGGATAAGAAGCCTCAGCCCGGTGGCTAAGAAGCGCCGCCGCTGGCCGGTTCGCGCCACTCAGGCGTAGGCTTTGATTTCAAGCTTGGGCTTATTCTTTAGTAATTGTGACCCTGCGGGCCACCGTAACCAATGAAAATGAAGGAGGAGAGTTTTGGGGACACCCCAAACCCCGGCAGGGAACCTGCACCCCTTCTTCACCATAGCCTGTTAGAGAAAGAAGATATTTTGGGGACACCCCAAGCACCCTGCACCCCTTCTTTCCGGTACTTATTAGTAATGGAGGGAGTTTCGGGACACCCGTGCCCCGGCAGGGTTAGCCGCCCATGCACCCCCTTTGTCCCCCAACTTATGTGTATAGAGGTGTGTATAGAGGGATTTTGGGGACACCCCAAGCCCCGGCAGGGGAGCACCACTGAACCCCTCTGCGCGGTAACCTGTTGGGTCATAGAGGGAGCTTTGGGGCATCCATGCCCCGGCAGGGAGCTCCGTCCTTCGTGCTCCCTGCACCCCTATTTTCAGAGCAGCGATCAAGCATCCGAAAACGCAAATCCCTGATAACGCAAATCATGGTATAATAGCCCCCGGTTCGGATTTTAGATTTTCGGTTCAGGGTTGAGCTTGCCTGGCCTGCAATCTGCTTTCTAGAATCAATAAAGAGCAAATCCAAATTCCTAAGGGGTTGCGCATTGGTAACCCAGTTACTTCAGGACTGGGCGCGAAAGATCGCCCGCAGCGCGGCGCAGATCTTCGTGCGCACGCCCATTACGCCCAATATGTTGACGGTGTTCGGCTTTCTGCTCAACGCCGTGGTGGCCGTAATACTCGCCACCGGCCACCTTATTACGGGCGGCTTAGTACTGATATTCGCCGCCCTGTTCGATATGCTCGATGGAGCACTGGCCAGGATAACTAACCGGATTACACAATTCGGGGGCTTCCTCGATTCGGTGGTCGATCGCTACTCTGAAGCGGCTGTGCTGCTGGGTCTCCTCCTCTTCTATTACTGGCGCCCCGGCGGGAGCAGTATTACCGAGGTTATCCTCATTTACGTGATCCTGGTGGGGTCGGTGATGATCAGCTACGCCCGAGCGCGGGCGGAGGCGCTCAATATCCATAACGAAGTGGGACTGATGGCACGTCCCGAGCGCATCGTGATCCTGGCTGTCGGCCTGATCTTACACTACTGGCTGCTCGATCTCGTGCTCTGGGTGCTCGCTATCGGCACGCAGGTCACAGCCTTTCAGCGCATTATCCACGTCTGGCTCGTTACGACCGGCAAGCGAGAGAACAAATAGCCGTCGAGATCAGCGCACCTTTGCCATAATCTCCGCTAGCTCGAGGCCCGCCTTCCATTCTTCACTGCCGCTCGAGCAGGTATCCTCGAAATACCACCAGACCGATAGCACCGCTTGAGCAACCGCCCAGCCCCGAATACGCTGCCGGTCGAAGGCAAGCTCCTCCGCAAGCTGGTCCATCCTTCCGGCGAGTAGATGCTCAAGGCGGGGCTGGCGGTAAATGTTAGGAATGGGATTGCGAAGCAGCGCTCCGGTCTCGTATTCCGCCTCGCCTATCACTCCCTGCGGATCGATCGCCAGCCACTCCGCGGCACCCGCAACGTTTGCGCCGTCCACTGAGTTCGCCAGTATGTTGAAATGGTGAAGGTCGCCATGCAACACTACTTGCTCGCCCATGGAGCTGAGCAGCTCGGAGAAAAGTCGCTCGGCCTCCTCCACCAGCCTGGCAGGGAACGGGCCGGTGCTGCCGCCGAAGCAACCACGCAGCTTGCTCATGCCTCCTGCCCAGTCGCCCACAGTGGGAAAGGAGTGCTCGGCAGGCGCAGGACGCCGGATCCGCTTCATCACCGATGCTGCAATCGATGTGGCTGCGACGTCATCCGTCACGGTAACCAGCATGGTGCCGGGGTCGAGATGCTCCAGCAACATCACTCCCAGCGCATCGTCAAAATCGAGCAACTTCACTGCGCCCTGACCGCCATATATGCGCAATGCGTCCACCTCTGTCCTGAACTCTTTGCCCGGAACGCATACTTTCACTACGAGGCGACTGCCGTCCAGTTGTCGGGCCGGGGCTGCATAGTTGTAGGACAACATCGGGAACGGCTCGCCAATCGCGAGATGCCAGCGTCGCTCGCACTCGGCCAGCACGGAAGGAAGCCTTTGCAGCCATTCGACGCCAGGCGCGCCACGCTGCTCGGTATTGATGCGTATCAGGCTGTCCGGGATAAAGAAGCGCGCGTCCATAAGGGTTTCCTGCGTTTGAATTATGCTCTCCTATAGGGCACCCACGAGGGCAATGACTCCAACGAATGCAGAGTGAACGCGGCGACAAGAGCAACGCACGGCGGATGAATCCGCGTGCAACATCTACAAAGCCTGCCTCCGCAGGCTACCATCCCCAGGCTCGTGCCTGATGATATAGGGACGTATACGGGGTCCCTGCGGGGCGCAATGCTTCTCTACGGCCTGAACAGTCCGCCATGCGGACTTCGTATGACTAGCACGCGGATTCAACCGCCGTGCGCTGCCCGCGACACGAATAGGTTGGGACAGATGCTAAGGAGGAGTGCCTCTGCCGCCTTTCGCCCTTGCGTTAGGCGATGTGCAAGCTGTCGAACGATATTTTCAACCGCCGAACAACTTTTTCAATCGCGCCCAGAACGAAATTCTCTCTTCTACAGGGTCTGGATCGGGAAATGGAAAGGGAGCGATTTCTTCGTCGGGGGAAGGCAGGCTCTCAATCTCTTTCACCTTCAAAGAGGCGAACACACCCGGCGGCAGGGGCGGGCCACCCGCATCGTCCCAATCGAGCTTGAACTCGGAGAGCAAAGCGCGCATCCTGACCAGCTCGGCGTTGAGGGTCTCTCGCTTCGCTCCGCATCCGGTCCGCCCACTCTTGCCACATCTCTTCCTGTGCGCGCAACCCCGAGTTATTGAACTCCAACACCTGGTTCAGCTTATACAGCTTGAACGCCTTGAATTTCATCACAGAATACATTGAGTGGTAGGCGGCAAGCTCCTGCACAATGTCGTCAACGCGCTTGCCTGCGTGAGCGTCGCCCCGCGCAACCATACCAGTCACTTCGCTGAGGTGCAATAGCCCTTTCTGCAAGCCGAGTCCGGCGAGCAGCACGGTGGTCAGCCCTTCGTCCAGGCTCCATTCGTTCGCCTCGATGATGCGCAGAAGCTCGTCGTAGTTCTCCTTCAGGATCTCCACAGGGACCGTGATCGCCGAGGCAGCATCGAAGATCGGCATCGGCTCAAGGCCCGACTTTCGCCTTGCCTTGCCCGAGCGCACATCGTCACTTCCCGCAAATTTCGGGAAATCCGGGTTATCAGATGCTGGCATGTACGCTCCTTACGGGTGGTTAGTGGTTAGTAAGGGTCCTAACCGCTACGTCACGCTTGGCCGGCGAGATCGGCCTGAATATGGGCTTGCACAAGCTCAGGGTTGAGCGACCTTCGCCTGGAACCGGGCTCTTCGTCAACTTTCAACTGGCCGCAGGCGGCGGCGATGTCCACACCGCGCTCGATGCGCACTGTGGTGTGTATCCCTGCGTCTTCAAGCGTTTTCTGGAAGGCAAATACCTGCGCCTTCGGTGTAGCCTTCATACCGGTCCCCGGCACGGGGTTGAGCGGGATAAGATTGACGTGGCATAGCAAAGCCCGGAGCCTGTCGCGCAATTCCTCCGCCTGGGCAAGACTATCATTGACGCCATTGATCAGCACGTACTCGAAAGTGATGCGCCGGTGAGTGAGCTCGACATACTCGCGACAGGCAGCCAACAATTCGGCAACCGGATAGCGCCGGTCAATAGGCATGAACGAGCTGCGCACTTCGTCGTTTGGGGCGTGGAGCGACACCGCCAGGTTTACCGCGAGATCTTCTCTCGCAAACTTGCCGATCTGCGGAGCGATGCCCACCGTCGAGACCGTCATTCTGCGTGCCCCAATGCCGAGCCCCTGGGGCGAATTGAGCAGACGGATAGCGCTCCACAGGTGGCTGTAATTTACGAGAGGCTCGCCCATGCCCATAAATACGATATTTGTCACGGCTCTGATCGGCTCGCGCCGCTCGCCCCCCTGCTCGTACGAGCTAAACCAGGCGTCAGCGGCGGGCGCTCCGCGAGAGCCGGTCGCAAGAGGCTTACCGCCATATCGTCCGCCCTTCTCGGCGACAGGGATATGAGGGTGCTCCCGCAGCCACCTGTTGAACCATATAACCTGCTCGACTATCTCGCCCGACGAAAGGTTGCGTGTGAAGCCCATCTGCCCGGTCGCGCAAAAGGTGCAGCCCATTGCGCACCCTACCTGGCAAGAGATGCACACAGTCGCCCGGTCGTAATAAAGCATCAGCACCGCCTCGACAGTGTTCCCGTCGCGCATCTTGAGCAGCACCTTGCGCGTCCAACCGTCAGAGGAAATCTTCTGCGCCACCAGCTCAGCCGAGCCCACCCGCAAATTCTCGGCCAGCTTGCCTCGCAATCCCACAGGCAAGTTGCTCATCTCAGAAAAATCCCGGACAAGCTCTTTATAAAGCCAGTGCAGCACTTGCCTGCCCCGGTAGGCCGGCTCGCCCCATTCTTCCATCAACGCCACCAGCTTCTCGGGCGACAAATCGTACACGTTCCGCCGCCCGTCGAAAACCTTTTGCCCTAAGATGGCATCGCTTGCAGTGTCAATCGCGGTCATGGGGTAATTATACCAAACGAGGGGCTGGGGGCTAGGGGCTAGGGGCTAGGGGCCAGGGGTCAGACACCAGTAGTAAGCTATAAGCAGTACTCGGTACTCGGTCGCCCATCTACAGGCCCCCTAGCCCCTAGCCCCTCGTCATGCCGCCTCAATCTTGAGCGACAACATTTGCGAGGTGCCGTCTCCGGCCATGGAGATGCCGTAGAGGGTGTCAGCGGCTTCGATGGTGCCGCGGTTGTGGGTGATCACTACGAACTGAGTTTTCTGTCCCAGCTCCTGGAGGGCCGAGCGAAAGCGGGTGACGTTGCTTTCATCGAGAGCCGCGTCCACTTCGTCGAGCACGCAGAAAGGGACGGGTCTCACACGCAGGAGCGCGAAGAGGAGCGCAGCCGAAGTGAGCGCACGCTCGCCTCCCGACAGAGCGGCCAGAGGCTGCATTCGCTTGCCAGGTGGCTGGGCAAATATCTCCACGCCCGATGCGGTCACATCCTGGGGATTCGTCAATTCAAGACGGGCAGTGCCCCCGCCGAACAATGTGCTGAAAAAGTGCTGGAACGCTTCGTTTACCTTGTCGAAGGTTGCCGCGAACTGGTCGCGCATGGTGCAATCCAGCTCGGCGATAACGCGCCGCAACGACTCTGCGGCAGCCAGGAGGTCGGCCAATTGGGTCTGCAAATAGCTGTGCCGCTCGGCCAGGGCAGCATGCTCTTCCATTGCCAGCGGATTAACGGGGCCCAGCCGCGACAACCTGGCCTTCATCGCGTAGATGCGCCTCTCCAGGTCGCCATTTTGCTCAGGGGGCATCGCATTCGCGTTCTCCGTGATATCCCCCATGGCTTGTGCATCCAGCATGGTGCCTTGAGCAATGTCGAGCGGCCAGCGCATCCGGTCGGCATCGTCTGCCGGGATTTCCATGTTATCTCGCATGTCATTATCTCGCACGTCGGCCCCATCAGAGCCGCCGCCGATTTCCTCTATTATCTCCACGCGCAGGCTATCGAGCGCCCCGATGCAGCGCTGCCTCTCTACGGAAGCGCGACTGTGCAGGGTTTCGCTCTCGAGGAGTGCTGCCTGGAGCGCCGATTGCTCGCCTTCGATCCGGCTGACCTCAGCCTCACGAACCCGCACCTGCCGCTCGGACCTGCCGATCTCCGATTCTATGGCGCCCAGTTGCTCGGCAAGCTGCGACACCTCTCCTGTCTGCTCCTGGAGCTTCAGGGCCAGCATCTTCTCCTCGGCGCCAGCTTCATCAAGTCGCAGCCGAGTATCGCGTAGCACGGTCTCGATACGCGCGGCGTCCCTTCGGACATCCGATTCTCTCACGCGCATGTTTCGGAGCGTCTCGGCCAGCACTGCCCGGCGGGTTTGCGCCTCGCCTGTGCTGCGGGCTAATTCTTCCCGCTCTCTCCTTATCTCGTCAAGTTTCCGGGACCAATTCTCCAGAGTATGGCGCTGCGGCGAAACCAGCATTGCCACTTCGTCACGTTGGACAGCTAATCTCTCCATCTCGGCGGCTAACTGCTCGATAGTCTTGTGCGATTCGGCCAGCAAGCCATTGCGCCACGCCACTTCCTGATGCAAGCGCGCAACTGCGCTCCCTTGCTCAACATGGGCAATCTGAGCCGTGGCCTGTCGCTTACGCGTCTCTTCGGTGAGGCTGGAGGCCGCCGCCAGCGTACTCTCGTGCTCGCGCACGGCTATGATGGATTGTTCGACGGCCTTCTCACCAAGCGCCACCTCGGACATGGCGTTCTCATACGCGCTCGCAAGCTCACGCCTGCGGCGCTCGCGGCCCAGTACTGTGCGACCTTTCGCTCGGCTGTCGTCAGAGCGCGTGTTCGACCCGCCGGTGACCGAGCCACCCGGCCTCACGACCTCGCCGCCAAGCGTAGCAAGGGTCCAGGGCGCATTCGCTTGCAGTCCGGCGAGAGTCTTGCGCGCCGAGGACAGGTCTTCTACCACCAGCAGCCTGCTCAGCAGCGATTTCGGCAAGGGTCCTCAGATCAGGCTCATACTCGACCAGGTCGAGCGCCACCCCGACGATTCCCGTCCCTCGGGGTGCCGAGTTACGCCCGCCCGCTCTCAAAGTGTCGAGAGGCAGGAAAGTAGCTCGTCCAGCGCCCATCGTTTTCAGCATGGAGATAGCCCGCTCGGCGTCGGCCCAGGTTTGCATGACCACATCCTGCAAACGGCCGCCCAGTGCAGCTTCGATGGCAACCTCAAGGTCTGGAGGCACCTGAATCAGCTCGGCTACCGTGCCGACGTAGCCCTCCAGCTTCTTGTCGTTGGCCGCCGATACCACCGCCCGCACGCCGCCATAGAGATTGGCTTGCTGCTCGCCTGCCAGCGCTGCCAGTTGCGAAGCAAGGCCATCTTGCCGCCGTACTGCGTCACGACGAAGAGCCTCGGTTGTGGCCTGCCCGGAGCGGGCCGTGCCCAGGGCCTGCTGGGCCTCCGATTGTTGGCGCTCGGCCTCGATTACGGCCTTTTGCGCCGCGGTCAGAAGACCATGGCGCTCTTCAAGCACGGCCTGCTCGGACAACAACTTCTCATTTAGAGAGCCCAAAGCAGTTTCAGCACCGCTTGCCGCGTGTTCCTGTTCGGCTCTCTGTCGCTCGGCATCTGTAATGCGATTTTGAAGGTCGGTCTGCCTGCGCTCAAGCATCTCAAGCTGCCCGGCCTCGCGCTTGTGGCCTTCCTGCGCTTCAGAAAGCCGTGCGTCTAAGGCGGTCAGACGGAGCAAGACCTCACGCCCCGCCTCTTGCAGAGTATCCATCTCCGTTGAGTGCTTTGAAGTCTCGGCCCCAAGCTGAGCTAACTGGGCGGCGACATTCTTCGCGCTCGCCTCAAGGGTCTCCTGCTCCTTCTCCAGCGCGTGTTTCTGCGCAACGGCGGCTGACAATCTCTCGGCCAGTACCGCCTGCGACTGCGACCCGGCCGCATGGCGAGATTGGCCCTGAGCGCGGCGTTCGTTGAGTAGCGACACTTCGTTCACAAGCTGCCACACGAGCCCACGCGTCTCAGCCAGCTCGCCACTCTTGCCGGCCAATGCGGCCTTTCGCAATTCGACCTGCTCCTGGCCTGCCTGCTCTGCTTGCTGCGCTCTCAGGAGGCTTTGCACGGCCAGCCGCCATCTGATCCGGTACCAGACGTCGAGAAGCTCCTGCAATTCGAACTCGAGCTTCCTGTATTCCTGGGCCTGGCGAGCCTGGCGCTCCATGCGCCTGACTTGCGGCTCCAGCTCGGAGGCGAGGTCGTTGACCCGCGCGATGTTCTCTTCGGTCTTGCCGAGTCGCTTGAGCGCATCCTCACGCTGTACGAAATAGCCTCGGATGGCCGCCGCCTCTTCGAATAACTCTCGGCGCTCTTCAGGCCGGAGCGATAAGGCAGCATCGACAAGGCCCTGTCCTACTACTGTGTAAGCCTGTCCCAGAGTGGAGGCCACTTCAAGCACCTCGCGCAGGCGAACGCGGCTCTTGTTGATGTAATATTCGCTCTCTCCGGACCTGTAGGCCCGGCGGGTGAGAGTGACTTCCGAGAACTCCAGAGGCAACAGGCGATCGGTGTTGTCGACTGTGATGGATACTTCGGCCATACCGAGGGGAGCGCGATTCGACGATCCCGCGAAGATCAGGTCTTCCGTGCGCTTGGCCCGGAGATTGGAGAGCGATTGCTCGCCCAGCACCCAGCGCACCGCATCGGCGATATTGCTCTTGCCGGAGCCGTTCGGCCCCACGATGGCGGTGAGCCCTTCACCGAACAGTAGCTCGGTTCGGGGTGCAAATGTCTTGAATCCGTGGAGATAGAGATGCCTCAGACGCATGGGGGAATTGTAACACACCATGCGCCGCTGTGGAATCTGACCAGTGACCAGTGACCAGTGACCAGGGCTGGGGGCTATTAGCCGGTGACCGCTTGCCGATTAATAGTGGCCTGAAGATAGCTCTGCCGGCGATCATCACGGACATGTGTAGCCATCGCCGGTGGCAAGATCAGATTGTCTAGCGTTTGCCCAATCCCAAGAGTGCCCGCGAGCGGCGAGATTCTTCGCTTTGCCCAGAATGACAACCTTGACCCTGGGTCCGCGAAACTGAATTTATTTTGTTGGTATGAGCACCCAGAAGGCCAGCCCGTCGTCGCATGGCTTCCCCTGGACATTGTCTCGACTTTGCATCCGCCATGCGCTGCTTGTTTCCTCGCCGTTACTCTGCATTAACTGGTACAGATGGTCAGCACCGTGCCCCTACAGGATCTTCTCCACGCCGCTTCCGAACGCTTACCTTCAAGTGAATACTGGACTTGCCACCGTAACTGTGCTACACTCTCGATACCTGAACGGATGTGCTTTAGGCAGAGTGAGAGGGAGAATAGCAAACAAATGAAAATAGCCGTATTTTCGGATATGCATGGCAATTGCATCGCTTTCGACGCGATGCTTGCCCATCTCCACAAGAATCCTACAGATAAAATGGTATGCCTCGGCGATACCACTCAAGGGGGGTCGCAGCCGCATGAAACCCTCCAGCGCCTGCGCGACCTCGATTGCCCGGTGATCATGGGTAACGCGGACGCCTGGCTTCTCACGGGCGTTGACACGGGCACCGCCGAGGGCCCGCCCAGCGAGCAAATGGAGCGAGTCCGGCAGTGGTCGTTGTCGAAGCTAAGCGAAGACGACAAAGCCTTCATCCAAAGCTTCAGCCCGACAGTTGAGATTCCCCTCGAAGGCGGCAAAACGTTACTCTGCTTTCACGCCTCACCGCACAACTTTGACGATGTATTCCTCCCCGAGACCCCGCAAGAGGAGTTTGAAGGCTTCCTGCGCGACCGGGTGCCCGCCATCATGACAGGTGGTCACACCCACATCCAGTACGTCCGCAGGCTGGACGATACATTCTATTTCAACCCTGGCAGCGTGGGTCTGGCGTATAATCGCCACCAACCTGACGAGAACTTCCGAGCCGATCCCTACGCCGAGTACGCGGTGCTTACCGCAGACCCGGATGGCTACGTCGCCCTGGAGTTTCGCCGCGTGCCATACGATATGGACGCGCTCTACCGCTCTATCGTTGCCGGCGATATGCCTCATGCGGACAAGGTGGCAGAGAAGCATCGCACCCAGAAATGATTTGATTCGAAAGGAGAACAAGGAACCATGGCGGAACCAGAGGAGCTATTCAACAAAATAGCCAACGACCTGCTCACAAAAGGGGACACGAGGCGGGGCAAGATGTTCGGCATGCCCTGTATCAGCGTGAACAGCAAAATGTTTGCGGGCCTGCACAACGGCGCTATGACGTTCAAGCTGGGAGGAACTTCGCGGGACGAGGCTCTTCAGATCGAAGGCGCCAGGCTATTTGATCCGGGCATGGGCCGGCAAATGAAGGAATGGGTGGCGGTGCCAGCCGGGCAATCGGGCCACTGGCGAGAGCTCGCGGACCAGGCTTATACCTACGTTGCCGACCTGTCCACCAAATAACCGGGTCGCAATGACGCAAAAATGGAGAGCCGATCGGCTCTCCATTTTTGCGTAAAGTCAGAAATAGATTACTGGCCTATCTCGCTCTCAGGCTCCTGAGTGAAGGCCATACCGGGCGCTCCCTGCAGGCCAGGCACCACTCGCAGGCGACTCGCTTGTAGGCTTGGCTTCGGGTCGCTGCGGCTTGTCGGGCATTGTCTGCTTCAGCTCGGGCCTCGGCATACCCTCGAAGAGAGCCTCGAAGTCGACCGCGTCCAGGGTCTCCGCTCGATAAGAAGCTCGCTGATCTCGATCAGCTTGTCCTTGTAGATGGTAAGGATCTCCTTGGCCTTGTCGTAAGCCTCGTCCACCAGGGCGCGAACTTCCTTGTCGATCTCGTAGGCGATCTCGTCCGAGTAGTTGCGCTGCTCGCAGATCTCGCGGCCCAGGAAGACCAAGCTCTTCCTTGCGGCCAAAGGCCACGGGCCCAGCTTCTCGCTCATGCCGTACTGGGTCACCATCGTGCGCGCCATCTCGGTGACGCGCTCGATGTCGTTCGATCGCGCCGGTGGTGATCTCGTGGAAGACGATCTCCTCGGATGCGTGGCCACCCAGCGCGAAGGCCAGGTTGTCCTTGAACTGGCTCTTGGACCACATGTAGCGGTCCTCGCCGGGCAGCACTCGCGTGTAGCCGCCCATCATGCCGCGGGCGATGATGCTGATCTTGTGCACCGGGTCCACGTTGGCGAGCATGCGGGCGACGAGGGCGTGGCCGACCTCGTGATAGGCGGTGATCGACTTCTCGCGCTCGGTGATGATGCGGCTCTTGCGCTCGGGGCCGGCGATCACGCGGTCGATGGCCTCTTCGAGCTCGTTCATGCCGATGGTCTTGCGGTTGCGCCGCGCGGCGAGGATCGCGGCCTCGTTGACCAGGTTCTCCAGGTCGGCGCCCGAGAAGCCGGGGGTCTGCTTGGCCAGGGTCTCCAGGAGCACGCCCTTCTCCAGCGGCTTGCCGCGGCTGTGGACCTGCAGGATGGCCATGCGGCCCTTGATGTCGGGGCGGTCGAGCACGACCTGGCGGTCGAAGCGGCCGGGGCGCAGCAGCGCCGGGTCGAGCACGTCGGGGCGGTTGGTGGCGGCGATCGACGATGACGTTGGTCTGGCTGTCGAAGCCGTCCATCTCGACCAGGATCTGGTTCAGGGTCTGCTCGCGCTCGTCGTGCGAGCCGCCGAGGCCGGCGCCGCGCTGGCGGCCAACGGCGTCGATTTCGTCCACGAAGACGATGCAGGGCGCGTTGCGCTTGGCCTGGTCGAACAGGTCGCGCACGCGGCTGGCGCCGACGCCGACGAACATCTCGACGAACTCGGAGCCGGAGATGGAGAAGAACGGCACGCCCGCCTCGCCGGCCACGGCGCGCGCCAGCAGCGTCTTGCCGGTGCCCGGAGGGCCGACCAGCAGCACGCCGCGCGGGATACGCGCGCCGAGCGCGGCGAACTTCTCCGGGTACTTCAGGAACTCCACCACTTCGGCAAGCTCTTGCTTAGCCTCCTCCACCCCGGCGACGTCGGCGAAGGTGATGGTCGGCTTGTTGCCGGTGAAGAGGCGCGCCCGGCTCTTGCCGAACGACAGGGCCTGGTTGTTGGTGCCCTGCGCCTGGCGCATCATAAAGACAAACACGCCAACCAGGAACAGGGTCGGCAGCAGGAAGCCGAGAATACTCAAGTAGTTGCCCCAGGAAGGAGTCTGGTCGACTTCGATCGCGAGGGTATTCAACGTATCCTGGGATACGTTGTTATCTTTGAGTATGTCGTAAACGCTGGTAGTGGGTTCTTTTGTCGAGGTGGACGTGGTGCCCGAACAATCGGTGTTGTAGCAGACTGTGATTTTGTTGCTATCTTCTTGAGCAACGATTTTCTTTATTTCCCCGGACTTTACCTTCGTCACTACCTGCGAGATCGGAATTTCCTGTGGCGAAGGGGAGCGCTGCATAAAGACGAAAAAGAGCAACAGCATGGCGGCCATGATAATGATCCATACGAAGCTGTTGCGCAGCCATCTATTTTCTGAAATCTTCATTAATTATTCCTCCCGAATAAACGGGCTTCTGACCGCCATCGTTGCTGCGACGCTAGCGATGCCGGGGCGATTAAACGGCTAATTCCTGACAGAGCCTATGCCTCAACAACCGGGGCTACAGTAACTTATTAAGAAGAACCGGTGCAATTGTAGCGTCCCGAATAGGGCAAACGAGGATTTGCTCGGCAGGCCTCTAATATTATTAACGACGCCGAGACCAATTAGGTTCTCTGCCTCGCATTACTTGCAGATTCTGTACCAATTATACAACCTCCTGGAGGATAAAGTCAAAACGAATTTCCTATCGAGGATTTGGGGATTCACTTGCATGTACGACGAAACCATTTCAAATGTTGTACGTTTAACTCGCAGGCCATATTACTAGTCGCGCGCCTAACCTGTGGAAAAGGTAACTCGCTCCAGCACATAGCGCTAAGATAGCAGAAAGGCTCACTACCGGATTAAGTTATGAACACCGGGTGCGATCACGAAATGGGAAAGTCCCTGGCAGTAGTCATTACGGCGCTCGTGACAGTTTGTCTCCGTACTACTGCATATGCAGTAATGGTACTAAAGGGTCATCTCTTTCAGTTGACATCGCCATCTTTGATTATCTATACTTGGTCTGGCTAGAATGCGCATATATGACGGCACAGGTACCGCATAACCAAATATCACTCCTTTTCGTGCAGTTTGGCGCAGGCAATATTATCTGCGTGCCATGCTTACCAAGTGACCCGGCCGTATGCTCTAACTTCCACTTATGTGGGCAGAGTCAGGTCAAACCGAGGCAACGAGGCCTCATTCCAGTTTCCCAACACAGCCAGTTAGAACGCTCAAGCAGCCCAGCCAACTACACCGATACACTCATACGTGGCCCATTGAGCCGGAGCGAGGCTGATCTTCGCCATTCAAGGTCCTGGCGATAATCACCCCACGGCAATCATAGTTGTTAGACCAGGTTGTCAGTTGTCAGTTGCCGGTTAGCAGCAGACCGGCGAAGGGGCACGGACGACCGAGATACTGACAACTGACAACTGACAACTCGGTCAGCAAAGCGAGCCGGATCAACCCTGGTCTCGGCGCATTAGAAAGGAGAACTTGGATTGAAGCTCAATAACAAGAAACTGGTACCGGTAGCGGCGATCCCTTTGGTCGCCCTCATTTTTCTGGTGGCAGCCATGATGTCGGCGGGGGCAGCCCCGACAGCAGGCGTCCACGTGCCACCCGGAGCAATCGTCGACTCGCCTAACGCGAGGATGGCTAACAACTCCGCTCCGCGTCCTGTCCCTGTGGCCCCCGCACTTCCCAACGCGGCCCAGCCCGGCGCCGTCACCGAGACCTTTGACGGTGCCCCACTGACTGCTTGGCAGGGCATCAGCGATTCATCTGTCAATTGGGTTGCCGGCAATGGCCGCCTGCAAGAAGACTTGCCTATCACGCAAGGTCCCTCCGAGGATCAAGGCCCTCTTTGTGACCAAAGATACGAGCTTCGCGAACGGCACGATTGAGGCCGAATTCTACCCTACCGCCGGCTCGCCTGTAGGTATGGTGGTGCGCGGGTCGGACAATGGCTACTACAATATCGTCCTTAATATGAACGTCTCGACCAACACGGTCTCCAAGGCCCAGATCGAGCGCGTGACCCCCGCAGGCACGGAAGTTATCGCTACCGCGCCTTTCTCCAGCTTCCCTGGCTACAACCTTGAACAGTGGCAGTACCTCTCGTATCTGCTCAGGGCAATACCGTCACCGTGTCGGTTGGTGGTAACCAGATTATGAGTGCCACGGACACCGGCAGCAGCGCCCTCACTTCGGCTGGGCCGGTGTTTGGACCCTGGCTGACCAGGGCGCATCGTTCGACAACATCCGTATTCAGCAAAGCTGGACGCTAGATAAGGCAGGAGTAGAAGAACTCATGAAGATCAAGACTCGATTGAACCCGGCGCTCCTGGCGCTCTTGCGCTGCACTGGTATGCGCTGTCGTTTTCGCGGCAAGCCTGGCCAAAGGCGATGGACCCACAGGGGTAGCAGTAGCCTCGTCGCCTATGAGCAGCTTGCTGGCGCACGGGGTAGCCCAGGGGGCAGCACAATCGGTGCTCAGTCCCCTCGACCTGAACTTCAGCGATCCCGTCCTCGTGCGGGATGGCGTCAACTATAACAACAGGGCCCTCGTCTCGGCCTCATTGGTCGACGGTGCGGCTACACTAGCCTGGGTGAATACACCTTTCGACGGGTCCGCCTCGGTGCTCGTATGCAGCAACGCCTCACTTAACGGCCCTTTCAATCTTTGCCATGGCCTCAATAGAAACCGCCAGGGCGAAAACGAAGTAATCGGGAACGCCTCCGACCAACTAGGTCTGAGACACGTCGTCTACTGGTCTTATGTCGGCTCGACCGTCTGCGATTATCACGCTATTATCGCCACCGATGGTTCGGTGCTGCTAAACGAGACGATCCCGGGTACCTGCAACTCAGCGGTACCGCGTAAGGTTGGCGCGATTGCGGTTGATAATCAGAACAACGTGCACGTGGTGCTCGGCAGGGTCAACGTAACCAATAGCATGGGCTACTGGGAGCGCACAGCAGATGGCGCCTGGCCGGTCACAGGTGAACCCGTAAGTCCCGCCTGCTGCACCTCTGACTGGACAATGGCAGTATCTTCACAGGGCACGGTGATGGTGGGGTACAAGTCCACCGGCATCTACGGGAGCGGCAGCGACGTCTATACCGCTGTGCGCCAGTCTCCCGGCGTCTGGAACATAGATGATATCTCGGCTGACTGCTGCGACATCTGCCCGCAGGCCTCAGGCGCGTACCTGCCTCACCTGGCAGCGGACTTCCAGGGCGGCATCCGTGCAGTATGGGCCGATGGACGTTGCGCGGGAGTCGTGGAGACAGATATATATTACAGGGAGTGGGTGCCCGGAACAGGGTGGGATAACCAACCCCTTGTGCGGATAGCCCAAAACTCGGGCGGCTCGTATTACCCGGCAATCGCGATAGACCCGGCGGGCAAGTCGTACGTCGCCTGGTCCGACACCACCAGCAGCCCTGTAGGCTACTATCGCATCTTCTTCAGCCAGGGCAGGGGCGTCAACTTCTCGCCCGTTGAGATACCCTTCCAGCAGTGGTCGGGCAACGCCTGGCAGAAAAATCGTCAATCGCCTACGGCGGGGGCTACATCCACGTGGCTTTCTCGTCCATCAAGCTCAACCCGAATAAAGATAACTTCTACTCGTACTCGGGGCTCAAAGTGGCTGTCACCCCAACACCGGTGCCTCCACGTTGCACGGGCCAGCAGTTCAAGGACGTTTGCCCCGGCGATACCTTCTACACGTACATCACTCACCTGGTGAACGCGGGCATAATCAGCGGCTACAATAGCTCGCCGCCATGCCTCAACGGTCTCTGGGTGCCTTGCTTCCTACCCAACAACAACACCACTCGCGGCCAGATGGCCAAGCTCGTGGTGCTTGCGGCCAATCTGCCCATCAACACCGCCGGTGGACCTCACTTCTCCGATGTGGCGGTTGGCTCAACCTTCTACCAGTATGTTGAAACTGCATATAACGCTGGGGTCATCAACGGCTACACCGTCGGCTGTCCGACAACCCAGGCGTGCTTCAAGCCCAACAACGACGTGACACGAGGGCAGCTATCCAAGATGGCCTCGCTCGCGTTCAGGCTACAGATCACATCGGTGGCACAGACCTTCGAGGATGTCGCGCCCGCTTCCACCTTCTACACCTACGTCCAGGAACTGAGCAGTGCCGGTATAATCAACGGTTATGCGTGCGGCGGCCCGAACGAGCCATGCTTCCCGCCTGCCAACCGCCCATACTTCAGGCCCGGTAATAATGTCACCAGGGGCCAGACTGCCAAGATCCTCGACCTCTTGCGCGTTCTTACCGCGCCGACACCTACACCTGTACCAACCAAGACCAATACTCCCACAGCAACCGTTACGGGCACACCACCTACTGCCACGAATACGCCGGTGCCAACCGTCACGGGCACTCCCCCCACTGCCACCGATACCCCGGGCGTTGCGACCTCAGCTACGCCTGTACCTAGTGATACTGCTGTCCCTGACGCTACCGACACGAGCGCACCCATCGCTACTGACACGTCCGTACCCAACGCTACTGATACCTCCGTACCTTCGGTTACGGCAACAGCTACCGGCACGACACTGGCTATCTCACGCTAGAGGTGTGATCATCTAGATCAATTGCACGAGGAGCCCTTGTTCTTTAGAACAAGGGCTCCTCGTGCAAATATTCGCCAAAAGGCCGGCACTTGTTGAACATTAGCTTGAGGAGGAAAAAGGTTGAGAAAGAACTATACTCTCGCCCTGCTATCGCTTCTCGCCACCATTCTGGTCGCTGCTCTTTCCTTTGCCGGGCTCGGCAATAACTCCGGTTTTTTCGCTAGCGCCTTCGCTTCGTCCGCCTTGTCTCCTGCTGCCCCGGACGCAACGTGGACGCAGCCGATTTTCGTCTCAAACGAGCTGCAATACGATAACTCGCCACACCTGTCTGCTGCGCCCCTGGATGGATCGGCTCAGGTCATCTGGACCCGTAGCGAAAACAATACAGCCGAAATCGTGCGGGCGGTAAACCACACGCTGGGCGGGCCGTTCGACCCGCCGCAGGTTATCAACTCCTCAGGCATTAATCTGGTCGATACAATCGGCGATGCGCATGATAGCGCCAGCCATACCGACACGCTAACCTGGAAGTACCAGGGGCAGAACGTCTGCGACTACTACAAGCAGTTCGATAAGAACGGCAACCTCACCGCCGCCGAGCTTGTTCCAGGAAGCTGCAATGCCGGCACGCCCCGCAAGATCGGCGCAATCGCTGTCGATGCCAACCTCACCGTGCACATCCTCCTTGGCCGGAATAGCGTACCGGGCAGCATGCGATACTGGGAACGCACCGGCGCAGGCGTCTGGACCGTGCAGGGCGAAGCGCTACCTGCCGGCTGCGCGCCAACCGATCCGGCGCTTGCCGTCACCACGCAAGGCAAGGTGATGGCCGCCTGGAAGGATTGCGGCGTGGGAAGCCAGGGCACCGATATCTTTACCGGCGTTCGTGTGGCGGCCAATAACTGGCAGGTGGACGATATATCGGCAAGCTGCTGCTCAGATTGTCCGAACATTTCTGGCGCATATCTGCCCCATCTTGCCGCCGACCCTACCGGTGGCATCCGGGCCGTTTGGGCTGATGGCCGCTGCCCCAACGTTACGACCGCCGATATCTACTATCGCGAATGGACGTCAGGCACAGGTTGGAACGGGCACCCGATAGTGCAGGTGGTCAGCAACAGCGGCAACTCTTACTATCCAGATATTGCCGTGGATAGCACCGGCGAGGCGCATATTGTGTGGGGCGACGATACCAACAGTCCATTCGCCTACTATCAAATCTTCTACAGCCACGGCCACGGCACGGTGTTCAGCGCCCCCCAGATTCCGTTAACCCCTGGTTCCCTTCGTCATGGCAGCGCGACCCGTCGATCGACTTCGCGCATAACGCTGTCCATGTGGCGTTCTCCAGCATCAGGGACGACCCGAATAAGGACTCCTACTATTCGTACTCTCTAACCAGCGCGCCGCCGCCATGCGCCGGACACCAGTTCACAGATGTGTGCCCAGGTACTTACTATTACACCGCTGTCACTAACCTGGTCAATGCCCATGTCATCAGCGGCTATACCTCTTCCCCTCCTTGCCCCACCAACGCCTGGGTCCCTTGCTTCCTCCCTGGTAGGACCGCTACCCGTGGCCAGGTATCCAAGATCATCACCCTCGGTGCAGGGCTCACCATCAACACCACGGGAGGGCCTCACTTCACAGATGTGCCCACCTCTAACTCCTTCTACCAGTACGTGGAGACGATGTACCATGCCAACATCATAGGTGGCTACACCACTGGCTGCTCCACAGGTAGTCCATGCTTCAAGCCCAACAACAATGTGACCAGAGGGCAGCTATCCAAGATGGCCTCGCTTGCCTTCGGGTTCAGTGAGGCAGTGAGCGGGCAGACATTCCAGGACGTGCCCACCTCAAGCACATTCTACCCGTACATCCAGCGGTTGAACGGGAGGGGGATAATAGGGGGATACGCATGCGGCACCCCACCGGCAGGAGCGTGTGTAGCACCTGGCAACAAGCCATACTTCCTACCCAACAACAACATCACCAGGGCTCAACTTGCCAAGATTATCGACCTCTGCCGCCAACAACCTTAGCGCTACCTGCCAGCTAGAAACAACGGAAGGGCCGTCATGACGCGGCCCTTCTGTTGTTCACCCTAAACCGGCGTGTTACAATGTCCACGATGGGCAACAGCAAACAACCACCCGGCACAAACGGTGCATCACCGCATCTACGGGGCATACCCTCGGTAGACCGTGTGCTCGCCCATGCGCGAGTGGCCGCGCTCAGCACAATCCTTCCGCAAAGCATTGTGACACTCGCCGTGCGCGAAGAGCTTGATGCAATACGTAGTGCCATACAGGCAGAAGGCGAAAAAGCCCCTTCCTTTGACGAAGTAGCCGAGCGTGTCTCGGTGCGTGCTCTGCAGATGCTCGCTCCAGGGCTGAGGCCGGTGATAAACGCCACCGGTGTAATCATCCACACAAACCTGGGGCGCGCCCCACTCAGCCGTGCCGCCCTGGAAGCAATTTACCAGGTCGCGGCCTACAGCAATCTCGAATACGACCTGGAAAAGGGCGAGCGAGGCTCACGCTACGATCATGCAGTGGATATCCTGAGCAGGGTTACAGGGTGCGAGGACGCGCTGGTGGTCAACAACAACGCCGCCGGGTTGGTGCTGGCCCTCACCTGCATCGCGCAGGGGCGGGAAGCGATCCTATCGAGGGGACAGTCAGTTGAGATCGGAGGCGGCTTTCGCATACCCGAGATCATGCGCACAAGCGGCGCTCGACTTGTCGAAGTAGGGACGACCAATCGCACGTACACCCGCGACTACGCTGAAGCCATCACGGCGGGTACCGCTCTCATCATGCGGGTGCATACGAGCAACTTCCGCATAATGGGTTTTACCACCACACCTGGGGTCGAGGAACTGGTCGCACTCGCCCACGAGCACGAGCTGCTCATGGTGGACGACATCGGCAGCGGCGCGCTCCTCGATACCACTCGCTATGGCCTTTCGCATGAGCCTATGGTGCAAACGAGCCTTCAGGCGGGGGCCGACCTGGTGCTCTTCAGCGGCGATAAGCTCCTGGGCGGACCCCAGTGCGGCGTAATTGCGGGCAAATCGGCCATCATCACGCGGCTTCGCAAACACCCGCTGACCCGAGCTTTACGTGTCGACAAAATCGCCCTGGCAGGCCTGGAAGCCACATTACTTCACTATTTCAAGGGCGAAGCAGAGCGTGAGATCCCCGTGTGGCGAATGATTTCGACCGGAGAAGACGAGCTCAAGCAGCGAGCCGAAGCCTGGGCCGGACAACTCAGTGCCAAGGGCATCACATGCGGCGTCGAGCCGGGTCGCTCCACTATAGGCGGTGGCTCTCTGCCCGGCGAGACTTTGCCCACATGGCTTCTCTCGATAACAGCCCCGCAGCGGAGCGGAGCAGCCGAGGGGTGGGCGGGCGAGTTTGTGGGTCGCCTCCGCCAGGCAGAAACGCCCATAGTCGCGAGGGTTGAGCGAGGCGCTGTGTTTCTCGATCCCAGAACAGTGTTAGAAGGCGACGAAGAGAACCTGTTGAAGGGCGTGCTTGTGGCTGGTAGGGAAGCAGTGGCTTAGCCGGTCCGTGAAGGCGGCCTTCGTAGACTTAGCACGCGGTTTCAACCGCAGCGCGTTGCTCGTGTCGCCTAGCATGCCCGCGCTTGTTGGAACGAATGCCCAGGAGGGGTTGCCCCTACGCCTTTGTTAGGTGCTGTAAATAATCAGGACCATGATTTGCGTGGCACCACGGAGTTTCACAACTCTATGCCCGTGGCCGCGCGTACGCTGGGCCCCACCAGTTCCAGATAATATGCATCGATCTGTTCAGGCAACTCCGGCATCTCGCGGTCAAGCCACCACTGGAAAAGCACGAGTAGAGCCCCTACCAGATGGTGGGCCACAACGGGAAGCGGCACTAAGAGGGTGGTGCCGGGAGGCAGGCGCAATGCCAGGCGGGACTCGACATGCAGGCTGAACTGCGCCTGCATCGTCTTAAGCACCGGGTCAATGGCTCGCCCACGCACAAGGGCTCGTATCAGGTCCTGGCTGTCGCGGAGGTGGCGCAGTAACTCAAGGCTTGGGATGATGCGATTTCCCACCGCGCTCCGGTCCATATGGCCGACCATTACGTCCGCCAGGCGGACGACCTCGCTTTGTAGCAGGTCTTCCTTGTCCATGTAGTGAGCGTAGAAAGTGGAGCGGCCAACATTAGCGCGGTCAATGATTTCCTGTACCGTGATCGTGTCATACCGTTTTTCCAGCATCAACCCCACCAGAGCTTCCTCAAGGGTCCGCTGTGTGCGTCGTGAGCGTCTGTCACCGCGTCTCTCCTCCCTGCTTGCCAGTCCACCCATTTTGCCACCTCCACAGCATATTCCCATACAATCCGGCCTATCTGTTCGCTATTGGACAAACGAGCCCAACTGGGTATTGACCGGCATCTGTCCGCGACCCTATGATACCAATAATGAACAGAATATGCAATAGCGTACATATCGTTCGGTAATTGGAGTTCAAGGAGGAGATTTTTATGGACAGGATGCATGGACATGGGCAGGATCAAAGACACGTACATAGCCAGGCTCATAATGAAGAACAGGGGCATGGACACGGCCCAGGACATGAGCATGCGGGTGCGGGTGCCCCGGCCACCGAAGGGAGGCTTATTCGCTGGGCGGGGCTCTACGATCCGGTTGTTTGGATAATGTCGGCGGGGCGGAGCCGGGCGCTTCGAACCTTGCCGCTGGAGCTGGCTGCCATCAGGCCCGGAGAGCGTGTTCTCGACGTTGGGTGCGGCACCGGTGACCTCACGCTGCGCGCCGCCCGGCAGGCTGGCCCCAGCGGGAAGGTATATGGTATCGATGCGGCACCTGGGATGGTCGCGGAAGCCAAACGCAAGGCGAAGCGCGCAAAGACTGCCGTTCAGTTCCTGGTCGAGCCGGTGGAAGCGCTGGGCTTTCCTGATGGGTCGTTCGACGTGGCGCTGAGTAGCCTTGTGATGCACCATCTGCCCGGCGACCTTAAACGCCGTGCTTTGATCGAGGTTCGGCGCATATTGCGGCCCGGAGGGCGGCTGGTGATCGTTGACTTCCAGCCCACAGCGAACCCGCCGAGCATCTGGCAACCGGGCGGATTGGTCGCTCGAGCACACAAGCAGCAGCCACCCACCGTGGAGCAGGTCCAGGCCGGACTGGCACCGCTGGCGGCGCTCCTTCGCGATACTGGGTTTGCCGGTGTCAAGAACGGGTCAACCCGCTACCCATGGCTGGGCTACGTTTTAGGCCGAGTACCTGAGTAGGTCGCTGCGAAGGGTAGTCGCCGGTCTGTCGAGGCCAGTCTGCATACGCCGCTCTGAAGCCACGAGCGCAATGATTGGCCTCGGTCGGATACAACAACTATACCGGCGCAATTCCGGGTAGTCGAGTTGATTGCCATGCAAGCAAGCTCAGGCCAACAATATCCATGGGGACGTCCTATGCAAGAAACGGACAGCCACCAGCATACCGCTGACCGCGATAGCCGGCACGATAGCGACCACGACCACGACCACAGTGGGCACGACTACCACGGGCACGACGCACAGAAGCGGGTTAGTAGGTCGACTGCAAAGGGCCGTGCCTTTCCTGCACGGCCACAGCCACGGCGAGGCGAATATTGATGCCGCTCTGGAATCGAGCAGCCGCGGCATATGGGCGCTCAAAGTGTCTCTGCTGGGGTTGGGCCTTACTGCTGCCTTCCAGGTGGTGATTTTCATCGCCAGCGGCAGCGTAGGTCTACTGGCCGATACAATCCATAATGCATCGGACGCACTGACAGCCGTGCCTCTCTGGATAGCCTTTGCGCTGGGCAGGCGACGCCCCAACGAGAGGTACACGTATGGCTACGGCCGGGCGGAAGACATCGCGGGCGCGGTAGTAGTCCTCATGATAGCCGCCAGCGCCCTCGCAGCAGCCTATGAGTCGGTGCAGAGGTTTATCAGCCCATCGGTACCAACTAACCTGGGCTGGGTGGCGGTGGCCGCCCTGGTGGGCTTCGTAGGCAACGAAGCGGTCGCCCTATTCAGAATACGAGTGGGTAACGAGATCGGCAGCGCGGCTCTCCTTGCCGACGGTCAGCACGCCAGGATCGATGGTCTGACATCGCTGGCCGTGCTGCTCGGTGTGGCGGGCGTATGGCTGGGCTTTCCGCTGGCCGATCCGATAGTTGGCATCGTCATCACGATAGCGATCCTCTTCATCGTGAGGGACACCGCGCTGGTTATCTGGCACCGCGTCATGGACGCTGTGGACCCGGAGATCGCGAGCGCCATCAACCATGCCGCCTCGACCGTGGCCGGTGTGGAAGAAGTACATGACGTACGGGTCCGCTGGCTGGGCCACAGGCTGGAAACAGAGTTACACATCACGGTGAACGAGGACCTACCAACGAAGGAGAGCCACCGAATTGCCGAGGAAGTGCGCCACGCCCTGTTCCACGTCCAGTCCAGGCTAGCCGTCGCAAATATACATGTCGACCCCTGCGGCCACAGCGGCGACGACGCTCACACTTTGACGGCTCACCACGTGCAGTCCGGCTCCGGCCAATCCACGTCCGACCGTGCGGCGTCGCGGAAATAAGCTACACAACCGGCTTTATATGGGATGCAAAGAGCCCTGCGTTTCACACATCAGGGCCCTTATGTGCCTATTTTATTGGTGGAGATGTGGGGACTCGAACCCCAGACCCTCACACTGCCAGTGTGATGCTCTCCCAACTGAGCTACACCCCCATTGTCGCGGACATGGCTTTTAGCCACGCCGCTTTAGGTATTATACGTTATGGCGTATGAGCCGTCAAGTTGAAAACGAGGAAGGACGGACGCACAAAACGTCAATCTAAACCATAACGCTCATATGAAAGGAGTGCCCAGGAGGGGAGGGAGCCAACTAAGCTTTGTCATTCCTCACTTCGTTCGGAATCACTCTGGGCAGCAATTTGCTCGGATTCCAAGCAAATCTCGCGCGTAGCAATTCCTCACTTCGTTCGGAATGACAAAGCAGAGGCGGTGCTCTTTCGTCTTGCACCACCTTCACGCATGAGCCAATAATAAATAACCTCTGTGACCTCTGAGTGCTCCGTTCTCTCTGTGATCAAAAAGCTGACAGCCCACAGCTCATAGCTGTCACCTTCTCTATTGGTCGGTCACTCGCACACCCTGTATAATGCCCACTATGCGCATCGGTATTAACGCACACTTGCTGGCCTTCACCGGCAACTACAGGCAGGCAGGGCTCAGCCGGTACATTTACGAGATGGCGCTAAAGCTTCCCGCCGCGCTGCCGGGAGACGACTTCACCGCCTTCGTGGGCAACGGCACTATCCCACCGGATTTTCTCGCCGCGGTGCCACCCAATCTCCGTTTCTCAGGCAGCCACCTGCCGACTGTTAGGGCTCCTGTGCGAATAGCCTGGGAACAGACCGCGTTGCCGCTCGCGTCCGCGCGCTACAGGCTCGACCTGCTCTTCTGCCCGGTGAACGTGCGGCCGTTCGTTTCGGCTTGCCCGGCAATCATCACGATCCATGATCTGATCTTCCTTCGCTATCCGGGCAGCTTTCACCCTCTCAAGCGTTTTTACTTGAAGGCGATGACAGGCTGGTCGGCTCGGCATGCCGCGCATGTGATTACAGTCTCCGAAGCCACCAGACAGGACGTGATCGGGATGTTGGGCGTGCCGCCCCGGCGCGTCACGGCGGTCCACAACGGGGTAGGCTCGCAGTTCAAGCCGTGCACCCATGAAGAGCGGGAAGCATTCAGGCGCGAGAAAGGCATCGAGGGCCGTGTGATCCTCTACCTGGGCACCCTCGAGCCTCGAAAGAATGTCAGCACTCTCATCAGGGCGTTCGCGGCCCTGGCTTCTGAGCCCGATCTCTCTGACGTGAGCCTGCTGGTGGGAGGGAGCAAAGGCTGGTATTACGACGAGATATTCGCCACAGCTAAGCAGTTGGGTCTGACCGGCGCCAACAGGGTGCGCTTCCTGGGACGCGTGCCTGACGAGGAGCTACCCCTGTGGTATAATATCGCAGCCATCTGTGCCTACCCTTCGCTCTACGAGGGCTTTGGCCTCCCGCCACTTGAAGCGATGGCCTGCGGCACACCGGTGGTCGTCTCGGACAGGCCGGCCTTGCCGGAGGTGGTCGGTGATGCCGGTATCATGGCAGACCCGGAGGACGTTGAGGCGTGGGTCGCGGCCTTCCGACGCATCCTTCGTGAGCCGGACCTGGCGAACGACCTGGCGCAAAGAGGATTGGAGAGGGCGGCACAATTTAGCTGGGAGCGCGCGGCCCGCGACACCGCGCAGGTCTTCCGGCGGGTGATGGCGGGGCGTAGAGGTCGAGGGAAACAGGAGAGGAAACCGGAATGATGAGTATCCCTCCTGGCAGCGCTAGAAGGAATTCAGAATAGCCGTGACGGCACTTGCTGATCTTGATATAGTTAGCCACGGAGCCGAACAAACCAGGAGGCTGGGCGCTCATCTGGGCAAGCTTCTGCAACCGGGCGACCTGGTGCTTCTTGATGGCGAGTTCGGCACCGGCAAGACCACGTTCACGCAGGGCGTCGCGAGAGGTCTCGGCATCGATGGCCGTTATGTCAACTCACCGACCTTCACGCTTATAAACGAGTACAGGGGAGGCAAGCACCGTCTCGCCCACATTGACCTCTATCGCCTGGAGAGCCACGATCAGATTGCCACCCTTGGCCTTGACGATTACCTGGATGGGCACTTTGTCACCATAATAGAATGGCCCGAGGGCGCGGCTCCGTGGCTCTACTCCGAGCGATTGCTCGTGAAGTTCCAGCACCTGAACGAAACAAAGCGCACGATACGCTTCTACTCCAACGGCCTACGCTACCGTCAATTGATGGACGAGTTCAGGCGGGAAGCGTATGGGTTATGACGAGCGTCAGTTGTCAGTTGTCAGTTGTCAGTAGACGGACGAAGGACGACCGATAGCTGAAAGCAATAGCTACGGTCTACTGGCAACTGGCAACTGACAACTGACAACTTGGCCCACCAATGATACTAGCAATCGACACATCAACCGATATGGCAAGCATCGCCATTTACAAGCCTGCGCAAGGGGTGCTGGTGGAGCAGACGTGGCTGTCGGGGCGCGAGCAAACTACCCAGCTTTTGCCAAATACACAAAGAGCCATGGCTCTGGTGGGTGTCACGGTGCGCGATTTGACAGGTATCGCCGTGGCCACCGGGCCCGGCTCGTTCAGCGGTGTGCGTATCGGTCTCAGCGTGGCCAAGACGATGGCATATGCGCTGCAGATTCCCTTGTGGGGTGTGCCCGCGCTTGATGCCCTCGCATATAGCCAGGTGGCCGTGACGGCAGCACAGGTGTGCGCAGTGCTCAGCATGGGCCGCAACAGGCTTGCCTGGGCCCTCTATCGCACCAAAGGCACGCGCTGGCAGCGCCTCTCACCCTACTCAAACAATACTCCGGAAGAAATGGCTGCCGCCGTCAAAGCGCAGACGGCCAATATTGCCACTCTCTTCTGCGGCGAAGTCAAGCCTGAGACGGCCGCCGCGCTCCAGAAAGAACTGGGGAGCGAGGCCGCCATAGCCCCCGCAGCCGCCGGTGTACGCCGCGCATCATACCTGGCCGAGCTGGCTCTCCAGCGCGCAAATCGTGGCGAAGCCGACGATCCCGCGACCTTGCAGGCGATTTATTTGCAGACAGTCGCGGTGTGAGGACGAGGGACGATAAGGCGTAAAACGTGAAGTAACGTAGAAAGCGAGTAAGCAGTATAATCAATCCGCAATCCGTAATCCGCAATCCGCAATCCGCAATAGACACATGCCTTACATACTGGAAAACATGGTACCGGACGATATAACGCAGGTGGCGAAGATCGAGCAGCCTCTGCTTTACGCTGCCCTGGCCGACATCGGCTTACAGGCGCGAGCTTAAGACGCCTGAGACCAATCGCTATATCGTGGAGCGTTCATCCCGGCCGAGGATGCAGCGAAGATTGGTCTGGCGCGAGCCGACAGAGGCCAACCTTACCTCCTTGTATCACCCTGAGATCGCTTGCATAACGGCGTTGTGTCCCATGAACGGTCGGACACAGGTATATTTTCGCGTTGGGCAACTTTACTGCCCTGGGTGCGGAATGGCAGTGACAACGGGTACGATGAAACGGGGCACGATACCGGCTACCCACTGAGCGGCTACGCGGGCCTGTGGCTTATGGTGGACGAGGCGCACGTAACGACCATTGGCGTCCACCCCGACCATCGCGGCCAGGGCGCGGGCGAGCTACTTTTCCTGGGCCTTGCCGACATCGCCCAGGAAATGCGAGCCGTGCGCATGACCCTCGAAGTGCGGGTGTCCAACGTGTCGGCGCAGGCCCTCTATCGCAAGTACGGGCTCGAAATCGCCGGGGTGCGCCGCCGCTATTACAGCGATAACGGCGAGGATGCTTATATCATGTGGAGCGAGCCGGTTTCATCACCGGAATTCAAGAGCCGCATCGCGCGGCTCCGCGCCCAACTGACAGAACGGATGCGTGCCGGCTTCCACAGCCAACAGCCGCCCGCTCACATTACCGATCCAACAAAGCTGCAATAACTATGAATATTCTGGCAATCGAAACATCCTGCGACGAGACCTCGGTGGCTGTCGTGCGCGACGGTAGGCACATCGCTTCCAACGCTGTGGCCTCCCAGATCCCCCTTCACCAGAAGTATGGAGGCGTCGTTCCCGAGCTGGCTTCACGCCAGCATATCGTGACGATCATCCCGGTACTGGAAGAGGCTATGAAGCGCGCCGACGTCAGTTGGGTCAATATTGACGCAGTGGCTGTGACGCGCGGCCCCGGCCTCTCCCCGGCGCTACTGGTGGGCGTGAACGCTGCCAAGGCTATCGCCTTCGCCCGCGCCAAGCCTCTTATCGCGGTGAACCACATCGAGGGGCATATATATTCGAACTGGCTTATCCCGGAAGCAGACGCCGCGCAAGGGCGTATCGAAGTCTGAGCCTCGCTTCCCGGCGCTCTGCCTGGTAGTGTCGGGCGGCCATACCGAGCTGGTGCTGATGTCGGGCCACGGCCAGTACAAGCTGCTCGGAAAGACCATTGACGATGCCGCAGGCGAGGCTTTCGACAAGGCGGCGCGCATCCTCGGCCTCGGGTATCCTGGCGGTCCTGCAATCCAGAAAGCCGCCGAGGGAGGCGATGCCACTCGCTTTGCATTGCCCCGCGCCTGGCTCAAGGGGAGTCACGACTTCTCCTTCAGCGGCCTCAAGACAGCCCTCCTTCGCAAGGTGCAGGAATATGGCGTAACAGCGTCCAAGCCCGCGCCCTGGCAGCAGAACCCCGCCGCCGCTCAGCAGATAATAGACCAGCAAGCCCGGGCTGTCCAAAGCGATACGGAAGCCGCGAAGCTCGCTCTCAACACAACCAAGCTGGTAGACCTCAGCAGCTTCGTCGCCGAGCCAAGCGACCAACCCCAGGTAACACAAGTGCCGGCACAAACGCCCACCCTCCGCCCCACCACAATCCGAACAATCCGCCGGCGACCAATCCGCAATCCGCAATCCGCAATCCGCAATCCCACCAGAGCCTCTGCCCGTGGCCGACCTGGCGGCGTCGTTCCAGGCTGCAGTAGTGGACACTCTTATAGAGAAAACGCTGGCCGCCGCCAACGAATTTGGGGCGCGGGAGGTGCTGGTGGCCGGAGGGGTCGCGGCCAACGCCCTTCTCAGGCAGCGGCTGGACGAGCGCCTGCGCATACCATATCGCTACCCCCCGCTATCGCTCTGCACAGACAACGCCGCCATGATCGCCGCGGCGGCCTACTATCGCTATGCCGACTTGCTGCAGCACGATTTCACGCTAGACATAGAGCCGAACGCCCGATATGTGTAGGGCGGAGTTGTCAGTTGTCAGTTGTCAGTTGTCAGTTGTCAGCAGACGCACGATGGACGATGGGCCAAACGTAAAACGTAAACCATAAACCGTACTACGTGATCTTCGTGATCTTCGTATTTAAACGGTGATAGCTGATCGCTACGGTCTACTGACAACTGACAACTGACAACTGACAACTGGTCCAACTGGCAACCAAGTGACCACTCTCGCGCTCGGCATTGTGCTTCTGTCGGCGGTCTTCCACGCCACATGGAATCTGTTCGCCAAGCGAGCGGGCGGAGGAGCGCTGTTCGTCTGGCTGATCAACGTCGTGGCTTCGGTCGCATATCTGCCTCTCGCCGTGGCGGTCATGCTATTCGACCATCCTACCCTGGGCTGGACACAGATTGGTTTCATGGCGGGCAGCGCCTTGCTACAGCTCGGCTACTTTATTGCTCTTTTGCGTGGCTACCGGGCGGGCGATTTCTCGCAGGTCTACCCACTGGCGCGAGGCACCGGGCCCATTATCTCTACACTCGGTGCAGTCCTTCTCTTCGCTGAGAGGCCCAGCCCCCTGGCGATTGCGGGCCTGCTATGCATCGCCGTAGGGGCGTTCGTGCTCACCGGCGGTCCGTCGGCTCTGGCCAAAAATGGAGTTAGCTGGGCAATAGGATATGGCCTAATTACCGGAGTGCTCATCGGCGCATACACGCTCTGGGATAAGTACGCGGTCACGACGCTTCTGATCCCGCCATTGCTCCAATATTATGGCTCCGGCATTGGCCAGGCCCTCCTGCTGACACCTTACAGCCTGCGAAGGAGGGCGAAGTCGGCCAGGAATGGCGTGCCCACAAGCGCGAGGTACTGGTCGTCGGACTGCTAAGCCCTATCTCCTACATCATGGTGCTCACGGCCCTCACCTTCAGCCCCGTAAGCTACGTGGCCCCCACGCGAGAGATCAGCATCCTGCTCGGTGCGATCATCGGCACCCGCTTCCTTGCCGAAGGCGACAGCACCCGCCGCCTGATATCCAGCAGTGTAATGGTCGTGGGCGTGATGGCGCTCGCATTAGGCTGACGACCGGCGACCGATTGGACCACGAAAGCAAGGAGATTATCAGAGTTATTAACTCACCGCAGAGGCGCAGAGAGCGCAGAGTTACGCAGAGGTGATTTAAGGGTTTTGAAGCGCAAGAAATCTATGGTATCTCTGCGTAACTCTGCGTCCTCTGTGCCTCTGCGGTGAGTAATGATACCGTCGCCGATCGCCCCTCTAGCGCAAGAACAGCGTCTGGCAGGTCATATCCGGCACCGAGTTCGACGTGCATGATGTCGAGCACGGTCAGACTGATATCGCAGAGCCGGCCGCCGTTACGCAAGGCGATATGGCGTAAAGGGCTATCTTCGGGCGCAATCAGGATGAAGGGCACCGGATCCATGGTGTGGTAGGTATGCGGACCGCCGGTGGTTGGGTCTACCATCATCTCGGCGTTGCCGTGGTCGGCCGTTATGAGGAGCACGCCACCCACGCTCTGTACTGCCTGAAGCACCTTGCCTACGCAGTCGTCCACAACCTCGCAGGCTTTGATTGTGGCGTCGAGCTTGCCGCTGTGGCCGACCATGTCCCCGTTAGCGAAGTTGGCGACGATAAAGTCGTAGTTGCCTGACGCTATTCGCTTCGTCAGCTCCTCGACTATCCCGTAGGCGCTCATCTCAGGCATGAGGTCATATGTTGCCACCTTCGGTGAAGGCACAAGCACGCGATCTTCGCCGGGGAAAGGCTGCTCGTTACGTCCGTTGAAGAAGAATGTGACATGCGCATACTTTTCGGTTTCAGCGATATGGAACTGGCGCATCTTGAGATCGCTCAGCACCCTCGCCAGCGGCACGCGCACTTCCATAGCCTGGTATGCGACGTGCACATTCAAGTCTTCGGCATAGCGGGTCATCGTCACGAAAAAGAGGTCTTCCAGCTTCTCTCCGCGGTCGAACTGGGTGAAGTCGGGGTCGGTGATGGCTCTGGTCATCTCGCGGCCCCGGTCGCTTCTGAAATTGAAGTAGATCACGCCGTCGCCGCTCTTGATGGTACTGGGGGCTTCGCCCTCGGCAGCAACCAGGGCAGGCACGATGAACTCGTCCATGACACCTGCCTCGATAGGAGGCGCGGAAGAGCGACAGGGCATCTGGGTAGCGAGCGCCCTGCCCATGCACTATCACGTCGTATGCCTTCTGCACGCGGTCCCAGCGATTGTCGCGGTCCATCCCGTAGTAGCGACCGCCCACGCTTCCGACCTTGCCGACCCCTATTTCTTCCATCCTTGAAAGCACAGTCTCCATGAAGCCGAGGCCACTCTGCGGAGGGGTGTCGCGCCCATCGGTGAAGGCGTGGTAGACTACCCGTTCGATGCCTTTCCGCTTTGCCAGCTCGAGCAACGCGAAAAGGTGCGCCCAGTGGCTGTGCACGCCGCCGGGGCCGAGCAAGCCAAGCAAGTGCAAGGTAGAGCCGCGCTGCAATACGTGATCGCAAGCGCCCACCAGCTCGGGGTTCTCGAAGAAGGAGCCGTCCTCGATCGCTTTATCCAGGCGCGTAAGCTCCTGGTAGACCACGAAGCCCGCGCCCATATTCTGGTGGCCCACTTCCGAGTTGCCCATCTGGCCGTATGGAAGCCCAACAGCGTGCTCGGAGGCGTCGAGTGAGGTATGCGGGTAGCTCTCCCACAGCCTATCCATATTCGGAGTGTCGGCCAGCGCAATAGCGTTATTCTCGCGCTCAGGGTTCAGCCCCCAGCCGTCGAGAATCACCAGCACCACAGGCCGTGGTCGTGTATAGACCTTGTCTGCGTCATTCATGGCTTATGAATCCTTTGTGAGAAACCAGAGGTTAGGAATTAGACGTTAGATATAAAATCCGCAATCCGCAATCCGCATCCGCAATTCCGTCAGTCCCGCCAGGTCTTTTCGCCTTTGTAGTCGCTGAGGTAATGTTTGCAGGCATCGCAGAGGGTCACTTCGGCTTGGCGCTTGTAGACGCCTTTGCGCGTTCTATAGCGATAGCTATAGCGGTAGCGACTTACATGGCTGGCGCAATAGGAAAGGCCGCAACGCTCGCAGCGCGCGTACATGTCGTTCGGACAGTCATACCAGCCGCAAAGGTTCTCTTCGAGATTGCGACGTGCGGCCTCTTCACGCCTCTCCACTTCCGCAGCCTGAGAGGCTTCGGCATGCAAGCTTGTCTCTATATTCGGCCCGGCAGAGCCTGCAAACCGAGGCTTCGACATCGCCGTGCACGCGGCAGAAATGTCGGCCGCAGATCATGCACTGCGCCGCCGGGGTTCTAAGACATACAGCAATTGGGCTTTCACATCGTAATGCCATAGTTCGGTTTCTACTTTATCCTTATTTTAGTTCCCGGCATTGAGCACGGCGCTTCTATTGTACTACGAGAGCGTAAAACGTAAAACGT